>CAVUJF010000022.1:0-10782 GCA_963741745.1 uncultured Pseudomonadota bacterium | reverse complement strand
CAGTTTCACCGGATGCCGCGGGCACTCACTTGGATTTGTCGTAGCCGGTGAGCCCGGGCTTGTAGGTCTTGTCGTCCAGGAACTGCTTCATCCCGCGGTGACGCCCGTCGGACTTGTCGTGGAAGTTAAGTGCTTCCTGGGCGCGGATCAGGTAGTCCTCGGCGTTGTCATAGCTCATCTCGCGAACGCGTCGGATCGCATCCTTGGTGGCCTTGAGGGTGTCCCAGTTCTTCTGCAGCAGCTTCTGCGCCACCGCGGTCACCCGCGCCTCGAGCTGATCTGCGGGAAGGGACTCATTGACGAGCCCGGCCGCGGCCGCCTCACGGCCCGACAGGTTCTCGCCGAGCAGTGCGTGGTACATTGCCTTGCGCATCGGCATCAACTCCACGGCCACCTTGCTCGCGCCGCCGCCGGGCAGAATCCCCCAGTTGATCTCCGACAGGCCGAACTGGGCATCGTCGGAACAGAAGGCCAGATCGCAGGCAAACAGCGGCCCATAGGCGCCACCGAAGCACCAGCCGTTGACCATCGCGATGGTGACCTTCTGGAACCAGCGCACTCGCTCCCACCAGGAGTACGCCTCGCGCTGTGACCGCCGCACCCCCGGCAGTCCCTGCGCCTCGGTCTCGCGGAAGTACTCCTTAAGGTCCATGCCGGCTGACCAGGCCGTGCCCTCGCCGCTGAGCACCAGCACCCCGACATCGCCGCGGAACTCCAGTTCAGTGACCACGCGCAGCATCTGGCGGTTGAGCTTCGGGCTCATGCAGTTGCGCTTTTCCGGGCGATTGAACTTCACCCAGGCGATTCCGCCGCTGACGCGGACCGCAACGGTATCGGCTTCGGCTCGTTCACTCATGGGCTTTCTCGCTGGGTCGCTGGGTGGGGATGTGCGCGGATGCGGACTGCGGCGCTGCCGATTGCGGCGGGCGCCGGAAAGATTGCTATGATGCATAGCATTGTAGCTCGCAGGCACCGCCACTGACAATCGCCGTTCGCATGAAGGATCCACTGCTCAATCTTCCCGGCTACGTGCTGCGGCGCGCCTCGGCGGCGGCACTGGCAGCGCTCAACGAGCGCCTCGCGCCCCTGGAGCTGCGGCACGCGGACGTGGCCCTGCTCATGTTGATCGAGGCCTCCCCGGGCCTCACCCAAAGCCGTGCCGGCCGCATCCTCGACATCCAGCGCGCCAATATGGTCCCGTTTGTCGGCCGCCTCGAGGGGCGCGGGATCATCGAGCGGCGGCAGGTGGACGGGCGGTCGCAGGCGCTCGATCTGACCGGCAGCGGGCGTATGCTGCTTGCAAAGGCGCGGCGCGTGGTAGCAGCGCACGAGGCCGCGCTGCTCAAGAGGGTGCCCAAGAAGCTGCGTCCCTCGGTGCTGCCCGTGCTGACGGCGCTATGGGGAAGAAACCCGGTATGATGTCGCCTTGGGCTGCAGCGGGGCACTAGCATGCACACGCGCGCCTTGATCGCCTATGCCGGACGGCGCGTTGCCCGCCCGCGCTACTACGCCAACGACCACAGCCGCGACGTCCTTGACATCGCGCCCGTGGAAATGGAGATCACGGACGCGCGCGGACGCGAGATGTCACTCGATGGTGCCGGCTTCACGCTCGTGCCGCACCGCAGCGCGGTGGCCGACTTCACCGACCGAGTCGCGTGCGAAGCCATTTACCGCGCGGAGATCGTGGCTCTGGTGGCGAAGGTCTCGGGAGCTGACCAGGTCCTGGTCAACAGTCCCGGGATCCTACGCTTCAGCGAGCGTTCCGCCCTTTCGGGCGCGCTGGACAACTCACGTCCCGCGCGCTTTGCGCACGTCGACGTGAGTGATACGACCGCCGCGGCGTTCGTGCAGCGCGCGGCGCCCGCGGCACGCAGGGTCGTGCGCTCCGTGCATTACAACATCTGGCGCGTCGTTTCCGCGCCGCCACAGGACGTGCCCCTGGCCGTGTGCGACGCGCGCACCGTGAGCAGCGCTGACCTCATCGCCGCCGACGCCGTGTTCGATGCGCCCGGTCAGCCCGAGTGGTCCTTCGAGGGCCTGGTGGTCGCATACGCCCCGGCGCACCGGTGGCACTGGTTTCCTAACATGCACCGTGAGGAAGCGATCCTCTTCAAGACTCACGACAGCGAGCCGGGATACGCGCACTGCGTGCCGCACGTCGCCTTCGACAACCCCCTGTGCACGGCAGATGCGCCAGCGCGCGTGAGCATCGAGATGCGCGCGCTTGCCCTGTGGTTTGCGTGAGGGCTTGCTTGTCAAGGTTGCGCCCAACGCGCACCATCACTCGCGCGGCCGATAGGCTTGGTGGAGCGCCATGAACACACGCGGCTTTCCGGACTTGCCAGAGTTCACGGGCCTGAACACGCCCATCGGTGAGGAGTACGAGCTCGAGGCGCTGCCGGTCGAGGGGCGCATCCCGGCCGAGGTCGCCGGCACGTTCTTCCGCGCCATTCCCGATCCGGCCTTTCCACCCTACGTGGAGGACGGCGCGGCCGTCATCTCCGGTGACGGCATGGTATCGGCGCTGCGCTTCGCGGCTGGCCGGGTGAGCTTCGCGATCCGCTACGTCCAGACCGAGCGGCATGCAGCGGAAGTGCGGGCCGGACACGCGCTGTTCGGTAAGTATCGCAATCCCTTTACAGACAAGCCGCAGGTTGCCGGCCGCGATCGCACCGTCGCCAACACCACCCCGGTGTGGCATGCCGGGTGCCTGCTGATGACCAAGGAGGATGGCCGCCCCTATCGCGTTGACCCGCACACCCTGGCGACCCTCGGGCGCTATGACTTCGGCGGTCGGTTGCGCAGCGAGACCGTTACCGCGCACGTGCGCATCGATCCGCAGACCGGGGAGATGTTCTTCTTCGGCTACGAGGCCGGGGGCCTGGCCACCACCAAGGTGGCGTACTGCATCGCGGACCGGCACGGCGAACTGGTGCGCGAGCAATGGTTCGATGCGCCCTACTGCGCGCTGATGCATGACTTCGCCATCACGCAGAACTACGCGCTGTTCCCGGTCTACCCGACGACCTGCGACCTTGCCCGCCTCAAGGCCGGCGGTGATCACTGGGTGCACGAGCTGCAGCGCGACAGCTGGGTGGGCGTCATGCCCCGGCAGGGGTCCGTTGCCGAACTGCGCTGGTTCCGCGGGCCCAAGGGTGTCTCCTGCTACCACATGATGAATGCCTTCGAGGATGCGGGCGGGCGCATTCATCTCGACCAGTGCCTTGCCAACGTGAACGCGTTTCCCTTCATCCAGCGTGCCTCGGGACTCAGCATCGCCCCGCAGGATGCCGGTGCGCGCCTGGCGCGCTGGACGATCGATCTGCGCGGGGAGAGTGAGTGCGTGAACGAGACCGTGGTCGGCCCGCCGGGGGACCTGCCCGTGATTCCCGCCGCCTGCCAGGGACGCCCGTATACGCACGGCTGGCTGCTCACCATGAACCCCGACTTGCCAGGGCCGCCGGTGGCCGGGGGACCGGTCGGGGTGATGTTCAACCTGCTGCTGCGGGTCGATTTCACCGGCAAGCCGCCGCAGGCGCTGGCGCTGCCGCCCGGCCATTGCTTCAGTGAGCCGGTGCATGTGCCGTCTTCGCAGCCCGCGCACCAGGGCTGGCTGCTCACCATCGTCGACCAGCAGACGGGGCCCTCCGACTTCCGGCATGCGCTATGGATTCTCGATGCCGGTGACGTTGCCGCCGGGCCGGTCGCGCGGGTCGCGATTGCGCATCGCCTGCGACCCCAGGTGCACGGCTGGTGGGTGAGTGCGGCGCAGCTGGCTGCGGCATGACCTGCGCGCCGCCGCGCGGCGCAAGCTTCAGCCCCGGGTGAAGTAAGCGATCCCGCGGAATTCCATGGAGCGGCGCGGCTGCGCATCAGGCCGCGTAGTGTCGCGAAAGGCGGTATGCGGGCAGCGCCATGCCTTGTCATGGTCCGAGTCGTAGAACTTGATGAGGATCACTTCCTGCGGCTGCATGTCCGGAAAGTACCACCACCGGTGCGCGGGTGAGTGGTGGAAGATGGTGGCCGCCGCCATGTTCTCCTCGCCCTCGATGGGCGCGTACAGCGCATCCCCGGTCGGAATCTCCGCCACGTCCACCTTGGTGTTGTGCGTGCCCTCATCGTTGCGGACCGAGCGTCCGTCGCAGAGCGCGACCGGCATGTCCTGGGGCGGCGGCGACAAAGCCCGCCACAAGCTGAAGGCAATGAAGCGCTGGTAGCCCGCTGCACCCGGGCGGGCGCTGCGGTAGAGTCGCTCGGCGATGCCCCCGGCGCACGCCTGCGTGAAGTCGACGTGTGCCTCCGCGGCCGGGGGTTGCACGGTTGCGCTGGTCTGGGCGGAGGAGCGCATCATGCCGCCCATCGGCACCACGAAGTCCGCGCCGCACAGGCGCATGACGACCTGCGCGACCTGGCCGGCGTAGGCGGAATCAGGCCCGTACTGGTTGTGCCAGTCACTGATTGCGGTGGGGTGCCGGCCGAGGCAAAAGCCGTGCTCATCGAGCGTGAAGGGTCCTGCGAGCCGGGCGTTGCGGATGACCACGGGGTAGGGCGCGTAAACCCCGGTATTGAGTTCCTTGCCCGGTGCCCAGAAGCGCCGGTTGATGCGCGAGCTCGGCAGGAGGTAGTCGATCGTCGCGTCGACCTGTGCGGCCGCTTGGCTCATAGGCGTGGTCACGGGGAGCGGAAGTCCAGGCTTCCGCGCCGCTCCGCGAAGCGCCAGCCGGCGGCAGTCTTCACCAGGACGTCCGCATAGGTGCCCAGCAGCGGCGGCGCGCCTGACTGTATTGGCAGCCCGCCATCATCAGCGGCACTGCCGGTGAACAGCAGGATCTGGCTCGACGCCTGTGCGCGTTCCGCGCTCTCGAGTGTAACCAGTATGTTGGCCACCAGGTGCCGGGAGGCGCGGCGTGGCCGCGACCTGAATGCCGCGAGAATCGCGGTGCGCCCGCTGATGAAGTCATCGGGGGCGATCGGTCGGCTCATGCGCCCGTCCGCGGTGTAAAGCTGCGTCAGTGCGTCCCAATTACCCGCATCGCTCAGGGCCGCGTAGCGCGTGATGAGTTCGGCGATGGCGGCCTTGGCCGTCCAGGCAAGCGCCTCATCCATCCTTGAAGCCCTCGCGCGCGCGACGATTATCGAGCACGATCGGCTGGCCGGTCACCGGATGGGCATAGTGGAACGGCACCGTATCGGTTGCCGGCCACAGGCGCGGCTGCGGATTGATGAGCGTATCCGGCCCCAGAGGGTCTTGCGGGTAGCACTTCTTCGCCATGGGCACGAAGTCGATCGGAGTCTTCGCCCAACCTTCGGCAAAACTGCCATGCCAGAAGGGGAAGTAGCGCAGGGCCTTGATCTTCCAGACCCCGTTCTCACGCACGTACTCATTCTCGTAGATGCCGCCCTCCCACCAGGCGCGCTGGTTGCCATCGGCGGTGTGATGCAGGCCAGCCTGCATCATCGAGCGACCGCGCACCTGGGCCGTGCGCCGGTCGGGGGCGACGTCGATGACCATCTGCAGCTGCGGATGATCGAGCAGCCATCCGTAGCGCGGGCCATTGTGCCCCTGGGTGAAATTGGTCTGGAAGCGCTCGATGTACAGGCGGCGCACACCTGCCTTGCCCCGGTAGATGCCGCCGAGGAACCACACCTCGCCGTCGTCGGCAAACAGGTCAACGACCTCGTTGTACTGGGACTTGTCGATAAAGTAGCCGTAGGTGTACTGCAGCCGTCGCACCTGGTGAATATCCTGCTGCACTGCGAGCTCGTGCTCGAGTTTCTCGATGCGGGCTGACAGCGTGGCGATGTCATTCATGTTGAAGTCTCCCCCGTCTAGCGACATATTTGTATGCCTTGCCTACAAAAGGCAATAGGAGCGCCATGGCGGAGATCCTTACAACGCACGTCGGCAGCCTGCCGCGGGGGCCCGAGCTCGTGCCGCTGCTGCTGGCGCGCGACCATGGCAAGCCGTATGACGCGGCCGCCCTCGATGCGCTCGTGCAGGCCGCAGTCAGCGATGCCGTGACCCGGCAGGAGGCGGCCGGCGTCTCGATCGTGAGCGATGGTGAGCTTGGCAAAGTGGGGTATTCGACCTATGTCACCGAGCGGCTGTCCGGCTTCGGCGGTCACGTCGCCCGTAAGCCCGCGCTGGACCTGGCCGCGCTCCCGGAGCTGCGCAGGAAACTGGCCGCGATCATGGGTGAGCAGGAGTTCGTGCGCGCCAGCTGCGTAGGTCCGGTGAAGCTGCTCACCCTGGAACCGTGTCACGCGGACATTCACCGCTTCACGCGCGCGCTGCTCGGGCGCAGCGTACGCGGCTTCATGAACGCGGCCTCGCCCGGGCTGATCACGGCGTTCCAGCCCAATGCTTTCTATCCGAGCCACGAGGCGTATCTTGCGGACCTCGTGAGCGCCATGCGCCCGGAGTACCTGGCCATCGCCACCAGCGGCCTGCAGCTGCAGCTGGACTGCCCGGATCTGGCCATGTCGCGCCATACCGCCTACCAGGACTTGAGCGAGGCGGAATTCCTCAGGATCGCCGCGGCCAACGTCGAAGCGCTGAATGCTGCCACCGCGGACATTGCGCCCGAGCAGATGCGCATGCATGTGTGCTGGGGCAACTACGAGGGGCCCCACGATTGCGATATCCCGCTCGAGCGCGTGCTCGGCATCATCCTGCGGGCGCGCCCGGCGACGATCCTGTTCGAGGCGGCCAACCCACGCCACGAGCACGAGTGGCAGGTGTGGGCGCGGGCGCAGATCCCGGCGGAGAAGATCCTGGCGCCGGGGCTCATCGACACCTGTTCCAACTACGTCGAGCATCCCGAGCTGATCGCGCAGCGCATCGAGCGCTTTGCCGCCATCGTCGGGATCGAGCGCGTGATCGCCAGTACCGACTGCGGCTTTGGCACCTTCGCCGGCTACGGCAAGATCGACCCCGCCGTCACCTGGAAGAAGCTGCGCATGCTGCGTGAAGGCGCCGACATTGCGGCCGCCCGGTGGCACTGATGCCGTTCACGTTCAGATGCCCGTAACTGCCTAAGGAGACTTCCATGCGCCCATCGGTCCTGCTGCTCACTGCGACCCTGACCTTCGCGATAGGGCTTGCCGAGGCCGGCGAGTGTCGTCTGACGCCCAAGGAGGTGGTCACGCGGTTCATGACCAAGTTCTACCTCGACAAGAAGGTGCGCGAGGCGTTCGAGACCTGGGTGGAGCCCGGCTACATCCAGCACAACCCGATGGCGGCCACCGGTCGCGACGCGGCGATCGCCTTCCTCGAGCCCTTCTTCCAGAGCCACCCGGATGCGCACTACTCGATCAAGCGCATCATCGCCGATGGCAATCTCGTCGCGGTGCATTCGCACGCGAAGTTCACCGCGGATGATCGTGGCCTGGCGGTGGTGGATATCCTGCGGGTCGAGGGCTGCAAGGTCGCCGAGCACTGGGACGTCGCCCAGCCGGTACCGGAGAAGGCTGCCAACTCCAACGGGATGTTCTAATGCGCTTCACGGGTAAGAGCGTGCTGGTGCTCGGCGGTAACAGCGGCATCGGACTGGCCGCGGCGCGCGCCTTCCAGGCCGAGGGCGGCCGGGTCGCCATTACCGGGCGCGATGAGCAGACGCTGGCGGCCGTTGCCGCGGCGAGCGGTATGCTTGCGGTGCGCTCCGACATCAGTTGCGTGGCGGACAGCCGCGCGGTGATTGGCCGCCTGGCAGGTCAGCTCGGCGGTATCGACGTGCTGTTCGTGAACGCCGGCATCGTCGGCTTCGCACCGGCCGTGGAGGTGACCGAGTCGTCCTGGGACAGCATCCACAGCATCGACCTGCGGGGCGCCTTCTTCGCGCTGCAGGCGGCGCTGCCGCAGCTGCGCGACGGCGGCAGCATCGTGCTCACCGGCTCGGTCGCCGGCAGCCGTGGCTTTCCCGGCAGCGTGGCCTACGCGGCCGCCAAGGCCGGGTTGCGCGCCGTGGCACGGGTACTGGCCGCAGAGCTGCTGCCGCGACGCATCCGCGTCAACATGGTCTCCCCGGGCCCGACCGAGACGGAAATCTTCAAGCGCGGCGCGAGTCCTGAGCAGGTTGCGGCCGTGCGGTCCCACCTGCTGGCGGCGGTACCGATGCAACGTATGGGAGAACCGGAGGAAGCGGCACGCGCGGTGCTGTTCCTCGCGTCCACCGAGGCGAGCTTCATCACCGGCATCGAGCTATTCGTCGACGGCGGCTGCAACGCTCTGTGACCCATGGCGCCGCAGCCGCGCCGCGCAAACCTCAGCTCAGGTCATCGAGGTTGATGTGCTGGCCGGCCGCCGCCGCCGCGTTGGCGGCCCGGCGCAGGCGTTCGATGCGCTGCCGCGCCTCGGGCACCGGCTCCTGCGGCAGGGCCGCGTGGGAGGCGCGGTGGATCTCATCGAAGTCCTGCCCGAACTCCGGGTGCGTGAAGATCACCGCGCGGTTCTCGAGCATGCCGGCCAGGGTCTTCTGTCCCACCTCGAGGGGGTCCATGCCGGCCTCGAACGCCTGCCCGAAGCGCTCGAGCTCGGCGCGCTCGGGCGGGGCGAAGCCCGAGTCGGCAAATCCCGCCGGTCGCTTGAGCGCTGAATCCCAAGCGTTGGTGCGCGTAAGTCCGGGGCACATCAGCGAGACGCCAATGCCGTAGGGGGCAAGGTTGTAGCGCAGGCACTCGGTGAGCCCGCGCACGGCGAACTTGCTGGCCGTGTAGATCCCTGCCTGGGGCCCGGAGAGGTAGGCGGCCATGGAGGCGACGTTCACGATGTGACCGCCAGGTCCCTGTGCCTTGATGCGCGGGATCAGGGTGACCAGCCCGTTCACGACCCCGCCGAAGTTCACGCCCATGATCCAGTCGTAGTCCGCGTAGCTGGCGGTATCGGTAGGCCCGAAAACACTGACGCCGGCGTTGTTGACCAGGATGTTGAGCGGGCCCACCTCCTCGGCCACCTCACGCCAGCGCTCACGGTCGGCCACGTCGAGTGCGATGAAGCGCGGCGCGCGGTGGCCGGCCTGGCGGAACCAGGCGGCTGCTCGCGCCTGGTACTCGGGATTGCGGTAGGTGAGCACCAGGTCGATGCCGGCGGCCGCGAACGCCCGCGCGATGCCGAAGCCGATGCCGGAGACCCCGCCGGTGATCAGTGCCGTCTTGCCTTTGAAGTTCACGCTGCTACCCCCTCGCTGCGCCTCCTATGATTTGTTAGTGTTACAAACAAAGCAATCGGCTGCGCGTGGGGTAGTCATGTCCGAGCTCGAAGCACGTCTGGCAGCCCTGGAGCATCGCGTCGGCGAGCTTGAGGACGTCGCGGCCATCCGGCGCCTGCACTGGGCGTACGGTTACTACATTGACTTCAACCGCGCCGAGGACGTGGTGCAGCTGTTCGCCCCGGACGGGGTGGTGGTGTTCCTGTCGGGCGAGTATCACGGCCATGCGGGGGTGCGCCGCCTCTACGGCACCTGGTTCCAGAACTTCTTCACGCAGGGGGTCAACGGTCCTGTGGACGGCTTCCTGCTCGATCATTTCCAGATGCAGGACATCATTACCGTGGCGGCGGACCGCAAGACCGCGAAGGGGCGCTTCCGCGGACTGCTCATGGGCGGCAGCCACGAATCGCGCGCCTACAAGCCCGAAGGCCTGCCGCTGCAGTTCTACGAGGCCGGCTTGTATGAGAACGACTACGTGCGCGAGGCGGGCGTGTGGAAGATAAAGCGCCTCGATTACATGATGCAGTGGCAGGCGGACTACGAGAAGGGCTGGTCCCGCACCGTTGCCCACCTGCAGCCGGCGACGCAGACCTTCCCGGCCAACCCGCTGGGACCTGACGTGCTGCTGCCGGCCAGCCAGATCAGGCGTACGTGGCCGTACCGGCAGGACGTGCCCATGCACTTTGCGCACCCGCGCTTCGGCGCGGTGCTTGCCGCGAAGCTCTGAGGGAGCGCGCCAGCGCCTCAGGCCCTGGGTACGTGCGGGTGCTTCTGTCGCGGGTGCCAGGTGAGGATCTGGTGGTCGAGCTTTGCAATGATCCTGCGCAGCTGGTGCCGCTCGCTCTCGGTGAGCACCCCTAGCAGGAAGCGCGCGACGCGGGCGATCGCCGGTCCTAGGGCAAGCTGCGCCGCCGCGCCGCGCGGGCTGACCCGATACGGCTTGCGCCGGCGGTTGCGCGTATCGCGGACCCGCTCGACCAGACCCATGCGGTGCAGGGAGGTCAGTGCACGGCTGACGTTCATGGCGTGCATACCCATCAACTCGGCCAGGTCGTGTCCGGCGGAGGCACCCTCGCCGGAGAGGGCCATGAGGATGCGCAGCTCGTCGGAACTGAAGCCCGCCGGGTCGGCAACGCCGTCGCGCATCGGGCGGCTGATCAGTGCGGCAAGGCGCAGCAGGCTCACCAGAAGATCGATCTGGTCGTTGATGACATGCGCCTTCGACCGTTCAGCCATGGCCCACCGCCGATACCCCGGGGCCATCAGTGTGGCGCAAAACAGGCCGGGGAGGCGAACCGGCATGTTGCCGCAGCGCCACGATGCCGGCCGAAGCTAACAATTGATAGGGTCTTGCATTGGGCAAACTTGTTTGCTCTACTTACAAAAAATAAAGAGGACGCAGTTGGTGCGCTTTTGAATAACTGACTGACTATTAGAGGGGGAAGTGACATGGGGGCCAATCCGCGCCGGATTTCCAGCCTGCGTTCATGGTCGGTGGGCAGTCTTGCCGCGCTGGCCGTCTTGTTCAGTAGCCTCGTCGTAGCGCAGACCACACAAACACCGGATCAACTGC
>CAVUJF010000021.1:0-662316 GCA_963741745.1 uncultured Pseudomonadota bacterium | reverse complement strand
CAGAACAGGCGCAGAACTGCCTCGGCATCGAAATCGAAGCGACGCATCCAACGCGTCTCGTTCATCACCGCCAGCAGCGGCCGCACGGGATACACCCGGAACCCGAACAGCGTGTCCTTGATGCCGCCCCAGAGAGTCTCAACATTGGTGGCCCAGTTGGCGACCCTGCGGCCACGCACGCGTGCGGCCGGAGCACTGGCCTCGAAGATCGGTACTCCCAGAATCATCGCCTGGGGATTGTCGGCAGAGACTTGCATGAACGGAACGATGCACTGCGCCGGGTGCTGACCGTCCGAATCCATCGTCAGCACGTGGGTGAAGCCGAGCCGGTCCGCTTCCCGCAGTCCGTCAAAGATCGCAGCCCCCTTGCCGCCGTTCTTGGCACGCACGATGACGCGAAGTTGTGGGTCCGAAGTGGCCAGGGCAGCCAGGGATTCGGCGGTGCCGTCGGTACTTCCGTCCACCACCACCCAAACCGGAGCCCACTGCGCCCGGGCGGCACGCACGGTCTCGACGCCCTTGACGCCCGGGTTATAGCTCGGGATCAGTACCAGGTGGGTGGTGGAGGGAATCAATCCGCGCTCTCCAGCGTGCGCGCGGACTGCCCGATGATCCAGACGATCGCGATACCGCCTGACCAGTAGTTATGGGTCTTCACGAGCGGGCTGTCGATGAAGCTGGCGCCGTCCAGGAAGTCATGGCGGATATACGCGCCGAGCCAGTACTTGGGATAGCGGCGGGTGAGGGATACGAGGGTTTCGGTACCGGCGTAACCACCGTGAGCCTCATAGGCGGGACGATCTGCCGTGGCGTACTGGGGCGCCACCGTGTAGAAGTAGTCATTGTAGCGGCGATTCGCAAACAGCGGGCCGGCCAGCATGCCGAGCTTCCAGCCCTGTGCGCCCTTCAGCTGCGCCAGGTCCAGATTGATGTTCGGCGCAAAGAAGCCGCCAATGAAGCGCGGTGGGGCCTCCAGGGTGAGCGCTCCGCGCACGGGCATGCGCAGGTCGAGCTTGACCCGTTCATCGCCGGTGCGCCACAGGTGGATGTTGATCGCCGCCCCGAGTTCCAGCGTGGATTTCAGATCCGGCATGCCCTCGCGTTCCGAGCTGTTGCGGACCGGTGTGGTGCCGTTGACGCTGAGGGTAAATTCGATCCAGGTGCGCGAGAAGAACTTGCCGCGCAGACCGTCACTGTCGGACTTGAGGATCTCGCCCCGGTAGACGAAGTAGGGGACGGGCAGGGGGTAGAGGTGGGTGGTGTCAGCCCCGCGATAGTCGTTGAAGGCAACCACCCCCACCCCGAGCCCGGCTTCCCACAAGGGCTTCTGGTCCGCCCGCGCCGCCGGGGCTGCGGCTAGCATGATCGCCGTGGAGAAAAGTCCCAGCAGCTGGCGCTGCAGGTCACGCAACGGCTGCAGCCGGGGCAATGCCCGTGGCCTCGATTTCCACCAGCAGCTCCTGGCGACAGATATCCGCCTGCAGGTAAATCGTCTGCGCCGAGGCGCCGGGAGCGGCGGCGAGTTCGGTCTGGACAACGGCCAGGTCTTCCGGGCGCCGTACGTAGACCTTGTAGACCAGGTCGCTCATCGAGAAGCGCACGCTGCGTTGCAGTCGATTGGCCTCTGCGACCAGGGCCTCGATGTTGCTCAAGGTCTCCCGCGTCTGCGCCGCGACGTCGCCGGGATGCAGCGAGCGATGTCCCACGATGCTCGCGGTACCGGAGATGAAGAGCGTGAGGCTGGCCGGGTCGCTGAGCAGGGCGGCACGCGAGAACGCGGGGCTGTGCGTGCCGTATTCCGGAGGGTAGTGATAGGCGCTGACCTGGCGGGGATTTTCCACAAAGATCGGTGCCGTTCGCCCGGCCAGGAAGTACACCACGACCGGGCCGTCACCGATTGACCCTAAGGCCGAGGCGGCCGGAACGCTGCCCACCACGGCGCGTCCGAAGGCCCGCAGCGCCTTCTGCCGCGCGATATTGAACTGCTGGTAGCGCTCGGTGCCGTCGTGGATGCGATTGATGTGCGGCAGATAGTTCCACACGCGCAGCAGGTGAGGGTACTTCTCGGCCTCCAGGGTCGCGCAGATCTCCCCGTATAGCCGGGCCGTCACCTGCTGCAATGGCGAGGCTGTCGCGCTGCCAGAGGCTGACTGAAGTGTCGCCAGCTCCGACTCGGCGATCGAGATCGATCCGAACAGGATCCCGTCCGTGCGCCGGAAGTGCACCCGCCCGCGCCGCCCGGAGATCGAAGCCTGGTGCATGCGCCACACCTCGTACAGGTGCGGGACCCCGGCCAGCAGCGGCATGTGGACCGCCGCGACGGGAATGCCCGCTCCCGGGGCTCGGACTGCCGTTGAACGTGGCAATACCCAGGACGTCCTCGGCCCGTGCCGCCGGATCATGGGCATTGGAGAGGTAGGCCAGCTGCAGCCCCGCTGGCGCGCACATCCGCATCTCGCTCAGGGAGCTAGTCCTTCGGCCGGGAACCGTCATGGGCGAAGACAGCCTTGACCTTTTGCGCACCGGCTTTGACATCAAGGCCCATTCTACGTGCGGTATCGGCGATGGCATGTCCCGCGTGCTGGGATTTCTCGGCGACGGTGTGCCCGAAGGACTTTGATTCAGCGGCCACCGAATGACCCAGCGATGCGGCATCCTCGCGGACTTTGGCGACGCCGCCGGCGCTGTCCGCGGCGCTGCAGGTCGGTCCCAGGGCAAGACCCACTGAAATGGCGATAATCGCGTGAACAGAAGCGCTTTTCATGGCGCCGCATCCTACGATACGTCAGTGGCATTTGCACGGTACTGCAGCACGTCCCGCGACCCTGCAGATCGCGACCTGATCGATGCCAATCAATGCGGGTTTAGGGCACACTTATATGGATGGCAGTGTCGAGTCTTGCCCTTAGCTGGGCCGATCACCGCCGTACGCAAGGAACTGTGTGCAGGGCTGGGTCTGGAACTGGTCGTCCTGAAGGCCCGCGTCCCGCGGTGCGCGCCGCTATCTGGATCCTGCGCGGCGGACCCGCGCGCTGCTCGCATCGCGGCCGGTCGACGTGCTGCTGGTCACCAACCCCTCACTGGTTCTGGCCGCGTTGTGCGTGTGCTGCGCCAGGCGCACGCCTATCGGCTGATCGTCGATGCCCACAACGAAGCGGTGACGCCGTTCATCAATCGTCAGGGGTGGATCAGGCGCCTGTCGCGCTGGGCTGATCCGTCACTCGGGCCTGACCATCATCACCAACGTGCAGTTCATCGCACTGGTTACAGGCAACGGCGGCAGGCCGTTCGTGCGTAGCCCGCCCGGCCCCTGTGGTTCGAGGCGATCAGCGCCCGGCATTTCTGCGAGCTCGGTTGGGAATTGGTTCAAGTCGTGACCCGATGAGGATTCTTCATCTCATTGACAGCGGCGGTGTATACGGAGCCGAGCGTATTCTGCTGTACCTGGCCCGCGAGCAGTTGCGGGTCGGTGACGAGCCCTTCCTCGGCAGTATAGGTCGGCCGGGAGCAGGCCAGACGGCGTTCGAGGCATTGGCCCAGGCGTGGGGCATACCCGTCGTACCCATCCGCATCGAGCCCAGGCCTACGCCCCGGGTTGTCCGTACTCTTCTGGATCACGCGCGTGCGCTCAGGATCGACGTGCTGCACTCCCATGGATACAAGTCGAACATCCTGCTCGGACCTCTGCCACGCACAGTCCGCGGTCCGATGATCTCCACGCTCCACGGCTGGGTGGGCGGTCGGCGCTACAGTGCACTCTGGCTCTACGAGCGCCTGGACCGCTGGGCGATCCGCCGGGTTGATGCCGTCGTGGCGGTTACGCGCAGCATGTTGAACCTGCCGGCTCTGCAACGCATCGCCCCATCGCGACGGCATCTGATCGAGAACGGGATCCCCCCCTGGAGGAGAGACTCGCAGACCTGAGGTCAGGTAACGCTGCCACGCTGCCTGCTGCGGTCACTGATCTTCTGGCGCAGGGCCCCACGTTGATCGCCATCGGCAGGCTGTCGCCGGAAAAAGGGTTCGGTAACCTGATCGACGCCTTCGCCAAGGCGCGTGTGACGGGGAGCGCCAATTTCAGACTCATCATTGCCGGGGAGGGTGCCGAACGCGGACCGCTGACCGCCAAGATCGCAGCACTGGGGCTACAGCATGCGGTGCTGTTGCCCGGCTACCTGGAGGGCGCAGAGCGGCTGTTGCAGCATGCGGCCGGATTCGTGATGAGTTCCCTGACCGAGGGGTTGCCTTTGGTGCTGCTGGAAGCGATGCAGTGGCGCGTACCCATCCTGGCAACCGCTGTGGGCGCCATCCCGGAATTGCTGGACCATGGGTCCCGTGGCCAGCTGGTCGCTCCCGGAAACGTTGATGAACTCGCACAGGGATTGCGTCGCCTGATGTCCACCGAAGACGCCGCGCGCGCTCATGGCACCGGGCTCGCATACGCCGCTGCCATGGAGCGCTACACGAGTGCACGGATGGCTGACGAGTATCGCCGGCTCTACCTGGAGATAACTTGATTTGGCCCCGGGCGAACAGCCGCGCGCAGAACGAAGTTTTCGATCCCGGCACGCTGCCGGTCGAGGCGCCGCACGGCGCGATCCCGCGTCGGACGTTTGGACTCATTGAGTGAGCGCGCGGGCCGGCGGTACCGGGCCGCACGCTGGTTCGGCGACCGAGATTCGGTACGGCGGCCGGTAGCCGACGCGCGCCAACACGTCCGGCGGCCCTGGCCGCGCCGCGAGCAGAAAGCGCGGGCACCCATTTCATTTCCCGGCGCGGTGCCAATCATCACCCTGTTCGGGCAAACTCCGCCGGATGCGTCTTGACCGGCTGCCCATCTCGGTTATCCGTGACCGCTACGTCCCCGGCGGCTGGGACCTGTTGGCGTTCGTGCTGGTGTTCGCCTTCTTCATCTACCTGGCCCAGGCGGCCCATGGCCTGACCGGCTCCCTCGAGCGCCTGCAGGGGACGCCGCTGTCACTCACCCCCGGGGCGCTGGTCGGTTATGCCGCGCGCACCGGCCTGCGCATGCTGGTGGCACTGCTGTTCTCGCTGCTGTTCACCTTCACCTACGCGACGCTGGCCGCCAAGAGCCGCCGTGCCGAGGTGATCCTCGTGCCGCTGCTCGACTTTCTGCAGTCCGTCCCGATCCTGAGCTTCTCGATCACGATTCTGTTTTTCCTGCGGCTGACCCCGGGGCGGGTGGCCGGCGCGGAAATGGCGGCCATCTTCCTCATCTTCACCAGCCAGGCCTGGAATATGGCCTTCAGCTTCTACCACTCCTTGCGCAGCATCCCGGATGAGATGGTGGAAGCGGCGCGCAACTTCCAGCTGAGCCCCTGGCTGCGGTTCTGGCGCCTCGAGGTGCCCTTCGGCATGCCGCCTCTGATCTGGAACATGATGATGTCCATGTCCGGGGGCTGGTTCTTCGTGGTGGCCTCGGAGGCGATCAGCGTCGGCAATACCACCGTGACGCTGCCGGGGGTCGGGTCCTTCATCGCCGTCGCGATCGAGCAGAAGAACCTGCACGCCATCGCCTGGGCGATCCTGGCGATGTTCATCGTCATCCTGATCTTCGACCAGCTGCTGTTCCGCCCGCTCATCGCCAGTGCCGACTGGTTCCGCCTGGAGCAGGAAGCCGGCCAGACCGCGAACCCATCCTGGGCGCTGACCATGATGCGCCGCTCGCGCTTGCTGGGGATCCTGGGCCATGCCTTCGCCGCCATGCTGCGCGCGGGCAACAAGCCGAAGGCTGCAGCGCCGGAGCCTCCGGAGACGCGCTGGCAGGGCCGCTGGGGCGACTACGCCTGGTATGGCCTCTTGATCCTCATCGGCGTCGCCGCCTTGTGGAAGACCACCCTGTTCGTGCGGGGGGAGGTGACCCTGGCCGAGGTGGGCCACGTCATCCTCCTGGGCTTCATCACGCTGCTGCGGGTGGCCATCCTGATCGCCATCGCGAGCCTGATCTGGGTGCCCATCGGGGTGTGGGTGGGCATGCGGCCGCGCGTGGCGAGCATCGTGCAGCCGATCGCGCAGTTCCTGGCGGCCTTCCCGGCGAACGTCCTGTTCCCGATCGCAGTCTCCGCCATCGTCATCCTCAGGCTGAACCCGGACATCTGGCTGAGCCCGCTCATGGTCCTGGGGACCCAGTGGTACATCCTGTTCAATGTCATCGTGGGCGCCTCGGGCATCTCGGCGGACCTGCGCTACGCGGGGGAGAACCTAGGTCTCAAGGGCTGGCTGTGGTGGAAGCGCCTGGCGCTGCCGGCCGTGTTCCCCTTCTACGTCACCGGTGCCATCACCGCCTCGGGGGGCTCCTGGAACGCGAGCATCGTCGCCGAGGTGGCCAGCTGGGGCTCGGAGAAGCTGACCGCGCACGGCCTGGGGGCCTATATTGCCGATGCGACCACCACGGCGGACTTCCAGCGCAGCGTGCTCGGCACGGTCGTGCTCAGTCTGTTCGTGGTGACGCTGAACCGGATCTTCTGGCGACCGCTGTACGCACGGGCGGAGCGCAAGTTCCGCATGAGCTGAGGGATGGGAGACTGCACGTGAACAACGCCGCCCCTGCCTTGAACCTGCAACCGCTGCTCGACGTGCAGGCGGTGAACAAGTCCTTCCGCAAGCCCGACGGGGACGAGCTGGTCGTGCTCGAGGGCGTGAATCTGGCGCTGCGGCCGGGGGAGATCGTAGGACTCCTCGGCCGTTCCGGCTCGGGCAAGTCGACGCTGCTGCGCTCGATCGCAGGCCTCGACCCCCCTTCAGGCGGGGTGGTGAACTACCTCGGGCACCCGGTGCTCAGCCCCGCCGCCGGCATCGCCATGGTGTTCCAGAGCTTTGCGCTGTTTCCCTGGCTCACCGTGCTCGAGAACGTGCAGCTCGGGCTCGAGGCCTTGGGCGTGCCCGAGGCGGAGATGCGCAGCCGCGCACTGAAGGCGATCGACCTGATCGGGCTCGACGGCTTCGAGTCCGCCTACCCGCGCGAGCTCTCCGGCGGCATGCGCCAGCGGGTCGGGTTCGCGCGCGCCCTGGTGGTGCACCCGAACATCCTCCTGATGGACGAGCCGTTCTCGGCCCTCGACATCCTCACCGCCGAGACCCTGCGCACGGATTTCCTGGAGCTGTGGGGCGAGGGGCAGCTGCCGATCAAGGCGGTGCTGCTGGTCACGCACAACATCGAGGAGGCGGTGCAGATGTGCGACCGGCTGCTGATCTTCTCGACCAACCCGGGCAGGATCGTGAGCGAGATCCCGATCGACCTGCCGCAGCCGCGCAACACCCAGGACACGCGCTTCCGCGCACTCGTCGACCGGGTGTACGTGGAGATGACCGCCCGGCCGCGCGGGGAGCTGCGCCCCGGGGTGAAGTCCGAGCGCTTCCCCGGCAGCGGCATCGGCACCACGCTCACGCACGTCTCCTCGACCATCCTCACCGGCCTGATCGAGACGGTGAACGAGCCACCCTACAGCGGCAAGGCGGACCTGCCGGCGATCGCCGAGGAGCAGCACCTGGACATCGACGAGCTGTTCCCGGCCGCCGAGGCATTGCAGCTGCTGCGCTTCGCCGAGGTCGAGGGCGGCGACATGAAGCTCACCGAGGCGGGGCTTGCTTTCGCCCGCGGCGACACCGACGAGCGCAAGAAGCTCTTCGCCCAGCACCTGATCACCTACGTGCCCCTCGCCGCCCACGTGCGGCGGGTGCTGGATGAGCGGGCGAGCCACACCGCTCCCAGGAGCCGCTTCTTCGACGAGCTCGAGGACTACATGGCCGAGGATGCCGCCGAGCAGACCCTGCGTGCCCTGATCAGCTGGGGCCGCTACGCGGAAGTGTTTGCCTACGATGACAACCGCCAGGCCTTCAGTCTCGAGAACCCCGCCTGAGGGCTCACCGGTTCCTTAAGCTGTGCGGTAATTCGTTGGCAGTTCTTAAGGTTCCTCCACAGCCCGTTAGGGCATCCTAAAGCCACCGGGACCCCGCGGGCCGCGCCTGCCGCATCCGGCGCGCCCCTGCGCGCATTCCCCCGGGTTCGCGGCAACATCCGCCCGGGTCTGAGTGGAGAGCCTTCGTGAGCAGCCCCTTCATGCGATCGTCCGCGCCTTCCGGAGCGGGCCGATGAACGACATCCATCGGCCCGAAGACCCGGAACCGGTCCTGGCGAGCCCGATCGCGAACACCTCCGAGCCTGCGCGCCACCACCGGCTGCGCCGCGTGGCGCTGGTGATCGCAGTGCTGCTGGCCCTGGTCCTCCTGGCATGGCTCCTGACTCCGAAGCCGGCCAAGGCCCCGGGCGGGCGCTTCGCCGGTGGCGGACCCATGCCCGTGGTGGCCGCCCGTGCACGGGCCGGGGACATGCCGATCACCCTCATCGGCTTAGGGTCGGTGACCCCGATCGCCACCGTCACCGTGCAGTCCCAGGTCTCAGGTCAGATCACCCGGGTCTTCTTCAAGGAGGGCCAGAACGTCAGGCCCGGGGACCCGCTCTTCCAGATCGACCCGCGGCCCTTCCAGGTCGCCCTCGAGCAGGCGCAGGGCGCGCTCGCGCGCGATCAGGCGCTGCTGGCCAACGCGCGCACCGACCTGGAGCGCTACACGACGCTCTTCGCGCAGGACTCGATCGCCGAGCAGACCCTGGCCACCCAGAAGTCCCAGGTCTTGCAGGATGAGGGCACGGTCAAGACCGACCAGGCGCAGGCGGACACCGCGCGCCTCAACCTGTCCTACGCGCACGTGGTGTCCCCCATCGCAGGTCGCGCGGGCCTGCAGCAGGTCAACCTCGGCAACTACGTGACACCGGCCGAGCCGAACGGTCTGGTGGTGATCGCGCAGTTGAAGCCCATCACCGTGGTGTTCAGCCTGCCCGAGGACCAGATCCCGCCGCTGCTCGCGCAGCTGCACGCCGGCCACACGCTCCCCGTGACCGCCTTCGACCGCACCCACACCACCCAGCTGGCCAGCGGCACCCTGCAGTCGATCGACAGCCAGATCGATGCCACCACGGGGACTCTCAAGATGAAGGCGAGCTTTGCCAACGAGGAGGAGAGTCTCTTCCCGCAGCAGTTCGTCAATGTCGAGCTGCTGCTTGAACACGCTCCACGGGGCGACGCTCGTCCCCCAGGCCGCCGTGCAGCGCGGCGCCCCGGGCACCTACGTCTACGTGGTCAACGGGGGCACGGTGAGCGTGCGCAAGGTGACTCTAGGTCCCGGCAATGCCACCGACATCTCCATCCAGGAGGGACTCAAGCCCGGGGAGAGCGTGGTCATCGACGGGGCGGACAAGCTCAAGGAGGGCGCGAAGGTCCTGGTGCGCCAGGCACCCGCCGCGGCGGGTGCCCCGGCCGCGACGCCGCCTGCCGGCAGGGGCTCCGGTCAGCACCGGCACCGCGATGGCCCGCAGGCCGGCTCTGCCGATCACGGCAGCCCGCCGGCGGCCCAGTAGGCACGGCGGATGAACCCGTCCCGCATCTTCATTCTGCGGCCCGTGGGCACCACGCTCCTGATGGTGGCGATCCTGCTCGTGGGCGTGGTCGCTTACGGCTTCCTGCCGCTGTCGGCGCTGCCGCAGGTCGACTACCCGACGATCCAGGTGCAGACCTTCTACCCCGGCGCGAGCCCGGAGGTGATGACCTCCTCGGTGACCGCACCCCTGGAGGTGCAGTTCGGGCAGATGCCCGGGCTCAACCAGATGTCCTCGACCAGCTCCGGCGGCGCCTCGGTCATCACCCTGCAGTTCGGCCTGGACTTAAGCCTCGATGTCGCCGAACAGGAAGTGCAGGCGGCGATCAATGCCGCCGGGAACCTCTTGCCCTCTGACCTGCCGGCCCCGCCGATCTATGCCAAGGTGAACCCGGCGGATGCCCCGATCCTCACCCTCGGGATCACCTCCCACACCTTGCCGCTGACCCAGCTCGAGGACCTGGCCGATACGCGCCTGGCGCAGAAGATCTCCCAGGTGCAGGGGGTGGGCCTGGTGAGCCTCAGCGGCGGCCAGCGCCCGGCGGTGCGCATCATCGCCAACGTGCGGGCACTGGCCGCCTACGGCCTGAACATCGATGACCTGCGCAGCACCATCAGCAACGCCAACGTGAACGCCCCCAAGGGCACGCTCGATGGTCCGGCGCGCTCGTGGACGCTGAACGCCAACGACCAGATCCAAAGTCCGCAAGGCTACGAAGACGTCATCGTCGCCTACAAGAACGGCAACCCGGTGCGCCTGGCGGATGTCGCCCAGGTGACCCCGGGCGCGGAGAACGTCTACCTGGCCGGCTGGGTCAACAACGCCCCGGGCATCATCCTCAACATCCAGCGCCAGCCCGGTGCGAACGTCATCCAGGTCGTCGACCGCATCCAGCAGCTGCTGCCGGGCCTGCGCAGCGCGCTCCCGGCGGCGGCCGAGGTGGTCGTCCTCACCGACCGCACCAACACCATCCGCGCCTCGGTGCACGATGTGGAGTTCGAGCTCACCCTCGCCGTGGCGCTGGTCGTCATGGTGATCTTCCTGTTCCTGCGCAGCCTCCCGGCCACCTTCATCCCGAGCCTCTCCGTGCCGCTGTCCCTGATCGGCACGCTGGCGGTGATGTACCTGGTGGGCTACAGCCTGAACAACCTCTCGCTGATGGCACTCACCATCGCCACCGGCTTCGTGGTGGACGATGCGATCGTCATGATCGAGAACATCTCGCGCTACATCGAGGAGGGCATGCCGCCGCTGGCAGGCCGCGCTCAGGGGCTCCGCCGAGATCGGCTTCACCATCGTGTCCCTCACGGTATCCCTGATCGCGGTGCTCATTCCGCTGTTGTTCATGGGCGATGTGGTCGGGCGGCTGTTCCACGAGTTCGCGATCACCCTCTCCGTCACCATCATCATCTCCGCGGTGGTCTCGCTCACGGTGGTGCCGATGCTGTGCGCGAAGCTGCTGCGCCACCACGAGCCGGCCGAGGACAGCCGCATCGCGCGCTGGTCGAACGCTAAGTTCCAGGCGCTCATCGACGCCTACGACCGGGCCCTTCAGTGGGTGCTCGAGCGGCAGTTCATGACGCTGATGGTGGCCCTCGGCACCCTCATCCTCACCGTGCTCCTGTACGTGTTCATCCCGAAGGGGTTCTTCCCGGTGCAGGACACCGGTCTCATCCAGGCGATCACCGAGGCCCCGCAGTCGGTGTCCTTCGGCGACATGGCGCGCCGCCAGGCGCAGCTGGCGGCAGCGATCCTCAAGGACCCCGACGTCGTCAGCCTGTCCTCGTTCATCGGCGTGGACGGCACCAACATCACCCTGAACAGCGGCCGGATGCTGATCAACCTAAAGCCGGTCAGTCGAGCGCCACGAGTCGGCGAGCGATGTCATCCGCCGCCTGCAGCAGAACACCGCAGGCATCGTGGGCATCGGGGTCTACATGCAGCCGGTGCAGGACCTGTCGATCGACGACACGGTCAGCCGCACGCAGTACCAGTTCGTGCTCGAGGACGCGAACCCGAAGGAGTTTGCCACCTGGGTGCCGCAGCTGGTGGCGGAGCTGAAGAAGCTGCCGCAGCTGGAGGACGTGGCGAGCGATGAGGAGAACGAGGGGCTGCAGGCCTACCTCACCATCGACCGCGACACCGCGGCGCGCTTTGGCATCACCCCGGCCACGGTGGACAACGCGCTCTACGACGCCTTCGGCCAGCGCATCGTCTCGACGATCTTCACGCAGTCGAACCAGTACCGGGTCATCCTGCAGGCCGACCCGTCGCTGATGGAATCCCTGGACGCCCTCGGCACGATCTACCTGCCCTCGGCCACCGCCCTGTCCGGGCAGGTGCCCCTGAGCGCCCTGGTGAAGCTCACCCGGCAGACCGCGCCGCTGTCGATCTCGCACCTGGGCCAGTTCCCCTCGACCACCATCTCCTTCAACCTGGCCCGCGGCGCAGCGCTCGGGGATGCGGTGAAGGCGATCCGCGCCACGGAAGCCCGGCTCGCCCTGCCGGCCTCGATGATGACCACCTTCCAGGGGGCGGCGCTGGCCTTCGAGGCCACCCTCGGCAACGAGCTGCTCCTGATCCTGGCGGCACTCGCCACCGTGTACATCGTGCTCGGGGTGCTCTACGAAAGCTTCATCCACCCGATCACCATCCTCTCCACGCTCCCCTCGGCAGGCGTCGGTGCGCTGCTGGCGCTGCTGCTGGCCGGGAGCGACCTCGGGGTGATCGGCATCATCGGCATCATCCTCTTGATCGGCATCGTCAAGAAGAACGCGATCATGATGATCGACTTTGCATTGGTCGCCGAGCGCGAGCAGGGCATGAGCCCGCGCGATGCGATCTACCACGCGAGCCTCTTGCGCTTCCGCCCGATCCTGATGACCACCATGGCGGCGCTGCTGGGCGCGCTGCCGCTGATGCTCGGCCGCGGCACCGGGTCGGAATTGCGCCATCCGCTCGGGGTCACCATCGTCGGCGGCCTGATCCTGAGCCAGCTCTTGACGCTGTTCACCACCCCGGTGATCTACCTGTACTTTGATCGCCTGGAGCGGCGCATCAAGGACCGCTGGGGCACAGCGCCCGCACCCAGCGCGGCGGGGGCGTAAGTGAACCTGTCCGAGCCCTTCATCCGCCGTCCCGTGGCCACCGTGCTCTTGAGCATCGGGGTGGCGCTTGCCGGCATCCTCGCCTACACCCACCTGCCGGTCTCACCGCTTGCCGCAGGTCGACTCCCCGACGATCGCGGTCTCGGCGAGCCTTGCGGGGGCGAGCCCGGATGTCATGGCCGCCACCGTGGCGACCCCGCTCGAGCGCCACCTGGGGCAGATCGCCGACGTCACCGAGATGACTTCCTCCAGCGCGGTCGGCTCCTCGCACATCGTGCTGCAGTTCGGCCTCAACCGCGACATCGACGGCGCCGCGCGCGACGTCGAGGCGGCGATCAATGCGGCGCGCGCGGACCTGCCGACCTCGCTGCGCAGCAACCCGACCTACCACAAGGTGAACACCGCCGATGCGCCCGTGCTCATCCTGGCGCTGACCTCGGCGACCCTCACCGCGGGGCAGATGTACGACGCGGCGGACACGATCCTGGCGCAGAAGCTCTCCCAGGTGAAGGGCATCGGCCAGGTGCAGATCGGCGGCAGCTCGCTGCCGGCGGTGCGGGTGGAGCTCAATCCCAGCGCGCTGTTCAAGTACGGCATCGGGCTGGAGGACGTGCGCGCAGCCCTGGCCGCGGCGAACGCCAATACCCCCAAGGGCTCGATCGATGTCGGCGCGCAGCGCTACCAGATCTACACCAACGACCAGGCCACCCAGGCGGCGCAGTACCGCGCCCTCATCGTCGCCTACCGCAACGGCAACGCGGTGCGCCTGTCCGATGTCGGCGAGGTGCTCGATTCGGTCGAGAACGTGCGCAACCTCGGACTTGCCGACGGCAAGCCCGCGGTGCTGGTCATCCTCTACCGCCAGCCCAACGCCAACATCATCGACACGGTGGAGCGCGTGAAGGCGCTGATCCCGGCGCTCAAGGCCTCGATCCCGACCGACATCGACATGAAGGTCGCGATCGACCGCACCCCCACCATCCGCGCCTCGCTGCACGATGTCGAGCGCACGCTCCTGGTGGCCATCACGCTCGTGATCCTGGTGGTGTTCCTGTTCCTGCGCAATGGGCGTGCAACGCTCGTGCCGGCGGCCGCGGTGCCCATCTCGCTCCTGGGCACCTTCGCGGCGATGTACCTCTTAGGTTACAGCCTCGACAACCTGTCGCTCATGGCGCTCATCATCGCCACCGGCTTCGTGGTGGACGATGCCATCGTGGTGCTGGAGAACATCACGCGCCACCTGGAGGCGGGCATGCCGCGCATGCAGGCCGCCATCCAGGGGTCCCGGGAGGTCGGCTTCACGGTGCTGTCCATGAGCCTGTCGCTGGTGGCGGTGTTCATCCCGATCCTGGCCATGGGCGGGCTCGTCGGCCGGCTGTTCCGCGAGTTCTCGGTCACCCTCTCGGTGGCGGTGCTGGTGTCGCTGCTGGTCTCGCTCACCACGACACCGATGATGTGCTCGCGGCTGATCCGGAGGCGGGACCCGAAGAAGCAGGGACGGCTGTACCGGGCCAGTGAACGGGTGTTCGCCTCGGTGCTGCGCGGCTACGGCCGGGCGCTACGCTGGTCGCTGGCCAACCGCGCTCTGGTCATGGTGCTGCTCCTGGGGACGGTGATCTTCAACGTCTACCTCTTCTACCGGATCCCCAAGGGATTCTTCCCGCAGCAGGACACGGGCCGGATCATCGGCGGCATCCAGGCGGACCAGGCGATCTCCTTCCAGGCCATGTCCGGCAAGCTCAGGCAGTTCATGGAGCTGGTGAAGGCGGACCCGGATGTCGATACGGTGGTGGGCTTCACCGGCGGCGGCTCGCAGGGCGGGGGGCAGACCAACAGCGGCTTCGTCTTTATGTCCCTGAAGCCCAAGCCCGGGCGCAAGAGCTCCGCCGACCAGGTGATCGCACGCCTGCGGCCGAAGCTCAGCCAGGTGGCCGGCGCCCGGCTGTTCCTGCAGGCGGCGCAGGATATCCGCTCGGGCGGACGGCAGAGCAATGCGCAGTACCAGTACACGCTGCAGGCGGACAACGTCGCCGACATCTACACCTGGGCGCCGAAGGTGGCCGAGGCGATGCAGAAGGTGCCCGAGCTCACCGAGGTGAACTCCGACCAGCAGCAGAACGGCCAGCAGATCGATGTGAAGATCGACCGCGACACCGCCTCGCGCCTGAAGCTCAACCCGGCCACCATCGATGCGACGCTGTATGACGCCTTCGGCCAGCGCGACGTCTCCACCATCTACAACCCGCTGAACCAGTACCACGTGGTCATGGAGCTCGCGCCGCAGTTCTGGCAGAGCCCGGAGACCCTCAAGGACCTCTGGGTGAGCACCTCGGGGGCCACCGTCACCGGCACCCAGGCCTCCCAGGCGGTGGCCGGGACCGTCATCTCCGCGCAGACCGCGTCCGCCACCAGTGCCGCCTCCGTCGCCAGCGACTCGGCCCGCAACCTCGCCACCAACACCCTCGCCAACTCCGGCCGCGGCGGGGTGTCCACCGGCTCCGCCGTCAGCGTCGCCCACGAGCAGATGGTGCCGCTGGCCGCCTTCAGCACCTATGGCCCGGGCACGACCCCGCTGGCGGTGAACCACCACGGCACCTTCGTGGCCACCACCATCTCCTTCAACCTCGCCGCCGGGGTGTCCCTGAGCCACGCCGCCGCTGCCATCGCCCGAGTCATGAACGAGGTGGGCGTGCCGGGGAGCATCCATGGCAGCTTCCAGGGCACCGCCCAGGTCTTCCAGCAGTCCCTCTCGAGTGAGCCGGTGCTGATCCTCTCCGCACTCGCCGCGGTCTACATCGTGCTCGGGATCCTGTACGAAAGTTACATCCACCCCATCACGATCCTCTCGACGCTGCCCTCGGCCGGCATGGGCGCGGTGCTGGCGCTGCGCCTGTTCAACACCGAGTTCAGCATCATTGCCCTCATCGGGGTGATCCTGCTCATCGGCATCGTGAAGAAGAACGCGATCATGATGATCGACTTTGCCCTCGATGCGCAGCGCCGGCACGGCCAGGAGCCGGCGAGTGCGATCTACGAGGCCGCATTGCTGCGCTTCCGCCCGATCATGATGACCACCCTGGCCGCCATGCTGGGGGCGCTGCCGCTGGCCTTCGGTGCCGGCGACGGCGCGGAACTGCGCCAGCCGTTGGGGATCTCCATCGTCGGCGGCCTGATCGTGAGCCAGCTGCTCACGCTCTTCACCACCCCGGTGATGTACCTGTACCTGGACCGCTTCGGCCGCTGGGCCCGTCGCTCCGGGTCGCGCGTTCACCCCCATCCCGGGCCACTGCCCCCAGCCCCTGCCCCCATCGCCTCATGAAAACCCACGCCTCCGTGTTCTTATCCTGCGCAGTGGTGGTGCTCGCCGGCTGCGCGGTCGGTCCCAACTACCAGCGCCCGGCAGCGGCCGTGCCGCAGCAGTTCAAGGAAGCCGAGGGCTGGAAGCCGGCCGCCCCCGCGGAAGCTGCCAGCGACAGCCCCTGGTGGTCGGTCTACCACGACCCGGTGCTGGATGAGCTCGAGCGCCAGATCGACATCTCCAACCAGACACTGAAGGCATCAGAGGCGGCCTGGCGCGAGTCGCGCGCGCTGGTGAGCCAGGCGCGCGCCGCCTACCTGCCCGCGGTGGGCGTGAACGCCGCTGCCACCCGCTCCGGCGGCCGGGCCACGACCACCACCGGCGGGGTGGTCTCCACCGCGCATCCCAACAACAGCTTCCAGGTCGATGCGACCGCCTCCTGGGAGCTCGATGTCTGGGGCAAGATCCGGCGCACCGTCGAGGGGCAGCTCGCCAACGCCCAGGCGAGCGAGGCGGAACTGGCCGCGGCGCGCCTGTCCGCGCAAGCCTCGCTCGCCACCGACTACATCGACCTGCGCGTGGCGGACGAGACCAAGACGCTGCTGGAGGAGACCGTGGCCGCCTACCAGCGCTCGCTGATGATCACGCAGAACCAGTACCGGGCCGGCATCGTCGCCAAGGCCGACGTCATCACTGCCGAAACGCAGCTTGGTGGCGCCCAGTCGCAGCAGCTGGCGATCGGGGTGACGCGCGCCACGCTCGAGCATGCCATCGCGGTCCTGGTCGGCAAGGCGCCGGCGGACTTCTCGATCACCCCGGCACCCTTCGGCACGAGCGTGCCGGTGGCCCCCGCCGGGGTGCCCTCGATCGCTGCTGGAGCGCAACCCGACCGTGGCCGCGGCCGAGCGCACCATGGCCGCGGCCAATGCCCAGATCGGCGTGGCGATCGCCGCGTACTTCCCCGACCTCACCTTAAGCGGGCTGGCCGGCTATGCGAGCAATACGGCTTCGCACCTGTTCGCCGCCCCGAACGAGGTGTGGTCCTTCGGCGGCAATGCCGGGGTGACGCTGTTCGACTTCGGGCTGCGGTCCGCGCAGGTGCGCCAGTCACGCGCCGCCTACGACCTGGCGGTCGCCAACTACCGCCAGGCCGTGCTGGTCGCCTTCCAGCAGGTGGAGGACCAGCTGGCGACGCTGCGCATCCTGGAGGCGCAGTACGCGGTGCAGGATCAGACCGTGACATCCGCCCACCAGGCCGTCGGCCTGGCGCTGAATGAGTACAAGGCCGGCATCGTCAGCTACACCACCGTGGTCACCGCCCAGGCCACCGCGCTGCAGGCCTCGCAGAGCCTGCTCGCCATCCGCCAGAACCGCCTGAACGCCAGCGTGGCCCTCGTGCAGGCCCTGGGGGGTGGCTGGGACGCCGCCACGCTCGGTGAGCCCGCGGGCGCGGCGGCGCAGCTGGCGCAGGACCCGGGTCACTAGCGCCTCATGGACATCCGAGGATCCATGCCCGCTGGGGGTCAGGGCCGGAACGTTCCGGGAGCGTGTATCTTTTGAACACCGTGGCGCCCGCAAGCGAACCGAAGCCAACCCTCCTGGTCGTCGATGACGATGCGGCGCTGTGCGCCATGCTCGATGAGTACCTCACGCTCGAGGGCTTCGCGGCCGTCACCGCCGGCACCGGTCCGGAAGGCCTCGAGATGCTGGTGCGCTCGCCGGTGGACCTGGTGATCCTGGACGTGATGCTGCCGGAGCTGTCCGGGTTCGAGGTGCTGCGGCGCATCCGCACCTTGAGCCGCGTGCCGGTGATCATGCTCACCGCCCGGGGCGAGGAGGTCGACCGCGTCGTGGGCCTGGAACTGGGCGCCGATGACTACCTCGCCAAGCCCTTCAGCCCGCGGGAGCTGGTGGCGCGCATCCGCGCCGTGCTGCGGCGCATGCCCGGGGAGGCGGCAGGTGCGGACTCCCTGCTCCAGTGGGGGCCGCTGCGGCTGGACCTGCGCGCCCGGCGCGCCGAGGTCGGGGCGAAGGATCTGGAGCTGACCTCCGCGGAGCTGCGGATCCTCGAGCTGCTGGTGCGCGCCGACACGCGCACGGTCTCCCGCGACGAGCTGCAGATGCAGGCCCTGGGTCGGCGCCTGCTGCCCACCGACCGCAGCCTCGACACGCACGTGAGCAACCTGCGCCGCAAGATCCTCAGGCACAGCGACCGGGTCAGCGTGCAGGGCGTGCGCGGCGCAGGCTACGCGCTCACGCTCAACCCGGCGCGCCCGGGCGCCGCGCCTTAGGAGTGATGCCATGCACTCGCTCTACTGGCGGATCTTCCTCGCCTTCTGGGCCGCCCTCGCCCTGATCCTGGTGGGCACCGTGACGGTGGCGGTCAATGCCACCGCCCATCGCAGCGAGCGGCCGTGGGTGCAGCGCGGGCAGCTGTATGCGCAGGCGGCCCGGGCCTTCGAGGCCGGCGGACCGGATGCCCTGAAGGACTGGCTGCAGGGGCTGGCGGGGGAGCCCGCCGGGCGTACCTATATCGTCGGCCCCGACGGGCAGGAGATGCTCGGGCGCACGCTGCCGAAGCTCCTGCGCGCCACGGCGGGCGATGTGGCCGCCGGTGCCGCCCCGGGGGCGATCGCCCCGATCGGGGGCGCCCTGGTGCTGGTCGGCCCGCAGGGGGCCACGTATCACGTGGTGGTGGGTCCGTTGCGCGCCGGGCCGCGCCTGTTCGGCGAGCTGGAGCTGCCGGGGGTGCCGCTGTCGATCCTGCTGATCGCGATCGGCGCCAGCGCGGCGGTGTGCCTGCTGCTCGCCCGCTACCTGGTGGCCCCGGTGGACCGGCTGCGGATGGCGACGCGGCAGCTGGCGGGCGGGGACCTGAACGTGCGCGTGCTGCCGGCGCTCAAAGGGCGCAAGGACGACTTGGGGCTCCTGGCGCAGGACCTCGATGCGATGGCCGGGCGGCTGCGCCAGCTGATCGAGGGCAAGCAGCAGCTGTTGCGCGATGTCTCCCACGAGCTGCGCTCGCCGCTCGCACGATTGCAGCTGGCGCTGTCGCTGGCGCGGCGCGACCCGGGTGCCAGCGAACGCCACCTCGCGCGCGCAGGGCTCGAGGCCGATCGCCTCGAGCAGCTGATCGCCCGCACGCTTAAGCTGGTGCGCCTGGAGCGCCCGCTGCAGCAGCTTGAGCGCTCCGCGGTGGACGTGGGTGAGCTGCTGCGCGGCATCGCCGCCGAGGTGGCCATCGAGGCCGATGCGCAGGGGTGCACGGTGGTCGTGGAGGCGCAGGGCGCGCTGCAGCTCGCCGCCGACCGGGAACTGCTGCGCAGCGCCTTCGAGAACGTGATCCGCAATGCCGTGCGCTACAGCCCGGTGGGGGCGGGGGTGAGCATCAGCGCCCGCCGGGGCGACTCCGCCGGCGGGGCGATCGAGGTCGTGGTGCGCGATGAGGGACCGGGCGTGCCGGAGCAGGATCTGGCGCTGATCTTCGAGCCGTTCTACCGGGTGGATACGGCGCGCGAACACCGCAGTGCCGGCGGGGAGGGGCTCGGGCTTGCCATCGCCGCCCGGGCGATCGGCGTGCACGGTGGCCGCATATCCGCCGCCAACGCGGACGGGGGCGGCCTTCGGGTGAGCGTCAGCCTGCCGACAGCGGCTGCGGCGCCAGGGGAGCACCCAGCGGCAGCCGCGTAGTGCTGGTGGGCGCCACCGCCAGCAGTCCACGCCGCTGCAGCGCTTCCTCCATCGTGCCGAAGGCAAAATCACCGAGCACCCGGCGCAGGCGCGCCTCGCAGCGCGACAGGTTGGTGTAGTGGCGGAAGCGTGAGAAGGCGCCGACCCGGATGCGTGGCTGTCCCGGGTCCAGCTCCCAGGGATGCAGGTAGAAGGCGAACGGGCGGTTTTCCTGCTCGTTGATCTGCTGCAGGCCCGCGCGCGTGAGCCAGTAGGGCAGGATGCGGAAGTAGCCGCCACCGGAGACCGGGACCTGCAGGCCGAAGAAGCGTGCCGCCGACATCGGAAATTCCGCGAGCGTGCGTCCGGAGGGCGCGGTCACCCGGTGCGGCTCGGGGGTCGCCCCGGGAATGCCGTACAGGTCGTGGTGGATCGGGAAGATCGAGGAGTCGTAGCGGAACCCCAAGTCGATGAGCACGTCCAGCGCCCACAGTGACTGGCGGGTGACCGAGAAACTCGCCGCACGGTAGCCGAAGACGCCGTGTCCGAGCGTGTCCTCAAGGCAGCCTTTTGCCCGGACGGTCTCCTCGCGGAATTCCGCCGGCGTCTGTCGGTAGACGAGCTTGTGCGAGTAGCCATGGCAGGCGACTTCGTGACCGGCAGCGGCGATGCGGCGCACCAGTGTGGGTGTGCGCTCGGCCACCCAGCCCAGCACGAAGAAGGTCGCGCGGACTTCCCGCTCCGCCAGAACCCCGAGCAACCGATCGGTGTTGGCCTCGACGCGCAGCTCGCGGCTGGACCAGCTGTCGCGCGGGATGGCCGAACTCAGCGCGGCGACATGGAAGTAATCCTCCACGTCGACGGTGAATGCGTTGAGTTGCGCGGCGGCTCGGTCCGGGGTCGCTGAGTGACTGGCGGGCATGTGGTGTGGACTATAGCGGACCGGGGGAGACTGGGAATTAGGGTGATTGCCCGTGCGCACGTGGGCGTCCGCTGACTTCAGTGACTGGTTCATCGGGAGAATCCTTTCACCCGCAATACCAACAAGGCCTCAGGCAGCCTCAAAAAACAAGCGGCTCCCGCAGGAGCCGCTTGCATCGAGCCCTGTGTGTTGGCTTAGATCTTCGCGTTTACGCGCTTGCGGCGCAGGGCCAGGAACCCCACTCCGCCCAGGCCGAGGGCCAGCAGCGGCAGCACACCCGGCTCGGGCACCCCGGTCGCCGGCGTCGTCGCGTTGGTGTTGCGGTTGATGCTGGTGAGCGGGCGCCCGGGCCAGCGATCATGCACCTGCGCGCACGCGCTCGAGCCGCAGGACAGTGCCGCTGCCGGCACGCTCCACAACACGGCAGTGGCGGCAACGATGCTCGCCGCGCCTGCAATCTTGATAATTCTCTTCATCGCAGCACCCTCCAATGACCCATCCGTAGCTATTGCGGCCGGCTTGCGTGCCATGCCCGGTCATCAGTCTTGTTGTCGGTACATCCTTATCGCACTCACTGCATGAGCAGGTTACGCCCGCTGATGAGCTTGGTTCAAGAATAACAAAGCACCGTGTAGGACAATGCGCAATGCGACATATCCACCAGGAAATGTGCTCCGCCTCACGGTTTGCCACTCACTGACGCTGTGTCGGTACCTCGCGACTCCCTGTTTTGTAATCTAAAACAATGAGTTAACTGCCTTTGTAGGCCCAAGCCTCCTTCTCGCGTCGGAATCCGGCGACGTAATCAGGGTCCACCGAGCCCTGGCGTGAGCCATGCGGCGTGCAATTAACTGAAAGCCTTAATTTTTTCGATCTCGGCATAACCCTTGCATTTCCCTGCTGGACCGCAGCTGGCGGACTTTCGCTTGCCCTGCCAGCCGCGCTCTCCGAATCGAGTTTTGCGCCCGAGGGTGCATCGGGGCTGGGTGGGGGTTTGCGCTTTGAAAATGCTGAAGTTGATGGCACTGCCGTGGATTGGAGTTCTCGCTCTCAGCGGTTGTCACAACAACAACACACCGGCCCCGGCTGCTGCCGGCGACACTTCATCCGGCGCAGCCCTGCCCGCGGGCAACGGCGTGGCGACGGTCTCGTGGGAAGCCCCGACCACGACCACCAGCGGTGCTGTGCTCAATGATCTGGCCGGCTACCGGATTTACTACGGTGTGAGCCAGACCGACCTGTCCCAGGTGGTTGATGCCGGCGTTGGCCTGCAGACCTACGTCATCGAGAACCTCGGCCCGGGTACGTGGTACTTCGCCGTCCGGGCCGTCACGCAGCTGGGCGTCGAGAGTGACCTGTCGCAGATTGTCAGCAAGACCATCGCCTGACGCCCTGGCGCGACGTTTTCGACGCCGGCGCACACTTCCAATAGGCGGGTTCTCGTAAGATTTGCCGGATGCGTACGTCCGGCTCCTCGCGCCTGTGGTTGATCTTGGTCCTGGCCTGCGTGGTGTCGGTGGCCTACTGGCCGAGCACCGCGGTGCTACTCGACCAGTGGTCCGACTTCGCGAACATCACCTACACGCACGGCTGGCTGATCCTTGCGGTCTGCGCGGTCCTGGTGTGGCGGGAACGCGGCGCGCTCGCCGCGGCACCGGCAGCGCCACAGCCGCTGGCGCAGCTGGGGCTGCTCGTGGCGAGCCTGGCCTGGCTCATTTGCTACCGCGGTGGCATCCAGGATCTGCACGTCCTGATCTTCCCGGCACTGTTCTGGCTGGCCGCGGCCGCGGCGTTCGGCGCGCGTCTCGCGGCACTGCTGGCTTTCCCCGCCGCGTTCTTCTGCTTTGCGCTGCCGAGCTGGGGACAACTCGCCACTCCCCTGCAGGAACTGACGGTCCGTGTCATGGGCGCGGTCCTTGACCTGACCGGTCCGCACGCATCCATCCATGGCGACATCATCCGCATACCCAACGGCAGCTTCATCATCGAGCAGGGCTGCAGCGGGCTGCACTTCATGATCGTCGGGCTTGCGGTGGCAGCGCTGCACGGGGAGCTGCGGCGCGACTCCTGGCGCACCCGGCTCGTGCTGCTGGTGCAGATGGCAGGCCTTGCGCTGCTCGCCAACTGGGTGCGCGTCTACACGGTGATCGAGGCCGGCTACCTCACGGACATGAAGCACCACCTGGTCAGCGTGGGCCATTACTGGTTCGGCTGGTGCGTCTTTGCCGTGGCGCTCGCCTGCTTCTTCTGGCTCTCGACCTGGTCCTCGCCAGCCACGCCGCCTGCGGCGGACCGGGTGGCGCACGCGGGGGCTACCGGGGACGGCAAGCCCGGCGATATCTCTGGATTCATGGCGGCCGCAATTGTCCTGCTGATTCTCCCGGGCCTGAGCGGTGTCATGCGTCACCTGGCCGCAGCGCCCGCGGTGGATGTCGCCGGCCTGATCCGCCCCACCGCTCCCTGGTCATTTGCGCAGGGAAGCTTCGACTCCTACTGGATGCCCGCCTTCGCGGGCGCCGATGAAACCCTGCACACCGTACTGAGCGATCCGGCCGGCCAGAGGGTCGAGGTGTTCGCGGTCGGCTACCGCGAACAGCGCCAGGGAGCGGAACTGGTCGGGGACTCAAGCAGCCTCTTGGGACCGCACCTGAAGTTCGCCGGCAAACCCACCGCGGTGGCCGGCGGCTTGCCCTTCATCGAGTCCGAGGCGGCGGACCCTGACGGCGCGCGCTCCCTGATCTGGTACCGCTACGAGATCGGCGGCCGCCCGTTCGTGCACCCCTTGGCCTCGCAGCTGTGGTTCGGACTCAGGGCGGCAACAGGCCATGTGCCCTCGGTTCTGGTCTCCGCCCGGGCGGAGTGCGGCAGCGACTGCGCTGCTGCCCGAGCAGGTACTGCGCAGCCTCGCCGCCAGCGGTACGCTCAGGTAGCCGGAGTCGGCGGCCCCGCTCGGGGGGCGGCCTGACCTTACATAGTGCGGGGCATTGGTGTTGCTCGGGGCCGCCGGGCCGTTGTGACTGCGATCACATTCTGCCGGTGGACCCTGCCGCTAAAATTCGTCGCTTGCCGACGACGGTGCGGACCGCCTCGATGCAACCGTCAAAGAACATATAAGGCCCTGAACCAACTGTCTTAACGGGGGCGCGGCAGTTCGACCAGATCAACGGGCTGCGCTCCTGTGCTTTCTGATACGCTCAACTTTTGAAGCCAGGAATGAAGATGCGACGTCCAAGCGCGCTGATGCTGGCAGTTGGGCTGGCCGTGGTTTTCGTGCTCAGCGGTTGCGCCACCAGCGCCCCGCCGGTGCTGCCGCCGACGCCCAAGCAGGCCACGGCCACGGCTGCCACCAGCGACTACATCATCGGACCCGGGGATACCCTGCAGGTGTTCGTCTGGCGCAACCCAGAGCTGTCGGTGAGCATCCCGGTGCGCCCGGACGGCAAGATCTCGACGCCGCTGGTCGAGGACATGGTGGCGGTCGGCAAAACCTCCCCGCAGCTCGCCCGCGACATGGAGGGGGTGCTCGGTGAGTACGTGCGCAGCCCCAAGGTCAACATCATCGTGACCACCGCCGCGAGCGCCTTCAGCCTCGTCAGGGTCGTCGGCCAGGTGGTGCGTCCCGAGGAGCTGCCCTATCGCGAGGGCATGACCGTGCTCGATGCGGTGCTCGCAGTCGGCGGTCTCGGCCAGTTCGCCGCCGGCAACCGTGCGCAGATCACCCGCGTCGTCAATGGCAAGCAGACCAGTATCAAGGTCAAGCTCGATGACCTGATCAACGGCGGCGACACCAGCCAGAATATCCCCCTCAAGGCGGGCGACATCCTGTTCGTCCCGCAGTCGCGGTTCTAGGCGTGAACGCCGCCCTCGAATTCATCCTCGAACAGATTCGCGGCATCTGGCGGTTCCGCTGGACCGCGATGCTGGTCGCGTGGGTGATCTGCCTGGTGGGCTGGGTCGTCGTCCTCGTGCTGCCCGACACCTACAGCTCCTGGGCGCGGGTGTTCGTGGACACGCGCACGCGCATGAGCCAGGTGACCGCCGGCATCGCCGTCGAATCAAACGTCAGCGCCCAGGTCGATGCGGTGCGCGAGGCCCTGCTCGGCGGCCCGGAGCTGGAAAAAGTCGCGCGCGGCGCAATTCCCGGGTTCGACAGCATGACGCCTGCCCGCCAGGCCGGCATCATCGATGGCCTGCGCGCCAGGCTCACCGTGGAGGCCAGTGGCGAGCGTAACCAGCCTGCCGACCTTTACGTCATCTCCTACACCGACCACTCGCGCAACACGCGCGAGGTCGTCGACCAGTTGCTGAAGCTTTTCATGGCCAATGCGCTCCACGGCAGCCAGGTCAGCGCCCAGCAGGCGCAGAACTTCCTCACGCAGCAGATCGCTGAGTACGAGAAGAAGCTCGCCGCCGGAGAGGCGCAGATCGCCGACTTCAAGCGCCAGCACGCGGGCCTGGTGCCGGGCAACACCGGCGGGGACTATTTCGCGCGCCTGAATGCCGTCAGCGACCAGCTGAACAAGGACAAGCTGGCCCTGGCCGTCGCCGAGCAGAAGCGCGAGGAACTGCAGCGCCAGCTCTCGGGCGAGCAGCCGCTGATGGGCGGGGCGGTGGTGGCAGGCTCCGCCGGCGGCGCTACCGACACCGGCAGTGCCATCCGCGAGGCCCAGGCGCGCCTGGACGAGCTGCTGCAGCGCTACACCGACAAGCACCCGGATGTCATTGCCGCGCGCGCTACGCTCGAGGACCTCAAGCGCCGCCAGGCCCTCGAGAAGGCCGCCATCCGCCGGGGCGACCCGGCGGCCATCTCCTCGAGCGGCCTGGCCGCAAATCCTGTCTACCAGGGCATCCGCTTGCAGCTGAGCCAGGCCGACGTCGAGGTGGGGACCGCGCGCCGTCAGCTCGCCGACGAGCAGGCGCAGATCGACGAACTCCACAAGATGATCAACGTCGCCCCGGAAGTCGAGGCCGAGTTCGCCCGCCTCAGCCGCGACTACGATGTGACCCGCACCCAGTACCAGGCCCTGGTGGAGCGGCTGGGCCGTGCCAAGCTGTCTGACCAGGCCGATGCAACCGGCGTGGTCCGCTTCGAGATCGTGGATCCACCCACCGGGGGGATGTACCCGGTGGCCCCGGATCGCGTGCGCCTCATCCTCACGGTGCTGCTCGGCGGCCTGGCGGCAGGATTGGGCGTCGCCTACCTGCTGCACCAGCTGCGCCCGGTGTTCACCTCGACCCGCCAGCTCACCGAGCTGACACAGCTGCCGGTGCTGGGCGCGGTCAGCATGACCTGGCTGGAGCGCCACAAGGCGGCCGGGCGGCGTGCGATATGGACCTACTCGGTCGCCACCGCGGCCCTGGTGCTGCTGGCCTTCTTCACCGTCGCGATCCAGGGGCCGACATCGCGCTTCCTGCACGGGTTGGTGGCATGAGCGTCATCGAGAACGCCATCAAGCGCCTGCAGGCGAGCCAGGGCGCAGCGGCGCTGGCGGGGCGCGCGCTGCCGCCGGCCGTGGCCCGTCGCCACCAGTCCACCGGCGACACGACCACCTCGACCCGCATCATCCCGATCGACCTGGACGGTTTGCGCTCCGTGGGCCTGCTGCCACCGGCCCACCAGGAGCGCGAACTCGCCCAGCAGTATCGCCAGATCAAGCGCCCGCTGATCAACAACGCGCTCGGTCGCGGCGTCGAGCGCCTTCCCGAGGGCAACCTCGTCATGATCGCAAGTGCGGTACCCGGGGAGGGCAAGACCTTCACCTCGCTCAACCTCGCCCTGAGCATGCGCCTGGAAGAGGACGTGACCGTACTGCTGGTCGATGGCGATGTCGTGAACCCGCGCCTGAGCCAGATCCTCGGCGCGGACGACGTGCGTGGGCTGCTCGATGTGGTCAAGGACCCGAGCCTGTCGCTGTCCTCGGCGATCCTGCAGACCGACATTCCGGGGCTGTCCTTCCTGCCGGCCGGGCACCAGGACCCGAACGCCACCGAGCTCTTGGCCAGCGCGCGCATGCAGGAGGTGGTTTCACAGCTTTCAAGGCAGGACCCGGCGCGGCTGGTGCTCTTTGACTCGGCCCCCTTGCTGCTGACGACCGAGTCACACGCGCTGACCGAGGTGGCCGGGCAGATTCTGATCGTGGTGCGGGCGGACCAGACCCCGCAGCACGTGGTACTGGAAGCCATCGAGACGCTCTCGGAGAGCAAGTCGGTCTCGCTGGTGCTCAACCAGAGCATGAAGCAGCCGCACGCCGGTTATCACTACCGGTACGCGCACAGAAAAACAGACGGCAAAGAAGACGGCTTCTGAGCCACGCTGAAGGAGTGCGCCACATGAACACGCGATGGATGCTGGCATCGCTCAGGCGTGGTCGCGTGCTCCTCGGGCTGCTCCTCGCCCTCGTATCCGTGCAGGTGCACGCGCAAGCCGGCCCCATCACCACCCAGACGCTGTTCTTCGACCAGGCCGTGAACGCCAAGGAGGGCAACTACCTCGCGGCGCAGGCGCGGCATCATCTACACGGACAACGTCGAGCTTCACCCGGGACCCGCAGAGCGATGAGCTGGCGATGATCGGGCTGGTCGGCGAACACCTCACGCCAGGGATCGCCGCGGCTGGACTACCACCTGGACACCGACATCTCGCTGATCAAGTACTTCAGCAACTCCTATGACGTGCAGCCCTTCGGCTACCTTGACGCCGACGGCGCGTTCAAGATCGTTCCCGGGTTCTTTTCCTGGACCGCCCGCGACAGCTTCTCGCAGGCGGTGCTCGATCCGTTCGCCGCGGCGACCCCGGATAACATCGAGAGCCTGAACTACGTCACCACCGGCCCGCAGTTCATGTTCAAGCCTACGCTGCGGGACACACTGACCCTCGGGGCGGACTACGGGCGGGTCGACACCAACTCCAAGTCCCCGAACTACGTCAACATCGACAGCGACCGTTGGGGCGGGGAGGTGCGCTTCGACCACGGCTTCTCCAACAGCGTCACCGGTTACGTGACGGGCGATTACTGGGACGTGAAGTACACCGACACCGTCGACAACACCGACTTCACCTCGAAGCAGGTCATGGGCGGCTTCCGGTTCAACAATTTCCGCACCACGATCGATGCCTCGATCGGTTACACCCGACTCAAGCTCAACACGGATGATCCGGAGATTACGGACAAGAACCCCAGCGGCATCAACTGGAAGGTCGACATCGGCCGGCTGATCTCGCCCACGCAGCGCCTCACCCTGCATGCGGCCAAGGAGACCACCGATGCGGCCAATCTGTTCCTCCTCAGCCTCGACCAGCCCGTGCCGGGCAACCAGAACAACCGGATCGTCACCGGGCAGCCCTTCAATTACACCGAGTACTCGGCGACGTGGCGTGTCGATGGCATCCGCAGCTCGCTCGACCTTGCCGTAGTGAGTTCCAGCAGCCGCTATGAGGTCACGCCCCAGGACAATAGGGATGCCAAGAGCATCAATGCTCTTTACTCACGCAAGCTCAACGCAGTGCTCACCTGGAACCTCGGCGGCTCGTACGAGGACGATGACTACACCACGGGCGGCACCGTGCACACGCATCGACTTCCTCACCACGCTGCGCTGGGTGCTTGGCGACCGCGTTGCCGTGCGCTTTCTCTATGCCCGCTCGGAGCTGGGGCCCCATGGCGTGGCTGCGAATGAAATCGGGGTCACCGTCGACTTACGCACTGACGCGGGCGGCGCTTGCGCAGGACCCGGCTCGCCAGCAGCTGCGCCCCACCTCACCGGCGATGCAGCCGCGCCAGTGACCCCCGGGGCATTCAATGCCACCGGCGGCGTGGCTCTTCTGGGTCTGTCTCGCCGCAGGCTTCTACCCCTACCTGGGCTATCCGCTCTGCGTGGCATTGCTGCGCATGGTGAGGCCGCGTCCGGTGCGCGCAGGCCCGATCACACCGAGCGTTACGGTGGTGATCAGCGCGTTACAACGAGGCCTCCCACATCGAGGCGACGGTGCGCAACAAGCTCGAGCAGGACTATCCGCGCGAAGGGCTGCAGGTGATGGTGGTATCCGACGGCTCCACCGATGCGACCGATGCCCTGTTGCGCAAGCTCTCGCAGCAGGATCCGCGGGTGTCCTTCTTCCGTCAGGAGCCGCGCGGCGGCAAGACCGCAGCGCTCAACCGCCTCATCGAGAAGGCCTCCGGCGAGATCGTCGTGTTCGCGGATGCGAACTCCATGTACCGGCCGGATACGCTGCGCAAGCTCGTCGCGCCGTTTGCAGATCCCACGGTCGGGTACGTGACCGGGCGGATGCTCTACGTGACCCCGCACGGCTCAGTGGTGGGGGATGGCTGCAGCGCCTACATGCGCTACGAGAACGCTCTGCGCCAGGCCGAGACCGGCATCGGCTCCATCGTCGGGGTCGATGGCGGTGTCGATGCGGTGCGGCGCGAACTCTACCGGCCGATGAACGCCGACCAGCTGCCGGACCTGGTGCTGCCGCTCAACGTCATCGAGCAGGGCCGCCGCGTGGTGTTCGCTCCCGAGGCTGTGCTGGAGGAGGAAACCCTCAGTACCAACGCGGACGAATACCAGATGCGGGTGCGCGTGGCGCTGCGTGCCTTCTGGGCCATGCGTGACAAGAAGGCGCTCCTGAATCCGTTCAAACATCCGCTCTTCAGCTGGCAGCTCGTCTCGCACAAGTTGCTGCGTTACCTGAGTTTCCTGCCCCTGGCCATCGCTGCCATGCTCAACTGGTGGCTGCTGCCGCGGGGCTGGCCCTACGATCTGCTGGCCATCGGGCAGTGCCTCGCGGCGCTGCTCATCGCCCTCGCGGCGTTCGGGCCGCAGCGCCTGCGCCAGTTCGCGCCGGCGCGCTACGCCTACTACTTTCTGTTGCTCGAACTGGGCCTCCGCGGTCGCATTTACCCGCTTCCTGCGCGGGGAAAAACAGGTGCTGTGGCAGCCGCGCACCGGATGATGCCCCCCGTGTCCGTGATGAGTTCGCTGTCGCGCCACGTGTTCCACCCGCTGTGGGACCTGAAGGACCGCAGTGCACGGTTGCAGCGGCTGCGGCAGCTGCAGCGCTCGCAGTGGCAGCCGCGCGGGGTCCTCGAGGCGCAACAGCGCGAGCGCCTCCACGGGATCGTGCGCTATGCCGCCGACAATTGCGCCTATTACGCCCGGGTGTTCCGCGAGTGCGGCTTTGATGCATCGAGCTTCACGCTCGCGCAGTTCGCAGCGCTGCCGCTGCTGACCAAGGCGACCATCCGCAGCTCAACCGATGAGATACTCTCGAGGCAGTTCCGGCGCAGCGAGCTGGGTGAGCATAAGACCGGTGGCTCTACCGGGGTCGCCCTGACCACCTACTTTGACCGTGACTGGCTGATCGCCCGCACGGCCGACTACATGCGCTCGGACCAGTGGGCCGGCCTGTTCCACGGGATGAAGGTGGCGGCGCTGTGGGGTAACCCTCCGGTGGCGCGCTCCTTCAAGGAACGCGTGCGCCGACGGCTGATCGACCGCTTCCTCTACCTGGACACGATCGACCTCAACGAACGCTCGATCGGGGCTTTCATCAGCGCCTGGCGGCGCGAGCAGCCGGAAGTCCTGCTCGGCCACTCGCACTCCCTCTACATACTGGCCCGGTACCTGGAGGAACACGGCATCGGCGACCTGCGGCCGCAGGGGATCATTTCCACCTCGATGATGCTGCTCGCCCACGAGCGGCGGGTCATCGAGGCCGCCTTCGGCTGCAAGGTCACCGACCGGTACGGCTGCGAGGAGGTGGGACTGATCGCCTGCGAATGCGAGGTGCACAACGGCATGCACCTGGATATCGAGCATCTGTACATCGAGTTCATCCGCGCCGACGGCAGCGCCGCACCTGCCGGGGAGGAGGGGGCCATCGTCATTACCGACCTGCTGAACAGGGGCATGCCCTTCATCCGCTACCGCATCGAGGATATCGGGGTGCCCACCGACCGCCTCTGCCCGTGCGGGCGGGGGGCGCCGCTTATCGAGCGCGTCACCGGACGGGTAGCGGACTACCTCAAGCGGGCCGATGGCTCGCTGGTCGCCGGCGTCTCCCTGGTGGAACGCACGCTGACTGCGATTGCCGGGATCGAGCAGCTGCAGGTGGTGCAGTCCTCGCGCGAGGAAATCGTGCTGAACGTCGTGCGCGCGGCGGATTTCTCGGCGGCGAGCGAGGCAAAGCTGCTGGCTGAGTTTGCGGCGGTGTTTGGTCCCGGCATCGCCTTCCGCCCGGTGTACCTGACCCGCATTCCCCAGGAGCGCTCCGGCAAGTACCGTTTCTCGATCTGCCGGATCTGAATCGATGCCGGCCAGCACCCCCAGCGACCTGGTCTCCGCGGTGATCGCCAGCTACAACATGGCGCAGTATCTTCCCCAGGCGGTCAACTCGGTCCTGGCGCAGACCTACCGCAACGTGGAGGTGCAGATCGTCGATGACGGCTCCACGGACGACACCGAAACGGTAGTGCGCCAGTGGGCCGGAAATCCGCGCGTGCGCGTGCATTTTCAGAAGAACGCCGGGGCTGCCAACGCCAAGAACCAGGGCATAAAGCTCAGCCGCGGCCCATTCGTGGCACTGCTGGATGCAGACGACATCTGGCGGCCGGACAAGCTGGCGCGGCAGATGCCACTGTTCAGTGCCACCCCTGAGGTCGGCCTGGTGTATTCCGACTACGAGCGCATGGACGCTGAGGGCAGACCCCTGCCGCAGGCGGTCACCGCCATGCGGCGTGGCTGGGTGTCCGGCCCGCTGCTGGTGGAGAACTTCGTGGCCTATTCGGCCGTGGTCATGCGGCGCGAGTGCCTGGAGCGCACCGGCTACTTCGACGAATCGCTCAGCATGGGCTTTGACTACGACCTGTGGCTGCGCCTCTCGGCGCACTACCGATTCGACTACGTGCCGGAGGCGACCATCCGCTACCGGGTGTGGTCCGGTCAGCTGTCACGCAACTACCGCAAGCGCTGGCAGGTCGCCATCGAGACCACGCGACGATTCCTGGAGAACCACCCGGAGGTGGTCGGGAAGTCAGTCGTGCGTCAGGCGTGGGCACACACCTATGTGGGACGCGGCGACAGTACGCTGTGGCAGGAACAGGACCGCAGCGCGGCGTTCGCAGACTACATCCGCGCCCTGAGGTACGTGCCGTGGTACTGGCCGGCGTGGCGTGCGCTCCTGCGCGGCCTGATCACCACGCGTGCTCCGTGAGGCCTTCGGTGCCGATGCGGTCAGCGGCCGGGCACCGGCGGATAGTCGGTGCGATTGACATAGCCCTGCGATCCCTGCTGGGAGATGACACGCGCGGGTACACCGCCGACTGCGACGTCGGGGGGCACGTCCTCGATGACGACCGCGTTCGCGCCGACGGCCGCGCGATCGCCGACGTGGATGCGGCCGAGGATCTTCGCCCCGGGGCCGATATAGACATCGTTGCCGATCGTGGGGCAACCCGCCCGCTCGCCACGATTGATGCGACCGAGCGTGACCCCGTGCGAGAGGTTGCAGTTGTCGCCGATGCGCACGGCCTCATTGACGACGATGCCGCCGAAGTGACCGATATACAAGCCGCAGCCGATGCGCGCATCGCGGGAGATGTCGATCCCGTAGCGAATCGAGTAGCGGTGCAGGGCAAGCACGGTGAGCTGGCGCACACCCAGCTGGCACCAGGGCGCCTGCGCTGCATAGGCATAAAAGCGCAGCAGCGTGCTGTAGCGAAACCCCGGGGTCGCGACCCAGTGCCTGAGGAAGGGACCCATTCCCAGTATGCCCGCGTGACGCCACAGGTCCGAGGCGATGAGCGCCCGACAGCGTGCCCAGCTCATTGCCATGCCGCTTTCAACCAGTGACCCATGAGGATCTTGCATCTCATCCATAGCGAGGGCCTGTACGGGGCCGAGCGCATTCTATTGTATCTGGCGCGCGAGCAGCAGCTTCGCGGGCACACAGCCGTGGTCGGCAGTATGCGTGACCCGGGGACACCGCAGACTGACTTCGAGGCCCTGGCGGCAAGCTTCGGGCTTCCCGTTAGCCCAATCCGCATCGTACCGCGGCCCACCCCTGCGGTAGTCCGGCAGCTGCTGGGCGTGGTCCGCGATACGCGGGCAGAGGTGGTGCATTCGCACGGGTACAAGGCCAACATCCTGCTCGGGCCGCTGCCGCGCAGCCGTCGTGGCCCGATGCTCTCGACCCTGCACGGCTGGGTTGCCGCCCGCGGATTCAGCGCGCTGCGGCTCTATGAGCTGCTCGACCGCATGTCGCTGCGGCGCATCGACCAGGTGGTGGTCGTGACGCGCGCGATGCTGGAGCTTCCTGCGGTGCGGGCGCTTGCGCCGGAGCGGCGTCGACTCATCGAGAACGGCATCCCGGATCTTCAGTCGCGGCTGGCCGACCTGGCCGTGCGCGCCGCGCCGCCACTGCCCGCAGCTCTGCTGGCCGCGGTGCAGGGGCGGCCGACGCTGGTCGCGATCGGGCGGCTGTCGGCGGAGAAGGGATTTGAGCTTCTGATCGAGGCCTTCGCACAGGCCAAGGCGGTCGTGGGCGGTGCGCATCGGCTGCTGATCGTGGGGGAGGGGCCGGAAAGGGACGCTCTCACTCAACGCATCGCAGCACTGGGTGTGCGCGAGGATGTGATGCTGGCCGGGTACCTCGACGGCCCGGATCGCCTGTTGCGTGATGCGGTCGGATTTGTCATGAGTTCGTTCACCGAAGGGATGCCCGTGGTGCTGCTCGAGGCGATGCAGTGGGGCGTGCCGGTCGTGGCAACCGCCGTCGGAGCGATCCCGGAGATACTTGAGCATGGCAGCCTGGGATGCTTGGTGCCGCCGCGCGATCTGCCGGCGCTGAGCGGGGCACTCCAGCGGCTGATGGGCGGCACGGCGGTGTGCGGGAAGTCCTCCGGTAAGGCGGATAGCGGGCGCTATTCGAGCGGCCGCATGGCCGAGGAATATTTGAGCGCCTACCGGGCGATTACGTGAAATCCAATCGTGATTCCACCGGCCCCGCCGGGCACACTCTGGCCACCGCGCCGGCGTCGACGAGTGGTTCGACGTGACATAATGAAAGCATGAGAAAGTCGCGAGTCAAAAAGGAAGTTGAGTCGCCGGCGGAACAGGGCTCGCGCGATGCCGCCTTCTACCTGTTCTGCGCCTTCATCGTCAGCTACTTCACGCACCTTGCTGCCCGCGTGCCGGCGCTGGGTACGCTGCACATTGACCTGCTGCTCGCCGGGGCGACCGGGCTCGCGATCGCATTCTCCGGACCCCGCCGGCGCAAGGGTCCCGCGCCGCAGATGGACCCGGTGGCACGCAAACTCTGGATCCTCCTGGCATACATCATCGTCACGATCCCGTTTGTCGAGTGGCCGGGGAGCGTGATCCACAACCTCCAGGACTACGCTAAGTCCCTGTGCTTCTTCTTCTTCGTGGTGGCAACCGTGGACACCACCCGCAAGCTGCGCCTGCTGATCACGGTGTACGTGGTGACGCAGGTGTTCCGCGTGATCGAGCCGCTGGAGATGCATATCCGCGGTGGCTACTGGGGCTCCTTCACCTCCCTGGGCAACTGGGAGTACATGGATCGCCTGGCCGGCTCGCCCTTCGACATCATCAACCCCAACGGACTGGGCTTCGTCATCATCATGACGCTGCCGCTGCTGCACCTGATCCTCAAGCCCGATACCCCGGTGCGCAAGGCGCTGCTGGTGGGCCTGGTGGGAGCGATGTGCTACGCCCTGGTGCTGAGTGCCTCGCGCTCCGGGTTCCTCGGCCTGATATTCCTGGGAGTGCTGCTGGTGTGGAACAGCAAGAACCGCGCCGCCTACCTCACGCTGGGGGCACTGGCGCTGGTGGCCAGCATCGCCCTCATGTCCGACCTGCAGCGCGAGCGCTACGTCTCCATCTTCTCGCACCACGCCAAGGGCAGTGCGACCGCGCAGGAGCGCATCACCGGGGTCATCGATGACTTCAAGGTCTCGCTGCGGCGGCCCTTCTTCGGACACGGGCTGGGCACCTCCGCGGAGGCCAATTCACATTTCCGCGGCGAGGACCTGCCTTCGCACAACCTCTACACCGAAGTCGCAGAGGAACTCGGCTACGTCGGGCTCGTGTTGCTGCTCATGATGATCTGGGCCTTCCTGAAGGCCTGCTGGCGCGCACAGCGGATCGTCAGCGCGACACCCATGACCGATCCACGGCTGCGCTTTCTGCACGAAGTCGCGGTGGCCCTCGTCGTGGTCGTGGGCGTGGACCTGTTCTTCAGCTTCGCCTCGTTCGGCTTCTCGGAGCCGTACTGGTATTTCTTCGGCGGGCTCTCCGTGGCCACCGCGCGATTGGCCGTCAAGCTGGTGCCGGAGGCGGCCACCGCGGCGTCCACCGGCCGGCGCCGGCGCGGTGTGCCGCTGCGCGGTCGGTCCGGCCTGCCGCCGCGGCGCCCGTTACTGCCGCGGCCGGCCCCGCGCGCGCGAACACGGTAGGGCAAACACATGTGCGGCATCTGCGGATTTGTCTCCTCGGCCGGATGGTCGGCGGCCACCCTGCAGGGGATGAACGACGTCATCTTCAGGCGTGGCCCGGACGGGGAGGGCATGCTCCATGAAGGACCGGTAGGACTTGCCATGCGGCGGCTGGCGATCATCGACGTGGCCGGGGGCTGGCAGCCGGTCTACAACGAGGACCACTCGGTTGCCGTGGTGTTCAACGGGGAGATCTACAACTTCAAGTCGCTGCGCGAGGGGCTGCGCTCCCGCGGCCACCAGTTCCGCACCAACTCGGACACGGAAGTCATCGTGCACCTGTACGAGGAGAAGGGCGCGGACCTGGTCGCAGACCTCGAAGGGATGTTCGCCTTCGCACTGTGGGATGCCAGGCAGGAAAAGCTGCTGCTGGCCCGCGACCGGCTGGGCATCAAGCCGCTGTACATCGCGCAGCTGCCCGGTGGCGTGCTGTTCGGGTCGGAGATCAAGTCGCTCCTGTCCACCGGGCTCGTCCCCCTGGACATCGACTGGCAGGCGATGGACGAGTTCTTCACCTACACGTTCATCCCCGCGCCGCGCAGCATCTATCGGGCGATCGCCAAGGTACCCCCGGCCACCACGCGTGACCATCGATGCGCAGGGCAACCTCGCATCGCGCACCTACTGGCAGGTGCCCGATGTCGCACCGGTGCAGCGCTCGCACGATGAATGGATCGCGCGCGTGGAGGGGGGCCTTAAGCGTGCCGTCGAATCGCACCTGGTGAGCGATGTCCCGGTGGGGGCGTTTCTCTCCGGCGGCCTCGACAGCGGGGTCATGGTGGCGATGATGGCGGCCGCCAGCGAGCGTCCCGTGGAGACCTTCACGGTGGGTTTCGCGGACGCGGGTTCCGCGTTCATCGATGAGCGCGTGTACGCGCGCATGATCGCCCAGCGTTATCGTCTCAACCACCACGAGATCAACGTCGAGCCGCACGTCGCCACGATCATCGAGGACGTGGTGTCGGCCTTCGACGAGCCGTTTTCCGATGACTCGGTGATCCCGAGCTACTACGTGAGCCAGGCGGCCGCAGGATTCGTGAAAGTGGCGCTCACCGGGCTCGGCGGGGATGAGATCTTCGGCGGCTACCGACGGCACCTGGGAGTGCGGGTCGGCGATGCCTACGCGCGATTGCCGGGCTGGCTGCGCAACGGGCTGGTGGACCCGGTGATCCGCCGGATCCCGGAGCCGAAGACCTCAAGCGACCTGATCGACCACATGAAGCGCTTCTCGCGTGCCTCTTCCGCCACCGCGGCGTGCCGCTACCAGGACTCGATGAGTTCGCTGCCGGCGCGCGAGCGCGCGCGCCTGTACGCCCGGGACACCGCAGCAAGGGTGGACTCGGCGCGCACGGCGGCCATCCTGACCGGCACTTTCGAGGGCTTCCGCCACGGTACCAGCGTCGAGCGCGCACTGAAGACGGACCTGCGCTGGTACCTGCCCGATGACATCCTGACGCTCACCGACCGGCTGAGCATGTGGCACTCCCTGGAGCTGCGCGTACCCTTCCTCGATCACCACCTGGTCGAGGACGTGATGAGCATGCCCGCGGCGCTGAAGATCCGCGGCATGAAGCAGAAGTACGTGCTGCGGAAGGTGGCAGAGAAGTGGCTGCCTGCCCCGGTCATCAATCATCGCAAGCAGGGTTTCGAGGCCCCCATGGGACGCTGGCTGCGGGGCCCGCTGCAGGAGTTGCTGCAGGACACCCTCAACTCCGCGGCCATCGGCAGGGAAGGGATCTTCAACTTCACCGAGATCGAGCGCCTGAAGAGCGAACACCTCGCGGGTACGCGCAAGCACAGCAAGCTGCTCTTCTCGCTGCTGATGTTCCAGCTGTGGCAGTCCCAGCACCGCCGGGCTGTCGCCGCCAAGCCGGTCGCCACCTTCGCCGCATGAGATCCCTGGCGCTCTCGTGGTCCGAGCACCGCCGGATGCAGGAACTGTGCGCCGGCCTTGGGCTGGAACTGGTGGTCCTGAAGACCCGGCGGCGCGGTGCGCTGCGTTACCTGGTCCTGTCGGCGCGCACCATCTCACTCCTCATGCGGCGCCGCGTGCAGGTGTTGCTGATCCAGAATCCATCGCTCATCCTCGGGGCGCTGGCGGCGCTGCTGCGGCCGATCCTGGGCTTCCAGCTGATCGTCGATGCGCACAACGAGGCGGTCACGCCGTATATCAACCGCCAGGGCTGGATCAGGCGGCTGTCCTACTGGGTCATCCGCAACTCCGAGCTGACGATCGTCACCAACCGCCAGCTCGCGCAGATCATCGAGGCTGTGGGCGGACGCGCATTCACGCTGCCGGATCGGGTGCCCGCCGCCCCCGCGCCAGCTGCTGCGCCCGCCCTGGAGGGTCCCTTCAATGTGGTGCTCATAGCCACCTATGCGGCGGATGAGCCGATAGGTGAGGTATTCGAGGCGGTGCGCGGGAGCGATGTGCAGCTGTACGTCACCGGCAACCCCAGGAAGCTCGATCCGGCGTTGGCTGCGACGGTGCCGCCCAATGTGCGGTTTACCGGCTTCCTCGAGGAAGCTGCGTACTGGGGACTGCTGCGCTCGGCTGACGGGATCATCGACCTTACGCTGATGGATGACTGCCTGGTCTGCGGTGCCTATGAGGCGCTTGCCATCGGCAAGCCGATGGTCCTTTCCAACAACACCGCGAGCATCGAGCTGTTCGGCGATGCGGCGGCGTTCACGGACAACACCGCCGCCGATATCCGTCGCGCCCTGGACGCGCTGCGCCTGCGGCGGGGCGAGCTTGCCGCGGCAGCGCTCATCAAGCGAGGCGAGATGGCGCAGCGCTGGGAGGCCGCCGCGCGCTCACTGGCGCGTTTCGTTGCCGACGGAGCGCTGCCCGGGCCTGCCACGGGCGCGTGACGGCCGACAGAGCCATGCCCGCGCGGACAAGCAATCCGGTAACGGCCGGTCCCGGGCCTGCGCCGGCACCGCCGGTTGCCCCGAGCGTAGCGGGGTGGCGGCTCGCATCGCTGTGGTTGGTGGCCCTCGTGGGCTTCCTGCTCGCCGCGGAGTGCGCCGCGCGGCTGGACGATGCCGTGTTCCATGGCGTGCCGTTCCTGGCCAACCCGAGTTACGACGATCTCTTTGTGCGCGACGCACTGGGTCGCCGCGGTCGCCCGAATGCGCAGTTCGGCAAGTGGAAGCTCAACCGCTTCGGCTTCCGCGGGCCTGAGATCACGCCCCTGCCCAGGCCCGGCTGCACGCGCATTGCCGTCATGGGCGCGTCCGAGACCTTCGGCTACGACGAGTCCCCGGGCCACGAGTTCCCCGCGCTCCTGGGGCAGAAGCTGGCCGGTCGCGGCTGCGTCGAGGTCGTGAACGTGGCCGTGGTCGGCATGACCACCGGCACCATGGTCGGTTACTGGAATAACTGGGTCTCCCGGTTCCGGCCGGACGTGGTGGTGGTCTATTCGTCCCCGCTCTTCTACCTGGCAAGCGACGACCCAAAGCACCCCCCAATCCCGGCACCGGCGGTGACGCCGGTCTCTCCCGCCGCGATGCCTGCGCCCGCGCCGCTCCCCGACAATCCTTTCGCATCCCGCTTCATCAAGCGTCTGCGCGGCGTGGCGCATGCGGCTGTGCCCTCGTGGGTGTGGATGGCACTCAACAAGCGCCAGGTCGAGCAGAAGCTGCAGGGGATGCCTCCGGGTGCGCGGATCCATGCGCCGCCGGCGGCCGGCCTTGCCGCTTATGAGCACGACCTCGTGAGCCTGATCGAAGCGGTGCGCACAGGCGGGGCGCGCGTGGTGCTGGTCACCCATGCCCAGCGTGCGGAGCTGCCCGTGCCGGCACGCGCCCTGCCGGATCTGTGGGAGGAGCGCATTTGGGTTCCCCAGGCTGACCTGCCCGTGTTCATCGAGTTCGACCGCGCGGCGAATGCGGTTACCCTGAAGGTCGCCGCGCGCGAGCACCTGCCGGCCATCGATGCGGCCGCGCTCCTCGATGGCTGCTGGGACTGCTTCGGCGACCTCAACCACTTCGTGGACAAGGGCTCGGAGCGCATGTCGCAGCTGCTGGCCCGGGAGCTGCCGCTGCCCGGGAAGCCGCAGTAGGCGCGCGATGCTCTTCAACAGCTTCATCTTCATCTTCGGCTTCCTGCCGGTGGTCTACCTGGTGTTCTGGTGCCTGCCGGGCGCGAAACACCGCTACGTGTGGCTGGCGCTCTCCGGGTACGTGTTCTATGGCTACTGGGACGCGCAGATTCTGCCTGCTGATGGCGTTTTCCACCGTGGTCAGCTACTGCGCAGGCCTGGCCTTTCTCAAGTACCAGGACCCGCGCGCCCGTCGCCTGGCGCTCATCATCCCGGTCTGCGTCGACCTGTGCCTGCTGGGATTCTTCAAGTACGCAGGCTTTGCACTGCGTTCCGGACAGTGGCTCGCCAACCAGTTCGGCATCAGCGTGCACCTGCCGGTGTTCGACATCATCCTGCCTGTGGGGATCTCGTTCTATACCTTCCACACCATCTCCTACATCGTCGATTCCTATCGCGGCACGATCAGGCCAACGCGCAACCTGTTCGAGTTCAGTGCCTACGTGTCGCTGTTCTCGCAGCTGGTGGCGGGGCCGATCGTGCGCTTCCGCCAGATCGAGTCGGACCTGGAGAACCTGGGCGGCGCGCAGCGCCGCCGCTGGCTGGTACCGGGGCTGATGTTCTTCGCGACCGGACTGGTCGAGAAGGTGCTGGTCGCTGATACCCTGGCGATCTTCGTGGATCCTGCGTTCAAGGATGTGGGATCGCTGTCGACCGCCAGCGCGTGGCTGGTGATGCTGGCGTATTCGTTCCAGCTCTATTTCGACTTCTGCGGCTACAGCGACATGGCCGTCGGCCTGGGCTACCTGTTCGGGCTGCGCATCCCGCAGAACTTCAACTCACCCTACAAGGCGCACGATCCTTCCGACTTCTGGCGGCGCTGGCACATCTCGCTGTCGACCTGCATGCGCGACTACCTGTACATCCCCTTCGGCGGCAACCGCCACGGCGCCATGGCCACCGTGCGCAATCTCATGCTGACCATGCTGATCGGCGGGCTGTGGCACGGCGCGAACTGGACCTTCGTGGTCTGGGGCGCATACCACGGAGTCCTGCTGGTGCTCTACCGGCTGGCGCCGAAGCTGTGGGATGCCCTGCCGCGGCCAGGGGCGCAGGCGCTGATGTTCCTGCTGGCACTGATCGGCTGGGTATTCTTCCGCTCCCCGACGTTTGCGGTCGCAGGCGAGGTCCTGCATGCAATGTTCACTGCTACGGCGGGTGCGTTGCCGCAGAACCTGGGCGTGTTGGGGTGCATGCTGCTCGTAGCGGGTTACTGGGCCATGGTGGGCCGCAATACCTTCGAGTTCAACCAGAGCCACACCGCCACGCCGCTGCGGAGGGTGCTGATGGCCGCCGCCTTCGGCGCGTGCCTTGCGGTGATGGCCGGCGGCCGCGACTCGCCCTTCCTTTACTTCCAGTTCTGACATCGCGGGAGTTCCCCGAGGATGCCCCAAAGCGCAGATCGAATTAGCCGCTGTAAGGTGGGTAGCGGGGCAGGGCAGGATGTCGACTTGGGCTCCTATCATCCGACCTTCGCTAGCCAGCGCGATCACGCGGCGGCCGACCGGTGACGGTGGCGCTGAGGCTGTTGTACCGATCCTGTGGCGGGCTAAGCGGCTGAACGCCGCATCAAATGCGACAATTGTTAGCGCGGGCGTGGGCCGGATTTCGAAAAGCCCTGAATTTGCTGATGTTTGCTTGCGATAGCAACATGGTGTCGCCAAGCCAGAGGCTGTGCTGCGAGGAGCGAAATCATCTCAGCCAAACCCCGCCATCGATACGGCAGGGGACTGGCGGTATCCGCGAGGTCGATCCTCTGTGACGTCACTTGGCGCCAGGGAGGGCAAAAAGGCTGCACGCAAGACTCCGGGCCTGATGATTCGACCCGAGTAGTATGTGTGCCGTTACGAGACGGCCAGCCAGCGCAACCACCCGAGCTCATATGCGAATCGCAGCGGTTCTGTTTCTGGCACTCATCAGCTTCAACGTTCGCGCGGATGACATCATCGGCGTAGATATGACCGGAGCATTCATCGATCCACTCAGCATATATGACATCCTTTTTACGTATGACCTAACCACCGGGGCGATATCGAATCTGTACGTACAACAGGCGCCCGATTGCCACGGTACAAACCCGCAGGTCACTTACCTGGCCACGCTGAACGGTTCGAATATCACCATGTCGGGCACAGAGATGGTCGCAGGTTGCAGGACCATAGAATTCTCGGGCGTCGCGGATCTGAGTGGCGCTGTGGGAGGTGATCACGTTTTTGGCGGTGCAGTCGCTCGCTACGTACCGTCAACGAGTGTCCCTGAGCCTGGCACGCTGCCGCTGATGGCGCTCGGATTCGCGGGGCTGCTAGTAGCGGCGCGACGTTCGATCAAGGCGACGACGCTGCTGCCGGTCAAGTGAAATCAGTGGGGGCCGTCGGCATCTGGTTTGGGTTCCTGCGGCGGTTCGTAAGAGCCTTATCCGGGGTCAGCGCGGGCGTGCCCTTGCCAATGCAGGGTATTCCCCGGTGCACAAAGTCGTTCGGAGCATTGTTTAGGTTTGTCATCGCTTCCCGGAGTAAGCCGCCCTCGGCTGCGGAGTCCCAAGGGGACGAAGCGGGCGTTGCGGGGCAGTCTACCGACAACGGCGTCTTAACCTTAAGTTCACATTGCTTCGAAAGAAACCGTAGTGAGCGTAGTCTGTGAACTAGCAGAACTCACAAAACAGCCTCCTCCTCGATCAGGAGACGTCCATGACGATTCCATCGAAGGTTCTTTCAGGCATTAGCCTCCTGATGCTCCTAATGGCTGCTGATGTGAGCGCGGACACGCTGCTCTATGACAATGGACCCGACGCGCTCAACTTCCAGGCGACCGACCTCATTGGTTTCAGCCCTGGGTCCACGATTCAACTTGCCGACAACTTGGTCACGGATAGTTTCACACTCAGTGCGCCGGCAACGCTCGATAAGGTAGTCTTCGGAGAATTGTCGCTGAACCTCCACGACGGTGGTTCGTTCGTTCCGCTCTTCGTCAACTACGCGATCGGCACGACCCCCTTCGGTACAGATGCCATGGGACCGCACATCGGCGGCGGCACCGGCGGCATCACGGCTACTCTCACCGGGATCTCTGGCGGCGCGCACGACTACAGTTCCGCGTTCGCGCTGCCGGATATCTTTTTGCCGGCGGGCACGTACTACCTAACGCTGAATGCCGCCATCAATACCTCACCGACGGCGCCCTACGAAAACTACTGGGCGCTGGCGGATGCCACCTCCGGAGATGCCATGTTCCGATCGATTGACAGTGGCACGGGTGCGATGTCGACGCACGATCTTAACAACGAGCCGTCCTTCCAGATCTATGGCACGGTCGGAGTCCCAGTTCCGATCACGGGGGTGCCAGAACCTGCGACGCTCACGCTGCTCGCACTTGGTCTGGCGGGTGTCGGGTTCATGAGTTGGCGTATAAGAAGCCGACCGCTAGCTGAACTCACCTCGGGGTGCGCGATCCGCGCTCGATCATCTCGGCGCAAACGCCTTGTTCGCGATGCGGCGGCAAGGTGCCGCTATGGCTGGCTATGGTAAAGCCTGTGCTGCGCGCAACCAGGGACACTTCAGCCAACCTGCCGGCGATATGAGAACGAACTACTGCACTGGATTAACGACAGCACGCCTTGTGCTGCCATGGGGGGGCATTTCCATGAAAGCGCTCATTCCCGGATTGCTGGCCTTTGCGTTCATCGGCGTTAGCGGACTTGCGATGGCCGACCCGACGCTGGTCGGCAGTGCCAACGATCCGACCGGACTCAACGGGTTGGTTGTCAATGGGACGACATACGACGTGACGTTCAGCAGCACGACGTTTGATTCGCCGCTCTACACGCGTTTCATTTTTGGCTCAAAGGCCAGCATAGACGCGGCTGATGGTCTAACCGCGGCGCTGAATTCGCTAGGGATAGTGGAGCTCGCTAATACACCTACCGCTAATGGCGGCGGATTGTTCCTCGTGGTGGACAACACGCTCGGAGTCAACGATACGAGCCAATGTGTCACATTCACCGTTACACAAACAGGATGTACTTGGGAGACTTTTGGAAATGCATTCATCACCTCCACCAACCAATTCGGCCCCATAGATTACGTCAACGGACCTTTTGGTCGTGAGAGCGGTTTTTTCGAGGCTGCCCTTTTCGCCCCCGCCGCGCCGACTAGCGTCCCCGAACCCGAGATGCTCTCACTACTCGCACTTGGACTCGCCGGTGTGGGCTTCATGATTCGGCACAATAGGAAGCCGACCGCCAGCTGAAGGATGCGCTCAAGGTGTGCCGCGAGCCTATCAACGATGGGGCGGGCGTGGCTGGTGACAGCCCCGAGCACGGGTAGCTCGCGACGGGTGGGCGGGCTGTCCGACACGAGCCATCGACCGTCAGGGCAGGATCTGTACGAGCGAGTACACTGAGCGTGCAGCTTGAACGCGCGGCTGACGGCGCGCTAGCTTCTGCACGGACCGGCCCGAACGCTGCCGCTGTTCGCACTCGGTGGCGGGTGTCGCGTTCGTGGCGTGGCGCATTAACAAGCAACGAGCCCGGCAACATACTAGGGTCTTTTCTCTCCGAATTAGATTCCGAAGGTTTCGTAAAATCAGACCGGCTCGTGCCCATGGACATATCGACATTCCATTGGGAGTTCTCTGACGCGTGAGTCCCAGAGCACGCTTGGCGGAGTAGCCGTCGCACTGAACCCGGGAGTCATTGATTCGTGCGCGTAGGCAGATCCCGCACTGCTGTGTCGCCAACCGCCGACAGATCTGCGGCGGTGGGAATGCACAATTTACATAAAGCCCTTTCCTGCTGTGCGGTGGTTCACAGAGTCATTGCCTGCTGAGTAGACTGCAGGCCCAAGTTCGATCAGCCAAGGGAACGGCACAGACATGCAGCGCAGCAGCGCGACCCGCGCGGGAGCTCTCTCACTATTACTGTCGCTGGTACTGACTGCCTGCGGCTCCGTGAGCACCGGCCCCGCCACGACCCCTGATGCCGTAGCCCCGGCGATCCAGAGCGCCCCTGCCAGCCAGACCGTCAGTGTCGGAAGTCCTGCGACCTTCACCGTGAGTGCCCTCGGCACGGATCCTCTGAACTTCGAGTGGCAGAGGAACGGCGTCACCATTGCAGGCGCCAATGCGCCCACCTACACCGTGCCGGCAACCACGACCGCTGATGACGGCGACACCTTCGCGGTGATCGTCAGCAACGTGGTCGGCACGGCACAGAGCCCTCCGGCAACACTCACCGTCATGCCAGGTCCCGTGGTGCCCTCGATTACCACGCAGCCAGCCAACGAGAGCGTCACGGTCGGCCAGACAGCGACTTTCACGGTGACGGCGACGGGAACGGCCCCGCTGGGGTACCAGTGGAACAAGAACGGCACGGCCATCGTGGGGGCAACCGCACCCACCTATACGACAGCGGCGACGAGCACGGGCGACAGCGGCAGCTCGTTCACCGTCACGGTGAGCAACGCTGCAGGTTTCGTACAAAGCACAGCGGCCGTGCTGACCGTCACCCCCGTCCCCGTGGCACCGACCATCACCACGCAGCCCGCGGACCAGGCGGTCACCGCTGGGACGGCCGCGACCTTCGCCGTGGTGGCCACCGGCAGCACGCCGCTTTCCTACCAGTGGCAGAAGGGCGGCACGGCGATCGCCGGCGCGACCGCCGCCAGCTACACCACCCCCGCGACCGCAACGACCGATGACGGCACGCTGTTTACCGTGGTCGTCAGCAACACGGCCGGATCGGCCACGAGCAACGCGGCGAGGCTGAGCGTCACTGCGGCGCTGATTGCGCCCACGATCACCACCCAGCCCTCGAGCCAGACCATCGCCGAAGGCGCTACCGCGACCTTCAGCGTCGTGGCAGCCGGCAGCGCACCGCTCTCCTATCAATGGCAAAGCAACGGCACCCCGATCGCCGGGGCCACATCCTCGACCTACAAGACCCCTGCACAGAGCGCGGCGGCGGATGGGACACTGTTCACCGTGGTGGTCAGCAATGCGGCAGGCTCTGTGCAAAGCAGCGCCGCGAAGCTGAGCGTGACCCCGGCCGCTGTTGCCCCCGCGATCACTGCGCAGCCGGCCAGCCAGACGATCGCCTTCGCGGGCACCGCGACCTTCAGCGTCACCGCGACCGGTACCGCCCCGCTGAGCTACCAGTGGCGCAGGAACGGTACGGCGATCGCCGGGGCCACCTCCGCAACGTACACGACTCCGCCGGCCAACACGGCTGACAACGGCGAGGTATTCAGCGTCGTGGTAAGCAACTCTGCTGGCACCGTCACCAGCAGCAATGCCACCCTCACCGTCACTGCACAACCGCCCGTCGCCCCGGCCATCACAGCGCAGCCGGTCAGCCTGACAATCGCCTCAGGCACCACCGCCAGCTTCAGTGTCACCGCGACCGGTACCGCCCCGCTGAGCTACCAGTGGCGTAGGAACGGCACGGCGATCGCGGGAGCCACCTCCGCCACGTACACGACCCCTGCGGAGACGACGGCTGACAGCGGCGCACTCTTCAGCGTCATGGTGAGCAATGCCGCGGGCAGCGTCACCAGCGGCAATGCCACGCTTACAGTCACAGGGTCTGTCGGCGGTGCTCCCGTCATTACCTCGCAGCCGCTGAGCCGCTCCATCACTTCAGGTTCCACGGCGACGTTCACCGTTGCTGCCACCGGCACCGCCCCGCTGAGCTACCAGTGGCGTAAGAACGGCACTGCCATCGCCGGGGCCACTTCTGCGACTTACACAACGCCGGCGGAGACGACCGCGGACAGCGGCGCGGTCTTCAGTGTCACGGTGAGCAACTCCGCCGGTAGCGTCACCAGCGCAAATGCCACCCTCACCGTCACCACACCGGTGACCGGCAGCGTAGATGTCACGACCTACAAGTACGACAACTCGCGCACGGGTCAGAACCTGAAGGAAACCAAGCTGACGCCGGCCAATGTCAACTCGGCAACCTTCGGCCTGCTGCGCCAGCTCAGCGTCGACGGCAAGGTCGATGCGCAACCGCTGTACCTGTCGGGGCTGACGGTGAACGGGGCAGTCCACAACGTCCTCTTTGTCGCGACCGAGAATGACTCGGTATACGCCTTTGACGCCGACAGCGGCGCGCAACTGTGGAAGGTTTCGCTGATACCTGCAGGCGAGACGGTTAGCGATAACGTCAACTGCGGCAACGTCGCACCCACGATCGGCATCACCTCGACTCCGGTCATCGACCGCAGCGCCGGGGCCCACGGCACGATGTACGTGGTGGCGATGACCCAGTCCGGGACGAGCTACCACCACCGCCTGCACGCACTGGATCTGACCACCGGGGGCGAGCTGCTGGGTGGGCCGACAGTGATTAGCGCCTCGTACCAAAGCAACATCGGCACGGTGCAGTTCAATTCGTCGCAGGGCAATGAGCACGCCGCGATGCTGCTCAACAACGGCACGATCTACACGACCTGGACCTCGCACTGCGACCATTACTACTACGCCGGCTGGATCATGGCCTACAGCGCCACCACGCTGCAGCAGACGGCGGTGCTGAACGTCGGCATCAACAGCGGCGGCATCGGGCCTGCCATCTGGATGGCCGGCAGCGGCCCGATGGTCGACTCCGCCAACAACGTGTACCTGATCACTGCAAACGGCGGTTTTGAGGCCTCCCTCGATGCCAACGGCTTCCCCAGCATGGGCGACTTCGGCAACTCGTTCATGAAGATCTCCACCGCCGGGGGTGGCCTCACGGTCGCCGACTACTTCGCGCCGTACAACACCGCGTTCCTGAGCCAGCACGATCTTGACCTGGGCGCGGGCGGCAACCTGATGCTACCCCCCCAGGTCGACTCCACGGGGAAGACGCGCAACTTGATGGTCGGTGCCGGCAAGGACGGCAACCTCTACGTGGTCGACCGGGATTCGATGGGGCACTTCAATACCACGACGAACAACAACTGGCAGACCATCCCGAGCATCTTCGGGAACCGCGGGGTCGACCCCCTGAACGGCACCGATGGAGTGTGGTCGACTCCCGCCTACTTCAACGGGCATGTCTACTACAGCGCGGTGAACCATTTCCTGATGTCCTTCTCGGTGACCAATGCGCTGCTCTCGAGCGCCCCGGTCGCCAGTGGCACGGTCAAGTTCCCCTATCCGGGGGCCTCGCCCTCGGTCTCCGCCAACGGTACGTCCAACGCGATCGTGTGGGCGCTGTACAACGCGACGCCTGCGGTGCTGTACGCGCTGGATGCGACCACGCTCGCGCAGCTCTACAGCAGCTCGGACGCCGCCAACGGCCGTGACCAGTTCGGCGCGGGGAACAAGTTCATTGTCCCGGTGGTCGCCAACGGCAAGGTCTTCGTGGGAACGACGAACAGCGTCGCGGTGTTCGGCCTTCTTAATTAGGCCACGGCACCAGCACAGCGTGCGAGCGCGCCTCGCCCCTCAGCGGCGCGGGCAGGCGGCACGCGCCTTCGCCAGCAGGAAGCGCTCGATCATCAAACGCACCTGGGGCGGCACCTAATGCAACTTAGTCGACCGAGACGGAGGGCGGCGCGCTCGGCTGGGCGACGGTGCCCCCTGCCGTCACTGCGGTTCCGGTGCTGCTGGGCGTGCCGCTCGCGTCAACCACGATCAGGTACGCGGTCTGTCCTTGTGTGAACTTGCCGAGGTTCACGTTGGCCGTGATCGAGCCATCGCTCCAGCTAGTGGGTAGCTGGTTCTCGATGATGGTCGCCTCACTGAGCACCGGTTTGTCCGCCAGCACCACGCGCGCGAGCGTCGTGTCGATATAGACGTCGTCGAAGTACCGCCAGTTGCTCGTGAAGCCCTGCATGCGGGCATAGCCGCCGATGGCGACTGTGCGGCGGTTGCCCGACCAGGTGTCCGTGGGACCTGCGTAGTCCATCACCAGGCGGCCGTTCTCCCACTGCTTTACGTAGCCATCAGCCTGGCTGCTCACCTTGATCACCATCTCCACTTTGGACCATTGGCCGGCCATGGGATTGACCGCGGTCTTCCACCAGGCGTTGTGGCCGTTCCTGTCTGGGTTCGACAGCTGCTGGCCGTTGATGGCCCACACCATGTCCTTGTCGGAGTTGCTCGTGGGGTGCGGGGGGCCGTACATCGTGTACCAGTACGGTTCATGGTAAGCCCCGCAGCACACCGAATAGACGAAGGTCTTAAAGTTGTTGTCGCCACCGAATGCCCACTGCCGGTCGCCGACCTGGTACCAGCTCACGTAGATGTACGAGGAGCTGTCCACGGAGAGGTCCTTGTAGAACACCACCGCATAGCCGGAATCGGCGCCGGTGTTCGCCGCATGTGCCCCGGCGATGAAACGCGTGTCGTGCTCGTGCGGCGGCTTCACGCCGCGCATCGGGCCGTAGTACTGGGTGTTGTAGCCGGGCAGCTTATCCGGCCAGGCCCCGTCCCACTTGTCCGACATGCGCCTGCCGCTGGCGTTGTCCCACATAACCGGCGCGGAGGTGGGCTTGGAGCCGAAGCCGCTGCCGGTAATCGTGATGGTGGCGTTGTGATCCAGCGCCCCGCTGATCTGCTGTACGGTCGGGGCGGCGAACACCGGGGTGGCGGCCAGGGAAAGTGCGATGCGCGCCAGCGCCTTGGCGAGGGTGCGGGCGGGTACGCGATCAAATTGCATCGTGCGGATCCTTCTGGAGAGTGCGGGTAAGCCTGCGCGGACCCTGCGGCCGCTCTGTTAGACCGCACTTAACATACAAGATTCGTGCCGCCGGCAATCGGATCCGGGCCGCGCCGTAACAGGCTGTTTCTAAACCTAAATCTCGGGCCCCACAACCTAAGACTCAGTCAAGCCTGCGACCGCGGCGTCGGGTCATGCCGACAGCGTGAACGCAGCAATCGGCCCGATTGCCCCCATGCCGCTGTATTTCCAGAAGAAACCGGCGTCGCGATGGCCCGACACCAGGACGAAGAGGGCGAGCATTACTTGGTCACCTTGATCATCGTGTACCAGGCCCAGGAACCGAGCGCGGGCAGGGCGCGCAGCAGCATCCGGTCTACGCGGTGCAGGCCCTTGCTCAGGCTCGGAAACAGGCGCGCCCCACCGGGTAGGTAGGTCAGGGCAATCGCACCCAGGGCCGTCAGGTAGAACTCCCGATGCTCGTAGGAGCTGAAGGCGGAGAGCAGCTGGGGCAGCTCGCGCAGCACCAGCGGACGCTCATCGGGAGTGCGGTATTGCGGCGTCAGGCGGCGGTAGACAGCGATGAGTGGGTTGGTGGCCAGAGGTTCGGCGAAATAGCCGACACCGCCGGGTTTGAGCACGCGGTGCAGCTCGGCCAGCGCCTTGCCGAGCTCAAGGTGATGGATGATGGCAAAGCCCACCGCGATGTCGAACGAGTTGTCAGGGTACTGCAGCTTCTCCGCCGGCATCACCCCGACCGAGCAGCGCTCGAGCAGCTTGTCGGCCGCCAGGATCCGCCGGGTGTTCTCCGCTGCCTGTGGGGAGATGTCGAAGGCGCTGATGCGCGCGCCGCGCTGGGCCAGGTCCCGGGTAATCCATCCCTCCCCGCAGCCGATCTCCAGAACGTGCTTGCCGTGCAGGTCCCCGAGCGCATCGCGCATCTGCGTGTAGACATACTGCGTCGGTCCCACGGAGTAGTGGGCCGGATACGAGTCTCCGCCGGAGTACTTCGTATCGTGAAATTGCGCTTCCCGCTGGAGACGCGCCTCGAGGGTATCTTCGCTGCTCATGGGTCGGTGCGAAATAGACGCCGTCTCCCGTGCGGAAGGGTGCGCGGCAACGCAACAAGTCTGGCACAGCTGCGCTGCGGCCGCTTGCGAAACCCGCAGCAGGAAAGGCCGCGCCCGAGCTTGGAAAAAACAATCCTCGTACCTCACCCCGTACGGGGTTACGTTATGTAGCACGTAACCCGCTCCAGCACATCCACGTCTTCCAGGCAGGTGGTGGCCCATGAACCGTGCGGCTCTGTACAAGCTGTATTGGAGAATGCAGCCGGCGATCGCGCCGGGGCTCGAGGACTCGCAGCGCACCTACGAGCGGGTCCTGGCGCTTAACGTCGCCGGGACCAACCGCTGGCTGGATCTCGGGTGCGGTCACCACGTGCTGCCACCATGGCGGACCGAGCAGGAGATCCGGCTGATCCGTGGTGCGAACCTCGTCGTCGGCATCGACTACGATCACTTATCCCTGACCAAGCACCAGACCATCCGCAACCTGGTGCGGGGAAATATCTCGATGCTGCCGTTTCCCGATGCGACCTTCGATCTGGTGAGCTCGAACATGGTCTTCGAGCATCTGGAGAATCCCGAGGAGCAGCTCAAGGAGATCTGGCGCGTGCTGGCCCCGGGCGGCCGGCTGGTCTTCCACACACCCAACAAGTACGGCTACGCGACCTGGATGGCGCGCATGGTGCCCGAGTCGGTCAAGGACACGTTCGTGCGCTTCTTCCAGGGGCGCGCCGAGGAGGACGTGTTTCCAGCCTTCTACCGGATCAACACCCCGGAGCGCATCCGCGCGCTGGCAGGCCAGGCGGGATTCACCCGGATCGAGATCAGCCATACCTGCGCGTTCGCGCAGTTCGTGGTCATTCCGCCGCTGGCGTTGCTTGAGCTGTGCTGGATCCGCTTTCTGATGTCCGAATCCGGGCGGCCACTTCGGCCTTACCTGATCACGACGCTTGGGAAGGCGGCATAGCTCACAGAGTGCAGCTAGATCCGGCGAATGCGGGTCGAGGCGAAGGCGAGCGAGAAGCGCAGCGCGGCGGAAGCCTGCTCCAGGGGCGAGGGGCGGCCGTTCTTCGCCACCCACAGCAGCTCGCGCGTGCGCGTGGCGACGGTGCCTGCGGGGGCCTGCTGCGGGGCCTTGCGCCTGATCACCAGTACCGGGCTCAGCCCGCTCTCGCGCAGGAGGTTCATGTGGTCGGCCTCGGAGAGGCGGTTCAGGTCCGGGTAGGTGAACACATACTCGATGACACGCTGCGCGGTCTTGGCGCCAAGGCGCGGCTCGATCCGGGCATAGATCTGCTCAGGGGACGAGGTGATGTGTTCCCAGGGCTTGAGCACGCCATCGAAGATGCCGATCGGTCCGTCATCGGTGGGGATGCTCAGGTGATGGCCGACGTCTGCGCTCCAGATCGGGCCGAACACGGTGAATAGCTTGCCGCCGAGCACCAGGGCCTGACGTATCTTGCCGAGTGTCGTGCGCAGGTCACGGATGTGCTCGAATGCATTGATGGAATAGACCACCGAGAAGCGCGCGGGAATGTCGATCGTGGCCGCATCCTGCTCGAGTGCCCGGAAAGCGGTGCAGCCACTCTCCTGTGCCTGGCGGTTGAAGGCCGCGACGGCCGGCGGGTCGAGGTTAAAGCACGTCCAGGACTTTGGCCCGCGCGCACGGATCTCGGCAACCGGCGAGCAGCCGCCGATCTCAAGCACGTCCTTGCCGGCAAAGCCCACGGTGGAGTTGGCCCACGTGAGGTACTTTACGTGGGGCGTGCCGATGTCATGCATGCGGTTGCTAAGGCGACCGTGCGGCGGTGTCACCGCGCAGGCGGTGCACGATCTGCTGTGGCAGGGAGCCGTTGTAGTGGTGCCGGAACCGCCGTGTCGCCTTCACCTTCAGCTTGCGCGCCTGCCAGTACGCAGGCCACGTCGTGCGCGCGAGGGCGAACTCGAATTCCTCCCAGGCATCCGTCGCGGGAAAGCAGCGGGCGAGCCAGTCGTTGACCTGCAGGTCCATGACCAGGTGCGTGCGCGGCTCATCGCCCTCGTTCTTCACGTAGTGGGACTTGGAGAAGTTCACGTAGTAGAGATTGCCCGGCTTCATCTTGATCTTCTCGCCGCCCACGAAGAAGGTGACGCGGTCGTTGGTCACGATCGGCACGTGCAGGCGCACCTGCCGGAGGGCAAGACAACCGACCTCGGCGCCGACATCGCGGTGCAGATTGACGGTCATGCCAGCACCCAGGCGCATGATGCGCATGCGTCCCTGCGGGCATTCGATGCGGTCCATGAGCTCGCGGAAGTAGGGCAGCTGGTCGACGTACGGGGTGCGCTTGTAGTCGGCGAAGTCCCAGGAGGGCTGCTGCGAGAGCGGCCCCGAGATGTCCCCGCCCTTGCTCTTGAGCAGGATCGCCCGCCAGCCCTCCGACAGCGCTGTGTCGTAGTGCGACAGCCAAGCTTCGGAGTTCTGGAAGGCCGCAAGGTCGGCCTTCATTCGCTCGACGTCGAAGCGGAGCGGGAATTTCGCCGTTAAGTCAAACCAGGTCCTCATGGCCGCCCCCCATGTCTGTGAGTGCCGCGCCCCTCCATGGGGACTCGTGCCTCACGAGCTTTGGGCGCCCTCATCCTGCGGCGCCTAGCCTTTGCTTCGTGGCGTCACTATATCGCATTGGGGGCGAGGTCCAGACCCTGACGGGGGCCCTGCAGGGGCTGCCGGGGCATGGCGGCGCCCAAGCGCGCAGGCGCCCCGGGAGCGTACACGCCGCCCGGATATACTGCGCCGGTCACGAAAGCCTGGGCTTAGGACACAATTAAAAGGGCTGTATGGCGGCGACTGAGCACCTCGATTGGGTATACACCTCGTGAGTTCCGAGCCAGTCGAGATCCTTTTCCTGATCGACCACTTCTATCGCACCGGTGGCACCGAACAGCACCTCGTGCAGCTGGTCAGGGGCCTGGCCAAACTGGGCTTCCGCAGCACGGTGGTCATCTTCGACATGGGCCAGAACCCGCTGCTGGAGGGGCTGCGCCAGGAGGGCGTACCGGTCATCCACTTGCCCGTGGCGCGCGAGTACGTCCCGAATGCCGCGCGGCAGGCGTGGCGCCTCGCCAGCCTCATCCGCCGCAACCGCTATGACATCGTGCAGACCTACCACCAGAAGGCCGATACCTATGGTGCACTCATCGCATATCTTGCCGGCGCTCCACGGCTGGTTTCGAGCAAGCGCGATACCGGTGAGCTGCGCAACGCCCTGCACGTATTCCTGAATCGTCGGCTGCGAGGCCTGTTCGCCAGGTTCATCATGACTGCCGAGCGGGTGCGCACTGCGGTGGTCGCGCGCGATGGTCTGCCGGAGGAGCGCGTAACGATCATCCACAACGGCGTCGATGCGCAGCGCTTCGCGGTGCCCACCGCCGCGCAGCGCCAGGCCGCACGCGCGCGACTGGGTTTCGGTGCCGATGACTTCGTCATCGGCATGGTCGCCGGTTTTCGTCCCGAGAAGAACCATGAGGTCTTTTTCGACGGTCTGGCGCGCGCTGCGCCAGCGATCTCCTCGCTGCGGGTGCTTGCAGTGGGCGCCGGCGAGCTGCTGGATTCGTACCGGCAGAGGCTGGCCGATTCCGCGCTCGGGTCGCGTACCACCTTTACTGGCGATGTCGCCGATGTCGTTCCATACCTGTGGGCGATGGATGTCGGCTGCCTGACTCCGGGCTCGAACGAGGGCTTCTCCAACGCGGTGATCGAGCAGATGGCGGTCGGCCTGCCGATGATCGTCACGGATGTCGGCGGTAACGCCGAGGCGGTCGTTGACGGGGTGAACGGCGCGGTCATCGCCCCCGGAGATTCGGCAGCACTGGCCGCGGCATTGCTGCGGATCTACGGCGATGCGGGCTTGCGTGCGGCGCAGAGCGCAGCTTCGCGCCGCCGGGTCGAGGAAGCATTCTCGATCGAGCAGATGTGCGCAGCGCACGCGCGCCTGTACCGCGCCCTGTTGTCCCACGGCGCGCGCTCCTGAGCGGCCGATGAGCATGCCGCCCGAAGTCTCCTGCGAGGTGACCGGCTTCTCGGGGTACGAGGAGCCGATCCTCAGGCTGCGCAACAGCAATCGCGAGAACACCGAGACGCTCGAGTACCTGCGCTGGCGCTACGAGTGTCCTCCCGGGGTGCCGGCTCCGTGCGTCTTCTGGCTCAAGGCTGCGGACGGCCAGGTCCTCGGCATGGCCGCCGCGCTCTTTCGTCCCTATATGATCGATGGCAGGCCTGCGCATGTTGCCGTCATCGGGGACATCTCGGTGGACGCACGCTTTCGCCGCCTGGGCTTGGGTCAGGTGCTGCTGCGCGCGATGACCGAGCACCTCGATCAGATCGCGCCTGCGGGCTACGGGCTGGTAATCCCGACCGACAGTGCGCGGCGTGCGCTCGAGAAGGTCGGCTGGGTCACGGCCGGGGAGCTGGGTTCGCTGGTCTACGTGCTGGATGCCGAAGCCTACGTGCGGCGCTTCCTGCATTTGCGGCCGCTCTCATCGCTCGTTGCGCACCTGCTGCGCGGCTGCACGGATTTCCTGGCGCGGCGCCATGTGCGCGCCGGCGGCTCGCTGCGCCTGAACCCCGCGCCGGATGCGCACACCTACGCCTTCCTGGAACGGCTGCCGCAGGCAGGCGGCGTGCGGCGCAGCCTCCCGCCCGGGTCTCTCGAATGGCGCTACGTGCGCCATCCGCACACCCGGTTCACCTTCGCCACGTACTGGCTCGATGGGGCGGTACGCGGACTTCTGGTCTTCGAGGACACGACCCTCGAGGGGGCGTGCTCCATCTACGACCTGTATGCGCTGGCAGATGAGGACATGCGCGCCATGCTCGCGCTGTTCATCCTGCGCAGTTCTTCGGTGCCCGGCATCGCCACCATCCGCGTGGCACTGGATGGCGCTCATCCGGCCCGCGACTCGCTACGGCGGGTGGGGTTCATCGCGCGTCCCGCGGAGGCGGTGTTCCAGGTGCACTCCAGGGGCGGGGATGCGGAGCGCGCGCGCTGGCAGGTCACCCAGGGAGACAAGGACACGTGAGACCCGCGCAGGCACCGGCAGCTGAGGCTGCGCCCCCGGCCAGCCTTACGGTGCGCCACTGGAGCACCGCGGAATGGTTCGCGAACCAGGCGCAATGGGACGCGCTCGTGGCGCGCTCCTGTACGGATGCGCTGTTCCTCTCGTGGGACTGGCTGACCAACTGGTGGCGGGTCTTCGGCGAGATGGTCGGCGGGAATGCCGACATACTCGCCTTCTACCGCGGCGCGCAGCTGGTGGGCCTCGCGCCCTTGTACCACCGGCGCCTGCGGCGCAGCGGCGTGGTACTGACCCGTTCGATCCAGATGATCGGCATCGCCTGGCGTGATCCGGTGCCGCTGATCTCCGAGTACCTCGACGTCATTGCCTCGGCAGCGGACCTGGATGCCGTGCGCGATGCCTGCGTTGCGCACCTGGTCGCGCAGCCTGACTGGAACGAGCTGGTCATTGCCTTCACCGGCACCGGTACGCAGTGGGGCGCGGCCTACCAGCGCCAGGCGGCCGCCCATGGGCAGTACGTGCGCGAGCTTGACCGCTCGACGACCTACCAGGCGGATCTTAGCCAGGGATTCGAGCCCTATCTCAGGCAGTTGCGGCAATCGACGCGGCGCAGCGTCTGGAACCTGCGGCGCCGGCTCGGGAGCGACGGGGCGGTACGGCTCGAGGCGGTGGCGCAGGCTGACATCGACGCAGCCTTCGCGGACCTGAACCGGCTGCACCTGCTCAGGTGGAACAAGCCTGCCTTCATCGGCAAGCGCCTGGAGTTCCATCGCGCAGCTCGCCTACCGGCTCGTCGATACGGGCGGCCTGAGGATGTCGCGCCTGTGGGTCAACGGCAAGGTGGTCTCGGTGCTCTACGATGTGTGCAAGCGTGATCGCCAGTACAACATCAAGATGGCCTTCGATCCGAACTTCAGCACGCAGGTATCGCTCGGGCTGATTCACCTGGGCTATGCGATGGAGCAGGCGGCCGAGCGCAAAGTTGCAAGCTACGACTTTCTTGCCGGGCCCGGCCGCTCCAGCGACTTCAAGCGACTGCTGAGCCAGCAGCGCTATGAGCTCAGCTGCGTGCAGATCCTGCGCGGACCCCTGCTGCCGGCGGTGTACCGCTGGCGTGATCGCATGCGCCGGACTGACTCACCGCCGGTTGAGTGAGGGCGCCAGCGAGCCGGCCGCACCGCTCAGCCAGCGTAACTCGGGGGAGCTCGTCATTGCCTTGAGGAAGGTCGCAACGGCTGCCAGACGGCGCCCGCAACGGCGATGCTCGTAGGCGATCGCCGCCAGATTCTCCGCGATTCTGCGGTCGATCTCGCGCCGTGGGCCGTGCGCGTGCCAGCGCGCTTTCTCGCGCTTCAGGACGACAATGCGGCTGCGCGCCTGGCTGTCGCCGGGCCTGAAGCTCAGGCTGCCCGGCGCCACGCGATAGGAGTGACCGATCCGCGCCACGTACAGGGCATCGCTGGCATGTGCGATGCGGAACCACAGGTCGCGGTCCTCGGAATAGGTCAGGCTCTCGTCGAACGTGCCGACCCGGTCCAGAACGCTCTTGCGCAGCACGACCCCGGACGTGCCGATGAAGTTCTCTTGCAGCAGCCCGAGCGCAAAATCCGGCTGTCGGATCAGGCGCCAGCCCGCGCCGAGGGTGGTGGCCTTGAGTTGCGCGAACACCGGGTAGCCGGAGAGCGTCGACTCCTCGAACAGGCTGCCGTTGCTGTCGATGCGTTCATAGTCTCCGAAGGCCACGCCTGCACCCGGGTGCGCATCCAGTGCGGCGACCGCCATGGAGAGCTTGTCCGGCTTCATCAGATCGTCGGCATCCAGCAGGGCGATGTACGGTGCCCGCGCCCGCGCGATCCCGATGTTGCGCGGGCGCGAGGGTCCGCCACTGGCCGGGAGCGGCACCGTCACGACGCGCGGATCCTCGATGCTGCGGATCAGGCTCAGGGAGCGGTCGGTGGAACCGTCGTCGAGGACAATGACCTCGAGATCGGCAAGGTCGGAGGCCAGCACCGAGCGGATCGCCCCCTCCACGTGGCGCTCCGCGTTGTACACCGGCATCACGACGCTGACCCTGGGCTGCAACGCACTCACTGTCGCGCACCCACGATCTGCACGGTGGGGATCGGCACCACGAACTGGGCCTTCAGGCGCGGGTCGGCGCCCACGGTCGCGAGGACCTCATCCTTCAGGTTCCAGGGCAGAATCAGCACATAGTCCGGCTGCGCGGCGAAGAGCTCCTCCGGGGGGCGGATCGGGATGTGCATGCCGGGGGTGTACTTGCCCTGCTTGTAGGGATTGCGGTCGACCGTGAAGTCGAGGAAGTCCACGCCGATCCCGCAGTAGTTCAGCAGCGTATTGCCCTTGCCGGGGGCGCCGTAGCCGACGATGCGCTTGCCGGCGCGCTTCGCCTCGATGAGGAACTCCAGCAGCGCGCGCTTGGTCGCGCGCACCTGCTCGGCGAAGCCTGCGTAGGTGGCAGCCGGTCCAGGCCCGAACTGCCGCTCGAGCGCCAGCAGGGCGTGCGCCCGCCCGCTCACCGGCCTGGACTCATCCGCGGTGTGACGCGCGTAGATGCGCAGCGAGCCGCCGTGCGTGGGCAGTTGTTCGACATCGAACAACGTCATGCCGTGGCGCTGGAATACCCCGCAGACGGTGCGGAAGGAGAAATAGCTGAAGTGCTCGTGGTAGATCGTGTCGAACTGGTTGTGACGCATCAGCTCGAGCAGGTGCGGAAATTCCATGGTGATGACGCCGCCATCGGCGAGCAGCAACTTCATGCCGGCGACGAAGTCGTTCAGATCCGGAACGTGCGCCAGCACGTTGTTGCCGATGAGCAGGTCGGGCTTGCCGAATTGAGCGACCAGCTCGCCTGCCAGCTGCGTGCCGAAGAACCTCACCAGCGTCGGCACGCCACGCGTCACGGCAGCCGCGGCTACGTTCGCGGCCGGTTCCACGCCGAGGACCGTAACGGCCCGGGCGACGAAGTGCTGCAGCAGGTAGCCGTCGTTGCTGGCGATCTCCACGACGCGGCTGCCGCGATCGATGCCGAAGCGCCCGCATACCAGCTCGCAGTATTGGCGCGCGTGCTCGACCCAGCTGTCGGAATAGGAGGCGAAGTATGCGTATTCGGCGAAGATCTCCGCCGGCGCCACGAACTCGTCGAGCTGCACGAGGAAGCAGTGCTCGCACACGTAGGCGTGCAGCGGATAAAACGGCTCCATCTGGTTGAGCTGTGCGCTCGTGATGTGGGTCTGGCACAGCGGTGACATCCCCAGGTCCACGAAGGTGTGCCGGACCTGCCGGCCGCAGAAGCGGCAGCTCAACTGACTCATGAACTCTCAGACCCAGACACTATTGACAATAGTCGCCGCGGACACCGCAGTTTAGCCGCCCGCCAGGTCCCGCGACAGCGACCAGTTCCGCGCCCGGGGGGCAGTGCCGGCGGCGCGAATCGTGCTGTGCGTCAGGCCGGCGGCGCCGAAGGCGGATATCATATGGCAAGTACCGGTACTATTGAGCGCTTGCGGGGGGTCGAAGCGAGCGCCGGGACCGCGCTGAGCGCCGGCTGTTGGACTTTCTCAGGGACTAGGCACAAATACTGTGGGTGAGTGGTTTTCGGAAGTCTGGCGTTGCCGGGAGATTCTCTATTTCCTGGCCTGGCGCGACGTCAAGGTGCGCTACAAGCAGGCGGCGCTGGGGGTCGGCTGGGCAGTTCTGCAGCCACTGTTCACGATGGTCACCTTCACCGTGTTCTTCGGCAAGCTGGCTGGAATCCCCAGCAGCGGCATTCCGTACCCGCTGTTCTCGTACTCCGCGCTGTTGCTGTGGACCTACTTCTCCGTCACGCTTTCCCAGGTGGGCAACAGCCTGGTCGCCAACTCGAGCCTGATCACCAAGATCTACTTCCCACGCGTTCTGCTGCCGGCGGCCGCAGCGCTGGGCGGCATCCTGGACCTGCTGGTCGGCTCGGTGCTGCTGGTGGCGATGATGGTCTACTACCGCGTGTCCCCGAGCTGGTCGCTGCTGCTCACGCCGTTGTTCGTCGCGCAGACCGTGTTGCTGGTCTTGGGGGCCGGCATGCTGCTGGCATCCCTCAACGTGCGCTACCGGGACGTCAAGTACACCATCCCGTTCATCATCCAGATCGGGCTGTTCGTGACGCCCATCATCTACCCGGTGACCTTCATCCCGCAAGCGCTACGAAACGCTGCTGGCGTTGAATCCCCTGACGGGCATCGTCGAGGGATTCCGTGCCTGCCTGTTCGGTGCCGGCGCCATCAACTGGACGATCGTCGGCCTCTCGTGGTGCATGACACTGTTGCTGCTGGGGCTCGGCGGGCTGCACTTCAGGCGCACCGAGCGCGTCTTCGCGGACATCGTCTGAGGGGCGGGCGTAGCTAAAGTCATGGCCGAGTCCGTTACCGTCGAGAACCTGTCCAAGAGCTACGAGCTCGGGGCTCTGCTGCGTGAGACCCAGCTGCGCGACCAGCTCGTCAACCTGGTGCGCGCTCCATTCCGCAAGCGCCGGCCCAAGGAGATTCTCTGGGCACTGCGTGACGTGTCCTTCAGGGTGAACGAGGGCGAGGTAGTGGGCATCGTCGGCCGCAACGGCGCCGGCAAGAGCACGCTGCTGAAGATCCTGTCGAAGATCACCTACCCAACCTCCGGCACCGTCAAGGCGCGCGGCCGCATCGCCTCGATGCTCGAGGTAGGCACCGGCTTCCACGAGGAGCTGACGGGGCGCGAGAACGTCTATCTCAATGCCTCGATCATCGGCATGAGGAAGCGCGAGGTCGATGCGAAGTTCGACCAGATCGTCGCCTTCGCCGGCGTGGAGCGGTTCATCGACACGCCGATCAAGCGCTATTCCAGCGGCATGCGCATGCGGCTCGGGTTCGCCGTGGCGGCACACCTTGAGCCGGATGTGCTGATCGTCGACGAGGTCCTGGCCGTCGGCGATGCGGTGTTCCAGAAGAAATGCATCACCGCGATGCAGGACATGCGCGGCGGCGGCCGTACCGTACTCTTCGTGTCGCACAACATGTCCGCGGTCGAGAACCTGTGCTCGCGGGGTATCTGGATCGCCAACGGCCAGGTGCGGATGGATGGCACGACGCACGAGGTGATCGAGGCGTACATGGGCTCCTTCGCCTCGAGCGAGGGCGCATCCAATGATCTCGCGCAGGCCGATGGCCGGCGCGGCTCCGGGGAGATCCGCTACACGCGGGTGGAGCTGATCGCCAAGAGCGGCGAGCTGCAGACGGTTACCCGCAGCGGCAAGAGCGTCACGATCCGCCTGCACTTTCATGCCAGCGAGGCGATCGAGCGGCCAAGCTTCGGGATCAAGATCAACAGCGAGATGGGTACGCTGATCACCGATACCAGCACCTGGCTGCACGGCATCGACATTCCCGCTGGTCAACGCCGGGGACGGCTACGTCGACCTGGAGATCGACATGCTCAATCTGCTGCCGGGCCGCTACTCGCTGTCGCTGTGGGTGGACTCGGCCCTGAAGCACCACAACTACGACGTCATCGAGCATGCCATGAGCCTGGATATCGAGGAGGCGCCGATCTACAACACGACGCGCCGCATCGACAGCCGCTACGGACTGGTGTTCTTTCCGCAGCGCTGGCGGCTCGAGGGCATCGACGGCGACGGTCCGCGAGATAGCGGGCCAGGCAGCGACCGTGCCGGCCGCCCGCAGTCAGCTAATCCGATGCGCGTCTTCGTCACAGGAGTCAACGGCTACATCGGCGCGGTACTCGCGCCGTACCTGCTCGAGCGTGGCATGACCGTGGTCGGGCTCGATACCGGCTACTACCGCGACGGCTGGCTGTACAGCGACGACCGGCACCAGCCGGCCTCGCCGTTCACACTCAACAAGGACCTGCGCGCGGTGAGTGCCGAGTGACCTCGAGGGCTGCGAGGCGGTCGTGCACCTTGCGGAGCTTTCCAACGACCCGCTCGGCCAGAACAACCCTGCCGTCACCCACAAGATCAACCACGAGGGGTCGATAGCCCTGGCGCAGCTGGCCCGCGAGGCCGGCATCAGCCGCTTCGTCTACACCTCCTCGTGCAGCGTCTACGGGGCCGGCACGGGCGAGTTCCTGGACGAGGGCGCCGCCAGTGAATCCACAGACCACGTATGCACAGTGCAAGGTGCTCGTCGAGCGCGACCTTATGGCCATGGCAGGCCCGGCCTTCTGCCCCGGTGATGCTGCGCAATGCCACCGCCTTCGGCCCCTCGCCACGCATGCGCTTCGACATCGTGATCAACGACCTGTGCGCGCTTGCCTGGACGCACGCAACGATCGCCATGACCAGCGACGGCAGCCCATGGCGGCCGGTCGTGCACGTGCGGGACATTTGCGAGGCGATCTACCGCTGCCTGCTGGCACCGAGGACCGCGATGCGCGGCAAGATCTTCAACGTCGGGCCAGGATTCGCAGAACTACCGGGTGCGGGAGCTGGCGCAGATCGTTGCCGAGGAGTTCCCCGGCTGTGAGGTGACCACCGGGCCGCCTCGGCAGGACAACCGCAGCTACCGGGTGAGCTTCGGGAAGATCCGCAGCGAGCTGCCCGGGCTTCAAGTGCCAGCTTCACGGCACAGGATGGCGCGCGGCAGCTGCACCAGCTGTTCGAGCGCATCCAGATGTCCGCCGGAGATCTACCAGTTCCGTGCCTTTACCCGCCTGAGCAGCTGCAGTACCTGCAGGCGACCGGCCAGATCGATGGCGAGTTCTACTGGCGCTGAGATGAAGTTCGAACCCCTCCGCCTCTCCGGAGCCGCTCTGGTGAAGCTCGAGCGCCAGGAGGACGAACGCGGCTTCTTCGCGCGGTCAGTGTGCGTGCGACGAGTTCGGCAGCGCAGGGACTGCCGGGCGGCGTTCGTGCAGTCCAGTATCTCCTGGAATCCGCGCCGCGGCACGGTGCGCGGGATGCACTTCCAGTGGCCGCCCTCGCAGGAGGGAAGCTGGTGCGCTGTGTGCGCGGCGCGATCCACGATGTGCTGCTCGATCTTCGGCCCGGGCAGCCGACCTACCTGAGTCATCTCAGCGTCACCCTCGACCAGGACAATCGCGATGCGGTGTATATCCCGCGCGGCGTCGCGCACGGCTTCCAGACCCTCGCGGATGCCTGCTGAGGTGCTGTACCAGATGACGGATTTCCATGCCCCGGAGCTGGCGATGCCGGCGTGCGCTGGGACGACCCGGCTTTCGCGATCGCTGGCCGATGACGCAGGCGAGCGTGATCGCGCCACGCGATGCGCAGTACCCGGACTTCGATCGGCGCGGCCTTCGAGGCGGAGCTCGCGCGCAGCGCAGCGCACAGGAGGCCGGGCAAGGGCCATGAACGTCTACGGCCACGCCTGCCGCCGATGCCGATTCCAGCGGGCGGTGCTCTACACGCTTTGCCGAGCGCGCTGTACCCGATCTGCCGCAGCATCACCGGCGAGGGCGTACGGCAGACGCTCGCCCTCATCCGCGCACGCATGCCGCTGAGTATCCACGAGGTGCCGCACGCGGCACCCGGGTGTTCGACTGGGAGATTCCGCTGGAGTGGAACATCGAGGATGCCTGCGTCATCGACCCGGATGGGCGCCGCGTCGTCGATTTCCGAGCAGCACAACCTGCACGTGGTCGGGTATTCGGAGCCCGTCGCCGAAGACCGTGCCGCTGGACGAGCTGTCGCCGCGGCTGCACGTGCTGCCCGGGCACCCGGACTGGATCCCGTACCGCACCAGCTACTACCAGCGCAGCTGGGGCTTCTGCATGAGCGCACGCGCGACGCGCACGCGCTGAGCGCCGGGGCAGTATCGCGTCGAGGTGAAGAGCTCGCTGGCGCCGGGCTCGCTGACCTACGGAGAACTGGCGATTCCCGGGCGCACGCGCGAGGAGGTGCTGTTCTTCACGCACACCTGCCATCCCTCGCTGGCGAATGACAACGCCAGCGGCATGTCGGTCGCCACCGCGCTGGCGGAGTGGATCGGCCGCGAGCCGCGGCGCTTCACCTACCGCTTCGTGTTCGCGCCCGGGACCATCGGCTCGCTGACCTGGCTGAAGCGCAACGCCGCCCGGCTGCACGCGGATCCGGCACGGCCTGGTGCTGGCGCTCCTGGGCGACCGCAGCACAATTACCTACAAGCGCAGCCGCCGCGGGAACAGTGAGATCGACGCCGATCGGCGCCCAGATCGCCGGCGGTCCCGGCGGCGGTGATCCCGTTCACCCCATACGGCTACGACGAGCGTCAGTTCTGTTCACCCGGGTTCGACCTGCCTGTGGGCAGGCTGACGCGCTCGGTCAACGGCGGGTACCCGCGAGTACCACACCTCCGCGGACAACCTGGATCTGATTACCCCGGAGTCGCTCGCAGGCAGCCTTGAGGCATGCAAGAATGCCGTTGAGATCATCGAGGGCAACCGGCGCTATCTGAACCTCAACCCCAAGGGCGAGCCGCGGTTGGGCAAGCATGGCCTGTACGGGGCTATTGGCGGCCGCGCGCCGGCGGAGCGCGAGCATGCGCTGCTCTGGGTGCTCAACCAGTCAGACGGTGCGCACACGCTCCTGGACATCGCGCAGCGCTCCGGCCTGTCCTTTGCGGCGCTGCGTGCGGCCGCCCGCGAGCTGGAAGGCGCGAAACTGCTGCGCCCCGTGCGCACGCGCTCGCCCGTGGCATCCGTGACCGGGCGCACAGCGCCGGCGCAGCGCGGCGGTAAGATCCGGCGCACCAAGTCATGAAAGTCGTTTTGTTCTGCGGAGGTCTGGGGACGCGGCTGCGCGAGCACTCCGAGACCATCCCGAAGCCGCTGGTCAACATCGGTTACCGGCCGATGCTGTGGCACCTGATGCGCTACTACGCGCACTTCGGCCACCACGACTTCATCCTCTGCCTCGGCTACCGCGGCGACCTGATCCGCGAGTACTTTCTGCACTACAACGAGGCGATGTCGAACGACTTCACCTGGCACGAGGGCGGTCGGCGCGTCGAGCTGCACGGCCAGGACATCGAGTGACTGGAACATCACCTTCGTCGACACCGGCCTGCACAGCAACATCGGCCAGCGCCTGCTGCGCGTGCGGCACTACCTGGGTGATGACGCCGAGTTCCTGGCGAACTACTCCGACGGGTTGTCGGATGTGCCGCTGGACAGGGTCATCGCCGACTTCCGCGCCAAGCAGGCGGTGGCGAGCTTCCTTTCCGTGCGCAGCCCGCAGAGCTTCCACATCGTCAAGGCGACCGCGGAGGGCACGGTGACGTCCATGGGCGCCGTGCACGATCTAGCAGGTGCGCATCAACGGCGGCTTCTTCGTGCTCCGGCGCGAGATCTTCGAGCACCTCAACGAGGGCGAGGAACTCGTCGAGCAGCCCTTCGGCGGCTGATCGAAAAGAAGAAGCTCGCTGGCCTATCGCTGGGACGGGTTCTGGCAGTGCATGGACACGTTCAAGGACAAGATCACCTTCGAGCGCATGGAGGCTAAAGGTGACTGCCCCTGGAAGGTATGGGAGGGGCCGGAGCCTGCAGCGCGGAAATGAACTTCTGCGCAAGGTAGGCGGGTGTGGCATCGGCGCGCGCGGAGAACTCGCGCGTGCGGGCTACCAGTTGGTCGTAGTAGGCGTGGTCGTCCCACATCGCGCGCAGCGCCTTGACCCAGGCCTCGATGGGCGCATCCGGCGCGACCAGCACGCCGCCGGGACCGACCGACTCGGGCAGGGCGGCGTAGGCACGCGCCAGCACCGGGATTCCCGAGGCGTGGGCCTCCGTCACCACGCGGCCCCAGGTCTCCTCCCACTGGCTCGGCACCAGCTGGATGCGCGTGCCCGCGTAGATGCCGTGCATGTCCAGCGTCGGCTTGCGCCAGGTGACGTTCGGCAGCGCGCGGACCGCATCGCACAGCCCGCGCACGAAGGGGTCGGTGGTGTTCCAGGCCTCGACGAATACGAACGGGATGTCCGGGCAGGCCCTGGCAAGGTCGAAGGCGATCTGGCCGCCCTTGATGCGGCGCGGGTTCACCATGGTCACGTAGCGGCGCGTGGACTGCAGCGCGTAGGCGCGGCGGTCCACCAGCGGCGGGATCACCACCGCATCGAGGTTGATGAGCTTCTTCACGATGCTGGCCGTATAGGCGGAATTGGCGATCAGCGACACGCCATCGAGTAGTTCCGGCTTGCTCAGCCGCCGCAGCGTGTTGAGCTCGTGGAAGTAAAAGGCGGTGTGCACGCCGGTCGCGCGGCAGTAGGGAGCCAGCTCGAAGGATTCATCCGCTCCGCCGGAGATGACGATCGCATCCGGGCGGAAGTGCTCCACGACCTCCCCGACAGCGGTGTGGTGGCGGTAGCCGCGGTAGACCGGCAAGCCGCGGTAATTGGTCAGGGGAAACGCCCGCCCGGTGAGACGGCTCTTGATCCTGTTGTAGACCCACATGGCGTCGTGCCGGCCAATCTGGGCCATGACCGCGGCCGGGTGTCCCATCTCCGTCAGCTGCCGGCACAGATCGAACGTTGTGGTTTCCACGCCTCCCAGAAGCTGCGGCAGATAGATCCGTGGGTTCACAAACAGCACTCGCAACAGCAAATCTCCCGGATCGTGACCTGGGCGCACTCCCGCGCCCGCCCGGGGAGTACAGTACAATAAAGGTCCTCAGAATGCGTTCGTGCGAACGCCGATTATTGTGAAATCGCTGCATACGTGAACGACAGGCAGGCACCCCTGGTGAGTCTGGTAACGCCCGTCTACAACGGCGGCGAGTACCTGCGCGAGTGCATCGAGAGCGTGCTCGCGCAAACCTACCGCAACTGGCGCTACGTCATCGTCAATAACTGCAGCGCCGATGACTCGCTGGCGATCGCGCGCCACTACGCCGCACGCGATCCGCGCATCAGCATCTCGGACAACACGCAGTTTCTGCCCATCGTCCAGAACCACAACCACGCGCTCGGCCTGATCGACCCGCAGAGTCTGTACTGCAAGCCGGTGATGGCCGATGACTGGCTGTACCCGGAGTGCCTGGAGCAGCTGGTCGCCTGTGCGCTCGAGCGGCCCGCGGTAGGCCTGGTGTGCGCAAGCGCGCTGACCGGCACCGACCGGGTGCTCTTCGACCGCCTGTCCTCGTCCGGCTCGCAACGCACGTATCTCACCGGCCGGGAGGCCGGGCGCGCCGGGCTGCTCAAGGACGGCTACTTCTTCGGCTCACCGACCACGATGCTGATCAGGACGGACCTGGTGCGCAAGCGCTCGCAGTTCTACAACCCGGACAATCTGCAGGCGGACGAGGAGGCCTGCTACGACATCCTGCGCGAATGCGACTTTGCGTTCGTGCACCAGGTACTGGCCTACGTGCGCACGCACGCACGCAGCTACACCTCGGCCACCTATTACCTCTTCGCCATGCCCAGCTGCCACACCTATGCACTGGCGCGCTACGGCCACGAGTACCTCAGCGACGAGGAGTTTGCGCAGCGCATGGACGAGCGGCTGCGGCAGTACTACGCGCGCCTGGCGGTCGGGGCAGTCGAGCATCGCGGCAAGGAATTCTGGGCCTACCACCGGCGGATGCTGCAGATGATCGGCGCGCCGCTGGACCGCATGAAGCTGGCCGGCGCCATTGCCGCGCACATCGTGCGAAAAGTCGTTTCGCCGAGTTCCCTCGCGCGCGTCATCGGCGGCCGCCTCGTCTCGGCATCGCGGCGCGTCAGCGGGCGCTGAAGCTGCGGCGGTTTTCAGTACCTGTGCACCGAGCGCAGGTGCAGGTCGGTGACCTCGACGCTTCCAGGCAGCTGCGTGAGCGCCACCACGACACCGGCCACGTCGCTGGCACTCAGCAGCAGCCCCGGCCGATAGGGCCTGTCCTCATGGCGGTAGATCTTCGCCATGCGCGGTGTCGCGGTCCTGCCCGGGTACAGGCTCGTGACGCGGATACCGCGCCGGTTCAGGTCCTGCCGCAGGCTGTCGGTGAGGCCCTGGACGGCATGCTGGGTGGCCTTGTAGAGCGCCACACCCTCACCCGGTCCGCGCACCACGCTCGAGTTCACGAACACCACCTGACCCTTGGCCCGCGCCAGCCCCACCAGCAGCCCCTGTGTGAGTAGATACGGCGCACGGACGTTGACGTCGAAGAGCAGCCCGAAGCGCTCCGGGTCGAAACGTCCGGCTTCGCTCCAGTCGTACTCACCGGCGCAGTGCACGAGCAGATCCACGTGCCCCAGGGCGAGGATCTCGATGATCAGCGCACGCAGGTCATCGAGCGATCCGAGATCCGCGATCGCACTGCCCGCGAGCTGTCCGCGCGGCAGGCTGCGGGCGATGCGGGCCAACTTGCCGGCGTTGCGCCCCACCAGAAACACCCGCATGCCCGCACGCCCGAGCGCGCGGACAGTGGCCAGTCCGATCCCGGAGGTGGCACCGGTTACCACAGCGACCTTCCTGCGTTTCATGCCGGTAAAGATCCCCGTTCCGAGTACACAGGGTCAAGTACTGATGGTCAAAAGACACGCCGCTTGCCAAACTGTGGGCCGATGCCCTAAGCGCCCAGGCCAACATGATTGAACTGACACTGCCCGCTGCCCGCAGGCGCCCGACGCGGATCCTGTGCATCGGCGCGCATGCGGATGACATCGAGATCGGCTGCGGCGGCACGCTCCTCAAGCTGCTCGCGCGCGGGGATGCCTGGGATGTGACGTGGGCGGTCTTCAGCGCCGATGCCGTGCGGGCGCGGGAAGTGCACGCCAGCGCGCGCCGCTTCCTGCGGCGCGCCCATGCCTCACGGGTGGTCCTGCACGCGTTCGAGGACAGCTACTTCCCGGCGCAGTACGGGCCGATCAAGCAGGCGCTCGTGGCGCTGCGGAAGTTCCCGGAACCTGACATCATCTTCACCCACGAACGCGACGACAGGCACCAGGACCACCGCGTTCTGAGCGAGCTCACCTGGAACGTGTTCCGCCGGCACCTGGTACTCGAGTACGAGATCCCGAAGTACGACGGCGGCCTCACCGATCCTGCCGTGTTCGTGCCGCTCACGCGCGCGCAGGTCAACGCCAAGGGACGCGCCCTGCTGGCAAGCTATCCCAGCCAGCGCGCCAAGCCCTGGTTCACGGCATCGACCTTCGAGGCGCTGATGCGACTTCGTGGCGTGGAGGCCGGCGCCGCGACCGGGTGGGCCGAGGGATTCCACGTGCGCAAGCTGCAACTGGCCTGACGCGTGTCCCGCCCAGAGAGCCAGGCCAGGGCTGCAGCCGGCCGATGAGCGCACCGCGCACGGCTGCGAAGGCGCTGCTGGTGACGGGGCTGGCCGTCGCGGCGATGTGGGCGATCCGCTACGCGCTGCGTCCGGGCGTGCCGGAGACAGCGCCGGTGGCGGTCACCTCCGAGTCCGCGCCCAGGCCGCGCACGCCCTCCGTTGCCTCGCCGCCATCAAGCGGTGGTGCCGAGGCCACGGTTGCGCAGGCGCCAGTGGTGCCGGCTCCGGCGGTCCTGGCAGCGGCTGACGAACATCAGAATGGCAAGATCGCGCGCGGCTTGAGCGAGCACGGCGGCAGCGGACTGCTGGTGAGCGCGGCGCCCCCGGGGAGCCTGACCGAGCAACTGCGCCTGCAGCCGGGAGATATCCTCGTCACGGTCAACGGCGAGCCGGTCTCCTCGGTCGATGATTTCGTGCGCATCTACCGCGCCGAGGGTCTGCCGACCGAGCTGACCATCCTGCGTAAGGGTCGCGAGATCCACCTGCACTAAGGTGCGCTGTTCCGAAGCGACTGCGCTGGGGCGATGCGTCGGCTTTCTTTACACATCAATGTAGCGTGGTCTCAAATAATCGCTGGGGGCGTTTGATTTCTCTATATTTTCCGTCAAGGCATGGATGTTGCTGTATCGTGAGGTCGAGGGTTGTTGAGGGGAGGGGCCGGAAGCCCCGTTTTATGTCCAGAGGGAGCGTGACTCGAGCGGGTCTGTGGGCTTGGGTGCTGCTGGTGGCAGCCCCCGTCACTCACGCGCAGATCGATGTCCTCACCTCGCGTTACGATGCGGCGCGCACCGGACAGAACCTGAACGAGCCTGCACTCACCGCCCAAACGGTGAACGTCGGCACCTTCGGCAAGCTCTACTCCTACCCCGTCGACGGCATGCTCTTCGCCCAGCCCCTGGTGAAGGCCAACCTGACACTGCCCGGCAAGGGCAGCTTCAACGCGGTGTTCCTGGCTACCCAGCATTCGAGCATTTACGCGATTGATGCAGACACCGCGACCCCGCTGTGGCGGCGCAGTTTTATCAATCCCGCCACGGGCCTGACCACGCGCACCACGGGCGCCAGCGAGGACATCAGCCCGGAGGTCTCGATCACTTCCACGCCCGTGATCGACGCGGCCAGCGGCACCCTCTACGTGGTGGCGGAGACGGTGCAGAGCGGCTCCCCGGCGTACTACTGGCTGCACGCGATCGACATCACTACCGGCACGGACAAGGTGCCCCCGGTAGTGATCAGTGCCTCGGTGGGCAGCGGCGCAACGCCGCTGCTGATCGACGCCGCGACCAGCCAGCAGCGCACGGGACTGGTCTTGAGCAATGGCGTCGTCTACGTCGGCCTGGGCTCGAACGCGGACAACTTTCCCTGGGTCGGCTGGCTGGTCGGCTACGACGCCGCGACGCTGGCGCAGGTGAGTCTGCTGTGCACCTCCCCGGGTGGCCAGTGGGGCTCGGGCATCTGGTCGAGCGGGGAGGCGCCACCGGTTGATGCGAGCGGCAATATCTACATCTCCACCGGCAACGGCTACTTCAACAACACCAACAGCTGGGGTGACTCGGTCCTGAAGCTCTCGACCAGCGGCGGGCTCGCTGTGGCTGACTACTTCACCCCCTTCAACCAGGCGGCGCTGTCGGCCGCAGACCTGGACGTGGCCGCCGCAGGCCTTACGCTGCTGCCGGATGCGGCAGGCTCGTCCGCCCATCCGCACCTGCTGGTGACCTCGGGCAAGGACGGCGAGATCTACCTGCTCGACCGTGACCAGATGGGCGGGTACAACAACTCCTACACGACGCCGAACGCGAACATCGTGCAGTGGATCCCGAACGCCCTGGGCACCGCGACGGTGAATGTGACCTCACCGACGCTCAGCTACGTCTCCAACAGCTACACCTCACCGGCCTATTGGCGCAACCAGGTGTACTTCTGCGGGGTGAAGGAGGGCTGCAAGGTCTTCCCGATGGCCAACGGCCTTTTAAGCACGACGCCCTCCTCCCAGACCGCCCCGACGTTCGGTTATCCGGGCAGCCAGCCGGTGATCTCGGCGGCGAGCCCCGTCGCCACCAGCGCGGTGCTGTGGGCCATCGAGCGCAACTCCCCGACCAACACCTCCGTGCTGCATGCCTTCGATGCCACGAACCTTGCAACCGAGCTCTACAACAGCGCCCAGGCGGCGAACAACCGGGACACCGCCGCGGCGCCCGTGAAGTTCCCCGTGCCGACGGTGGCCAATGGCAAGGTGTTCGTCCCCACCCAGTCGGAGCTGGAGGTTTACGGACTGCTGGCCGGCGCCCCCCAGCGCCTGGCACCGCCGGCCTTCACGCCGGCTCCCGGAAGCTACCTCGGCGCACAGACGGTGACTCTGACTGCCGCCTCCGGGGCGCAGATCTACTACACCCTCGATGGCAGCGCCCCGACGCTGGCCTCCACGCTCTACAGCGGACCCCTCACTGTCAATGCCACCACCACCATCAGCGCGATGGCAGTGCAGCCGGGCTGGCTGACCAGCAGCGTGAGCGTCGGCACGTTCAGCATCGCTCCCGTGGCTCAGGTCAGTTACGTGCAGGGCAACTACGCCACGCCGCAGACCCCGCAGGCCTCGGTCGCCGTGAGATACGCGAGCGCGCAGCAGCAGGGCGACCTCAACGTGGTGGTCGTGGGCTGGAACGACTCCACGGCCACGGTGACGAGCGTGACCGATGCGGCCGGCAACAGCTACGTGCGGGCCGCAGGCCCCACGGTCATGAATGGGGTGGCGAGCCAGGCGATCTACTACGCGGCCGGCATCGCAGGATCCGCCGCCAACGCCAACCTCGTGACGGTGGCCTTCAGCGGCGCGGCGATCTATGCCGATGTGCGCATCGCCGAGTACAGCGGCATCGCGCCGGTCAACCCGCTGGAGGGTGGGGCCGGTGCGAGCGGCAGCAGCACCACGGCCACCAGTCCTGCCATCAACACCAGCACCAGCGGGGAGCTGCTGGTCGGGGCGGACCTGACCGTGCAGTTCACCTACGTGGGCAGCGGCTTTACCTCGCGACTGCTCACCGTGCCCGACGGCGACATCCTCGAGGACCGGATCGCCGGCGCGGCGGGGAGCTACTCGGCCGGTGCGACCATCGCCCCGGCCGGGGCGTGGATCATGCAGATCGCAGCGTTCAAGCCGGCCGGCGGCACGGTCACCCCGCCGCCGGTGCCGAGCGCGCCCGGCGCGCTCGCGGCCGTGGCGAATGGGCCCACCGGCATCAACCTCAGCTGGGCCGCAGCCACCGAAAGTGGCGGCACGATCGCGCTGTATCTCATCGAGCGCTGCCAGGGCGCGGGCTGCAGCAACTTCGCCCAGGTCGGCACGTCCGCCTCGACCAGCTACGCTGACGCCGGCCTCCTCGGCGCCACGAGCTACAGCTACCGCGTGCGCGCCAAGGATGCCGCCGGCACCACCGGTCCCTACTCCGGATCTGCCAGCGCCACCACGGCCACGGCAGTCCCCGGGGCGCCCACCAACCTCGCCGCCGCCGTGCCCAGCAGCACGCAGATCAACCTCAGCTGGGGAGCGGCCGCCGAGCCGGGCGGCACGGTCAGCCAGTACCTCATCGAGCGCTGCCAGGGATCAGGCTGCAGCAGCTTCACGCAGGTGGGCACGGCCAGCTCGCTGAGCTTCAGTGACACCGGCCTTGCCGCCACGACCAACTACAGCTACCGCGTGCGCGCCAAGGATGCCGCCGGCACCACCGGCCCGTATTCGAACATTGCCTCGGCGACCACGGCGACGGCGACCCCCACGGCCCCTTCCAGCCTGGCTGCCGTCAGCGGCGGTCCCACGCAGGTGAACCTCGCCTGGACGGCCGCCACCGAAAGCGGCGGCACCATCGCCCAGTACCTCATCGAGCGCTGCCAGGGCGCAGGCTGCAGCAGCTTCGTGCAGGTGGGATCCTCAAGCTCGGTCAGCTTCGCCGACGCGGGACTGACGGCGGGGACCAGCTACAGCTACCGCGTGCGTGCGAAGGATGCGCTCGGCAACACCGGGCCGTACTCGAACGTCGCTGCCGTGTCGACAGCGGCGGCCACCTTCACGGCCCCGACGGGCCTTGCCGCCCAGAGCGCCGGGGCGACCCAGATCAACCTCAGCTGGGGCGCGGCCACCGAGAGCGGCGGCACGATCACCCAGTACCTGATCGAGCGCTGCCAGGGGTCAGGCTGCAGCACGTTCATTCAGATCGGCACCTCGAGCACACTCAGCTTCAGCAACACCGGGCTCACCGGAGCCACCAACTACACCTATCGCGTGCGGGCCCAGGATGCGGCGGGCAATACCGGGCCCTATTCGAACACGGCCACCGCGACCACGCCGGCACCGACCTTCACCGCGCCGTCGGGCCTTGGTGCGGTGGCTGCGAGCTCGAGCCAGATCAACCTCACCTGGGCGGCCGCCACCGAAAGCGGTGGCACGATCAGCCAGTACCTGATCGAGCGCTGCCTGGGTGCAGGCTGCAGCAGCTACGCGCAGGTCGCAACTTCCGCGACCACCGGCTACAACGATGCGGGGCTGAGCGCGTCGAGCTCGTACTCGTACCGCGTCCGCGCCGGCGATGCCGCCGGCAATCGCGGCCCGTACTCGAACATCGCCACGGCGGTGACGCTGGCTGCGACCCAGGGGCCGCCGCCGATCACCTTCGTCCAGCAGAACTACGCCGATCCGCAGACTCCGCAGTCCAAGGTCACCGTACGCTACGCTGCCGCCCAGGTCGCCGGTGACCTGAACGTCATCGTCGTCGGCTGGAACGACTCGAACGCAACCGTCGGCACGGTCACCGATTCCAGCGGCAACACGTATCGCCTGGCCGTCGGGCCGAGCGTCATCTCCGGCACTGCCTCGCAGGCGATCTACTACGCGGCCAATATCGTCGCCGCGGCGGCGAACACCGTGACGGTCACCTTCACGAGCGCGGCCATCTACCCCGATATCCGCGTGCTCGAGTACAGCGGCATCGACCCCACCAACCCGCTGGATGTCACCGCGGCAGGGACCGGCAACAGCTCCTTGAGCGCCAGCCCGGCGGTCACCACCACCTATGCCAATGACCTGATCATCGGGGCGAACCTGGTGCTGCAGACCACGATTGGCCCGGGAAGCGGGTTCACCAGCCGCGTCATCACCTACCCGGACTCGGACATCGCCGAGGACCGGATCGTGACCGCTACCGGCAGCTACAGCGCGAGCGCACCCTTGAGCCCACCGGCGCCCTGGATCATGCAGCTGGCCGCCTTCCGGCGGCACCCTTAGGCGAACTGCCGGCAATCCCGCACCGGTGCGGCGGGAACTTAGCGCACGCCTCGACCTGGGTAACAGCGGGGCCGTAAGGCGCCCACACCCCGACCTGACGCCCCGTCAACTGTGACCTATTTCACAGTGAGATCCGGTGGCCGCTTTACACTGTGGTGTAAAGTCTCGCGTGCCATTGTAGTGGCGCTTCCGTAAAGAAACAGGTCTTCATGCGCATCCGCGTCCTTGGCCAGAACATGCCGGCATCACTTGGAGTGCTTGCGCTCGCTGAGGCCCTCATCGCGGCGCTGGCCCTCTACGCGGCCGTCTGCATCCGCTTCGAGACCCCGGTCTCGCACCTGCTGCTGCTGCAACGGGAGATCGGTCCGTTGTGGCCGCGCGCGATGACCTACAGCGCGATCGTGCTCGTGTGCCTGATGGCCTTCGGGCTCTACAGCGCGCGGCAGCGGGCGCAGCTCTCCGGGGTCATGGTGCGCGTGGCGGCAGCATTGCTCGTCGCCTCGGCAGTGCTGGCGGCGGTCTTCTACCTGGTGCCGGAATTGAAGCTGTGGCGCGGCGTCGAGGCCCTGACCGTCACCCTGACCGGGTGCGGCCTGGTGCTCTCGCGCATCGTGTTCGCACGCGCGGTCGACCAGGATATCTTCAAGCGCCGCGTGCTGGTCTACGGCGCCGGCACCGCGGCGGCCGCCGTGGCACGCCTGCGGCGCTCCTCCGATCGGCGCGGCTTCCAGCTGGTGGGTTTCGTACCTGCCGACGGGGAAGCGCGCAGCGTGCCCGATGAGCGGGTCCTCGATGAGGGCGTAGACCTGCGCGCGCTGTGCGAGCGGCTCAACGTCACCGAGGTCGTCGTGGCGATGGATGACCGGCGCCGCGGCTTCCCGATCCGGGAGCTGCTCGAGTGCCGCCTCGCCGGGGTCGATGTCACGGAACTGTTGAGCTTCCTCGAGCGCGAAACCGGTCGCGTGCGCGTGGACGTGCTCAACCCGAGCTGGATGATCTTCGGGCAGGGCTTTCGCCGCGACCCGCTGCGTCTTTTCTCCTCGCGCATGCTGGATCTGGGGGCGAGCCTCCTGGTGCTGGCGATCTCGCTGCCGGTGATGGCGCTGACCGTCCTTGCCATCATGATCGAGGATGGCCCGGCCGCCCCGGTGTTCTACAGCCAGCGGCGCGTCGGGCTGGGCGGGCGGGAGTTCAAGGTGGTCAAGTTCCGCAGCATGCGCGCCGATGCCGAATCCAACGGCGCGCAGTGGGCAGTGCAGTCCGACCCGCGCGTCACCAGGGTAGGCGGCCTCATCCGCAAGCTGCGCATCGACGAGCTGCCGCAGATCTTCAACGTCATGCGTGGGCACATGAGCTTCATCGGGCCGCGCCCGGAGCGCCCGGAGTTCGTCCGGGAGCTGGCCGAGAAGATCCCGTACTACGTGCAGCGCCACAGCGTGAAGCCCGGCATCACCGGCTGGGCGCAGCTGTGCTACCCGTACGGATCCTCCGAGCAGGACGCGCTGGAGAAGCTGCAGTACGACCTTTACTACATCAAGAACAACACCCTGCTGTTCGACATCGCCATCCTGGTGCAGACCGCCGAGGTCGTCCTGCTCGGCAAGGGAGCGCGGTGATGGCCGCCGTTACCCAGCGGCGCAAGCTGCTCATCCTGGAGAATGACCGGGCGCTGCGCCGGGAGCTTGAGAGCGTGTTCTCCGACCTGGACGTGACGGTGGCCGAGGCCTCCGAGCAGACCCTGGCGCTGGTGCGCCGCACCGAGCCGGACGTGGTGCTCTTTGACCTGGGGGCCGGGGGCGCCCCGGCACTTGCCGAGCACAGCCTCACGCTCCTGCGGCAGATCCTGAACATCTCCCCGGACACCAAGATCATCGCCATGACCGAGCACGACGCGCGCGAGCTGGCGGTCGCGGCCGTCGGGCTCGGGGCGACCGACTTCTACCACAAGCCCATCGATGCCGGGGTGCTCTCGATTGTCGTGCGCCGCGCCCTGCGTATCCGCGAGCTCGAGGAGGAGAACTGGCGCCTGCGTGAGCGCACCGGGGCCATGGCCCTCGAGGGCATCATCGGGGTGAGTGACTCGATGCGCAGCCTGTGCCGCGCCATCGAGAAGGTCGCCCCGACCAATGCTACCGTGCTGCTGCTGGGCGACAGCGGCACCGGCAAGGAACTGCTGGCGCGGGCGCTGCACCGGCTCTCCGGGCGCGCCCACAAGCCCTTCGTCGCCATCAACTGCGCGGCCATTCCGGACACGTTGCTGGAGAGCGAGCTGTTCGGCTACGAAAAAGGCGCCTTCACCGGGGCCGCCAAGCGGACTGCCGGCAAGCTCGAGAGCGCCGATGGCGGCACCGTGTTCCTCGACGAGATCGGTGAGATGCCCCCGTCGCTGCAGGCGAAGCTGCTGCGCGTGGTGCAGGAGCGCACGGTGGAGCGCGTGGGCGGGCGCGTGCCGCTGGTGCTGGACCTGCGCATCGTGTGCGCCACCAACCGCCCGCTCGAGTCGCTGCTGGGCACGGGCGGGTTCCGCGATGACCTCTACTACCGCATCAGCGAGGTGACGATCCGCATCCCGCCGCTGCGCGATCGCCAGGGCGACAGCCTGCTGGTCGCGCAGTTCCTGCTGCAGCAGATCGCCGAACGCTTCGGCAAGCCCACGCGCGGGCTCGCCCCGGATGCGATCCGTGCCATCCAGGCCTACCGTTGGCCAGGCAACGTGCGCGAGCTCGAGAATCGCATCAAGGGTGCGGTCATCATGGCAGAGGGTGTGGTGGTCACGGCGAGCGACCTCGGTCTGGAAGACCCGGGCGAGGAGCCGCAGTACCTGAACCTGAGAGTCGCACGCCAGCGCGCCGAGGCGCAGGCGGTGCGCCAGTCGCTCGCGGTGGCCAAGGGAAATCTTTCGCGCTCCGCTGAGCTTTTGGGCGTGACACGACCGACACTCTATGACCTGCTCAGCAAGCACAGTATCGACGCCGCCGAATTCAGCCGCGGCGGTGCCGCTGCCGCTGCCGGCAGTGTCGGCCCGAGCCCGGACGTGGAACCGCCGCTCGAAGAAGGTGGCGCTGGCCCGTGAGCGAGGCTGAGCGGACGGTCCCGTTCCGGCCGGACATCGAGGGACTGCGCGCCGTTGCGGTGTTCCTGGTAGTGGCCTGCCACTGCGGAATTTCCAGCGTTGCTGGCGGCTTCGTCGGTGTGGACGTGTTCTTCGTGCTCTCGGGCTACCTCATCACTGCGCTGCTGGCGGTCGAGGTCGGCAGGAGTGGCCGCATCGACCTGCCGCGCTTTTATGCGCGGCGTGTCCGCCGCCTGCTGCCCGCCTCGGCGCTGACATTGGTCGTGACACTGTGCGCCGCGGCGCTCATCCTCGCCCCGCAGGAACTGGTGTTCGCCGCGCGCGCCGCGCGCGCGGCAGCCCTGTACGCGAGCAACATCTTCTTCGACTTCGACGCGGCGGATTATTTCGCCCCGGGAGTCGAGCTTAACCCGCTGCTGCACACCTGGTCGCTCGGGGTCGAGGAGCAGTTCTACCTCTTCTGGCCGAGCCTGGTGCTGCTCGGGCTCGGCCGGGGAGGCACGCGTGGCCGGCTGTTTGCGATCCTGGGCACGGTCACGCTCGCCTCGTTTGCGCTGTGCGTGCTGATGACCACGCGACAGCCGACGTTCGCCTTCTATGAGTTGCCGGCGCGCGCCTGGGAGTTTGGCGTGGGCGGGCTGCTGGCACTGGCGCCGCCGCCGGCCCGCCGGGTGCACACTGCGGCGTGGGCCCTCGTCGGCTGGGCAGGATTGTTGTGCGTGCTGGCGTGCGGCTGGCTGATTCCCGCGGGGGCCGGCTTTCCCGGCTGGCGCGCCGCGCTGCCGGTCGCCGGGACGCTCGCAGCGCTGGCTGCCGGCGCGCAACTGCCCGGGCGGGGCGTGGCAAGGCTGCTCAACCGCGCACCCCTGCAGTACCTGGGGTCGCGATCGTATTCCTGGTACCTGTGGCACTGGCCGTTCGTGTTCTTCGCCGCGGCACTGGTACCCGGCATCGGAGTGTCAGGCAAGGTGGTTGCAGCCACTGCGGCCCTCGGGGCGGCGGATCTCAGCTTCCGCGCGCTCGAGCACCCGGTGCGTGCCAGTCGCTTCCTGCGACCTCGCCCTGTGCTGTCGCTGGGCCTTGCGGTCCTCATCACGCTGCTCACGGTGGGCATCACTTTTGCTGGCATCCACTCTGGCAACGCCCGGGCCGCAGCGCCGCAGTTCGCGGCCGTCAATGCCGCCGTCGATGACATCGCCAGCATCGATCGGGCCCGCTGCGTAACCCCGTACGGGGCGGACAGCCAGGTAACCCGCTGCGAGTTCGGCAACCCGTCCTCGAAGGTGACGGTGGCACTGTTCGGGGACTCGCATGCCATCCAGTGGTTCAATGCCGTGCAGGCGCTGGCCCTCACCAACCAGTGGCGCCTGGTGACCTTCCTGAAGTCAGGCTGTGCCGCGCACGACGCGGCGCCGCTGCTGGGCGGCAGCGGCTGCCGCGAGTGGCGCAACCAGGCCCTGCGCGAGATCGTGGCGCTGCACCCGGATGCGGTGTTCATCGCCAGCTACACATCCGCGTATGGGCTCGGTCAGGCGCACCCGGAGGCGGACCTCGAGCGTCTGCGCGCCGGATGGCGCCGCTCGCTGCAAGTGCTTGCCGAGGCAGGCCTGACGGTAATCCAGTTCAGGGACACCCCGTTGCCGCCATTCGATGTACCGACATGCCTTGCACGCGCCCTCAGCCACGAATGGATGCGCGGTCGCTCGTGCGACCTTACGGAAAGTACGGCGCTCGAGCCGCGCACCTTCCAGGCGGAACAGGACGCCGCGCAGGGGTTTCCGGGCGTGCATTTCGTGGACTTCACCGACCGCATGTGCCGCGGGGGGCTGTGTCCGGCGGTCATCGACGGCACGATCGTGTACCGCGATGCCAGCCACGTCACCGGCGCCTTTGCGGCGAGTCTGGCCCGGGAGCTGCAGCGGCGCACCCAAGGATGGATCGTCCCCGGCAGCGATTGGGAAACAAGTGGGAAATAAGTCCTCAAGTAACCTGACGAAGCCCGAGGCTTTAGATGAGCGATCAAATCTCCCGACTCTTTCGCACCCTGCCCGGGGCCACTGACAAGCTTCGCATCGGCGTAATGCTCGATGGATGGGAGCTGCCGGCGAGCTTTGCGGGGGTCCTTGAGGATGTCAACGGCTCGAACTTCGCCGAGGTGAGCCTCATCATCCTGAACGAAGAGGAAGCGCCCCCGGCCCCTTCGGGCGGGGTCTCACGCTACGTGCGCACGCTCACCGACCCTGCGCGCCGCCGCCATGCACTTTATTCAGCGTACGAGGCGCTGATCCAGCCGCGTCTGCCGGTTGCACACGACCCCCTGGAGAGCCTCGACGTTCGACCCCTGCTTCAGGGTGTCCCCGTGCTCCCGGTGAAGCCCCTGCGCTCGCGTTTCGTGCATCGATTCCCCAGCGAGGCCCTCGAGCGCGTGCGCGACGCAAGACTGGATGTGATTCTGCGCTTCGGCTTCAACGTGCTGCGCGGGGAGATTCTGGAGGCGGCGCGCTACGGGGTGTGGTCTTTCCACCACGGCGACAACGAGTTCTACCGCGGGCTTCCGCCCGGGTTTTGGGAGATGGCCGAGGGCAATCCCGTGACCGGCGTCATCCTGCAGCGCCTGAGTGAGGAGCTCGATGCGGGGCTCACGCTGGCGCGGGCGAACTTCATGACCCATTCGGTGATTTCAGTAGCGCGCAATCGTTACGGTCCCTACTGGGGCGGACGGCACTTCGTGATCCAGAAGCTGCGCGAGTTGAAGCGAGATGGCTGGGCGGCCCTCCAGCGCCGCGCACTGCCGGCTCTGTCCTACCGTGGCCGCCGTGTGCTCTACCGTCGCCCGACCAACCTGGATGTCCTCTCGTGGGGCGCACGCCGCGTGCTGCCGCACGTCATTCGCAAGCTCCGCCATCGAGGGCTCGAGCAGACCTGGGACATCGGGCTTCGCCGCACGCCCACCCCTCTTTTCGAATCGGGCGGGCTTGAGGCGCCCTTCACCTACAATCGTGCGCCCCGCGGGCACTTTTGGGCTGATCCGTGCCTGGCGCAAGAGAACGGCACGATGTACGTGTTCTTCGAGGATTTCGACTTCGCACGCGACAAGGGCCTGATCGGCGTCGCGCGCGTGGGAGAGGATGGACAAATGCTCGAGCCCCGCACGGTGCTCGAGTGCGAGCATCATCTCTCCTATCCGTGCGTCTTCGAGCACGCGGGTGCTTGGTGGATGATTCCCGAGTCCGCCGGCATCGGTGTGATCGAGCTCTACCGCGCAAGGCAGTTCCCGGATCGATGGGAGCGGGTGCAGGTGATGCTCGAGATTGCAGGCCTTGACACCACCGTATTTCAGCACGGCGGCCGCTGGTGGCTCATCACCACGCCGGACATCGGGGAGCATCACGCCGCGGTCACGCTGCTGTTTTCGGCGCCCTCGCTCTTGGGTCCCTGGGCGCAGCATCCGCAAAGCCCGATCAGCACCGATGTACGCACCGCGCGAAGTGCCGGCCCGATCATCGAAACGAAGGACCGACTGCTGCGTGTCAGCCAGGACTGCTCCGATGGGTACGGACGACAGCTCATCTTCAGTGAGATCCTGGAGCTCACCCCGGAGCGCTATCGCGAGGAGCGCCGCCGCGCCGTCCCGCCCGTTCGTCCCGGAGATACTGGCATGCACAGCTACGGTTGGTGCGGGCAGTGGGAAGTCATCGATGCGAAGCGCCTGGCGCGAAAGCGTGAGGTCTATTGACTTGACCCTTTGAGAGAAAAACCATGACGCGCTTCAGCCTGACAAACCCGTTCTTCTGGGTCGTCCTGGGCGTCCTCTCCGGTGATCGCGGGCGAGGCGAGGTTTGGAAAGTACGCATCTAGCTCGGAGGCGCTGACGAGAGCCTGCGGCGGGGCGGTAAGGCCCGGTTCATCCTTTCCGGTCTGCTCCGATGTGAGCGTCTGCGGTCACAGCTTCACCTTGGACAGCACGACTAGCTACAAGTGTTCCTCTGCCCAGTCTGGGGCCTGCACGAACAAGCTGCGGGTGCGGCGGGACTTGGCGGAGGACTTACTCCTGCGGCCAATCCTCGATGACCTGCTGGACCCAAAGACGGTCGCCCTGATGGCCCGAGAGATGGAGAAGTACTACGCGCAGCGAATCGGTGAACAGCAGTCACGGCAGCCGGGCGTCCCGCTGAGGTCGCGGCATTGGACGCGCGCATCGCACGACTGCGGGTTGGTGACCCAGACATGTCGGCGGACGAACTGCAGACGATTATCGACACTGCCCTAGCAAAGCGCGCCGAGCTTGTCGGCAAGGCCCTCACAGCGGCTGCCGAGTGGGGATGAGAGGGGGGAACTCGTATGTGGATGACGCCGCCGCTCTTTTAGCCTGTCCGCGTTGCCGGGGAGGCTTGGCCGGCCGGGTGATTGCGGATGACGGTCGGGCGGCGGCAGCGCGCTGGGTTGAGAGTGGCCTGTGATCTGTGACGCCTGTAAGCGGTTCTATCCCATCCATCGCGGCGTGCCCATTCTGTTGGTCTACAAGACTTCGATCGGAGAGGACGCCTATCAAACGTGGCCACTCTCGCTGCGTCAGGAACTCAACGATGCCGGGTTCGGTTTCCCCGCGGATCAGGTGCCGCAAGGAGAGAAGTTTGTTGCCGCGAGCTTTTCTACTGAGTGGGACGCGTACTTCGGCGCGGCCGCCATCCTTACGGACAACACTCCCGAGGCGATCAGCGAGCGTGTGGAGCGCGCCTACGCGCAGCGCGCCGACCTTACACAAAAGACCGCACATTGGGTTGTCCGGAACGAGGTCTACATGGTGAGCGGATTGCGGCGCTCAAAGATGAGCTGTGCGTGCTGGCCGGATTCTCATGGCGAGCCAAGCGCAGACCGACGCCTTCCTGTGGACCCGTCGATCAGGGTTGCAAGCCGTAGACCGTCAGTTCCGCCTGGGACCCCAGATATACCCTGCCGTTGGCAACCGTGGGGACGACGAACTTCACCGCAAGACCTGCAGCGTCGGCGGCGCTCGCATTGCTGCTCCACAGGCGTGTTGCCAGGTTGGTCGCATCGTACGCGCGCAGGATGGCAGGCCCTGCCGGGCTGCTGCCAGTGGTGGTCGTACCATTGGCGTTGGTATCCACGCTCCAGACCACCGCCCCGCCGGTCCCGGCCGCCGAGATGACCGGATTGGTTCCAGGGTAGCCGTAGGTCTCGGCCGATTGGGACGTCGGTTGCACGGAGATGGCGGCGTTCGTTATCGAGTAGGACTTCACGGTGTCGTTGATGGCCCCGACGTACAGGTGGTTGCCCCACACCGAGGGCGTCGTGAACAGCCCACAGGTGATGCAATTGCCGCTGCCGTTCACCTGCAGGGTCTGCACGATCTTGTCGGGGCCGCCGGCGGTGTAGCGACCCATGTTGTCGCGGTCGACGAGGAAGACCTTGGCTTCCTTGTCGCCGCCGACCGCAAGATGCGGGTGCGCTGAGGATCCCACCGCGTCCGGAAGCAGCACGACGCCGCTGGTGCCGAAGTCCAGGTCAGCGCTCTCCAGATATGCCTGGTTGCTGGGCGTGAAATAGTCACTCACGGTAAGCCCGCCGGAGGGCGCGAGTTTGACCATGGAATCACCGTAGTCATCGTTCGGCGCGGTGGCGCTGCTGGCGTCGAAGGTCCCGTTCGCGGTGGCAAGATAGACGTTGCCCGCGGCGTCCGCCGCGGGACCCGCGCCGACCATCCACACTGCAGATCTTGAGCCGTGGGGCGCGAAGTTGAAGGCCGCGCTCTGGGTAAGCGTGGTCGCGTCGTAGCCCAGCAGCCAGCCGGAGTAGGGCGCGACGTCGCCGTGCGAGCCGAAAGCGATGTAGACGGTGTTGTTGGCGAGCAGCAGGCCGGGGCGCTGCATGTGGTAGCGCGGGTCGAACACCACCCCGGATACCGTGGCAGCGGTGACCGCCGGTGAGCCGGGTCTTGCGCTGCCGGTCGAGACGTTGAGGGCATGCAGGCGATACCAGTAGGTGGGCCCGGCGGCCTTGCTGGTCGCCACCGCATACAGCGTGCCACGGGTGAGGTCGATGACCGGCGTGCCGGTGATGCCAAACTCCCCGAGTACGTCACCGAACTCGCCGGTGTCGCCAACGGGCACGGGGGTTTCGCCCGATGGCAGCAGGCTCACCTTCCAGTACTTGCGGCAGGGCGAGGCATCGGCATCGAAAGCGTAGACATTGGCGTGCTGGGTGACGACGAAAACTACGTTGTGGAGGCCGCCGCCGATGGCGAGGTTCGCGACCCACAGGGGCTGCGCATAGACCGGACCATCGACCGCGCACGAGAAGAGCTTGCCGAAGGCGCCGTGCGTGGCCAGCACCGCCGGGTTGAGCGCGTACTCACTCAGGTTCTGACCGGTGCGCTCGTTGCCATAGCGCTGCGTGGTGACACCGGCAAGGTCCGTGACCGCAACGGCAGCCGAGGCGCTGCGACTCGGGTCTGCGACACTCGTGGCCAAGATGAGGTGTCCTCCGGGGGCTCCCGGAGGTGAATACAGCCCGGTCGCCGAGATGGTGCCCACCGTGGCATTTCCGCCGGTCACGCCATCGACACTCCAGTTCACGGTCGTGACGGCAAGTCCGGTGATGGTGGCCGAAAACTGCTGCGGCACCTGCGTGGTGACCGCGGCGCGCCGCGGAGTGATGGCGACTGCGATACCTGCAGCCGCCACGGTGACGGTGGCAGCGGCGGACTTGGCCGCGTCTGCGACGGCGGTCGCCGTCACCGTCACCTGCGGCGGAGTCGGCACCGTCGCCGGTGCGGTGTACACCCCGGCCCCCGAAATGGTCCCAAGCGTGGCATTTCCGCCGGCCACACCGTTGACCGCCCAGGTGACACTTGGGTCGGCGGCTCCGGTTACCGTCGCGGCAAACGCAAAGGCGCCCGAGACACTCACCGTGGCAGTGGCCGGTTCGATCAAGACAGCAACAGGTGCTGCGATCGTTACCGTTGCGGCTCCCGACTTGGTCGGATCAGCCGCTGCGACGGCCGTTATCGTGGCCTGAGCGGGTGAGGGCACGGCTGCGGGGGCGGTATACAGCCCCGCACTGGTGATCGTCCCCACGGTGGAATTGCCGCCGGAGACACCGTTGACCTGCCAGGTGACGCTGGCGTTGCCGCTGTTGGCCACCGTTGCGGTGAATGCCTGCGTGGCCCCGGTAGTGAGGCTCGCCGTGGCGGGTGAGACGCTGACTGTGATGGCCGACGCAGGCGCGTCAGATCCGGACCCGCCGCAGGCAGCAAGGCCGATGAGTGCACCACAGGTCAGCGCGAACAGCCGCAGAGCCCGCAACAATATCCCTAATTGCCCCACCAGCCTCCTCCTGGATTCCTGCACGCGCCGCCCCTGCTCTGATCGGCCGGCCGCACCCGAAGGGTGCGGCGGTGGCCAAGGACCCTAACGCTGCTTGAATTCCTCAGGAGTCAGCTGGTGTCGGGCCAGCAACTTGTAGAAGTCGGTGCGGTTGCGCCGCGCCAGGCGCGCCGCCTGGCTGACATTCCCGCCCGTGATCTGCAGGATCGAGGACAGGTAGGAGCGGGTGAACTCATCGCGCGCTTCGTCGAAGGAGGGCAGGCGCCCCGGGGTGCCCCCGAGGGACTGCTGCACCAGTTCCACCGGGATGATCGGGGTCTGCGAGAGCGCCACGTTCTGGCGCACCACGTTCTGCAGCTGGCGGATGTTGCCGGGCCAGTCGGCCGTGGCGAGCAGTTCCACCGCCTCGGGCGCGTAGATCTTGCGTACCCCGCTTTCCTTGGCGATCAGCGCCAGGAAATGCGCGACCAGGAGCGGGATGTCCTCGCGCCGCCGGTTGAGCGAGGGCATCTCGATGTGCACCACGTTCAGGCGGTAGTACAGGTCCTCGCGGAAGGTGCCCGCGGCCATCAGCTGCTGCAGGTCGCGGTGCGTGGCGGAGACCACGCGCACGTTGGTCGGGATCGCCTCCGTCGCCCCGACCGGGCGGATGACGTTCTCCTGCAGCACGCGCAGCAGTTTCACCTGCAACCGCATCGGCATGTCGCCGATCTCATCCAGCATCAGCGTGCCGCCGTCGGCGGCCATGAACAGACCGCGGTGCGCACGCGTCGCCCCGGTGAAGGAGCCCTTCTCGTGGCCGAACAGCTCCGATTCCAGCAGGTCCTCGGCCATGGCGCTGCAGTTGATGGCGACGAAGGGCTTGTTGCGCCGCGGGCTGCCCTTGTGGATGGCGCGCGCGAGCAGTTCCTTGCCGGTGCCGCTTTCCCCGGTGATGAGCACGCGCGCATCGGTGCCGGCCACCATGTGCGCCTGGGCGAGTTTTTCCTCCATCGCCGCCGAGCGGGTGATGATCTCCGAGCGCCAGTCCTCATCCGAGGTGCCGAAGCCGGAGATGCGCAGCGCCTTCTGCACCTGGTCGAGCAGCTCCTGCTTGTCGACCGGCTTGGTGAGAAAGCCGAAGGCGCCCATCTGGGTCGCCTGCACCGCATCGGGGATGGTGCCGTGGGCGGTGAGGATGATGACCTTCAGTCCCGGCCAGCGGTTCTGCAGCTCCTTGAGCAGGCCGATGCCGTCCATGTTGTCCATGCGCAGGTCGGTGATGACGAGGTCGGGGCGGAAGCGGCTGGCCGCGGCGATCGCCTGGGCGGCGCTCTCCACGGCCTCGACATCGTAGCTTTCCGCGCGCAGGCGGATGGTCAGGAGGCGCAGCAGTCCCGGGTCATCGTCGACGACCAGGATGCGAGCCTTGCGTTTGCCGGTCTGGTTCAAGGGTGTCATTCCTCGTGGCGTACGGTCAGCGGCCCGTGTTGCCGGGTTTGCGTTCATTCAGCGAGCGCTCGATGTTGGCGATGGCATCGAGCTTGGCGCGCGCATCATCGAGCTCCTTGCGCAGGCGCGCGTTCTCGTCCAGCTCCGTCTGCAGGCGCTTGTTCGCGCTCGCCACCAGCGCGTGGTCGGTACGGGTCGCGTCAGTCTGGAGCCTGCGGTTTTCCGCCTCGAGCGTCAAATGATCGTCGATTTGCGACAACTCCAGCGCTGCGAGGGCCCGCTCCCCCGGCAGCAGCATCTCGGGATTGGCCATCAGCTCGCGCAAGAGGCCCTGCGCGCGCGTGAGGTTGGTGGCCGGATGCCCGTGCGTGCCCAGGATCAGGGCAAGCTTGAGCTCGTGGCTGGGCGTGGGAGCGACGTTGTAGTCGTGCTCGGCACTGGCGAAGATCTCCGCCTGCTCGGTCGGCGGACCTGCGATCAGCCGCTGCAGCATGGCGAGGTAGTCGGCGAGCACGGCCGAATTGGCGCTCACCGGGCTCACCTGCGGCACCGGCGCCGGTGCGCGCTGCAGGCCGCCGCCACAGCCGGTCAGGACGGCCGCCAGCAGGGCCGCCGCGATGATGACCACCGTGCCCATGCCCCTAGGCTGCATGGGCCTGCGCCTTGGGCGGGGGGGGCCAGATCGCCCGCGCTCGCGCGGATCGGCATGGTGATGCGGAAGTGAGCACCCGGGTACTGACCATCGATGATCTGGATGCTGCCCCCGTGGGCGGAGACGAACTCCAGCACCACCGAAAGGCCGATGCCCGTGCCCTTGACCGCCGTGCTGCGCGCGGCGCGCCCGGTGTAGAAGGCATCGAACACGTGGCCGCGGTCCTCCACCGGGATGCCCGGACCTGCGTCGGCGACGTCCAGGATCAGCTGCAGGGCCGAGGCGCGCGCCATCAAATGGATCGTGCCGCCCTTGGGGGAGTACTTCACGGCATTGGAGAGCAGGTTCTCCAGGATCAGGCGGATCTTGCCGCGGTCGGCGACCAGGGTGACATCCTCCACGTGCACGTCCAGGCGCACGCGCTGGGAGAGCAGCGTCAGCTGCTGGTTCTCGAGCACCTGCTTCACCAGCGGTCGCAGGCGAAACTCGGTGGCCTCGAGGCCGACGCTGGAGGTCTGCCAGGCGCTGAAGGACAAGAGGTTCTCGATCATGCGCTGCAGCTTGATGCCGTTCTCGCGCAGGATCGCCGCGACCTCACGCTGGTTGGAGTCCAGTTCCCCGACCGCCCCGTCCATCAAAAGCTCGGTGCCCTCGCGGATGTTGGCGAGCGGGGTCTTCAGCTCATGCGACATGTGGCGCAGGAAGCGGTTGCGCTCGTGGGCGAGCTCGAGCAGGCGGTTGCGCAGCCACTCCAGCTGCCCGCCCAGGCGCTCCAGGTCATGGGGACCTGAGACCACGATCGGGTTGGTGAAGTTGCCCTCGCCGAGCTCGCTGATCGCACGATCCAGCTGGCGCAGCGGGCGCCCGACGCCGATGGTGAGCACGAACACGGCGATCACCGCCAGCGGCAGCAGCAGGAGGGCCTGCCACAGCAGGCGCTTGCGCGCGGCAAGCGTGCGCTCCTCGAGTTCGGAGACCTCCCTGTCGATCTGCGCGTTGCTCTGCTGCGCCACGCGCTCCACCAGCGCAGTCAGCTGCGTGAAGCGCGCCGACAGGTCCGCCGCCGCCTGCGACCCGCTCGCCGCCGGGGCGCTCAGGACGGTCGTGGCAATGCTCGCCTGCAGCGCACCGAGTTCCTCGAGCGTCTGGCGTGCCTCGGGACCGGCCTGGCCGTGCAGCTGCTCGCGCGTGCTCTTCAGGCGCTCATCCTGGGCGCGGTACACGTCGAGGAGCTTCGGGTCGTTCAGGACCCCGTAGAGCCGCGCGGTGCGCTCGAGCGATGCGATCTGCCCGAAGAGGGCCTGGCTGGCGCGCGCCGCGGTGACCCCCTGGATGACGATCTTCTGGCCGCGATCGCCGAGCTCGCGGATCTGCAGCACGGCCGTGAGAATGGCCACCAGCAGCGGCACGGCCATCAAGGCCAGGCCGACTAGCATCAGTCCACTCAATGACTTGGGACGCCCCCACTGCATAGGGGCCGCATTCTACCGGTCGGTGCGGTCAGGCGTGAGATTGGCGCTTTCCGGGGGACTTACCACGGCTCGCGCTTAAGGCGCTGCTCCCAGGCATAGGCGGTGCGCACGATGGTATCGAGGTCGTTCAGCTTCGGTTTCCAGCCCAGTTCCTTTCGGATGCGCTCCGCGCGCGCCACCAGCGCCGGGGGGTCGCCGGGGCGGCGCGGCTCTTCCTTGACCGCAAGCTTCTTCCCGGTCACGCGCTGCACGCTGTCGATGACCTGGCGCACGCTGTAGCCGTGGCCGTAGCCGACGTTGAGGGTGGTCGAGTCCCCCCCGCCGCGCAGGTAGGTCAGGGCGTCCAGATGGGCGGTGGCCAGATCCTCGACGTGGATGTAGTCGCGCACGCCGGTACCGTCGCCGGTCGGGTAGTCGGTGCCGAACACGCGACAGGTGGCTGCGCTTGCCGACCGCCACCTCGCAGGCCACCTTGATCAGCAGGGTCGCGTTCGGGGTGGCCTGTCCCACGCGGCCGCCGGAGTCGGAGCCTGCGACATTGAAATACCGCAGCGCCGCATAGCGCAGCGGGGTGGCCGCAGCGACGCTTGCCAGCATCCACTCGGACATGAGCTTGGAGGTGCCGTAGGGGTTGATGGGTGCGGTCGGGGTCGACTCGGCGGCGACGCCCTCGGCCGGGATGCCGTACACGGCCGCGGTGGAGGAGAACACGAAGTGGCGCACCTTGGCGGCCACGCAGCACTCCAGCAGCGAGCGCGTCGAGCAGGTGTTGTTGCCGTAGTACTTCAAAGGCTCAGCCACCGACTCGGGCACGATGGTGAAGGCGGCAAAGTGCATCACGGTATCGACCTCGTGCTCCTGCAGGAGCCGCCCGACCGTGTCCCGGTCGCCGACCTTGCCGACAACCAGCGGGGTATCGAGGACCGCCTGGCGGAAGCCGCGCGAGAGGTCATCGAGCACCACCACCCGCTCGCCGCGCGCCCGCAGCTGCAGGACCACGTGGGAGCCGATGTAGCCGGCGCCCCCGGTGACTAAAATGCTGCCGTTCTTCATAGTGGCTGGATGATAGACAAAAGCAGCGCCCCGGACCGGCAGCCGTTCGCAGGTCTGACACCGGAAGTGGTGCTGGATGCGGCTTCCGCGTTCGATCTGGGCCCCGACGGGCGCCTGTTTGCCCTGAACTCCTACGAAAACCGCGTGTACCAGATGGGGGTGGGGGAGCAGCAGCTGGTGCTGAAGTTCTACCGCCCCGGGCGCTGGACGGATGGGCAGATCCTCGAGGAGCACGCCTTCACCGCCGAGCTTGCCGCGGCCGAGATGCAGGTGGCCGCGCCGCTGTCGATCCAGGGCACGACCCTGCACCGCTTTGCGGACTTTCGCTTCGCGATCTTCCCCTGGATGCGCGGGCGCTCCCCGGAGCTGGATGCGCCCGAGGCGCGCCTGGTGCTGGGGCGCGCGCTCGGCCGCTTCCACCAGATCGGGGCGACGCGGCCCTTCCTCGAGCGCCCGCGCATCAGCGTGCAGCGCCTGGGCTGGGAGGCGCGCGAGCAGGTGCTCGGCAGCGAGCTGCTGCCCGAGCGCTTAACTGACCGCTACGCGCAGATCAGCGAGGAGCTCCTGGGGCGCATCGGCGATGCGTTCGATGCGGCAGGGCAGGTGCGCCAGATCCGCCTGCACGGGGACTGCCATCTCGGCAACCTCCTGTGGAACGAGCACGGTCCGGTGTTTGTCGACCTGGACGACTGTGCCACCGGGCCGCGCGTGCAGGACCTGTGGATGATGCTCTCGGGCTCCCCGGATGAGCAGCAGCACCAGTGGGCACAGCTGCTGGAGGGCTACCGCCAGTTCGCCGACTTCGACTACGGGGAGGTGCGCCTGATCGAGCCGCTGCGCTCCCTGCGCATGCTGCACCACGGCGCCTGGGTCGCGCATCGCTGGTCCGATCCGGCCTTCCCGCGCGCGTTCCCGTGGTTCGGCGAGGAGCGTTACTGGGAGGGCTACCTTCAGGACCTGCGCGAACAGCTGGCCCAGATCGAGGATCCCCCGCTGCTGCGGGACTGAGGGCGCGGTGAAAATGCCAACCGGCGCACGTGCGCAAGGGGCGGAACTCGCGTTATTGTGCTCCAGGGGCCCTGGACCCCCACGAACAGCCCATCTCCGAAAAGGTAGCGCGCAGAGCTATGCGGATCCTCACACGACTTGCGGTATGTTCGGCCCTTCCCGCGCTGCTGCTGGCCGGCTGCGGGTCCGGCCACGACACCGCCCCGGCGGCTGCGGCCAGCACCGCGGTGAAGAAGGCCGCGAACCCTCAGGATGCGCTCTCGCGCAGCCTCGTGGCCGCGGTGCCCTCGGTCAAGGCCGGCACCGCGCCCATCCCCGTGCAGGTCAAGTTCGCCCTGCACGAGCACCCGCAGGCCGGCACCCCGGTTGAAATGGACCTCGCCCTGATCCCCACCACCGGCACGCTCGATCGGCTCTTCGGCAAGGTCGAGGGCGAGGAGGGCCTCTCCGTGGTCAGCGGGGCAGAGTTGCCCGACACGCAGAAGCCGCAGGAGGGCGCCGCCGTGCACCACACCCTGCAGCTGCTCGCCCGGCAGGACGGGATCTACGAGCTCACCGTCAATGTCTCGGCAGACTCCGGCGGCATCCTCTCCACGCAGGCCTTCACGATCCCGGTGCTGGCCGGCAACGGCATGGCCGACCTGCCGACCACAGGAACGGTGTCCGCCCCGGTGGCCGCAACCCGGCCGCCCGCTGCAGGCCACTGACGGCCCAGGTTCTGCCCCCCGGATCACCGGATCCTCCCCTGACCGCAGAACCGGGAAGGGCTTCACAAAGGCGTATGGGACCGGGTCGTATGATCTGGATCGGGTCCACCTGCCTTGGTTATGTCAAAGATCCAGCCCTCGCGGAGCCCTCCCGATTCTGTTGACGCTGACTTTGGCGCCACGACCAGCTCCTTGAGTTCGCAGTTCATGGTGGGTGCGACCACGACCCTGGTGCGCGCCGATGCCCGCCCGATCCCGGAGAACCTAGGCGAGCTGCACCCGCAGCTGAAGGCACAGCTGCACGAGCTGCGCCTGCGCACCGGGCGCTCGGATCCGGACGTGCCGATGCTGCTGCGGCTGATCAACGATCACTACCACACCGGCGAGCGCGAGCGGCGCGGCATCGTCGAGTCGATGCGCCTGATGGCCGATGAGGCGCAGGCACTGGCCCAGCAGGTGCGCGCGCAGTCCTCCGAGCACCTGCAGGTCATCCTCGATCACATCAAGGACGTGGTGCTGCTGGTGGATGCGCAAGGGCTGATCCGCACCTTCAATCCCACCGGCGAGCGGGTGTTCGGCTACTCCCAGGCCGAGGTGCTCGGCCAGCGCATCGACCTGCTCATCCCCAAGATCGCCGACGAGGAGAGCGTGCCCGAGGCGCTGGCGCGCCTGGCCACCAGCCTCGATGACACCGCGCTCGATCTGGCGGCCCGCGAGCTGTGGGCGCAGCGCCAGAACGGGGCGCTGTTCCCGGCCGAGCTCGCCGTCAGCAAGGCACCGGTCTCGCACGGGCAGATGTTCGTGCTGTGCCTGCGCGATGTGACCGAGCGGCGCGAGTCCGAGCAGGCCATCCGCGAGAGTGCCGCGCGCTACCAGATCCTGGTGGACCACGCCCCGGATGCGATCGTCGTGCTCGATGCGGACACCGGCCGCTTCGTCGATGCCAACGACAAGGCGCTGAAGTTCTACGGCCTGCCGCGCGAGAAGCTGCTCACGACCGGCCCGCAGATCATGAGCCCGGTCGTGCAGCCCGACGGGGGCACCTCCGAGGAGCGCGCGCGCGCCTACATCGAGCGCGCCCTCACCGGGGAGACCCCGGTGTTCGAGTGGACGCACGTGGATGGGGCGGGGCGCGAGATCGTCTGCGAAGTGCGCCTGGTGAACCTGCCCAGCGGCAACCGCCCGCCTGGTGCGCGGCAGCATCGCCGACATCTCCGAGCGCAAGCGCGCCGAGCGCGTCTCGGCGGTCGAGCGCCAGGTGTTCGAGCAGCTCACCCGCAACGCCCCGCTGGCAGGCGTCCTGGCCTCCATCACCGCCCTGATCGAGTCGGCGATCCCCGGCACCGCAGGCTCGGTGAGCCTGCTCGCCCCGCACGGCCAGAACTTCGCCTCGGTACTCGCCCCGCAGCTGCCCGAGGCCCTGTGCAGCGCGCTCGAGCGCACCCCGATCGGCATCCGCAACGGCTCCTGCGCCGCCTGCGTGTACCTCGGGCGCCAGGTGCTGGTGGCCGATCTTGCCAAGGACCCGTTCTGGCAGGAGCAGCGCGAGCCGGCGCTCAGCGCCGGCAAGCGCGCCGCCTGGTCGACGCCCATCAAGGCCGCCGACGGCAGCATGCTCGGCTCCCTCGGGGTCTACCGCGCGGAGGTCGGCCTGCCGGCCGCCGCCGACACCAACCTCATGGCCCGCGCCGCGCAGCTGGCCGGCATCGCCATCGAGCGCAGCCGCGGCGAGGAGGCCCTGCGCTCCAGCGAGGCGAAGTTCCGCGGCCTGTTCGAGAGCATCGCCGAAGGGGTCTACCAGAGCGGTCGCGACGGGCGGCTGCTGTCGGTGAACCCGGCCTTCGTCGCCATGCTCGGCTACGACAGCGCCGAGCAGCTGTACGCCCTGCCCAACGTCTCACTGCTGTACTGGGATCCGGCGGACCGTGCCCGTTTTGCCCAGCGCGTGGACACCGGCGGGGAGATCCGCGATGCGGAGTTCCTGATGCGCGGCCGCGACGGACAGCAGCTGTGGATCCTGGAGAACGCCCGCCAGATGCGCGATGCGGCCGGGCACTGCATCGGCTACGAGGGCACGATCGCAAACATCACCGAGCGCAAGCGCGCCGAGCAGGCGATCTTTGCCGAGAAGGAACGCGCGCAGGTGACGCTCGAGTCGATCGGCGATGCGGTCATCAGCACCGATGCCGACGGGCGCATCGAGTACCTCAACCCGGTCGCCGAGAGCCTCACCGCCTGGGGTCTTGCCGAGGCGCGCGGCCAGCCGATCGGCACCGTGCTGAACCTGGTGAACGAGCTCACCCGCGAGCCGATCGAGAGCGCCCTGCACGGCGCGCACGCGCGTGCCTCCGGCACCACCCCGGCCGATCACGCCGTGCTGGTGACGCGCGCCGGCCACGAGGTCGCCATCCAGCAGTCCGCCGCCCCGATCTGCGACCGCCAGGGGCGGGTGATCGGTGCCGTCACGGTCTTCCACGACGTCACTAAGGAGCGCCGCCTGAAGCGCGCGCTCTCCTGGCAGGCCAGCCACGATGCGCTCACCGGCCTCATCAACCGCCGCGAGTTCGACAACCGCCTGCACGGGGCGCTCCTGAGCGCGCAGCGCGGCGAGGGCTCCTTCGCGCTGCTGTACATCGACCTCGACCAGTTCAAGGTGGTCAACGACACCTGCGGCCACCAGGCCGGTGACCGGCTGCTGCGCGATGTCACCGGGCTGCTGCAGACCCACGTGCGCGCCAGCGACACCATCGCCCGCCTAGGCGGGGACGAGTTCGGCGTGCTGCTGGAGGGCTGCACGCCTGAGCAGGCGACGCGCATCGCCGAAGGAGTGCGCCAGGCGATCCGCGACTTCCGCTTCGTGTGGGGGGCGAGCACGCTCTCGGTCGGGGCCAGCATCGGCATCGTGCAGATCGGGGCGGACACCGAGAACGTCGCCAACGTCATGAGCGCGGCGGATATCGCCTGCTACGCCGCCAAGGACGCGGGGCGCAACCGCATCCATGTCTATGGCGCCGACGGGGTCTCGCACCGGCACCGCGAGATGCACTGGGTCAGCCGCGTCACCCGCGCCGCCGAGGACGGGCGCCTCGAGCTCTTCTTCCAGCCGATCGTCGCGCTCTGCGGCCCCGGCGGGCGCCCGTTCCACGAGCTCACCGTGCGCCTGCGCGATGACTCCGGCGAACTGGTGCCTCCGGGGGAGTTCATCCCGGCGGCCGAGCGCTACAACGTCATGTCGGCGATCGACCGCTGGGTGCTGGGGCGGGCCCTGAGCGTGCTGCGCGAGCGGCTGCGCCACGGTCAGGTGCTGCCGCTGCTGGCGGTGAACCTCTCGGGCACTTCCCTCAACGAGCAGTCCTTCGTCGACTACGTGCTGCAGAGCGTCGGCGAACCGGAGATCGCCAGCTGCCTGTGCTTCGAGATCACCGAGACCGCCGCGGTCACGAGCCTGTCGAACGCGCGCTTCCTGATGGGGGAGCTCAAGTCCAGGGGGGCCAAGTTCTCCCTCGATGACTTCGGCACCGGGGTCTCCTCGTTCGTCTACCTGAAGACCCTGCCGGTGGACTTTCTGAAGATCGACGGCCAGTTCATCACCCACATCACCCAGGACCCGGTCAACCGCAGCATGGTGGAGGCGATCGGCAAGGTGGGCCGTGCCCTGGGGATCGCCACGGTCGCCGAGTGCGTGGAGAGCGCGGCGGTGCTGGCGGAGCTGAAGGCCATCGGGATCGACTACGTGCAGGGATTCCACCTCGCGCAACCGCTGCCGATCGAGCAGCTGCCGTAATCCTGCGACAAAAGACCCATTCTAACGTGGTGCCCGTGCGGGCTTGTTCGTAGAATGCGCGCCTCCATGCGTCGAACGGATTCAATCAGCGTGCCAAACGGATACAACGCGGCGTTCCAGGTGCTGCGCAGACTCAGTCTCCTTCTGCCCCTGGCGGGCATGCTCGCGGCCGCGGCCGCCGAGAAGACCCCGCCCCCGGAGACCGTGGCCGCGCAGCTGCGCGATGCGGCGCTCGCCGGCCACGATGTCGCCTACAACTGGGTGAGCGAACTGACCACCCGCTTTGGCCCGCGCCCGGCCGGCTCTGCGAGCGAGCAGCAGGCCGCCGAGTGGGCCGCCGCGCGCCTGAAGGCGCTCGGCTTCGACAACGTGCACATCGAGACCTTCCCCATCACCGCCTGGGTGCGCGGCAGCGAGAGCGGCTCGCTGGTCGCCCCGTCCGCGCAGCCCCTGGTCGTGGCCGCGCTCGGGGAGTCCCCGCCGACCGGTGCGGCCGGTGTCGAGGGGGACGTGGTCCTCTTCAAGAGCCTCGAGGCCCTCGCCGCCGCCCCGCGCGACTCGCTGACCGGGAAGATCGCCGTGGTGTCGCAGCGCATGGTGCGCACCCAGGACGGGCAGGGTTACGGGGACGCGGTCGCCGCGCGCACCGAGGGACCCAAGGAAGCCGCGCAGCGCGGCGCCGTGGCCTTCCTGCTGCGCTCGGTCGGCACCGACACTCATCGCCTGGCCCATACCGGCACCACGCGCTACGTGGAGGCGCGCGTGCCGCTGCCCTCGTTTGCGCTCAGCAACCCCGACGCCGACCAGCTCGAGCGCATCGTCGCTTTGGGGCAGACCCCGCGCGTGCACCTGTTCTCCGGTGCCTCCTACCTCACCGGCGCGCACTCGCAGAACGTGGTTGCCGATCTCAAGGGCACGACCCGCGCCAGGGAAGTCGTGCTGCTGGCGGCGCACCTGGACAGCTGGGACCAGGGCACCGGGGCCATCGACGACGGCGCCGGCACGGCCATCATCGTGGCCGCCGTGAAGCTCATGCGCGACCTGCCGCACCGCCCGCAGCGCACCGTGCGCGTGGTGCTGTTCGGTTCCGAGGAGATCGCCCAGCCGAATGCGCCGTTCGGGGACTTCGGCGGCAACTCCTACGCGGCCAACCACCTCTCCGAGCTTCCCGACCACGTGCTGGCCGGCGAGAGCGACCTGGGCGCCGACCGCATCTTCTCGCTGTCGCTGCCGGCTGCGCTGTTCCACGGCGAGTTCCAGCGGGCGACCGACCGCGTGCTCACCCCGCTCGGGGTGCTGCCGGCGACCCGGCCGGCGGAGGACGGCGGCGCGGATGTCGGTCCGGTGGGCAAGGCGGGGGTGCCGCTGTTCGCGCTCAACCAGGATGCGATGCATTACTTCGACCTGCACCACACCCCCGATGACACGCTCGACAAGATCGACCGCACGCAGCTGGACCAGAACGTCGCCGCCTGGGCGGCCTTCATCTGGCTGGCCGCCGACAGCGACGTGGACTTCCGCGCGGCACCGCGTTCCTGAGTGCCGTGACCGGCCTTGAGGTGAGCTGAAGCCATGGGCCCACTCGCCGGCATCAAGGTTCTGGACCTGACGCGCGTGCTGGCAGGTCCCTGGGCGAGCCAGCTGCTGGCCGATTACGGCGCGGATGTGATCAAGATCGAGGCGCCGATCGGCGGGGACGACTCGCGCCAGTGGGGACCGCCGTGGCTCAAGGACGCCCGCGGCGTCTCCACCGGGGAGTCGGCCTACTACCTGTCCACCAACCGCGGCAAGCGCTCGGTCACCCTCGACCTGGCCCACGCGCAAGGGGCGCGCCTTGCGCGTGAGCTGGCGCTGCAGTCGGACGTGCTGCTGGAGAACTTCAAGGTCGGGGGCCTGGCCCGCTACGGCTTAGGGTTCCCGGACCTCGCGGCGCTGCATCCAGGGCTCATCTACTGCTCGATCACCGGCTTCGGGCAGGACGGTCCGGACGCGGCCAAGCCCGGCTACGACGCCATGATCCAGGCGATGGGCGGGCTCATGAGCATCACCGGCGCCCCCGACGGGGAGCCGGGCGCGGGCCCGCAGAAAGTCGGCGTGGCGGTGAGCGATCTCATGGCCGGCATGTACGCGGCCACCGCGGTCCTGGCCGCGCTCCACGAGCGCACGCGCTCAGGGTTAGGACAGTACATCGACCTGGCGCTGCTGGACACGCAGGTCAGCTGGCTGGCCAACCAGAGCATGAACTACCTGCTCACCCAGGAGGCCCCGCGCCGCCTCGGTGCTGCGCATCCGAGCATCACCCCGTACCAGCCGTTCGCCACCGCCGACGGCTTCGTGATGCTGGCGGTGGGCAACGACCGCCAGTTCGCAAGCTTCTGCCGCGCGGCGGGGCGCGCGGAGCTCGCCAGCGATGTGCGCTTTGCCACCAGTGCCGCCCGCGTGGCACACCGCGGCGCACTGTTAGGGCTGCTCGTCCCGGTGATGAAGACCCAAAGCACCAGTGAGTGGTTGCGGATCCTCGCTGCGGCGCAGGTGCCGTGCGGGCCGATCAACGACATCGCGCAGGCCTTCGCCGAGCCGCAGGTGCGCCACCGCGGGATGCGGCTGGACCTGCCGCATCCGCTGGCAGGCTCGGTCCCCGGGGTGAAAAATCCGGTGCGCTTCTCGCGCAGCCCCGCGCAGTACACGCGCGCTCCGCCGCTGCTGGGCGAGCACACCGATGAGGTACTGAGGGAGCGCCTGGGCCTGAGCGCCGGGGAGCTCGCGCGCCTGCATGACTCTGGCGCCCTGGGCAAGCCGCGGCGCTGAAGCTGCGCGGGCGGCGCCGGGGCGGTCAAGGGAGTAACCTTGGCGGTGGCTTTGTTTGCACGGGCGCACTTGGAACGCAGCGCCACGCGGCCACGTACTGAAGGAGACGCGACCCCCATGAGCGAACTGGTCCGCATCGAGAACGCCGCCGGCATCTGCCACCTGCGCCTGAACCGGCCCGACAAGCGCAACGCGATCACCTTTGCCATGTACGAGGCGCTCGCGGCCGGGCTGACTGCCGCCGGTGCCGATGAGAGCGTGCGGGTGCTGCTGCTGAGCGGGGAGGGGGCCGGGTTCTGCGCCGGCAACGACCTGCATGACTTCATCGCAGGTCCTCACTTCTCCTCCCGGCACCCGGTGCTGGGGTTCCTGCGGGATCTGGTCAACCTGCAGAAGCCCCTGGTCGCGGCCGTGCACGGTCAGACCGTCGGTATCGGCGTGACGATGCTCCTGCACTGCGACCTTATCGTGGCCGCCGACACCACGCGCTTCAGCATGCCCTTCGTAAGCCTAGGGCTGGTGCCCGAGGCGGCCAGTTCGCTGCTGCTCCCGCAACGCATCGGTGCGCAGCGCGCCGCCGAGCTGCTGCTGCTCGGCACGCCCTTCGACGCACCCACAGCGCACGCCCTCGGCATCGTGAACCGCGTGGTCCCCGAGGCCGCAGTCCTGGGCGAGGCGCGCGCGATCGCCGCGGCCCTGGCCGCCCAGCCCCCCGAGGCACTGCGCGCCACGCGCCGCCTGCTGCGCGGGGATCCCGCCCCGGCGCTGGCGCGCATCGATGCCGAGGCGGATATCTTCGGCGCGCAGCTGAAGTCAGCCGAGTTCAGGGGCGCCGTGCAGGCCTTCCTCGCCAAGGCAAAATCGCGATGAGCGTCTATGCACTGGACGGGTGGGTCCCGGTCATCGACCCGAGCGCCTTCGTGCACCCGCAGGCGAGCATCATCGGCGATGTCATCATCGGCCCCCGCTGCTACGTCGGCCCCGGCGCCTCGCTGCGCGGGGACTTCGGCCGCATCATCATGAACGAGGGTTCCAACGTGCAGGATTGCTGCGTGCTGCACAGCTTTCCGGGTACCGATGCGCTGCTGGAACCGGACTCGCACATCGGCCACTCCGCGGTGCTGCACGGCTGCACCATCCGGCGCGGGGCGCTGATCGGCATCGGCTCGATCGTGATGGACGAGGTCGTGGTGGAGGAGGAGGCCTTCGTGGGCGCGGGCAGCTTCGTGCGCGCCGGCTTCGTCGTGCCGCGGCGCACGCTGGTGCTGGGCTCCCCGGCGCGCGTGGTGCGGGAGCTGACCGCGCACGAACTGGCCTGGAAGGCGCGCGGCACCACCGAGTACCAGGACCTGGCGGCCCGCTGTCTTGCCGGGCTCAGGGAATGCGCAGCCCTGGCGGCCGTTGAGCCTAACCGCCCGCGCATGGCGGTCTCGGATGCGATCCCGCTGCACGCGACGCGCCGGAAGTAGCAGCGACAGCGGCTCAGCTGCGCATGCGCAGCCAGGTGACCGTGCCGATGCCGGCAAAGGTCATGAGCAGGGAGCCGAACAGGTGGGCCGCCGCGGCGCTCAGGGCCCACAGCGGACGCCCGGCCATCAGCATGCCGACGATCTCGGCCGAGAACGTCGAGAAGGTGGTGAGGCCACCGCAGAACCCGGTGATCACGAACAGCCGCCACTCCGGCGCAATGGCGGTGTAGGTGGCAAAGTAGGCAACCGCAACGCCCACCACGTAGCCGCCGAGAAGGTTCGCGGCCAGGGTGCCGGGCGGCACGGCGGGGAAGTGCGCATTGAGGGCGGCGGAGAACCACCAGCGCAGCAGCGCGCCCAAGCTTGCCCCGACACTGATGGCCAGGATCGATCGCCAAATCATGGCAGCCTTTTATCACGTTTTCGCCGGCGCGGCGGCCTGGCCGCGGTGCGCGCTGCGTCGGCTTACGGTCGCTGCGCTTCACCCATGCAGGCAACATCCGGCCCATGGCTGGCGCAATCGGAAGACTGCGGCGGTTCGCGTATGCTGTCGGGCCTGACAAGCCCCGCCCACAGAGCCGGGCCTTCCGAAAGGCAACCATGCGCTTCGTGTTACCGCTTCCTGCGCTATTGATCCTTGCCGCACTCCTCATCGGCTGCTCGCCCAAGCCGGCCGCCCCGTCCGAGGACGCACGCTTCGCGGCCATCTACGAAACCGAGTGGAAGTGGCGCACCGACCAGCAGCCGGACGACGAGGACGGGGTCCGCCCGCTGAGTGATCACCTGCCGCGCGTGGATCCGGCCACGCAGGCGATGCGCCTGAAGTACTGGGAGGACGTGCAGCAGAAGCTCGCCGGCATCCACCGCGCGCAGCTCTCTGCGGCCGAGCAGGTCAACTACGACGTCTACAGCGCGCAGATCGCGGTACTGGTCGCCAACCAGCGCTTCCGCGACTTCGAGGCCCCCGCCAACGCGGACACGACCTTCTGGACCGACATCGGCTACACCGCACGGCGCCCGTTCCGCACGCTCCAGGACTACCGGCACTGGATCGCCCAGATGCAGGACATCCCGCGCTACTTCCACGAGCAGATGGAGGAGATGCGCGCCGGGCTCAAGCGCGGCTTCACGCCGCCCAAGGTGACCATGCAGGGACGCGACGCCTCGCTCACCGCGGTGACCGAGGCGACCCCGGAGGCGAGCCTGTTCTACACCCCCTTCGCCGAGCAGATGCCCGGGGTGCCCCGGGAGCGCCAGGCGGAACTGAAGGCCGCGGCCGTGAAGACCATCCGGGAAGTGGTGCAGCCGGCCTACGTGGAGCTGCTCAAGTTCATGCGCGAGGAGTACGTGCCCAACCTGCGCACCACGCTGGCCGCGCAGGACCTGCCGGATGGCAAGGCCTTCTACCGGGCGAAGATCCTCGAGTTCACCACCCTCGACATGGACCCGGCGCAGATCCACCAGCTGGGCGTGGCGGAGGTGCAGCGCCTGCACGAGGCGATGGTCCAGGCCATGCACGAGACCGGCTTCAAGGGCGAGTTCCCGGCCTTCCTCAAGTACCTGCGCTCGGACCCGCGCTTCTACGTGAAGACCCCCGAGGAGCTGCTGATGCACGCGGCGTTGATCGCCAAGCGCTTCGACGGCAAGGCCTCGCAGTACTTCGGCTACCTGCCGCGACGGCGCTTTGCCATCAAGCCGGTGCCCGATGACCTGGCGCCGTTCTACACCGCCGGCCGCGGCGGGGCGAACGTGTACCTGCTGAACACCTACGACCTGCCGAGCCGGCCGCTGTACAACCTCACCGCGCTCACCCTGCACGAGTCCGCGCCCGGGCATTCCTTCCAGATGTCCATCGCCATGGAGCACAAGGACCAGCCGGTGTTCCGCCAGCTCACCTACATCTCCGCCTACGGGGAGGGCTGGGCGCTGTACTGCGAGCACCTGGGGGTCGAGATGGGCATGTACGACACCGCCTATGACCGCTTCGGCATGCTCGGCTACCAGATCTGGCGCGCCGCGCGCCTGGTGGTGGACACCGGCATCCACTCCCAGGGCTGGACCCGTGAGCAGGCGCTGGATTACTTCCGCCAGTACACCGCGCTCCCCGAGCACGAGATCAACACCGAGATCGACCGCTACATCGCCTGGCCCGGCCAGGCGCTCTCTTATTATCTGGGCGAGCGCTCGATCCTCGAGGGCCGCGCCCGGGCCGAGAAGGCACTCGGCGAGCGGTTCAACATCCGCGCCTTCCACGATGCGGTGCTGTCGATGGGCTCGGTGCCGCTGCCGGTGCTGCAGACCCGCATCGACCAGTTCATCGACGACGGGGGCCGCGGCCCCTATCCCGACATGGAGTAGGCCGGGGCTTTGGAGTTAACATCCGGCGCAGGCTCGGATCACGGTTCGCAACAGGAGGGGCTATGAGAGGTTCAATGTGGATAGTGACCGCCGCCGCGGTGCTGGCGGTGGGATTCGCACAGGTGCCCGTGGCCACGGCCGCCACGGAAAACAGCCAGCAGGAGCTCATGAAGACCTGCAACGCGGAGGCCAAGATCAAGGCCCCGACCGGGGATGCGCACAAGCAGTTCATGTCCGACTGCCTGTCCGGTAAGACGACCGCAACCTCGAGCGCCAAGGGCAACAGTCAGCAGGAGAAGATGAAGGCCTGCAACGCGGAGGCCAAGATCAAGGCCCCCACCGGGGATGCGCACAAGCAGTTCATGTCCGACTGCCTCAAGGGCAGCAGCACGACCCACTGAGGTTGCGCGCCGTGCTCAGGAGGTTTTCCGGAGGGTGCCGTGATTGTCGAGTTGGCCCAGCTCACCGTGAAGGCCTCGACCGAGGCACAGTTCGAGGCAGTCTTCCCGACGGCCATCCGCCAGATCGCCCAGAGCCCGGGCTATGTCAGCCACGAGCTGCAGCGCTGCATCGAGACCCCGACGCGCTACGCACTGCTGATCCAATGGCGCACGCTCGAGGATCACACCGTGGGGTTCCGCGGCTCGCCCGCGTTTGCACTGTGGCGGGCGCAGATCGGGCCGTTCCTGGACGGGACGCCGGTGGTGGAACACTTCGAGCGCAAGTTCTAGGCGCGCGCCGCTTGCTCGGGGGGCGGCTCAGCCCCCCGCCATGGGGCGGATGAAGCGCGTGGCGAAATCCTCCATCACGCGCTTCTTGGCATCCAGTGTCGAGTGCCTGCCGCAGGTGTAGGCGAACGGATAGCTCACCCCGCCGCTCATGCCGGCCTCGTGCAGGCGCTGGAAGGTGCCCAGGTCCGGGGGCGTCGACAGGCCGATCACGGTCTCAAAGGGCACCTGGTCGCGGTGCGCCGCGGCTCGCATGCGGGCGAACTCGGCCAGAAGCCCCGGGACCTCCTCGGGCGTATTGCCCGCGCCGATCCAGCCGTCGGCCTTCTCGGCGGCACGCTTCAGGGCCACCGGCGAGGAGCCGCCGGTGAAGATCGGTACGGTCTTCTTCGGCGCCGGGGAGATCTGCAGCGCCGGAAAATCAAACATCGCGCCGTGGTGCTCCACCATGCCGCCGGCCCACAGCTTGCGCAGCACGTCGAGCATCTCGTCGAAGCGCTTGCCGCGGGTATGGAAGTCCACCCCGTAGATCTCGAACTCGTCCTTCATCCAGCCGATGCCCGCGCCCAGGACGAAGCGGTCGTTGCTCAAGAGCGCCAGCGTGCCGGTCGCGCGGGCCACCTCGAACACGTTGCGCAGCGGCAGCACGTAGACCGAGACCGCGAAGCGGATCCGCCGGGTCACCGCGCTGATGGCCCCGATCGTCGCCCAGCAGTCCGGGTACCACGAATCCGGCGCCATCGGCGGCTTGCCGTCCTTGGAGTAGGGGTAGGGGGCCTTCACGAGCTGCGGAAACACGCCGTGGTCCCCGAGCATGACGCCCTCGAAGCCTAAGTCTTCCGCGAAGCGCGCCACGGGCAGGATCTGGTCCGGCTCCATCCAGGTGAGCATCTGCCAGAACTTCATACCCATCCCCTCTAGCGCGCGAACTTGCCACGGTTGAAGAAGCGGTCGAAGGCCTCCGGATCGGCCGCCCCGAAGGCCTTGATGTCATTCTCCAGGAAACGCTCGCCGGTCACCACGCCGCGCTCGACGGCCGGGCGCGCCTTGATGGCGCGGAACCAGCGATCCAGCGCCGGCCATTCGGCGAGCGCGTTGCCCTTCTCGGCGGCGGCGAGCAGGAACGGGTAGATCCCCGCGACCGTGCGGATCCAGGGCCAGGTGGCCACGTCGGCGACCGAGAACTCGTCCCCGCCGAGGTAGGCGGCCGCGGCCAGGCGTTTGTCGAGCACGCCGAAGATGCGGCGTACCTCGCTGGTATAGCGCTGCACGCTGTAGTCGTTGCCTGCCGGGGCGTAGCGGGTGAAGTGCACCAGCTGGCCGAACATCGGCCCGACCGAGGCCACCTGCAGCATCAGCCACTCGATGACCGCGGTGCGGGCGCTGCCGCTGCCCGGCAGCAGCTGGCCGGTCTTCTCGGCCAGGTAGATCAGGATCGCGCCGCTTTCGAAGACCGCCAGCGGCGCACCGCCGGGGCCGTCCTCGTCGACGATCACCGGCACCTTGTTGTTCGGGCTGATGGCGAGGAACTGCGGCACGTACTGGTCCCCGGCAAAGACGTTCACGTGGTGCTGGCGGTAGGGCAGGCCCACTTCCTCGAGCATGACGGTGATCTTCACCACGTTGGGACTGCTCATGCCGTAGACATCGATCATCGTGACCTCTCCCGCAGCCGCACCTGCGCCCGCAGACCGTGCGCGAAGGGCACCGGCCGCGCATCCACCAAACGCGTGAGGCGTGCGGCGGCGACCGCGCGCCGGCGCGCCGCGGCTGCGGAAAGCGGGTAGGCTAGCGCACCCCGGCCACAGAACACCCAAGGCGAGGATCGCGTGGGCGATACCCTGCAGATGCTGATCGACAAGCAGGCGCTTTCCGAGCTGGTGCACAGCTACTGCCGTGCCTGCGACCGGCGCGATTTCGCACTGCTGCGCAGCCTCTACCACGACGATGCGATCGATGACCACGGCACGATGTTCCGCGGCACCGCCGATGAGTACCTCGCCTGGCTCCCCGGGGTGATGGCGAAGCTTCGAGGCCACCGTGCACTCGATCACCAACACCCTGTTCATCGTGCGCGGCGATGAGGCCCAGGGGGAGCTGTATACCCACGCCTATCACCGCACCCCGGCGCCCGATGCCCGCGAGATCGTGATCGGCGGGCGCTACCTCGACCGCTACGCGCGGCGCGACGGGAGCTGGAAGTTCCTGCACCGCGCGCTGGCGCTGGACTGGGTGCGCGTCGCGGCGGTCGATGCCAGTGCCTACCGGGAGTTTGCCGCCGGCGCCCCGCCCGGGCGCACCGATGCCCTCGATCCGTCCTACCTGGCCCTGCCATTCTTTGCCCGGAGCACGTCCACCTCATGAAATTCTGGTTGTCACTGGTGTCGGTGCGCGAGACCGAACAGCTTCCCGAGCTGGCCCGCTTTGCCGAGGAGCTTGGCTTCCACGGCCTGATGGTCGGGGATCACCTGCTGTGGCCGGCGGAGATCGAGACCCCGTACCCGTACTCACCGGACGGCAAGATCTTCGTTCCCCCGGATACCCCGTGGCCGGACCCCTGGGTGCTGTTCGCGCACCTGGGGGCGGTGACACGCAAGCTGCACTTTGCCTCCAACATCTACCTGGCCGCCCTGCGTGACCCGCTCACCGTGGCCAAGAGCGTCTCCACCGCCGCCGCGCTCACCCAGGACCGCATCATCCTCGGGGTCTCGGCCGGGTGGCTGAAAGAGGAGTACGAGCAGGTCGGGATTAACTTCGAGACGCGCGGCTTTCGCCTGGACGAGACCCTCACGCTGGTGCGCAAGCTGCTCACGGGAAAGGTGGTGCGCCACGAAGGCCCGCTGTTCAGCGTCGAGGGCATCATGTGCCCGGCACCCTCCCGGCCGGTACCCATCTGGTGTGGCGGCGGTGCGGCTCCTGCCATGCGCCGCGCCGCGCAGAACGATGGCTGGCTGCCCTTGCCCATGACCCTCGCCCAGACGCGCACCGCGCTCGGGGCCCTGCATGTCATGCGCCGGGACGCGGGTCTTGCACAGTCCGGGTTCCGCGTCGGCCTGCCGCTGGCGGAGCCGGTCACCCCGGCGGCGGTGGATGCGCTGCGCGAGCTGGCCGTGGAGGACCTGGTGGTGATCGCCCCCTGGCTGCCCTCGCCCTGGGACCTCAAGGCCTGGCTGGATCCCGGGGACGACATGTCGCAGCTGGCGACCAAGAAGAAGGCCCTCGAGCGCTACGCCGAGGCAGTCATGCGCACGGTGCGTTGAAGGAGGCGCGGGTGATCAAGACGATCGCATTCCTCAAGCGCAAGGCCGGCCTGTCCCAGGAGGCGTTCGAGCGCTACTACGAGACCCGGCATGCGCCGCTGATCCTGTCCATCGCACCGCAGATCTGCGACTACCGGCGCAACTTCCTGCTCAGCGAGGGGGCCATCGTGGTGCCGGGGCTGCCGGCGCCGGACTTCGACGTCGTCACCGAGCTGTGGTACCCGGATGAGGCCGCGTTCGCCGCGGCGCTGGCCGCATTCACCGACCCGGTGAACGCCAAGCGCATCGCGGATGACGAGGAGAATGTCTTCGACCGCGCCTACACGCGCTTCTACATGGTCAGGGAGACCCGCTCGCCGTCCCGCTGAGCCCCGGCGCGGACCTGCCTTGCGGCAGGACGGCGGCGAGCACCATCAGCACCGCTGCCGTGATCATCAGGTGCCCGGGCGGGAATGCGCCGAGGAAGTGGTAGATGCACACCGCGGTTGCTGCCGGTATCAGTGCCAGCACGAGGACGATGACCGGCCTGGCGAGCGATGGTCTTACGGCCAGCAGCGCGCTCACCACGCCCACGGCAGCGGCGGTGGTCGAGTCCGCCACCCACAGTGCACGGTACACGTTGCCCAGCAGGGGCGGAAGACCCGAGGCGGCCACCCCGGCATCGACCCGTCCGTAGGCCGAGGCGTGCAGCAACGCGCTGCCGATGAGAATCAGGGCGGCCACTGCGAGCAGCGTTCGCGCCAGGGTGGAGTTCATGGTGAGCCTTTCGGAAAGGGTCAGTTCGTGGGTGAAGCAGGGCCGGAACCGCCCGCGGGACGGCGGAACAGCCGCCGCACCCTGCGCACGGCGAAGTAGCAGAACAGCGCCACCAGCGCCACGGCCAGCAGCGGCGAGGCGAGGGCCAGCAGCGAGACCCCGAGTGCGCCGCCGAGCTCACCGGTCGAGACCAGCGGGTTGGCAAGACCGCCGGTGAAGACGGCCGACTTCACGCGCAGCAGCGACGTTAAGCCCTGGGTGAGTCCCGCCGCCCCGCCGCCGGCGATGATCGCCGTGCTCCACCTGAGCATCGGCGGCAGGTCGGTGATGACCGCGGCCGTGACCAGCGTGCCGGCGATCAGCGCCGCAGGCGCGGCGATGGTATCGAGCAGGTGGTCGAGGCCGGGGATGTAGTAGGCCAGCACCTCAAGCAGTGCGGTGATGCTGAACATGACCATCGCCGGCGCGGTGCCCAGCCACTGCAGCCCCGCGCTCAAGTGCAGGTGCCCGGTGTAGGCCGCCACGCTCAGTACCAGCATGGGAACGAACACGCGGAAGCCGACGGCGGCGGCCAGTCCAACGCCCAGGGCGATCGACAGTGCCAGGTCCGTGCCGGCCATGTGGGGCAGCGCGATCATGCTCACCCTACGATAGGGCTGCGCGCGAGCCGTGTCGAGCCACCGGCCTTGACGCCCCGGATGCCCAGGGCGAGCATCGGGCGACGATGAAGCCAACCTCCTTGCGTGCCCTGCTGTTCCCGCCCCTGGCCCGCCGCGCCTGCTCAGCGGTGACACCGTGATTGCGCTGGTGCGCGCAGTGGCCGACTCGCTCGGTCGCTGCGAGCTGAGCTACCTCGGGCGCAGCGAGATCGATATCCCCCGCGCGCGCTCGCAGCACACCCGTTACACCGCCGCGCTGGCCGCACTCGGCTGCGAGCTTAAGTGGCTGCCCCCGCTGCCGGCGCAGCCGGACGGGGTGTTCGTGGAAGACACCGCCGTCGTGGTGCCCGAGGTTGCCGTGATCACCCGTCCGGGTGCCGCCTCGCGCCGCGGCGAGATCGACTCCGCCGCCGCAGCGCTCGCGGCCCATGTGCCGGTGCGCCGCATCAGCGAGCCGGCGACGCTCGAGGGCGGGGACGTGCTCAGGATCGGGCGCACGTTGTATGTCGGGGCCTCCAGGCGCAGCAACGCGCAGGGGGTGGCGCAGCTGGGGCAGGCCCTGGCCCCCTTTGGTTACAGCGTGCGCGCGGTGGCGATGCGCGACTGCCTGCACTTGAAGAGCGCGGCCACGTTCATCGCCCCGGACACGCTGCTCGTAAACCCCGCGTGGGTGGACCCTGCGGAGTTTGGCTGCGCGCGCACCCTCACGGTTGCAGCCGATGAGCCCTTCGGGGCCAATACCCTCACCGTGGGCGGCATCACGCTGGTGAGCGCGGACTATCCGCAGACGCAGCAGCGGCTGGAATCGGCCGGGGTGGTCACCCGCACCCTGGATGTCGGCGAGCTGCACAAGGCGGAAGCTGCGCTCACCTGCCTGAGCGTGCTGATCGGGGAGTAGGGTCCTCAGTCACGCGCGCAGCGCCGCCGGGAAGTTCGTGCAGGAATGCGCTCACCTCCGCCTCGGTGCCGATCGTGATGCGGCACCAGTTGGCGAAGGGGGGAACAGCCGGCCCACCAGGATGTTGTGGGCCTGCATGCTCCTGGAGAAGCGCGCCAGCGGGATCCCCGTGTCGAAGAACACGAAGTTGCCCTGCGGCTGCGCGTACTTGAGGCCGAGCGCGCTCAAGCGGCCGGTGATGCGCGTGCGGCTGGCGATGATGCGGCGGCGCGTGTCGGCGAGGAACGCCTTGTCGGCAAGGCTCGCCGGGGCGGCGCGCACGACCATGATGTTCGGGTAGGTCATGCACACGGCCGTCAGCTGCGTGGCGATGTCCGTGCGCGTGATGGCATACCCTAAGCGCATGCCCGCCATGCCGTGGAGCTTGGAGAACGTGCGCAGCACGACGACGCGGCGGCTGCCATCGACCAGGTCGACCACCGAGCCCACCCCCGGCGCATCGGTGAAATCCATGTAGGCCTCATCGACGATGGCATACACCTGCGGCGGCAGCGCCGCGATGAACTCGCGGATGGCCGCGGCGCTGACCGCAGTCCCGGTGGGGTTGTTGGGGTTGCAGAGGTACACGGCGCGCGTGCGCGCGTTCACCGCGGCGTGCATGGCCGCCAGATCATGCTGCTGCTGCGCATCCACCGGCACGAACCGCGTGGTCACGCCCAGGGTCGCGGCGTAATCAGGCAGCTCAAGGTAAGTAGGCTCGGCGGCGACGATTTCCCCGCCATCGCGCGCGCACACCAGCACCAGCGCGCGCAGCAGCTCGCCCGAGCCGGTGCCGATCACGACGTGCTGGCTGTCGGTGCCCTCGTGCAGGGCGATGCTGCGGATGAGCCCCTTCAGTTCCTCTTCGGACGGGTAGCGGCACCCGTCGGCGATCGAGGCCGCCATCACGCGCCGCGCGGCCGGGGAGGGGCCGTAGGGATTCTCGTTCCAGCACAGCACGCGCGGGCCGGCGGGGGCGCCCTCCCGGGCACCGGCAGGTAATGCCATGCCAGCCCCTGCCAGCAGCATCGCGGAGCTCAGAAGGTCGCGGCGGTTAATGCTCATGATGAAAGATCCTTACAGTGCGCAACGGGAACGGCTCAGTTGCTGAGCGGCCGAAAGCTCACGCGGAACGAGCCCAACACCACCCACACGGCCCCGGCGAGCGCGGTGGCCACGCACAGCCCCGTCCACTGCTCGCGGTTCGCCGGCTGCGCGAGCACTGCCGGCAGGTGCACCAGCACGATGAAGGCGCTCATCATGATCGCCTCCAGGCGCACCGCCAGTGCCGGGACGACCCCGAGCAGCAGCGCCGTGCCGGCGGCCACGTGGGCCGCGCCGGTGAGGTAGGCGAGGGGCAGTCGCGCGGGCATCCAGGCCGGGATCATCGCGGCGGTGAGGTCCGCGTAGGCGAAGTGGGACAGCCCGAAGACCACCAGGGCCGCGCCCAGGACGAGTCTCGGCGTAGCCCACCGCCGCGGCCGTGGCGGCGATGCCTGCCGTCGAGTCCGACCGCAGACTGTCGAGGCAGGCGTACAGCACGAAGGCGCCGACCGTGAGGGTGAGGCTCTCGCACAGACCCAGCCACACGGCAATGCTCAGCGGCTGCACCACCAGGCGCGGCAGCTGCAGCAACACGACCCAGCTTAGGAAGAACAGCGCCAGGACCTGCGCGGCCGCGCGGGCGGTGCGCCCGAGCAGCAGCGCGGCGGCGGCAAGCAGCAGCAGGCCGCCGGAGGCCAGTGCGAGCCACTCGCGCGCGGGGATGCCCGGCGGCACCGGCTGCCATTGCAGCGCGAAGTCATGATGCATGAGGCTCAGGACACCGAGCCCGGCTACGCCTGCGGCGAAGAGCACCTGCCCGGGGCCGAGGAATCGGAACATCACGCGCTCCACCTGCGAGGAAGCGCAAAGCCTACGCTGACCGCGCGGGTCAGGGAATCCAGGGCGGCGCTCGCGCATGCGTGCAGCGCGGCCGGTGTCGCGTTTAGGGGCCGTCGGGGTCGCAGATATGCGGGTCGTGGACACCGGCGAACAGGCGCGGCTAGACTTCCCCGTGGCTGCAAATCAACGCCCCCTGAGCGTGCGGATCGGCGCACCGAACGAACTCGTGCTCGAGCGCGGTGACGGCAGCTCGCACCCCATCCATCCCCTGTGGCTGCGCGAGCGCTGCCAGGATGCCGCCAGCATGGACCTGCACACGCAGCAGCGCCTGCAGGACCCGTCCGACTATGACCTGGAGCTGAAGGTCCACGCCCTGGCCCAGCCGGCGGCAGGGGTGTTCAGGGTGAAGTTCAGTGACGGCCACGAGGCCAGCTTCAGCGCCGAGGAGATCCTTGCCGAGGCATCCCTCGCCGACAACAGCCACGACTGTCCGGCGCCGAAGCTCTGGGACGGCACGCTCACGCAGTTCCCGCGCGCCCGGTGGCGCGCCGACCCGTCGCCCGCGGAACTGATGTCCTGGCTGGAATCCTTCCTCACCTACGGCTTCGTCATCTTCGAAGGCGTGCCCACCGCGCCCGGGACGGTGCTTAAGGTGGGCGCCATGTTCGGCTTCGTCCGCGAGACCAACTTCGGGGCGCTGTTCGACGTGCGCTCCACCCCCAACGCCACGGACCTCGCCTACACCGCGGTATCGCTCGACCCGCACACCGACAACCCCTACCGCGCCCCGGTGCCCGGCATCCAGCTGCTGCACTGCCTGGCCAACGAGACCACCGGGGGCCTGTCGACCCTCGTCGACGGCTTTGCGGTGGCGCAGACGCTGCGCCGCGACCACCCGCAGGCCTTCGAGGTCCTGGCGCACACCCCGGTGCGCTTCAAGTACATCGATGCGGACACCGAGCTCACCGCCAGCGCCGTGCCCATCGAGCTCGACGTCACCGGCGGCCTGAAGGCCATCCAGTTCAGCCCGCGGCTGGACTTCGTGCCGCTGTTCGCACCCGAGCGGCTCGATACCTACTACCGGGCGCGGCGCCTGTTTGATCACCGCCTGCGCGCTCCGGACTTCGAGATCCGCTTCCTGCTTAAGGCCGGCGACCTGGTGATGTTCGACAACTGCCGGCTGCTGCACGGGCGCACCGGCTTTGATCCTGCGGAAGGGTTGCGCCACCTGCAGGGCTGCTACATCGACATCGACGGGCCGCGCAGCCGCTACCGCGTGCTGCGCCGCCAGCTTCGGCACCCCGCGGGTGTCAGGCGCAGCGCATGAGCCGCATCGTCAGCTTCCGGCAGATGAAGGACGGCACCCGCGAGGACTACCTGCTGCTGGATGAGGCCGAGAAGAACTACGCCGCAGGCCTGGGCGGGCGCGTGCTCGAGAGCCTGCGCAAGCTCGACCACTCGCTGGAGGGCTACCCGGTGAGCCGGCTGGGCCATTCGCTGCAGGCCGCGACGCGCGCCCTGCGCGACGGGGCGGACGAGGAGATGGTCGTGGCGGCACTGCTCCATGACATCGGCGATGAGCTGGCGCCCTACAACCACGCCGAGCTCGCCGCCGCCATCCTGCGCCCCTACGTGCGTCCCGAGGTCACCTGGATCGTCGCCCAGCACGGGCTGTTCCAGAACTACTACTACGTGCATCACTTCGGCGGCGACCGCAACGCGCGCGAGCGGCTGCGCGATAACCCCTACTACGAGGCCTGCGTGCACTTCTGTGCCGCCTGGGACCAGTGCTCCTTCGACCCGGACTACCCGAGCGAGCCGCTGGCCACCTTCGAGCCGCTGGTGCAGCGGGTGTTCTCCCGCGCCCCGCACGATCCGCGCTACATCGCCGCCGGCAAGCTGCAGCAAACCCCCTAGCAGGCGCTCTCAGCGCGGCGCGCGGCCGCCGCGCACGATCACCGCCGTGTCGGCCAGCTGGCCTTCGGTGTTGAACCAGCGCACCTGGTCGCCGTCGACGACGGTGTGGAAGCCGATGATCTCCCCGTACGCCCAGCTGTGCCACTGCCGGAACCAGCGGTCCTCCTCGATCCACCACCGGCCCGTGTCGCGATCCTCGTCCGCGTAGCCGGCACGGCCGACGAGCTGGCCGTCGGGGCGAACCTCGATGGTGCACGGCTCGCCATAGACGGTGTTGTACAGCAGTGTCGTGCCGGCCATGGCGCGTTGCAGGTTGCGGCCGCGCAGCAGCGGGGCGGCCTCATCGCGCAGGTGCCCGGAACCTGCGCGCGGGTCACGACGCACCAGCCGTGCGAGCCGTTCCACGCCTTCGCGGATCTTCGCGGTGGGCAGGCTCGTGACCCCCATGCACAGCAGTTTGCCCGCGGCAGCCTCGACCGGCTCGACGAGGATGCCGACGGTGGCCGCAGTGCGCGCCAGCTCCGCCACATCCAGCTGCGCGCCCCCGCTGACCCAGTACGCACTGGCGCCGGTGCGCGTGTGGATCGAGACGAACTTGTGCAGGTAGTGATTCAGGGCATCACGCAGGGCGGTGCGCCGTTCCTGCAGCACCAGGCTGCCGCGGGCGATCGCCGCGGCGTAGTGCCCGAGGCCGATGAAGTAACCCCAGGCGCGCTGCATCCCCAGCGGCAGCCCGCTGCCGGAGAGGCGCCGCACCTCGCGCAGGCGCTCGATGAGGTCGCTGCTGGCGTTGACGAAGCCGGGGGCGGGGCCGAGGGATGCCACCTGCGACAGCGCGCCGACCAGAAGCACGCGGGCCTGCGGTGCCAGAGAGCGCAGCGAGGGGATCCCGCGGCGCGGTTCGCGCACCTCCGCTGCGGTCACACATTCGATCAATAGCCCATCGCTGCGGTTCACCGCCTCGAGCAACCCCTGTGCCCGGGCCTGGGTGAGCGGTGCGACCGCCGGGGCGTTGCGGGCCCCGAGCAGCACCACCGCGCGCGCGGGCAGCTCGCTGAGCTCACGCGCACTGATGCTCCCGAGGTCAAAGGGGACGAGCTGCGCCTGCAGGGCGGTGAGGCGGCGGCGGGTGTCGGCATCCACCGAGCTCTCCACCCACACCACGCTCTGCCGCCCGACACAGCCGTCCATGACCATGTGCAGGGCATGGCGCGAGGAGGCGGCGCACAGCAGCTCCTCCGGGGCGGCATCGACGCCCCACCCCGGCAGCACCTGCATGCGCAGCTCCTCGCTCAGGCGCACATCGTCCAGCGGGTCCCCGGCGCTCCCCCAGCGCAGCAGGTCGCGCTTGCCGAAGGCGATGCGCAGTGACTCGCGCCACTGGTCCGCCGGCACCAGGGAAGGATCGATGCAGCCGTCGAGGAAGGGGTAGGGGTGCTGCTCCCAGTTGGGCGGCCGCCGGAACTCCCCCGCCTGGCCGGGCGGTGCGGCGTTGCGCCCGGGTTCCCCGGCCGGGCGCGTCAGGCCGCGCCGGCCGGTCGTGATCCGCTCTCCCGGGGCCTCGGGTGCGACGAAGATGCCGCTGCGCGGGCGGCTCACCAGGTGGCCGGCGGCCAGCAGTGCATCGTAGGCGAGGGTCACGGTGTTGCGGGAGATGCCGGCCTGGCGCGAAAGCGCACGCGAGGAGGGCAGCCGCCGTCCCGGGCGCAGCACTCCGCGGCTCATCGCATCGACGAGCTTCTGCCGCACCTGGTGCTGCAGGGTGAGCGAGCTGTCCGGGTCCAGGATCAGTTCAACCGGGGGACGCAGGCTCTTCACGGCGCGGCGGGAGCGGGGAATCGCTGCACTCCTTGGCAGGCGGGGTACGCGGGGTTCCAGTGTAACTGGACCCATGGTGTGCACAAAACTGGACCTATTGCGGGAACCTCCTGGCTGTCAATGTCGGGGCTGCGCTGAAGGGGTCGAAGCGAGGTCGGTCTTGGGCACGCTGGGCATTGCAGGACTGCAGCTCGATCTGGAGAAGGGCAACAACCTTGCGCGCATCGGCGATGAGGTCGCGGCGGCCAAGAAGCGCCTGCCCTGGGTCGATGTCATCGTGCTGTCGGAGCTGTCCGCGTACGGCCCTGACCCGCGCCACGCGGAACCCGAGGGCGGCCCTGCCGAGGGCGAGTTCCGCCGCATGGCGCGCGAGGCCGGCGTATGGCTGGTACCCGGATCGGTATTCCAGCAGCGCAGCGGCCACACCTACAACGTCTGCCCGGTGATCGATCCCGGCGGGGCGATCATTGCCCGCTACAGCAAGATGTTCCCGTTCACCCCCTACGAGTGCGGCGTCACCGGCGGCGATGGCTTTTGCGTCTTCGACCTGCCCGGCGTGGCGCGCATCGGCATCTCGATCTGCTACGACGTCTGGTTCCCGGAGGTCACGCGCACGCTCGCCTGGATGGGCGCGGAAGTCATCCTCTGCCCAAGTCTCACCAACACGATTGATCGCGAAGTGGAAGCGGTGGTGGTGCGCGCCAACGCGGCCGTGAACCAGGTGTACTTCGCCAACATCAACAGCGCCGGGCGGCTGGGCTACGGACGCTCGATCGTCTGCGGGCCCGGCGGCGAGGTGATCCATCAGGCCGGCGAGGGACGTGAGGTGATCGCCTGTGAGCTCGACCTCGATTACCTGCGGCGCGTGCGCGAGCGCGGCTGGAACGGCCTCGGCCAGCCGTTGAAGAGCTTCCGTGACTGCAGCGTCGCATTCCCCCCCTACCAGCCCGGTGCCCGCTCGGCAGCCCTCGATGCCCTGGGGCCGGTGGCGGTGGCCCGGTCGACGATTCGAACCTAAGTCCCTTTTTTCCGGAGAAGCGAACCATGAGTCCCCACACCCGCGCCACCACCGCCCGCAAGCGTGCCCTGCTGGTCCTAGGTTCGGGCACCCTGATCGCCCGGGCGGTCTCGGTGGCGCTCGCGCAGGCGGCCGCGGCCTCGTCTCCGGCGGCCAGCGAGGCCATACAGGAGGTCGTCGTGACCGCGCAGCGCCGCAGCGAGGACATCCTCGACGTGCCCTACAACATCAGCGCCGTATCCGGGCAGACGATCCTCAGCAACCACGTGCTGGATACCGCGGAGCTGATGCGCTCGGTGCCGGGGATCTCGGTGGTGGATCGCGGTGACCGCAACTCCAGCGTGGTCAGCGGCATCCGCATCCGCGGCCTGAACGTCGACTCCTCCGCGCTCGGGGACTACGCGGTCTCGGCGGCCGCCACGGTCTCGACCTACGTGAACGACACGCCGCTGTTCGCCAACCTCCTGCTCACGGACATCAGCCGCGTGGAGGTGCTGCGCGGGCCGCAGGGCACGCTGTACGGCTCCGGCGCCCTGGGCGGCACGGTGCGCTATATCCTCAATGCGCCAGAGCTGAACACCTTCGACGGGCTGGCGAGCCTGTCGTTCTCGCAGGTGAAGGGCTCGGACAGCATCGGCTACTCCGGCACGCTCACGCTGAACTTTCCGCTCGGTGAGACCTTCGCCCTGCGCCTGACGGCCACCGGCAACGACTATCCCGGGGCCACCGACTACGTGAACCTGTACCAGCTCGACTCCAAGGGCATCCCGCTCGCCCCGGATGGGGTGCTGTCACCCACGGCCGCCTACACCTCGCGCAAGGACGCCGACTTCGCCCACCAGTCCTACGGGCGCGTGGCGCTGCTGTGGAAGCCCACCGACCAGTTCGACGCCACCTTGAGCTTTCTTGGCCAGTCGGACACTTTCGGCGGCCGCCGCGCCACCACGCTGGGGACCAACGGCGCGGGCGTCCCGTACCAGGACTCGCAGGTCGGTTCCGTGCAGCTCGAGCCGGCCGCACGCAACGTGTACCTGGCGAGCCTGGAGATGAACGTCGACCTGGGGTTTGCCACCCTCACCTCCAGCACCTCCAACTACAACCACCACGGCGAGATCACCAGCGAGAACACCGGCTTCTACGCCCAGAACAACTGGCTGGCCGCCTTCTACTACAACTACCCGCGCCCGATGGCCTCGGCGCTGCGCCAGTACGGGGACAAGGCGACCATCGAGGAGCTGCGCCTGGTGTCGAAGGCGGGCGGGGCCTTCGACTACGTGGTCGGGGCCTACTACCAGAACCAGAGCACCTTCAGCTCCCAGGACAGCCAGCTGCGCGGCTTCAAGCAGTGGTGGGACGCGGCCTACCCGGCGTTCGCCTCCGCCGTCATCAGCGACAACGACTACCTGTACCACCAGGACGAGCACTTCACCGACCTGGCGCTGTACGGGGAGCTCACCTACCACCTCACCGATGCCCTGCAGTTCACCGGCGGCGCCCGCGTGTTCAGCGACTACTCGGACGTCAACGTCCGCCAGAACACCGGCCTGTACAGCTCGATCTTCGACAGCTCGGTCTCCAACGGCACCGACAAGCAGAACAAGGCGATCTTCAAGGGCAACATGTCCTGGAAGTTCGCCCCGCGCCAGATGCTGTACGCCACCATCGCCCAGGGCTACCGCCGCGGCGGCGCCAACGGCACCCCGACCACCGGCAACTTCGCCGAGGATCCGGCCTGGCTCACCTACAAGCCCGATACCGACGTCGACTACGAGGTCGGCTTCAAGGGGGTGATCCACGAGATCACCTACAACGCGGACGTCTTCTACATCGACTGGAACGACCCGCAGATCAACACCGCGACCACCAACTGGGGGTTCTTCGCGGTGCAGAACGCCAAGAAGGCGAGCACCCAGGGCGTCGAGCTGCAGATCAACGGGCGCCTCGGAGCGCAGTTCCGCTACGGGCTCGGCTACACCTACACCGACGCGCACCTGACCGCGGATGCGGTCTCCGCCGACGGGGCGTACGTCATTGCCCATTCCGGGGCGCGGCTGCCCGGGGCGCCGCAGAACCAGGTGAACGTGTCGGCTGACTTCGACATCCCGCTGCAGCGGGCGCGGATCACCCTGCACACCGATGCGTACTACCAATCCAGCACCGAAGACACTATCTTCTCCAAGGACGTGGCGCTGAATACCGTGCCGCCGCCGAACCCCTACCTCGGACAGCCGAAGTTCTACTATCCGATGTCCGGGTTCACCATCTGGAACCTGGCGGCCACGCTCTCGGCCGGGAAGTGGGATGCGACCGTGTGGATGAAGAACGTGACCAACGAGGCCGGAGTGACCGGTGTGTACACCCCGGCCTACATGGGCACCTCGCCGCAGCAGAACTACTTCGGCAACGGCTCCAAGGCCCTCATCGCCCTGCCGCGCACCATCGGCCTGACCCTGAGCTACGGATTCTAGAAAGTGCAGCTGCAGCAGATCGAAGCGCTGCTCGAGAAAGGACAGGTTGCCGAAGGGATAGGAGAACTCAAGGCGCTCGCCGCCGCAGGTCCGCGCGATATCCGCTCCCTGAGCCAGATGGGGCAGCTGTTCACGTACCTGAACCTGCACGGCGAGGCCGAGCGCTGTTACCGGCAGGCGCTCGCCCTGCAGCCGCAGAGCCCGCCGCAGCTGTACAACTGGGCGACCTCGCTGATTGCCCTCGGCCGCCTGGAGGAGGCCGAGCAGGCGCTCACCCGGGTGCTCGCCCTCAACCCGCACGACTACGACGCCTACTACAACCGCGCGACGCTGCGCCGGCAGACCGCTGAGCGCAATCACGTGGCGGAGATCGAGTCGGCGCTGCAGCTGCCGATGCGCCAGCCCGCAGGCCCTGTGGCGCTTTACTACGCGCTGGCCAAGGAACTGGAGGACCTGGGCCGCAGTGCGGCCTCGTTCGCGGCGCTCAAGCGCGGCGCCGACCTGCGGCGGCGCCTGCTCAGCTACCAGGTGGCCGATGACGTGGCCACCATGAGGCAGATCGCCCAGGCCTTCGCGGCCGATTTCTTCGCCCGTCCCATCGAGGGCTGCCCGGATGCCCGGCCGGTGTTCATCGTCGGCCTGCCGCGCAGCGGCACGACCCTGGTCGACCGCATTTTGAGCTCCCACTCGGCCGTCACCAGCCGTGGCGAGACCAGCGATTTCGCCAAGGCGCTGCTTGCCGAGGTCGGTGATGCGGGGGGCAAGGCCGAACTGATCCAGCGCTCGGCGCACGCCGATCTTCGCGCCGTCGGCACACGCTACTGCGCCCGCCTGGCCACCGAGAGCGGTGAGCGCTCGATCGACAAGACGCCCATCAACTTCCTCTACCTCGGCCTGATCGCCCGTGCCTTGCCGCAGGCGCGCATCATCCACGTGCGGCGCAACCCCATGGACCTGGGGTATGCCATCTACAAGACCCTGTTCCGCATGGCGTACCCGTTCTCCTATGACCTGAAGGACCTCGGACACTACTACCTGGCGTACGAGGGGCTGATGGCGCACTGGCGCGCCATGCTCCCGGGTGCCTTCCTGGAGATCGACTACGAGGATCTGGTGGCCCACCAGGAGCGCTCGACCCGGCGCCTGGTCGAGTACTGCGGCCTTGAGTGGCAGGCGGCGTGCCTGACCTTCGAGCGCAACGAGCGCCCCTGCCTGACGGCCAGCGCCGCGCAGGTGCGCAGGCCCATCTACAGTTCCTCCGTGGGGCTGTGGCGCCGTTACCGCGAGCAGCTGCAGCCGCTGGCGGACGTGCTGCGCGCCGGCGGGCTCGACCCGGATCCCGGCTGAGGGGCGCAGGCATGAACGCGACCGAGACCCGCGCCGCGCAGCCTTCGTGGCTGCCGCATGCGGCCCCCGATGGACTCGTGGCCGCGGTACTGCTGTCCTTCCTGGCAACGGCCGGGTTCTTCTACGTGAACATCATGCCCGCGATCGTCTCGGGCCTGGTCGACGGGCTGCACTTCGGGGCGCGCGAGGCCGGCTGGGTCGGCTCGGCGAACGTCTACGGGGCCGTCGTCGGTGCGATGCTGGCGATCGTGCTCAGCCAGCGCCTGCCGTGGCGGCGCCTGGCGGTCATCGCCCTGTGCGCCCTGATCGCCATCGACCTGTTGTCAGTGGTGGTGGTGACACCCTGGCCGCTCATCGGCACGCGCTTCGCACACGGCGTGGTCGGCGGCACGCTGGTGGGCACCGCGTTTGCGGTCATCGCCCGCACCAGCGTCCCGGAGCGCACCTTCGGCATGCTGCTGATCGTGCAGTACGGCTTGGGGGGCGTGGCGCTCCTGCTGCTGCCGCGGCTCATCCCGGTGTTCGGCTCGCGCCTGCTGTTCCTGGTGCTGGCCGCCTTCAGCGCGGTCACCCTGGTCATGCTGCCATTCTTGGCCGCCTATCCGCGCCGGCCGGTGCCGGCCGGGGTCGCGGCCGCCACCGCTGCGGTATCGCAGCGCCGGGGCGCCTTGCTGAGTCTGGCGCTGTTCGCGGTGTTCTTCTTCCAGTGCGGCAACATGGCGCTGTCGGCCTACGTCATCGAACTCGGGCGCGCCTATGGGCTGGCGCTGAATGACATCAGCGCGATCCTCGGGGTAGCCGGGTGGCTCGGCGCCCTGGGCGCAGTCCTGGTCATCGTGCTGAAACTGAAAGCCGGCCGGCGGCGCCCGATCGTGGCGGGCCTGGCCCTGTGCAGCGCCGGCATGCTCGCCTTCCACTACAGCGCCTCGGCCCTGGTATTCGCGGCGGCCAACATCGTCACGGCCATCGCCTGGGCGTTCGGCATCCCGTATCTGCTGGGCATGTGTGCCTCCTTCGACCGCAGCGGCCGCGCAGCCACCTTCGCCAGCGTGTTCTCCAAGCTCGGCCTGGCGAGTGGCCCGCTGGTGGCGAGCGCCTTCGTGCGTGAGGGCCACTGGCCGGTGCTCGTGACGCTGGCCACGGCGGCGCTCATCGCCAGCATGGGATGCGCGCTGCTGCCGGCCGCGCAGCTTGACCGGGCACGCTAGCGTGCCGCGAGTGCGCTCTGCCGCAGTGGCGCTGGCGCTGTGGCTGCTCAGCGGCCAGGGCCTCGCACGCGAGCTGCTGACCTACCAGGCGCTGATGCGCGGCAGCTTCCCGCGCGCGGTTGACCTTTCGGCCTTCACGCCCGACCCGTCCGCGCGGCCGGCGAGCCACACCTTCGAGGGGGTGTTGCAGCTTTCCGGCACCCCCGCCACGCGCACGATCCACACGGATCCGGCCTTCGTGGATGCCCAGGACCTGGCCCTGGCGCGCACGCTGCCGCAGGACTTCGCCTTCGAGTTCATCCAGGAGGACGGGGAGATCATTCCGGTGCGGCGCGGGCCGCAACCCAGCGCCCACGGCGAGTGGGAGTTTGTGCTGGAGCCGGGCCGGGTGTGGGACGAGCCTGCCGACCACGGCTTCTCGCGGGCGGTGATCCCGTTCGCGCTGCAGGAGAAGAACGCCAACTGTCTGCACAACGGCCTGCTCATGTTCCTGTTCAGAAACGACGGCACCGTCTCGCACGCGGCGCTGCAGATCAGCGGCGAGACCTGCAGCTACCTGAAGTTCGACATGTGGGCCGCGCTGACCGCCGGCTATGCCCCGGGGTCCGTGGCCGCGCACGCCGCGACCCTCGCCGTGCACCGCGCCGAGGTGGCCCACCGCCTGCCGGTGCGCTCGCTGGCGCAGCTGGCCCAGGACTACCCGGCCGTGAACGTGGCGGGCCTGGCGATCGGTGCGGCGCGGGCGCGCACCGTGTACGGCCTGGTGGTCAACGGGGTCAACTACGTCTCCGCCTGCGCCACGCGCAGCGGCGACTACCCGTACTGTGAAGTGCTCGACCTGCCCTCGTACTCGACCGCCAAGTCGGCCTTTGCCGCGGTGGCCCTGATGCGCCTGCAGGCCCTCACCCAGGACGCGCGCACGCAGCCGGTCAGGAAATGGGTCGCCGCCAGCGCCTGCCAGGGCCCGGCCTGGGAGGGGGTGACCTTCCAGGACGTGCTCGACATGGCCACCGGCAACTACGACTCCGCGCTCTACGAGGAGGATGAGAATGATGCCAAGACCCGCGGGTTGTTCCTGCCGCTCGAGCATGCGGGCAAGATCGCCTTCGCCTGCGGGGCTTACCCGCGCCGCTCGCCCCCGGGAACCGTGTGGGTGTATCACACCTCGGATACCTATCTTCTGGGCACCGCCCTGAACGGTTACCTCAGGAGCCTGCCGGGTCGCTCGGACGCGGATGTGTTCGAGGACATCGTCGTCGCCGACGTGTTCCGCCCGCTCGGCCTGAGCCCGGTCACCGATACCTCGCGGCGCACCTATGATGCGGTACGTGAGCCGTTCGCCGGGTGGGGACTGACCTACCACTACGATGACATCGCGCGGCTGGCGATCTTCCTGAACGCCGGTGACGGGCGCATCGGCGCAGCGGGGGTGCTGGATCCGCAGATGCTCGCCACGGCGCTGCAGCGCGACCCCGCTGACCGCGGGCTGCCGGCGGCGAATCTCGGCAACTTCCGCTACAAGTACGGCTTCTGGGCGCGCAACGTGCAGGCGCTGCTCGGCTGCGCGCAGCCGACCTGGGTGCCCTTCATGTCAGGTTTCGGCGGTATCTCCGTGGTGCTGTTTCCGAATGGCATCGTCTACTACAACTTCTCTGATGACGGCGAGCTCGCCAGCTTCGACTGGGGCAATCCCGCCCGGCAGGTACAGAAGATCCGCGACTACTGTCGGTAGGGGTGCGGACAGGCCTGCGGAGCAGGTCGTAAACTTGCGCTCCCCGAGCCCGGAGCCGCCGATGCCATGAACGACCAGGTCGCCACGATCAACCATTTCCGCGACACCTTCCTGGAGCTGGCGGTGCGCTACGGCCCGCGCCTGCTCACCGCCATCCTCATCCTCGTTGCGGGCGCATTCCTCAGCCGCTGGGCCAGTCGCTGGCTGCTGCGGGCGCTGCACCGCCTGGAGCTCGAGGCACCGGTGCGCCAGCTGCTCGCGCGCGTCGTGTGGGTCCTGTGCTTCGGGCTGTTCGTCATCATGGCGCTGCAGAACCTGGGCGTGGAGCTGCTGCCGCTGATCGCCGGCCTGGGTGTGGCCGGAGCGGGCATTGCACTGGCGACGCAGGGCGTGCTGAGCAACGTCGTCGCGGGCCTGTCGATCATCTTCGCCAAGCCCTTCCGCGTGGGGGAGTACATCGCGATCGCCGGCGTGGAGGGCACGGTGGAGACGATCACCCTCTTCAGTACCACGCTCACGCACATCGACCGTTCGCGCGTGGTGGTTCCCAACCGCAAGATCGTGGGGGAGATCCTGCATAACTACGGCCGCATACGGCAGCTGGACGTGAGCGTCGGGGTCGCCTATGACACCGACATCAACGTGCCCCTGCAGGCCATCCGCGAGGTGCTGGACGCCAATGCCCGGGTGTTGAAAGACCCGCAGCCGGTCGTGCAGGCCGTGCAGCTGGCCGATTCTGCGGTTTACATCGCCGTGAAGCCCTGGGTCGCCGTGGCCGACCAGGGGGCGGCGACCGGGGAAGTGAACGCGGCATTGCTGGCGGCATTCCGCGCCCGCGGTATCGTGATCCCGTTCCCGCAGCGTGAGGTGCGGCTATTGGCGGAAAAGGGATCCGAGGAGGGCAGCGCTCGGACCAGCGGGGCCTAGTCGTCCCCAAAGCCCGCCGGCGGTCCTTCCAGCTGCTTGCGGGTGAAGCGTCCCACGTAACCGCCCGTGCGCTCGTCATACATCAGTGAGTCCCAGGGAATCGGGTAGTACGCTTCGGGCATCCCGTGCAGTCCGCCGAATCCCACCACGGCAAACACAATGTCGGATGAGTCGGGATCCGTGACGATGTCATCAATCCTGCCGACCCTGCGTCCTGAGGGCTCGTGCACGTACGCACCAATGACACTCTGTGCGGAGGTGTCCCAAAGATAGGCGCTGGCTGCGTTCACGTGAATCTCCTTCCATGCGAAACCTTCCGCGTCCCGGCACAGTGAGCGCAATGGGCTGATCGTGGGGTCGGCGTCCTACCTGAATCCATGTAGGAACAGGCGGATTTGCACTGTTAAGTCAACAAGCCGGGCCGAGTCTGGATCGACCCGTTGAGTATCCGCTGAAGGCAGACACCTGGGCCTCGGCGCAGGTGTCCGCCCACGGATATCGCTAGTTTTCCCAGTACCGGGGTGCCTTGTAGTAATCGAAGCTGCGGTCGCGGAAGCGCCGGCCGTCATCGCCGGTGAGTTCCTCGATCGAGCCGGCAGGAGCGGACGCCAGCTGCTCGCGCGTAAAGCTCACGACGTAAGCACTCTCGCCTTCGTCGTAGTCGAGTGCTTCCCAGGGGATCGGGTGGTACTTCTCCGCCATGCCGAGAAAGCCACCGAAGCCCACGACGGCGAACATGATGTTGCTCGATTCCTTGTCGAGGACCACGTCCTCGATCTTGCCGATCTTCTTCCCGGACTGATCATTCACATCCGTGCCGATCACTTTCTTGGCGCGGATGGCAGAGGTGTGGCCGCTGGCCGTGGTCATGGTCGTCTCTCCGTTGGCAGGGGAATGAGCGATCAGCATGCGCGCCGCGGGAGGCTGCGGCCGTAGGCTGCCGTCGCGGTCGCGCGTAGGACAAGGCGTGAGGCACGGCGATAAGATGGTGCCCGCTGCGGCGGACAAATTCAGGGGAGCATCCATGGCGCGTTGCGATGTCCTGATCGTCGGAGCCGGCCCCACCGGGCTGGTGCTGGCGCTGTGGCTGACCCGCCAGGGCGTCGGCGTGCGCATCGTGGACACCACTTCAGAGCCCGGCACGACTTCGCGCGCGCTGGCCGTGCAGGCGCGCACGCTGGAACTGTATCGCCAGCTTGACCTTGCGCAGGCCGTGGTCGCCCGCGGTCACAAGGTCCCCGCCGCCAATCTGTGGGCGCGGGGCGAGCCTGCGGCGCACGTGGCCTTCGAGGCCATCGGCGAGCGCCTCACGCCGTTTCCGTTCCTGCAGATCTTCCCCCAGGACGAGCACGAGAAGCTGCTGATCGAGAAGCTTGCGACATTCGGGGTGTCGGTCGACCGCCGGACTGACCTGGTCAGCTTCACCGATCACGGTGATCGCATCCGCGCGCGCCTGCGCAGCCACGACGGGGCGGAGCAGGTGTGCGAGGCGGCGTACCTGGCCGGCTGCGACGGGGCGCGCTCGGTCGTGCGCCAGAGCATCGGCAGCGGCTTTCCCGGGGGCACCTACCGCCAGCTCTTCTACGTGGCCGACATCGAGGGCGCAGGTCCGCCGGTCAACGGCAATCTCAACGTCGACCTGGACGAGGCGGATTTCCTGGCGGTCTTTCCCATGGCCGGGCAGGGGCGGGCACGGCTGATCGGCACGGTGCGCGATGAGCGTGCCGACCACGCGGAGCAGCTTCGGTTCGAGGACGTCAGCGGACGCGCCATCGAGAACCTCAAGCTGAAGGTGAACAAGGTCAACTGGTTTTCCACCTACCACGTGCACCATCGGGTCGCGGACCACTTCCGCAAGGGACGGGCGTTCATCCTGGGGGATGCGGCGCACATCCACAGCCCGGCAGGCGGTCAGGGCATGAACACCGGCATCGGCGATGCGGTGAACCTGGCCTGGAAGCTCGCCGAGGTTCTGCAGGGGCGGGCACCGGAGGCGCTGCTGGAGAGCTACGAGCCGGAGCGCATGCCCTTCGCGCAGCGCCTGGTGGCAACGACCGACCGGGCCTTCGCGTTCGTGAACTCGGACGGACCTCTGGCGGATCTCGTGCGCACGCGCATTGCCCCGCTGGTGCTGTCCCAGGCGTTCCGCCTGGAGGCGGTGCGCGAGTTCATGTTCCGCACCATCTCCCAGATCATGCTCAACTACCGCGACCGCCCGCTAAGCGTCGGCAGGGCCGGGGAAGTCCATGGCGGAGACCGCCTGCCCTGGGCGGGCGGCACGGCGCAGGACAACCACGAGTCGCTCAGCAGCACGACGTGGCAGGTGCACGTCTACGGCACCGCGCGCGGCAGCCTGGGGGAGTGGTGCGCAGCGCAGCGGGTGCCCCTGCACGTCTTCGCATGGGCCGAGGCGCACGCCGAGGCCGGTCTGGCGCGCGATGCGCTCTACCTCATGCGACCGGACACCTACGTCGCGGTGGCGGAAGGCTCCGGCGAGCCTGAGGTGCTCCAGCGCTACTTCTCCGAGCGCCGGATGCGTCCCGCGGCCTGAAAGTCACCCGCCTGCGCCGCTGGAGAGCCCGCGCCCCGGGTTCCCCTCCCGGCAGCGGCTAGCTCGTGATTCCCATGCCGGTGGCGATACCCTCGATAGCCTGCAGGTGCGACCGCACGGTCGGCAGCACCTTCTGGGCGAAGGCCTTGGCCTGCGCGTCCCGACCGGTGGATATCTCCTTCTGCAACAATTCCACCGTGTCGCGATGGCCCTTGACCTGGCTCTTCACGTAGGACTTGTCGAAGGTCTCGCCCGTGAGGACCTCCAGCTCCGCCTTCTGGGTATCGGCGCCGATGCCCGGGCCGCCGGGCAGCTTGATGCCCTTGGACTGCGCGAGGGCCATCAGTTCCTGGTTCGCCGCCGTAGGGTCCTTGACCATCATCGCCGCAAAATCCTTGATCTTCGGGTCGGCCGACTTGTGCTGCGCGAACGTGCCATCGCGCACCTCGGCGATGCCGCCCTCGGCAAGGGACTTGTAGAACGACATGTCCGGCGTGGCACTGGCAAGTGCTGCCACGGGCAGGGCGGACAGGGCGACCCGCATCACGTGTTTCATGGGCGGCTTTCCGGATGGAGCGATGGGCGTATTTATAGATTCACCTTCGCCCCCTCAGTAGCGTCATCGGTGCAGTCGTACAGTAGGCACAGTCCTACCGCGCTGTATGAGCCCACCTGCGCGGTGGCCGGCGGTGCCGCCATTGGGTAATGTCGGTAGCCGATGAAGGGTGCCCGGAAATACACACTCGCGGCCCGGGATCCGCAGCAGCAGGTACGGAGGTGCGCGGCGACCGCTGCGTTTGTGTACGTGCTGCCCTGCTGCAACGAGGACATCCTCAAGGTCGGCTTCTCGCGCGACCCGCTGGTGCGCCTGCAGACCCTGCACCCGCGCTACTTCGAGTTCTTCGACCTCAACCGCGCGGTGCTGGTGGGCACCGAGACCGTCGGTGATGCCCGGCGGCTCGAGCGTGAGCTGTTCGCAGTCGCCGAGCTGCACCGGGCCCCGGGGCCGCTGCGGGTCGCTGCCGCCGCCGGTGGCCACACGGAGTGGTTCCGCGGCGCTTACCCTTTGCTGTACGAGGCCGTGGTACGCAAGGCCGCCGCCGCAGGCTACACGCTGCACATGCCCGCCGGAGCATGGCTGCGGGCACGCCTGGATCGCCAGGCCGACACGCTGTACGAGTCCAGCACACACCTGCTGCGCTCCATCCAGACCGCGCGTGCCTACGGGGAGGTCGCCACCGCACTGGAGGTCCAGCTGCGCAACCTGCTCGACGCCTGCAACGCCCTGGGTCTGGAGGTGGCGCACCGCATCCCGCCGGCGGTGTTGTCCTGGTACCGACGGAACGAGCGCACGAAGGCGTAGGGCCGGCCCTACATTCACGGTACATCGCGATACGCTATCGTTGGCGCAACCGTGGCGGGGCGTGCGACAGTGCCGCCGTGCAAGGGCCTGAACGGTCAGCACACGTACGCCGGAGCGGCGCAGGACGGGCAAGAGGCGCAGGACGGGCAAAAGATGAAGAAGAATCCCCTGGCGGGCAAACCGGCGCTGGCAGGCCCGCTGGTCGATGTGCCGCGGCTGGTCACCGCGTACTTCAGTGAGGTGCCGGATGCGGCGGTGCCGGAGCAGCGGGTCGCGTTCGGCACCTCCGGCCACCGCGGCTCAGCTCTCGCCGGCACCTTCAACGAGGCGCACGTGCTGGCCATCACGCAGGCCATCTGCGAGCAGCGTCGCCAACGGGCGGTCGACGGGCCGCTGTTCCTCGGCATCGACACGCACGCGCTGTCCGAGCCGGCACGCGTGAGCGCGCTCGAGGTGCTGGCCGCCAACGGTGTCGAGGTCATGCTGGCGCAGGCAGACGAGTACACCCCGACGCCTGCGGTCTCGCACGCGATCCTCACCTACAACGCCGGGCGCGAGCGCGGACTGGCTGATGGCATCCTCATCACCCCCTCCCACAACCCCCCCGAGGACGGTGGCTTCAAGTACAACCCGACCAACGGCGGGCCGGCGGACACCGACATCACCAAGGCGGTGGAGGCACGGGCGAATGAGCTCATGGCGCAGGGACTTGCCGGCGTGCGGCGGGTGCCCTTGCGGCAGGCCCTGGCCGCCCCGACCACCCACCGTCACGACTTTCTCGGCAACTACGTGGCCGACCTGGGCGCGGTCCTGGATCTGGAAGCGATCCGCGGCGCCGGTGTGCGCATGGGTGTGGACCCGCTGGGGGGAGCCGGGGTGCACTACTGGCCGCGCATCGCCGAGCGCTACCGCCTCGATCTCACCCTCACCAACGATGCCGTCGATCCCACCTTCCGCTTCATGACCCGCGACTGGGACGGGCGCATCCGCATGGACCCCTCCTCGCCGGATGCGATGCAGTCGCTGCTGGGGCTCAAGGACCGCTTCGATATCGCCTTCGCCTGCGACACCGACCACGACCGCCACGGCATCGCGACGCACGCAGGACTGATGCCCCCGAATCACTACCTGAGCGTCGCGGTGTACTACCTGCTGCAGCACCGTCCGCAGTGGCAGCCGCAGGCCGCCGTCGGCAAGACGGTCGTGACGACGCAGCTGATCGACCGGATCGCGGCAAAGCTGGGGCGCGCTCTCTACGAGGTGCCGGTGGGGTTCAAGTGGTTCGTGGCAGGGCTGATGGACGGCTCGCTGTGCTTTGGCGGGGAGGAGAGCGCCGGGGCCTCATTTCCGCGCCTGAATGGGCGGGTATGGACCACCGACAAGGACGGCATCGTGCCGGCGCTGCTGTCGGCGGAGATCACCGCGCGCCTCGGGCGCGATCCGGCGGTGATCTACCGCGAGCTGTGCGCGCAGCTGGGTGACCCGGTCGCGGACCGCATCGAGGCCCCGGCCACGCCGGCACAGAAGAAGAAGCTCGCAGCCCTCTCGGCGCGCGAGGTGAGCTCCACCGAGCTGGCCGGCGAGAAGATCGTGAAGATCCTGACCACGGCACCGGCCAACGGCGCCGCCATCGGCGGCCTGAAGGTCATCGGCGAGAACGGCTGGTTCGCCGCGCGCCCCTCCGGGACCGAGGATATCTACAAGATCTACGCGGAGAGCTTCCGCGGCCCGGCGCAGCTTAAGCGAACCCTGGCCGAGGCACAGGCCATCGTTGCCAGGGCACTCGCCTAGTGCGGCGGCCGGGTAGGGCGGGTGTCCCGGCGCCGCTCGTCAACTTTGCAGTTGCGGCGCACGCGCCTTTGCGTACACCCTCGCGCCTGTGTCTATGGCCGACTGCCACGGTAATCGGACTATCTCACGGATGATGCCGCGCCGGCTGTGGTGGCTTCTGGCCCTGAGCGCCTGTTCCTGGATCGCCCAGAGCGCACACGGGCAGGCGGCCGGGCTTGCCGGCCCCGCGGCCCTGCGCGCCACGGTCTTCGGGCCGCCGCCGCAGGAGATCGCACCGCTGCCGCAGAGCGTGCCGCTCAAGGAGATCAACATCGCGCTGCCCTGGGCGCGGCCGCTCCCCGAGGTGCTGTGGTTCGACCGACGCCTGCGGGTGTGGCTGTCACTGCAGGATAAGCCGGCGCCGCTGGTCATCGTCATCGCCGGCACCGGCAGCGACGGTAACTCGACCTCGCAGTCGCGCCTGCGCGCCATCCTGTACGGGGCCGGCTACCACGTGCTCACCATGCCCTCGCCGACCTTCCCGCGCTTCATTGCCGCAGCCTCCAGTACCGGGGTCTCGGGCGACCTGCAGCAGGACGGGCGCGACCTGTACGCCGCCGCCCAGGCGATCCTTAAGCACCTGCCGCCGAAGGTGCAGGTGACCGACGTGCACATCATCGGCTACTCCCTCGGGGGCGCGAATGCGGCGGTGGTGAAGTCCCTCGACGCGACCGAGCACCACTTGAACATCCACCGCGCGGTGATGATCAACCCGCCGGTGAGCCTGTTCTCCTCCATGCAGCGGCTCGACCTGCTGTTCGCCCAGAGCATCGGCTCAGGGGAGACCGGCGTCGAGCAGCTGTACCGGCGCGTGTATGCGCGGCTGGCCAACTTCTACCGCGCCAGCGAGCAGATGCACGTCGACACCGACGACATGTTCTCCGCCATCGGTGCGGTGCTGCGCACCGATGCGGACTTCTCGGCGGCCATCGCGCTCACCTTCCGCCTGAATCTGATGAACATGTTCTACGAGGGCGACCTGTACGCGGGCACCGGCGTGATCCTCGACCCCAGGCACCTGCCCGCCCCCGGTGACTCGACCGATGAGATCGGCCGTGAGCTGCGCACGCGCACCTTCGCCGAGTACTTCGACCAGGTGTTCGTGCCGTACTACGTGGCGCATCGGCCCGGTGAGACGCGCGACTCGCTGATCGCCGAGAATCGCCTCGAGATCATCGAGTCGAGCCTGAAGACCAACCCGGACTACTACGCCCTGACCAACGCCGATGATCTGATCCTGGACGCCGATGAGCTTGCCTGGCTGCGCGCCACCCTCGGTGACCGGATCATGGTCTACCCGCACGGGGGACACCTGGGCAACCTCGGCGAGCGCCAGCAGGCCGCCGACCTGCTCAAGATGCTCGCCGGCACCTGGCAGGGCGCGGCGCCGTGAGTCTTGCGCGCCTGGCGCTCCCCGTGCTGCTCGGGGCGATGCTCATGGTCTGCGGCTGCGCCTCGGGCGATTACTCCGTGCGCAGCGACCCCCCGCAGACCCCGGCCGCCGACAATGCCGCCGCCCTCAAGCGCGTACAGGAACTGGAGCAGCAGCAGGCGGCGCGGGTGGACGCCCCGGCCGTGGTGCTCGATGAATCCAAGCTCGGGCCGCCGCTCACCGCCGCCGATGCCCCCTCGATGCTGACCTACGATCCCTGGGAGCGCATGAACCGGTTCACGTACCGCTTCAACACGCGCTTCGATGAGGCGGTGTTCCTGCCGGTGGCCAACGGCTACCGGCGCCTGCCTGCCCCGGTGCGCTCGGGGGTACACAATTTCATCTCCAACCTCACCGAGGTGATCAGCACCCTCAATTACGCCGCGCAGCTGCGACCGGCGCAGGGCGTGCGCAGCCTCGGCCGCTTCGTGATCAACAGCACCCTGGGCATCGGCGGCCTGTTCGACGTGGCGGGCCGCATGAACATCGCCCCGGCGCGCACCGGCTTCGGCGCCACGCTGGCGCGCTGGGGCGTGCATCCGGGCCCGTACCTGGTGCTGCCGCTGCTCGGGCCCTATACGCTGCGGGACGGGTTCGGCTTCCTGGCCGACTTCGGCACCGCCTGGGCCATCAACTTCCCGCCGGTCTATCAGGGCACCATCGGCTGGGTCGTCACCCCGGTGGCCATGATCGACACGCGTGCGAACACCGACTTCCGCTACTACGGCACCGGCTCGGTGTTCGAGTACGACGACGTGCGCTTCCTCTACGTGCGCAAGACCCTGATCCAGGACGACGCCATCCGCCTGTGGCACCGCAGCGCGCCGCCCAACCCGCACTCGGAAGCCGGCCAATGACGATCCCCGGGCTGCTGGCGGCCACCCTGGTCCTGGCGGCGGTCTCGGGATGGTGCGCGATGGCGCTGTGGTTCCAGGCCCCGCTCGGGGCGCGCGCGCGGCAGCTTACGGTCGGGCTGTGGCTGCTGTTCAGCCTGCTCTTGCTCCTCGGGCTGTGGTGCGGGCACGCGCGGGCGGCGCTGCCGGCCTTCGCGCTGGCGTACGCGGCGCTGCTGTGGTGGTGGCGCTCGCTCAAGCCCTCCAACGAGCGCCCGTGGGCGGATGATGTCGCGCAGACCAGCCACGGCGAGGTCCGCGGCGATGAGGTGACGGTGCACAACGTGCGCAACTTCCGCTGGCGCAGCAACACCGACTACGTGCAGTGCTGGGAGAGCCGCCGCTACGAGCTGCGCCAGTTGCGCTCGGTCGACATGATCACCTCCTACTGGAGCAGGCGGGCGATTGCCCACGTGTTGTTTTCCTTCGGCTTCGCCGATGGCCAGCACGTGGTGTTCTCGGTCGAGATACGGCGCGAACGCGGCGAGGTGTACAACGAGATCGGCGGCTTCTTCAAGCAGTTCGAGCTCGCGGTCATCGCGGCCGACGAGCGCGACATCATCGCGGTGCGCACCAACGTGCGCGGCGAGGATGACTACCTGTACCGGCTGCGCCTGCCCCCTGAGGACATCCGCTCGCTGTTCCTGGCCTACCTCGAGCAGGCCAACCAGCTGCTGAGCGTGCCGCGGTTCTACAACACGGTCACCGTCAACTGCACGACACTCGTGTACGGCATGCTCAAACACATCGTCGGGGCACTGCCCTTAAGCTACCAGGTGCTGTTCTCCGGCTACCTGCCCGAGTACGTCTATGCCCTCGGTGGCCTGGACGGGCGCTACACCCTGGCGCAGCTGCGCGCGCTGGGGCGGATCACCGCACGGGCGCAGCGCGCCGGTGACCGGGAAGGCTTCTCGGCCGCGATCCGCCAGGGCATCCCGGAACTGACCGGCTAGCCTGGCCCCAGGCGGCGTTGCGCCGCGGCTCGGCCGCCCGGGGCCAGGCAGCCGCCGCCCAATGCGCTATCCTGCCGCTGCACCGGCTTAGCAGCCGGTGCAACGAATGACAAGAACACACCCCCAGGGGAGCCCTCGATGAGCGCATTGCAGGATGTCACGGTCAGGACCATCAGCGGGGAGACCACCTCACTCGGGGCCTACGCCGGCAAGGCGCTGCTCATCGTCAATGTCGCCAGCAAGTGCGGCCTCACCCCGCAGTACACCGGCCTCGAGGCGCTGTTCCGTCGCTACAAGGACCGCGGCTTCGCGGTGCTCGGCTTCCCCTGCGACCAGTTTGCCCACCAGGAGCCGGGCGACGAGGCTGCGATCCGCACCTTCTGCTCGAGTACCTACGATGTGACCTTCCCGATGTTTGCCAAGATCGAGGTCAACGGACCCCACACGCATCCGCTCTACCAGGCGCTGAAGAAGGCCGCGCCCGGGATCTTCGGCACCGAGCGCATCAAGTGGAACTTCACCAAGTTCCTGGTGGACCCCAAGGGCAATGTGGTGGCGCGCTACGCACCCACCGGCAAGCCCGAGAGCCTGACGGGGGCCATCGAGGCGGTGCTGCCGGCCTGAGTATCGTGCGCCTGCTCCTGATGCCATCCCTGCTGCTCGCCTGCGCCGGGCTCCTCGGCAGCGCGGCGGCGGCCACGCCCGCAGGACTTGCCGGCCTGGAGGACGCCTACGCGGACTTCAACGACGCGCAGGGGGCGGTCTCGCTGATCGATTCGGATCCGGCACGCTTTCCGGACCAGACCTATGCGGGCCGGACCCGCACCCAGTGGAGCGATGCGTATGCTGCGCGCCGCGCACTGCTGACGAGCGGGCTGCCGCAAGTCACCCCCGCGGGGCTGAGCGTGCAGGATGCCCGCGCCCTGCGGGTCATGGAAGCTGCGGTCGCCGATTCCGCCGCGACGCCCGAGTCGCTCGCGCCCGCCGGGCACTGCAGCGATGCGCAGCGCCAGGGGCTGGCGCTGCCGGCCCTCCAGGAAGCCCTCTACGCCTGCTTCGCGGAGCTGGCCAATGACCTGAAGTTCGAGGACGCCGCGGTCACGCGCGTGGCGGCCTTCGAGATGCTCACGCACATGGCGGAGGGGCCGCGCCGCAAGTCGCTGTTCATGGCGTTTGTGCCGCTGTGGCAGGCGTTGAACGCGGACGATGGCCCCTCCAGCCCCTACCGCCGCATGATCCGCATGGCGGGCGCGCAGGCGCGGGCGAAGGAGTCTCCGGTGGCTGCCGCGGCGCGCACCGTCGGCATTTCGCAGGCCGAGGCCGAACGCTGGCTGGTGCGCATCCTCGACACCTGGCGGCAGGTGAGCGGCACTGCCGAAGTGGAGCCGTGGGACTACCGCTTCGCGTGCGGCGCGGCCGAGCGCGCGCTCGGGGAGGCGGTGCCGCGCGCAGACCTGCAGCGGCTGAACCAGCGTTACTACCAGGACCTGGGGCTGGATCTTGCCGCCGCCCAGGTGCTGTACGACCTCGAGCCGCGCCGCGGCAAGGCGCCGCTGGCATACACCGACTACGTGCGCCGCGGGCGGATGGCGCAGGGCCAGTGGCTGCCGACCCTGGTGCGCGTCTCGGCGAGCTATGGCCGCGGCGGGCTCGGGCCGTTGAACGAGCTGGTGCACGAGAACGGCCATGCCGTGCACATGCTGGCGCTGCGCACGCGCCCGGCATTCATGGACCTGGGCGATGCGATCTTCTACGAGGCCTTCGCGGACGTGCCCGCATGGAATGTGTATGAGCCGGCCTGGCAGCAGCATTACCTCGGCCGCAGTGCCGCCGAGCCAGACTCGCTGCGCGCGCTCTTCGGCGCCGTCATGCTCGATGTGGCCTGGGCACTGTTTGACCTGCGCATGCTGGAGCATCCGCAGGCCGATCCCAACGCCCTCTGGACCGCGATCACCCAGCGCTACCTGCACGTGAAGCCCCATCCGGAGCTCGCCTGGTGGGCCGTGCGGGTGCAACTGGTCGACAAGCCCGGCTACATGGTCAACTACGGGCTGGGCGCGGTCATCACGGCCGACATCCGCCAGCGCATCGCAGCTGAGCTGGGTCCGTTCGCAGCCGGCGACCCGCGCTGGTATGGCTGGATCTCGCAGCACCTGCTCAGCAGCGGCGAGGAGCTGGAAACCGCGCAGCTGCTGCGCCAGTTCCTCGGCCGCCCGGTCTCCCCGCAGGCGCTGCTCGCGGCGCTGAGTCGGATGTCCGCAGCTCGCGCGCGCTAGCGGGCGCGCAGGAGCGCCGGTTACGGAGTGACGCCGTGCCGCCTGTAGTAGTCGGCTATCTGCGGGGACTTCGCTACGGCCTCTGTGATGTCGGCCTGGCCCTCCGCGGCGTGTCCCTGGCGCGTGCGTGCAATGCCGCGGCAGTAGCGCGCCGAGGCGATCTTGGCATCAATGGCAAGTGCTGCATCGTAGTCGGCAATGGACTTGTCGTACTTGGCCAAGCGCAGGTACACCAATCCGCGGCTATCGAGGAAGGCGGCGTTGCTGGACTGCAGCTTCACCGCGGCAGTGCAGTCAGACAGGGCGGCATCCAGTTCCTGCCCCTGCAGCGCGCGTGCCCAGCAGCGCGAGTTGAGCGCGTTGGGCATGCGCACGTCAGTACGCTCGTGGCTGTCGATCCATTTTGAATACTGGATTACCGCGGCGGGCAGCAGGTCAGCCGCTTCGTAGACGTTGCCCATCTCGAGGTGCTCGACTGATTCCTTCGGCAGGTAGCGGTCGGCCGCCTCCAGGTCGGCAGTGGCCGCCGGAACATCGGATCGCATCTTCAGGCGCGCGCGCGCCAGCAGCGCGGGCACATGATCGGGCTTGAGCTTGATGGCCTCATCGAAGTCAGCCAGCGCGAGGTCCGCCTGGCGGTTGCCCCACAGGGCCATCCCGCGCTGGTAGTGGTAGTCAGGGTCTGCGGGGGCGAGCGTACAGGCTTGGTTGAGGTCGGCGATCGCACTCGCAAAGTCGTGGCGGTCAGTAGCGGTCGTGGCACGCCGGCTGAACGCTGCAGCATCCGTCGGTTCCACCACCCTGCCCATGCTGCCCCCCGAGGCCACGGCGATCGACTCATCTTGCGACTGTGCGGTCTTGGAGCCGATGCTGAGGTTAAATACCGGTCCGCCGTTGTAGGTGAAGTAGAGCTTCGCGCGGGTGTTGGCAACGTAAATGCGGTGGGAGAGGAAGAAATCGGCGCCGACCAGCATGTCGACGCCCCTGGAGAAATTCCCGATGTCGCCGATGCGCAGCTTGACGTCGCGGATCTCCTCGTCGCCGATCTTGAAGCTGTGGAAGGGGGCAATCCAGCGGCGCACGTAATGCTGTCCGATGCCGTAACCGGCATTGGCGGGCACCACTCCGTCACTGGTCGGGGTGATCCCGGCACTCTTGGCACCCTCGAGGGACACCACGGACGTGCCGGCACCGGTGTCGAAGAGGGCCCTGATCTTTTTGCCGTTCAGGTACACGTCGCCGATGATGTGTGGCTCGCTCTCCGTCGCTCGGGCAATATCGATCTGCGAATACGAGGAAGTTGTCCAGTAGGCGAGACCAATGGACTTGCAGCCGTCCCCCGCACGCATGATGCGGATGGCACCGTTCGCCAGGTCGTACTCGGTATCGGCGATCCGGAACAGGTTCTGGCCCAGCAGTCCCGACGCGGTGCCGAAATCGTTGCCAACGACAACGAAGAGCACGTTCGGAATCTTCAGACCAAAGATCGTGAATTCCTTGACGGTCGCCAGCGACGGGGTCTGATCCCCGCCAACGCCTGATACGAAGTAGCCCATGGGGGCCATCTTCAGGGGCAGCTTGAACTGCGCCGCCGCTGCAGGCGTGAGCGAATTGAAGTAGGCACCACTGTCGGCGATGAACGCCGCGTCCTGGCCGTTGATCAGGGCGTGCACGATGGGCGAGGTGCCGGACATCGTCACGGGCAGCTCCGCAAGGCGGCCGATCTTGCACGCAGGTTCGGCCAGTGCCGGGGGCCCGGCCTGAGCGAGCAGAAAGGCCAGGACACACAGGATCCGCAGGGTGGGGGAGGCAGCGCGCAGCCACGCCTGGACGGATCGCACGCAGACCCAAGAAGTTGGTGCCGACACGCCGTTTCTGCTCCGGACACAACCGCAGGCTTGAACTATAGCATTCGAGCGACGAGTTGCCTCACAACAAGTACTGCGCGTGGATGCGCACCTTCCGGGCACACCGGGGTGGATGACGATGTCCGGCGGAGGACGAGGCTCTGCGCTGCAGCCTCCCTACGCACTAATACGATGTCGTTCCATCGGGCGTCGAACAGGTTGAAGCGGCTGCCAACTGCCACTTGCCGGGGTGCTGGCAGCCCAGCTGCAGGTCGATCGTGGTGTCTGCCCTGGGGATCCGCGGCGATTGCCTCGATCGCCCTCATCCGGCCGCTGCAGCGCGCGCTCTTGCCGGCGGACCCGGCGCGAGAAAGCGTGGGAAAGCGTGGGAAAGCGGCGGCCCCGAGGGCCGCCGCCGTTGTCAGAACCGCCACTGCGCCGCGAGCCACAGCGCGTCGGAGTCATTGGCATTCTCCACGCGCACCCGGTCGTACTCGGCATTCACGTTCAGGTGCCGCAGGAAAGTGACGCCCACGCCGCCGCCGTAGATGAAGTTGCTGGTCGAGTGGCTGGACTGGATCACCTGCTGGCCGGGCTCATTCAGGTACACCTTCAGCTTGTTGTCCGAGAACAGCCAGCCGGCCTTGCCGAATATCTCGAACGGTCCCAGCGGGATCGTGCCGACGGCGAAGGGCGCAAAGCCACTCACGTGCAGCTTGTAGTTGCCGTCCGAACCGGTTCCGGAGAAGGAGCTGCCCGGGTTGCCGAAGTCGATGTAATCCGCCTCGAGCGCGAAGTAGGGCATGAAGCGGTAGCCCGCATTGATCTTGAAGGCATTGTCGTGCGAGTGCGTGATGGCACTGATCCCGGACGCCACGTCGCTGAAGCTGTCGAGCTTCAGATTGAACTGGCCCCAGCCGGCGCCCACGTAGGGGCCGCTCAGCGGTCCGGAAAGTTCACTGTCGGCGGCCGCGGCGGCCGATCCGGCCCACACCGCGGATGCGAGCACCCAAGAGGCAGCAAGATATTTGATACGCATAGCGAGTGGACCTCCATGTCCACGTGTTCCGTTCCGTCGCGCGCATCCTCGGGGTGGCAGCCCCATCCTCGGAATAGTCCAACCTCCGATGCCACCGTAGGACGGCACCTATATCGCTGACTTAACAGTCGGCAACGATTCGGGCAAGCTTGCCGCCATGAACTGGCAGCTGTTTATCGGATTCCTCGCGATTACGGTCCTGCTGTTGCTGACGCCGGGGCCGATCGTGATGCTGGTGGTTTCCACCGGAGCAACGCGCGGGGTGCGTGCCGCGCTGGTCACCGTGGCGGGCACCTCGGCCGGCAATGCCGTGCTGCTGGCGGCGATTGCGCTCGGGCTTGGCTGGGTACTCAGGCACGCCGTGCACCTGTTCGAGCTGCTGCGCTGGATCGGCGCGGTGTACCTGATCTTTCTGGGCATCCAGGCGTGGCGCAACGCCGGCCGCAAGCGCGAGGTGGTGCAGGGCAACCGGGTGCACTTCCGGCGCGGCTTCACGGTGGCCCTGTCCAATCCGAAGACCCTCGCCTTCTTTACCGCATTCCTGCCACAGTTCGTCGACCCGGCGCGGCCCGCCGCGCTGCAGATCACCGTGATGTGTGCGGTATCGGCGCTGCTGGCCGCGCTCAGCGATTCCTGCTGGGCGCTCGCCGCGGGGCTCGGCCGTAACTGGTTCGCCAAGCCCGCACGCACGCGGCTGCTCGGCCGTGCCTCCGGCATCACCCTCTTTGGCGCAGGCGTGTGGCTGTCACTGGCACGCCGGCCGGCGTGACGGGGGCGGGCTAGAGACCGAGCGCATCGAGGATGGGCTTCTCGTACAGGTCATCCTCTGCCAGGTAGCGCAGGCTGCTGAGACCCGCCTGCCGGGCAAGTGCCCACAGGATGCTCTCACCGGCCGGCGGCGTGGCGGGCTGCCGCGCATGGGGCGCGCGGCCCAGGCCTCAAGCCGCGTGCAGCAGACTGGCCGCGGTGCCGCGCGGCTCCAGGGCTGGCCGGTGACGGCGCCTGTTAGCGCGCATGGCTCTCGAGCCTTTGCCGCAGCGCACGGATGTGCAAACGCAGGTTGAAGCTCATCTCGGAGAAGGATTTCGGGATCCTGAGCTCCAGCGCGCGCCGCTCGAGCTCCTCAATCCGCGGCGCCAGCTGCGTGCGCAACGCAGGATCTGTGCTGGTGCGCAGGGTTCGCTCGATGGCGCGCAGCTCACCGTAGAGCCTTATGATGCGTCGCTGCATCTGCCAGCGGTAGGCCTTCATCAGCAGCGACCACAGCGGATAGAGGATGCCGGCCAGCGGCAGCCCGACAATCAGCAGCCGCTGCACCAGTTCCGCGAGCCAGAACGGCAGCGAGCGCTGCAGGATCGAAGGTCCGGACTTATAAACGCGCGCCGCATCCTCACTGATCGGCAGGTCGATGACCTCCGGCGCCGGAAATTCCCCGGCGCGCTGGAAGATGTCGGCACGCGAATGTACCTCCATGGCGGCACGCAGCAGCAGGTACTGCAGGGCGGGGTGCAGGTCACGGCGCACCACCAGGCTCGCCTTGGCGGCGATCAGCAGCGTGTCCGCCGGCGGGCGATCGGCCGCCAGGTCGACGACGCCTTCCGGGAGGACGAGCTTACTGAGCTTGGGGTAGCGCGCGACGTAGGCATCAGCGCGACGCCAGCTGATGAGCGTGATGCCCGGCGCCGAGAGCAGCTTCTGCACCACGGGGCCGTCCCAGGCGGAAAGCATCAGCGCCACGTCGATCTCCCCGGCCAGCAGGCGACGGGCGGCTTCCTCGGGCGCATTCGCCGACAGCTCCAGATTCTGCTGTTCCAGTCCATTGAGGGCCAGCAGCTTCAGGGCCATGGGCCGCGTCGCGCTTCCGACAGGTCCGGTGGACATGCGTGGGTGCGAAGTGCGCCGCGCCAACTCCGGCAGCGTCGCGCACCGGCAGAACACCCACAGCGGCTCGTAGAACACCGCGCCCAGGGACACCAGGTCCGGGGAGTCCTGCTCGCTGGTCGTGCCGCTCTGCACGAATCCTGCGCTGACCCCGGCGGCCGGATCGCGCAGGCGTTCGAGGTTCGCCACGGCGCCGTTGGTTAGCACGAGGTGCAGCCGCACCCCGTCCCGCGCCATGATCTGGCGATAGCGCTCGGCGAACTGCGCGTACGCGCTGCCCGGCGGACCCGTGGCGATCGTGACGTCCCGGCCCGGGAGGGGCTTGAAGGCGGCCACCAGCGTCCACACGAGTACCGCGCCGGTGATGGCGAGTGCCGCAACCAGGGCTGCGATGCGGACGAAGGCGGCGTCTAGGAGCGAAACGACGGTCTCCTGAGGGCGCAGTGATGAAGAAGCGAGGTTCTGCAACCCCGGCCCGTGGGTGCGTCCCCGTGCGACCTGACCCCGCGCAGCCCCGCGTGAGTTCGGGCGATCCGCGGCAGGCCAAGCCGGGGTAGTATGACTGTGCGGTCGCAGTGTTGTTTCGAGGTTACGTGGGACGAGAAACCAGAGCAAGGGCGCAGGTCCTGCGGTGACGGCGCCAGCGGCCGGACAGGTGCCGGGCGCTCCGGAGCGGGTGGTCGTGCGGCAGCGCTGGGATGCCCCGGGCAGCCTCGCGGTGCCCCCGCAGCTGCTGCGCGACCTGCACGTGCGCAACGAGCCCGGGGGCGTGTGCGGTGCGATGCCGCGCGGCTTCCTCCACGCCCGTCTGTGGTGTGACCTGATCCCGCCCGGTGCGCTCGGCCACGTGTGCCGCGCGGAGTCCCGCCCGCACGAGCTGCTGGTGTGCATCCTGCCCCATGACAATGCCGCAGCGCTCCTCGAGCGCCTGCGTGCACAGGCCCGCAGCTAGGGCTCACGCAGGATCTCACTTGGCATCACTCATCATTCTCGCCCTGATCGTCATCGCCAGCCTCGCGGCCATGCTCTGGCCGCGCTGGCGCGATCTGGCGGTGCTGCGTCCCTATCAGATCGCCCGCGGCAGCGGCTACTGGCGGATGCTCACCAGCGCCTTCATCCACGCCGACCTCACGCATCTGCTGTTCAACCTCGTCACCTTCTACTCGTTTGCCTTCACGCTGGAGCGGGTGATCGGTACCGGGCCGTTCGTCGTGCTGTACCTGTGCGGCCTGCTGGCCAGCAACATCGGCACCTGCATCAAGCATCGCAACGAGCCGGACTACGCATCGCTGGGAGCATCGGGGGCGATATCCGCCGTCCTGTTTGCCTCCATCGTGTACTTCCCGGGCAGCAAGCTGTTCATCGTGCCGATCCCCATCCCGATTCCGGCGCCGCTGTTTGCGGTGGCGTACCTCGCGTACAGCTACTACTCCGCGCGCAACGTCCGCGGCCGCATCAACCACGATGCGCACATCGCCGGGGCACTGACCGGGCTGGCATTCGTGGCCGTGACCGATCCGCAGCGCTTCGGCGCCCTGGCCCGCCACCTGGGCCTGTAACCACCGGGACACCGATCGGCGGCGTGCCGCACACTCGAATCCACCACGACCCGGCCGCCAAGGCGCGGCCAAAAGGGGCACTGGTGGCGCACGCCAATGACCGGACCGCCCATGTCGATGCGGCCGTGATCGAGTCACACCTGGCGAAAGGGGAGGTGTCCACGCGTGAACCGGCCTGGAAAGACCTGTGGATCGGCCAGGAGCAGTTCCAGGTGGAAAAGATCTACGGACCGCTCTCCGAGGCCAGCCGCAGCGCGCCGCGGAAGTAACTCCCGGGCAACTCACGATCTGTGCCGGCCATCCTCCGGGTCTGCCCGCCGCGGCGCGCAAGACCCGGGGACAGCCGGCCCCGCTCACTTCAGCTCGAAGCGGTCCAGGTTCATCACCTTGGTCCACGCCGCCACGAAATCGCGTACGAAGCTCTCCTGGGCATCGGCGCTGCCATACACTTCCGCCAGCGCACGCAGCTGCGAGTTGGAGCCGAACACGAGATCGACCCGGGTCGCGGTCCACTTGAGTGCGCCGCTCCTGCGGTCGTGCCCCTCGAAGAGCTCCTGGGTAGCCGAGACCGGCTTCCACTGCGTGCCCATGTCGAGCAGGTTCGTGAAGAAGTCGTTGCTCAGCACGCCCGGGCGCTGGGTGAAGACACCGTGCCGGCTCTCGCCGCTGTTGATGTTCAGCACGCGCAGGCCGCCGATGAGCACGGTCATCTCCGGTGCCGTCAGCGTCAGCAGCTGCGCCCGATCCAGCAGCAGCGCCTCGGCCGGCACCGCGAAGCGGGTCTTCTGGTAGTTGCGGAACCCGTCGGCCACCGGCTCCAGCACGCCGAACGATGCGGTATCGGTGTGCTCCTGCGTGGCATCCATCCGCCCGGGCGCGAAGGGCACCGTGACGGACTGACCGGCCGCCCGGGCCGCCTGCTCGATGGCCGCGCCGCCGCCGAGCACGATCAGGTCCGCCAGGGAGACCTGCTTGCCGCCGCTCTGCGCCCGGTTGAACTCCGCCTGGATAGCCTCCAGGGTCTTAAGCACCCGCCCCAGCTGCTGCGGCTCGTTGACCGGCCAGTCCTTCTGCGGCGCCAGGCGGATGCGCGCCCCGTTCGCCCCGCCGCGCTTGTCGGAGCCGCGGAACGTGGACGCCGATGCCCACGCGGTGGCCACCAGCTGCGAAACGGTGAGTCCGGAGGCGAGGATCTTGCCCTTCAGTGCCGCGATGTCCGCGGCACCGATTAGCGGGTGGTTCAGGGCAGGGATGGGGTCCTGCCACAGCAGTTCTTCCCGGGGCACCTCCGGTCCCAGGTAGCGCGCCCGGGGACCCATGTCGCGGTGGGTCAGCTTGAACCAGGCGCGCGCGAAGGCCTCCGCGAACTGCTCCGGGTGCGCCAGGAAACGCCGTGAGATCTTTTCGTACGCCGGATCGAAGCGCAGTGCCAGGTCCGTGGTCAGCATCGCCGGGGCAATGCGCCTGGCGGGATCGTGGGCGTGCGGCACGGTGCCGGCACCCGCGCCGCCCTTGGGCCGCCACTGGTGTGCGCCGGCCGGGCTCTGCGTCAGCTCCCACTCGTAGCCGAAGAGGTTCCTGAAGAAGTCGTTGTTCCAGCGGGTCGGCGTGCGGGTCCAGGTCACCTCCAGGCCGCTGGTGATGGCATCCCCGGCACAGCCGGTGCCGAAGCCGTTGCTCCAGCCGAAGCCCTGCGCCTCCAGCTCGCTCGCCTCCGGGTTGGGGCCGACGTACGAGGCCGGGCCTGCGCCGTGGGTCTTGCCGAAGGTGTGGCCGCCGGCAATCAGTGCCACGGTCTCCTCGTCGTTCATCGCCATGCGAGCGAAGGTCTCACGGATGTCACGCGCGGCGGCGAGCGGATCGGGCTTGCCATCGGGTCCTTCCGGGTTGACGTAGATCAGGCCCATCTGCACCGCGGCCAGGGGGTTGGCGAGCTCGCGCTCGCCGAAGTAGCGCTGGTCCGAGCCGAGCCATGCCTTCTCGGTTCCCCAATAGACATCCTGATCCGGTTCCCAGACATCCTCGCGGCCGCCGGCGAAGCCGAAGGTCTTGAAACCCATGCTCTCCAGGGCGACGTTGCCGGTGAGGATCATCAGGTCCGCCCAGGAAATCCTGCGGCCGTACTTCTGCTTGATCGGCCACAGCAGGCGGCGCGCCTTGTCCAGGGAGGTGTTGTCCGGCCAGCTGTTCAGCGGCGCAAATCGCTGCTGGCCCCTGCCGCCGCCGCCGCGGCCGTCCCCGGTGCGGTAGGTCCCGGCGCTGTGCCATGCCATGCGGATGAACAGCGGCCCGTAGTGGCCGAAGTCCGCCGGCCACCAGGGCTGCGAGTCGGTCATCAGCGCGGTGAGGTCCTTCTTGAGCGCCGCCAGGTCAAGGCGCTTGAACTCCCGCGCGTAGTCGAACTGCGCGCCCATCGGGTTGGATTTCGTGGAGTGCTGGTGCAGCAGGTCCAGGGGCAGACTCTTCGGCCACCAGTCCCTGACGGAGGTGCCGCCGCCGGGCTCGTGATGGAAGGGACACTGGGTTTCTGGGTTGGCGCTCACGGGCAGTCTCCGGCTGTGATTTGAACTGGGGAGGATGATAGTCAGTCGGCTGCCAGCGCGCTGACGATGGTTTCGATCGCGCCGATAGACAAATGTGATGGGCTGCGTGCCGCACCTGCGCCAACGCCGCGGTCTGGCTTTCGCGCCGCTCGACATTCTCTTCCGGACCAAACGATCCGGCGCTGATGGCGGCCTTCGCGGTCGTGGAGTGCCAGGCGATCGTCAGCCGTACCATCGAACCCCAGCAGACCGCGGTGCTCACGGTCGGCTCTATCCAGGCGGGCGCGGACAACAACGCAATTCCCGCCACGGCACTGGTGAAGGCGAACATCCGCTGGTACGACCCGGCCGTGCGCCGGCAGCTGCTGGGACCGCACCACGAGGTTTCCGTTCACATTCCTGATCGTCGGGGTCGCCGATCCGGCGGTGTTTGCGCTGGCCCGCCAGCAGGGGAAGACGATGAAGAAAGGCTAGCCCAGGCCGATCCGGGTCTGCTGGCTCAGCACTCAGCCCAGGGGCCGCTGATTCTCAGCGGCCGGCACCCGGCCTGGTAGTGGAAACGCCCTCCGCTGAAGGCGCGGATGAGAGCTTCGCGGGCGGGACGAACGCCCGCGCACCATTCGCCTAAATCCGGATCCCCGCGCCCACCACCGCATTCGCAGTGGCGAGCGCGAGGTCCGGCGGGGGTCTTGTTGAGCCCCTTTAACATTCGCCGGGCCACCGAGCGGCGCGGGTTAGCCGTTCACAAGGCGAGGCTGTAGATAACCAGCGTCGCATCCTCCGGATCGGCTGCACACTTGAAGCCCAGGTGCCCAGCCAACTCGCGCATCTCGTGGTTATCGGCGGCATCGATCGAGTACATGCGCCGAAAGCCGTTATCGCGGGCGGTCTCGATCAGCCGCTGCATCAAGAGCGTCGCCAGGCCCTTGCCCTGCCACTCGTCGCTCACCGCGACGGCGCATTCGCAGCTGGCCGCATCCTCGCTGGTGCTGTAGCGGCACACGCCGATCTCCCGGGTCTCAGCGCCCTCGCCGAGGAGCGCCACGTAGGCGACCCCGCGTGTCAGTTGCGGCTGCGTGAGCTGCCGTAGCAGCTCGGCGCTGGGGGTGCTGATGGAGCCGAGAAAGCGGTAGCGACGTGACTGGGGTGAGAGCCGCTCGATGAATTCGCGTTCCAACTCGACGTCGGTGGCCTGGATCGGTCGAACCATCACGACCGTGCCGTCGCGCAGCACGTGCCGGGACGGGGCCGCGTGGGGCAACTCGCCACGGGCGTGGCTGGCGGATCCGGGCAGCGGTGAACTCTTCATGGCGGTGGATCTCCGGCGGCAGCCCCTCGTGGGCAAACATGAACCTATATACCCACACTAGTGCCGCAGGCCCGCCACCACCATTGTGGAAAATGCCTAGGCGGATCGCGCTGACCGCCCGCGGCTGCAGGCATGCGCAGGGCGGTCGGCTCGGCTGAGGCCGGTTCAGACGGTGCGCGATGCGCTCAGCGCGGGTGTCCCCGGCGATGCCAGGTAGCGGTCAAAACACATGGCGATGTTGCGCAGCAGGACGCGGCCGACCCCGGTGACGATGATCGATTGCGCGCTCCGCGTGATGAGTCCGTCCGCGAGCATCGGATCCAGGCCCCGCAGGGCATCCGCGAAGTAATCGCCGAAGTCGATCCCGTGCTCGGCCTCGATGGCCGCGATGTCGATGCGGCCGTGACACATCAGCTGCTCGATGACGCTGGCACGCACCCGATCGTCCGCGCTCAGGGCGAAGCCGCGCCACAGCGCCGGACGTTGCGAGTCAACCGCGCGCTCCCAGCTGCGCAGGTCGCGCAGGTTCTGGCCGTAGCAGTTGCCGAGGCGGCTGATCGCGCTCACCCCGAGACCGAGCAGGTCGCAGCCCGCATGCGTGGTGTATCCCATGAAGTTGCGCTGCAACTGGCCGCGCTCCTGGGCGAGCGAGAGATCATCGTCGGGCAGCGCGAAGTGATCCATGCCGATGTGGCGGTAGCCGAAGGCGGTCAGTTCCTCGATGGCCAGGCGCAGCAGCGCCAGCCGGCCCGCCGCATCCGGCAACTGTGCCGCGTGGATGCGGCGCTGCGCCTTGAACATGGCGGGCATGTGCGCATACCCGTAGATCGCCATGCGGTCCGGGCGGGCGGCGATGACGGTGCGCAGCGTGCGCCGGAAGCCCTCGGGCGTCTGCCTGGGCAGTCCGTAGATCAGGTCGATGTTGACCGAGCGCACGCCGTGGTCCCGGCAGGCATCGATCAGCTCCAGCGTCTGTTCGGAGCTTTGCAGGCGGTTGACCGCGGCCTGCACGGCTTCGTCGAAGTCCTGCACGCCCAGGCTGACGCGGTTGAATCCCAGCCGGGCGAGCCGGGCGGCGTAGGTGTCCGGGTCCTCGGGGAGCGAGCGGGGGTCGAGCTCGATCGAGAAGTCGCGATCGGCCCCGTCGCTGAAGTCGAAGTGCCCGGCGAGACCCTGCATCAGCCGCTCCAGGCTGGCCCCGGAGAGAAAGTTCGGGGTTCCGCCACCCAGGTGCAGCTGCACGACCGGGCCGCTGCGATCCAGGCGCGACTTCACCAGTGCCGCCTCGGTCAGAACGCGCTCCACGTACCGCTCACCGATCTCCGGGTCACGGGTGATGATGCGGTTGCAGCCACAATAGAAGCAGGGGCTGTGGCAGAACGGCACATGGACGTAGAGCGACAGCGGCTGGGCGCGCGCAGGTGCCGGCGTGACCGGCCGCGCATAGAGCTCCTCGGCGCTGAAGTCACTGCGGAACTGGGGTACCGTCGGATAGGAGGTGTAGCGCGGGCCGGGCCGGTCGTAGCGCTGCAGCAGGCTGCTGTCGATGATGGTCGCGGTGTTCATGGAGTCCTCACTGACGGCGCGCGGGCGCCGTGCTCACATTGTGGGCGGCCGGCTGAGAGCGCGCCGGCCGGGATCAACGCTGTCCACAGACCGCAGGCGATGACGATCAGCCCGAGCAGGCGCGCGCGGGGCCCGCCCCGGCGCGGCAGGCGGCTCGCCAGGCCGCTCAGTCCGGCGAGTGCGGGAACCGTACCGAGCCCGAAGGCCACCATCGTGCCGGCGCCTGCGCCCGCACTGCCGGCGGCGGTGGCCACCAGCAGCGCCGAATAGACCAGGCCGCAGGGGAGCCAGCCCCACAGCGCCCCGGTCAGCAGGGCACGCGGCACCGGACGCTGCGGCAGGTGTCGGGCCACCAGCGGCTGTACGCCTCGCCAGGCTCGGGCGCCGAGCCGCTCCGGTGCCCGCAGCCACCGGGCACCTGCTGCGCTGCTGGTGGTGAGGTTGAGTCCCATCAGCACGATCACCACCGCCGTGCCGATGCGCAGGTAGGGGCTCGCGCCGAGCCAGGCGTCACCGGCTGCCCCGAGGCTGCCCGCGAGCGTGCCGAAGATCGCATAGCTCACGATCCGGCCCGCGTGATACAGCACGCTCCATCCGGCGCGGGGCAGCGCGGCAGGCGTGAGGGCCCCGAGGGCGGTGGCGATGCCGCCGCACATCCCCAGACAGTGGCCACTGCCGGCAAGACCGGCGAGGAAGGCTGAAGACCACAGCAGGGCTAACATGCTAGCGGGGCGGCGGCGCCGGCGGAGGCGGCAGCGGCGGTGGCGCGCGGTCATCATCCAGCAGGATGGATGCGGCCGGGCTGGACAGATCATCAAACTGCCCGTGCCTGACCGCCCAGAAGAAGGCCCACAGCCCGAACGCCACCAGCACCAGGCTCAGGGGAATCAGCAGGAACAGGATGTTCATACCGTGGCCATTCGGGGCTCGGGAATCGGCGGCGGCGGTGAGTCAGCGCGCAGCACACGCAGTGCGTTCATCACCACCAGCAGCGAACTGAGCGACATGCCCAGCGCCGCCGTCCACGGCTGCAGCCAGCCGCCTGCGGCCAGCGGCACCGCCGCGAGGTTATAGATCACCGCCCAGGTGAGGTTCTGTCGCATGATTGCCAGCATGCGGCGCGTCGTCCTGAGGGCACCGGGAAGCGCGGACAGGCCATCGCCCATGAGAATCATGTCCGCGTTCACCTGGGCCAGGTCGGCCCCGCTGCCAACGGCGATCGAGACATCCGCGGCGGCGAGCACCGCCGCATCGTTGATGCCATCGCCGACCATGAGGACTCGATGCCCCGCGGCCTGCAAGTCGCGCAGCAGCGCAAGCTTGGAATCGGCGGTCATCTCCCCCCGCGCCTCGGTGACCTGCAGCTGGTGGGCGCAGTTGCGGACGACCGCTTCGCGGTCACCGCTGGCGATCTGCACCGTCAGTCCCAGGGCTCCAAGCTCACGCACCGTCTGTGCGGCCTGCGCGCGCAGCGTGTCCGCCACGAGAAAGGCGGCCAGCACCTGCCGGGTGTCGGCGAGCAGGATGATGGACTGGCCATCCTGCGCAGCGACGGTGAACGGCGGCGGTCTGCCCTGCAGTCCCGCCACCACGTACTCGGTACGCCCGATGCGATAGCCCCTGCCGGCTACGTGGCCCTCGATCCCCCGGCCCGGAGCGCTCACCACCCCGACAGCCGCCGGACCGTCGTCCGTGCCGACGAATGCCTGCGCCACCGGGTGCGTGGAGTACGCCTCCAGCGATGCGGCAATCTTCAGGCACTGCGATGCACTGAGGTCCGGTTGCAGAAGCTCGGTGCGCTCGATGCGCGGCTGGCCGCGGGTGAGGGTGCCGGTCTTGTCAAAGACGACAGTGTCCACGTGAGCCAGCCGCTCCAGCCCGCGGCTGCGCGTGACCAGCAGGCCGGCGCGCGAGAGCCGGGCGGTCGCGGCGGCCAGGGCGGCCGGCGTGGCGAGCGACAGTGCGCATGGGCAGGTCACCACGAGCACCGCCAGCACCACCGGCAGCGCCTGGCTCGCATCGCGATGCCACCAGTACAGACCCGCCGCCAGCGCCAGCAGGATGATCCCGCCCACGAATCCGGCGGCCACGCGGTCGGCCAGCTCGGCGATCGGCGGACGCACGGCCTGCGCGCGATCGACGAGGCGGGCGATGGTCGCCAGTGTCGAGTCCTGCCCGACGCGCGCGACGGTGAGCTCGATGATCCCATCGACGTTGACGGTGCCGGCCGTGACGCTGTCGCCCACCTGGCAGGTTCGCGGCATGGATTCACCGGTGAGCAGGGACTCGTCCACCTCGGCGACCCCGGCGACGATGGTGCCGTCGGCGGGAAGGCGTTCGCCCGCCAGGACGCGGATACGGTCACCGGCACGCAGCTCATCGGGGGTGACGCGCTCGGTGCGGCTTGCGCACAGGCGCAGCACGCTCTCGGGCAGGAGGCGGTCGAGTGAATCCTGGCGCAGGGCGGCGCGATGCTGCAGGGACATCTCGACGTAGCGGCCCAGCAGCAGGAGGAAGGTGAACATCACGGCACTGTCGAAGTAAATCGCGCCGTGTCCGCGCAGCGTCGCCCAGAGGCTCCACAGGTAGGCGAGGCCGATCGACAGCGCCACCGGGACATCCATTCCCAGGGTGCCCGCCCGCACGCTGCGCCAGGCGGCCGCAAAGAACGGCTGCGCGGAGTAGAGCACCACGGGGGTGGCGACCAGCAGGCAGACCCAGCGCAGCAGCTGCTCCAGGGGCGGGGCGATCCCATCGAGCGCTCCGGCGTACAGCGCGGCGGCAAAGCTCATCACCTGCATCATGCCGAAGCCGGCCACCGCGAGCCGTTTGAGCGCCAGGCGGCGCTCGTCATCCCGGTCCGGTGCGCTGCTGGAGTAGCTGATCGGCCGGGGGCGGTAGCCGATCTGCTCGAGCGCGTGCAGCAAGCCGCTGAGGGACAGCGCGCCGGGGTCGTAGCGCAGCTGCGCCCGTCCTTCCGCGAGGTTCACGCAGACATCGAGCACTCCGCACTGCCGCTTCAGGCTGTTTTCGATCAGCCACACGCAGGCCGCGCAGTGCATGCCCTCAAGCTCGACACTCAGTTCCCGGCTGCCATCGGGTCGGGCGTGGGTGTAGCGCGCCAGCCCTGCCGGGCGGTCAAATACCGTCCAGTCGCGCCCTACCGGTGCCGGAGCGGCCGGCGGCGCCGCGCGAAAGGCGTAAAACTTCCCCAGGCCCTGCGCGATCACGAACGTGGCTGCCGCCTCGCAGCCTGCACAGCACACCGGTTCTTTCCGGCCGGCCACCTCGATGAACCGAGGGTTCTGCTGCGGCAGTCGACCGCCGCAGTGAAAGCAGCAGCCGGCGGTGACCGGGGTGGCGTCCATGGCGGTCAGCCGGCCTGGTCGGAGTGCTCGAGCACCACATCCGGCGTTGTGAGCGCGAGGTAGGCACTGACGGCGCTGCCCAAGACCGCCGCCGACAGCAGGGCGATGATGAACCAGGGCCAGAAGAAGCAGTACCAGGGCGTGGCTGACTCGTTCATGAGCGCGGCCCGATGAAGCGCGCATTTTCGTGCACTTGGATGCCCTTCCGGTCGAGTGCGGTAACGGAAATCCTGATTCTCTGCACGCCCGCCGCCTGCGTCGCAGGCAGGCGCAGGCGCACCACCACGTTGCTTACCGTCCCGGCGGGAACCCGGATGGCCTCGGTCGGTTCGGCAACCCGCAGCCCGTCGACGCCGGCGGCGAGCACCTGGTAGGCGTGCGGAGCACTGTCGAGATTGATCACCTTCAGGGTGTAGGTGTTCTCGATCTGCTCACCGTTGACCTCCCGGTACAGGGCATTGCGGTCGCGCATCACGTCCACGATCAGCGGCATGCGCGTCATCAGCGAGTATCCCAGGTAGCCGGTCAGTGCCAGCAGCAGCGTCGCGTACACCAGCGTGCGCGGACGCAGCAGGTGCACGGGCAGTCCGCGGGCGGCATCCTCCGTGGTGTAGCGGATCAGCCCGCGCGGACTGCCCATCTTGTCCATCACGTCGTCACACGCATCGATACACGCGCCGCAGGCAATGCACTCGTACTGCAGCCCCTGCCGGATGTCGATGCCGGTCGGGCACACCTGCACGCACAGCGTGCAGTCAATACAGTCGCCGCGGCCCTGTTCGCGCGCCACGGCGCCGCGGCGGCGGGCACCGCGCGGTTCGCCACGCCCCTGGTCGTAGGCGATGATGAGGGTGCTGCGATCGAACATGGCGCTCTGGAACCGCGCGTAGGGGCACATGTACTTGCACACCTGCTCGCGCAGGAAGCCGGCATTGCCGTAGGTCGCCAGCGAGTACAGGAACAGCCAGAACGCTGCCGCCGGCCCGATGGTCAGGTGCCACAGCTCACCGCCGAGCAGGCGGATGGGGGTGAAGTAGCCGACGAAGGTGAAGCCGGTGTAGGCGGCAAGTGCCACCCACAGGAGCTGCTTGAGCGTCTTGCGACCCACCTTCTCGAGCGTCCACGGCCCGCGGTCGAGCTTCATACGCTTGCCGCGCGGTCCTTCCGTCCACTGCTCGATCCAGGTAAACAGCTCCGTCCACACCGTTTGCGGGCAGGCATAGCCGCACCACAGCCGACCCGCCAGCGCGGTGAAGAAGAACAGCGACAGCGCGGCAAGGATCAGCAGCATGGCGAGGTACAGGAAGTCCTGTGGCCACAGCGTCAGCCCGAAGATGTGAAACTTGCGCGCCGGCAGGTCGAACAGCAGTGCCTGATGACCGTCCCACGAGACCCAGGCCAGGCCGTAGAAGAGCCCGAGGAGCACGACCACCGCGATCTTGCGCCAGTTGGAGAAGCGTCCGCTGATCTCGCGCGGGTAGATCTTCTCCGCCGCCTCGTAGAAGGGGCTGTCGGCGCCTGCGGTGGAGTGCGCGGGGGCCGCCATTACACTGCCCCGTCGGGTGGTGGCGCCGGCTTCCCGGGACGCGGGGTGCGCATCAGCAGCAGACTCAGGCCGCTCGCAACGCTGCTCACCAGCCAGAAGAAGACAAAGCCGAGCGCGTAGCCGCTCTCGCGGTCGATGTGCCGAAACAGCGACGGGCCGGCATCGCGCAGCAGCAGCGGGTCGACGGCGGCGAAGAACAGCAGGCTCGCAAGGCAGGCAGCCAGGAACGACGGCCACAGCACGACGCCGATGTCCATGCGCTCGAAGCGCCGGGCAGGGGGAATGATGGACACCCCGGGCACGTCACTCACCTGGGATGCGACAGGCTGTAGACGTAGGCCGCCAGCAGCCGCACCCGGTCCTCGCCCAGCCACTGGTGCGCGGGCATCTTGCCGTGACGCCCCTCCATGATGTCCTTGCGGATGGTGGCATCGGCGCCTCCGTACAGCCAGATGCCATCGGTCAGGTTGGGGGCACCGATGGCGGGGTTGCCCTTGGCATCAGCCCCGTGACAGGCCGCGCACAGCGTGAACCGCTCGCGACCGGCCGCCACCTTGTCAGCCGGGGCGGCGCGCCCGCTGAGGCTCTCGACATAGGCGACGACCTCATCCACCCCCTGCGGCCCGAGGCCGGCGCCCAGCGGGGGCATCACTCCCTCGCGTCCCTGCGTGATCGACTGGACGATCGCCTCGGGGGTGCCGCCGTAGAGCCACTTATTGTCAGTGAGGTTGGGGAAGCCGGGCGCGCCGCGCGCATCCGAGCCGTGGCAATTGATGCAGTTGTTGGCGAACAGGCTGCGTCCGAGCGCCACGGCACTCTTGTCCCTGGCAAGCTCGGCGACGCTGCGTCCGCCAAAGGCGGCGTAGACCGGGCCGTACTCGGTCTGTGCGGCGCGCACTTCCTTCTGATACTGCGTGGCGTGCGTCCAGCCCAGAATGCCCGGGTAGTTGCCCAGCGCCGGGTACAGCAGAAAGTACACAAAGCAGAACAGGATGCTCAGGAAGAACAGGATCAGCCACCAGCGCGGCATGGGATTGTTGCGCTCGCGCAGATCGCCGTCCCAGACGTGGTCGGTCACCTCGCCGAGCGCCGCCTCGTTGGGACGCTTGCGCGCGGTCCACCAGATCAGCCAGGCACACGCGAGCACGTTAAGGCTTGTCACCGCCGCGACGATCGTGCTCACCACAGGGGTCATCACGGGCGCACCTCCGTGTGGGTGGATGTCGGCGCCGATTCCTCGAGCGGCAGCAGCGCCGCGGCGGCGTGCGCATCGCGCCGGCTGCGCGACCAGGCGCTGATCCAGATCGCGATGAACAGCGCGAACCACACGATGGTGATCGTCGTGCGCGTGAGGGTAATCAAGCTCATGGTGCCTCGCTTCCCGCGCCGCGCGCCTTGTCGGTACCCAAGCCCTGCAGGTAGGCGATCAGTGCGTCCTGTTCAGTCTTGCCTTGTACGGCTGCTGCGGCATTCTTGATGTCATCGTCCGAATAGGGCGTACCGAGCATGCGCAGCACCTTGAGCTTGCGTTGCATGAGCTCGCCATCGAGTGAGTTCCTGGCGAGCCACGGGAAGCCCGGCATGTTGGATTCCGGTACCACGTCCCGGGGGTTGTTCAGGTGCACGCGGTGCCAGTCGTCGCTGTAACGGCCGCCGACGCGCGCAAGGTCCGGGCCGGTGCGCTTGGAGCCGAACTGGAACGGATGGTCGTATTGCGACTCCGCCGCGACTGAGTACGGCCCGTAGCGCTCGGTCTCGCTGCGAAATGGGCGGATCTGCTGCGAATGGCACAGGTAGCAGCCCTCGCGTACGTAAATGTCGAAGCCGGCCTGCTCTAAAGCGGTGCGCGGGACGATCTTGACGTTGCCCTGATGGGCGGCGGCGCCGAGGATCAGGGGGACGATCTCTACCAGGCCACCCACGCTGATGACGATGAGTATCAGGATGGTGAGCAAGCCGAGCTTGCTTTCCACTACGTCGTGATTCATGAGTGCGCCCCGCCAGTGGAAGTTGCCACGCCCGGCTGCAGCACCGGCACCGCAAGCGGCCGTTCCCGGCGCACGGTCTTCCAGACGTTGTACGCCATGATCAGCATGCCGCAGAAGAAGAGGAAGCCGCCCATGAGGCGCACCAGGTAGAACGGGTGGGTTGCTTTCACGCTCTCGATGAAGCTGTAGGTCAGGGTGCCGTCGCTGTTGAACGCGCGCCACATCAGACCCTGCATGACGCCGGCAATCCACATCGAGGTGATGTACAGCACGACGCCGATGGTCGATGTCCAGAAGTGAACGTCGATCAGCTTGGTGCTGTACATCTGCGTGCGGTTGAACAGGCGCGGGATCAGGCAATACAGGGTGCCGATCGTCATCATGGCGACCCATCCCAGCGCACCGGAGTGCACATGCCCGATGACCCAGTCGGTGTAATGGGAAAGTGCGTTGACCGTCTTGATCGACATCATCGGGCCTTCGAAGGTCGACATGCCGTAGAAGGCGAGCGAGACGATCATGAACTTCAGAATCGGGTCGGTGCGCAGCTTCCCCCAGGCCCCCGAGAGCGTCATGATGCCGTTGATCATGCCGCCCCAGGAGGGTGCCAGCAGCAGGATGGAGAACGCCGCGCCGATCGACTGCACCCAATCGGGCAGGGAGGTGTAGTGCAGGTGATGTGGACCGGCCCACATGTACACCGAGATCAGCGCCCAGAAGTGCACGACGGAGAGCCGGTAGGAATAGATGGGGCGTTCCGCCTGCTTGGGAACGAAGTAGTACATCATCCCGAGGAAGCCGGCCGTCAGAAAGAAGCCCACTGCATTGTGGCCGTACCACCACTGCATCATGGCATCCACCACGCCTGAGTAGATCCCGTAGGACTTGGTCAGACTGACGGGGATCGCCAGGTTGTTGAAGACATGCAGCACGGCGATCGTGAGGATGAATGCCGCGTAGAACCAGTTCGCCACGTAGATGTGCTTGACGCGCCGCCGGGCGATCGTGCCGAAGAACACAACCGCGTAGGACACCCAGACGATCGTGATGAGGATGTCGATCGGCCATTCGAGCTCGGCGTACTCCTTGCCCTGGGTGATCCCCAAGGGCAGGGTGATCGCGGCCGCGAGGATCACCAGCTGCCATCCCCAGAAAACGAACGCCGCCAGACGATCGCCGAATAGCCGCACGTGGCAGGTGCGCTGCACCACGTACAGCGACGTGCCGATCAGGGCGCTGCCGCCGAAGGCGAATATCACCGCATTGGTGTGCAGCGGGCGCAGCCGGCTGTAGGTCAGCCAGGGAATGTCGAAGTTCAGCGCCGGCCAGGTGAGTTGCGCTGCGATGAGCACCCCGACTGCCATGCCGACGATCCCCCAGATCACCGTCATCACGGCGAACTGCCGGACCACCGTATCGTTGTAGCTCTCACTCAGCTTCATTGTTCGCGGTCCCTGTGCCGGGTGGGATGGGGTCGCCGGCTTTCCGGGAATCGTAGCGGGCAGAAAGTGCTCTGCGAGTACGTACTTGCCGCAACGACGGGCCGGTGCGGGGGCCGGCGCACCATCCCGGTCACGGCCGGCAAATCAATACGCACTTAACCGCATGGAGCGAAGTCCCGGAATGCGGATACTGGCTGCAGGTTCAAACAGGCGGTGCAGCCATGATCACGCAAGTAAATGAGCAACCACGCTTCATTGCCGTCCAAACGGACGACGAGAAGGCCGAGGCGATCCGCAAGGCAACCGCGGAGGCGACTGCCAATCGCCTGAAGATGACATTCCGCGAGACGCGGAATCCCTGTGCCACCGAGAACCCGGAAGCCGGTTGCGTTCCCTGGTACCACTTTCCCGAGACCGGCAAGTAGCCGCAAGGACCTCAGCATGCCAATGCAGGTTACAAGCAGGGCAGATCTGCCGGGCGGGGACACCCGTGAGGGGCTGAGTCTGCTGAAGGACAGGTTGGTCAGCCGCCGACGTGAACTCGTGGAGCGCGGCTACGCGGTTGAACAGGATCTGGAGCGGGTAAGCGATCCGGCGAGCCCGGACTGGAGCGAGCGTGCCGCGCAGCGATCCAACGACGAAGTCCTCGAGGCCATCGGCGAAGCGGACGCTGTCGAGCTTGCAGCCATTGACGCCGCGTTACGCAGGGTCGAGCTGGGTACCTATGGGTCATGCACGCTCTGCGGAAGCTTGATCGCCCCCGAGCGCCTGCGCGCCTTGCCACACGTCGAATATTGTGAAAAGTGCGCGCTAGTCACTGATGCGCAGCACCGCGCAGCCCGTTAGCGATCCGGCACGCAGTTTCCCCAGCGCATCGTTGGCCTGATTGAGGGCAAACACGTGGATGCTCGGCTTGAGTCGGATCTGCGACGCGACCTGCATGAAATCAGCACCGTCCGCGCGCGTCAGGTTGGCGACTGAGCAAATCGAGCGTTCGCCCCAGAGCAGCGCATAGGGGAAAGCCGGTATGTCGCTCATGTGGATGCCGGCGCATACGACCCGTCCGCCTTTGCGGGTGACCTGCAGCGCGGCGGGGACCAGCGATCCGACCGGCGCAAAGATGATCGCCGCATCCAGCGGTTCCGGGGGCGCTTCATCCGAGGCCCCGGCCCAGACTGCTCCCAGCCCGATGGCAAAGCGCTCGCCCTGCGTGTCGCCGCGGCGGACAAAGGCGTACACGCGCCGTGACTGTTGCACTGCCAGCTGGGTCAGAAGGTGGGCTGCGGCCCCGAAGCCGTAGAGTCCCAGGGCCTGCGCCTCCCCGGCCGCGCGGTATGCCCGGTAGCCGATCAGGCCGGCGCACAACAGCGGCGCGGCCTCGATGTCCGCGTAACCGGGCGGGATCTTCAGGCAGAAGCGCGCGTCTGCTACCGCGTACTCAGCGTAACCACCATCGAGGGTATAACCGGTGAAGCGGGCGTTCTCGCAGAGATTCTCAGCCCCCTGACGACAGTACCGGCACACCCCGCAGGTGTGACCCAGCCATGGCACCCCCACCCGGTCGCCGGGACGCAGGGCATCAACCCGCGGGCCGCAGCGGACCACGCGCCCGACGATCTCGTGCCCGGGCGTGATCGGATAGCTGATGTCAGGCAGCTCGCCATCCAGCAGGTGCAGGTCGGTCCGGCATATGCCACAGGCAGACACCCTGATCAGCACCTGGTCGTCACGCGGTTCAGGTGTGATCGCCTCCTGCAGGGAGAGTGGGGAGCCGGGCGCCATCAGGCGCATTGCATGCATGTTCATGGCACTCACCCGCTGTATTCCCCCGGACCCCCCGGCCCCTTGGCGTCCCGCAGCGCAGCCGAATTCGCCGCGGCACGCCGTAATCCTGTCCGGCGCGCCGAGGAAGGGGAAGGTGGCTGCATGCATCATCCGCGAGGCAGCCGGAACGTGGGATTCAGAATGAGTGAGGCTCGCCGGTCTCAGAGCGCATGGACCACCGAGATCGAAGTGGCAGCTTGTGCACGCGTGGCGGGCCTGGGCGCTAAGAGCTTGCTCCTGAAGCGGGCTGGCTTTACCACCAGCACGTCACAGGGCACGGCATCGAGCACTCGCTCTGCCGTGTTGCCGATCAGAAGACGCTGCAGACCGGAGCGTGAAACCGCCCCCATCACGAGCACGCCGGCGTTCAGCTGCTTGAGCAAGACAGCCAGCTCCGGGGTGGTGTGCCCGACCTCCACATGTCGATGTGCTTTCGGGATCCGCACTTGATGGGCCAGGCGGTCAACTTTCCGCACCACCTGGGCCTGGTGCAGGCGCTGCAGCTCCGGCGGCATCGAGATGAACGGGGCACCCGTGGCGATCGGCAGCGTCTGGGCTGGTATCAGTGGCATGTAGGCGTGGAAGATATGCAGGTCGCTGTCAAACAGCCGCGCGAGCTTACGCGCCACCTTAAGCAGACTCAGGTCCAGGCTCGCCGGCTTGTCATTCGCATGAAACGGGTCGACCGCGGTCACCACGGCGGCATGCCGGTAACTGCGGCCCGACTTGACGATCAGCAGCGGGACCGGGCACTGCCGAATCAGCTCCCAGTCGATGCTCGGTGCCGCGATGCGCGCGCCGATGGAGTGGCGATGGGTGCCAGCAAGAACCAGGTCCGCGTGGGTTGCGAGCGCCTGGCGGACGATGGCTTGGGAAGCCGGCTCATCGCACACGACCGTACACTTCACGCTCACCCCTCTTAAGGTCCGGCTGCGTGCAAATTGCCGCAGGCGATGGAGACGGAAAGACACCACTTCCGCTCGCCATTCCACCAACTCCGTCTTGCTCAGGCGGCCCGACGGCGGTTGTGATTCAGCGCCACCGACGGCGTGAAACAGCTCGATGAGTGCCCCGGAGCCTTGTGCCAGCAGTGCGGCCTTGTGGATCAGGCCCGTGGGCATGCGGTCGGTGTGCTCGACGGCAACCAGGAGGCGACGTAGCGTGGCGTTCATGAGGTACCTTGCCGGTGAGGCTAAGAGCCTGGATGAAGCCTAGGGCGGCGCGCGTGTGGCGTCATCGTGGATTGTGCGTACGCGGGCGAGTCACCGGCCGCCGGCGGCGGTCGCTCCCAAACGAGTCAGGTCGTAGCGGCGGTCTCGTGGGCTGCCGCGTGATTCCTTTCTGACGCAGGTCAGCTGTGATCGCCACGGCACGTGGCGAGCTTCACTGACGTGCCTCCCGCGTTGACGGTGAGTAGGCTCACGGAGTCCGGTCCTTACAGGCTGTGGCACAGACTATGCCGCCAGAATTCCCGACGTATACGGATATGCCCGTATGGCAGTTGCTAAGAGGGGGGAACAGGCTCTGCTACCGCAGCTGCCGGAAGATGTCCCCGTGTTACTGAAACCCGAGAACAAGCATTTGGTCGCGACGGATGACTTGCGGCGCATCCACGCCTGGTGGCGTGCGGCCAACTACCTGTCCATCGGGCAGATCTATCTGCTGGATAACCCGCTGCTCAGGGTTCCCCTGCAAGCCGAGCACATCAAGCCGCGCCTGCTCGGGCACTGGGGTACCACGCCGGGGCTCAATTTCATTTATGCCCATCTGAACCGGGTCATCCGCTGCCGCGACCTGTCCGTGTTGCCGGTGATCGGCCCCGGGCACGGTGGCCCGGGGCTGGTCGCCAATACCTGGCTGGAAGGCAGTTATACGGAGCTCTACCCCGATCTGACGCGGGATGCGGAGGGCATGAAACGCCTGTTTCGGCAGTTTTCCTTCCCGGGCGGGATACCGAGTCACTGTGCTCCGGATGTTCCAGGCTCGATTCACGAGGGGGGTGAGCTTGGATATTCCTTGGCGCACGCCTTTGGCGCCGCCTTCGACAACCCCGAACTGGTCGTCGCCTGCGTGATCGGCGACGGAGAGGCGGAAACCGGGCCGCTGGCCACCGCGTGGCATTCGAACAAGTTCCTCAACCCGCGCACGGACGGCACGGTACTGCCGATCCTCCATCTGAACGGCTACAAGATCGCAAGTCCGACCATCCTCGCGCGCATCTCCCGCAAGGAGCTGGAAAGCCTGCTCCTGGGCTACGGCTGGCAGCCGTTCTTCGTCGCAGGTGAGGACCCCTGGTCCATGCACGCCACGATGGCGCAGACGCTGGACCGGGTATTCGACCAGATCGCCGCGATCCGCGCCCGCGCCAGCGGCTCGACGCAGGTGCTACGACCGCGCTGGCCCATGATCGTCCTGGACACTCCCAAGGGCTGGACGGGACCCAGGGTCGTGGACGACGTGCCCGTGGAAGGCACCTGGCGCGCCCACCAGGTGCCGCTGTCGCAAGTCAGGTCCAATCCGGCCCATCTGCGGCAGCTGGAACACTGGATGCGCAGCTACCTTCCCGATGAGCTCTTTGGTGCCGATGGTGTGCCGCGCGCCGACCTGCTCGAGCTTGCGCCGGCGGGTACGCGCCGGATGGGTCTGAATCCCCACGCCAACGGCGGCGCGCACGTGCCGCCGCTGAAGCTGCCGCCCATTGCACCGCTTGCGATCTGCGTGGATCGGCCCGGACAAAGCGCCGCGGAGCCGACTCACGTGCTGGGTCAGTGGCTGCGCGAGGTGTTTCGACTCAATTCACAGGCGCGCAATTTCCGCCTGTTTTCCCCGGATGAGACCAGCTCCAACCGGCTGGATGCGGTCTTCGAGGCGACCGGCAGGACCTGGTTGGGGGAGCTGCGCCCCGGAGACAACAATCTGCACACCGATGGCCGCGTCATGGAGGTACTGTCGGAACATCAGTGCCAGGGGTGGCTGGAGGGCTATCTGCTCACCGGCCGCCACGGGCTGTTTTCCTGCTACGAGGCGTTCATCCACATCGTCGACTCGATGTTCAACCAGCACGCCAAGTGGCTGGAGGCGGCCCGCAAGATATCCTGGCGCAAGCCCATTGCCTCGCTCAACATTCTTCTCAGTTCACACGTCTGGCGCCAGGACCACAACGGATTCTCCCATCAGGATCCCGGCTTCATCGATGTCGTCCTGAACAAGAAGCCGGACGTCGTGCGCGTGTACTTGCCGCCCGATGCAAACACGCTGCTGTGCGTCGCCGAGCACTGCCTGCGCAGCTACAACCGCGTGAACGTCATTATCGCCGGCAAGAACTCCGCCCCACAGTGGCTGAGCATGGATGCGGCGGTGCGCCACTGTAATGCCGGCATCGGCATCTTCGAATTTGCCTGCAACGATGGCGGTGGCGCGCCCGATGTCGTCCTGGCATGTGCAGGCGATGTGCCGACCGTGGAGGTGCTTGCCGCGGTTGCCATACTGCGAAGGCACATACCAGACTTTAAGATCCGTGTGGTCAACGTCGTCGACCTCATGACGCTCCAGCCACGCGAAGAGCATCCGCACGGTCTGACCGACGCGGCCTTCGATGCCCTTTTTACCACCGACCGACCGATCATATTTGCCCACCATGGCTATCCGTGGCTGATTCACCGCCTCACCTACCGGCGGCGCAACCACGGGAACCTGCACGTGCGCGGCTACAAGGAAGAAGGCAGCACCACTACCCCCTTTGACATGGTGGTGCGCAACGACCTGGACCGATTCCACCTGGTGATCGATGTCATCGACCGCACACCGGAACTCGGGTACCGGGCCGCCCACCTGCGGCAGCTGATGTGCGACAAGTTGGCGGAACACGAGCAGTACATCCGCGCGAGCGGCGAGGACCTGCCCGAGGTACGCGAGTGGGTATGGCCGGCTCCCCGGCACGGGTGATCCTGAACGACGAGTCAGGCGCGCGGCGCCGGTCAGGCATTAGCCGCCTCAGGGGTTGCTCAGAAGATCAGTGCGTGCGGCAGCATCTGCGCAGGGGTTACACCGCGGCGCTTTTGCGGGATCCGGTTGACTACGTGTGCGGGCTTGATCACCAGAACATCGCAGGTCAGGCGATCCAGTACGTGCTCAGCCGTGTTGCCGATCAGCAGTCGCTTGAACCCGCTGCGGGAAATTGCGCCCATGACAACCAAGCTGCCGCGGATCTTACCGGCGACTTCGGCAATCGCGTCCGCGGGGTGCCGTCCGACGACGTGGGAGACAGCCTTCGGGATCTCGGCATCACGCAGCTCACGCTTGAGTTTCTTGGCGGCCTCCTTTGCGGAGCGGGCATACACCGCCTCGACATCTTCTTTGGTGATCGCGCCGGTGGGGAAGGCAAGCGCAGGAATCGGGGCGTACGCATGCACCGCGTGCAAGGTGCCACGGAGTGCCTGGGCGATCTCCTGTCCGGCGCAGAGGATCTCGCGGTCCAGCCACAGGGGCTTGGCATAGGTGTGGTCCGGGTCCACCGCGGCCAGGACTCGCGGACGCCGATAGGGCCGCGCGTCCTTGACCAGCAGTAATGGAACTGGGCTCAGGCGCAGCAGTTCCCAGTCAACCAGGTGCAGCAGGGAGGCCGCACGATGCCCATGGTGCTGCTCGGCGACGATGAGGTCGGCCTTCAGACGCGTCGCCTCGCGTATCACCGCTTCGTAAACTGGGTAGTCGAATTGGACGCTGACCGAGACCTTGATGCCCTTGCGTCGCAGCCGCCCTGCGATGAGCTCGAGGGAGGCCTCGCAGGCGGCAGTGGTGCAACGCTCGGCGTCTGCCAGCCCGTAACCGATGTAACTCAGGTCGCCTGCGACGTAGAGCGGCAGCGCAATCGACTGAAAGAGCACCAGTTCTGCACCAAACGCCTTGGCGAGCTGGGATGCCTTGAGCACCGCGGGCAGCTTCTTTGCCTCGGGGTCCTTGATGGCCACGAGGATTCGGCGAATTTCGTTCATGTCTGAGGCTCCATCTGGCAACCGGCGGCGACGCCGCACGGCCATGCAAGACGCTACGTGCCGCGCGGCGGCTGCGGAATACGCAGAAATCCCTAGAAAGGCGCCGGCTGTAGGTATTTCTACGGGCAGCAAGGTGCGGGACTGAGGCCTAGAGTCTTGAGCTCCAAAATAGCGTCGAGAAGGCATTGAACGGAACGCGCACGGCATCGCGAGTTGCCAGACCCCAAGACCAGCGCCGGGCTGAGCTCATGAGCACGCTGGCGGGCATGGATCTCGCGTGCCAGCCGCCGCTGCGGGGGGACGCAGCGCGGGTCCGCACGCCACGTGCCGACCGGCGTCCCGGATACCGGGCATGGAGGGGCCTGACCGCGGCGCTGTTGTTGGCCACCGCGACGGCCGCTGCCCACCCAGCCGGCGGGGAACTGCGGCCGGAGGTGGATGAGGTGCTCAGTCTCACCCCCAATCCCGCACACGGGGCGCAGACATTCTCCTATTGCGCCACCTGTCACGCCTCGAACTCGAATGGCCTGCCGGAGGGCTGGGTGCCGAGCATCAGCGGGCAGCATCCACGCTACCTGGCCAAGCAACTGATCGACTACCGGCACAGCATTCGCTGGGATGTGCGCATGGAACCGGTGGCGAAGGGGCACGGTCTGCGCGGCCTGCAGGATATCGCCGACGTTGTGGACTTCGTCGCCGCGCAGCCGGCGAACTGGAGCGCGCCCGGGGAACAACCCGCCGCAGCACCCGAGGATCGCGCGTTCTACGGCAGCCACTGCAGCAGCTGTCATGGGCTGGCAGGCGAGGGCAGCAATGCCCGCTACGTCCCCAGGATCGCCGGCCAGAACTTCGCCTACCTGCTCAGACAAATGCATGATGTGGTGGACGGCCGCCGGCCCAATATGCGCCGGCAGCACCTGCGCGCGCTCGAAGATCTGGATGTCGTGCAGCTGGTCGCGCTCGCACGCTACGTCTCACGCCTGGGTCCGGGTGACGCCCGGCAGCGCGCTCCCGGATCGAGCCATTCGGGTGCTGCGCGGAGCACGCCCGGCGTCCACGACCCTGCCACGCGCGGGAGCCCCTGAGATGCGCAGGTCAGGCGGATGGTGTGCAAGTGTGCTGTGCCTTCTGTGTACAGCCGGCGTCCCGGCCGCATCAGCAACTGAGGCGGCTTCGCCACAAGCGGTCGATCGGGTCTGGGCGACCACCCCCGATGCGGATCACGGCAAGGTGCTCTATCTGATGCATTGCAGACAGTGCCATGGCAGCCACGCGTGGGGCGACGGGCCGCGATCCATTCCGGCCTTGGCCGGCCAGCGCGAGAAGTACCTGGTCGAACAGCTGGCCCAGTTTGCCATCGGCCAGCGCGCCGGTCAGTCCATGCACGAGACCATGCAGCGGACTGATCTGAACTGGGTACAGGCGGTCCGGGACCTGGCAGCCTACCTGTCGACCGCCCCTCGCAGTACGGGGCCGGAGTACGCGGAGTCACCCCATGATATGCCCGCGGGGAAGCGGCTCTATCAGCGCGCCTGCCGGGACTGTCATGGCGGCAACGGCGAAGGCACCCCCGCCGGGGTCCCGGCGATTGGGGGCCAGCACTACCGGTACCTGGCCGCTCAGCTGGGTAGTTTCTCCTCCGGTCACCGTGATGCGGGGCAACCTCAGCTGCTCGCCTCGATGGGCGCGCTTTCGCAGCAAGACATTCAGGAACTTGCGAATTACGTTTCGCACCTGAGCTACTTGACTGCCGAAGGGGCGCCGTAGCCACTCCGGCGCCGAGCATCTTCGCGCCCGGTTCAGCCGGCAAGTCGTCCCTACTGGGCGCGTCTGCCGAGCTGCTGTACCCGCGACAGCCAGTTGCCCCTGACGGCAGGCCCGAGCGTTTCCACCGGTCCGATCACGCTTGCGCGCACCGGCGAGATCCCGCAGGCGCCCAGCACATTGCGCTTGAGTACCTTGAGGCTGTGGGCGCGGAAGTACCACCGGTAGAACAGCGCCGGCATGCCCATGGTAATGATCACGCGCGCGGACTTGCCGGCGAGAAGCTGTGCTCCGCGGCGGCCGCGTGCGCCGGCCGCGAAGGCAAAGCCAGGTCGTAGCACTTGCTCAAAAAACCCCTTCAGCAGCGCCGGCATAGAGCCCAGCCACAGCGGAAACAGGATCACCACATGGTCGGCCCATGAGAGCGCGGCCTGGCACTCGCGAATCGCCTCGGCCGGGGACCCGCTTTCAAAGTCTTCCTGGGTCCGCAGCAGTGTAAAGGGCACTTCGCTCACGATGATGCTGCGAACCGCATGCCCACCCTCGATGGCCCCATCGCGGTAGGCGGTGGACAGCGCGTGCAGGTAGTGTTCCGCGCGCGCATCTGGGTGGCCGTCGATGATGAGAACGCGTTTCGGCATGACCGAGACCTTTCAAGTTGCGCACAGCACGCATAAATACTGCCCCCGCAGATGCGCACCGGCCATACGCACTCTCACCCTCGGCCTGCGACAATTACCTAACCGGGGTCCGGAGGCGTTGCCGCGGACGAGGCGGTACTTTTTGGACCGATCAAGTACCGAGTGCGCCCGGGGGCACCAGAAGTACCGGTGAATTGCTGCGACGCACAATCTCCTCCGCCGTGCTGCCCAAGGCGGCCCGCCGGAAGCCGGTGCGCCCGTGCGTACCGCAGACAATCAGGCCGGCGCGAAAGTCGCGGGCGGCCTCAAGGATCAGCTCGGAGGGGCGGCCGCCGATCTGCTCGACGAGCCGGCTGTCCACGGGCACTCCCGCTTTCCGCACCTCTTCGGCGCAGTTCTCCAGGAGCGACTTTCCTATGTCCCGCAGTTGCGCCATGATGAATTCGCCGCCCCCGGAACCGCCGAAGGGCTCTACTGCCGGCAGTTCGTTCACGATGTGAATCAGGAGGATCCGGGAGCCATGGAACTGGGCGATCTTTACCGCCTCCTTCAGCCCCTCAGCTGCGGTCGTGCCGCCATCGATCGGAACAAGAATGCGGTCGTACATGGCAAGGGCCTGTGGAAAAGATTTGGCTACTCTCGGGCGCACCGGCTGCGCCAGCCAGTCGGGAAAATACGGCTTGCAGTTCGCTTTTCCCCGCCGTGCGGTGGTGAGCTACGGGCGGGCGGGCGGGCCGGTGGCGAAACAAACCCCAGCCTCCGATTGTAAGGCACTATTATGCGCCACCTCCCGGGGTCCTCCGATATGCGCGCTGTTCCTTCCGAGCTGGGCCGCAGTGCCTTGGATGCCGCTCCGGATGCGATGGTGATCATCGATGCGAGCGGCACCATCTGCTATGCGAATCGACAGGTGAGTGCGCTATTCGGCTATCCGCACGATGACGTCGTCGGGCAGCCGGTCGAGTTCCTCATGCCTGAGCGATTCCGTGAGCGTCACGTAAACCATCGTCATACGTACGTCGAGGGTGTCCGTGCGCGTCCGATGGGAATCGGACTGGAGTTGTTCGGCCGGCGCACAGACGGCACGGAGTTTCCGGTCGAGATCAGCCTGAGCCCGCTTGAGGACGGCGGCCGCGCGCTCGTCGCGGCCGCCATTCGCGACGTCAGCGATCGCAAGAAGGTCGAGGCAGAGTTGATTGACGCGCGCCGAACCGCAGATGCGGCGCGCGAGAGCGCGGATCGCGCCAACCTGGCCAAGAGTCGATTCCTGGCCACCGCCAGCCACGATCTGCGGCAGCCGTTGCAGTCCCTGTCGCTCCTGAACGGCGCGCTACGGCGCGCGATCACCGATCCAGACGCCAGCCAGGCGGTAGCCCAGCAGGAACAGGCCATTAGTGCGATGTCGCGCCTTCTGAACACCCTGCTGGATATCAGCAAGCTTGAATCCGGCGCGGTCAAGCCCGATCCGGCCGACTTTGCCGTGAGCACGCTGTTCGAAGAACTGCGGCGCGAGTTCTCGGGCCTTGCCTCCAGCAAAGGCCTGACACTGCGCGTCGCGCAGTGTGAGGAATGCGCGCACAGCGATCGCACCCTGGTCGAGCAGATACTGAAGAACCTGCTGTCGAACGCAATCAAGTACACACTTCAAGGATGCGTATCGCTGCGCAGCTCCCACCCGGATCCGCATTGCGTGCGCATCGAGGTGCACGATACCGGCGTCGGTATCGCGCCGGATCAACTGCGCCTCATTTACGACGAGTTCTACCAGGTCGGCGTGCCGACGAACAGCTCACGTGACGGGTACGGCCTGGGACTGAGCATCGTCCAGCGACTCGTGAGTCTCCTGGGCGCCGAGTTGGAGGTGACGTCTGAACCAGGCCAGGGCTCGACGTTCATTCTGACGCTGCCTGCAGGGCAGGGGTCCGGCCCGCAGACGGCCGCGACACCGCGGGCCGTCGCCGGGGTGGTGCAGGGCCAGATTCACGTGCTGCTGGTTGAGGATGATGCGAGCGTACGCAATGCGACCCGGCTGCTGCTCAAAAGCGAGGGGTATGTCGTGACCGTCGCCTCCACCCTGGCGGAGGCATTGGAGCGCGGCAGCGCCATGCCCAAACTCGACCTGCTCCTCACCGACTACCACCTGCCGAACTCCGAGACGGGCATGCAGGTGATCGCATCGTTGCGGAAGAAGCGCGGCTACGCCATCAGGTCGGTGCTCATCACGGGAGACACTTCCTCGGCCGTGCACGAGCTCAGGGTCGACCCGAACGTGCGCATTGCCAGCAAACCGATCAAAGCCGAAGACCTGATGGATCTGCTGAAGTCCCTGCTGGATTAGCGGCCACCCCGCGGGCTCATTGGCCTGGGCTGGGTGCGTGCTCGTGCAGGTCGAGCGTCATGCGCACCAGCTGCGCGAGCGAGGACGCACCCATCTTTTCCATCACGCGCGCGCGATGGATTTCCACGGTGCGTTGGCTGAGGCCCAGATCTGCGGCCATGATCTTGTTGGGCTTGCCACTGACAATCAGATCCAGAACTTCGCGCTCGCGGGGGGTCAAGGTCGCCAGACGCTCATGGATGCGGCTGCGCTGCGTCAGCTCAAGGCGACTGGCGCGATCCTTCTCCAGTGCGCGCTGGATGCGGTCAACGAGATCCTGGTCGCGAAACGGCTTCTGCAGGAAGTCAAAGGCGCCCTGCTGCATCGCCTCGACGGCCATGGGGATGTCGCCATGGCCGGTAATAAAGATCACCGGAATGACCGCGCCCCGCAGGTTGAGCTGCTCCTGCAGTTCGATGCCGCTCATGCCGGGCATGCGCACGTCCAGGACCAAGCATCCGGCGTGGCCGGGATCGTAGGTTTCGAGGAATTCCTGGGCAGAATTTGCCGTCGCCGCGGGCAGCCCCACCGACTTGACGAGCAGCCGCAGTGAGTTACGCACTGCCTCATCGTCATCCACGATGAATACCATCGGTGCCTGCGTTTTGGTGGCTTTCATCTTGTGGGCTCGTTCATCTGGTTGCAGAAGGAAGTCGCACAGTAAAGCAGGCGCCCGTGGGTTGATTGGGCTGGTATCTTAGCGTACCGCCGTGGCGTGCGACGATGGTCCGGCTCATCGCCAGCCCGAGCCCCGTGCCATTTTCCTTTGAACTGCAGAACGGATCAAACAGCGACGGGACGATATGGGCAGCAACCCCCGGGCCGTTGTCGCGCACCGATATTTCCACCTCGCCGCCGGCGGCGAGCGTCTGGACAGTGACCTGCCGCGCGCCGATACCATCTTCGGGAAATGCTTCGATCGCATTGCGGACCAGGTTCAGGATGACCTGCTGGATCTCGGCTGGCTGCACGATGGGGTTTGGCAGGCCGGTTGCAAGACGCAGCTGATAGTCGACGTCGTGTGCGTTGAGACTTACCTGCACTAACGCGGTCAGTTCCGAGACCAGCCGATTGATGTTAGTCGGTCTGGACTCATTGTCAGAACGAGTGACCAGCCCCCGCAGCTTGCGGATGATTTCCCCCGCGCGCACCGCCTGTCCCGTGATCTCGCGCAAGGCATCACGGATTTCGGGGATGTCAGGCTCGGGTCCGGCCAGCAGACGATCGCAAGCCTGAGAATAATTGGCGATGGCCGCCAGCGGCTGGTTGAGCTCGTGCGCGATGCCGGAGGCCATCTCTCCCATGGTAGCCAGGCGCGAAACGTGCCAGAGGCGCTCCTGAAGTCGACGGGCATCGTCCTCGGCGCTGCGGCGGAGCGACAGGTCCTGGATGAAGCCCACGAAGCGAACCGGATCGCCGGCGACGACGCCCACCGACAGGAACGCCGGGAACATCGTCCCGTCCTTGCGCCGCGCCGTCACCTCGCGGCCGCGGCCGATGACCCTGGGGACTCGGGTAGCAAGGTATTCTCGCAAGTGGCCGTCGTGATGCCGGGCGTCCTCAGGGTTCATCAGGACGGCGACGTTGCGACCCACGACTTCGGCGCCTGCAAAGCCAAATAATCGCTCGGCCGCCCGGTTGAACACCTGGATGATGCCAGCGTGGTCGATCAGGACAATGGCATCGACCGCTGCATCGAGGAGGGCGTCGAACTCATTGGCCGTGCGTGTGTTTGGCATGGTGCGGATGCAACGCGTGTGCTAGGCCGCCGCGATGTTGGCGCACCGCAGGGCACAAGGACGGGCCACCCGCCCCTTTGGTGCCTGCGCATGGAGTACTCGCGCCCTGCTGTCGGCCGGGATTATCAATGGCGCTGCAGCTCAGCCCAGACCGGGGTCTTGAAGTCGCGCGGCAGCAAGCCGTGCAGGCCGGAGGGATGGCGCGGCGGGCGCCGCTGCGATGTTGCTTTGCCCGGCTGCACAGCCTGCGGGCAGGAAATCGGCGGTTAGGACGCGGATCGGTCCAGTGTCTTTCATCAGCGAAACCTAGCGTCTCTCCGCGCAGCCGGGCATGCGTACATGTGCGTATAGATAGGATGCCGTCGCGGGAGGCAAATTGCACCATTCCCGGGCCGGCCGGTCTGCTGCAGGAAAGAAACGTATGAGCGAACACTTCCATTGTCTGGTATGGGTCGATCACGAGATCGCCAAGATCGTCAGCTTCAACGCAGATCAGGTGATGAGGTCGGTCGTGCACAGAGCGCACGCACATCAGCATCTGCATCACAAGGCAAACGCCAGCGGCAATGGCCACGTGGGTATTGATACCGGGTTCCTGGACCGCATCGCACGGGCGCTGCAGTCCGCGGGCGCAATTCTGGTCACCGGTCCGGCAAGCGCAAAGCACGAGCTCGTGCACCGCATCCAGCAGAAACATGCGGATCTGGCGACGCGGATATCGGGAGTGGAAACGCTCGACCACCCGACGGACGGGGAATTGGTGGCGTTCGGCAGGCGGTTCTTCCGTGCCGACGATCGCATGCATTCCCAGGAGCACCGTTCACAGGCCTGACGGCTGCTGGGCAGGCATGTCGGGCTACTTGGCAGGGAAGCACATACCGACGGCGGCTAGGGCCATCAGCGCGGCCGTGAGCCATCCCATGACCAGTACGACTCCGCGAGCCCGATACGCACCCATCACGGAGCTGCGCGCGGCAAGCACCAGGATCAGCACGATCAACGGCACAGCGACGACCCCGTTGATCACTGCGCTGTAGAAGAGCGCCTTGATGGGGTTGATGGCCGTGAACCCGAGGCCAAACCCCACCAGCATCGAGGCTGCGATCACGCTGTAGAAGCGCCACGCCGTGCGCGCTTCCGCTTCAAGTCCCCATTCCCATCCCATGATCTCCGCAATCGCATATCCGGCCGAGCCGGCAAGCACCGGAACGCCGATCATGCCGACACCGAGAATGCCCAGGGAGAACAGGTAGAATGCAAAGTCCCCCGCCAGCGGGCGCAGGGCCGCTGCCGCCTGGGTGGCGGTCTGCACGTCGGTGGTGCCTGCAGCGTGCAAGGTCAGCGCCGTCGTGAGGATGACGCAGTAGGCGATTACGTTGGAGTAGAACATCCCGGACCAGGTGTCCCAGCGGATGCGGCGTAACTCCTTGCCCGCCGCCGCCGCATCCTGCAGGAGCGGCGCCGCCTTCGTAGCCCGCATGTCCTCGATCTCTTCCGAGCACTGCCAGAAGAACAGGTATGGGCTGATGGTGGTGCCGAGGATGCCCACCGCAACCGTGGCGGCGGCCCCATCGAGTTTCAGGTGGGGCCACACCGTCCGCAGCGCGACTTCACCCCAGGGAACGTGCATCGTGAACAGCACGCCCGCATAGGCCAGAAGCGACAGGGTGAGCCAGCGCAGGACCTTGATGTAGCGGTGATACGGTACGAACACCTGCAGGGTGAGCGATACCAAGACTAGCGCGCCGGTCATCAGGTGCCGGTTGCCGCCAATGGAAAGCGACGCGACCTCACCCATGGCCGCCACGTCGGCGGCGATATTGAGCGTGTTGGCGATCAGCAGCAGGGTGACGGCTCCGACGGCGACCCAGGCCGGGAAGCTGCGTCGGATGTTGAAGGCGAGTCCTGAGCCGGTCACCCGCCCGATCCGCCCGCAGATCGACTGCACCGCCGCCATCAAGGGGAAGGTGAGGGGCATCGTCCACAGCATGTTCAGGCCGAACTGGGCGCCGGCCTGGGAGTACGTCGCGATGCCGCTGGGATCGTCGTCAGCGACGCCGGTGATCAGGCCCGGGCCGACGCGGGCCAAAGGATGGGCCGCCAGGCGCCTGCCCAGGCCGCGCCACGCGGCTACCGGCACAGAATCGATCCGCAGGTCACGCCGTTAGTCAGAAAAGGCCGCAGTTGTGCGGCAGTACACGGCATGCAGCGAGCAATGCTCAGCCAGCGATGCGCACAGCCGCCAGACTGGCCCGGGGCACGATCTGCAGTGCGCGTGGTGCATGAGGAACGGTGCTCACGAAATCCGGGGGCTTCACGATCAGCATGTCGCACGCCACTCGATCCAGTATGCGCTCTGCCGTGTTTCCTATCATAAGACCTTTGATTCCGCTCCGCGAGATCGATCCGATGACCAGAACCTGGGCACCGGTTCTGCCGAGGACGCCCTCGATCACATCGATGGCGAAGCCCTCTTCGAGGTGGCGCCGCCCTTGTTCCATCCCGATCTGATCAAGTGCTGGACTCAGCGCCTGCTGCGCCTGCGAGTAGGCCTGCTGCTCCAGTTCCGCCAGCAGTTGCGGGATCAAGAGCTGATTGGCGGACAGTGGGGGGAACGGGTTGAATGCGTGTACCGCGTGCAGGTGATCACCCAAGGCCACGGCCAGTACGGATCCGTAGGTGAGGATGTCCCGGTCGAGACTGGCCGGCTTGCCGTTGGCGTGTTCCGGGTCGAGTGCTGCCAGCACTGGAGCGCGCGCGTAGCTGGCGGGATTTTTCACGATGAGCACCGGCACCGGGCTGCCGCGTAGCAACTCCCAGTCGGTAAAATGAAAGAGCCACGCGGCGGTATGGGCGTGGCGCGGGCAGTCGACCACCACCAGGTCGGATTCCAGGCGCAATGCGGCCCGCACCACGGCCTCGTGTGAGGGGTAGTCCCAAGTAGCCTCTGTCGTGACCTTGAGCGCCCCCGAGCGCAGCGGGGCCGCCAGGCGCTCCAGCTGAGCGATGACGGCTGCACGAGCTGCCTCTGCGGCCGGTTCTGCCGTGCCGCGGGAGTCCACATCCACGTATAGCGGGCTCGTCAGGGCGTGATACAGACATAGCTCTGCGGGCAAGGCACGGCCCAGTTGCGCGGCCTTGCGCGCCGCGACGGACTCTGAAATCTGCGGGTCCTTAATGGCGACCAGGATGCGACGGATAGCCTGCGACATGGTTGCACTTCTTGCGGTGGCTACCGCTACATTGGTCCCTCGACTCAGGGAGCGGAAGTCGCAGTTACCGCAACCGGGTTGGTGGAAATCCCTACGCGCAGCTCATATCCGGATCCTCGGCGGCGATTCGGGACGCTCGGGCAGGAATGGGTGTGGCAGGCAGTTGCGGCTCAGTTGACCTGGGTCGCACCGTGGTACGAGCCACGAGCGCTGCAGGTCGGCAGCCGCGACTAGAATCTGATCTGCAAGCGAACCCCCGCGACGACCGCGGTATTCATGTTGGTGAGCCCCAAACTCGACGTATCGAGTGTCTTCTTGAGTCCCAGGTCAATGACCTGTAGATCGGCGGTCGCGGTGAGCCATCCGGTCACGGCACAGTTGTAGTACATCTCCAGCGCATCCTCGTGCTCCAGGCCCAGATCGAGGGTCGTCCGCAGCAATGGCACGAACGCGCTGCTGAACCGGGTGCGCGCGATGCCCACGCCGAAGCTGTCGTCGGGCCGCCGCGCTCCCACACCCTTGCCGCCTACGCCGACAAGGAAGGCATACTTGATCGGGTTTGGATTGCCATCCGAGGCGCCCAGGGAGAGGAAAACGCCGACACCGTGCTTTTCATCGCCCGCCGGCTGCCACAGGTACTGGTCGAGGCCGTAGCTGACTGACCAGCTGCTGCTCTTGCGCGCAGCGGGCTCCGCCGGGACGAGCAGGTCGGGAAAGTACCGGGCGAGGATCGCCTCCAGTATCGGACCGGGATTTCCCAGCCGCGGGAAGCGTTGTTGCAGGAGCAGCGTGGCGAGGTTGGGTGGATCCTGTTCTAGTGAATAGCGCTCCTTGTTGCTCCAGGAAAACCCGAAGTTCTGGTGGCCGACGCGTCCATACGGCTCGATCGTCACCTGGGCGCTGCCAACCACGATCGAGCCATGGCTGAAGGCGTTGCCGATGTCGTTGCTCGTGGGTGTGCCGTTCGGGTCCAGTACGAGGATCGAGGCGCTGACAGTCGGCTTCGGCAACAGGATGATGCCGCCCCCGAACGCCGACAGCGGCACCTGCTCAAGGGTCATGGGGAATACGAACGCCGCGTTCAAAAACTGCGTCTTGTAGTCCCCGTAGAACTCATACCCCCCGGTATCCATCGTATTGATCTTGCCGATCACGACCCCGAATCTCTCGCTGAAGAACTGCATGAAGGTCGCGTTGGTCAATGCCGTGGTGTGCTCATTGACCGCGGGGAACATGGCGGCCGTATTCACCGGCACGATCGCGCCCGAATCGCCATACACGTTGGTGCCAAGCCCCGTGTCGCCCGAGATCTTCAGTAGACCGCCCGGCCAGAGGCCGGCCTTGCCGGTGTCCACCTGCAGCGTGTAGTCAAGGTTGCTCCAGGTATCTCCGCCGGTGCTGCGGCCACCGCTGAGGACGCTCTGCGGAGTGGCAAGCAGATCGACGTCGAACTCAACACCGGACTTACCCATTTGATCTCGTGCGCCGCCCCAGTCTCCAGTCAGGCGCGCTCGGGACGCGATGTCCCCGCCCCACGTGGCGGGCATCTCGAGCAGCTGTGCGTCAGCGCCCGTCATCCAGCTCATGAAGATGACAGTGGCAAGGGCAAGGGATGGACGGCTGCATGCGGCGCGGCCGGTCATGGTCGTGCTTGCCGTAGTGTGTATGTGCTCATCGCAACTGGTCTCGATCGCTAATGTGTGTAAGCACCTCTCACTCAAGTAGGAATTGCAGTCGGCTGCGGAGATTGATATCTACGGTGGGGTGCGTCAGTGGTCGGGCGAGCGCACATAATTCAACTCCGAAACATTTCGATGTTACTGCCGGTTGCGCACCCGGTGGTAGGGCGGCGCTGCCCTGGACGCAGCTCGCCTTTATACGGAGACCTTTCCTGGCAGTGCATGGGGCGCGGTCCACCGCGCGCCGAGCGACTACCCCAACGGCAAGCAGGGGGATGTCCTCATGGTCGAGCTCACAGTGATAGGCATACCGCGCGTCGGGCTGAATGGCGGGCCAAACTTCAAGCACAACGAGTCGTTCTCTTTCAGGCTGCAACCGAGGACCAGGCCGAGACAGATCGCCTGTGGAACGCAATCGTGCGAAATGGGGGCCAGGAAAGCCAATGCGGGTGGTGCAAGGACAAGTGGGGCGTTTCCTGGCAAATTACGCCTCGCGTACTGATTGCGGCTCTTTCTGACTCTGATCCCGCCGCCCGGCAATCCGGGGATGATGAAATCCTGCGCAGCATGAGCGGTGTGCTTGATGCGCTCTACACAAGTTACGGAGATAGATCATGAAGAATCGCTATCAGGTCGTTCGAGCCGGCGTTACCAGCGCTCGGGGATGGCTGCCACTCATTCTCTTGGCTGGTGCGTTGCCGTGCCTGGCGGGCGCCGCAACGACTCTTGCGCTGGACGCCAAGGCCATTGGTCAGGCGAGTGGGGCGACCGCGACGGCTGCGCCCGACGGAGTCGTGAGGATCAGCTGGGCGCGCACGGATATACCCGTCACGGTTGATGGCATGACGTTACCGCCGGCGGCCGGCTTGGGATCCTGGGCGGCATTTGCGCCCATGGGCTCCGACGCCATGGTCATGAGCGATACGGTGGTATTCGAAGACGAGGTTGATGCGGCGATGGACGCAGCATTTGCCGGCGGGCTCAGCGTAACCGCGCTTCACAACCACTTCTTCCACGACACGCCTCGCGTGTACTTCATGCATATCGCAGGGCAGGGCAAACCGGAGGCCCTGGCAGCGGGCGTTAAGGCGGTATGGAATGCAATTCGTGCCGTGCGCAGCGCGCATCCGCAACCTGCGCAAAGCTTCGGGGGCGCGCCCCCGAAGCCAGGGAAGGTCAGCGCCGACCTCGTGGCCAGGATCGTCGGCCAGCCAGCCGTCGACACGCAGGGAGTAGCAAGGGTAACAGTGGGTCGGGCGGGGACGATGGGAGGTATGGCCGTTGGTGGTTCAATGGGCCTGACCACCTGGGCTGCCTTTAGCGGCACGGACGCGCTAGCGGCCATGGATGGGGACTTCATGATGACCGCAGAGGAGGTACAGCCGGTGTTGCGCGCGTTGCGTCGTGGCGGCGTGCACATCGTCGCCCTGCACAGCCATATGATCGGTGAACAGCCAGATCTCTACTTCACTCATTTCTGGCGCACCGGCACCGTCCAGGAGCTCGCTCAGGCGTTTCGGGCTGCCCTGGACACACAGGCCACGGCAAAGAAGCTTTGACCCTGGTGCCGAGCGGATCGAGTCCTCGATCCGTGGCTGCCCTCCATGAGGCGCCCGCTAGGACGGTCAGCCTCGGGGAGGCCGCTGGACGCTGCTGGGATGCTCGGTCGCGGGGGCATTTCTTTGGGGATTTTCCTAATCCAACCGACTCGCTGACACAATGAATGTCAAGAGAGGATTCTTCGGCAGGGCGATGACCAGCTCGTGATCGCTGACAAGCGCGAGCGGCTGCGGTCCTCACTGGGCCCGCTGATCTTGTGGCGCTAATCGCGGGCTGAGCGTTCCGACTCGACCTACACGTCGCCATCTCCGTGCACGCTTCCTGTAACTTCCAGAGTCACATGAAACCTTCTAAGCTCGGGCACACGTGAGCACAGCGCGTGATCCGCAGGCAGCACACTTATGCGTGTGGTAAATGGCAGGTTCCTGCTGCTCGCCGCTGCGGCATTGAGCATTCCACTAGTCACGTGTCTATTTATAACTGCACAGCATCCGGCAGCGCCATCGACAGCTCACAGCGCGCCCGTCCCGGAGCCTGAGACCTACGTGGGCGCCGAGGCCTGCAAGGGATGCCATGAGTCGCAGTACCGGTCCTGGGCCGGCTCGCACCACCAGCTTGCGATGCAACAGGCCTCAGAGAAGACCGTTCTGGGCGACTTCAAGGACGTGAAGTTCAAGCACTTCGACTCGACGTCTCGGCTGTTCCGCAGGGACGGGAAGTTCTTCGTGAACACAGATGGCGCCGGCGGCAAGTTGCGGGACTTCGAGATTTCCTACACCTTCGGTGTGTACCCGCTACAGCAGTATCTGGTGTCCTTTGCGGACGGGCGCCTGCAGGCACTTCCCATCGCATGGGATTCGCGTCCGGCCGGGCAGGGTGGCCAGCGCTGGATCCACCTGTATCCGCGGGAGAGGATCAAGGGAGGCGACGAGCTGCACTGGACCAACCTGCAGCAGAACTGGAACTTCATGTGCGCCGAGTGCCATTCGACGGACCTGAAGAAGAATTACGACGCTGCCACCAATACCTATCATACGACCTGGAAAGACATCAACGTCGCGTGCGAGGCCTGTCATGGCGCGGGCTCCAAGCATGTTGAGTGGGCCCGGGCGCAGCGGCCGGGAATCCCCGTTGCTGCCGGCCAGAGCGATGGTCTGCTGGCGCATTTTGATGATCGGCGGGGCGTCGCCTGGATTTCGGATCCCGCGACGGGCAATGCGCACCGCTCCCGGGCGCGGGCGAACACCGCTGAACTTGAGATGTGTGCTCGCTGCCACTCGCGCGCGGGGAAGATCTCGGAAGACTGGAAGCCCGGGAAGCCGCTGGCCGACACGCACCAGGTGGCCTTACTCGATGAGGGGCTGTACACCGCCGACGGACAGATGCAGGATGAGGTGTACAACTACGGTTCCTTCCTGCAGAGCCGCATGTTCGCCGCCGGCGTGACCTGCACCGATTGCCACGATCCGCACAGCCAGAAGCTCCGGGTGGCCGACCAGCAAGTCTGCGGCCAGTGCCATTCCCTGACCAAGTACGGCGCAGCGGCCCATCACCACCACAAGGAGCAATCGGCCGAGAGTCGCTGCCCGGCTTGTCACATGCCGGTGCGCACCTACATGGTCGTCGATCAGCGCCACGATCACAGCTTCCGGATACCGCGCCCGGATGAGTCGGTGGCCTACGGCACTCCCAATGCGTGCAACGATTGCCACCAGGATCGGTCGCCCGGTTGGGCCGCGCAGGCGGTGACCAGCTGGTATGGCGATGTTCACCCGGGCTACCAACACTTCACCAAAGCGCTGGTGGATGCGCGGCGCCAGGGACTGATGGCCGCCCAGGAGCTGCTCGCGCTGGCGGCGGATGCGGCCAGCCCGGGAATTGCGCGGGCAACCGCGCTACGCGAACTGTCCGGATATCTGGACCCCAATGCAGTTGCAGCCGCGCAGGCCGCGCTGCGCTCCCCGGACGAACTGATTCGCCTTGCAGGGGTGGGGCTACTTTCCGACACCGATGCGCCAACCCGTTGGCACGCCCTCGCGCCGCTGTTGCGAGACCCCGTGCGGGCGGTACGCATTGAGGTTGCGAGCGAACTGGTTGATGCACTGCCGTCGGATAGCGCAACACAGGTACGCGAGGACTTCCAGGCCGCCTCGGAGGAATTTCTTGCCACCCAGAGACTCAATGCCGATCGGCCGGAGGCGCATCTGGCTCTCGGGGATGTGTATGCGCGAACCGGGAATGCGCAGGCGGCCGACGGCGAGTATCGCGAGGCTCTCAAGCTTTGGCCGGGCTTCGTGCCCGCCTACGTGAACCTGGCCGATCTGAATCGCGCCCTGGAGCATGACGATGAGGCGGAGAATTGGTTGCTGCAGGCGGCGCAGGTCGCGCCGAACGATGCATCCGTGTCCCTGGCGCTCGGTCTGCTGCGAGTGCGGCAGCATCGCTCCGCGGAATCGCTTCCACTGCTCGCGCGGGCAATGAAGCTGGCACCGGATAACGCGCACTACGCCTATGTGTATGCAGTCGGGCTGTACTCGACAGGGCAAATCGCGCCGGCACTTGAACTCCTGCGAAGAACGACTGAGCGCTTTCCGGGGAATCGGGAGGCGCTTTGGGGCCTGGTCACCCTGACGGCAGAATCCGGTAATTCTGGCGACGCACGGAGTTACGCGGAGCGTTACGTGGCAATTGCCCCGGCAGATCCCCGTGGAGCGCAGTTGCTCCAGCAGCTGCGAACACCCGCTCCTTAGACCGCACCCGGTATGCGGGTGCGAATGCGTTGGCCCGCTGGCGACGCAAGGCCAGGCCCGGCGTGGTCGAGTGTATTGTGATCCCCGTCAGCCGCTTGCCCGTCTCACACTGACCCGAGCCGAGAAACGAGCGAGAACGGGTTCCGCCGGGAGGCCCATCTGTTTTCCTGAAGGCATAAAGACTTATTAGCCTTGGCTTGTGTCACGTGGCGAATTCCGGCGATCGCCCTCGGCCTAGCACTGGGAGCTGTGATCTCCACCGAGCAACCGGTGAGTCCCTACAAGTACTTCAAGGGCGGATCTGGCGGCCACGGCCAGCACCGCCAGCTACAGCTCACGCACCGTTGCTGCCGGAGAGCGGCGGGGTCGCGAGGAGCGGTCCTGTAGACCCCTTATCCCTTCGCTGCGATAGCGACGAAGCCATTTGCGCACCGTCTGCACCGAGACCCCAAGCTCGGGAGCGACCTGGGCCGTGGGTCGGCCCTGCATCACTCGCTCCACCAGCAACTCTCGACAGTGCGGCGTGAGCCGCGCATTCTTATGCACGTCCATTCGGGAACCCCTTGGTACTTCAGGTGTGGTAACCCAAGCATCACCGGATCCTCCCGAATGGACAACCCTTCGCCCAGGAATGACGTCCTGAGACTTCACATCTAGAGCCGGGAGACATCTACCGAGTCTGCTGTATGTAGATAGCGCGCTCATGGGAGAAGGCCCGGAACCCGAAGACGCCGTGATAGCTGCCCATGCCGCTTTGATTGACACCTCCGAACGGCAACTGGGACTCCAGGTAATGGGAGAAGAACCCGTTGATCGTCACGCCGCCCGATGAAGTCTTACTGAGTATCTTGTCGATGTTGCTCTGGTCGTTGCTGTAGATGTAGAGCGCCAGCGGTTTGGCACGGCCCGAGATGTGCGCGATGACTTCGTCGATGTTCCTGTAGGTTACCACCGGCACGATCGGCGCGAAGATCTCCTCCTGCATGATCTGCATGTCCGGAGTGACATCGGTGAGCAGCGTCGGATGAATCGTGCGGTCGGTCTGCTCCAGTGTGCCGCCGACGGCGACTTTGGCGCCTTTCGCCACGGCATCATCGAAGAGCTTCTTGATGCGCACGAAATTCTGTTCGTTGACGATCTGGGCAATGCTTTCCTTCTTGATGCTGCCGTCGTCCCGGTAGAGGTTCTGCTTCACCTTCGCCCGGAACGCCTCGACGAAGGCGCCTTTCTGCTGCTCCTTAATGAAGACATAGTCGGGACTGATGCAAGCCTGCCCGCCATTGAACTGCTTGGCGGCCGCAAGATCGGCCGCAACATTCGTGACATCCGTCCCGTCATCGACGATGACAGGTGATTTACCTCCGAGTTCCAGTGTCACGGTGGCCAGGTTCTTCGCGGCCGCCGCCATGACCAGCTTTCCGACCCGCGTGCTACCGGTGAAGAAGATGTGACTGAACGGCAGGTCGAGCAACGCGGTAGCCACTTCGACCCCGCCTTCGAACAAGGCGACGTCTCTTTCGTCGAATGCCTGTTTGATGATCTTCGCGGCGACCCCAGCGGTCGCCGGGCAAAGGTCGGTCAACTTGACCATGCAGCAATTTCCCGCCGCAATGGCTGCGGCGAGAGGACCCATGGTCAACCCGAGTGGAAAGTTCCAGGGACCCAGGATGAGGCACACACCTCGCGCCTCATGGACGATCCGCGCCTTGTCGTTCTTGTTCTGGGAGGGAACCACTTCAACGGGTTTCATCCACTCGTCCAGATTGTCGATGTTCCTCTGGATGTTGCCGATGACGCCGAGGATTTCCGTTACCCGGATTTCGGGCTCAGGCTTACGGGTGTCCTGCTTCACCGCCGCCACGATCTCATCAGCGTGCGCCTCCACCGCTGACTTAAACTTCCGCAGTTTCTCTTTGCGTTGCTCGGCGGTAGAGGCCTTCGCCTCCCATTGATGAGCTTGCTGGAGAGCGAACACTCGTTCTATTGGCGTAGACACAGTACTTTCTCCGTTCGCTGGGGCGGCAACCCAGATTGAGCATGGCTGTCAGGTGGATGGGATCATGGCCATGGCGCGCGTGAGAGTCTATCGGACCGGAGAGGCACTTGGCGCAAGAGCCAGCTCGGCAGCGTGGGTGACTCTTTGCATCGCAATGAAACCGAGCGCGTACAACCTTGCGCAGTAGAGTCAACGTTGATCCTGGATAGAAAACTGTCGGGTGCCGATGCTGGATTAGACCGATAATCCCCAAATGCCCTTTCCGGCTATCTCTCACGTGGCCGTGGAAACCCTTGTCTCCTCTACGTCTCTTCAGATAGCGAATATCGTCTCCTTGTGTGCCCGCACCGGCACCGCCCTGTAGGGCTTCTAGTTGCCGGGCCTCGCGCGCTAGATCCGCCTCAGCCCTGACCCATTGCGACTTCACGGCCGATGCCGACCAGATTACGACTACTGCCTTTGCAGATCGTAGTCGCTCTTCTATCACCTCGCCGTAGGCGCGGTGAGCAGGCAATTCGTCGTCGCGCCACACGCCATAGCCGAGCCCACGGAGCGCATCCGCGATCTGCTTTGCCCGATCGACGGTAGCGCTCGCATAGGAGATGAAGATCTCAGTCATGGATTCAGGGCGTTGCTAGCGGACTCGATCGCGCAAACGCCATAGCGCCGCCTAACCCCATTTCATCGTCAGGGTCTTGGCCGATTCGGCGCAATCCCTCAAATAGAGATTGATCAGATTCTGGTAGGGAATCCCGTTCTTCTCCGCCAGCGCTTTGAAGTAAGCGACGGTATCCTTATCAAGCCGGATCGTAAGCTGCTTCTTTGCCTTGTTCAGGTAGGGGTTCCGAACGGATTTGGAGAAGTCGTAGCGGTTCTTCATTTCAGCCACCATTGGTACTGCCTAGTTTCATACTGGTCGGCTCTGCGAGCCGAAATGACGCGGAAGATTTCTTCAGTCTGCCGATAGCAATGGCAGACGACCAGAACCCGCAGCGAAATGCTCAATCCAATTAGAACGAATCGGTCTTCATCCTCGGAGTGATCCGGATCCGGAATCACCCGGAAGCGAACAAGCGCACGGGCGGTAGCGAACGCTTGAACTTTGAATCAGGCTCAAGGAAACCGACCGGTCGTCGCTTATCGGTGGCGCCGATGCTGGATTGGATCGGCGATCTTTAAATCGTCTTGAGCATCAAATACTTGGCGATTGCGGAAAGGGCTTGTCTCCTTTACGTCTTCTCCAGTTCATGAGTTTGATGAATTAGATCTGATCGCCTTGATTCGATCGGCGATAAACGCCCGTCGGCCTGATGACTTTACGAGCTCCGTGAATTCTTTCAGGCGCTGCCACTGGAAACGTCGCGGGATCATGAGTTCGGGCAGGTTCGAGAACACACGCGATCTTCCCGGGGCGAGATAGAGCAGGTCGAACAGCGCCTTCTCAGGAGTCGCAATCTTCGCATCGGATCCGGGTAACAACTCGAAGCCCATGAACAGCTCCGGCGGCATGCGATGGAACGAGATAGTTCCCATGGGAGTACGGAGGCGACGGGGCCGCGCTGGCGTGACAGCGTAGACGAGTGATGGAATTTGCTCGATCAGTCCGTGATGAAACAGCGCCGACTGCAGGGAAATGTAGGCTGGGTAGGGCGCCAAAAGAAGTTCCGGCAACGCAAGACGGTCGACCGTCTTGTCCACCAGCCATCGACCGCGGCTCAAATGGACGATCATTGCCTTGCTTGCAAGGCGTCGGAGGAGCGCGGTCGCATTGCTGGTTGAGACTTGTAGCAGCGCGGCAACGTCACGCGTTTCAACGACCGGGGTCGCCAGGGTTTGCAGTCGTCGCAGGGCTTCGATCTGGTTCATCGGCTCAAGGCCTTTAGACCGTCGACAACCTGTTCCTGCAGTTCGGCCCAGGTTTTGCGAGGTTTATAGTGTTCCTGGTATTCGGGCTCCAGAAATGCCAGGACTTGACCGGCGAACGCGTCATAGTCGACTGCAAGCGCATTGTCGATCGCGGTCGCCAAGTGAGTGGCTGCTGCCGCCGGTAACGGCTGTCCCGCCCCTCCCGCATCCAGCAGCAATTTCAGATCGAACACGTCCCTCGACTGAACCTGCTCCCGCAGTGCCAGTGCCGAAACCTTCTGAGCGAATGCCGCATGCACTGAGTAGTGCTGCACGATTACCGGATATAGGCGGTACGTCTGGATGATCCCCGCATCCACGGGTTCGACCGCCGTGTGACCGTCCAGGCCACGCCGCGAGAATTCGATCTTTGTCGGTACCTCGGAACCGGATTCGGTGATGCGCAGGGTCAGCTTCCAGCGCTGCGTGGTATCGGTCTGTTTTGGCAGAGACGTCTTGGCTGTCGTGATTCCCTGGGCTCGTAGCACTTGTGCGAAAGACTGCGCTTCGAGCACATGGTTGACGTTGTTCCGGAGAGTACCGACGGCCATCGTATGGATGTCCAGATCCATGTCGTCCGAGTAGCGGATGCTCTTGAGAAAGAACCGCAGATTGCATCCTCCCTTGAGGGCGAAGAGGGACTTGTCCACGCGCGCGCCGAAGGCTCGCAGGAATAGCAGATGGAAGATCTCGATGGTCTGACGGTCATTCCACATGGGCATTTATATTACGAGTAATCGACAAATATGTCGACTACTCGTAATGTGAAGGACGTACCATGGACTTAAGCTAAGTCAATAATGCCGCTTGGGAGCCGGAGCTGGAGAAGCTCGATTGTGAATGATGGATTGGATTGACGGTTCCTAATGAGCCTTTTCTATCAATCTTTTACGCGGTCTCCGAAACCCTTGTCGCCTTTACGTCACCTCAGAAAATGCCGTTCGCCGCCGTGTTTTCCCGAGTCCTCACAGCCTAGTAGGCTTCCTAAACGATGACGATGTCCGCAACTGAGCAGAAGTCCTGGGATTACGAGTCACCTCGCGGGCACGAAGAGGCACTGCAGGATACGCAGCGACGCTACGAGTCAGGTGCAGAGCCTTCGATGGATTGGACCGACGCGAAGCGCAAACTCCAAAAGTAGCCTATGCGGCTGCGGATATTGCCGTCCGCATTCGACGACCTGGATGTCGGCAGGTCCTTCTACGCCCAGCACGCTCAAGATCTCGGCGCCTATTTTTTCGACTCGCTCTTTGCCGATATCGACGCCTCGGCGGTGTGCGCGGGTGTCCATATTCAGAGTCAGGATTCCCGCCGAATGCTCTCCCGGCGCTTCCCCTACGCGATCTACTATAAAGTGGACGGCGATGTTTGCACTGTGTGGCGCGTGCTGGACTGTCGGCGCCGACCAAGTCGCTTGCAGCAGGCCTTGAGAAGCGGTCGTTCATAGTGGCGGCCGGGCAGATACCGGCGAGGACAAGACAGGGAGGATGGGGAACGGTAGCAGCAATGTATTTCTGGATCTCGGTTTCCGTGAGCCCGAAGCCCGCAACCTTGCTTTGCGTTCAGAACTCATGATCCAGATCGAGGCGTCTGTAAAGCGAAGCGGAATGACCCCGGCCCGCGCAGCCGCGCGCCTCGGGTTTACTCGTCTGCAGATGGACGCGCTGCTGAACGGAAAGATCGAGCAGTTCAGCCTCGATTCGTTGGTGATTGCCGCGACACGCGTCGGGCTTCAGGTTGATTTGCAGTGACGATAGGAAGGCAGTCGGCTGAATGGGCGGTCCAGACTGCGCGACACCGAAGCGATAACCAGTGAAGCCTATCGACCGCCGGCTCTCGGTGGCGCCGATGCTGGATTGGATCGATGATGCATAATCGTCCTTTTTAATTAATCTCCCCCCAACGCGGCGCTGCCCGAAGCGTATCGTTAATTATTCTCGTCGAACGAGCTACTCGAGGCGACGGACATGTCATCAAGCGTTGCTGTTCCGAATTTTCTCACTGCGCCGCCCAGGCATCTGTTCTTCACTGGCAAGGGCGGTGTAGGGAAGACATCCCTCGCGTGCGCGAGCGCCGTCTGGCTCGCCGATTCGGGACGGCGCGTGCTGATTGTCAGCACCGATCCCGCATCGAATCTCGATGCGGTGCTCGCGACTCGGCTCGGAAACTCTCCCGTGAACGTCGCGGGTGTACCGAACCTGCAGGCGATGAACATCAATCCGGAGCAGGCGGCGAGCGAGTATCGCGAGCGCACCGTGGCGCCGTATCGGAATGTGTTGCCCGCGGACGAGATCGCGCTCGTCGAGGAGCGGCTTTCGGGTGCGTGCACCGTGGAGGTCGCTGCATTCGATGAGTTCGCACTGCTCGTGAGTGATCCAGCTCGCAGTAGCCAATTCGATCACATCATTTTCGATACTGCGCCCACAGGTCACACGTTGCGAATGCTGGAGTTGCCGGCGGCGTGGACGGGATTCCTCGAAGCGGCGCCGGGTGAAGTCTCCTGCCTGGGGCCGCTCTCGGGCCTGAAGACACAGCGAGAGCGATACGCGAGTACGGTGAAGGCGCTGGCAGACCCGAAAAGCACGGCCGTGATTGTCGTTGCTCGACCCGATCGTGTGGCGCTTCTGGAAGCGGCTCGCACGAGCTCAGAACTGCGCGCACTGCAGCTCGGGAATCAGTACCTCGCGCTCAATGCGGTATTTCGGGCGACCGACCTGCAGGATCGTTTGGCGATGGCGGTGCAGCGCCGGGCGGCGAGTTCTCTCGCAGACATGCCGGCAGGACTGGTGGGTCTGCCGCGAACGGAGATTCCTCTGCTGGCCTGGAATCTCGTGGGACTCGAGGCACTCCGGTCGATGTTCAATCACGGAGATCGGCGGCAGGAGATGCCCGCGCACTCTGATCCGTTACCTCCGGTGGGTTCTGGATTGTCAGGCCTCGTCGATGAGCTGGCGAAATCCGATCATGGTCTTATCATGGTGATGGGGAAGGGCGGCGTCGGCAAGACCACAGTCGCCGCGGCTGTTGCGGTCGCCCTGGCGCAACGGGGCATACCCGTTCATCTCACGACAACCGACCCTGCGCAGCACATTCGCGAGACGCTGCAATCGGAGCTTGCTGGTTTACGGGTGAGCTACATAGATCCGAAGCAGGAAGTCCGGGACTACCGGCAGCGCACACTGGATGCGGCACGACCGAAGGTGTCCCCCGAGAAGCTAAGTCTTCTTCAGGAGGAGCTACAGTCGCCGTGCTACGAGGAAGTCGCGGTGTTCCAGGCGTTCTCCCGCATCGTCATGATGGGGGCTCGCCGGGAGGTCGTGGTAATGGATACGGCCCCCACGGGGCATACCTTGCTTCTGCTCGATACTGCGGGCGCTTATCACCGGCAGCTCACGCAGCAAATGGCGGCAGGGGGTGCTCGGGTTCGTACGCCACTGATGAATTTGCAGGATCCAAGTTACACCAAGATCCTCATTGTCACGCTGCCGGAGACGACGCCGGTGCTGGAGGCGGCCGCACTTCAGGATGACCTGCGCCGTGCGCAAATCGTGCCTTTCGCATGGGTGATCAACGCAAGCTTTGCGGCCGCCGGACCCAGAGATCCGGTGCTGCGTGCACGTGCGCAGGCAGAGTTGGGTCAGATCGAGAAGGTCAAAGCGGATCTTGCGCCTCGCGTGGCGTTGATTCCGTTTCAAGCTGACGAGCCCGTGGGCATCGAACGGCTCGCGGCGCTCTCTGCGCGCGTACCTCAGGTGAGCCCGGGTGCGTAGCATTTCAGACCGACTCAATCGCGAGTGCTTCTGCATCACTCTGGATCGGGAGCAGCTTCACCACTCGCTCGGAGAAGAGCTGGGCGAGGCCGCCCTCATCGAGGCCCTGGTCGCGGCGCGCCCTCATCTCTTCTCGAACACCCCCGTCTTTCTTCCTCAGGACGAAATCTCCCAGATGCTGCGGACGGTTCGGGCAATCGAGACCGTTGCGGCGCTCGCTCCTTACAGGGAGCGCGTACTGAGCTGGGCACCACCCATCGCACGAGACGATCCTGGGCCAAGGGGCGTGTTCATGGGATACGACTTCCACCTGACCGAAGCAGGGCCGAAGCTCATCGAAATCAACACGAACGCAGGTGGCGCTTTCCTCAATGCGTTGTTGGTGAGGGCGCAACGTGCTTGTTGCACGGAAGTCGATGTTGCCCTCGGTCGAACCGGAGGCGCCGGGTTCGAGGCTGCGGCGCTGAGCATGTTCGAAAGTGAATGGCTGCTGCAACGTAAGGCTGGACGGCCAGAGCGGATTGCCATCGTTGACAATTCACCGCAGGAACAGTACCTCTATCCCGAGTTCGTGCTCGCGCGGCGTCTCTTCGAAAGGAGCGGGCTGTCAGCGCAAGTGGTGGATGCCGCAGACCTCAGATATGACGGCAAGCGACTGACGTTCCGCGGAGAGCCGCTCGACCTCCTGTACAACCGCCTCGTCGATTTCGAGTTACAGAGGCCTGAGCACGCCGCTCTGCGCGTGGCATACCTCGATGGCGCGATTGTGCTTACGCCGAACCCTCATGTTCATGCCGTGTTCGCGGACAAGCGCAATCTGACACTGCTGTCCGATGCGGCCCAGCTCCGTTCATGGGGCGTGGAGGCCGATGTGCTCGCCGCGCTGGAAGCAGTTCCGCATACGGTTCTGGTTACTGCAGAGAACGCGTCGGGCCTGTGGGCAAAGCGGAGGTCGCTGTTTTTTAAGCCGGCCGGTGGCTACGGAAGCAAGGCGGTTTACCGGGGCGACAAGGTTACCAAGGGGGTGTGGGCGGAAATCTGTGGCGGCGGTTACGTGGCGCAGGAGTTTGCTGCGCCCAGCGAGCGCATGGTGCGCGTGAATGGCGTGGAGCAGGTGCGCAAGACCGACGTCCGGCTTTACATCTATGCAGGACAGCTCCTTCTAACAGCGGCTCGTCTCTATCAGGGCCAGGCGACCAATTTTCGGACGCCGGGTGGAGGGTTCGCTCCACTGCTCGCGCTATAAGAGAGGAGGAGGCGACGTCGAAGTGCCCCCCGGATTGACAAGGTCGGCTGGTGCGCTCACATTTTTATAATACTGGAACGGTCGTAGCGTCTGAGAACCTGACCTGTAGCGGCGCCGCGTCCCGAGCCTCATGAGTGGCGAGATCTGTCGCCATGAAACGCTTTCACGTCCACGTAAGTGTCAAAGACCTCGAAGCCTCCATCCGCAACCCGTCATTCTCAGCGCTCCGTCGGCCCGAGATCAGCGACGCAGGTGCTACGCACTCGGCCGTCTGGAGTTGTGACTAGAAGGTCGCGCCGCCAATGGCCGCGTCGATCAACTTGATCGAGGCGGCCACGCATGCCTTTGCCGGACCGGAGCATGAGTGCTCGAGGGCTCGCGATGCTGCGCGTAGATGGGTGACAACCGCATCAATGTTTTCCGTTCCGGCGATGGCTGTCCGGCACTCGTCGATCACGCGCAACGCCCTCTCGAAATTCATGTGGACGTCGGGCGTTGCCGGTTGAGCCGCTCGGATGTGTTCGGCAGCTTGGGCCAGTTTCATATCGATCGACTGGTGCGTTGATCGAGAGATGTTCGCCATAGGTCACCGTGCTGGATCGCGTCGACACCTCATCATACGCGGCGTCCCCGGCAGGAAGCCTTCTACTGCATTCGCTCACTTCTGATTCTCGATCTGCGTGAGCACGCCTGTGTTGGGGTGGCCAACCCGTTGGACAGCAATGAATGTCTCGCTGGCTCTGATAGATTCCTCAGAATGTCGGTGACATGCGCTGAGCAGTTAATTTATAAAGACGTGATAGGTAATTGAAATTGCATCAAAAAATCAGTGTCGCGCCCATGATGGATTGGACGGATGAAGTACGATTCTCGTTGTAGGTTAGGCACTTAGTCAGGGTCAAAGATGCTTGTCTCCTTTACGTCTCCTCAAATTTGAGTCTGAAGTGGCGCTAGCCGGAGCTTCGCAGCGCTCCCCGATGCGGAGCGTGACCTGACCGTTCTTGCGAAGCGCGCGACCTTAGGCAGTTGCAATTTGCAACAGAGCGATGCCGTCGGTGAAGAGCTTGAGTTGATCGGTACGCTGCCAAACCAGGCGTGCGTAAGCATCAACAGACTGTGGGGTGAGCCTCCTATAATGGGCCAGAGCAGCCAGCCCCGCCGAACTCTGTCCAAGGTGACCGTAGCTTGCTGCCAGGATCGCGCATCCCGTCGGATTGTCCAGGTATTGGGAGAGTTCCTTACCGAGCGTGACTGCGTCGGCGAATCGCCGCTGCTGAAACCGTACCATCGCCATGAAAACCAACCTTGCTGCTCGGTCTGGCCCCACGGGGTCAAGTCGCTGGGAAGTACTCAGGTGCTCCATCGCGAGATCCAGCTCGGCGGTCAAGACCCGCACCGCGCCGCTCATCAAGAATGCCATGGATGAACCGGGATTGAGGACGAGAGCTCTATCCGCCATATCCAACGCAGCAACGACGTCTCGTTCAAGGTAAGCGATGAGCGCCGCGACGTGGCTGAGGACAAAAGCGTCGTCGCTCGCTGCCCGGATCGCCCGATGAGCCATTTCCAGAGCCTGGCGGCGATGACGTTCCGAATCGTCCGACCAGCTGTAAAGCACGATGAGGTAGTGGCACCTTGCGCAGACGGCAAGTGCCGCACCGAAGTTCGGATCCAGCCCTATCGCACGCTCTACAAGGCGGAGCACTTCGAACATGTTGGGACCGGTGTAAGTCCTCAGCATCGCCAAGGCACGCAAGAATAGGTCGTAGCTTCCCATATTTTCCGTGGGACGCGCGGATGAACGACGTGCATCGGCCTCGCGCACGGCCGGTTCTATGGTTGCGGCGGTATGGAGCGCTACCCGGTCCTGGAGGGCAAAAATGTCATCGAGCGTGTCTTCGAACCGGTGAGTCCAGATCTGGTTGCCGGCGTGGGCGTCAACCAGTTGCACGACAATCCGGACTCGTCCTCCGGCTTTGCGGATGCTCCCCTCGAGAACATAGCGAACGCCAAGTTGGCGCGCGACGTCCTGCGGCGTGAGGCCCTTGTTCTTGAATGTAAGTGACGAGCCGCTGGCGATCACGAAGATGGACTTGATGCGCGACAACGCAGCGACAATTTCCACGACCATACCGTCGGCGAAGTATTCTTGGTCGGCTTCGCCGGAGAGGTTGGCAAAGGGCAGCACGGCGAGCGACGGCTTCGCGGGCGCCTGAGGTGGCGACGTCGCTGCCTGCTCGAGAACCGCGGCAAGCTGGCTTTTCCCCCTGAACAGTTCCGCGATACTGGCGGTGACTTTTCGCCAACCCGGAGCGTCCGCATCGCCGGACCAATCCGTCAGGTCTGCACACTGAATCTGGTTGAACGGCAGCGGTAACAGCGCCCCATCGATTCTAAGTTGAACTAGTTTGCCGGCCTCGCGTGCTAGATCCGCCTCAGCCCTGACCCATTGCGACTTCACGGCCGATGCCGACCAGATTACGACTACTGCCTTTGCAGATCGTAGTCGCTCTTCTATCACCTCGCCGTAGGCGCGGTGAGCAGGCAATTCGTCGTCGCGCCACACGCCATAGCCGAGCCCACGGAGCGCATCCGCGATCTGCTTTGCCCGATCGACGGTACCGCTCGCATAGGAGATGAAGACCTCAGTCATGGATTCAGGGCGTTGCTAGCGGACTCGATCGCGCAAACGCCATAGCGCCGCCTAACCCCATTTCATCGTCAGGGTCTTGGCCGATTCGGCGCAATCCCTCAAATAGAGGTTGATCAGATTCTGGTAGGGAATCCCGTTCTTCTCCGCCAGCGCTTTGAAGTAAGCGACGGTATCCTTATCAAGCCGGATCGTAAGCTGCTTCTTTGCCTTGTTCAGGTAGGGATTCCGAACGGATTTGGAGAAGTCGTAGCGGTTCTTCATTTCAGCCACCATTGGTACTGCCTAGTTTCATACTGGTCGGCTCTGCGAGCCGAAATGACGCGGACGATTTCTTCGGTCTGCCGATAGCAATGGCAGACGACCAGAACCCGCAGCGAAATGCTCAATCCAATTAGAACGAATCGGTCTTCATCCTCGGAGTGATCCGGATCCGGAATCACCCGCGCATTGTCATCGAGAAACGCCGTTCGTGCTTCTTCGAAAGACACCCCGTGCTTGCGCCGATTGGCGGCATTCTTTTTTTCGTCCCATTCAAAGCGCAGCGGGCTCACAAATGGTAGCGTAACTACAGTGTAGTGGCATGTCCAATCGGCTCTCGCGTGGTATTAACAAGATGAGGGTCTCAACACGCTGGGCGTGCGTCATAGCGCGCCGAACATCTTGATAGGCAATGTCAGTCGGTCCAGACTGACCACCTTGAATAGGTGTCCAGTTAACCGTGGTTTATTAGGATGTTAGAGAGAAGAATTAGCGTGGCGCCGATGATGGACTGGACCGACCGGCATTGCCGCTACTTCCTGCGCGGATTCTCGCGGGACGCGCTGCTTTACACCGAGATGATCACCGCCGCGGCCATCCTCAGGGGCGATCGCAAGCGGCTGCTGGCATTTGACCCCGGCGAGCATCCGCTTGCCCTGCAGCTCGGCGGCAGCGAGCCCGAGGACCTGGCCGCCGCAGCACGCATGGGGGAGGAGGCCGGCTATGACGAGATCAACCTCAACTGCGGCTGCCCGAGTGATCGCGTGGCCAGCGGTGCCTTCGGTGCCTGCCTGATGCTCGAGCCGCGGCTGGTGGCCGAGTGCGTCGCGGCCATGACTGTCTCGGTAAGTATCCCGGTCACCGTCAAGATGCGCATCGGCGTGGTCAAGGCGGCTGCGCGTGAGGTCGCGGGGGCAGTCGCTGCGTTCGATGAGGATGACTACGAGCGCCTGCTGCACTTCGTCAGCAGCGTGCGCGCTGCGGGCTGCAAGGTCGTCATCGTGCATGCCCGCAAGGCGGTCCTGGGCGGTCTGTCGCCGAAGGACAACCGCGAGGTACCGCCGCTGCGCTACGACGTGGTGCGCAGGCTCAAGCAGTCGGTCGGCTCGCTGCCAGTCATCGTCAACGGCGGCCTGCGCGATGCGCCGGCGGTGCTTGAGGCACTGACCTGGTGCGACGGGGTGATGCTCGGACGCGAGGCCTACCATCGGCCCTACCTGCTGGCAGAACTGCAGCAGCTGCTCAACCGCGTCCGACATGCCCACGCGGGCGGCATTGATCGAGCGCATGGAGGCGTACGCGCAGCGCGAAATCGCAGCCGGTGGGCGCCTGTCTGCCATCACGCGCCACATGCTCGGGCTCTACAGCGGCCAGCCCGGGGCGCGCGACTACCGGCGCACGCTCAGCGAAGGCGCGCGCGCCGCGGACGCAACGCCCGCGCTGCTGCGGCAGGCAATTCCTCCACTAAATCAGCCCACTTTGTAGCGATCTGCGAGTACTTTCGTATAATCTGATGGCGCATGGGTAAAGACATCGAGCTCGCCATCTTGTTCGCCGACGTCGTGGGATCGACCCGGCTGTACGACACCATGGGGGACCTGCGCGCGCGTGACATGGTCGCGATCTGCATCGATGTCATGCGCAGCGCCACCGAGCAGCGCCAGGGCACGGTGATCAAGACCATGGGCGATGAGGTCATGGCCACCTTTCCCAGCGCCGACAGCGCGCTCAACGCTGCCGCCCAGATGCAGCAGCAGATCTCCAGCCACGCCCAGCTCAAGGTTGAAGGCCAGGCGGTGGCGATCCGCATCGGCTGTCACTTCGGCCCGGTGATGCTCGAGAATCGCGACGTGTTCGGCGCGGCGGTGCACACCGCCAACCGCATGACGAGCCAGGCCAAGGCGGGGCAGATCGTCACGACGGCGGCGACCATCGACAAGCTGTCACCGGAGTGGCGCGCCGCCTGCCGCCAGATCGACATCGCCACCATCAAGGGTCAGGGAAACGAGGTCGCCCTCTACGAGGTGCTCTGGCAGACCGAGGACATCACCAGCATGGTGCCCGGGATCGCCACCGAGCCGCGCGCCGGTCACACCATGCGCCTGCGCCTGCGCTGCCAGGACCGCGAGGTGGTGGTCGACGAGCGCCACTCCAGCATCACCATCGGCCGGGCCGAGGACAACGATGTCGTGGTGAAGGGCAGCCTGATCTCGCGCCTGCACGCGCGCATCGAGATCAACCGCAACAAGTTCGTGCTCATCGACCAGAGCACCAACGGCACTTTCGTGCAGAGCGCCGACGGCGAGGAATCCTTCGTGCGGCGCGACAGCCTGCAGATCAGGGGCCAGGGCATGATCGGTCTCGGGCGCCTGCCCGAGGCCGCCTCCGCGCAGACCATCCGCTTCGTCTGCGAAGACGCCTGAAGCGGCCCGCAGCCGCCTCCCTGCACTTTCAGCCGAGGCGCCGCTCGGTGTCGGTGACTTGCGCCAGCATCGCCGGCGGCAGCCGCTCGCCGAACTTGCCCAGGTACTCGCGGATATCGGCCATTTCCTTGCGCCACAGCCCGGCATCCACCGTCAGCAGGGCCTGCAGCGCGTCCGCACCGAGCGTGAGCCCCTCGGTGTGCAGGTCCTGCGCGCGCGGCAGCCAGCCGATCGGCGACTCGCTCGCGCCGGCCTTGCCCGCGCAGCGCTCGAGCATCCAGGCGAGCACGCGCAGGTTCTCCCCGTAGCCGGGCCAGAGGAACTTGCCCTGCGCGTCGCGCCGGAACCAGTTCACGTGGTAGATGCGGGGTGCGCGGGCGAGCTTGGCGCCGACATTCAGCCAGTGCTGCCAGTAGTCACCGAAGTTGTAGCCGCAGAACGGCTGCATCGCCATCGGGTCGCGGCGCGTCACGCCGACCTGGCCGACCGCGGCCGCGGTGGTCTCGGAGGCGACCGAGGCGCCCACCAGCACGCCATGCTGCCAGTCGCGCGCCTCGTACACGAGCGGGCGCCACCTCGCGGCGGCGCCCGCCGAAGACGATGGCCGAGATCGGCACGCCGCGGGCATCCTCCGCGTGCGGTGACCAGCTCGGATTGCGCCTGGCGGAGACGGTGAAGCGCGAGTTCGGGTGCGCGGCCGGGCCGCGCGCCGGATCGTACGGCCGGCCCTGCCAGTCGAGCACCGGGGTGCCGCTGCCTAAGCCCTCCCACCAGGGTTGGTTGTCGGCGCGTGACCGCGACGTTGGTGAACAGGGTGTCGCGGCGGATCATCTCGTAGGCGTTGCGGTTGGTCTCCGGGTTGGTGCCCGGGACAACCCCGAAGTAGCCTGATTCGGGGTTGATCGCCCACAGGCGCCCGTCCGGCCCCGGGTGCAGCCAGGCGATGTCATCCCCGACCGTGAACACTTTCCAGCCGGGCAGCGAGTTCGGCGGGATCAGCATCGCGAGGTTGGTCTTGCCGCAGGCGGAGGGGAAGGCGCAGGCGATGTAGTGGGTCTCCCCGCGCGGGTTCTGCAGGCCCACGATCAGCATGTGCTCGGCGAGCCAGCCCTCGCTGCGGGCCTGCCAGCTGGCGATGCGCAGCGCGTGGCACTTCTTGCCCAGCAGCGCATTGCCACCGTAGCCGGACCCGAAGCTCTCGATCGCCAGCTCCTCGGGGAAGTGCATGATGAAGCGCCGCTCGGGATCGAGCTCACCGATCGAGTGCATGCCGCGCACGAAGCTGCCCTCGCGGGCGATGCGCTCGAGCGCGGGGCGACCGGCCCGCGTCATGATCAGCATGTTGATGACGACGTAGGGACTGTCGGTGATCTCGACACCGCAGCGCGACAGCGGCGAGTCGATCGGCCCCATGCAGTAGGGGACGACGTAGAGGGTGCGCCCGCGCATGCACCCGGCGAACAGCGCACGCATCTTGGCGTGCGCCTCGCTCGGGTCCATCCAATGGTTGTTGGGGCCGGCATCGGCCTGCGAGCGCGTGCAGATGTAGGTGAGGTGCTCCACGCGGGCCACATCGCTCGGGGACGAGCGGTACAGATGGCAGCCCGGAAACTGCTCGGCATTGAGGCTCGTCAGCTCCCCGTTGGCGAGCAGCTGTGCGGTGAGCTCGCGTATCTCCGCATCCCCACCCTCGCACCAGTGCACGGCATCCGGCCGGGTGAGCTCGCGGACGGACTTCACCCACTCGGCCACCGGACGGCTTAATTCGGGCAGCGCAAGCAGCGCGTGTGCGGCAGTCGCCATCCGCGGGATCCTCTTCTTCATCCAACGTTTGAGCATTCAAGTATATCCCCGGCCTGCCGCGTCGCCCTGATAAAGTACCCGCCGCATCGGCCACTTGCCTCGTCACGGTCCGCCGTCATTCCCATAAAATTCAGTCAGATACGAGCTATTTACCCGCCCCGGCACACCCTGTGCTGCGCACGGGTAGACATCCACTGACATGTTGGATCTGGAAGACATATTCGGCCCCGGCGGACCCCTGGCGCGGGCGTTGCCGGACTTCAAGGTGCGCCGCGACCAGCGCCGCATGGCCCAGCGCATCGCCGATGCCCTGAGCGCGCGCGAATCGCTGGTGGTGGAGGCGGGCACCGGCACGGGCAAGACCTTCGCCTATCTGGTCCCGGCCCTGCTGTCCGGACTGCGGGTACTGATCTCCACCGGCACGCGTACCCTGCAGGACCAGCTGTTCGCCAAGGACCTGCCGCTGGTGTCTGCTGCCATCGGCCGGCCGGCGCGCGTGGCACTGCTCAAGGGCCGCGCCAACTACCTGTGCCGCTACCGCCTCGAGCGCATCGACTCCCACGCCGAGCAGCTGGACCTGGCAGCCCTGGGGCCGCCGCGCACCCGCTCCGCGCAGGCAATGCTGGCGCGCATCCAGCGCTGGGCGCGCACCACCCAGCGCGGCGATCTGGCTGAGATCCGCGGGCTGTCGGATGCACACCCGGTGTGGCCGCAGGTCACCTCCACCCGCGAAAGCTGCCTCGGCCAGCGCTGCGCGGAGTTCGGGCGCTGCCACGTCGTGCTCGCGCGCCGCGAGGCCCTGGATGCCGACATCGTCATCGTCAATCACCACCTGCTGCTGGCGGACCTTGCGCTCAAGGAGGACGGCTTCGGCGACCTCCTGGGGTCGGCCGATGCGATCGTGCTCGATGAGGCGCACCAGATTCCCGATCTCGCCACGCAGTTCTTCGGCGCGCACGTGGGCAGCCGGCAGCTGGAGACCCTGTTGAGGGAGCTGCGGGTCGAGCTGGGCGTGCACGCGGCCAGCGTGGGACCCGGCGGGGCGGGGCCGGCGCCCGCCGCCGCGCTCGCCGACGCCGAGGAGGCGCTGCTGCGCCTGCGCGCGACGGCACCGACCACCCCCGGTCGCTATCCCTGGAGCAGTGGCGCTTCCGCGCTGAGTTGCGCGGTGCGCGATCTGGGGGAGTCCCTGGAGGCCGTGCACGCTGCGCTGGCGGGCGCCCGCCGAGGACAGCCCGCTCGCGCAGTTCGCCGAGCGCGCCGCGGAAGCAGGCGCGCACCTGGCCCGCATCGGCGCGCAGGACGAGCTCGACGGTGCGCGCGCGCTGGAGTGCCGTGCGGCCGGGTTCACCTTAAGCCTGATCCCGTTTGATATCTCGCAGCGCTTCCGGGCACTGGTCCAGTCGCGCCGCGGCGCGTGGATCTTCACCTCCGCCACCTTGTCGATCGGGGAGGCGTTCGGCCATTTCACCGGGCGGCTGGGACTGGATGATGCGCAGACCCTGCTCATCGAGAGCCCCTTCGACCACGAGCGCCAGAGCCTGCTGTACCTGCCCGATGGGCTGCCCGCACCCGCATCCCCGGGCTACGTGGCGGCGGTCATCGACACCGCGGAGCCCTTGATCCGCGCCGCCGGTGGCGGGGCGTTCGTGCTGTTCACCAGTCACCGCGCCCTGAACCAGGGCGCCGCGCTGCTGCGCGCGCGCTGGGGCGCCGCTGCGCCGTTTCGGCTGTTCGTGCAGGGCGAGGCGCCGCGCGAGCGCATGCTGCAGGAGTTCCGCGCCGATGGAAACGCCGTGCTGCTGGGCACCGCGAGCTTCTGGGAGGGCGTGGACGTGAAGGGCGAGGCGCTGCGCCTGGTGGTCATCGAGAAGCTGCCGTTCGCCTCCCCGGACGATCCCCTGGTGCGGGCGCGCATCGAGTACCTGACCGCCGCGGGCGGCAATGCCTTCCGCGACTACCAGCTGCCCGAGGCCGCGCTCACCCTGAAGCAGGGCGCCGGCCGGCTCATCCGCAGTGAAGATGACTACGGTGTGGTGGTCATCTGCGATCCGCGCATGGTGGGACGCCCCTATGGGCGCGTGTTCCTGGCCGCGCTGCCCCCGATGACCGTCACGCGCGACGCGGATGAGGCGCGGCGCTTCCTCGCCCGGCACGCCCCGCGCCTGCCCGCGAGCCTCAAGGCCGCCGTCGCCCCATGAAGATCCTGGCCATCGATACGGCGACCGAGAACTGCTCGGCGGCCCTGCTGGTCGATGGCGAACTGACCACCCGCGAGACGCGGCTGGAGCGGGGTGCCGCCGAGCGCATCCTGCCCATGGTGGAGGAGCTGCTCCGCGTGGCCGCCGTCAGGCTCGGCGCGCTGGATGCGATCGCCTTCGGCCGCGGACCCGGCGCATTCACCGGCGTGCGCCTGGCGGCCAGTGTCACGCAGGGCCTGGCGTACGCGGCCGGCGTAGCGGTCGTACCGGTCTCGGACCTAAGGGCGCTCGCGCAGCGCGCGCTGGACCGCGGCGCCGGCCGCGCGCGTGCTGGTGTGCGCCGATGCGCGCATGGCGGAGGTCTACTGGGGGTGCTTCACCCGCGATGCCACCGGCGCCGCGCAGGGGGTAGGGGAGGAGCACGTGGGCAAGCCGCAGACGGTGGAGCTGCCGCCGGACTGGGACCGCGCCGGCCGAAGTCTCGGCAGCAGGGTCAGGCTTTGCCGCCTATCCGCAGCTGCGCACCCGCCTGGCCGCAAGACTCGGCGGCATCGAGGCTGAGCTGCTGCCGCGGGCGGCCGAGATCGCCCGGCTGGCGGTGGCGGAGGTCAGGGCCGGCCGGCTCCTGCCTGCCGGAGAGGGCAGTCCCGGTCTACCTGCGCGATGAGGTCGCCCGGCCCGCGGCGCGTCACTAAATTGCAACCGATTGCACCCCTGTCATGAATCTGCAACACGGCTCACCCTTTAATAGCCGCGCCAGCCACTTAAGTCACCCAGGCGTCATGGCCGCGAAACAAGTACTCATCGTCGAGGACGAGCGCCCGATCCGGGAGATGATCGCCTTCGGCCTCAAGCGCGCCGGCTTTGATGTCCGCGAGGCCGAGGATTGCCGCGCCGCGCGCGCCGCCCTGGCCGATTCGCGCCCGGACCTGGTGCTGGTGGACTGGATGCTGCCGGACATGAGCGGTCTTGAGCTCACCCGCGCGCTCAAGCGTGATCGCGAGACCCGCGAGCTGCCGGTGATCATGCTCACCGCCCGGGCCGAGGAGGGTGACAAGGTTGCAGGCCTGGAAGGGGGCGCGGATGACTACGTCACCAAGCCGTTCTCGCCGCGGGAGCTGCTGGCGCGCATCAATGCGGTGCTGCGCCGCAGTGCCCCCAGCGGGCTCGACGAGCGCATCGAGTTCGACGGGCTGGCGCTGGACCAGGCCAGCCACCGGGTCATGGTCGGGGAGCGCACCGTGGCGCTGGGACCGACCGAGTACCGGATGCTGGAGTTCTTCATGACCCACCCGGAGCGGGTCTACACCCGCGACCAGCTGCTCGACCGCATCTGGGGTGGCAACGTCTACGTCGAGGAGCGCACCATCGACGTGCATATCCGGCGCCTGCGCAAGGCGCTCGAGGATTTCGGGTACGATCACTTCGTACAGACCGTGCGCGGCTCCGGGTACCGCTTCTCGGCGCGCGCGGAATAAGGACCGCTTCAGACAGCGAGGGCGCGCTTTGGCGATGCAACCGGCGACACAGGCCTGGTGGTTCGCGGCCGGTCGGCTGCTCGCCACGGTGCTCATCGGCTGTGGCGCCGGCTGGCTGTTCGGCAACACCTGGGGTGGACTGGCCGTCGCCCTCGCCCTGCACCTGGCCTGGGTGCTCGTCAACCTGTTCCGCCTGGAATGGTGGCTGCGCCACCGCAGCTACGCCGACCCGCCCGAAACCGGCGGGGTGTGGGGCGAGATCATCGCCCAGATCGTGCGCCTGCACCGCCGCAAGCGCTTCCACAAGCAGCGCTTCGTGCAGCTCATGCGCCAGTTGCAGCGCTCCACCGCCGCCCTGCCCGACGGGGTCGTCATCCTGAACGCGCAGCGCGAGATCGTCTGGTTCAACCTGATGGCGGCGCGCCTCTTGAACCTGCGCCGCACGGCAGATCTGGGCATGCGCATCGAGAACCTGCTGCGCGAGCCGGAGGTCGTGCGCTACCTGGGCGGGACTGACTACTCCAACCCGATCGTCATCCGTCCGGCGACCGGGGACGACAGCTACCTGTCCCTGCAGGTCGCCCCGTACGGTGACGGCCAGCTGTTGCTGCTTGGTGCGCGACGTCTCGCGGCAGATGCGCCTGGAGGCGGTGCGCCGCGACTTCGTCGCCAACGCCTCGCATGAGCTGCGCTCGCCGCTGACGGTCATCTCCGGTTATCTCGAGACCCTGGCGCAGGACCCGGGCCTCGAGGCGGACCTGCACGGTCCGCTGGCGGAGATGCGCCGCCAGGCCGACCGCATGACCGCGATCATCCGCGACCTGCTCGAGCTGTCGCGCCTGGAGGAGACCAACGAGATCGTCGGCGGCAAGCCGGTGGACGTGGCGGCGCTGGTTTCCATGCTGCGCAAGGACGTGCTGGCACGGCCGGTGCATCCGGCCGATGTCAGCATTCACCTGGAGTCCGAGGCGCGGCTGATCGGGGATGAGCCGGAGATCCATTCCGCCTTCTCCAACCTGGTCGACAATGCCGCCAAGTACACCCCCGCGGACGGAGCGCTCGCGATTCGCTGGTGGGTCGATGCCGACGGCGGGCACTTCTCCGTCAGCGATACCGGCATCGGCATCCCCCCGGAGCACATCCCCAGGCTCACCGAGCGTTTCTACCGCGTGGACGCCGGGCGCTCGCGCGCCACGGGCGGCTCCGGCCTGGGACTCGCCATCGTCAAGCACGTGCTGCAGCGACACGGGGCCACTCTCGAGGTGAAGAGCACACTGGGGGTGGGGAGCACCTTCACCTGCCACTTCCCCCCGGCGCGCATCTACCAGTCCGCCCGGGCGCAGGTCTCGGCCACGGCATAGTTGCGCCGCGTGTGTTCCTGCGCAGTCAGAAAGACTTAGCCCGGCTGTCATCGAAACGACACGAGTCGTCGCGACCCTTGAGGCGACGCTGGAAGTCGCAACGACAGCAAAGGCGCTCATGGCAACGGTCACGGCCCCACGGGCGCTGCGCCAGAAGGCCCGCACCCTGTTCCTCTCGGATATCCACCTGGGCTTCCGGCACGCGCGGGCCCGCGAGCTCAACGAGTTCCTCGCCGGCGTTGAGGCGGAGTCCATCGTGCTGGTCGGGGACATCATTGATGCCGTGAGCCTGGCGCGCCGGGCCTACTGGAGCCCCGACCACACCCAGGTGCTGCGCACGCTGCTGGCGCGGCAGCGCGCCGGCACGCGCCTCATCTACATCCCGGGCAACCACGATGCGAGCCTGGCGATGCTCGCGCAGATGCTGCAGGGACAGTTCGAGGTGCATCGCGAGTGGGTGCATCGCGGCGCCAACGGCGCGCGCACCCTGGTGCTGCATGGGGACCAGTTCGATGCCCTGCACAACTGCCCGGCCTGGCTGACTCAGCTGGGGGATTTCATGCACGCGCGCACGGTGCAGCTCAGCCACGCCATCAACAACGCGCGCCGCGCGCTCGGCCGGCCTTACTGGGCACTCACCGAGGCCCTGAAGCTCGGCATCGGCACCAGCGCGCGCTTCATCGAGCACTTCGAGCAGCTGGCCGCCGGCCATGCCCGCGCCCACGGCTTCGACGGGGTCATCTGCGGGCACATCCACCGCGCCAACCTGCGCAAGATCGGCGGTGTCAGCTATGCCAACACCGGTGACTGGGTGGAATCGTGCTCAGCCCTGATCGAGTCCGGGCGCGGGGAACTCACGCTGCTGCGCTGGCCGGCACGCGCCCCGCACCGTGAGCGCGCGGCCGGCTCGCTCGCCTCGCATGCCGCATGAGGATCGCACTCGCCACCGATGCCTGGCGCCCGCAGGTGAACGGGGTCGTCACCACGCTCACGGCAACGGCGGCCAACCTGCGCTGGCGCGGGCACGAGGTGAAGATCATCCATCCGGCCGAATGCCGCTCGATCCCCTGCCCGAGCTATCCGGAGATCCGCCTCGCCGTGTGGCCGCACGCCTACGTGGCGCGCGAGCTGAAGGTCTTCCGGCCGCACGCCATCCACATCGCCACCGAAGGCCCGCTGGGCATGGCGGTGCGCCGCTACTGCCGCAGGCGTGGACTGCCGTTCACCACCGCCTACCACACGCGCTACCCGGAGTACCTGGCCGCGCGCTGGCCGATCCCGCGGGCGCTGACCTACGCAGGATTGCGCAGGTTCCATGGCGCGGCCGCGCGCACCTTCGTCAGCAGCGCGAGCCTTGAGGCACAGCTGAAGGCACACGGTTTCACCCATCTGCACCGCTGGTGCCGGGGCGTGGACCTCGCGCGCTTCAGGCCCGGTGCGCCGCACCCGATGCTCGCGGGCCTCTCGCGCCCGGTCCTCACCTACCTGGGACGCGTGGCCGTGGAGAAGAACCTCGGGGCCTTCCTGGGGCTGCCGGTGGCGGGCACCCAGCTCGTGATCGGCGATGGTCCGCAGCTGCCGGCGCTGCGCGCGCAGTACCCGCAGGCGTTATTCGCCGGCTATCGCAGCGGTGCGGAGCTGGTGCAGCTGCTCTGCGGCAGCGACGTGCTGGTGTTCCCCAGCCTCACCGACACCTTCGGGCTCGCCATGATCGAGGCGCTCGCCTGCGGGGTGCCGGTGGCGGCCTTCCCGGTGCCAGGGCCTGTGGATGTGCTCGACCCGGGCGTCACCGGTGCCATGCATCAGGATCTGGGCGCGGCCATCGCCGATGCGCTTGCCCTGAACCGCGCGGCGTGCGTGGCGGCGGCAGCCGCCTTCAGCTGGGATGCGGCGACCTCGCAGTTTCTCGCCGGCCTTGCGCCGATCGGGGCCGCGGCACGCGCGGCGCTGCCGCTGGGCCGCAGTTCCGCTATGATCGGCCGTACGGGTGCGCGCCGCGCGCAGCGCCAGACCGGAGACGCCAACTGATGGAAACCGCCGACCTAAGCCACCACATCTCGCGCAGGTTCAACGAGGACCTCGAGCGCGTGCGCAGCAAGGTGCTCGGCATGGGCGGCTTCGTCGAGCAGCAGCTGCACAAGGCGATCACGGCGCTGGTGGAGGGCGACAGTACGCTCGGGGAATCCGTGGCCCTGGATGACTACCAGGTGAACAACATGGAAGTCCAGATCGACGAGGACTGCAGCAAGATCCTCGCCACCCGGGCCCCGGCCGCCGGTGACCTGCGCGTCATCGTCGCGATCATCAAGACCATTACCGATCTGGAGCGCATCGGGGACGAGGGCGAGAAGATCGGCTATATCGCCTCGCGCCTGGCGACCATGGAGCGTCCCGCGGACAAGTACCGCGAGATCAAGCACCTCGGGCGCCTGGTTTCGGAGATGGTGCACGATGCCCTGGATGCCTTTGCGCGCATGGACGTTGAATCCGCATTGCGCGTGGCCCGTCAGGACCGCCTCGTGGACGAGGAATACGAGGCGATCCAGCGCCAGAGCATCACCTTCATGATGGAAGACCCGCGCACCATCCGCCGCGCGCTGGACGTGATGTGGGTGGTGCGTTCGCTCGAGCGCATCGGCGACCATGCCAAGAACATCAGCGAGTACGTGGTCTACATGGTGCACGGCAAGGACATCCGCCACACCTCGCTGGATGATGTTGAGCGTGAGCTGCGCGCCAACGCGTCCGCCAGCTCAAGCCCCGCCTGACGAGCGCACCCTCCTGCTGCGCCCCTGGGACCGTCGCACCCTGAACCTCGCCGGCTTCCTCGCCTGCGTGGCGCTGCTCGCCTTTGCGCTGTACGCGCAGTTCCAGCTGGGGCTGGAGCCGTGTCCGCTGTGCATCTTCCAGCGCATCGGGGTGGCCTTCACCGGCGTGTGCTTCCTGCTGGCCGCCGTGCACCACCCGCGCGGCAGCGGCCGCTATGCCTACGCGCTGCTCATCACCCTGGGGGCGCTCGCCACGGCCGGCCTCGCCGCGCGCCACGTGTATGTGCAGCACCTGCCGCCGGGCTCCTTGCCCTCCTGCGGGGCGCCGCTGGCGATCCTCCTGAAGTTCACCCCGGTGTTCACCCTGATCAAGAAGGTGCTCACCGGGAGCGGGGAGTGCGGGGAGGTCAACTGGCGCTTCCTGGGCCTGGCCATGCCCACCTGGGTGCTCATCTGCGCGCTGGCCCTGGGCGCGCTCGGGCTTTACGCCAACCTCAGGCCAAGAGGTTCGCCAGCACGTTGACGTACATGCGGTGCAGGAGGTCGATGTCGGCCACGCGCACGCACTCGTTCACCTTGTGGATCGATTCGCCGATGACGCCCAGTTCCACCACCTCGGCCCCGAGCGGGGCGATGAAGCGCCCGTCCGAGGTGCCCCCGCCGGTGGTGAGCCTCGGGCGCGCCCCGCTTACCGCCTCTACCGCATCACTGACCGCCTGCGACAGTTTCCCCGGAGCGGTGTAGAACGGTTCGCCCGAGACGTACCACTCGAGGCTGTAGCGCACCTGGTGGCGCCTCAGGATCTCCTCGACCGTGGCCTTGAGTCCGGCGAGCGTCTGCAGCGGGCAGTAGCGCAGGTTGAAACGCGCCTTGAGCTCACCGGGAATCACGTTCGGGGCGCCGGTGCCGGCATTCAGGTTGGACACCTGGAAGCTGGTCGGCGGGAAGTGCTCGGTCCCCTGGTCCCACACGCGCGTGACCAGCTCGGCCAGCGCTGGTGCCAGGGTGTGCACCGGGTTCTCCGCCAGCTGCGGGTAGGCGATGTGCCCTTGCACGCCATGCACGGTGAGGCGCCCGCTCAAGGAACCGCGCCGCCCCACCTTGACCGTGTCCCCCAGGACCTGCTCGCTGGAGGGTTCACCCACCAGGCACCAGTCGATGCGCTGGCCGCGCTCGCGCAGGTGCTGCACCACGGCCCGGGTGCCATCGACCGAGGGGCCCTCCTCGTCGGAGGTGATCAGGAAGGCGATCGAGCCGTGGTGATCCGGGTGCGCCCGCGTGAACTCCTCGGCGGCGGTCACCATGGCCGCCAACCCGCTCTTCATGTCCGCCGCGCCGCGCCCGTACAGAAGGCCATCGCGGATCACCGGGACGAAGGGATCGTGGGCCCAGTCCGCGGCCGGTCCGGTGGGCACCACGTCGGTGTGCCCGGCAAAGCAGAACACCGGGGCGCCGGTGCCGCGCTGCGCCCACAGGTTGTCCACGACCCCAAAGCGCAGCGACTCGACCCGGAAGCCGGCGGCCGCCAGGCGCGCCGCCATGACCGCCTGACACCCCTCGTCAGCCGGCGTGAGCGACGGCCGGCGCAACAGATCCTCAGTCAGATCAAGGGTTTGGGACATAGGCTCAATCGTTTCGCAGTGGTTGGGCGAGGCCGGCCGGACGGCCCGCGCGTTTATACGGCCTGTGCTTATGATGCAGCAAGCAAATGTCACGTACCTGCAAAGTCCGCCGGGGAGACTGTCCCCACGGTCACAGGGAAGTGGCCGTGAGAAACGGGCGGGGGCCCTCGAGGGCCCCCTGACAGCCCTGTCACGAGAGTGTCACGTGGCGGTCATCTAATGCGCGCCAGTGATGCATAGGCTCGTGCAGCCCTCGCGGAGGGCTCACGAGAGAATTCCCAGACCAGGAGTCGAATCATGTTAGTGAATGTAAAGCGGATGCTGGTGGCGGCGGTGGGCGCAGTGGCGCTCGCAGCGGCTGCCCAGGCGGCCGACATCTCCGGTGCGGGTGCGACCTTCCCGTATCCGATCTATTCGAAGTGGGCGGATGCCTACAAGACCCAGACCGGCATCGGCCTGAACTACCAGTCGATCGGCTCCGGCGGCGGCATCAAGCAGATCAAGGCCAAGACGGTGACCTTCGGCGCCTCGGACATGCCGCTGAAGCCGGAGGACCTCAAGGCCGCCGGCCTGGTGCAGTTCCCGATGATCATCGGCGGGGTCGTGCCGGTGGTGAACATCAAGGGCGTCACCGCCGGTGCGCTGGTCCTCGATGGGGCAACGGTCGCATCGATCTACCTGGGTGACATCACCAAGTGGAACGACGCGCGCATCAAGAAGCTGAACCCGAAGCTGGCGCTGCCCGCCACCACCATCGCCCCGGTGTACCGCTCGGACGGTTCGGGCACGAACTTCCTGTTCTCGGACTACCTGTCCAAGTGCAGCCCGAAGTTCCAAAGCTCGATCGGCGCGAACACCTCCGTGCAGTGGCCGGTGGGCATCGGTGCCAAGGGCAACGAGGGCGTGGCCAACATGACCACGCAGACCGACGGGGCGATCGGCTACGTCGAGTACGCCTACGCCAAGCAGACCAAGATGGCGCACGCGGACCTCATCAACAAGGCCGGCAAGACCGTGGCGCCGAACGCGGAGTCCTTCCAGGCCGCCGCCGCCAATGCCGACTGGAAGCACGCGGAAGGGTACTACCTGATCCTCACCGATCAGGCAGGGCCTGCCAGCTGGCCGATCTCCGGCGCGAGCTTCATCCTGGTGTACGCGGTGCCGCCGGATGCCGCCGCCACCACCTCGGCGCTGAAGTTCTTTGACTGGGCGTACAAGAACGGTGGCAAGATGGCCGCGGAACTGGACTATGTACCGCTGCCGGAGACCCTGATCCAGCAGGTGCGCGCGACGTGGAAGTCGCAGATCCGGGGCGTAACGCTGTAGCCTGTAAGATGACTCCGGTGGCCTGCCGCAGCGCGGCGCGCCACCTGCGTCCGGTCATTGCACGACGCCGGCGGCTGCCGCGGGGAACCGGGCCGCCGCCGGTTTTCGGTTAACGGGAAGACTCAAAGCGTGACAGGTTGCCGTCCGCGATGAATACGGTGACTGCGATCAGTCCGCGCCACGCCGCCGGGCAGCGGCGGCGCGAGCGCCTGTTTCGCGCCGCGACGCTGGCGGCGGCCCTGCTGGTGCTGCTGCTGCTCGGCGGCGTCACGCTGTCGCTGCTCATCGGCGCCTGGCCGGCGCTGGCACACTTCAAGCTCGCCTTCCTCACCCGGGAGATCTGGAACCCGGTGACCGATCAGTTCGGGGCGCTCGCCCCGATCTACGGCACCCTCGTCACCTCCTTCCTCGCGCTGCTGTTTGCGATCCCGGTCAGCTTCGGCATCGCGATCTTCCTCACCGAGCTGGCGCCGGCGTGGCTGAAGCGCCCGGTCGGGGTCGCGATCGAGCTGCTGGCGGCGGTGCCGAGCATCATCTACGGCATCTGGGGCCTGTTCGTGCTTGCTCCCATCCTGCAGCGGCACGTGCAACCGTGGCTGATTAACGTGCTGGGGCCGTTGCCCATGGTGGGCAAGCTCTTTCAGGGGCCGCCGTTCGGCATCGGCATCCTCACCGCCAGCTTCGTACTGGCGATCATGGTGATCCCCTTCATCGCCGCGGTGATGCGCGACGTGTTCGAGACCGTGCCGGACGTGCTCAAGGAGTCCGGCTACGGGCTCGGCGCCACCACCTGGGAGGTCATCTGGCAGGTGGTCGTGCCCTACGCGCGCACCGGCATGATCGGCGGGATCATGCTGGGCCTGGGCCGGGCGCTCGGGGAGACCATGGCGGTCACCTTCGTCATCGGCAACGCGCACCGCATCGGCACCTCGCTGCTGGCCCCCGGGACCACCATCTCCGCGGCCATCGCCAACGAGTTCGCCGAGGCCGTCGGGGACCTGTACACCTCATCACTCGTCGCCCTGGGCGCGCTGCTGTTCCTCATCACCTTCGTGGTGATCGCCGCCGCGCGCCTGATGCTCATGCGCCTGGAGCGGCGCGCCCTGGGGGTCGCATGAACCGGCGCGCGGTCCGCAAGGCGCTGAACGTGCTGGCGCTGGTGCTCTCCGGGGTCGCCACCGCGATCGGCCTGTTCTTCCTGGGCGCGATCCTGTGGACGCTGGTGAAGAACGGCGTCGCCGGCATGTCCTGGGACCTGTTCACCAAGATGACCCCGCCGCCGGGCAGCAGCGGAGGGCTGCTGAATGCGATCTACGGCAGCATCGTCATGACCGTCATCGGCATCCTCATTGGCGGCCCGATCGGCATGCTGGCGGGCACCTATCTGGCCGAGTACGGCCGCACTGCCAAGATCAGCAGCGTGATCCGCTTCGTGAACGACGTGCTGCTGTCGGCCCCCTCGATCATCATCGGCCTGTTCGTCTACGAGCTGCTGGTGGTGCGCATGGGGCACTTCTCGGCGATCGCCGGAGCGGTGGCGCTGGCGATCATCGCCATGCCCGTCACCGTGCGCACCACCGAGGACATGCTGAACCTGGTGCCGCAGGGCATGAAGGACGCCTCGACGGCGATGGGGGCCTACACCTGGCGCACCGTCACCAGCGTCATATACCCGGCCGCCCGCAGCGGCATCGTCACCGGGCTGCTCCTGGCCGTGGCGCGCATCTCAGGCGAGACCGCCCCCTTGCTGTTCACCGCGCTGAACAACCAGTTCTGGAGCAGCAACCTCGGGGCGCCGATGGCGAATTTGCCGGTGGTGATCTTCCAGTTCGCCCTCAGCCCCTACCCGAACTGGCAGCAGCTGGCCTGGTCGGGCGCGCTCATCATCACGGTCAGCATCCTGATCCTCTCCATCGCCGCGCGCCTGGCGGTGTCCTCGTTCGCCAGGGGGCGGCGCTGATGGGCGCGAGCGAAGCCTCGCTGCGTCCGCAGCCGCCGGTGAGGGCCGGCGCGTCGCACGAGGACGGCGCGGTGCGCTTCGAGGTGCGGCACCTGAACTTCTTCTACGGCAAGACCCAGGCGCTCAAGGACATCAGCCTCACCCTGCGCGACAAGCAGATCACCGCCTTCATCGGCCCCTCCGGCTGCGGCAAGTCGACGCTGCTGCGGGTGTTCAACCGCATGTACGCCCTGTATGCGGGCCACCGCGCCGAAGGCGACGTGCTGCTGGATGGCGAGGATATCCTCGCGCCGACGGTGGATGTGGCCAGCCTGCGCTTCCGCGTCGGCATGGTGTTCCAGAAGCCGACCCCGTTCCCGATGTCGATCTTCGACAACGTCGCCTTCGGCCTGCGGCTGTCGCGGCGCATCACCCGCAGCGAACTCAGCGACCGCATCGAGGAGGCCCTGCGTGATGCGGCCATGTGGGACGAGGTGAAGGACAAGCTGCACGAGGACGGCCGCGGCCTGTCCGGCGGGCAGCAGCAGCGCCTGTGCATCGCGCGCACGCTGGCGCTGCGCCCGGAGGTAATCCTGTTCGACGAGCCGACCGCAGCGCTCGACCCGATCTCCACGCTGCGCGTGGAGGAGACCCTGCAGAGCCTGCGCGAGCGCTACTGCATCGCCATCGTCACCCACAACCTGCAGCAGGCCGCGCGGGTCTCCAATGTCACCGCCTTCATGTACCTCGGGGACCTGATCGAGATCGGCCCCACCGAGGAGATGTTCACCGCCCCGAAGAACCGCCGCACCGATGACTACGTCACCGGGCGCTTCGGCTGACCGGGAAACCATGAGCGAAACACCCAACTCCCACTCCGCCGAGCCCACCCCGGCACCCGCGGCCGCGGCGGAGGCCGCCATCGAGGAGTCGGTCGGGGCACACCGGGCTGCGGCCGAGCGCGGCGCGCGGCTGCTCAAGCCGAGCGGCCGGCGCGGCCTGGCAGGTCAGGCCGAGCCGCGCGGCGCGCTGGCTGCTGAGCCTGCACCGGCCGGGCCGGCGGTGTTCCACTGCCAGGACGTGAGCGTGTTCTACGACGACAAGCAGGCGCTCAAGGATGTCAGCCTGGATGTCGCCCCGCGCCAGGTGCTGGCGATGATCGGGCCGTCCGGCTGCGGCAAGTCGACGTTCCTGCGCTGCCTGAACCGCATGAATGACACCATCCCCGGCGCGCGCACCACCGGGACCATCACCCTGGATGGCCAGGACATCTTTGCCCCGGGACTGGATGTCGCGCAGCTGCGCGCGCGCATCGGCATGGTGTTCCAGAAGCCCAACCCGTTCCCCAAGTCCATCTACGACAACGTCGCCTACGGTCCACGCATCCACGGCATGACGCGCAGCCGCTCGCAGCTGGATGACATCGTGTGCTCGAGTCTCACGCGCGCGGGCCTGTGGGACGAGGTGAAGGACCGGCTGAGCAGTCCGGGTACCGGCCTGTCCGGCGGCCAGCAGCAGCGCCTGTGCATCGCGCGCACCATTGCCGTGCAGCCGGAGGTCATCCTCATGGACGAGCCGTGCTCGGCGCTGGACCCGGTGGCCACCGCGCGCATCGAGGACCTGATCGATGAGCTGCGCGAGCAGTACGCCATCGTCATCGTCACCCACTCGATGCAGCAGGCGGCGCGGGTCTCGCAGCGCACCGCCTACTTCCACATGGGCGAGCTCATCGAGATCGGCGAGACCGACCGCGTGTTCACCAACCCGAAGCACCGCCTGACGGAAGACTACATCACGGGGCGCTTCGGCTAGATCCGCGCCCTGCGCCGCGCGACCGCAGTCTCCGGCGCCGCCTGCATTTCCTGCCAACACTTGGACCCGCATGCGCGGGCTGTCGTGCCGTTGCCCTGCCGCAGGAAGTCAGGGCCACCGAGGCGCTCCAGCGTGGAACCTGAAACGCATGCCGGGCTCGCCGTGAGTTGCCTCGCGTCGTCGTCGGCCGGCCTTGTGAGCAGCACGTAGCCAAACCCCGCGCCAATGGCGGTTCGTGGCGTGAACCGCCGAGACCGCTTTTTGTGGAGGCCGGTCGCAACAGCAGGGTTGAACATCATCGACGTCCCACCCGCCTTTCCATGCGTGCATACCCTCGGGCGCGCGGGTCGCGTGGGTGGCGCGCGACAAGCACGCCTGTCCGTCCCTGGACAGGCGTGCCCTGGGGTTACCTCTGGTACGGGTAGTAGCGCAGCGAGAGCATGGCGACCGAGATGTTCGTGTCCGGGCTCCCGCCAACACCCGGGAAGATCTCGCGCTTCGTGTAGGAATACTGAAGTCCCATCTGCAGATTGCCAAGTTCTCCCTGGTAGTACTTCCACCACGCGCCGGCGGTTCCCTGCTTGATCGACCGGGTGTTCGCCGCGCACTTGCCACCGAGGGTCAGACAGCCACTGTTGTCATACGTCGGGCTGCCGTAGCCGTACCCCAGGCCGGCCTCATCGACGTAGGCCTTGTCGTCGGCGTGCTCCTCGCCGGCGTACAAGTACAGCGTCCACTGGCTCGTCGGGTGCGCTTCCAGGCCTGCCAGCCAGTGGTATCCGTGGATCGTGGCGAAGTGACCGGTCGGCGTGAGCGTCACGTCCGGCAGCTGCGCGGAGCCGTAGCGGCCGATGCCGTCGCCGACAAGACCGCTGAGCCTGAAGTCCAGGGCGTCGTGGATGAGAGGCAGGATGAGTCCGCCACCCACGCCGTTGCCGTTCTGGATATCGTTGTGGCCCGCAACCTGATCGCGGAACCAGCGCGCCATGCCGTAAAGCTCGTAGTGACCGTAACCGGGGTCGAAGGCGACCTTGGCGATAACGTCCGGCGCCGGGTCGAGGGTGTAGTTCTGGCCCGAGTAATACAACGAGCCGCCCGGGTTGTTGTACACCGTGCCCGGGGGCAGCGGGTTCGGACCATTGAACACGAGCGCCTGCGGGCTCTCCAGGGAAAGCCCGAGCGAGACCGCATCGTTGAAGCGCTCGACGAGACGGATCTGCGGGTTACGCGTCCAGTTGAACCCGGGAACGTACTGTGCATCGATGGTCAGCGGAATGGCCTCGGAGCGCACGTTCATGCCGCTCTTGAACATGGTGGCCAGGCTCCAGGTCTGTCCGGCAAGCATGCTGAAGCCCACGTCCGAGCGCGTGTAGAGACCGTACACATGGCGCAGACGCGGGGTGTAGCTGTTGCTCTCGTTGGCATTGGCCGTGGGCGCCGCCCCGAGGAAGTCAAACTCCAGGTAGCCCTCGGCGCGGCTGCTGCCGTGCTGAGGTCCTTGGGCGAGCAGCGAGAGCCGGCTCTGGCGGGCGGACATGCGGAACTCGTCCAGGCCGTAGTTGGGCGAATTCGGGAACGGGATGGCGGTGTTCCAGTTCGACCCTATGTCGGCGGTTTCGTTCCTGTTGCGGTAAATCGTGCCCAACTCCATGAACCCGCCGAAGGTCAGCGTGACCGGGCCTGCGTGCAGGGCCGCACTGCCTTTCTTCTCCACCACGACCGGCGGAGGCGGGGCCGCCGCAGCGGCGGTCTGGGACGCGGGCGGCTGGCTCAGCTGCTGCTGCAACCGCTCGATCTGCTGCTGCTGCTGCTGCAGCTGCTCCTTCAGGGTCTGCAGCTGCGCGGCGGTTGCGGCATCCTGGGCGCGCGCCGACGGCAGGAAGAGCAAGCCCGCGGTAACCGCCGCGGCCACCATCGCGAGACGGCTCCGCGTCGGCACGCCGCCGCTGCGACGGTAGGACTGGGATCGGACGAGTGTCATCTTGGTCTCCTTAAGGCTGCTGGCTATGGGTATGTCCAGTACGGGATGGCTGATGCGCGCAGCCAACCACGGGGCGCTCACGGCGCATCGGCAGTTGCGTGCGCTCATTGGGCGTCGCATATTCATGATCCGAGGTCATCGTAGGGTCCTGAAATTGGTGTAGGCCAACTCGACGTCCCTCCCCACTCATCCCGCCACCCGGGGGCTGCGGAAGTGATGCGTAAGAGAGACGCCGCGATTGCGGCGGATGAGCCGCGGCACGCGGGCACACTCTGCTGCCGTAATGTGACAGTCAGGATGCGTCTGGATGACGGCTGTATGACACCCGCACCACATTTGATTAGCCCCATCCAAGGAGAGCGGGCATCCCTGCCGTTCGCAATTGTCGAGCTACTTCAGGCACTTAGGAATTCGATGCAGCCACCTGAACGGAATTTATTCACCTATTGATCGGCCTTTAATTTCCCCGTGGTCCTCTGATAAGCATGGAGAGCCCATCCGCATACTCCTGGTAGAAGATGAGAAGAAGGTCTCCGAGCTCGTGGCGCGCGCGCTGCGTGCCGAGCGCTTCGCGGTGGATCTTGCCGAGGACGGGTTGCAGGGCTGGGAGCTCGCCCAGGCCTACGACTACGACCTGGTGATCCTGGACCTGATGCTGCCGCAGCTCGGCGGCACCGAGCTGCTGCAGCGCATCCGCCGTCGCAGCCAGCAGGTGCCCATCCTGGTCCTCACCGCGCGCGATGCCACGGAGGAGAAGGTGCGCAACTTCGAGGCCGGAGCGGATGACTATCTCACCAAGCCCTTTGCCTTCGCCGAGCTGGTCATGCGCGTCAAGGCGCTGCTGCGCCGGGGAACGGTACCGCGCTCGAGCGTGCTGCGGGTGGCGGATCTGGAAGTGGACCGCCTGACCCAGCAGGTGCGCCGCGCCGGCCGGCGCATCGAGCTCACGCCCAAGGAGTACGCCCTGCTCGAGTACCTGGCCGCCAATCCCGGGCGGGTGTTCTCGCGCGCGATGATCATCGAGCACGTCTGGGATCAAAGCTTCGAGGGCCTCACCAATATCGTCGATGTGTACGTGCGCCACCTGCGCGGCAAGATCGACGATCCCTTCGCGGTCAAGCTGATCCGCACGGTGCGCGGTGTCGGCTACGCGCTCGGGGAGCGCACCGAAGCATGAACATCCGTTCCCTGGGGTTCCGGCTGGTGGCCTGGTACGGCGGCGTGCTCACCGTGGTCTTCGTGCTGCTGGGGCTGCTCACGATCTTGTTCCTGCGGCACTACCTCGAGGCCAATCTCCTGGACATCCAGGCGCGCCGCGCACAGCAGATCGCCGACACCCTTATCGCGCACGCCAGCGCCGCCAACGAGGCCTCGCTGGGTACCCAGGTGGAGGGCCTGTACTCCCCGGAGGCCAACGACCGCTTCATTCGCATCACGCGCGCGGACGGGGCGCCGGTGTACACCTCGGGCGCCCCGCACGATGCGAGCTTCGATCCGGCGCACGTGCCCTCCGCCGGCGGGGCCGGCGCGCGGGCGGTCGGCCTGCCCGGCGGCGGGTCGCTGCTGGTGGCCGCGCGCGAGGCCGCGGGCAGCGATGGCACGCGCTACCGCGTCGAGGTGGGCACCTCCGCAGCCCCCAGCGAGGCAACGCTCGCGCACGTGCTCATGATGCTGGCCATCGGCCTGCCCATCACGGTGGCGGTCGCCGTCGCGGGCGGCTTCGTCCTGGTACGCCGGGCACTGAAGCCGGTCGAGCACATGGGGCGCACGGCCGAGGCCATCACCCAGCACAACCTGAGCGAGCGGCTGCCCGTGGTGCGCAGCGGCGATGAGCTCGAGCGGCTCTCGGTCTCGCTCAATCACATGATTGCGCGCCTGGAGGAGACCATCCAGGGCTCCAAGCAGTTCGTCGCCGATGCCTCGCACGAACTGCGCACGCCGCTGACCGTGATGCGCGGGGAGCTGGAGTCCCTGGCGCAGGACGGGCAGCTGAAGGGCGAGACCCGCGAGGCCCTGGGGAGCGTGCTGGAGGAGGTCGACCGGCTGGGCGAGATCGTCGAGGGTCTGCTCGCCCTGTCGCGGCTGGATGCCGGGGAGGCCCACAGCGAATGGGTGCGCTTTGACCTGGCCGCGCTCGTGGGCGGCACGGCCGAGCAGATGAACCTGCTCGCCGAGGATAAGAAGGTGAACCTCACGACGGCGGTGGCCACGCCGGTGTTCGTGGAGGGCGACCGCGCGCGCCTGAAGCAGGTCGTGGTCAACCTGCTGGACAACGCGATCAAGTACACGCCCGCCGGCGGCTCGGTGGCACTTAGCGTACGCCGCGACGGGCCGCGGGCGCTCTTCGAGGTGAGCGACACCGGCGCCGGCATCCCCGCCGACGCATTGGCGCACGTGTTCCGGCGCTTCTATCGGGTCGATGACGCGCGCTCGCGCGAGGGCGGTGGCGCCGGGCTCGGCTTGTCGATCGTGAAGGCCATCTGTGCCGCGCACGGGGCCAGCGTCGAGGTGGCCAGCGTGCCCGGGCGGGGCAGCACATTTCGCGTGACGCTGCCACTGGCGGCGGAGGGTGCGCCATGAACCCGGTGTCCGCATCCGGCCCGCGCCCGCTGGGATGCTGATCGCCACGGTCGTGGCCGCCGTGGCGCTGGCTCCGGGGGCTGCTGGCCGGCACCGCCCGACGGCCGCAGCTTGCTGGAGTAAGATCGGCACGCAGGAGGCGAGCCGATGACCAGCACCCATGTGCGCTTTCGCGTGCACTTCGACCCTGACACGACCCTGGGTCCGGGCAAGATCGACCTGCTCGAGCAGATCGCGCTCACCGGCTCGCTGTCCAGTGCCGCGCGCGCCATGGACATGAGCTACCGCCGCGGCTGGGTACTGCTGCACGCCCTCAACACCCGCTACGATGAGCCGGCGGCGGTCACCGCCAAGGGCGGGCGCCGTGGCGGCGGGGCGACGCTCACCCCCTTCGGTCGCGAGCTGATCAGGGTCTACCGGCGCTTCGACGCCCGGCTGCAGAAGCAGGCGGCCCGCGCCTTCGGGCCGATCGCCAGGCAGGTGGTGCGGGGGCGTGGCAAGGGGCGCGGACGGGTGCAACGCAAGGCAGCGGCGGCCAAGAGCTGACCCGCCCCTGGTGCCGCGCTGGCTAGTCGATGCTGCGCAGCAGCTCGTTGATGGAGGTCTTGGCGCGGGTCTGCGCATCCACGCGCTTGACGATGACCGCGCAGTACAGGCTGTAGCGCTTATCGCTCGAGGGCAGGCTGCCGGAGACCACCACCGATCCTGCCGGCACCCGGCCCTGCAGGACCTGACCGGTGGTGCGGTCGTAGATGCGCGTGCTCTGGCCGATGAACACGCCCATGGAGATGACCGAACCCTGCTCGACCACCACGCCCTCGACGATCTCCGAGCGCGCGCCGATGAAGCAGTCATCCTCGATGATCGTCGGCGCCGCCTGCAGCGGCTCGAGCACCCCGCCGATGCCGACTCCGCCGGAGAGGTGCACGTTGCGCCCGATCTGCGCGCACGAGCCCACCGTGGCCCAGGTGTCTACCATGGTGCCGGAGCCGACCCAGGCGCCGATGTTGACGTAGCAGGGCATGAGCACGACGTTCGGGGCAATGTAGGCCCCGCGGCGCACGATCGCGTGCGGCACGACGCGCGTGCCCCCGGCACGCAGCTGCTCGGCCGTCGCCTGTGCGTACTTCAGCGGCACCTTGTCGTAGAAGCGGGTGAATCCTGCATCCACCACCTGGTTCTCGCGCATGCGGAAGGACAGCAGCACCGCCTTCTTCAGCCATTCGTTGACCGACCAGCCCCCGCCGGCAGGCTCGGCGACGCGCGCCGTGCCTGAGTCCAGCAGACCGATGCACTCCTCGATGGCCGCGGCCAGTTCGGCGCGGACCGTCTGCGGGGTGAGCTCCGCGCGGCGTTCGAAGGCGGCCTCGATGAGCCCCCTGAGTCGGGTGAGATCAGTCATGGCGGTGGCCAGTCTGGCAGATGCCTCAGCGCCTGCGCAGGAATTCAGCCATGCGCCCGGCGGCCTCGACGCACGCGGTGACCGGCGGCACCAGCGAGATGCGCACGCGCCCGGCCCCCGGGTTGCCGCCCCCGGCATCGCGCCCGAGATAGCTGCCGGGCAGCACCGTGATGTTCTGCTGCGCGTAGAGCGCGCGCACGAAGTCCTCGTCATCGCCGGCGACGTTCGGCCACAGGTAGAAGGCGCCGCCCGGGCGCGCCACGTCCATGAGCGGGGCGAGGAGCGGCAGCACGCGCGCGAACTTCTCCTGGTAGAGCGCCCGGTTGGCCGCCGCATGCGCATCGTCCGCCCACGCGGCGGTGCTCGCCTGCTGGGTCGGCACGGGCATGGCGCAGCCGTGGTAGGTCCTATATAGAAGGAAGCGGGCGATCAGTGCCGGGTCCCCGGCCACGAACCCGGAGCGCAGCCCCGGGAGGCTCGAGCGCTTGGAGAGGCTGTGGAATACCATGCAGCGCTCGAAGCTGTCGTGGCCGGCCGCCTCGGCCGCCTCCAGCAGCCCCGGCGGCGGGGCGGACTCCTCGAGGTAGATGTCCGCGTAGCACTCGTCGCTGGCGATGATGAAGTCGTAGCGATCCGCGAGGTCCAGGGCGCGCTTGAGGAAATCCAGCGACAGCACCGCCCCGGTCGGGTTGCCGGGGGTGCACAGCATGAGCACCTGGCAGCGCTCCCACAGCGCTGCCGGCACCTGCGCAAGGTCCGGCACGAAGTCCCCGGCCGCCACGGTGTCCAGGAAGTACGGCCGCGCGCCGGCCAGCAGCGCCGCGCCCTCGTAGATCTGGTAGAAGGGGTTGGGCATGAGCACGGCCGGCTCGTGCGCCGCATCGACCGCCGCCTGCACGAAGGCGAACAGCGCCTCGCGCGTGCCGTTGACCGGCAGCACCATCGTCTCCGGGTCGACGCTGCCGGGCCTTAGCAGGTAGCGCCGCGTCAGCCATGCCGCGCACGCCGCGCGCAGCGGCAGAGCGCCCGCCGTGGTCGGGTAGCTGCCCAATTCGCCCAGGTGCCGGTGCAGGCTCTCCAGCACGAACTCCGGCGGGGCATGCTGCGGCTCCCCGATCGACATGGCGATGTGCTTGAGCGCCGGCGGCGGGGCCACCCCTGACTTCAGGCGCGCCAGGCGCTCGAAGGGGTAGGCGTGCAGGGCCGCCAGGCGCGGGTTCATGCCAGGAGGGCGCCGGGGTGGCGCAGCGCCGCCTCGCGCTCATCCAGCGCGTGCACCAGGTGCTGCTTGAGCTGCTCGGCGAGCGCGGCACTCAGGGGCTGGTTGTTGAAGTCGGTGAGGTAGAAGACATCCTCGGCGCGCTCGCCGACGGTCATGATCTTGGCGGCCTGCAGCTCGATGCGCTCGGCCATGAGCACCTTGCCGACCTCGCACAGCAGGCCCGGGCGGTCCCCGGCGGTCAGCTCCAGCACCGAGCGGCGGTTGCGCTCATCGACGCTCAGCTGGATCTGGGTCGCGGTGTTGAACATGCGCGCCTGGCGCGGCGCGCGCCGCGAGACGGTGAAGGGCGCATCGGCCGGCCCCTGCAGCGAGCGCCACAGCGCCAGCTCGATCTCCTGCTGGCGGTCGGTATCGGCGATCGGCGTGCCGTCATCCTCGAGCAGGTGGTAGAGATCGAGGCTGAAGCCATCCCCGGTCGGGGTGATGCGCGCATCGACGATGTTGAGTCCGAGCTGGTCCAGGGCCTGGGTGGTGCGCGCGAAGCCGTGGCGCCGCGGACGCGCGAACACCAAGGCGGCGGTGGTGCCGTGGATGCTCTTCGGTTCGAGCGCGACCAGCGGTTCGTCCGAGGCCGCGTCGCGCTCGGCCAGCAGGCGCGTGTGCCAGGCGATCTCCTCGGGGGAGTACTGCAGGAAGTAGCTCGGCGTGAAGCGCGTCCAGGCGCGCACGATGTCATCTTCGGCGATGCCGCGCTCGAGCAGCAGCCGCCGGGCGTTGTCCTGGGTCTCGCGCACCAGGTGCTCCGCATCGATCGGGGTCTCCAGGCCGCGCCGCAGCGCGCGCTTCACGCGCTGGTAGAAGTCGCGGAACAGCGAGCCCTTCCAGGAGTTCCACAGCTTCGGGTTGGTGCCGCGCACGTCCGCGCAGGTGAGCACGTACAGGTAGTCGAGGTGGGTCTCGTCGCCGACGCGCCGCGCGAAGGCGTTGATCACCTGCGGGTCGGTGATGTCCTGCTTCTGTGCGGTGATCGACAGCTGCAGGTGGTTGCGCACCAGCCAGGCCACCAGGCGCGCATCGTAGGGTGAGAGTCCCTGCTCGAGGCAGAACGCCTCGGCATCGACGGCGCCGAGCTCCGAGTGGTCCCCGCCGCGGCCCTTGGCGATGTCATGGAAGAGGGCGGCGAGGTAGGCGATCTCGCTGCGCGGCAGCTGCTGCATGACGCGCGAGGCCTCGGGGAGCTCGTGGTCGTAGCGCGGGATGGCGAAGCGGCGCAGGTTGCTCACCACGAACAGGGTGTGCGCATCGACCGTGTAGGCGTGGAACAGGTCGTACTGCATGCGGCCCACGACCCGGCCGAAGGCGGGGATGTAGCGCCCCAGCACCCCGTAGGTGTTCATGCGGCGCAGCTCGTGCGTCACCCCGACCGGGGCGCGCAGGATCTCCAGGAACAGGCGGTGGTGGCGCGGGTTCTGGCGGAACTCCTCGTCGATCAGCCACAGGCTCTTGCCGATGGCGCGGATGGTCGAGGCGCGCACGCCCTGGATCTCCGGGTGCAGCTGCAGCAGCACGAACAGCTCCAGCAGCGCCGACGGGGCGCGCGCGAAGACCTCCTCGCTGACGGCCTCGAGCGAGCCGTTGCGCACCTGGAAGCGCGCGTTCAGCGGGCGCGGCGGCTGGCTCTCGGTGAGGATCGCCTCGCGGAACAGCTGCAGCAGCAGCTCGTTCAGCAGGCTCACCTCCATGACGGTGCGGTAGTAGCGCTGCATGAACTGCTCGACCGCGAGGGTGTAGGAGGCGTCCTCGTAGCCGAAGCTCTGCGCCAGGCGCAGCTGGTGATCGAACAGCAGCCGGTCCTCGCGGCGCCCGGTGAGGATGTGCAGGCCGAAGCGCACCTTCCACAGGAAGGCCTGCGCCAGCTTCAGGCGCTTCAGTTCCGCCTCGGTGAGGAAGCCGTGCGTGACCAGGCCATCGAGGGAGTCCGCGTCGAAGTGCCTCTTTGCCACCCAGGCGATGGTCTGGATGTCGCGCAGCCCGCCGGGACCGGTCTTCACGTTCGGCTCGAGGTTGTAGGCGGTGTCGTTGGCCTTCAGGTGCCGCTCGGTCTGCTCGCGCACCTTGGCCTCGAAGAACTGCTTCACCGGCCAGAGCCGCTCGGGGGCGAGCGCGGTGCGCATGGCGGCCAGAAGTGTGGCGCTGCCGGCGAGCAGGCGTGCCTCGATGAGCGTCGTCATGACGCTCACGTTGCCGACGCTCTCCTCGGCACACTCGGCGACCGTGCGCACGCTGTGCCCGACCTCAAGGCCGATGTCCCACAGAAAGGTGACCAGCCGCTCGACCGCGGCGCTGCCACGGGCATCCGGTGCCTGCGGCACCAGCAGCAGGATGTCGATGTCGGAGGCCGGGTGCAGCTCACCGCGGCCGTAGCCACCGACGGCGACGAGGGCCCAGTCTGCATGCCCGGCGCAGTGGCGCTGCCAGGCCTCGCGCAGCACCGCATCCACCAGCGCCGCCCGCGCGTGCACCAGCTCCTCGACCGGCTCCTCGGCGAGGAAGCGCTTCCTGAGCTCCTCGTTCGCCTGGCTGAGCAGCTCGCGCCAGGCGGCAGGCGCGCTCTGCTCGCGCAGCTGCCCGGGCAGGCGCGCCAGCAGCGGCCAGGCGCTCAAGGGGGAGGGGACGGCGGGTACGGAAGTCGCCAGCGCGGTGTCCCCGGTGTGCATCGTCAGTGCGGCCGGCCGGCCGCGCCGAGGGTGAGCACGTCGAAGCCGCCCGGGGTCACGAGGATGGTGTGCTCCCACTGCGCCGAGAGCGAGCGGTCCTTGGTGATCACGGTCCAGCCATCGGGCAGCAGGCGCACGTGGCGCTTGCCCGCATTGACCATCGGCTCGATGGTGAAGGTCATGCCGGCCTGCAGCTCCATCCCGGTGCCGGGCTCCCCGTAATGCAGCACCTGCGGGTCCTCGTGGTAGATCCTGCCGATGCCGTGCCCGCAGTACTCGCGTACCACCGAATAATCGCGGCCCTCGACATAGCGCTGGATGGCGTGCCCGATGTCGCCCAGGCGGGCCCCGGGACGCACGACCTCGATGCCCTTCCACATGGCGGCAAAGCAGGTCTCGGCCAGGCGCTGCGCCTGCACGGCCGGCTTGCCCACGAAGTACATCCGGCTGGTGTCCCCGTGGTAGCCGTCGCGGATCACCGTCACGTCGATGTTCACGAAGTCCCCGGCCTTGAGGCGCTTCTCGTTGGGGATGCCGTGGCAGACCACGTGGTTCACCGAGGTGCAGATGGTCTTCGGGAAACCGCGGTAGTTGAGGTTCGCCGGTACCGACTGCTGCACCTGCACGATGTAGTCGTGGCAGCGCTGGTCCAGCTCCTCGGTGGTCACCCCGGGGACCACGTACTCCGCGATCATGTCCAGCACGTCGGCGGCCAGGCGGCCGGCGATCCGCATCTTTTCCTGCTCTTCGGGGGTCTTGATCGTCACATTCATAGGGGTAATCAATGGGGCTGGCGGCCCCCGCGGGCAAGGCCCGCCGGCTCCTGCGTAAGGCGTTGTTCCTGCGAGGTCTTCATGGTATAAAGCGCGGCCTTTTTTGGCAACGCAACCCACACGCGCATCGCAATCTCTGTGACTGGGTGTCCTGCTGATGAGTCCGTAAGGGCTCCTTCGCAGGATGGTCACGAGGATGCGCGGAGGCTTAACCCACACAGGAGTTTTTCATGCCCGGCGTGTCCATGCGACAGATGCTGGAGGCGGGTGTCCATTTCGGACATCAGACCCGCTTCTGGAACCCGAAGATGGCCCCTTTCATCTTCGGCGAACGTAACAGAATTCACATCATCAACCTCGAGAAGACGCAGCCGATGTACGCGGAGGCGGCGAACTTCGTCAAGGGCGTGATTGCCGATGGTGGCAAGGTGCTGTTCGTGGGCACCAAGCGCTCGGCGCGCGAGTCGATCCAGAAGGAGGCGACCCGTGCCGCGCAGCCGTACGTGAACCAGCGCTGGCTGGGCGGCATGCTCACCAACTTCAAGACCATCCGCCAGTCGATCAAGCGCCTGGCCGAGATCACCGAGCTGGCAGCCTCCGGCGCGCTGGAGAAGCGCGGCAAGAAGGAAGCCACCCAGCTGCGTCGCGAGATGGACAAGCTGGAACGAAGCCTGGGGGGCATCAAGGACATGGAGTCGCTCCCGGATGCGCTGTTCGTGGTCGACGTCGGTCACGAGAACATCGCGATCCACGAGGCCAAGAAGCTCGGCATCCCGGTGGTCGCCATCGTCGACACCAACTGCTCCCCGGACGGCGTCGAGTACATCATCCCCGGCAACGATGACGCCATGCGCGCCATCCAGCTCTACACCGCGGGCATCGCCGATGCGGTGCTCGAGGGCAAGGAGTCGGTGCCGCAGGTGGCCGTCGGCGAGGACGAGTTCGTGGAACTCGACGAGGCCGGCAACCCGCGCAAGAAGTCCACGCGCGGCCGCCCGCAGCGTCCCCAGGCCGCGGTGCGCAGGAAGGCCGCCGCCCCGGCCCGCCGGCGCGCGCCGGCCGTGGCCGCTGATGCGGCTGCCGCCCCGGACGCCGCCGCTGTCGCAGAGCCTGCGATCGAGGACGACGACCTGGAGGCCGAGGAGGTCGTGGCCGTGGCCGCCGGAACCGTGCCGCCCGCGGCCCCGGTCAGCCGCCGCCCGGCCGCCGGCGCCGGAGCCGGTGCCGGACGCCGCAAGGGGCGCGACTGATACTTCAAGGACTTAGAGTTTTCTCATGACAATCACAGCAGATGCAGTCAAGCAGCTCCGCGAGCGCACCGGCGCGGGCATGATGGAGTGCAAGAAGGCGCTCGTTGAGACCAAGGGTGACCTGGACGCCGCCGCCGAGCTCATGCGCAAGCAGGGCGTGGCCAAGGCGGACAAGAAGGCCACCCGCGTCGCCGCCGAGGGCGTGGTGGTGGTGGCCAAGTCCGCCGATGCGCGCACCGCGGCCATGGTCGAGGTCAACTGCGAGACCGACTTTGTCGCCCGTGAGCAGGACTTCCGCGGTTTTGCCCAGGCGGTGGCCGAGTGCGTGCTGCATGCCGGACCGGCAGACCTTGCCGCCCTGGGCGAGGCGCAGCTGCCTGCCGGGCAGAGCGTCGACGTGCGCCGCCGGGAACTGGTGGCCAAGATCGGCGAGAACATCAGCGTGCGCCGCTTCGCGCGCGTGAACTCGGCAGATCACCTGGGTGCCTACCTGCACGGCTCGCGCATCGCGGCGCTCGTGGCCGTCAGGGGTGGCAGCGCGCAGCTGGCGCACGACCTGGCCATGCATGTCGCGGCGAGCAACCCGCGCTACCTGTCGCAGGCGGACGTGCCCGCGGAAGTGGTCGCCAAGGAGCGCGCCATCCTCACCGAGCAGGCGCAGAGCGAGGGCAAGCCGGCGGAGATCGTGGCCAAGATGGTCGAGGGCCGCCTGCGCAAGTCCCTGGGCGAGATCACCCTCGCCGGGCAGCCGTTCGTGAAGGACCCGGACGTGAGCATCGAGAAGCTCCTCAAGGGCGCCAAGGCCGAGGTGCTCTCCTTCGAGCGCTTCGAGGTCGGTGCCGGCATCGAGAAGAAGCAGGATGACTTCGTCGCCGAGGTCATGGCGCAGGTGAAGAGCGCCGGACCTTCGACCAAGCACTGACACCAAGGGTCAGCGCCAGCGATCATTACGCAAAGAGAACCCCGCCGCACGCGGGGTTCTTTTTATAGGGCAAGGGAGACCAGATGAGCCAAGCCAAGTCGCAGTACTCGAGGATCCTCGTGAAGCTCTCGGGTGAGGCGCTCATGGGTGGCGGGGACTACGGCATCGATCCTGCGGTCATCAAGCGCATCGCCGGCGAACTGCAGGCGATCCTGGAGATGGGCGTGCAGGTGGCCACCGTCATCGGCGGCGGCAACATCTTCCGCGGCGCGGGACTGGCGCGCGCCGGCATGGACCGCGTGGCCGCCGATCACATGGGCATGCTCGCCACGGTGATGAACGCGCTGGCGATGCAGGATGCGCTGGAGAGCCTGGGGCTGCACGCGCGCGTCATGTCCGCGATCCGCATCAACGAGGTGTGCGAGGACTACATCCGCCGCCGCGCCATGCGCCACCTGGAGAAGGGGCGCGTGGTCATCCTCGCCGCCGGCACCGGTAACCCGTTCTTCACCACCGACACGGCGGCCGCGCTGCGCGCCATCGAGATCAGCGCCGACGTGCTCCTGAAGGCCACCAAGGTCAACGGGGTGTTCTCGGAGGACCCGATGAAGAACCCTGCCGCGGTGCGCTACCGCACGCTCACCTTCGACCGCGTGCTCAGCGAGAAGCTCAACGTGATGGACGCCACGGCCATCGTCATGTGCCGCGACAACCACCTGCCGCTGCGGGTGTTCAATCTGAACAATTCCGGGGATCTCACGCGCATCGTGCGCGGCGAGGACGTCGGCACGAGCGTGACGGTCGAGTGAAGGCCCGCGGCCTGAAGGAGAGAACATGCTGGAAGACCTGAAGAAAGACGCGCAGGTGCGCATGGGCAAGTGCGTAGCCACGTTCCAGGCGGACCTGAAGAAGCTGCGCACCGGGCGTGCGCACCCGAGCCTGGTCGAGCACCTGAAGGTTGACTACTACGGTTCCGAGGTGCCGCTGCAGCAGGTGGCCAACATCGCCGTCGAGGACGGCCGCACGCTGGTGATCTCCCCGTGGGAGAAGAGCGTGGTGCAGGCGATCGAGAAGGCGATTTTCAAGTCCGACCTGGGGTTGACGCCGATGACCGCAGGCACGGTGATCCGTGTGCCGATGCCGCCGCTCACCGAGGAGCGCCGCCGCGACATCACCAAGGTGCTGCGCCACGACGCCGAGAGCGCCCGGGTGGCGGTGCGCAACGTGCGCCGCGATGTCATGAACGACATCAAGGAGGCGCTCAAGGAGAAGCTGATCTCGCAGGATGACGAGAAGCGCGCGGAAGTCGAGGTGCAGAAGCTCACCGACAAGCACGTCGCGGACATCGAGTCACTGCTGACGGCCAAGGAAAAAGAGGTCATGCAGGTTTGACTACAGGCGCCGCCGCCAGGACCCTGCCGCGCCACGTCGCGATCACGATGGATGGCAACGGCCGCTGGGCTGCCGCCCGCGGCCAGACGCGCGTGGCCGGCCACAGGGCAGGGCTCGCCCCGGTGCGCATGTGCATCCAGGAATGCAGCCAGCGCAACATCGAGGCGCTCACCCTGTTCGCCTTCTCCAGCGAGAACTGGGCGCGGCCGGCGGCGGAGGTCGGCAGTCTCATGGGCCTGTTCTTCGAGGCCCTGGAGGCGGAGATCGCCGAACTGCAGGCGCGCAACGTGACCATGCGCTTCATCGGCGCACGGCGCGCCCTGCCGGTGCGGCTGCAGGCACGCCTGGCGGCCGCCGAGGAGCGCACCGCGGGCAACACCGGACTTAAGCTGCAGGTGGCGGTGAGCTACGGCGGCCGCTGGGACATCGTGCAGGCCGCCCAGCAACTGGCGCGCGAGTGCGCCAGCGGCGCACTGCGGCCGGAGGAGATCACCGAGGCGCGCTTTGCGGCTGCGACCTCCCTGGGCACGCTGCCGGATGCGGAGCTGTTGATCCGCACCGGCGGGGAGCTGCGCCTGTCGAACTTCCTGCTGTGGCACTGCGCCTACGCGGAGCTGTACTTCACGCCCCGGCTGTGGCCGGACTTCGCGGTTGCCGACTTCGAGGAGGCGCTGGCCTTCTTCGCCAGCCGCGAGCGGCGCTTCGGGCAGGTGCCCGCGCAACGTGCTTCGTGAGTGAGGCCCTGCGCAAGCGGATCGTGACCGCCCTCGTACTGGGCGCGCTGCTGCTGCTGGTCCTGCTCGTCCTCGCCCCGTGGGTCACCGTCGCGCTGGTCACCGTGGTGGTGCTCGCCGGGGCCTGGGAGTGGTCCGGGTTCCTCAAGATCGCCAGCCCGCTGCCGCGCGCCGCCTACCTCGCTCTCATCGCAGTGCTCATCTTAGGCGCCTGGCGCCTGGCGGCAGTCGGTAACGGGCGCGAGCTGGTGCTGCGCATCGCGGTGCTCTGGTGGCTGGTGGCGCTGGGGTGGGTCGCGCTTGCCCCGCAGCGCGTGGCGCCCGTGACCGCAGCACTGGCCGGCGTGCTGGCCCTGGTGCCGATGTGGCTTGCCCTGGTGTGTATGAGGCTGAGCGGGAGCACCGGGCCGCAGTGGGTCGTGTTCACCCTCATCCTGGTGTTCGCCGCCGACATCGGCGCCTACTTCGGCGGCCGGCGGTTCGGGCGCGTGAAGCTCGCCCCGCAGGTGTCCCCGGGCAAGACCTGGGAAGGGGTCCTGGGCGGCATGGTGCTCAGCAGCGCCTGGGCGCTCGGCGGCAGCCTGTGGTTTCAGCTGCCCTGGGGCACCTTCGTGCCGCTGTGCCTGGCGGCGGTGGCCTTCTCGATCGTCGGGGATCTCACCGAGAGCATGCTCAAGCGCTTCGCGGGACTGAAGGACAGCGGCTCGCTCCTGCCCGGGCATGGGGGCATGATGGACCGCATCGACAGCATCACCGCGGCCGCACCGGTGATGCTCTACGGGCTTAGCCTGATGGGAGTCGCGCCATGATGGGCGTCGCGGTCCTCGGATCCACCGGCTCGGTGGGCGAGAGCACCCTGGATGTGCTCGCGCGCCACCCGCAGCGCTTCCAGGTCGCAGCCTTGGCCGCGCACCGCAACGCTGCGAAGCTGGCGCGCCAGGTGCTCACGTTCCGCCCGTTGTACGCGGCCCTGGCCGATGCCTCCGCGGCCGCGGAACTGATCGCGCTGCTCGGGGACCAGGCGCCCGGTACGCGCGTGCTCGCCGGCGCGGGGGCGCTCGAGGAGATCGCCCGGGCCCGGGAAGTGCACTGTGTGATGGCCGCGATCGTCGGCGCCGCCGGCCTGCGCTCGACGCTGGCAGCCGCAAGCGCCGGCAAGCGCCTGCTGCTGGCGAACAAGGAATCCCTCGTGATGGCCGGGCCGCTGCTGGTTGCCGCGGTGAACGCCTCGGGCGCGACGCTGCTGCCGATCGACTCAGAGCACAACGCCATCTTCCAGTGCCTGCCCCCGGGGACCCGCGCCGGGGTGCGGCCCGCGGGCCTGAAGCGCATTCTGCTCACCGCCTCCGGCGGCCCGTTCCGCGACACCGCGGCCGAGCTTCTGGACTCGGTGACCCCCGAGGCCGCGTGCGCGCACCCGAACTGGGTCATGGGACGCAAGATCTCCGTGGACTCGGCCACGCTCATGAACAAGGGCCTGGAGCTGATCGAGGCCTGCGTGCTGTTTGGCCTCCATCCGGCCGATGTGGCAATTCTGGTACACCCGCAGAGCATCGTGCACTCGCTGGTGGAGTACGTGGACGGCTCGGTGCTGGCGCAGCTGGGTGCCCCGGACATGCGCACCCCCATCGCCCACGCCCTTGCGTGGCCCGAGCGGATCGACTCCGGTGTAGAATTCCTCGACTTGCTCAGGGCCGGGAGGCTGGATTTCAGGGCTCCCGACACGCAGAAGTTCCGCTGCCTGGCGCTGGCACAGGCGGCTGCCTGCGCGGGTGGGTCGCACCCGGTGCTGCTCAATGCGGCCAACGAGGTCGCGGTTCAGGCCTTCCTCGAGCGACGATTGAACTTTCCCGGCATCGCGGCAGTCATTGAAGCCGTAGTGCAACGAGGAACTGGGGGCCCGCTGGGCGGCCTGGACGATGTCCTGGCGGCCGATGCGGAGGGCAGAATACGTGCACGTGAGCGGATCGTCGGCATGCCAAGAAATGCATCGGTGAAGGGCGCTCACGCATGAGTCTGCTGTGGACTGTCTTCTGGTTCGTGATCGCCGTGGGCCTTCTGGTCACGGTGCACGAGTTCGGCCATTTCTGGGTCGCACGGCGCCTGGGATTCAAGGTGCTGCGCTTCTCGGTCGGCTTCGGCAAGCCGCTGCTCAAGCGCGTCGCCGGTCCCGACCAGGTCGAGTACGTGCTGGCCGCGATCCCGCTGGGCGGCTACGTGAAGCTGCTCGATGAGCGCGAAGCACCGGTGCCGGCGGCCGAGCTGGCGCGCTCGTTCACCCGGCGCCCGGTGTGGCAGCGCATCCTCGTGCTGCTGGCAGGTCCTGCCTTCAATCTGATCTTCGCCGTGGCCCTGTTGTGGGCGATGCTCTGGGTGCACGGGGTCACCGATGTGCGCCCCACGGTCGGGGATGTCACCGTGGGCTCCCCGGCTGCTGCTGCCGGACTGCGTTCGGGCGATGAGGTCCGCAGCCTGAACGGCCGCGCCGTGGCCGGTGCCAACGACGTGGTCTTCGGGCTGCTCGATGCCATGAGTTCCAGCGGCGAGGCTGCCGTGGGCGTGCGCGGCGCGGACGGGGCGCTGCGTATCGTGCGCATTTCGGTGCCGGATGCGGCGCAGCGCCGGCACCTCACCGAGCCGTCCGCGCTGTTGCAGGGCCTGGGGTTCGGGTTCTGGATTCCCACCCCCGCGGTGCTCGGCAAGGTCAAGCCCGGCGGACCGGCCGCGCAGGCGGGCCTGCAGGTGGGTGACACCATCGTCGCGGTCGACGGACACCGGGTCGATGACTTCCAGGTGCTGGCCAACTACATCCACGCGCACCCGGATGAGCGCATCACCCTGGACTACCGCCGGGGCGGGGTGCTGCACAGCACTGCCGTGGCGGTCATGCGCGACCAGGTGAGCGGCAAGACCGTCGGCCGCATCCAGGTGGAGCCCGCCGTCCCGGACAAGCCTCCCGATGCGGTCCTGATCCACACCTCCTACGGTCCGCTCGCAGCCCTGGGCGCTGCGGTGTACGAGGCGTGGGACAAGACGCAGATGCAGGCGGTCTACTTCTATCGCATGGTCGCCGGGCGCGTTTCGCTGAAGAACCTGAACGGCCCGGTGGCGATCGCACAGTTCGCCGGTGAATCGGCGCACATGGGTGTGGCCGCTTTCTTGAGCCTGCTCGTGTATCTTTCCCTGTCGCTGGGGTTCCTGAACCTGCTGCCCATCCCGATCCTCGACGGCGGGCAGATCGTCTTCCAGGCGGTCGAGTGGCTCAAGGGCAGCCCGCTGTCCGAGCGCGCCCAGGCCTTCGGACAGCAGGTGGGGATTGCTCTGCTCATCGTCCTGATGAGTGTCGCGCTATATAACGACATTGCGCGTCAGTTCGGTTGACCAAGGCATTAACGGGGCCGCCGCGGCTGCCCGGAGCATTTGCTGAGGGAAGAAAAAGCCCCTCGGCTCTCGAATAGTGCGATGCAGAAGAAGGCAAGTGCGCGTCCGCGGGCGCAATGAAGAGAGATGCTGGTGACTCGAGTATGAAACAGCGTATGGCCCTGGCAGGCGTGGCGCTCATGGCGCGCTGCGTGCTGGCGCTGGCGCAGACGCACACGGTGGTGCCGGAGGAGGCACCGGCCGATACCGTGGTCGCACAGACGACGACGGTGCCGGCGGACTTCACCGTGGGCGACATCCACATCGAGGGCCTGCAGCGCGTCTCCGAGGGCACCGTCTACAACTACCTGCCCGTGAACATCGGCGATCACCTCACCCCGCAGCGCGTGCGCGAGGCGGTGCGTGCCCTCTATGCGACCGGCTTCTTCCGCGACGTGCAGCTGCGCCGCGAGGGCAGCACCCTGGTCGTGGTCGTGCTCGAGCGTCCCTCGATCGAGAGCTTCGAGATCACCGGCAACAAGGACATCAAGACCGAGGACCTGCAGAAGTCCCTGCGCGGGGTGGGACTTGCCACCGGCAAGACCTTCGACCGCTCGGTGCTCGAGGATGTCACCCAGTACCTCACCGACCAGTACTACTCGCGCGGCAAATACGGCGTGCGCATCAACACCAAGGTCGAGGAGGAGTCGGGCAACCGCGTCAAGATCAAGATCGATATCAAGGAAGGCACGCGCGCGGTCATCCGCCAGATCAACCTGGTCGGCAACACCAAGTTCAAGGAAAAGGACGTCCTGTCGACGCTGGAGCTGAAGACCCCGAACTGGCTGTCCTGGTACAAGCAGGACGACCGCTACTCGCGCGAGTCGCTGCAGGGGGACCTGGAGAAGGTCCGCAACTACTACATGGACCGTGGCTACGCCAACTTCCAGATCGACTCGACCCAGGTGGCGATCGCCCCTGAGAAAGAGGACATCTTCATTACCGTCAACATCGATGAGGGGCAGGTCTTCAAGGTCACCGAGGTGAAGCTGGCCGGCACCTTCGTGGTGCCGCGCACGGAGCTGGAGCGCTTCCTCCTGATCCACCCCGGGGACACCTTCAACCGCAAGCTGATCACCTCCACGCAGGAGCTGATGCAGAACCGCATGGGGCGTGATGGCTACGCCTTTGCCAAGGTGGAACCGGTGCCCACCGCGAACAACAACGACCACACCGTCTCGCTCACCTTCTTCGTCGACCCGGGCAACCGCGTCTACGTGCGCAACATCACCTTCTCCGGCGCCAACCGCATCAACGACGAGGTGCTGCGCCGCGAGATGCGCCAGCTGGAGGGCGGCTGGCTCTCCAATACCTCGCTGGAGCGCGGCAAGCAGCGCCTGCAGCGCCTGCCGTACATCAAGAGCGTGGAATTCGAGAACACCCCGGTCGCCGGTTCCCCGGACATGGTGGACGTGAACTACAAGATCGAGGAGGGGCCGGCCTCGCAGCTCTCCGGGGGCATCGGCTACTCGGAAACCTACAAGTTCATGCTGAACGGCAGCTACGCCGACTCGAACTTCCTGGGCTCCGGTGAGCGCGTGGCCCTCAACCTGAACGGCGGCCAGTTCCAGAAGGTGTACAGCATCCAGTGGACCAACCCGTACACCAACATCGACAACCTGCAGCGCACCATCTCGCTCAGCTACAGCGACGTCACGCAGTTCGTGTCCTCCTCGTCCAACTTCTCCTCGCAGACCTTGAGCGTGGGGCCGACCTGGGCCTACCCGATCACCGAGTTCATGTACTTCCGCTTCGGCGCGACGTTCAACAGCTCGCAGCTGCTGACCAACTCGCTCAACAGCGCCGAGCAGTCCCAGGCCTGGGTGCAGAACAACGGCCACACGTACTCGCGCCTGGCGCACGATGACCCGTCCAACAACATCTACCTGTTCTACGGCACCAACTTCACCACCATCGAGGGGGTCGCCGGCTGGGACTGGGACACGCGCAACCGCACGCTGTTCGCTGACCGCGGCATGCGCCAGTCGCTGTCGGGCTCGATCACCATGCCCTCGAGCGACATCCACTACTGGGTCGCCAACTACCAGTTCGTGAAGTACGTGCCACTGGGACGCCACCTCACCCTGTCCTTCTTCGAGGGCGTCGACTACGGCCAGCCCTTCGGCAATACCACCGCCATTCCGCCGTTCCGCCAGTTCTACGGCGGCGGTCCGGACTCGGTGCGCGGCTTCCGCGAGAGCCGCCTGGGACCTAAGGACCAGTTCGGCAACCCCTTCGGCGGCAACCTGCGCATCACCAGCCAGAACGAGCTGATCCTGCCCATGCCGGCCAAGTGGGCCCAGACCGCGCGCGTCAGCGCCTTCTTCGACATCGGCAACGTCTACGAGACGGGTAACTTCTACAAGTTCTACGGCCCCTATGGCCAGATACCGCAGTCCTACAAGTGGGCCGGCTTCGGCAGCCTGCGGCGTTCGGTGGGCGTTGCGGTACAGTGGCTGGCGCCGCTGGGTCTGTTCCGGTTCAGCTTCGGTATCCCGCTGAATGCTAAGAAGACCCAGCCGGGCGTGGACCAGTGGGGCGATGAAACCGAAGGGTTCCAGTTCTCGGTGGGTAACGCGTTCTAGGGCCCGGGGAATCCGGCGCCGCAGGTCAAAGAAACGAGCCGCGCGGGCGTTTCTACGCGATACTAGGGGTTTGGGCCGGTCCCCGGGGCCGGCCCGCTCACAAATAGTTACATCATGAGGGTAGGTAGTTCCGTGAACCGTTTGATCAGCAGCAAGAGAGTGATTTGGGCGCTTGCGGCGGGTGCGACCCTCGTGGCGCTCCCGGCCTTCGCCGAACCGAAGATCGGTGTGGTCGATGCCACGCGCCTGCTCGAGGAGTCCCCGCAGGGCAAGGCGATGGGGGAGGCGATGCGCGCGGAATTCGCGCCGCGGCAGCGCACCCTGCAGGCCCAGGAACAGGCGCTCAAGGCCAAGCAGGAGAAGCTGCAGAAGGACGGCGCCACCATGACCGAGGAGCAGCGCCAGCGCACCGAGAAGGAGCTGCGCGACGGCGGCCGTGACCTGCAGCGCGCCACGGGCGAGTTCCAGGACGACGTCAGCGCCCGGCGCAACGAGGAGCTCTCGCGCCTGCAGCGCACGATCATCGAGGAAGTGCGCACCTACGCCAAGGCGCAGGGCTATGACCTGGTGATCAGCGACGGGGTGATCTACACCACCAGCCAGTTCGACATCACCCCCGGGGTCCTGGCCGCCCTGCAGGCCAAGGGCGGCAGCGCCGGCGCCAAGCCGGCCGCCCCGGCGACGACGCCGAAGCCGACGAAGTAACGGCCAGGACACGCGCGCCCCCGCCGTCCGCACCGCCATGTCCGTATCCCTGGGGGAGCTGGCGGTCCGGTTCGGCTGTGAGCTGCGCGGGGATCCGCACACCGCGATCGAGCGGGTGGGCACCTTGGCCAATGCACAGGCCGGCGCGCTCGCCTTCCTCGCCAACCCGCGCTACCGCAGCCAGCTCCAGGACACGCGCGCCTCGGCCGTGATCCTCACGGCCGGCGCCGCCGCGGCATGCCCGACGGCGATGCTGGTGTGCGAGAACCCGTACGCGATGTACGCGCGCATCGCCCAGCTGCTCAATCCCGCGCCGGCCTTCGCCCCGGGGGTGCACCCGAGCGCGGTCATCGCCCCGAGTGCCCGCATCGACCCGAGCGCCTGCGTCGCGGCGCTTGCCTTCGTGGGCGAGGATGCGGTCATCGGGCCGCGCAGCTTCGTCGGTCCGCACTGCGTGCTCCTGGCCGGGGTGCAGCTGGCCGAGGACGTGCGCCTGGTGGCGCGCGTCACCCTGGGAGCGGGGAGCGTGGTGGGCGCGCGCAGCGTGCTGCACCCGGGGGTGGTGCTGGGTGCGGACGGGTTCGGCTTTGCGCCCGAGCGCGGCAGCTGGGTGAAGGTGCCGCAGCTGGGGATCGTGCGCCTGGGCGCGGACGTGGAGGTCGGCGCCAACACCACCATCGACCGCGGTGCCATCGAGGACACCGTGGTCGAGGATGACGTGAAGATCGACAACCTCGTGCAGGTCGGCCACAACGTGCGCATCGGCGCGCACACCGTGATCGCCGGCTGCACCGGGATCTCCGGCAGCACCACCATCGGCAAGCGCTGCCTGATCGGCGGCGCGGTCGGCATCGCCGGCCACATCACGATCGCCGACGACGTCGTGGCCACCGGCTTCTCGGCGATCGCCAACTCGCTCACCAAGCCGGGGTTATACTCCAGCACCCTGCCGGTCGAGGACGCGCGCACCTGGCGCCGGCTGCAGGCGAACTTCAAACGCAGCGGCCTGTTGGCCGCGCGCGTGCGCCGGCTCGAGCAGGCGAGCGGCCTAAAACCGGAGCAGGAACCAACGGATGAGTGACGTGGTGCAGCTGGACATGCTGGCGATCCTCAAGCGCCTGCCGCATCGCTACCCGTTCCTGCTGGTCGACCGGGTGCTCGAGTGCCACCCGAAGAAGTCGATCCGCGCGCTGAAGAACGTCACCTACAACGAGCCGTTCTTCCCCGGCCACTTCCCCGGGCGCCCGGTGATGCCGGGGGTCATGGTGATCGAGGCGCTGGCGCAGACCGCGGGCATCCTGACCTTTGTCACCGCCGGGATAATCCCCAACGAGAACACGCTCTTCTACTTCGTCGGCATCGACAAGGCGCGCTTCCGCCGCCCGGTGGTGCCCGGCGACCAGCTCACGCTGGAGGCCGAGGTCGGGCGCATCAAGCGCAGCATCTGGTGCTTCAGCGCGCGCGCCCTGGTGGGGGAGCAGGAGGTCGTGTCCGCAGAGATCATGCTGGCGCTGGAGAACAGCGGATGATCGATCCGCGCGCCATCGTCCATCCCGGCGCCGAGCTGGCGGCCGATGTGAGCGTGGGCCCGTTCAGCATCATCGGCGAGCACGTGCGCATCGGGCCCGGCTGCATCATCGGGCCGCACGTGGTGATCGACGGGCACACCCGCATGGGTGCGCACAACAAGGTTGCCCCGTTCGCCTCCATCGGCGGCCCGCCGCAGGACAAGAAGTACGCCGGCGAGCCGACGCGCCTGGAGATCGGCGACCGCAACGTCTTTCGCGAGAGCTGCACCGTCAACCGTGGCACCACGCACGACAAGGGCGTCACCCGCATCGGCGATGACAACCTGCTGATGGCCTACGCACATATCGCCCACGACTGCATCATCGGCAACAAGACCGTCTTCGCCAACTGCGCCTCCCTCGGCGGCCACGTGGAGGTCGGGGACTGGGTGATCATCGGCGGCCTGGCCGCGGTCCACCAGTTCGTGAAGATCGGCGCGCACGCCTTCATCGGCGGCCAGTCGGCGCTCACCCGCGACGTGCCCCCCTACGTCATGGTCGCCGGCAACCCGACCGTGCCGCACGCGGTGAACTCCGAGGGGCTCAAGCGCCGCGGCTTCGATGAGCAGCAGATCCGCAACATCAAGAACGCCTACCGCATCGTCTACCGCTCGGACCTGAAGCTCGCCGAGGCGATCGCGCGTCTGGAGCCGCTGGTGGCCGAACAGCCGGAGCTGCATCCGTTCGTCGAGTTCCTCCAGGGCTCCACCCGCAGCCTGGCGCGATGACCGCCGCGGTGCCGGCTGCCGCTGCCGCACGACCGCTGCGGGTCGGGATCGTCGCCGGCGAGCACTCAGGCGACACCCTCGGAGCGGCGCTGATCGCGGCGCTGCGCGCGCGCGTCGGGCAGCTGGATTGCTTCGGCGTGGCCGGACCGAAGATGCTCGCCGCCGGCTGCCAGGCCTGGGCGGGCGCCGAGGAGCTGGGCGTCATGGGGCTGACCGAGGTGGTGCGCCACCTGCCGCGGCTGCTGCGGCTGCGCCACTCCCTGAAGGCGCGCTTCCGCGCCGCGCGCCCGGACGTGTTCATCGGCATCGACGCGCCGGAATTCAATCTCACCCTGGCGCGCGCTCTGAAGAGCGCCGGCATCCGCACCGTGCAGTACGTCAGTCCGCAGGTGTGGGCCTGGCGGCAGGGGCGGGTGCGCACCATCGGGGCCGCGTGCGACCTGGTGCTGTGCCTGCTGCCGTTCGAGACCGATTTCTACGCCGCCCACGGGGTGCGGGCCGAGTTCGTCGGCCACCCGCTGGCCGATGCGATCCCGCTGGCGCCGGACCGCGCCGCCGCGCGGCGTGCCCTGCAGCTGCCCGCGCAGGGGGTCCTGATCGCGCTGCTGCCCGGCAGCCGCATGAGCGAGGTGTCGCGCCTGGCGCGGCCCTTCGTCGCCGCGGCACGCCACATCCAAGGCCTGCAGGCCGGCTGGGGCTTCGTGGCGCCGATGGCATCGGCGGCCACACGTGAGGCCTTCGCGAGGGAAATCGCGCAACTGCCGGGCGCTCCTGCCATTCACGTCATCGACGGACAGGCCCAGGCGGTGCTCGCCGCCGCCGACGGGGTGATCGTCGCCTCCGGGACCGCCACCCTGGAGACCCTGCTCACCGGCCGGCCGATGGTGGTGGCCTACAAAACCTCCGCACTCACGGCGTTTTTGCTGCGTACCGTGGGGCTGGTCAAGGTGCGATACTTTTCCCAGCCGAACCTGCTGGCCGGGCGGGGCGTGGTGCCGGAGTTCTTCCAGGAACAGGTCACGGGGGCGGCGCTGGGGGATGCACTGCTTCAGGAGCTGTCGGACGCTACGCACGTGACAGAGCTGCTCGACCAATTCACCGCCATCCACCGCACGCTGCGCCGCGGCGGGGCCGCGCGCGCGGCCGAGGCGGTGCTGAGTCTGCTGCCGGGCGCGCCGGGGAGCGCCGATGCGCGCGCCTGAGGGGTGCCTGCTCACCCGCGTCGCCGGGGTCGATGAGGCCGGCCGCGGCCCGCTGGCAGGACCGGTGGTGGCCGCGGCGGTGATCCTGGATCCGCGGCGCCGCATCCGCGGACTGGCCGACTCCAAGGTGCTCCCGGCCCCCGAGCGCACCCGCCTGGCGGCCCTCATCCGCACCCGTGCACTGGCCTGGGCGATCGGCTGGGCGGACCGTGACGAGATCGACTGCCTGAACATCCTGCAGGCCACCTTCCTGGCCATGCGCCGGGCGCTGCTGGCGCTGCCGGTGGCCCCGACGCACGTGCGCGTGGATGGCAACCGCTGCCCCTGCATCACCGACCTGCCCTTCGCCTGCACGCTCGAGGCCATCGTCGCCGGCGATGCGCGCGTGGCGGCGATCAGCGCCGCCTCCATCCTCGCCAAGACGCACCGCGATGCGATGATGGAGGCGCTGGATGCGCTGCTATCCGGGGTATGCGCTGGCGACCCACAAGGGCTACCCGACCCCGGCGCATCTGGATGCGCTGCGCATCCAGGCGCCCTCGCCACTGCACCGCCGCTCGTTCCGCCCGGTGCGCGCCGAAGCTGCCGAGCTCGAGGCGCTCGAGCTGCTGGACTAGGGGCGCGCCGTGGCAGCAGGCTTCGTGCACCTGAAGGTGCACACCGAATACTCCCTCAGCGACAGCGTCGTGCGCATCCCGGAGCTGGTGGCCGCGGTGGCTGCCGCCGGCATGCCGGCGGTGGCCGTGACCGACCAGAGCAACCTGTTCGCGATGGTGAAGTTCTACAAGGAAGCGCTCAAGGCCGGCGTGAAGCCCCTGGTCGGCGTCGACCTCATGGTGCGCGAGGAGGGCGAGCGCGCGGCGCCCTCGCGCATTACCTTGCTGTGCCAGAGCCCGGAGGGCTACCGCAATCTTGCCCGCCTGGTCAGCCGCGCCTACCTCGAGGCGCGCGAGCGCGGCACGCCGCGCCTGGAGCGCGCCTGGCTCACCCCGCAAAGCCTCGCCGGCCTGATCGCCCTGTCCGGGGCGACCGAGGGAGACATCGGCCGCGCGCTGCTCAACGGCCGCGACGCCGAGGCCGAGCGCGCTCCTGGAGGCCTGGCTGGCGCTGTTCCCGGGGCGCTTCTATCTGGAGCTGCAGCGCCTCGGCCGGCCGTTCGAGGAGGGCTACATCGCCCAGGCGGTGGCGCTTGCCGGGCGGCGCGCGGTGCCGGTGGTCGCCACCAACGACGTGCGCTTCCTCGAGGCCGATGAGTTCGACTCGCACGAGGCGCGCGTGTGCATCCACGACGGCGCGCTGCTGGCGGACCCGGGCCGCGTGCGGCGCTATTCGCGCCAGCAGTACCTGCGCACGCCCCAGGAGATGGCGGCGCTGTTCGCGGACATCCCCGAGGCGCTGGCGAACTCGGTGGAGATCGCGCGCCGCTGCAGCCTGACCTTGAAGCTCGGCCAGGCGCGCCTGCCGCAGTACCCGGTGCCCGAGGGACTGACCACCGAGGAGTTCCTGCGCACCGAGGCCGCCAGTGGCCTCACCGCGCGCTTCGTCACGCGCGCGCAGCCGATCCCCTCAGGTCACCGCGAGCGCCTGGCCAGCGAGCTGGAGGTCATCTGCCAGATGGGCTTCGCCGGGTATTTCCTCATCGTCGCGGACTTCATCCGCTGGGCGCGCGGCAACGGCGTGCCGGTGGGTCCCGGGCGCGGCTCCGGCGCCGGCTCGCTCGTGGCCTACAGCTTAGGGATCACCGACCTCGACCCGATCAAGTACGACCTGCTGTTCGAGCGCTTCCTGAACCCCGAGCGCGTCTCGATGCCCGACTTCGACATCGACTTCTGCATGGACGGGCGCGACCGGGTCATCGAGTACGTGGCGCACAAGTACGGCCGCGAGCGCGTCTCGCAGATCATCACCTACGGCACCATGGCGGCCAAGGCGGTGGTGCGCGACGTCGGGCGCGTGCTCGGCATGACCTACGGCTACGTCGACCGCATCGCCAAGTTGATCCCCTTCGAGCTCGGCATCACCCTCGATGCGGCGCTGGAGAAGGAGCCGGAGCTGGCCAAGCTCTACCAGGCCGAGGACGAGGTGAAGAACCTCATCGACCTGGCGCGCTCGCTCGAGGGGCTCACGCGCAACGCCGGCATGCACGCCGGCGGGGTGGTCATCGCCCCCTCGGTGCTCACCGACTTCACGCCCCTGTACTGCGACTCCTCCGGCGGCGGGGTGATCACGCAGTTCGACAAGGACGACGTGGAGGCCGCAGGGCTCGTCAAGTTCGACTTCCTGGGGCTGCGCACGCTCACGATCATCGACCGCGCCGCAGCGCTGATCAACCGCGAGCGCACCGCCGGCACGCCGGCGCTGAACGTGAGCACCCTGCCGATGGACGATGCGGCCACCTATGCGCTCCTGAAGTCCTGCCGCACGACCGCGGTCTTCCAGCTCGAGTCGCGCGGCATGAAGGACCTGATCCGCCGCCTGCAGCCGGACAGCTTCGAGGACATCGTGGCGCTGGTGGCGCTGTTTCGCCCGGGCCCGCTGCAGTCGGGCATGGTGGATGACTTCATCAACCGCAAGCACGGCCGCTCCGAGGGCCCGATTGACTACCTGCATCCTGCCCTGGAACCGATCATGAAGCCGACCTACGGCGTGATCCTCTACCAGGAGCAGGTCATGCAGATCGCGCAGGTGCTGGCCGGCTACACCTTAGGGGGCGCCGACCTGCTGCGCCGCGCGATGGGCAAGAAGAACGCCGAGGACATGGCCCAGCAGCGCTCGATCTTTGTCTCCGGTGCCGTCGAGCGCGGCGTGAACCAGGCGGTGGCCGCACACATCTTCGACCTGATGGAGAAGTTCGCCGGCTACGGCTTCAACAAGTCGCACTCGGCCGCCTATGCGCTTCTGTCCTACCAGACCGCCTACCTGAAGGCGCATTACCCGGCCGAGTTCATGGCGGCGGTGCTCTCGGCCGACATGGAGCACACCGACAAGGTGGTGACGCTCATCCAGGAGTGCACCGACATGGGGCTCACCGTGCTGCCCCCGGACGTGAACGCCTCGCGCTTCGCCTTCGCCGCCAACGGCGCGCGCGGCATCCGCTACGGCCTGGGCGCGGTGCGCGGCGTCGGGGAGGGGGCGGTGGAGGCCCTCATCCGCGAGCGCGAGGCGGGCGGTGCGTTCACCTCGCTCGAGGACCTGTGCCGCCGTCTGGATCTTGCCAAGGCCAACCGCCGCACGCTGGAGGCGCTGCTGCGCAGCGGCAGCCTCGATGGCCTGGGCGCCAACCGCGCCACGCTCATGGACCGGTTGAGCGCGGCGATGCAGCTCGGCGACCAGAACACGCGCATGCACCAGGCCGGCCAGAACGACATGTTCGGCCTCACCACCGATGCGAAGCAGAACCTGCCGCCGGCGCGCGCCGCCGCCTTGCCGGAATGGAGCGAGGCGGTGCGCCTGAGCGGGGAGCGCGAGACGCTCGGGCTGTATCTGACCGGGCACCCGCTGGCGCGCTTCGAGGCGAGCCTCAAGCGCTTCGTCTCGCACCGCATCGGGGACCTGGTGAGCGATAAGCCCGCGGCCGGGTTCGAGGCGCCGCGCTTCGGCGGCGGCAAGCCGGTCACCGTGGCCGGCCTGATCGATGAGGTGAAGAAGCGCGGGCCGCGCGTCATCCTCACCCTCGATGACCGCACCGGGCGGATCGAGGCGATGCTGTTCGAGGACACCTTCCAGAAGTACCGCGAGCTGATCACCAAGGACGCGCTGGTACTGGTGGACGGCTCGCTGCGCTTTGACGAGTTCTCCGATGCCTGGCGGCTGTCGGTGAAGAAGCTCACCGAGCTCGACAGGGTGCGCGAGCAGGAAGCGCGGCGGCTGGTGATCCGCTGCTCGCATGCCGAGGTGCCGGCCTTGAGCGAGCGCCTGGCGCAGGTGCTCTCGCCCTGGCGCCCGGGCCCGTGCCCGATCACCATCGAGTATTCCGGCGTGGCCGCCTGCGGGGCGCTCACGCTTGACGGGCAGTGGAGCGTGCGCGCCTCGCGCGAGCTGCTCGAGCAGATCGAGGGCCTGGTGGGGCGCGATGGCCTCCAGGTGCTCTACGGGACGCCCGCGGCGGCCCCCGGGGCCTCATTCGCCGATGGGCGCTGAGTTAGGGTACCCTTCGCAGACCATGGCCGTCGCATTCCTCGACTTCGAGCAGCCCATCGCCGAGCTTGAAGCCAAGATCGAAGAACTCAAGCACGTGACCTCGGACGCCGAGGTCAATATCCAGGACGAGATCAACCGCCTGCAGGCCAAGAGCCGGCAGCTGACGGCAAACATCTTCGCGAACCTCACGCCCTGGCAGATCACCCAGCTGGCGCGCCACCCGCACCGTCCCTACACGCTCGATTACGTGAACATGATCTGCGGGGAGTTCAACGAGCTGCACGGGGACCGCATGTACGCCGATGACGGGGCGATCGTCGGTGGCATCGGCCGCATCGAGCAGCGCGCGGTGATGATCATCGGCCACCAGAAGGGCCGCGACACCAAGGAGCGCGTGCGCCGCAACTACGGCATGCCCAAGCCCGAAGGCTACCGCAAGGCGCTGCGCCTGATGCGCCTGGCCGAGCGCTTCTCGCTCCCCCTGGTGACCCTGATCGACACCCAGGGTGCCTACCCTGGCGTGGGTGCCGAGGAGCGCGGGCAGAGCGAGGCGATCGCGCGCAACCTGTTCGAGATGTCCGTGCTGCGCATCCCCATCGTCACCGTGGTCACCGGCGAGGGCGGCTCGGGCGGGGCGCTCGGTATCGGGGTGTGCGACCGCCTGCTGATGCTCCAGTACAGCACCTACTCGGTGATCTCCCCGGAAGGGTGCGCCTCGATCCTGTGGAAGAGCCAGGACAAGAAGGAAGTCGCCGCGGAGGCGCTGAACCTGACCGCCGACCGGCTGAAGAAGCTCGGGCTCGTCGATGAGGTCATCGAGGAGCCCCTCGGGGGCGCGCACCGCGACAGCGCCGCGGTGGCCGCGAGCCTGAAGGCCGCCGTGATCCGCCGCCTCGATGAGCTCGACGCCATCCCCCGGGACGAGCTGCGCGCCCAGCGCGCGGCCAAGATCGCAGGCTTCGGCGTCTTCGCAGAAGACGCCGCCTAAGCACCTTGGGCCACCCGGCGCGCCGCGAACACGATCCGTTCGGGCCCGCGTGGCTGGCCCGGCAGCTCAAGACCCTGCTGCCCGGCTACCCCGACGTCGGGCTGTGCGTCGCCTTCAGCGGCGGCCTTGATTCGACCGCGCTGCTGTGCGCGTGCGCGCAGCTGCACCCACGCCCCAGGGCGCTGCGCGCGGTGCACATCGACCACCAGCTGCAGGCAGCCTCGGGCGCCTGGGCGCGGCACTGCCGCCGCACCGCACGCCGCCTGGGGGTGCCGCTGAGCGTGCGCAGCGTCCGCGTGCCGCGCACGCGCGGCAGCTCGCTGGAAGCGGCCGCGCGCGCGGCGCGCTATGCGGCCCTGGCGCGGGTGCTGCGCGCGGATGAGGCGCTGCTGACCGCCCACCACGAGGACGACCAGCTCGAGACCGTGTTGCTGCAGCTGCTGCGCGGCGCCGGCATTGCCGGCATCGCGGCCATGCCCGCCAGTGCCGCCTTCGCCGCCGGCCGCCTGGTGCGGCCCCTGCTGGAGGTGACCCGCGAGCAGCTCAAGGGCTGGCTCGCCACGCAGCCGGTGAGCTTCCTCGAGGACCCGAGCAATGCGCAGCTGCACCTGGACCGCAATTACCTGCGCACCCGGGTCCTGCCGCTGATCCGGGCACGCTGGCCGCAGGCATCCGCCACGGTGGCGCGCTCGGCCCGCCATGCCGCGCAGGCCCAGCGCCTGCTCGATGCGCTGGCCGCGGCGGATCTGGCCAAGGCGGTGGTGGGGGAGGCGCTGTCGGCGCGGGTGCTGCGCACGCTCACCCTGGACCGGCGGGTGAACCTGCTGCGCTTCTGGATCACAGCGGCCGGATTCCTCGCGCCCCCGACCCGGCGCCTGGAGCAGATCGCCGGTGCGCTCCTGGAGGCGCGCCCCGACTCGCGCCCGCAGGTGAGCTGGCAGGGGGTGTGCGTGCGCCGCGAGGCGCAGCTGCTGTGGCTGCAGCCCTCGCACTTTGGACCGGGTACAGCTGCCAGCGCCGCGGGCGCTGCCGCAGCGGTGACGTGGCGCTGGGCGCGCCGGCGCAGCTGTCCGCTGCCGCCGGGGCTGGGCAGCCTCGCCCTGCAGGAGGATGCGCACGGGCCGCTGGACCTGGACGCGCTGCCGCCACGGCTGAGCGTGCAGGCACGGCGCGGCGGCGAGCGGCTGCGCCCCCGGCGCGGCGGGGCGCGCCGCGCACTCAAGGGCTTACTGCAGGAAGCGCGCGTACCGGTTCAGGTGCGCGCGCAGCTGCCGCTGCTGTTCGCCGCCGGGCGGCTGCTGGCGGTGGCAGACCTGTGGCTCGATGAATCGGTGCAGGCGCAGCCGCACAGTACGCGGCGCGCCCGGCTCATCTGGCACGCACCGCCGTAGCTCAAGTCAAGTCCAGCGGTAGGCGGCGAGGTGTGCTAACGTGCTCACCCGTCGTCGCTTCGCCTTTGACTGGCAGCGGCCCCACGCGACGGGAACCCCGAGAGTTGCAAATATGACGCGCTTTGTATTCGTCACCGGTGGCGTCGTGTCCTCATTGGGCAAGGGCATCGCCGCCGCCTCGCTGGGGGCGATCCTCGAGGCGCGGGGCCTCAAGATCGCGATGGTCAAGCTCGACCCCTACATCAACGTGGACCCGGGCACGATGAGCCCGTTCCAGCATGGCGAGGTGTTCGTCACGCAGGACGGCACCGAGGCGGACCTGGACCTGGGCCACTACGAGCGCTTCGTGCGCACCATCACCGGGCGCAACAGCAACTACACCACCGGGCGCATCTACGAGCGCGTCATCGCCAAGGAGCGCCGCGGCGACTACCTCGGGGCCACCGTGCAGGTGATCCCGCACATCACCGACGAGATCAAGCGCAGCATCAAGCTCGGCGCCGACGCCGCGGACGTGTGCATGGTGGAGATCGGCGGCACGGTCGGTGACATCGAGTCGCTGCCCTTCCTCGAGGCCATCCGCCAGCTGGGCGTCGAGCTCGGCCGCAACAACTGCGTGTACATGCACCTTACCCTGGTGCCCACCGTCGGCGGCTCGGGCGAGATCAAGACCAAACCGACGCAGCACTCGGTGAAGGAACTGCGCGGCATCGGCATCCAGCCGGACATCCTCCTGTGCCGCTGCAAGCACCCGCTGCCGGAGGAGCAGCGCCGCAAGATCGCCCTGTTCACCAACGTCGAGGAGCGCGCGGTGGTCTCGGGCGTCGATGCGGACGATATCTACAAGATCCCGATCCTGCTGCACGAGCAGGCCCTCGATGACATCGTCGTGGACAAGCTGCGCTTGGAGGTGCCGGCGACGGATCTGGCCGAGTGGCGCCAGGTGGTCTCGGGCAGGGCCAACCCGGACGGGCAGGTCGACATCGCCATGGTCGGCAAGTACGTGCAGATCCGCGACTCCTACCTGTCGCTGCACGAGGCGCTGATGCACGCCGGACTCAAGACCCGCACGCGCGTGAACATCCACTACATCGAGTCCACCGATATCGAGCAGCACGGCACGCACGCCCTGAAGGGGATGGACGCGATCCTGGTCCCGGGTGGCTTCGGCGAGCGCGGCATCGAGGGCAAGATCCAGGCCGTGCGCTACGCGCGCGAGAACCAGGTCCCGTATCTGGGCATCTGCCTCGGCATGCAGGTGGCGATCGTCGAGCACGGCCGCCACGTGCAGGGACTCGCGGATGCCAACAGCACCGAGTTCAACCGCGCCACCCCCCACCCGGTGATCGCGCTGATCTCCGAGTGGCAGGATCAGGCGCACGGGGTGCAGACCCGTGATGACGCCTCCGCCAAGGGCGGCACCATGCGCCTGGGCGCCCAGGAGATCGTGCTCGGTGCCGGCACGCGCGCCCGCGAGATCTTCGGTCGCGACGTCATCATGGAGCGCCACCGCCACCGCTACGAGTTCAACAACACCTACCTGGAGCGCTACCAGCACGCCGGCCTGCGCTTCTCGGGGTTCTCGCGTGACGGCCTGGTGGAGGTCATCGAGCTGCCCAACCACCCCTGGTTCATCGCCACCCAGTTCCACCCGGAGTTCACCTCCACCCCGCGCGACGGGCACCCGCTGTTCAGCGGCTTCATCCGCGCCGCCCGCGCGCACCGCGCCGAGCAGCTGCCGCAGGCGGCCGGCGCCTGAAGCGCCCGCGCCGGCCCAGCCCATGTTACTGACCGGTCACGAAGTTGGCGGCCAGCGGCCGCTGTTCCTGATCGCAGGTCCGTGCGTCATCGAGAGCCCCGCGCTCACGGAGCAGATCGCCGGTGAGCTGAAGGAGCTCACGCAGCGCCTGCAGGTGCCCTTCATCTTCAAGGCCTCCTACGACAAGGCCAACCGTTCCTCGGCCAAGTCCTTCCGCGGGCCCGGCATCGAGGCGGGACTGAAGGTGCTGGAGGAGGTGCGGCGCGCCGTGGGCGTGCCGGTGCTCACGGACGTGCACGAGGACACCCCGCTGAACGAGGTGGCGGCGGTGGTGGATGTGCTGCAGACGCCGGCCTTCTTGTGCCGGCAAACGAACTTCATCGTCAACGCGGCAAGCCAGGGCAAGCCGGTCAACATCAAGAAGGGCCAGTTCCTCTCCCCCTGGGAGATGAAGAACGTGGTCGAGAAGGCACGCTCCACCGGCAATGAGCAGATCATGGTGTGCGAGCGCGGGTTCACCTTCGGCTACAACAACCTGGTCTCCGACATGCGCTCGCTGGCGATCATGCGCGAATCCGGCGCGCCGGTGGTCTTCGACGCCACCCACTCGGTGCAGCTGCCCGGCGGGCAGGGCACAGCCTCCGGCGGCCAGCGCGAGCACATCCCGGTGCTGGCGCGCGCCGCGGTCGCTGCCGGCATCGCCGGCCTGTTCATGGAGACCCACCCCGATCCTGCCAGGGCGCTCTCGGATGGCCCGAACGCCTGGCCGCTGGGACGCATGGCGGCGCTGCTCAGCGTGCTGGTCGAGCTCGACCGCGCGGTGAAGAAGGCGCCATTCGCAGAATCACTTCTTGAAGGACCCCACAAGATATGAGCCGGATCAAGGATATCCGCGGCCGCGAGATCATCGACTCGCGCGGCAATCCCACCGTCGAGGCCGACGTCATCCTCGACTCCGGCGCCCTGGGGCGCGCGGCGGTGCCCTCGGGGGCCTCCACCGGCACGCGCGAGGCGGTGGAGCTGCGCGACGGGGACAAGAAGCGCTACGGCGGCAAGGGCACGCTCAAGGCGGTCGAGCACATCAACACCGTGCTCAAGAAGGCCCTCGTGGGCTTTGACCCGCGCGACCAGGCGAAGCTGGATGCCAGGATGATCGAGCTGGATGGCACCGACAACAAGGGCAGACTCGGCGCCAATGCGCTCCTCGGCGTCTCCCTCGCCAACGCCCATGCGGCCGCCAACGATGCCAAGGAGCCGCTCTACCGGCACCTGGCTCACCTGATCGGCGGCAAGCGCCAGCCGGTGATGCCCGTGCCGATGATGAACATCGTCAACGGCGGGGCGCACGCGGACAACAGCCTCGACATCCAGGAATTCATGATCCTGCCGGTGGGCGCGCCGAGTTTCCGCGAGGCGCTGCGCTACGGGGCGGAGATCTTCCACGCGCTCAAGAAGCTCTTGGCCGACCGCGGCCTGTCGACCGCGGTGGGTGATGAGGGCGGCTACGCGCCGAACCTGGAGTCCAACGAGGCGGCGCTGGCGATCATCCTCGAGGCGATCGCCAAGGCCGGCTACAAGGCCGGCAAGGACATCTACCTCGGACTCGACGTGGCGAGCTCGGAGTTCTTCAAGAACGGCTCCTACGAGCTGGCCTCCGAGAAGCGCCGTTTCTCATCGGCCGAGTTCACCCGCTACCTGGCCGAGCTGGTTGCCAAGTTCCCCATCATCACCATCGAGGACGGGATGAGCGAGGCGGACTGGGACGGCTGGGAGCAGCTCACGCGCGCGCTCGGGGGCAAGATCCAGCTGGTGGGCGATGACATCTTCGTCACCAACACCCGGATCTTCAAGGAGGCGATCGAGCGGCACATCGCCAACGCCATCCTGATCAAGCCCAACCAGATCGGCACGCTCACCGAGACCCTCGCGGCCATCGACATGGCCGACAAGGCGCACTATGCGGCGGTGGTCTCGCACCGCTCGGGGGAGACCGAGGATGCGACCATCGCCGACATCGCCGTCGCCAGCGCCGCCACGCAGATCAAGACCGGCTCGCTGTCGCGCTCGGACCGCATGGCGAAATACAACCAGCTGCTGCGCATCGAGGCCGAGCTCGGCAAGGTGCGCTACGCCGGCCGCGAGGCATTCCCGGTCAAGTTGTAGGGCAGCAACGGCGCGCGCGCCCGGCGCAGCGCCGAGGGTGCCGCCCCGAACAGGCGCACGAAGGCGCGCCGCATGCGCTCCGGGTCGTTGAAGCCGGTGTCCAGGGCGACCTGCTGCACCGAGCGCGTGCCGCTTTCCAGGATCGCCCGCGCCGCATCCGCGCGCAGCCGCTCCACCGCCTTGGCAGGCGTCACCCCGGTCTCCTGGCGGAAGGCGCGCGCGAAGTGGCGCGGACTCATGCACGCCTGGCGCGCGAGCGCCTCGATCGGCAGCTGTGCGCTTAAGTTCGCGCGCATGAACTCGAACAGCGCGGCAAAGCGGCCCTGCGTGCCGCGCATCTCCAGCAGCGCGGAGAACTGCGACTGCCCGCCCGGGCGGCGGTGGTAGACCACCAGGTGCTGCGCGGTGCGCCGCGCCACCTTCTCCCCCAGGTCCTCCCCGATCAAGGCCAGCGACAGGTCGATGCCGGCGGTGATGCCGGCGGAGCTCCAGTAGCGCCCCGCGCGCACGAAGATGCGGTCCGGGTCCAGGTGCACCTGCGGGAAGGCACCGCGGAACTCCTCGCTGCAGCTCCAGTGCGTGGTGGCGGTGCGGCCGTCGAGGATGCCGGCGCCGGCCAAGAGAAACGCCCCCGAGCACACGCTCGCCAGGCGCTGCGCGCGCGCCGCGCAGGAGCGGATGAAGCGCCGCGTGCGCGCGCAGCCCAGTGCGGGGCGCGAGCCATCCCCGCCGCACACGATCAGGGTATCGATGCTCGCCGGGCGCGGCAGTCCCTGCGCTGCCAGCTGTGCGCCGGAGCTGCTGCGCACCGCTCCGGGGCGCACGGCGATCACCTTCAGCTCGTAGGCACCGGGGCGGATGCGGCCGGCGATCTCGAAGGCGGCGATCGGACCTGCGGCATCGAGCAACTGGAAGTCCGGGTAGATCAGGAAGGCGATGCGGCGCGGCATGCTCGTGGCCTTAAAGGTGGGAAAGACGTCCTTTATGCCACCAGCATAGCCGACGCATACTCCGCCCGAGACGCTATCTTTCACCCAAAAGGCATGCCCATGGCGCAGTTCCCGGTCGTCTTCGCCCTGTACCCGCGCATCACGCAGCTGGACTTCACCGGTCCGGCGGAAGTGTTCGCGCGCCTGCCCGGCGCCGAGCTGGTGCTCGCCTCGGCCACCGGCGGGCCGCTGGCCGCCGACGGCGGCATCGTGTTCGCCAACGTGGTGCCGCTGGCGCAGGTGCAGGAGTGCGCGCTCTTGTGCGTGCCCGGGGGCTTCGGCTGTGCCGCGGCGATGGAAGACCCGGTGTACCTGGCCGGCGTGCAGCGCCTGGCCGCGCGGGCGCGCTACGTCACCTCGGTGTGCACCGGCTCGCTGGTGCTGGGAGCTGCGGGCCTGCTGCGCGGCCGCCGTGCCGCCTGCCACTGGGCCTTCCGCGAGCTGCTGTCGCTGTTCGGGGCCGTCCCCGACCCGGCACGCGTGGTGCGCGACGGCGAGGTCATCACGGGCGGCGGGGTGACGGCGGGCATCGACATGGCACTCACGGTGATGGCCGAGATCGCCGGGCGCGAGTTTGCCGAGGCCGTGCAGCTGGGGATCGAGTACGCGCCGCAGCCACCCTTCGCCGCCGGCCGACCCGAGGAGGCGCGTGCGGAAGTGTTGGCCGCAGCCCGCGGCCGGCTCGATGCGCTCTGGCCGGACCGGCTCGCCACCGCGCGTCGTGCCGGTGCCGCGCTGAGCATGGCGCGGGCCTGAAGCGGCGAAACGCTTCGCGGCGGGGGTGCCGTCTGATACGCTCCTACACCCATGAAATGGCTCGCCGCGGCACTCGCAGTTGCCGTAATCCTCCTCCAATACCGGGTCTGGTTCTCCGAGGACGGGGTGCACGCGGTATCACGCCTGCAGCAGGCCGTTGCCACGCAGCGCAGCGAGAACGAGCAGCTCGCCGAGCGCAACCACCAGCTCGCCGCCGAGGTCCGTGACCTGAAGACCGGCATGGACGCCTTGGAAGAGCGCGCGCGCAGCGACCTGGGGATGATCGCCCGCAACGAAACCTTCTACCAGGTGGTGCCGGCGCGCCCGCCCCAGGCCAGCCGCGTGCCCACCCGGACTGCCTCCGCCCGCTAGGCGCCGCGAAAGCTCCTGCAAGCATGAACTACTGGCTCGTCATGCCCGCCGCGGGCACTGGGCGCCGGTTCGGCAGCGATATCCCGAAGCAGTACGCACCCCTGGAGGGTCGCACCGTCATCGACTGGGCACTCGCCCCCTTCCTCGCCGACCGGCGCTGCACGCAGGCCATCGTCGCGCTGGGCCACGATGATGGCAGCTGGCAGGCCCCCCCGGGCGTGCTCACCAGCGCCGGGGGCGCGCAGCGCAGCCAGTCCGTGCGCGCAGCCCTCAGCGCCATCGAGCACCGCGCCGGCGCGGAGGACTGGGTGCTGGTGCACGATGCCGCGCGCCCGTGCCTGGACCGCGCGGATCTGGACCGCCTGCTGCTGGGCGTCGCCGAACATCCGGTGGGCGGGCTTCTGGGGGTGCGCTACGCGGATACCCTCAAGCGCGCGGACGAGTCGCGCGGGGAGGCGCTGCCCGCCCAGGTGCTTCGGACCGAGGAGCGCCGCGGGCTGTGGCGTGCGCTCACCCCGCAGATGTTCCGCTTTGCGGCCCTGTGTGCCGCGCTGGATGCCGCGCACGCGGCCGGACGCTTCCCCAGTGACGAGGCGCAGGCACTGGAATGGGCCGGCGCCAGCGCACTGCTCATCGAGGGGGCCGCCACCAACCTGAAGGTCACCACGGCCGATGACCTGACGCTGGCGGCCGCGGTGCTGCGCGCCCGCGGCGCGGCGGCGCGGTGAGCGGCATGCGCATCGGCTGCGGCTTCGACGTGCACGCCTTCGGCCCGGGCAAATTCGTCATGCTCGGCGGCGTGCGCGTGCCCCATTCGCACGGGGTGCTCGCGCACTCCGACGGCGACGTCCTGCTGCATGCGCTGTGCGATGCGCTGCTCGGGGCGGCCGGCCTGGGCGACATTGGCCAGCACTTCAAGGACACCGACCCGAAATGGCGCGGTGCCGACAGCGCCGGCTTCGTGACCGCGGTGCTCGCGCAGCTGCGCGAGGCGGGCCTGCGCGTGGTCAATGCGGACCTGACCGTGATCGCACCGGCACCGAAGGTGGCCCCGCACCGCGAGGCCATGCAGGCGCGCATCGCGCAGCTGCTCGCAGTCCCGGTGCGCCAGGTCAACATCAAGGCCACCACCACCGAGGGCTTGGGGTTCCTGGGGCGCGCCGAGGGCATCGCCGCCCAGGCGGTCGTGCTCCTCGAAGCCGCGCCCCGGTGAGCCTGCCGGCGCGCGCGGCCGCGCTCACCCCGCCGCGCGCCCACGGTGAGCCGCTCGCCGGGGTGCTGCTGCGCGCGGAACCTGAGGACTTCGTCGTCGAGGAGGACTTGGGGTTTGCCCCCGCAGGCGAGGGCCAGCACCTGCTGGTGAGGGTGCGCAAGCGCGACGCCAACACCGCCTGGGTGGCCGAGCAACTGGCAGGTCTTGCCGGCTGCCGCGTGCCGGAGGTCGGGTACGCGGGCCTGAAGGACCGCCGCGCGATCGCCGTGCAGTGGTTCTCGCTGCCACGACCCCGCGCACCGCTGGAGTTGGGCGCGCTGCGCGGGACCGGCTTCGAGGCGCTGGAGATGCAGCCGCACAACCGCAAGTTGCCGCGCGGGGCGCTCGCCGGCAACCGCTTCGCCATCCGCCTGCGCGCGCTGGAAGGCAGCGGCGCGCAGCTCGCGGCCGCCTTGAGCGCGCGCCTGGCGGTGATCAGCCGCGACGGGGTGCCGAATTACTTCGGCCCGCAGCGCTTCGGGCGCGACGGGGCCAACCTTGAGCGCATGGCCGTGCCGATGCGCTCGCTGCGGCCCGCCGAGCGCGGCTTCGTGCTCTCGGCCGCGCGCAGTGTCATCTTCAATGCGCTGCTCGCCGAGCGGGTCGCCGATGGCAGCTGGGGGCGGGTGCTCTCCGGGGACCTCGCCATCCTCGACGCGCGCGGCAGTTTCTTCGCCGTGGACAGTGCCGATGAGCTGCTCGAGGAGCGCGCCCGGGCGCTGAACATCCACCCGACCGGTCCGTTGTGGGGGCAGGGCCGCCCGGCCACCGCCGGTGCGGTGCGCGAGCGTGAGGAGCGCACCGCGGCCGCCTATCCGCAGCCGGCGGCGCTGTGTGTCGGCGCCGGCATGGAGCAGGAGCGCCGCAGCCTGCGCCTGGCGGTGCGCGAGCTGCACTGGGAGGCAGAAGAAGCGGCCGTGGTTCTTGACTTCCGCCTCGCGCGCGGCTGCTACGCGACGGCGGTGCTGCGCGAGCTGATCGACCCGGCAGGGGCGATCGCCGACGCCTGAACTCACGGCGGCAAGAGCAGCACGTACACCGCCCCGGTGCCCCCGTCGACCGGGCGGGCGGAGACGTAGGCGAGCACCGCCCCGGTGCGCCGCAACACCGCGCTCACCGCGCCCTTGAGGACCGGCCCGCGGTGCCCGGAGCGCAGGCCCTTGCCGTGGATGATGCGCACGCAGCGCACCTGGTGCTCCAGGGCAGCGGCGAGGAACTCCCGCAGCAGCTGCTTCGCCTCGATGACGGTGAGCCCGTGCAGGTCGATCTCGCGCTGTACCCGGTACTCCCCGCGGCGCAGGCGGCGCATCACCGACACCTGGATCTCAGGGCGGCGGAAGGCCAGTTCCTCGCCCGAGCCGACTTCCGCATCCGCCCCCGGAGCCTCCAGACTCTCCTTCAGGACTGCCATGCGGTCGGCGCGCGTGAAGCGCGCCCGCGGCCGCGCCTTCGGTGCGCGCTGCGGCGGCGGCCGCGATCCCAACGGCTTGACTCCGCGCACCGCCTCGCGGAACAGCCGGGCATCCTCGCTGCCGGCATCCGCCTCATCCTCATCCGGCAGGGGCACCACGCCTGACCTCACCTCCAAACGGGCCTGGCTTGCAGTATAGTCAGGACAAGTGACTTAAGTCCCTGAAAGACCTGGTGTCGGGGTGATCACGGGCGAACCTGCGGAAGGTTTCAGGTGGAGGCGAACCGGATCTTCGAGATGCACCAGACATGATGTCCCTCGCGCGCGGGGCGCGTCAGGCCGCGCGGGGAGCCGCACACCGGATCCTCCACGCCGCACCGCTGGCTCTGTGGCGCAGGCTGGCGCCGAAGAGCGAGGTGGGGGTGTGCTACCACGTGGTCGCAGACGCTGCCGTCCCCCACATCCAGCACTACCGGTTCCTGGACACCGCTGCGTTCGAGTCGGACCTGGACTATCTGGGGCGTCATTTCGAATTCGTGGATTACCCGCAGCTCGCCCGGCGGCGCGCCGCACCGATCCGGCCCCGCGGCAATGCTGTCATCCTCACCTTTGACGACGGCTTCGCCGAGTGCGCAACCGTGGTCGCACCACTGCTGCGGCGGCGCGGCCTCAGCTGCGTGTTCTTCGTGGTGACCGATCTGATCGACAATCGCGCGCTGTTCCGGGAGAGCGCGGCATCGCTGTGTATCGGGGCGCTCCTGCGCATGCCATTCGCCCAGGTCGCAGCGGTCGTGGCCGAGCTCGGACTCGGCGCGCGGTTGCAACCGCAGCCGGGCGCCTTGCTGTCGCAGCCGACCCCCACGCGTGCCTTCGGACTGGCCGAGCTTGACCCGCACCTGGACCCGAGGCTGTTGCCGCTGCTGCACTGGTTGTTGCAGCTGCCCGCGAGCGAGGAGCCGCTGGCCCAGACCCTGCTCGCACGCCTGGGCATCGATGCTGCCGGTTACCTTGAGCAGGCCAAGCCCTACCTCACGAGTGCGCAGCTGCGCCAGTTACACGCGGACGGCTTTACGATCGGCGCGCACAGCTTGAGCCATCGCCGGCTCCAGGAGCTTTCGCAGGCCGATGCGGAGCGTGAAATCGTCGAATCCTGCCGCATCGTGCGCGCGATCACCGGTCAGCCGAGCGTTCCCTTTGCCTTTCCCTATTCCGGCGGCGGGCTGGACCGGGCCTGGCTTGCGCGGCTGCGTGAGCGGCACGCGGACCTGGGATTGTTCTTCGACACCAACGGGGTGTGCGCGGACGAACCCTTCGTCGTGCAGCGCGTGTTCGGCGAGCGTTTCACCTGCGACCGCACCCTGGATGCCATTCTGCGGCGCGCCTGGGCGCACCCGGCAGCGTGGCGGCGGCGGCGGCGGACCCAGGCCCTGCGCGAACCGGGGTGAAGTCCGCGTGCCTGCGGCTACCGGAGGCGCAGGCCGCGCAGAAGCTTGCCCAGGACCATCTTCGGGGCGCGGCCGAGCTCGGCAAGCACCTCCGCTGACTCGTAGCCGATGTGGCGGGAGAGGGGCGCAAGCAGGGCCGGAGAAGTCGGCGCGAGATCCGGGTCGAGTGTGCGGGCCTTGTCGAGAAATCTGCGAAATGCGCAGCGGTCCACGCGGAACAGTTCCCGGGCCCAGAAGGAGCTGGATTCCAGGATCTCCTGGCGATCCCGCACCGACAAGCCCGCCGCATCCAGTGACTGGTAGTCGAGGCATTTCAGTATCAGATCGATCCAGCCCATGGCGACGGGTATCGTCTGGTAGCGGGCCTCGGCATCGCCGATATAGGGCTGGTCGCGATGCTGTCGCCACAGATAAAGCGGCGCTGCCGAGGGCACGCACTCCAGGCGACCGGCTTTGGCGAGTCGGAAGGTCACCTCTTCGCACTCCCAGAATCGCAGGCCCTCATCCCAGCCGCCGATCTGCTCGAGCGCGGAGCGGCGCGCGAGCCCGGCCGATTGCAGCACGCGATGATGTCCGACCAGGCACATGATCGGTGCGCGCCCTTGCATGTCGGGCGCGACCGTCTGGCCCACCAGCGTCACGCGGCCCTCATCGATGTGGCACTGGCTCCAGGGCGAATAGACCGCGGACACGTCCGCGGCAGCGCGCGCGCAGCGTGCCGCCTGCACTTCCAACTTTGAGGGCGCGATGAAATCGTCGCTGTCGAGGTACTGGATCCACGTGCCCTGGGCCGCTGCCAGCGCCAGATTGCGCGCCGCACTCGGGCCGCGGTTGTTGCCGAGCTCGATAATGCGCCACGGCTTTTTGAAGCTCCTCGCCAGTTTCCGGCGCACCACGGCGACCGTGTCATCCTGCGAACCGTCATCCGCGACGATGAGCTCCAGATGCGGGTAGGTCTGGGCTGCCAGGTTATCGATGGTCTCGGTAACCCACGGGGCCGCGTTATAGGTCGGCATGATGACGCTGATCAGTTCCATGGCATTTCTTTCCCTACTGCCCAACTCCAGACCGTCGTCGACTCCCGTTTGTTTCAGAATGTAATGCGTATTGCAGAATGTAAGTGACGCGGGACATACTACTTCTTGCGCGACTGCCGGTCGGCGCTCCAGGAACGCGGTGCAAATTTCAGCTCGAGCTGGTGCCGGAGCGCAGGCTGGCTACTGCCGTCAGGTAATGGCGGACCACCTCGTCCTTGCTCGGCAAGGCCGGGTCGGCCCGCCTGGCGGCCGCGCTCTCACCGTAGCCGCGCCGCAGCGTCGCCGGATCGATGCCAATGCGCCGGGCGATCGTGTCGAGAAAGGTCGCAGGGTCCTCGACCAACCGCTCGTACGAGATCGACAGCGGGATGACGCCGCGTCTGGCGAAGAACACGCGCCAACCCCGATCCTGATCCGCCAGGTCATTCAGCGCCCGGTCGACCGCATCGGGATCGAAGAAGTTGGGGTTTGCGGCCGGCGGCGTGGTGACCGAGTCGTCGATTCCCCAGCGGCCCGTCAACTGGCCGAAGTGTTCCGACACCGCCTGTTGCAGGATGTCCTCGCGGTGCAGCTGGATGAACAGGGCGTTCTCGAGCAGGGCGTCGCCGATCGGATTGTTGAGCGTCCGGCGGAAATCCCGGAAATGGACCTTGGCGGCGAAGACGCCGCCCTGGCAGCGCCGCGCCAGCAGGATGCTCACGTACTTGCGCAGGAACGCCAGTTCCGCCGCCGGTGCTCGCCGGCGGCGCAGCAAGAGACGATCCTTCCAGCCCCGGGGCCACCAGGTAAGTCCCTGGATGTCGCTTTGCAGACCAAGGCGCGGCGCCATCTGCGCCATGACGATGGGATTGAAGTACTCGTGCGGCACGCCCAGGCCGGCATTGATCATCTGGCGGCACAGAAAATAGCTGCCGCTGCGCGGGGTCGAGCAGATGAAGATCTTCCTGGCTTCGCCGGTGGATTGCGGCTGATCAAGGAGTTCGCTGCTGATCTGAAGCTCGGTGTAGCGCAAGTGCCCGACCCTAAAAGGCGATGATTCTTGGTGCAACTGCGCGTTTTTAACACGGTTGTCAGGTTGGGGTGACTCACCTGCCTTCCATGGTGCGACGGCCATCACATTGCGACAGCTGTTGAAGCGCCAGGCGCGCAACGCGGGCCGCTTCCTGGCGTGCGGGGCCGTGTCAGCAGCTCTTGCGGCGCACCGTGTGCTCAGGTGGTGCTGCGCTTCGGATCGCGCGCGGGATGTGCCGATCTGCAGCGCATCACTGCACGCTACGCCATCGATACCCTGGCTGCGCAGGTTTGCGGTGCACGTGCATGGGTTTGTTCGACGGCGGATGCGGCGCGGTGGTCAGGCGCGCAGAGTTGGACTCGCAGGTGCTGCGGTAAACTACACTGCGCGCCGGTCGCAGAGCGGGTCTGGGTCCTGACCACGGTGGCAAGCGCATGATTCTACTCGTGGTGCCCGGGACCCAGTATAGTCACGCGCACTTTTTGGCAGCATCCACAGCCCCGCCACGTGAAGATCCTGGTCAGCAACGACGACGGCTATCGCGCCGAGGGCATCCGCCGGTTGCGCGAGGCACTTTCGACCCTGGCGCCGGTGACCGTCGTCGCCCCGGACCGCAACAAGAGCGGTGCCAGCAATTCCCTCACCCTGGACGTGCCCCTGCGCGTGTTCGAGGCAGAGCCCGGGGTGTACTTCGTGCCGGGCACGCCCACCGACTGCGTGCACCTGGCGATCTCGGGACTGTTCGACTACGAGCACGACATGGTCGTCTCCGGAGTCAACGACGGACCGAACCTGGGCGATGACGTGCTGTACTCGGGCACCGTCGCCGCCGCGGTCGAGGGACGCTTCCTCGGCTTGCCGACCATCGCAGTGTCGCTGTGCACCAGCGGGGCCGGCGGGGGCAACTTCGCCGCCGCCGCCGAGGTGGCGCGGCTGTTGGTCGCGCAGCTGCTGACGAAGCCACTCGGACAGGGCTTCATCCTCAACGTGAACGTGCCGGACCTGCCCGTGAACCTGCAGCGCGGCTTCCGCGCCAGCCGCCTGGGCTTCCGCCACCGCTCCGCCGCGGTGATGCAGGCGCAGGATCCGCGCGGTCGCCCGGTGTACTGGGTCGGCCCGGCGGGCGCGGAGCAGGATGCAAGTCCCGGTACCGACTTCGACACCGTGGCGCAGGGCTTCGTCTCGGTGACCCCGCTGCAGGTCGACCTCACGCGCCACGCGGCCGTGCCCGTGCTCGCCCAGTGGCTGGAGGGCATCGATGGCTGACGTGCGCCTGGCCGGGATCGGCATGACCTCCGCGCGCACGCGCGACCGCCTGGTGCAGCGCCTGCGCGAGCAGGGCATCACCAACGCGGCGGTCCTCGAGCGGGTGCGCAACGTGCCGCGGCACATCTTCGTCGACGAGGCCCTGGGCAGCCGCGCCTACGAGGACACCGCGCTGCCGATCGGCTTCGGGCAGACCATCTCCCAGCCCTACATCGTCGCGCGCATGACCGAGGCGCTGCTGGAGGGCGGGGAGGTGAGCAACGTGCTGGAGGTCGGCACCGGGTGCGGTTACCAGACCGCCGTGCTCGCCCCCCTGGTGGCGCACGTCAACACCATCGAGCGCATCGAGCCGCTGTCGGCGCGCGCCCGGCAGCGCCTGAAGGAACTCGGTATCCGCAACGTGCGCTTCCGCCACGGCGACGGCTCGCTGGGCTGGAAGGCACACGCGCCCTACGACGGCATCCTGGTCGCGGCCGCACCGCTCACCGTCCCCGAGGCACTCATCAAGCAGCTGAAGGTCGGGGGGCGCCTCTTGGTGCCGATCGGGCCGGAGGGCAAGCAGGAACTGGTGCGCTTCACGCGGCGCGAGCAGCGCGTGGAGCGCGAGTCCCTGGGCCCGGTGGCCTTCGTGCCGCTGCTCGGGGGCACCGCGTGAAGTGGCGCTGATTTTGCGCGAAACGATGGAACTAAATATCGACATGACATCATATATCTGTCGTAATTAATTGATAATTTTAGATAAAAATATCCGTATAAGCGGTGCCTTGACGCCCTGGCGCGCAAAAAACGCTGAAAAACAAGCTCTTTTCGGTCAGGCCAGGCCGGGGTGGATGGCGCGTTCGGAAAGCGAAAATCCTTGGAGTTCAGTGCGCTTGCGCGTTCTTCTGCAACGCGCTTAACATGCGTTCCCCTGTCTCCTATCAACGACAGGCGAGAAGGAGGGCGACCGGCAGAAGACACAGGGACGAGGGAGTCGAAACAAAAGCAACAAAAACCCTCGAATAAGAAAAACAGTGCAGTTGTTCGAGTCTGTCAGCTTCGAATGATTGTTTGGTTGGTTGACCCTCCCTCTGTGTCTTCTGCCGGTGACCTTCCGCCCCGCGCTCCCGGGCTAACGCAGAAACAGCGCCGCGGCGACCCGCCGCTCCTCCTGAACCAGAACGTTGTACGTGCGGCATGCCGCACCGAGTTCCATCGCCTCGAGCCCGATGCCGCGGCCGGCAAATGCCGCGCGCACCGCCGCGGGGGCAAAGTGCTGCGCAGGTCCGGTGCCCAGGATGACCAGCTCCGGGGACAGCTCGAACAGCACCGGCAGATGCGCGGGCCCGAATTCCGCAAAACTTTCCGGCGCGAAGTCGCTGAGCAGCCGCGCGGCGGTCACGATGCAGCTGCGCGTGAGCAGCTGGTCGCCGATGCGGATCCCGGCCGGCGAGTAGCCCTTGATCAGGTGGACGCCCGGTGCGCTGTCGAGGGTGAACTTCACGGCAGGTACGATAGCGCCCGTGCGCGAACTCGTCATCGTCGTCCCCGATCTCTACCTGCCCGCGGATCCGGCCGCCGCTGCCCTGGCGCTTGCGCCGCGCGCCGGGGCCGGGCTTGCGTGCTTCACGCGCTGGGGCGCGCGCGAGCCGCTCGCGCACGGCTGGCGCGCGTGGCTGGCCGCCTGGGTGGGACGGGCGGATCTGGCCGGCATCGCCCCGGCGCGGATCGCTGCCGCGCTGCACCCGCAGCTGGCGGCCACGCCGGAGACGATGTGGCTCGCCGTCCCGGTGCACTTGAGCGCGGGACTCGCACGCGTGCATCTGGCCGCCGCGGGACTGCTGTACCTGCAGGACGAGGAACTCGCGCGGCTGGCGCAGGATTTCGCGCGCGCCTTCGCCGGCTCAGGCTTCTCGCTGACCCCGGCATCACCGCGTGAACTGCTGCTGCTCACCCCGGGCGTGGCAGCGGTGGCCACCCAGGAACCGGCCCGCTTCGCGGGCGCTGCGGTGAACGAGGCACTGCCGCGCGGTCCGGCTGCGGCCGGGCTGCGCCGCACCTGGACGGAGACGGAGATGTGGCTGCACGCGCTGCCCTGGAACCAGGCGCGCCGCCTCCCGGTGACCGCGTTGTGGCCGTGGGGCGCGCTGGGCACCAGCGCGCTGCCGGCCACCGCCACGATCCACGCCGGACCTGGTGCCTTTGCCCAGGACGCGTACGTGCGCGGTCTGTGGCACATTTGCGGGCTGAGCTGCCAGGCGCCGCCGGCGGATATCGACGGCGTGCTCGGCAGCGCTGCCGGCGGGCGCGCCGTGCTGGTGGCGGAGGCGGGGAACTTGCTCAAGGACTCAACGGAAGGCTTCGGCGCGGCGCTCGGTGAGCTGGATGCGCGCTACCTGTACCCGGCCGTGGCCGCGCTGCGCGCCGGCCGTATCGGCCTGCTGCGCCTGGTGGCCAACGACCGCTGCCTCACCCTGCAGCGCCGCAGCCAGCTGAAGTTCTGGCGCCGCGCCGGTGCCGGCCTCGCGGGGCTCGCGTGAGCCTGCGCATCGTGCGCCGCGCGCCCGGGGAGGGTGAGCCTGCCTTCGCGCACCCGCTGCACCCGGTGCTCGGGCGGGTCTACGCGGCGCGCGGCGTGCGCAGCGCGCAGGAACTGGACACTTCCCTGGAGCGGCTGCTGCCGGTGGGCACGCTGGAGGGGCTGCCCGAGGCGGTCGCGCTGCTCATGCGCCATCGCAGCGGGCGGGTGACGGTCATCGGTGACTTCGATGCCGACGGGGCCACCAGCAGCGCGCTCATGGTGCGCGCGCTGCGCGGCTTCGGCTTTGCGGACGTGGACTTCCTGGTGCCGAACCGCTTCGAGTTCGGCTACGGCCTGACCCCGGAGATCGTGGCCCTGAGCGCCCAGCGCTCGCCCACACTCATCGTCACGGTGGACAACGGCGTCTCGAGCCATGCCGGGGTGGCGGCCGCGCGCGCGCGTGGCATCGACGTGCTGATCACCGACCATCATCTGCCGGGGCCGCAGCTGCCCGAGGCCAACGTGATCGTCAACCCGAACCTGGCCGGCAGCCGCTTCGGCAGCCGCAGCCTGGCAGGCGTCGGCGTGGCCTTCTACGTCATGGCCGCGCTCAGGCGGCGCCTGGACGAGGCCGGCCTCACGCCGGCATCCGCCGGCGCGGTCGCACAGCTGCTGGACCTGGTGGCCCTGGGTACCGTGGCCGACGTGGTGCCGCTGGATGCGAACAACCGCGTGCTGGTCTCTCAGGGCCTCCAGCGCATCCGCGCCGGGCGTTGCGTGCCCGGGATCCGCGCGTTGCTGGAGCTGGCGGCCCGCTCGATGGAGAACCTCACGGCGGCGGATCTGGCCTTCGGGGCCGCGCCGCGCCTGAACGCCGCCGGCCGCATCGATGACATGAGTATCGGCATCCGCTGCCTGCTGACCGACGATGCCCGGGAGGCGCAGCGCCTGGCCGCGCGGCTGGACGAGCTGAACCAGGAGCGCCGCAGTATCGAGGCGAAGATGCAGCAGGACGCCCAGGCCGCGGTGCGCGTACTGTCGAACCCGAAGCCCGGCACCCTCGAGCGCAGCGGCGTGGTGCTCTTTGAGGAGGGCTGGCATCAGGGGGTCGTGGGCCTGGTGGCCAGCCGCATCAAGGAGCGCCTGCGCCGGCCGGTCATTGCCTTCGCGCTGGCGGATGCGGTGACGCTGCGCGGCTCGGCGCGCTCGGTGCCCGGGGTGCACATCCGCGACGTGCTGGAGGCCATCGCCACGCGCCATCCGCAGCTGATCAGCCGTTTCGGTGGCCACGCCATGGCCGCCGGCCTCACGCTCGAGCGCGCGCAGCTGGACCCGTTCGCGCGCGCCTTCGATGCGGAAGTGGCGCGCTGGCTGGCGCACGCGCCGCCGACGGACACCATCGAGACCGACGGCGAGCTCGCCGCGGGGGAGATCGCGCTGGAGACCGCGCACGCGCTGCGTGCCGGTGGCCCCTGGGGGCAGGCATTCCCCGAGCCGACCTTCGACGGGCTGTTCAGCATCAGGAGCGCGCGGGTCATCGGCGCGCGCCACCTGAAGATGTGGGTCGAGGTGCCCGACAGCGGCCGCACCTTCGATGCGATCGCCTTCAATCACGTGGAGGAGGGGGCGCCGTTCGTGGTGCCGGCCGGGCTTGCGCATCTGGTCTACCGGCTGGACGTGAACGAGTACCAGGGCGAGCGGCGCCTGCAGCTGCTGATCGATCACCTGGTGCCCGCGGCTCGCTAAAGGTCAAGCTGCGGTGATAGCATCCGGGGCCGTTTTAGCGCCCCGCCGCGCTCGCTCTCGGAAATACCGTCATGGAAGTCAACCAGCTCAAGCGCCAGCTCAAAGACCTCGGGGAGCGTATCGCCTCCCTTCGGGGGTTTCTTTGAGTACGACAGCAAGCAGGAGCGCCTGGAGGAGGTCGGCCGCGAGCTCGAGGACCCGCACGTGTGGCAGGACCCGGCGCGCGCCCAGGAGCTCGGCCGCGAACGCGCCCGCCTGAGCGGCGAGGTCGGCGAGATCGATCGCACGACCAAGGGCATCAGCGATGCGGCGGAACTGCTGGCCCTCGCCGAGGGCGAGAACGACGAGGCCGCCGCGCGCGACATCGAGGCGGATGCGCAGCGCCTGGAGGCGGACGTGCGCCACCTGGAACTCAAGCGCATGTTCCACGGCGAGATGGACGCGCACAACGCCTTCCTCGACATCCAGGCCGGCGCCGGTGGCACCGAGGCCCAGGACTGGGCGCAGATGCTCCTGCGCATGTACCTGCGCTGGGCCGCCTCGCGCGGCTTCAGCGCCGAGGTGATCGACGCGCAGCCCGGCGAGGTCGCCGGCATGAAGAGCGCCACGATCGAGATCAAGGGCGAGTACGCCTACGGCTGGCTGCGCACCGAGATCGGCGTGCACCGCCTGGTGCGCAAGTCCCCGTTCGACTCCGGCAACCGCCGCCACACCTCCTTCGCCTCGGTGTTCGTCTCCCCCGAGGTCGATGACGACATCGCCATCGAGATCAACCCGGCGGACCTGCGCACCGACGTCTACCGCTCCTCCGGCGCCGGCGGCCAGCACGTGAACAAGACCGAGTCCGCGGTGCGCATCACCCACATCCCCAGTGGCATCGTGGTGGCCTGCCAGAACGAGCGCAGCCAGCACAAGAACCGCTCCACCGCCATGAAGATGCTCAAGGCGAAGCTCTACGAGCTGGAGGTCAACAAGCGCAATGCGGCCTCCAAGGTGCTCGAGGACTCCAAGTCCGACGTAAGCTGGGGGCACCAGATCCGCTCCTACGTGCTCGACCAGTCCCGTATCAAGGACCTGCGCACCGGGGTCGAGGTCGGCAACACCGGCGCGGTCCTCGACGGCGCGCTGGACCAGTTTTTGGAGGCATCGCTCAAGGCGGGCGTATAGACATGACAGACAAGAACAGCAGCGGCGGCGATGAGGGCGCGGACGAGAACAAGCTGGTCGCCGAACGGCGCGCAAAGCTTGCCGAGCTGCGCAGCTCCGGCATCGCCTTTCCCAACGACTTCCGCCGCGATGCGCTCGCCGGGCAGCTGCACGATGCCTACGGCGAGAAGTCCGCCGAGTGGCTCGAGGCGAACCCGACGCGCGTCAAGGTCGGCGGGCGCATGATGTTCAAGCGCCTCATGGGCAAGGCGAGCTTTGTGAAGATCGCCGACCGCACCGGGCAGGTGCAGCTGTTCCTGCAGGCCGGGGCACTGGGCACGGTCTACGAGGCCTTCAGGGGCTGGGACGTCGGCGACATCATCGGTGCCGGCGGGGTGCTGTTCCGCACCAAGACCGGCGAGCTCTCGGTGCGCGCCGATTCGCTGCAGCTGCTGGTGAAATCACTGCGGCCGCTGCCGGACAAGTGGCACGGGCTGGCCGACACCGAGACGCGCTACCGCCGCCGCTACGTGGACCTGATCGTGAGCGAGCACAGCCGCAAGGTCTTCCGCGCGCGCACGCAGATCATCGGCTACCTGCGCGACTTCCTCGACGCGCTGGACTTTCTCGAGGTCGAGACCCCGATGATGCAGCCGATCCCGGGCGGGGCCACGGCACGCCCGTTCCGCACGCACCACAACGCGCTCGACCTGGACATGTACCTGCGCATCGCCCCGGAGCTGTACCTGAAGCGCCTGATCGTCGGCGGCCTGGAGCGGGTCTATGAGATCAACCGCAATTTCCGCAACGAGGGGCTCTCGACGCAGCACAACCCCGAGTTCACGATGCTCGAGCTGTACCTGGCGTACGCGGACTACCGCGACCTGATGGACTGGATCGAGAAGGCGACGCGCGGCCTGGCCGACACCCTGCACGGCACCCAGCAGATCAGCTACCAGGGGCGCGCCTTCGATCTGGCGAGGCCCTTCCGCCGCGTGACGGTCGAGCAGGCCATCATCGACAACAACCCGGGGATCGACCCGCTGTCGCTGCGCGACCTCACCTACCTGCGCAAGCGCTGCGAGCTGCTGGGCATCAAGGCCGATGCCCAGGACGGGCCGGGCAAGCTGCAGATCGAGATCTTCGAGAAGACCGCCGAGAGCACGCTCATCGACCCGACCTTCGTCTACGCCTACCCCGCGGAAGTCTCGCCGCTGTCGCGCCCGAACGATCAGGACCCCTTCGTCGCCGATCGCTTCGAGTTCTTCATCGGCGGGCGCGAGATCGCCAACGGCTTCTCGGAGCTGAATGACCCGGAGGACCAGGCGGCGCGCTTCCGTGCGCAAGTGGCACGCAAGGACAAGGGCGACGAGGAGGCGATGTTCTATGACGCCGACTACGTGCGCGCGCTCGAGTACGGCATGCCCCCGACCGCAGGCCTGGGGGTCGGTATCGACCGCCTGGTCATGTTCTTCACCGACTCGCCCTCGATCCGCGACGTCATCCTGTTTCCGCACATGCGCCCGGAAGCCATCTGAACCCGCAGGTGCGCGGCGCAATGCTGGCGGTGTAGTTCCCGCGCGCAGCGCGCGCCGGCGGCCTTGCGGCTTGCGCCGCGCGGCGTTGCAGCGATGCGCGGCAGGCGCTGCACTCCGGAACCGCAGCTTCACCGGGCGCTGATCAGGATCGGGCCTGATGCTGCCGGGCAGCGGTGGGCTATGGGGCGCGCGGCGCGCGCTAGCCTAGGGCGGCAGCGCGTAGGGCATCGGCAGCGGCTGCGCCTCGATGCGCGCCGCGCCCGGTTGCGGGGCGGCGGCAGCGTCGGCCCCGCCGGCCGCCACGCCGGTCACGCCCAGAAACTCGCAGCGTCCATCGGCGAGCTGGACCGCATCCACCACCTGCACGCTGCGCCCGTCGGACAACTCGCCCCCCGCGCCGGGGTGCAGCATCCCCGGTGCGGCGGTGACGAAGCGCTGCAGGCGGCGCTTGACGCGTCCGCGGTAGTGGGCGCGCGCGATCACTTCCTGCCCCGTGTAGCACCCCTTGTCGAAGGCGATCGCGCCGAGCACGTCCAGGTTCAGCATCTGCGCCACGAACTCCCCGGAGGTCGCGGCGAACACCTGCGGCTCGGCGGCGGCGATGGCGGCGGCATGCCACGCCGCCTCATCCGCGCTGGGCACGCCGGCCAGCACCGGGTCCGCGGCGCGCGGCTGCACTAGGAGCGTGCGCGCCGGCTCGGCGCCGGTGCGCACCAGCAGCGCCGCGCCGCTGCGCGTGACCGCGTTTACGCTCGCGGGCAGCGGCAGCGCCGCAGGTCCTGCGGCCGGCGGCACGCCGATCAGTCCGTGCACTGACCACGCTGCGGACTCATCGCTCAGCCGCACCTTGGAGCGCAGGATGAACTTGCCCAGGCGCGCCGCCACGGGAGCGAGCAGTTCCCGGGGCAGGATCGCCAGCAGCTCTCCCGGGGCATTCTCGATCAGGCGCAGCAGCGCGATGGTTCGCCCCTGGGGGCTGTGGTAACCGGCCAGCAGCGAGCGGCTGGCGGAGAGCTGCGCGATATCGTTGGACAGCTGTCCCTGCAGGAACGGCACGACGTCGGCGCCGCGTGCCTGCAGCACGCCCAGGGAGTCAAGCGCGGCTGATTTCAACGAGTCATTCATCGACTTGTCCATGTCCTCCCGGTAACCATGCGTGGCCGCTTGCGCCGAATTCTGGCAGACTCAATGGGTATGCAGATGAGCCATCGCAAGAGCCCGCCGCCGCCTTCCCCCGTCCCCGTTGCTGACTCTGCAGCCCCCGGGGCGGCAGCACCGGTGGCGGCCCCCGTGCGTGAGATCGGCGGTCCTGCCGGGGCCGAGCCCACCCGCTACGGCGACTGGGAAAAGAACGGCCGCTGCATCGATTTTTAGAAGTCTATGCCGAGTCGTCCCCTATCGCCTCACCTGTCGGTGTACAAGTTCAGGTACACCCTGGTGTCATCGATCCTGAACCGCATCACCGGGCTCGCCCTCTCGGTCGGGCTGGTGGCGCTCACCTACTGGCTGCTCGGCGTGGCTTCTGGCGCGCGCGCCCAGGCGCAGGCCCAGGCGCTGCTGTGCACGCCGCTGCTGAGGCTGTTCCTCGCCGCGATGGTGCTCGCGTTCTGCTACCACCTGGTCGCCGGCATCCGCCACCTGGTCTGGGACACGGCCCGGGGCATGGAGCGCAGCACCTCGCAGAAGAGCGCCTGGCTGGTCGGCGCGCTGAGCCTGGTGCTCGCGCTGCTCGTGGCGTACTGGCTGTGGCGCGGCGGGTCTCCGCGATGAGCCTGAAGTCCCCGCTGCGCCAGGTGATCGGGCTGGGATCGGCCAAGTCCGGCGTCCACCACTGGTGGCTGCAGCGGCTGACCTCGATCGCGCTGGTGCCACTGTCGATCTGGTTCGTCGTCTCGCTGCTGTGCCTGCCCGCGCTCGATCATGCGACCGTCACCGCGTGGATGGGCCAGGGCCTCACGGCGCTGCTGCTGATCCTGCTGGTGCTGACGGCGACCTGGCACTCGCGCCTCGGGGTGCAGGTGGTCATCGAGGACTACGTGCACGGCAACGGCGCGCGCACGCTCTGGCTGGTGCTGGTGGGCTTCGCGCACGCGTTCCTGGCCGCCGCCGGGGTGTTCGCCATCCTCAAGGTGGCCTTCGGCAGGCTCGCATGAGCGGCTACCAGTTCATCGACCACAGCTACGATGTCATCGTCGTGGGGGCCGGCGGTGCGGGCCTGCGCGCCACGCTGGGACTGGCCGAGAGCGGGCTGTCGACCGCCTGCATCACCAAGCTGTTCCCCACGCGCAGTCACACGGTCGCCGCCCAGGGCGGCATTTCCGCAGCTCTCGGCAACATGGGCGAGGATGACTGGCGCTGGCACATGTACGACACCGTGAAGGGTTCGGACTGGCTGGGTGACCAGGATGCGATCGAGCTGATGTGCAAGGAGGCACCGGCGGCGGTCATCGAGCTGGAGCACTACGGTGTGCCGTTCTCGCGCACCGAGGACGGGCGCATCTACCAGCGGCCCTTCGGCGGCATGACCACGCACTTCGGCAAGGGCATCGCGCAGCGCACCTGTGCGGCGGCCGACCGCACCGGCCATGCGATGCTGCACACGCTCTACCAGCAGTCAGTGCGGCACGCGGCGACCTTCTTCATCGAGTACTTCGCGATCGACCTGATCATGGAGGACGGGGTGTGCCGCGGCGTGCTGGCGCTGGATCTGGCGGAGGGCAAGCTGCACCGCTTCCGGGCGCACACGACGATCCTCGCCACCGGCGGTTACGGGCGAACCTATTTCTCCTGCACCTCGGCGCACTCGTGCACCGGGGACGGCAATGCCATGGTGCTGCGCGCGGGGCTGCCGCTGCAGGACATGGAGTTCGTGCAGTTCCATCCCACCGGCATCTACGGGGCCGGGTGCCTGATCACGGAAGGGGCGCGCGGGGAGGGCGGCTACCTCACCAACTCCAAGGGCGAGCGCTTCATGGAGCGCTACGCGCCCAATGCCAAGGACCTGGCCTCGCGCGACGTGGTCAGCCGCGCCATGACCGTGGAGATCCGCGAGGGCCGCGGCGTGGGCGCCGAGCGCGACCACATCGACCTGCACCTGGAGCACCTGGGGCCGGCCGTGATCCACGAGCGCCTGCCGGGCATCGCCGAGACCGCGCGCATCTTCGCCGGCGTCGACGTCACCAAGGAGCCGATCCCGGTGCAGCCGACGGTGCACTACAACATGGGCGGCATCCCCTGCAACGTGCACGGCGAGGTCGTCTGTCCCAAGGCCGGCGACCCGGACGCGGTGGTGCCCGGGCTCATGGCCGTCGGCGAGGCGGCCTGCGTCTCGGTGCACGGGGCGAACCGCCTGGGCAGCAACTCGCTGCTCGACCTGGTGATCTTCGGGCGCGAGGCGGCACGGCGCTGCGCGCAGCTCATCAAGCCCGGCAGCCCGCACCAGGCGCTGCCCGCCGATGCCGCGGCGGCCTCGGTCGCGCGCCTCGACCGGCTGCGCCACGCGAACGGCACCCGCGGCACGGCGGCGATCCGCCTGGAGATGCAGAAGGCGATGCAGCTGGATGCGGCCGTGTTCCGCACCGGCGAGAGCCTCGCCGCGGGCACCCAGCGCATCAGTGCCACGTTTGATTCCTTCAAGGACGTGCGCATCACGGACCGCTCGCTGGTGTGGAACACCGATCTCATCGAGACGCTGGAGCTCGAGAACCTGCTGCTGCAGGCGACCGCGACCATCCACTCGGCGGCCAACCGCACCGAGAGCCGCGGTGCGCATGCGCGCGAGGACTTCGCGCAGCGCGACGATGCGAACTGGATGAAGCACACGCTGGTGTGGGTGGAGGGGCCCGGCAAGGTGCGCTTTGACTACCGCCCGGTGCACCTGAACACGCTGACGAGCGATGTCGAGTCCATCCCGCCCAAGGCGCGCACTTACTAAAGGACGAAGCGATGGCTGAATTCCGCCTGCCCGCCAACTCGCGCATCGCCAAGGGAATCACCCACCCGGCGCCGGCCGGGGCGCGCGAAGTGCGCCAGGTGCGCATCTACCGCTTCAACCCCGACTCGGGCGAGAACCCGCGCGTGGACACCTTCGCCCTGGATACCGCCAGCTGCGGGGCGATGGTGCTCGATGCCCTGATCGCGCTGAAGTCGACCGTGGATTCGAGCATCACCTTCCGGCGCTCCTGCCGCGAGGGCATCTGCGGCTCGTGCGCGATGAACATCAACGGCGTGAACCGCCTGGCCTGCACCACCGCACTCAAGGAGCTCTCCGGGGACATCAAGATCTACCCGCTGCCGCACATGCCGGTGGTGAAGGACCTGGTGCCGGACCTCACCAACTTCTACGCGCAGTACGCGGCCGTGAAGCCCTGGCTGCAGACGCGCACGCCGGCGCCGCCCGACCGCGAGCGCCTGCAGAGCAAGGAGGAGCAGGAGCGCATCGACCGGCCGGCCGCCTGCATCCTGTGCGCCTGCTGCTCGACCGCCTGCCCGAGCTACTGGTGGAACTCGGACCGCTTCCTCGGCCCCGCGGCGCTGCTGGCCGCGTACCGCTGGATCATCGACAGCCGCGACGAGGCCACCGGGGAGCGCCTGGATGAGCTGGAGGACCCCTTCCGCTTGTACCGCTGCCACACGATCATGAACTGCACGGACGTGTGCCCGAAGGACCTGAACCCGGCGCGCGCAATCGCCGAGATCAAGAAGTTGATGGTCGAGCGGCAGCTTTAGATGGCGCCGCCGGCGGAGGCGGGTGCTGCGCCGGGGCGGATCCTGTGGCGCTGCCGGCGCGGCATGAAGGAGCTGGACGTGCTCCTGGAGCGCTACGCCCGCGCCGGGCACCCGCAGGCGGCGGCGGCCGACCAGAGCCGCTTCGAGGCCCTGCTGGAACTGCCCGACCCGCAGCTGGCGGGGTACTTGCTGGCCGGGGATGTCCCGCCGGACCCGGCCCTGGCGCGCCTGGTCGCGCGCATCCGCACTTATGTCGCTTGAGGGGCCGCTTCGGCGCTATTGTGTCCGGACCCCCTTTTCGACTGCGGCCGATGAACTTCTACGAATGCTTACAGTCTATCGAGCTCACGGCGCGGCGGCGTTGGCTTAAGTCAGGGCGCGCATGAGCGCTGATGTGAGTGATCTCAGTCTCGTCCGCCGCGTGCAGCGTGGGGACAAGGGGGCCTTTGATGCGCTGGTGCTCAAATATCAGCACAAGCTGGTCAAGCTGGTCATGCGCTACGTGCGCAACCCGGCCGAGGCAGAGGACATTGCGCAGGAAGCCTTCATCAAGGCCTACCGGGCACTGCCCGGCTTCCGCGGCGACAGTGCCTTCTATACCTGGCTGTACCGTATAGCGATCAACACTGCCAAGAACGCCGTGGTGTCCCGCGACCGCAGTCCCATCGAATACAACCTCGACCGCAACAGCACCGACGAGTCCAACGCTATGCAGGGCCACATGAAGGACGCCGAGACCCCCGAGGGGCTGGTGCTCACCGACGAGATCCGCTCGATCGTGAACACCGCCATCGAGGCGCTGCCCGAGGACCTGCGCACCGCGATCGTGCTGCGCGAGCTGGAGGGACTGTCCTACGAGGAGATCGCCGCCGCCATGGACTGCCCGGTGGGCACGGTGCGCTCGCGCATCTTCCGCGCCCGCGAGGCGATCGACCGCCAGTTGCGTGAAGTCTTTGAAGGCGGCCTGGGCCGCACAGAGGAACTGGGATGAACGAGGAACTGGATAGCCAGCTGTCGGCGATGTTCGACGACGAGCTGCCGAGCTCCGAGTGTGAGCTTCTGGCGCGACGGCTCTCGCGCGACGAGGCACTCAAGGCGCGCTGGGGCCGCTACGCGGTGGTCGGTGCCGTCATCCGCGCCGAACGCGGTGTGCGCCTGAACGCCCCGCTCGCCGGACGCGTCAATGCGCTCATCAGCGCCGAGCCTGAGCTCGGCGGCGCCGCGGCGCTGCCGGCGCCGCGCCGCGCGCGCCTGGGCTGGTGGCAGCCGGTCGCCGGGGCTGGCCTTGCCGCCGGCGTGGCCGCCGTCTCGGTGCTGTGGCTGCGCGCCCAGGCGCCATTGCCCGGTGCCGCACTGTCCGCGCGCGCCGCGCTGCCGGTGGCCAGGGTCTCCGACAGCTACGTGGTGCCGCCCACCCCAGCGGTGCGCCCCATGGTGGTGCCCAGCACCGAGCTTGCCAATTACGTGGTCGCCCACAGCATGGTCTCCTCGCCGGTGGCGCGGCGGAACCTTTTGTCCTCGTTCATCACCAGCGAGCCGGCCGCCGGTACCGAGGAACTGAAAGAAGATGCCAAGGCCCATGCGCAGTAGCCAGGCGTTCGCCGCGCTCGCCGTCGGCTGTCTGGCCTGCGGCGCCGCGCTGGCCGATGAGCCGGCGCGCTGGCTCGAGCGCATGAACCAGGCGCTCACCATGCGCAACTACGACGGCACCTTCTCGCACTGGCACGGCGGCCAGGTGGAGATGCTGCGCATCATCCACCGCGTCCAGGACGGGGTGGTCTCCGAGCGCCTCGCCTCGCTGGATGGCTCGGGGCGCGAGTTCATCCGCACCGGGGCGCAGCTGGCGTGCTACCTGCCGGACAAGCGCACCGTGGTGGTCGAGCAGCGCCCGCTGCAGGAGCCGCTGGTGGGCTTCCCGGCCGTGAGTGAGCAGACCGCCAGCTTCTACGACATCAAGGAAGTCGCGCGCACCCGGCTGAACCGCCGCGACACGCACCTGATCACGGTCACCCCGAAGGACGAGTACCGCTACGGCTACCGGCTGTGGATCGATGACCGGACCGCGATGCCGCTGAAGACGCAGCTGTGCGATGCGCACGGGCACGTCATCGAGCAGATCGTCTTCGCTGATCTCACCCTGTCCGCCCACATCGCCGATGCGGCCTTCAAGCCGGAGGTGGCAACGGATGGCTTCCAGTGGGTGCGCGACAGCGGTGCGCCGCTGCACGCCCCGCCGGCCGGGACGCTCGCCTGGGGGGCGATGCGCCTGCCGCCGGGCTTCCGCATGACGGTGCGCTCCGCGCAGACGCTGCCCGGCTCCGCCGGCCCCGTCGATCACCTGGTGTTCACCGACGGGGTCGCCTCGGTCTCGGTGTTCGTGGAGATCCAGCAAAGTGCACCGGCCGGTTCCCAGGTCGCCGAGAGCGCCACGGTCGGCTCCAGCTCCGCCTTCTCCACCGTGGTCGACGGTCACAAGGTCACCGCCGTGGGCGAGGTGCCGCCGGCGACCGTGCAGTTCATCGCCACCCAGGTGAAGGCCGAGGGGCCGGCCCCGCTGGGTGCCCGGGGGCGCTAGTGAGCACCGGGCGCCTGTCCCTGGTGCAGCGCCACGACTGCGGCCTGTGCGAGGAGATGCTCGCCGAGCTTACCCGCCTGGGGCGCACCCGCCCGCTCCCCCCGATCGATCTGATCGATGTTGACTCTGATCCGCTGCTCAAGCGCCGGCACGGCCTGGACGTGCCCGTGCTCCTGCTGGACGGCTCGGTGGTGTGCCGTCACCGCCTCGACCGTGCCGAGCTCGAGCGGCTGCTGGGGCCGGTCGCACCGCGGGCGCGTTTCCCCGCAGATCCGCCGTAAATCCCCCCAAACTTCCCTATAATCCGCCCGCCGCTTGACCCCTGGCGCGGCCGTTTCGCTCCTTTCCCGTTGTTTAGGGCTTCATGCGGTATATACGTAACTTCTCGATCATCGCCCACGTCGACCACGGCAAATCGACCCTTGCAGACCGCCTGATCCAGCTGTGCGGCGGCCTTGCCGACCGCGAAATGCAGGCCCAGGTGCTCGACTCGATGGCGCTTGAGCGCGAGCGCGGCATCACCATCAAGGCGCAGAGCGTCACGCTGTACTACCTCAGCCCCAGGGACGGGCAGCGCTACCAGCTGAACATGATCGACACCCCGGGCCACGTGGACTTCTCCTACGAGGTCTCCCGCTCGCTGGCCGCCTGCGACGGGGCGCTGCTGGTGGTGGATGCCTCGCAGGGCGTCGAGGCCCAGAGCGTCGCCAACTGCTACACCGCCATCGAGCAGGGCCTGGAGGTGCTGCCGGTCATCAACAAGATCGACCTGCCCTCGGCCGATGCGGACCGGGTGGAGAAGGAGATCGAGGAGATCATCGGCATCGATGCCACCGATGCGGTGCGGGTGAGCGCCAAGACCGGGCAGGGCGTGGCGGAGCTGCTGGAGGCGCTGATCCACAAGATCCCGGCGCCCAAGGGGGACCCGGAGGCCCCGGTGCAGGCGCTGATCATCGACTCCTGGTTCGACAACTACGTGGGCGTGGTCTCGCTGGTGCGCGTCATGAACGGCACGCTCAAGACCGGCCAGAAGATGCGCGTGTTCTCCACCGGCCGCAGCCACCAGATCGACCGCCTCGGGCGCTTCACGCCCAAGGCGATCGTCGAGCAGGAGCTGGCCGCCGGCGATGTCGGCTTCGTGGTCGCGGGCATCAAGGAGATCGATGGCGCCCCGGTCGGGGACACCATCACGCTCGAGAGCAACCCGGCGGCGGCCCCGCTGGCGGGCTTCAAGCAGATCCAGCCGCGCGTATTTGCCGGCCTGTTCCCGACCAGCACCGATGACTACGAGAAGTTCCGCGACGCGCTGGCAAAGCTGCGCCTGAATGACTCCGCCTTGCACTACGAGCCGGAAGTCTCCACCGCCCTCGGCTTCGGCTTCCGCTGCGGCTTCCTCGGACTGCTGCACATGGACATCGTGCAGGAGCGCCTGGAGCGCGAGTACGAGCTCACCCTCGTCACCAGCGCCCCGACGGTGGTCTACGAGATCCTGCGCGCGGACGGGGTGCTCGAGTACATCGACAATCCGGCCAAGCTCCCCCCGACCAACCAGATCGACGAGATCCGCGAACCGATCATCACCGCCAACATCCTCGTGCCACCGGACTACGTGGGCGCGGTGCTGAAGCTGTGCAACGACAAGCGCGGCACGCAGAAGAAGATGCTGTACCTGGCCTCCCAGGTCTCGCTGCAGTACGAGCTGCCGCTGGCGGAGGTGGTGCTCGACTTCTTCGACCGCCTGAAGTCCTCCAGCCGCGGTTATGCCTCCTTCGACTACGAATTCAGCCACTTCGCCGCAGGTCCCCTGGTCAAGCTCGACATCCTCATCAACGGCGAGCCGGTCGATGCGCTGTCGATCATCGTGCACCGCGACAGTGCCTACCAGCGCGGCCGCGACCTGGTCGACAAGATGCAGGAACTGATCCCGCGGCAGATGTTCGAGGTGGCGGTGCAGGCGGCGATCGGCAGCGCGGTGATTGCGCGTGCGACGGTGAAGGCGCTGCGCAAGAACGTGCTGGCCAAGTGCTACGGCGGTGACATCAGCCGCAAGCGCAAGCTGCTCGAGAAGCAGAAGGAAGGCAAGAAGCGCATGAAGCAGGTCGGCTCGGTGGAGATCCCGCAGGAAGCCTTCCTCGCCGTCCTGCAGATCGGTCGCAACAAGTAGAGAGATTCCATGCTACAGACCCTGATGCCACTCGTCGTCATCCTGTCCTGGCTCGCCCTGCCGGTGACCCTGATCTGCATCGTCGATGACTGGTTCCTGCGCCCGCGCCGCGCGCTGGACTCCGGTCCCCAGGTGGTGCGCGACAGCACGCTGATGACGCTGCTGTACACCGCGCTGCCGGTGCTGGTCATCGCCGCGGTGCTGCGCCTGCTCGTGGCCGAGCACCTGGACTTCTCGGCGGTGCTGCTCGGCATCACCGTCATCACCGGCATCGTCTGGGCGGTGGATGCCTGGTGGCTGCGCCGGCGGCGCAACGCCGCGGCGCGCGCCGCCGGGCGCGACCCGGCGCAGGTCCAGGAGCCGGGCACCGTCGACTACGCGCGCAGCTTCTTCCCGGTCGCCCTGGTCGTGCTGGTGCTGCGCAGCTTCATCTTCGAGCCTTTCCGCATCCCCTCGGACTCGATGATGCCGACGCTGCTCGACGGGGACTTCATCGTCGTCAACAAGTACGCCTACGGGCTGCGCCTGCCGGTGATCAACCGGAAGATCGTCGACATCGGGGAGCCCAAGCGCGGCGACGTGGTGGTGTTCCGCTGGCCGCCGGACCCGTCCACCAACTTCATCAAGCGCCTGGTGGGCCTGCCGGGGGACCACGTGGAGGTGCGCGACAACCACGTCTGGGTGAACGGCCAGCCGCTGGACTCGCAGCTGGCCACGGAGCGCTACAGCGACGGCTGCTACGTGAACTTCGCGATCGCCCACGAGAAGCTCGGCGAGCACCAGCACGAGGCCATGTTCTGCCCGGTGGGGATCGACCGCTCGCCGGTGCTGCCGGGGTGCAATCGCCGCGCGGTGCGCGGCTACGTGTGCGGGGAGGAGGACGCCCCGGGCAGCATGCGGGTCCCGGCGTATGACGGGGTGGTGCCCGCGGGGTACTATCTGATGATGGGCGACAACCGGGACAACAGCGACGACGGGCGCTCCTGGGGGTTCGTGCCGGAGGCCAACCTGGTGGGCAAGGCGACCCGGATCTGGTTCAACTGGGACCTGGGTCGCACGGGCGGACCGCAGTGGAAGCGCATCGGCTCGGTCATTCCGTGACGGGGCTCACCGCCACGGGGCCCACATTAAGTAAGCCTGTTGTACCTGCGTATACCTGCGCTGCCTGGGGTTCGTCCGATGCGTAACAAGCAATTGGGTGTCACTGCGATTGGCTGGCTCATCCTGCTCACCCCGTTCGCCATCGTCGGCTACGCCGGCGTGCGCCTGGCGCCGCTGTACCTGAATTACATGAAGGTCACGCGCGCGATGGATCAGGTTCACGGTGAGCTGCGTGGCGCCGGGGGCGGCACAGCCGAGTCCATACGCAACGCGATCGACAAGCATTTCGAGATCGACATGGTCGACTACCCGACCACCAAGGACCTGAAGATCACGCGCGACGGGGGCATTTGGACGGCGGAGATGACTTACGACGACGAGGCGCCCCTGTTCGCCAACATCTCCCTGCACGTGACCTTCGACAAGGTAGTCAAGATGGGCGGCATTGACTAGCCGAGCGCACACCGGCTGCTGCGCCGCCGGCGCGCGGCGCGCATGACCGGCGCCGACTGGCCCGCGCGCTGGCTGCGCGAGCAACTGTCCTACGAGGCGCGCGACCTCACACTGTTCCGCGCCGCGCTCACCCACCGCAGCGCCAGCGGCCCGAACAACGAGCGGCTCGAGTTCCTCGGCGATGCGGTCATCAACCTCGCCATCGCCCAGGCGCTGTATGCCGCCTACCCGCACGCGGACGAGGGGGACCTGAGCCGCCTGCGCTCCCGGCTGGTGAGTGCCACGCCCCTGGCCGAGATTGCCCTCTCGATCGGCCTGGGGGATGCCCTGCAGCTTGGGGCGGGGGAACTCAAGAGCGGCGGTTTCCGCCGCGAGTCGATCCTCGCCGATGCCCTGGAGGCAGTGTGCGGGGCGATCTTCCTCGACCAGGGCCTGGGCGCGGTGCAGCCGGTGGTGAGGCGCCTGTTCGCCGCGCGCATCGCGCAGCTGCCCGACCCGCACACCCTCAAGGACGCCAAGACGCGCTTGCAGGAGTACCTGCAGTCGCGCAGTCTTGCCCTGCCCGGTTACGCGGTGCTCGCCGTGCAGGGTGAGGACCATGCGCAGACCTTCAAGGTGAGCTGCGAGGTGCCCGGGCTTGAGCTTGCGACGCAGGGGGAGGGCTCGAGCCGCCGCCGCGCCGAGCAGGAGGCCGCCGAGCGCATGCTCGCGGCGATTCACACGCAGAAGGTACCGGACCGATCTTGAGCAGCCCCGATCCCGCCTCATTCCGCGCCGGCTTTGCCGCCCTGGTCGGGCGCCCGAACGTGGGCAAGTCGACCCTGCTCAACGCCCTGGTGGGTCACCGGCTCTCCATCGTCACGCCGCGGCCGCAGACCACCCGCCACCGCATCCTCGGCATCTACACCGACGCCCAGGCGCAGATCGCCTTCGTTGACACCCCGGGGCTGCACAAGGAGGCCGGGCGCGCGCTCAACAAGGCGATGAACCGCACCGCCGCCGCCGCGCTGGAGGAGGCGGACCTGGTGGTCTTCGTGGTCGAGGCGCCGCGCTGGTACGAGGAGGACGAACTGGTGCTCGACCGCATCGTCAGATCCGCGCGCCCGGCGGTGGTGGCGGTGAACAAGATCGACCTGGTGCACCCGCGCGAGAAGCTGCTGCCGTACCTGGCGCAGCTCGGCACGCGCTATGACTTCCGCGCCATCGTGCCGGTGTCGGCGCTGAAGAAGGACGCCATCGAGGCCCTGCGCAGCAGCATCGCCGCGCAGCTGCCGCACTCGCCGGTGCTGTTCCCGGACGGGGAACTCACCGACCGCGACGTGAAGTTCCGCATCAGCGAGATGATCCGCGAGAAGCTCACCCTCGAGCTCAACCAGGAGGTGCCCTACGGCATCGCGGTGGAGGTCGAGCGGCTGGCCGAGGAGGACGGCCAGCTGGCCGTGGATGCCTGCATCTGGGTCGACCGCGAGGGCCAGAAGCCGATCGTCATCGGCGCCAAGGGCGAGCGGCTCAAGCGGGTGGGGCGCTCGGCACGGCTCACGCTCAATGAGATACTGGGGCAGCGCCTGCACCTCACCTTGTGGGTGAAGGTGCGCGAGAACTGGGCCGACAACGCCCGCGCCCTGAAGGAACTCGGCCTGGAATGAGTGGAAACCCGCGCCGCACCGAACTTGCCTTAGGCTACCTGCTGCACCACCGCCCCTGGCGCGACACCAGCCGGATCCTGGAGGTGCTCACCCGCGAGCACGGACGGCTGACCCTCTTCGCCCGCGGCGTGCGCGGGCCGGCTGCGAAACTCGCCCCGGTGCTGCAGCCCTTCCGCAGGCTGCTGTTCTCCTGGGCCGGGCGTGGGGAAGCCCCGGCGCTCACCGGCGCGGAGCCGGCAGCGCCTGCCGCCGCGGCGCTGCCGGCGGCGTGCCTGATGAGCGGGTTCTACCTGAACGAGCTGCTGCTGAAGCTCACCACCCGGCACGATCCGCAGCCGCAGCTGTTCGACTACTACCACGAGGCGCTCGAGGGCCTGCGCAGCCCCGCCGCCCTGGAGCCCTCGCTGCGGCGCTTCGAGATGCGCCTGCTGGAGGTGCTCGGCTACGGGCTGGACCTCACCACCGAGGCGCACTCGGGCGCCCCGCTCGAGCGCGGCGCGTTCTACGTCTTCCGCAGCTCCCAGGGGCTGGTGCCCGCCGAGCGCACCGATGCCGGGGCACTGGCGGGGGAGTCGCTCATCGAGCTGCTCGCCGGGGACTTCAGCCGCGCGCACACGCTCGAGGACGCGCGCCAGCTGCTCAAGGCCGCCCTCGGCGCATGCCTTGAGGGGCGCCCCCTGGCCACGCGCACGGTGGCGCGCTCGATGGTGCGCCGGGCGGCCTCGTGAGCAGACCCATCGCCCTCGGGGTCAACATCGATCACGTGGCCACCGTGCGCCAGGCGCGCGGCGGGGCGCACCCGGACCCGGTGCGCGCGGCCCTCATGGCCGAAGCGGCCGGCGCCGACAGCATCACGCTGCACCTGCGCGAGGACCGCCGTCACATCCAGGACCAGGACGTCGCCACGCTGCGCCCGCTGCTGAAGACCCACATGAACCTGGAGATGGCGGTCACCGAGGAGATGCTCGGCATCGCGCTCAAGGCGCAGCCCGCGGACGTGTGCTTCGTGCCCGAGCGGCGCGCGGAAGTCACCACCGAGGGGGGCCTGGATGCGCACGGCCAGTCCGCACGCATCGCCCGGGCGGTGGCGCGCATGAGCGCCGCCGGCATCCGCGCCTCGCTGTTCATCGACCCCGACCTGAAGCAGGTCGAGGCCGCCGCCGCCCTCGGGGCCCCGGTGATCGAGCTGCACACCGGCGCCTACGCCCACGCGCAGGGGGCCGCGCAGCAGCAGGAGCTGGCGCGCCTCACCGCCTGCGCCCGGCGCGGGGCCGAGCTGGGGCTGCAGGTCAATGCCGGCCACGGCCTGAACTACCAGAACGTGCAGGCCGTGGCCGCCATCCCCGAGATCCTCGAGCTGAACATCGGCCACGCGCTGATCGGCCACGCGCTGTTCGTCGGCCTCGCCGCCGCGGTGCGCGAGATGAAGGCACTGATGCAGGCGGCGCGCCCTTGATCTACGGGATCGGCGTGGACGTGCTCGAGGCGCAGCGCATCCACCGCACGCTGGAGCGCTTCGGCGAGCGCTTCGTCGAACACCTGCTGCTGCCGGCCGAGGCCGCGCAGCTCAAGCTCACCCAGCGCCGCGAGCGCTTCCTCGCCATGCGCTTCGCGGCCAAGGAGGCCATCGTCAAGGCGATGGGCACCGGCTTTGCGCACGGGGTGTGGATCCGCGACGTCGGCGTGGTGCAGAACGCCTGGGGCAAGCCCGAGGTGGTGTTTTCCGCGCGCGGCGAGCGCGTGCGCCAGGGCTTAGGCATCGGCGAGGGCCACGTCACACTCACCGACGAGGGCGGGCTGGTGGTGGCGGTGGCGGTGCTCATGAGGGCCGCGTGAACACCCTGGTGTTCGACATCGAGACCGTGCCGGATGTGGCCCTCGGCCGGCGCCTGCATGACTTCGCAGGCCTTGCCGATGCGCAGGTCGCGCGCGCGCTGTTCGCGCTGCGCCGCCAGGGCACCGGCAGCGACTTCCTGCCCCTGGAGCAGCAGCGCATCGTGGCCATCTCCTGCGTGCTGCGCTCGCGCGAGGGACTGGCGGTGTGGAGCCTGGGGGACCTCGCCACCGGCGAGGGCGAGCTGGTGCAGCGCTTCTTCGACGGCCTCGACAAGTACTCCCCGGACTTGGTCTCCTGGAACGGTTCGGGATTTGACCTGCCGGTGCTCAACTACCGGGCGCTCCTGCACGGGGTGAGCGCGCCGCGCTACTGGGAGACCGGGGCGCAGGATGCCTCGTTCCGCTACAACAACTACCTCAGCCGCTACCACTGGCGGCACACCGACCTCATGGACGTGCTGTCCGGCTACCAGGGCCGCGGGCGCGTCTCCCTGTCCAACATGGCGACCCTGCTCGGCTTCCCCGGCAAGCTCGGCTTCGATGGCAGCCAGGTCTGGGATGCCTTCCAGGCCGGGGACCTCGCCGGCATCCGCGCCTACTGCGAGACCGACGTGCTCAACACCTGGCTCATCTGGCTGCGCTTTGCGCTGCTGCGCGGGGAGCTGACGCGCGAGGAGCACGCGAGCGAGCTCGCCCGCGTGAAGAGCTGGCTCGCGGCCCAGCCGCAGCCGCACTTCACGCAGTTCCTGCGCGCCTGGGAGGCGTGCGCTTGAGGGGCGCCGGCCGCCCGGTGCCGCACAGCGAGGAGGTCGCGGTGGTGGACGGGCTCACCCATGAGGGCGAGGGCGTGGTCCACGGCGGCAAGACCGTGTTCGTCTCCGGTGCCCTGCCCGGGGAGCGCATCCGCTTCGCGCGCGGCCGGCGCCACCGCCAGCACGATGACGGGGTGCTGCTGGAGGTCCTGGAACCCTCCCCGCTGCGGCGGGTGCCGCGCTGCGCGCACTTTGGCGTGTGCGGGGGCTGCGCGCTGCAGCACCTGGAGCCGGCTGCGCAGCTGGCCGCCAAGCAGGCGGAGCTGAAGGAGGCCCTGGCGCGCGTGGGGCAGGTGGCGCCGCAGCGCTGGCTGCCGCCGCTGGCCGGGGAGGTGTGGGGGTACCGGCGCCGCGCGCGCCTCGGCGCCAAGTTCGTGCGCAAGAAGGGCCGCGTGGTGGTGGGCTTTCGCGAGCGTGCCGCCCCCTACGTCGCCGAGCTCATCCGCTGCGAGGTGCTCAGCGCCCCGGCCGGGGCGCTCATCGAGCCGCTCGCGCGCCTGATCGATTCACTGAGCATCCGCGAATCGCTGCCGCAGGTGGAGGTGTCCGTGGCCGACAATGCCACGGCGCTCGTGCTGCGGGTGCTCGCAGCGCCGGCGCCGGCGGACCTCGAGCGCCTGCGCGCCTTTGCACAGGCGCACGCGGTGCAGTTCTACCTGCAGCCCGGGGGGATCCAGAGCGTGGTGCCGCTGGATGCGGCCGCGCCGCCGCTCACCTACCGCCTGGCGCAGTTCGACCTGACACTGGAGTTTGCGCCGACGGATTTCATCCAGGTCAACGGCGCGGTCAATGCCGCGCTGGTCAGCCGCGCGCTGGCGCTGCTCGAGCTGGATGCGAGCTCGCGGGTGCTCGATCTGTTCTGCGGGCTCGGCAACTTCACCCTCGCGCTCGCGCGCCGCGCGCAGCTTGCCGTCGGGGTCGAGGCGGAGACCGCCCTCATCGCGCGCGCGCGCGCCAACGCGGCGGCCAACGGCATCGGCAACGCGCAGTTCCACGTGGCGGACCTGGCCGGTGCGCCGCAGGGCGCGCCGTGGCTGCAGCAGGCCTACACGCACGTGCTGCTGGATCCGCCGCGCACCGGCGCGCGCGAGGTGCTGGCCGCGGTGGCGGCCCTGGCGGCGCAGCGGGTGTTGTATATTTCCTGCCACCCGGGAAGCCTGGCCCGGGACCTGGGAGTGTTGGTGAACGAGCACGGCATGGTCCTCGAGGCGGCAGGCGTCATCGACATGTTCCCGCACACCACGCACGTGGAGTCGATCGCGCTGCTTGGCGCACCTGCCAAGGGCGCGCGCCGCAAGAGCCCCCCTGCATGAGTCTCGGCCCGCTGATGATCGACCTCGCCGGGACCACCGTCACCGCCGAGGAGCGCGAACTGCTGCACCACCCGCTGGTCGGTGGCGTCATCCTGTTCGCGCGCAACTACCTCAACCCCGCGCAGCTGTCGGCTCTGGTGGAGCAGGTCCACGCCGAGCGCGCGCCGCCTCTGATCGTGGCGGTCGACCAGGAGGGCGGGCGCGTGCAGCGCTTCCGGGAAGGGTTCTCGCGGCTGCCGCCGGCCCGGCGCATCGGTCACGAGTACGACCTGGATCCCCAGGCCGGGGTGGCCCTGGCGCGCTCGATGGGCTGGCTCATGGCCGCGGAGCTGCGCGCCCACGGGGTCGATATCTCCTTCGCGCCGGATGTGGACCTGGACCTGGGGGTGAGCGAGGTCATCGGCGACCGCGCCTTCCACAAGTCCCCCGAGGCGGTCGCCCAGCTGGCCCTGGCCTGGATGCACGGGATGCGCGATGCCGGCATGGCCGCCACCGCCAAGCACTTCCCCGGCCACGGGGCGGTGGTGGCCGACTCCCACCTGGCCCTCCCGGTGGACCGGCGCCCCCTGGTGGACCTGACGGGTGAACTGGTCCCCTACCGGCGGCTGATCGCCAACGGGCTGCCCGCCGTCATGGTGGCCCATGTGCTGTTTTCGGCGGTCGATCAGGCCCCTGCGAGCCTCTCCAGCCTCTGGATTCGCGACGTGCTGCGCGGAGAGCTTCGGTTCCAGGGGGTAGTGTTCGCGGATGATCTCTCCATGGGGGGGGCTGCTGCTGCGTACGGGGACATCCTGACCCGCGCCCGGCAGGCACTCGCGGCGGGCTGCGACATGCTACCGGTCTGTAACAATCGACCCAGTGTCATCGAGCTTCTGGACCGGCTGGACTGCGAACCGCAGCCGGCCTCGAGCCTGCGTCTGGTGCGCCTGCACGGGCGCACCGCGCCGATGAACCGGACCGAGCTCGCCGCCACCCCCGAGTGGGTGAGCGCGCGCGCGCGGCTGGAGCGGGTGTCCGCCGCCCCATCCCTGACGCTGGACCCGGGAACCGCCTCATGAAGAACTGGTCGGCGGAGGCCTGGCGGCGCGTGGTGGAGAGTTCCCCCGAGGGCATCGTCATCTGTGACGCCACCGTGCCGGATACGCCGGTGGTGTTCGTGAACCCGGCCTTCTCGCAGATGTGCGGTTACCCGGTGGCAGCGCTGCTGGGCACCAACCTGCGCATCCTCCAGGGGACTGACCGCGAGCAGGACGCGCGCGCGCGCCTGGCCGAGGCGGTCGCCCGCGGCGAGCCGGCGCGCGTGCTGGTGCGCAATTACCGCCCCGACGGCACGCTGTTCTGGAACGAGACCGTGGTGCAGCCGGTGCGCAGCGCCCGGGGCGAGCTCACCCATTACTTAGGATTCCACCGCGATGCGAGCGAGCGGCTGAAGAACACCGACCGCGCCCCCATCGGCCTGCCCTCGTGGCTGCGCGAGGACCGCCTGACGGGGTTGCATTCGCGCGCCTATTTCGAGGAACTGCTGGCGCGCGACTGGGCGCTGGCGCAGCGCGACTCGCACGAGATCGGCCTGACGCTGTTCGACATCGACGACCTGGCCGCCTACAACGACAAGTTCGACCGCGCCGCCGGCGATGCCTGCATCCGCCGCGTGTCGCGGGTCATCGGTGCCTCCTATCGCCGCGGCGGGGATCTGGTGGGCCGCTGGGAGGGGGGCACCTTTGCCGTGCTCACCCAGGGGGATGCGGCCGAGCGCGCCTCCCAGTACGCACAGATCGTCTCCCAGCGGGTGCGCGATCTGCTGATGCACCACCCGACCGCCGGAGCGGGGCGCTACGTCACCGTGAGCGCCGGCATCGCCAGCCTCGTGCCCCCACGCACCCTTACCCTCGAAGGCCTGCTGCGGGCCTGCCAGGCGGCCATGCGGCGCGCCAAGAAGAACGGCAAGGATGCGATCGTGACCGCCGAGGCCACCGACTTCGGCGAGTGAGGCGAGGGCCGGGCTGCCTCCGGCCTCCTCTTTCCAAGACCCTGTATTCCTTAAGGATCCGGCGCCCCCGGTGCCCGTCCCCTGTCCCGTGTTTTGCACAGGAAACAATTGGATGATATTATTTCTACTGAAATGAAGCCCCAGCAGACCTCCCGCGGCCGGGCTGCCGCCGACTCCGGCGCGGTGCTCTCGCGCGCCACGGTGCGCGCGGCGCGCTACCTGGCGCTCGCCCAGGCGGACCTGGCGCAGGTCATCGGCGTGAGCGGGGCGACGCTTTCGCGCCTGGCCCATGGCCACAAGCACTTGGAGCCCAACTCCAAGCCCTGGCAGCTCGCGGCCCTGTTCGTGCGGCTGTTCCGCTCGCTCGATGCGATCGTAGGCTCCGATGACCAGGCGGCCGGGGCGTGGCTGCGCAGCCCGAATGCGGCCCTGGGCGGGGTGCCGCTGGAGTTGATCCGCGAGCCTGCCGGCCTGGTGCGCTGCGTTGACTACCTGGACGCCGCCCGCGCTCGCATCTGAGCGGCGCGCCTACCAGCACCTGCTGTGGCGGGTGGTGGAGGCGCAGCACACCGCCTCCACCATGCGCCTGGTGGACTCGCTGGAGGAGCAGGGTACCCTCGAGGCGGTGCTGGAGGCGAGCAAGCCCAGGCTGCCCGAGGGCGCCCGCTCGCTGCACTACCTCCTGGGCACGCCGTTTCGCTACCGGCCGCACGCCGGCTCGCGCTTTCGCTCAGCCTTTGAGGCCGGTGTCTGGTACGGGGCCGAGGCGCTGCGCACCGCACTCGCCGAGAAGAGTTTCTGGCGGCAGCAGTTCCTCATCGACTCCCCCGGCACCCCGGACTTAAAGCCCGTGCCGCACACCGCCTTCCGCGCGCACGTGCGCACTGCGGCGGCCATTGACCTCACGCGCGCCCCGTTCGCCGCCGAACGTGCCGCGTGGACCTCGCGGGTGAGCTATACGCGCACCCAGGAACTGGCCATGGCCGCGCGTGCCGCCGCCGTGGAGCTCATCCGCTACGAGTCGGCGCGCGATCCGCTGCAGGCGGCGTGCGCCGCGGTGCTCACGCCGGCGGTCTTCGGCCGCGGCAAGCCGCGCTCGCAGCAGACCTGGTTCATCGCCGCCGCGCGCGAGCGGGTGCGCTGCGCGCTCGATGAGCGCCACGGGGCGACGTTCGAGTTTACCCGCGAGCAGCTGGCCGGCTGAGGCGGCGCTAGCGGCCCGCCGGCCGCGCACCCTGCGCCGGCGTCACCAGCGCGATCACCCCGAAGGCCGGGTGATCGAAGTAGTTGCGCTCGTAGAAGCGCACGCGCCGGGTCTCGTTGATGGTGAAGGCGGTGCCGGGGGCCGCCCCCAGGGAGGCCGGCGGGGCAGCCTCCGCGTAGGCGAGCGTCATGCCGAGGTGCAGGAACTGGCCGTGCTCCAGGAACACCGTGCCGGAGAGCCCCTCGGGGCTGGCACCGAGGCGCGAGAGCGGGAAGCCGGCGCGCGTGCCCCAGGCGCTGGCGGTCTGCGACCAGGCCACGTGGGCCACCGGGACGTAGGCGCCGCTGGCGCGCAGCCGGTTCTCAAGATCGGTGAGCTGCCACTCCGATGAGGGCAGCACGCCGATGAAACGCCCGACCTGGGAGCTGCCGCTGGCGGACTCGTCCCCGGCAATGTTGCGGGCGCTGCTGCCCTGGACGGCCCAGTTCTCCGCCGCTCCGGGGGCCCCGGTGGCGCGGAAGATGATCATCTCGATGTTGTAGACCGTGCCGGCGGCAGCGGCGGCAGCGGCGGCAGCAGCGGCAGCGGCCGGGGCGGCCGGCGCATCCTGTGCCGGGCTCGTGCGCAGGCCCCCGAGTGCCAGTGTGGCCAGCAGTGCCAGGGACAGGGTGCGCAGCCGGGCCGAGGGTCTTGTCATGGGCGTCATTCTAATGGAGCGGCGGGACTTCGCCCTAGGCGCCTGAGCAGTTCCCGGGCGAACTCGAAGCGGCTGGCCTCATCGGGCAGCGCGCGCGTGATGCGCACCTTGAGTGGACCCTCGAGGCGGTACTCGCGCGGGGCCTGCTGGATCATGCGCACCAGCGTCGCAGGCTCGATCGCGGCGCGCTCCTCGAAGACCACCGAGCCGCCCTGGGCACCCAGGTCCAGGCGCCGCACGCCGATGGCGCGCGCGGCGAGCTTCAGTTTCGCGATGCGCAGCAGGTTCTGCGCCACCGGCGGCAGCGGACCGAAGCGATCGTGCACTTCCGCGGTGAGCTCATCGAGGCCGGCCGCGCTGTCGGCCGCGGCGATGCGCTTGTAGAGCGACAGCCGCACGTGCACGTCCGCGACGTAGACCTCCGGCAGGAATGCCGGCAGCCGCAGCTCCACCTCCGTGGCCGCGGCGAGCGGCTGGTCGAGCGCCGGCTCGCGCCCCTGCTTGAGCGCCTTCACCGCGTGGTCCAGCATGTCCAGGTACAAGGACAGGCCGACCTCGGTCATCTGCCCGCTCTGGCTCTCCCCGAGCAGTTCCCCGGCGCCGCGGATCTCCAGGTCATGCGTGGCGAGCACGAAGCCGGCGCCGAGCTCCTCCATCGACTCGATCGCCTCCAGGCGCTTGGCGGCATCGCGGCTCAGGGCCTGGCGCGGCGGGGCGATCAGGTAGGCGTAGGCGCGGTGGTGCGAGCGGCCGACGCGGCCGCGCAGCTGGTGCAGCTGCGCAAGTCCCATGTGGTCGGCGCGGTTGATCATGATGGTGTTGGCGGTGGGCACGTCGATGCCGCTCTCGATGATGGTGGTGCACACCAGGATGTCGAAGCGGCGGTGGTAGAAGTCCACCATCAGCTGCTCGAGCTCGCGCTCGCGCATCTGGCCGTGGCCGATGCGCACGATCCCTTCCGGGATCAGCGCCTGGACCTCGGCGGCGATCTTATCGATGGTGCGCACTTCGTTGTGCACGAAGTAGATCTGGCCGCCGCGGCGCAGCTCGCGCAGGGCCGCCTCGCGCAGGGTGGCCGCGTCCCACTCGATCAGGAAGGTCTTGATCGCCAGGCGCGCCGCGGGCGCGGTCGTGATGAGGGACAGGTCGCGCAGCCCCCCGAGCGCCATGTTGAGCGTGCGCGGGATGGGGGTCGCGGTGAGGGTGAGCACGTGCACGTTGGCGCGCAGCGCCTGCAGGCGCTGCTTGTCGCGCACGCCGAAGCGGTGCTCCTCGTCGATGATCAGAAGTCCCAGGTCCTTGAAGCGCGCGTGGGCGTGCAGCAGGCGGTGCGTGGCGATGACGATGTCGACGCTGCCGTTTTCCAGGCCGGCGAGGGTGGCGGTGGTCTCGCGCGAGTTGCCGAAGCGTGACAATCCCTCCACGCGCACCGGCAGGTCCGCGAAGCGATCGCGGAAGTTGTTCAGGTGCTGCTGCACCAGCAGCGTCGTGGGGGCGAGCACCGCCACCTGCCGGCCCGCCTGGGCGGCAGCGTAGGCGGCACGCATGGCGACCTCGGTCTTGCCGAAGCCGACATCACCGCACACGATGCGGTCCATCGGCCGCTCGCTGGCCAGATCCGCCAGCACCGCGCGGATCGCCTGCGCCTGGTCCTCGGTCTCCTCGAACGGGAAGGTGCTGGCAAAGGCCTGGTAGTCCGCCGCGTTCACCGGCAGCGCCAGCCCCTGCTGCGCCTTGCGCCGCGCGTACAGGTCGAGCAGTTCGGCGGCCACATCGCGGATCTGCTCCGCCGCGCGCCGGCGCGCCCGCGCCCACTGGTCGGTGCCGAGCTTGTGCAGCGGGGCGTTCTCGGGGGCGGAGCCGGTGTAGCGGCTCACCAGGTGCAGCGACTGCACCGGCACGTAGATGCGGTCCCCGTCCTGGTACTCGAGCACCAGGAACTCTCCCGGGGAGCCGCCGATCGCCATGGGCATGAGCCCGAGGTAGCGCCCGACCCCGTACTCCTCGTGCACGATCGGGGCGCCGGGATTCAGGTCGCGCAGGTCGCGCAGGATCGCCTCCGGATCCGCCGCGCGCTTGCGCCGCCGCTCCTGGCGGGCGCGCGCCCCGAACAGCTGGGCCTCGGAGATCACCGCGATCGCAGGGGCGATGAGGGTGAGCCCGGCCAGGTCCGGCGCCACCGTGACGGCGAGCGGCGCATCACCGGCGACGAAGGCGTTCCAGCCGTGCACGAGCTGCACCTCGTGGTGCGCGGCGCGCAGCATGTCCTGCAGCACCTCACGGCGGCCGGCCGAATCGGCCGTCAGCAGCACGCGTCCGTCAAAGCTCTTGAGAAAGGCATCCAGGGGCGCAAACGGGTGCTCGGCGCGCGCATCGACCCGCAGCTCGCGCGGCGCGCTGGTCGGGAAGTTGCGCACCGTGGGCAGCTCTCCGCTGAGCTCGGTGTCGGCCTTGAAGGCATCGAGGGTGACGGCAGCGAATCTTTCCAGCTCAGCGCTGGCGTGCGCCGGCTCCAGGAACAACTCCTCCGGGGAGAGTACCGGTCGCTCGATGTCGTGGCGGCGGTCCTCGTAGCGCGCCGCGATCGCGGTCCATGCCTTGCTCAGGGCCTGGGGCAGCGCGGCATCCTTCACGATCACCGCGTTGCGGGGCAGGTAGTCGAACAGCGTCGCGGTCGATTCGAAGAACAGCGGCTGGTAGAACTCAACCCCCGCCGGGGCCAGCCCGTCGCTCACGCCGCGGTAGATCGCAGACCGGGTCGGGTCGCCCTCGAAGCGCGTGCGGTAGCGGCGGCGGAACTCCTTGACCGCCGCAGCATCCAGCGGCACCTCGCGCGCGGGCAGCAGCCGCACCGAGTCCAGTGCGTCCAGCGAGCGCTGCGTGTCCGGGTCGAAGCGCCGGATCGCCTCGATCTCATCGTCGAACAGGTCGATGCGCAGCGGGCTCGTGGTGCCCATGGGGAACACGTCCAGGAGCGAGCCGCGCATCGCGAACTCCCCCGGGCTCACGACCTGGCTCACGCTCGCGTAGCCGGCCTCGGCGAGTTGCTGGCGGAAGGGCTCGAGCGAGAGCTGCTGGCCCTTCTTCAGCTCGAACGCCCGTGCCTGCACGTAGTTCTTCGGCGGCAGGCGCTGCATGAGGGTGTCGGCGGCGACGATCAGGCAGCCATGCGCCACGCGCGGCAGCTCGAACAGGGTCTTCAGGCGCTCCGAGACGATGTCCGGGTGCGGGGAGAACAGGTCGTAGGGCAGCACCTCCCAGTCCGGCAGGCGCAGCAGCGGCACGGAGTCGGAGGCGAAGAAGCGCACCTCGGCGGTCAGCCGCTCGAGCTCGCGCGCGGCATCGACGATCACCACGTACAGGCGCTTGTCGGCCCGCATGGCCTCGGCGAGTGCCAGGGCCGCGGCGCTGCCGTAGAGCTGGTGCCAGCGCAGGTGCGGCAGGGCGGCCGTGGGGACCGGGGGTTTGAGCAGCGGGGTCATCGCAGGCCAAGGGGGTGCCAAAAAAGGCACGCAGCTTACCCTGTTAGGAGCCGCGGCGAGGGGCGAGCACGGCACGGGCGGCCGTGGGCGGGGTCTAGGCGGCGAGCGGCCCGGGGCTTACCTGCATGCGGCTTTGCAACGGCACGCAGAAGATGTCGATCGGGTTGGAGCGCCCGCGCAGCTGCAGCGGCGGCAAGGGCGTGGCGCCGACGTTGATGCCGTGCGCATCGAGGGAGTTCTTCAGCGTGCTGGAGAAGAGCATCTCCCCGGCGCGCGCCCGCTGGCACAGCCGGGCGGCGATGTTCACCGTGTCGCCGATGATGGTGTAGTTCATGTAGGAAGCCGAGCCGATGTTGCCGGCCACGACCTCGCCCTCGTTGATGCCGATGCCCAGCCCCGCCTCGACCTGGTAGCGCTCCTTCCAGGAGGCGGCGAGGGCGGTGAAGCCGGTGAGCATCTCGGTCGCGGCACGCACCGCGCGCTGCGCACTGTCGGGCTGCTCCAGCGGCACGCCGAAGGCGAGCATCAGGCAGTCACCGGCCATGTGAAAGACCGTGCCCTCGTGGCGGAAGGTGATCTCGGTGAGCAGCGAGAAGTACTCGTTCAGAAGCGGCACCACGCTGCTCGCCTCGAGCTGCTCGGAGATGGCGGTGAAGCCGCGCAGGTCGGCGAACAGCACCGCCACGTGCGCGCGCGCATCGGCGGTGGACAGCAGCGTATCGCGCAGCTGCGCATCTTCGAGGATCTTGTCGGCGACTTTCGGGGACACGTAGCGTCGGAAGGTCTGCCGCAGCACTTCCTCGCGGCGCCGGATCTCAGCCTCGAGCTGCGCCGCAGCGCTCTTGCGGCGCACGGATCCCGCGCGCACCAGGGCCTCGATATGGGCCCGGAGAGCTTCGTCAGCCGGCACTTTATCCCCAATGAAATTATTCTGTTAAGTGCGAGACTACCACACCTGCATGAAGTGTCTGCAAGCAGGCCGGGGCGGCCGCGGCCGGCACGCGGCTGCGCGCCGGCGCGCTCGCCGGGGCGTTCATCAGACTGTGGGGCTGCGGCCGGCGGGCGCCGCGGCGGGCTTCAGCGGCGGGCGGCCTTAGCCGCCGGTGACCACCGAATCGATCACGCGATCGCGCTCGAAAACCACGGCGAAGCCGTTGTAGTCCCAGCGGGTGATCGGCGGCTGGCCGACGGTCGGGTGCTTCTCGGTGGGGGCGCCGAAGTGCCGCTCGACCTCGCTCATGGTGGTGCCGCGCTTGGGGGTGGGCATCTGCGACTCGCGCACCTGGATCTGGTCGCCGACGACGACCGTGTCAGCCACTGCGGTGCCGGTGAGCGCGCAACCCAGCGCCAGCGCTGCGAGAATTCGGGTGTTCATGCCAGTCTCCTCAAGCCTGCGGGGACTATAGCACCGGGTCGAATCTGTCAAAGCAGGCACGCCCCTGCGCCGCGGAGGATTTGTGACGTGCGTCTGAAAACCACCTCAACTGTGGTTAAATCGCGACGATGTTTCACCCCCTGTCGATATACGTGGGCCTGCGCTACGTGCGGGCCCGCTCGCACGAGTTTTTCGTTTCCTTCATCACCTGGGCATCGCTGATCGGGGTGTGCGTCGGGGTCGCAGCGCTCATCGTCATTCTCTCGGTGATGAACGGCTTTGAGGCGGAACTGCGCGACCGACTGCTGTCCTTGAGCGCCCAGGTGCGCGTCACCGAGGCGGCAGCCCCGGGGGCAGCGGTGCCGACCCTGAGCAACGCCCAGTGGGCGCAGGCGGCGGCGACGGTGGCCGGCGCCGCCGGGGTCAGCGATGTGTCCCGCTACGCGGAGCTGCAGGCCCTGGCCGTGCGCCAGCCGGAGATGGTGCCGGTGCTGCTGCGCGGGCTCGACCCGGACGCCCCGTCCAGCCGGGGCGAACTGGGCAAGGTCATCGCGCGCGGCCACCTCGCGGACCTCACCAGCGGTTCGGAGCGCGTGATCGTCGGCGCCATCATCGCCGAGCGCCTGGGACTGAACCTCGGTGATGCGCTCACGCTGCTGGTGCCGACGGTGACCGGCGACGGTGCGCCGGCTCCCAAGCTGCGCGAGTTCACGGTGGCGGGCATCTTCGAGGTCGGGCTGCAGGACCACGACGGCACGCTGGTGTTCGCCAACCTGGATGACGTGCGTGCCCTGGGCGCGGAGGGCACCGCGAGCGAGGGGCTGCGCGTGCGGGTGCACGATGTGCTCGGCGCCCCGGGCGTCGCCGCGCAGCTGCGCCGGCTGCTGCCGGGCAGCTTCGAGGTCCGGGACTGGACCCAGGACAACGCCAATTACTTCCGCGCCATCCGCATCGAGAAGACGATGATGTCGCTCATCCTGCTGCTGATCGTGGCGGTGGCCGCCTTCAACATCGTGGCGATGCTGGTCATGGTGGTGACCGACAAGCGCACCGACATCGCCATCCTGCGCACCTTCGGCGCCGCACCCCGCCGCGTGATGGGCATCTTCATCACCCAGGGGCTGGTGATCGGCTGGCTCGGCGTACTGGCCGGCGTGGGCCTGGGGCTGCTGCTGGCGCTGCACGTGGACACGATCGTGCCCTTCCTCGAGCGCACCTTCCGCTTCCAGGTGATGGATTCGGATGTCTACTACATCACCACCATCCCCTCCGAGGTGCACTGGGGCAACATCCTCGCCATCGCGGCGGCCGCCCTGTCGCTGACCGCGCTGGCGACGCTGTATCCGGCGGTGCGCGCCGCGCGCACCGCGCCGGCCGAGGCACTGCGCTATGAGTGACGCATGAGCTCCTATGAATGGCTCATCGGCACGCGCCACCTGCGCTCCACCCACCGGCGCGGCTTCGTCTCGTTCGTGGCGCTGATGTCGGTGTGCGGGCTCATGCTCGGGGTGGCCACGCTCATCGTGGTGCTCTCGGTGATGAACGGTTTCGAGCGCGAGCTGCGCACGCGCATGCTCGCGGTGACCTCGCACGCCACCATCGTGGGGCTGAACGGCTCGCTCGATAACTGGCAGGACCTGCAGCAGCGGGTGCGCGGCCAGCGCGGCGTGCAGGCCGCGGTGCCCTACATCGAAAGCCAGGCCATGTTCGCCAACGGCCGGCGCATGGCCGGGGCCAGCGTGCGCGGGGTGCTCCCCGAACAGGAGCGCACCGCCACCGGGCTTGCGCAGCGGGTGATCTCCGGCAGCCTTGATGAGCTCAAGCCCGGCGCCTACGGCACCATCCTCGGCAGCGCCCTCGCGCACGAGCTGAACGTGCGCACCGGCGACTCGGTCGTGCTGATCGCCCCGGCCGGAACGGCGACCCCGACCGGCGTGGTGCCGCGCATGCGCCGCTTCCGCGTGGTCGGTATCTTCGAGTCGGGCATGTACGAGTTCGACCGCGGGCTGGCGCTGGTGAACATGGAGGATGCCGCGCGGCTGTTCCGCAGCGGCGCGGCGGCCACGGGCCTGCGGCTGGCCTTTGCCGACCCGCTGCAGGCGCCCCGGCGCGTGCGCGAGGTGGCGCTGTCGCTCGGCGGCCCGGGCTACTACGTCAACGACTGGACCCAGGACCACGCGAACTTCTTCCGCTCGATCGAGATCACCAAGTCGATGATGTTCCTCATCCTGCTCATGATCGTCGCCGTGGCCGCCTTCAACATCGTCGCCACGCTGGTCATGATCGTGAAGGAGAAGCAGACCGACATCGCGATCCTGCGCACCCTGGGGGCCGCACCCCGCAACGTGCTGCTGATCTTCGCCATCCAGGGCGTGCTGATCGGCCTGGCCGGCACGCTGCTCGGGGCCGCCCTGGGCACGCTGCTGGCCGATAACCTGCAGGCCCTGGTCGGTGGCCTGGAGCATCTGCTCGGCACCCAGTTCCTCGATGCCAGGGTGTACTACATGAGCCAGCTGCCGGCCTACGTGGAATGGGGCGACGTGTTCAAGGTGTGCGGCGTGGCCTTCCTGCTGTGTGTGCTGGCGACGATCTACCCGGCGTGGCGCGCAGCGCGCACCGCCCCTGCGGAGGCCCTGCGACATGAGTGACAACGTTCTGGAGGCGCGCGCGGTTCACAAGAGCTTCCGCCAGGGGCCGGAGGAGCTGCACGTGCTCGAGGGGGTGCAGTTATCGATCGCGCGCGCCGAGCGGGTGGCCATCGTCGGCTCCTCAGGTTCCGGCAAGACCACGCTGCTGCAGATCCTGGGCGGCCTCGACCGGCCGAGCACCGGCACGGTGCTGGTGGACGGGCGCGACATCCATTCCCTGAGCGAGAACGAGCGCGGCACGCTGCGCAACCACGCCCTGGGGTTCGTCTACCAGTTCCACCACCTGCTGCCGGAGTTCTCCGCGCTGGAGAACGTGGCCATGCCGCTCCTGGTCCGGCGCGCGCCGGTGGGCGAGGCGCGCAGCGCCGCGCGCGCCCTGCTCGAGCGGGTGGGCCTCGGGGCGCGCCTGGAGCACCGCCCGCACCAGCTCTCCGGCGGCGAGCGCCAGCGCGCCGCGGTGGCGCGCGCGCTGGTCACCGCGCCGCGCATCGTGCTGGCGGATGAGCCCACCGGGAACCTCGACGGCAGCAATGCCGAGAGCGTGTTTGCGCTGATGCTGGAGTTGAACCGCGAACGCGGCACGAGCCTGGTCGTGGTCACGCACGACCTGAAGCTCGCCAACCGCATGGAATCGGTCTACGAGCTGGAGCGCGGCAGGTTGCTGCGGCGATCGGCCGCGCAGGTGCCATCCGCGCGCAGCTGATGGCGCGTGCGGTAGCGCGCGGTGACCTGCCGCCGCCACAGCAGTTCCAGCGTCAGCCAGCCGATGAAGCCGGCGCCGATGCCGCACACCAGGCAGCCGAGCACGAACGGTGGCCATACCGGCGCCAGCTCGTGGGCGAACCAGCCCCAGCTGGGCACGAAGTGAAAGCGCTGCCGCGGCAAGTGCAGCAGGGTCGCCCCGACGCGGTAGGCAAAGTAGTACACCGGCACGGCCGTGAAGGGATTGAGCAGGAAGGTGGTGCCGGCGGCGACCGGGATGTTCAGGCCGCAGACGACGGCGATCGTGCACGCCAGCGCCAGGTGCACCGGCAGGGGGATGAAGCAGATCGCCAGCCCGACGCCGAACGCATAGGTGACGCCGCGGCGGCTCAAGGTCCACAGGCGCGGATCCCCCAGGCGCGTGCCAAAAGGGCGCAGGAACCAGCGACCCTGCAGCACCTGCGGGTCCGGGATGATTTTTTTCAGCAGCCTGCGGGGCATCAAGCGCCCGACTCTAGCAGATGCCCGTCCCGGGGCGCGTTGCGGCGCTGCCGATGCGTGCAGTTGCTGCCTTGAGCGCAGCGGCTCCTCCGGTATGATGCCGCCTTCGCTTTACTACCGGTTCGCGGGGTCGCAACAGAATGTGGGAAATAGTGCGGGCCGGCGGCCCGCTGATGTGGCCGATCATCCTATGTTCGATCACCGCAGCGGCCATCATCCTGGAGCGTATGTGGACGCTGCAGGACAAGCGCGTCCTGCCACCGGATCTGCCCAAGCGCGTCTGGCAGCTGATCGAGACCAATCAGATCAACGACAAGGTGATCGCAGCGCTCGAGGCCAACTCGCCGCTCGGGCGGCTGCTGGCGACCGGGCTGGCCAACCGCCATCGTCCGCGCGAGATCCTCATGGAGCGCCTGGAGGACACCGGCCGCCACGTGGTCTACGAGCTGGAGCGCTTCCTGAACACCCTGGGCACCATCGCCGGCGTTTCGCCGCTGCTCGGGCTGCTCGGCACCGTCACCGGCATCATCCGTGCCTTTAACGCCATCGAGGCCGGCGGCATGGGCGACCCGCGCGCGCTTTCCGGCGGCATTGCCGAGGCGCTGATCGCCACCGCGGCGGGCCTGTGCGTGGCGATTCCGGCGCTGATCTCCTACCGCTACCTGCGCGGCCGCGTCGAGGGCATCGTCATGGAGATGGAGAAGCACGCGATCCGCATGGCCGATGCCCTGGAGGCGGCGCAGCTGCACGGGCACGCGGTGGCGGCGTAGCGCGAGGCCAGGGCCTTGATCTTCAAGCAGCGCCGTCACGAGGAACCGGAGATCAACGTCGTCTCGCTGATCGACGTGGTGCTGCTGCTGGTGGTGTTCTTCATCCTCTCCTCGAAGTTCTCCGACGAGGGACGCCTGCGGGTGCACTTGCCACATGCGAGCGCGGTGCCGGTGGAGAAGTCCGCCGGCGAGCCGCTGGTGGTGAGCGTCACGCAGGGCGGAACCTACCTGGTCAACCAGCACGAGCTGATCAACTCAAGTCCCGAGACCCTGCGCGCGGCCTTGCTCAAGGAAGTCGGCACCAACCGCAGCATCCGCGTGACGCTGCGCGCGGATGCGCGCGCCACCCACCAGTCGGTCATCACCGCGATGGACGTACTCGGGCGGCTCGGCTTCGCCGAGCTCAACATCGCCACGGTCAAGGAAGAGCCGGCGGGCAAGCCGTGAGCACCCCAGCCGGCACGCCCGCCGTGCGCGGCGGCAGTGGCTTCTCCGCGTACCGGCGCCTGCTGGGCTACATCCGCCCCTACCGCGGGCAGTTCATCCTCGGGGTGCTGGGCGCAATCCTGTTCGCCGCCACCATGGCGAGCTTTGCGCTGTTCGTCAGGAGCTTCGGCGATGGCACCTTCGTGCATCGCGATCCGCGCACCATCGTCTGGGTGCCGCTGGGCCTGGTCGGGCTGTTCTTCCTGCGCGGCGTGGGTGACTTCACGCAGACCTACTTCATGGGCTACGTGGGTCGGCGCATCGTCAGCCAGATGCGCCGCGACGTGTTCCGGCGCATCCTCAACCTGCCGATCGGCTACTTCGACCGCAACTCCTCCGGGATGCTGCTGTCGCGCCTGACCTTCAACACCGAGCAGGTGGGCGCAGCGACCACCGACTCGATCGTGACCATCGTGCGCAGCGTGCTCACCATCATCGGCTGCATCGCGATCCTGGTGTGGATGAACCCGCGCCTGGCGATCATCTCCCTCACCATGGGTCCCTTGATCGGCTGGCTGGTCTCGATCATCAACAACCGCTTCCGCCGCTACAGCCGCCGCATCCAGGACTCGATGGGCGATGTCACGCGCGTGGCCAAGGAGAGCTTCGAGGCCCCGCGGCTGGTGAAGGTCTACAACGCCCAGGAGCACGTCAGCCGGCAGTTCGACCAGGTGAACAACCACAACCTGCGCTCGAACATGCGCCTCATCCTCACCAAGGGCGTCTCCAACCCGATCGTGCAGCTGGTGGCTGCCACCGGCCTGGCCTTCGTGGTGTGGATCGCCATCGCCGATGCCATCCATGGGCGCATGGGCATGGGCGACCTGCTCGGCTTCATCACCGCCCTGGTCGGCATCGCGCAGCCGCTGCGCGAGGTGGTCGGCGTCGCAGGCCCCCTGCAGCAGGGCATCGCCGCCGGACAGAGCCTGTTCGAGCTGCTCGATGAGCCCGAGGAGCCCCAGGGCGGCACCTTGAACACGCTGCGGGTGCGCGGCGAAGTGGAGTTCGAGCGCGTGTCATTCGCCTACGAGGGCAGTGCCGCCGCCGGCCCCGAGCAGCCGCCGCAGGGCACGCGCCGCGTCGCGGCGCTGGCGGAGATCTCGCTGAAGGTCGCCGCCGGGGAGAGCCTGGCGATCGTCGGCCGCTCGGGCAGCGGCAAGTCGACGCTGGTGAACCTGCTGCCGCGCTTCTACGACGTGGTCGCAGGCTGCGTGCGCATCGACGGGGCGGACGTGCGCGACTACGACCTGAAGTGCCTGCGCGACCAGATCGCGGTGGTGAGCCAGGACGTGGTGCTCTTCAACGACACCATCCGCAACAACATCGCCTTCGGGCGCGACGTGCCGGATGCGGCCATCGAGCGGGCGGCCGAGGCTGCCCACGTGCTGGAGTTCGTCGCCAGCCAGCCCGGCGGCCTGAACGCGGTGGTGGGCGACCGCGGCGTGCTGCTCTCCGGCGGCCAGCGCCAGCGCATCGCCATCGCGCGGGCGCTGTTGAAGGATGCGCCGATCCTCATCCTGGACGAGGCCACCTCGGCGCTGGACACCGAGGCGGAGCGCCACATCCAGGCGGCGCTCGCGCAGCTGGTGCGCAACCGCACCACGTTCATCATCGCGCACCGGCTCTCCACCGTGGAGCAGGCCGACCGCATCATCGTGCTCGACCGCGGCACGCTCGCCGAGTGCGGCACGCACGCGCAGCTGCTGGCGCTCGAGGGACTGTACGCGCAGCTGCACCGCCTGCAGTTCTCGGACTGATCCGCCAGCGCCATGCAGCAGCGGCTCACCGAGCTGTGGTATGCGCCGGCGCGCCCCTCGCTGCTGCAGCCGCTGGGCTGGCTGTACGCGGCGGCCATGCGCGCGCGGCGCGCGCTCTACGGCAGCGGAGTGCTGCGCACCGTGCGCCCGCGCACCGCGGTGATCATCGTCGGCAACCTCACCGTCGGCGGCACCGGCAAGACCCCGCTCACCCTGTGGCTGGCCGCCGCCCTGACGGCCCAGGGCCGCCGCGTCGGCATCGTCTCGCGTGGCTATGGCCGCCACCGGCGCGCCGTGCAGGCGGTGACCGCGGGCTCCGACTGGCGCCAGGTCGGGGACGAACCCCTGCTGCTGGCGCGGCGCAGCGGCTGTGCCACGGTCGTGGCGCAGGACCGAGCGGCCGGGGCCGCGGCCCTCATCGCCCAGGGGGCGCAGCTGGTGGTGGCGGATGACGGCCTGCAGCACCTGCGCCTGGCGCGCGACTGCGAGCTCGTGGTGGTCGATGGCGCCCGCGGCTTTGGCAACGGCCGCGTGCTGCCCGCAGGACCGCTGCGCGAGTCGCTCGCGCAGCTGGCGCGCGCGGACCTGGTCATCGTCAATGGCGCCGCCGAGCACCCCTCCCTGTCAGCACTGCCGCCCGGCCGCACGCTCACCATGCAGCTGGCCATGGCGGATGCGGTGCGCCTGGACGGGCAGGGCGGGGCGCGGGCGCTGCGGGACTTCCGCGGCCAGCGCGTGCACGCCGTGGCCGGCATTGGCAATCCGGCGCGCTTCTTCGGCGCGCTGCGCGCGCAGGGCATCGAGCCGATCGAGCACCCGTTCCCCGACCACCACCCCTTCAGTGCGCAGGACCTGGCCTTCGCCGATGATGCGGCGGTGCTCATGACGGAGAAAGATGCCGTAAAATGCGCAACGCTTCGCCGATGCACGGCTGTGGTATGTGCCCGTGACCGCGCAGTTCAGCGAGGCGGATACGCAAGTGCTGCTGCAGCGGGTGCTCGCCAAGATCGACAGCCGCACGGCGGCGTAGGAGTACAGTGATGGATGCGCGCCTGCTCGAGATCCTCGCCTGCCCGGTGTGCAAGGGCACGCTCAGCTACCACAAATCGGCCCAGCTGCTGGTGTGCCGCACGGACCGCCTGGCCTACCCGATCCGCGAGGCGGTGCCGGTGATGCTGGAGGAGGAGGCGCGGCAGCTGGCCGCGGACGACCCGCTGCTGGATCGCTGACGCCGCCCGTGTTCCGCGTCGTCATCCCTGCGCGCTATGCCTCCTCGCGCCTGCCCGGCAAGGCGCTGCGCGAGCTCGCCGGCAAGCCGATGGTGCAGTGGGTGTACGAGCGCGCCCGTGCCTCCGGGGCGCGCGAGGTGCTCATCGCCACCGACGACGACCTGATCGTGAGCGCAGCGCATTCCTTCGGGGCGCCGGCGCAGATGACCGAGCGCGCGCACGCCTCAGGGACCGACCGCATCGCGGAAGTGGCCCGCGCGCGCGGCTGGCAGGCCGAGGAGATCATCGTCAACGTGCAGGGGGATGAGCCGCTGCTCCCCAGCGCACTCATCGCGCAGGTGGCCACGGTGCTCAAGGACAGCGCGGGTGCGGATATCGCAACCCTGGCCGCACCGCTGGAGTCGCTCGCCGAGCTCATGGAGCCGAATGTGGTGAAGGTGGTGACGGATGCTCAGGGGCGAGCGCTGTATTTCAGCCGTGCGCCGATTCCCTGGAACCGCGACGGTGCCCCGGGGGGCTTGGGCAGCCAGCAGGACTTCGGCGGCGCGCGGCGCCACATCGGCATCTACGCCTACCGCGTCGCTGCGCTGCTGAGGCTCGCGCAGCTGCCGCCCGGGGTGCTCGAGGGGCGCGAGAAGCTCGAGCAGCTGCGCGCCCTCGAGCAGGGCATGACGATCCAGGTGGGCGATGCGGCCGAGCGGCCGGGCCCGGACGTGAACACCCTGGCGGACCTGGAGCGCGTTTCCGCGCTCATGGCCTTGCAAACCGGAATGCCTGGCTCCACTTAAGTCCTTGATGCGCAGGAGGAATGCTCACATTTGGTGGCAATCGGTACCCCGGCAACCGCAGCGGAACTCGCATGATCCCGGAGCCGTCCAAGGCGGGTGAGCAGCCATGACGACCGTCAACCCGCGTGTGAGCGGATGCGTTATCTGCAGGTCCGTGGTGTGTCTAACGAGCGTGGGACCCCGTATATGAAGAACCGAGCATTTCTGGCCCTTGCCGCGCTGGCAGGAACGCTGTCCCTGGCCGGCTGCGTGGAAACCCCGACCGCGCCCGCCCCGCCGCCGGGTCCGCCGCCGGTGGTGCCACCGCCGAACACCACCGTGTATGCCTACCCGATCCACGGGCAGACTCCTGAGCAGCAGGACCGGGATCGCTACGAGTGCAGCACCTGGGCGACGCAGCAGTCCGGCTTCAGCCCGAGCGGCCCGGGCGTGCAGGCCCAGACGCGCGTGGTCTCGGCCCCGACGCGGCCGAGCGGTACGGGCACGGCCATCGGTGCGGTCACCGGCGCGATTCTGGGGGCTGCGATCTCCAATCCGTGGCAGTCGGCCACCGGTGCCCTGGCAGGAGCCATGGTCGGGGGCGCCATCGGCAATGCCGCTGACGTGGCCGATGCGCAGCAGACGCGGACCGTGTACGTGACCGACCAGCGCCAGATCGCGCTGCAGCAGTCGCAGGCGAACAACTACCGGCGCGCGATGTCAGCCTGCCTGGATGCGCGCGGCTACAGCGTGAAATGAACACCCGAGGCCCGGTGCGCGGTGCGATGCTCCTGTGCGTCGCCGTACTGTGGGCCGGTGCAAGGGCGCAGGCACAGCAGCCTGAGCATCCGCCGCCGGGGACCGGCCACCCGCAGGGCGGGGCGCACGCGCAGCCGCCGCTGCCGCACTCCAGCCAGCCGACGATTCGCCTCAACCAGTCGCACAATTATCCGCCGCACGGCACGGCCGTGAGCGCCCCACCACCGTCCACGGTGGTCGTCAACCATCCCAGCGGCCACTACTACTACTCCGGTGGCGTCTGGTATGCCCCGCGCGGTCCGAGCTACGTGGTCGTGCCCGCCCCGGTGGGCGTGTTCGTCCCGGTGCTGCCGGTGTACTACACGACAGTGTGGGTCGGCGGCGCGCCGTACTACTACGCCAACGATACCTACTACAGCTGGGATCCTGCGCAGAATGGCTACCAGGTCGTGGCTCCGCCGAACGGGGCGGACGGCCCGCCGGATACGCAGGACCAGGCGCCGCCACCGCCGCCCAACGATGACCTGTTCGTCTATCCGCAGCACGACCAGTCCGATCAGCAGCAGGCCACGGACCGCTATGAGTGCCACCAGTGGGCAGGATTGCAGAGCGGCTTCGACCCGACACAGCAACGCGGCGCGCCCTCCGCAGAGCAGCCGGACGGCGATCCGGAGGACTATCAGCGAGCGATGAAGGCCTGCCTCGAGGGCCGCGGCTACAGCGTGCGCTGAGCCGGCGCGCCGGGCAGACGCGGCGGTTCATCGATCCGGCGCGCCGGGGTGCGCAGGAACGTCCGGATTCCTCCGCGGGCGACGTGCAGAGCCGTGACCCCGCATCCGTGCGGGGCCACGGCGTGCACGCAGGGGTCAGTCTGGCTTCACGCGCGATGCCGTGACGCCGCCGCTGCCGGAGGCCACCTGCACGCTCTCGTCGAACGGAGCCGCCGGGCTCACCGCGTACACCTTGGCGGTGTAGTGTCCGGTGAAGGTGTTTCCGGTGGGGCCCAGTGTGATGACCATGTGGAAGTGGACGCGGTCACCGAAGGAGCCACCCGGGGCGTTATAGCCCATGGCGATATGGTTCAGGGTGTAGGTGTTGTATCCGATCTTGCGCCATACGCCCTGGCAGACATCGCCGGTCTCAGGATTCTGGCCGCCGGAGAACATCAGTTCCGTGCCGTCGGAATGCCACGCCTGCGTACCCCAGTCGGTGGCAAAGCCACTGAGCTTGAATTCCCACAGGCCGACGATGCCATCCTCCTCCCCGTAGTTGGTTTCATTGACCGGTAGCAGCGAGCCGTAGCTCTCCCCCGGGTGATACACGGCCTGGATCATGCGTGCGGGGTCGGGCAGCTTCGGATCCTGCTTGCCCCCGTCCATGCAGGCCGCGGCAGCCTGGCCTGCGGCGGCGAGTCCGAACACTCCCCATACCAACAGCATCCCCCGGACCCTCTCCCATCTCTTTGATCTGCTTAGGATCATGACGTCACTCTCCTGTTATCGTTAGTTTGGCGGTCTACCACAGACAATCCCCAATGCCGGACCGTCACCGACACGGCGACTTGAACTGCACGCAACTGCCCGCGACGCATGTGTGCACCGCGGCGCTGATACGGCTCGCCGGGCGCTTGCCCTCGGAGCATCGTGTCAGTGAGGCGGGGCAACTCGCCCGGATCAGGCCTGTTGCGCTACTTCTGAAATGAAGGAGAGTGGGGGCGGCAGGATTCGGGTACCTCCGCGTGTGGCGCCGCCGCGTTGCGCGGCGGCCGCTGCATTTAGAGGTACCCGAGCGGCCGGCAACGGACTCTACTTATTGCGGCAGGTCCGCTAGACCGAAGGTTGTGACGTTCGCCTCATGGCCGACACGAAGAAATCGCTCGTCGAACGGCTGTTTGCAGAACACGGGCGTCCGCTGCAGGCCTTTCTCTACCGCCGCGTCCGCCGCCACCCGGATGCCGCAGAGCTTGCGCAGGAGGTCTACCTGCGCATGCTGCGGGTGCCGGACATGGATGCGATCCGCAACCCGGAAGCCTACCTGTATACGGTGGCGAGCAACCTTGCCAAGGAGCACACCCGCGAGGAGCGCAGGAGCGCCGGGATGCTCGACCTCGACGATGCCCAGGTGCAGGAGCAGCTGGCGCAGCTGCCGACCTTTGGCGCGCAGCTGGACGCGCAGCAACGCACCCGGCGCCTGCGGGAGGTGCTGAGGCAACTGCCGCCCAAGTGCCAGGCCGCGGTGATTCTGCAGTACTGGCACGGCCTGAGCTATGAGGAAATCGCGGCCCGCCTCGGGATCTCGACACACATGGTCAAGAAATATCTCAGCCAGGCGCTGGCCCACTGCCGGCGCCGCATGGCTCGACTAGGATGAGCATGAGCGCCACCGGTGAACGGGTACGGGGACTGATCGCCCAGGAGGCTGCAGACTGGTTCGTCGCCCACCGCGGCGGCCTCGCTGCCACGGAACGCGAGCGTTTCGGCGCCTGGCTGCGCGCCTCCCCCGCGCACGTCGAGGAGTACCTCGGGGTCGCGGTCATCGCGCGGGACCTGCGCGAGGCGTGCGCGGTCGCACCCGAAGAACTCGAGGCGCTCATCGCCCGGGCGCAGCAGGAGGACGCAACGGTGGTGGAGCCGGCGTGGAGCGTCCCTTTGGCAGCCGCCCGTGCCACGCCGCGCTGGTTCCAGGTGACGGCGACCCTCGCCGCGGCGCTGGGCGTGGTGACTCTCGCGCTCAGCTGGTGGCACTACAGCGACCGCGTGCCGGCACCGGCTGCCACGCTGGTGCAGCACCTGCACACCGGTCACGGCGAGCAGCTCACCGCGCAGCTGGCCGACGGCTCGGTGGTGCACCTGAACACCGACAGCGTGCTGACGGTTGAGTACACGGAAGCTGAGCGCCGTGTGACGCTTGGCGCCGGCGAGGCCGCATTCGAAGTGGCCCATCAGGCCGGGCGGCCATTCCGTGTGTTCGCCGCCCACGCGCAGGTGGTGGCCGTCGGCACGCGCTTCGACGTGCGCGTGCAGGAGGACTTGACCACCGTGATCGTGGCCGAGGGCCGGGTGGCCGTCGGGCCCGCGACGCCTGCGCATGCACCCGGGATCCCCGGGGGAGCGCGGACCGTAGCGGTCGTGGAGATCGGCCCGAACCAGCAGATCCGCTACGCCCCGGAGGCGTGGCCGGCGACGCCCGAAGCTGCCAACGCCGAGCGCGCCACCTCCTGGCTGCATCGGCAGATCACCTTCGAGCGCGAACCTCTGGAGCGTGTGGCCAGCGAGTTCAATCGCTACTCCCAGAAGCCCATCGAGATCGCCACCCCGGCGCTGCGCAACCTGCAGATCAGCGGTGCCTTCGCCACCGACGATACCGAGGCCTTCGTCGCCTTCCTGCGCAGCCTGGAGGGCGTGAAGGTCGAGGTGACCGAGACGCGGATCCGCGTGTCGCAACGCCCCGCCGCGCCTGGACACTAACCCCAAGCCCAGTACCCGGCTAGGCCTCGGCGATGGCGGCGATGGAGACCTTGAGGCCGGGAATGCGCGCCGGCAGTTTTGCGCCCTGGCGGGCCGGAGGATCCGACGGGAACCACTTCAGATACTCTTCGTTCATCCCGGCGAAGTCATCCTCATCCGCCAGCACCACCGTCACGCTGACCACCTTCTGCAGCGAACTGCCCGCCGCTTCCAGGATCGCCTGGATATTCGTCAGGCACTGCCGCGTCTGTTCCTGAATGCTCGTGCCTTTGAATGCACCCGTGGCCGGATCGGTCGGGGCGGTGCCCGAGACGAACACCAGGCCTGCGGCCTTGACCGCCTGGCTGTACGCCGGCGGGGGTTTCGCCGCCTGGGGCGTGAAGACGATTTTCCGTGTCATGCAGTCACCTTGGAGGCTGCCGCGGCCGCCTCACAGCCAGCGGCGCACCCGCGCCTGGTAAGCCGAGTACTGCGCGCCGAACAGCGCACTCAGCGCGCGCTCCTCGGGTGCGATCTGAAAGCGCCCGATGTAGCCGACGAACAGCACCGGCCCGCTAAACGCCCAGATCGACGGCAGGAACACCGCCCATGCGAGGAGCAGGCACAGAAGCCCCAGGTACATCGGATTGCGGGTGATGCGGAACACGCCCGAGGCGACCAGCGAGGACGATGCGCCGGGAGTGGTGGGATTGATCGTGGTCTTGGCGCGCGCAAAGGTGATGACGGCCGAAATGCTGATGATGACCGCGACAGCCGCGATCGCTACCGCGATCCAGATGCGCTCGGGCGCCGGCACGTGCCATGAGGGCAGCGCCCGGGCGATGCCCCACATGGCTGCAGCCACCAGCGCCGCCACGGCCGGGGGCGGGACTTTCAGTTCAAGTGACCGTGTTTGCATGGCGATAAGCCCAATGTTGCTGTTCAGCGATGATGCGTCGATCCTTCACGGATGCAACACGTTGCCCTGCGGGCGACTTCGCCTGTTCGTTCCACCTCTGGCGAGGAGGGCTTGCATGCCTGCGAAGATCATCGGCTTCTCCTGAGCATTCTTTGTGTTCGCCGCTGCCGCGGCGTGCGCATGGGCACGCCGCGCTCTTGAGTTGTTCGTCTGCGGGGCTGGGTAATATCTCTCCAATCCGGGGTAACGGCAAGCCAACCCGCGTGTGCTGCGGGCCCCATCGCGACCCACCCCAACGCCGCCAATGCCCGCTGGACCGCAAACTCAACGGTCAGCGATGATTGCGGGCGACTCTCGTCTAGCGGCGCGGAAGCGCTGTAAAATGGCTGTCATGAAAATCCTGTTCGTGTGTCTGGGCAATATCTGCCGCTCGCCCACCGCCGAAGCCGTGACCCGCGCGATTGCAGCGCAGGAGGCGCCGGAACTCACCCTGCATCTGGACTCCGCCGGCACGGCGGCCTACCACGCCGGATCCGCGCCGGATGCGCGCACGGTCGCGGCCGCCGCGCGGCGCGGCTATGCGCTCTCGAGCCTGCGGGCGCGCGTGATCACGCCGGAGGACTTCACCGCCTTCGACCTGATCCTGGCGATGGACAACGACAATCTCGCGGTGTTGCGCAAGCGCGCGCCATTGGCAGCGCAGCAGCGCCTGCGGCTGTTCCTGGAATTTGCCCCCGAGCAGGAGCGCCGCGAGGTGCCCGATCCGTACTACGGTGGGCCGAACGGCTTCGAGGACGTCCTCGACCTGGCGGAAGAGGCCGCGCGGGGACTGCTGGCGTACCTGCGCAGCAGGGCCCGCGCGGCCTGACGATCAGCCGCTATTCCTGGTCGCGGTTCGGGGGGGCTTGTCCACCGGCGCGGATGACCACACGACGTAGGGCTTGGACTCGCCGGCCGGCTCCACCCGCGGCGCCGGCTCAAAGTGCGCCAGCGGCAGGTGCGTCTGCGCGGAGGATTCGCGCGGCTCCGAGTGATATTCGCGCGGCGGTGCCGGCTCGCGCTCGGCCGGGGGCGCGGACTCGTGCGAACCGTTGCCCTCGTAGCCACCTGAGTCCGCACTCGCCGAACCCGCACTCTCGCCGGCACCTTCCGGTGCTCCCGTTGCGCCCGTACCCTGGCGCGAGCCACCGCCGCCGCGGCGACCGCGACGCCGGCCACGACGGCCGCGTCCACTGCGCTCACCGCGCGGCTCACCGGAGGCATTGCTGCCCGGGGGAGCGACGTTACCGTCGACATCCCCGGCGGCGCTGAGGTCCTGGGTCTGGTCGTTCGCCAGCAGTTGCGCCTCGCGCGGCTGCTGCTCACGCGGACCTTGATCCCGCGATCCCTGGTCTCGCGGCGCCTGCTCACGCGCACCCTGGTCCCGCGGCGCCTGCTCACGCGACCTGGTCCCGCGGCGCCTGCTCACGCGCGCCGGCCTCGTTGCGCGAACCGTGCGAACGCTCGCCCGAGCGCTCGCCACTGCGCTCCGGCCGGCGGCCGCCGTCGCGATTGCGGTCACGATCACGATCACGGTCGCGGCCATCGCGGTTGCGGTCCCGGTCGCCGCCGCCGCCGCCTGCGCCGGCCGTCGCCACGATCGCGGCGCGCGCCATCGGCGTAGCGCGAGGAGGATGAGGAGCGACCGCGGTCACGACGGCCGTCGCTGCGGCGGTTGTCATCACGTCGCGGCTCACGCATCGGAGGAGTGGTGCTGGCCGCAGGTGCTGGCGCAACAGCCGCCGCAGCCGGCTCGCCGGCGAGAATCCTCTTGAAGCGGGACCAGAATCCACCCCCGGCGGGCGCGGCAGCGGTCACCGGAGCTGCCGCGGTAACCGGCGCAGCGGAGGCCGGCGCAGCGGAGGTCGGCGCGGCAGTCGCGGGAAGCAGGGTGGCCACCGCGGGAGCCTCGATGTGCGGGTTGGCGGCCTTGAGCGCGGTGGGCTCAATGACCTCCGTCACCGTGGGCATGCGGTAGGTGGCCTGCTTGTTCTCCGGCAGGTCCAGCTCGTCCTCGCGCACACGGCGGATCGTGTAGTCCGGTGTCTGCAGGTTCTCGTTCGGGACGATGATCAGTTCAGTGGAATTTCTGGCCTCGAGCGTGCGCAGCCACTCGCGTTTCTCGTTGATGAGGTAGGTGGCCACCGGCACCGGCACCTGGGCGATGACCCGTGCGGTGCGGTCCTTGCGCAGTTCCTCGCCGATCAGGCGCAGCACCGCGAGCGTCATCGACTCGACGCTGCGGATGCTGCCGATACCGACGCAGCGCGGACAGGTGACCTGGCTGGTGTCGTCCAGCGAAGGACGCAGGCGCTGGCGCGACATCTCCAGCAGGCCAAAGCGCGACAGGCGCCCGATCTGGATGCGCGCGCGATCCATCTTCATGGCATCGCGCAGGCGGTCCTCGACATCGCGCTGGTTCTTGGGCGACTCCATGTCGATAAAGTCGATGACGATCAGGCCGCCGATGTCACGGATGCGCAGCTGCCGGGCGATCTCGTCCGCCGCCTCGAGGTTGGTGTTCGTGGCGGTGGTCTCGATGTCGCTGCCGCGCGTGGCGCGCGCGGAGTTGATGTCGATGGACACCAAGGCCTCGGTGTAGTCGATCACGATGCTGCCGCCGGAGGGGAGCGAGACCTTGTGCGCGTAGGCGGACTCGATCTGGCTCTCGATCTGGAAGCGGGTGAACAGCGGGATGTCGTCGGTGTACATCTTCAGGCGGCGCTGGGACTCGGGCGGCAGGAAGCGCTGCACGTACTCCTGGGCCTTCTGGAAGGCGCCCGGGTCATCCACCAGCACCTCGCCGATGTCATCGGAGAGGTAGTCGCGCATGGCGCGCGTGACCGCATCGGACTCGCGGAACACCAGGAACGGGGCCGGGCGGTCCTTGCCGGCCGCATCGATCTGGTCCCACTGGACCTTGAGGTTGTCCAGGTCCCACTGCAGCTCCTCGACGGAGCGCCCGACGCCGGCGGTGCGCACGATGGCACCCATGCCGTCGGGAATCTTCAGCTGGGCCATGACCTCGCGCATCTGGTCGCGGTCCTCGCCCTCGATGCGGCGCGAGACCCCACCGGCGCGCGGGCTGTTGGGCATGAGCACCAGGAAGCGCCCGGCGAGGCTGATGAAGGTGGTGAGCGCCGCCCCCTTGGTGCCGCGCTCCTCCTTCTCGACCTGGACGATGAGTTCCTGGCCCTCGGTGAGCAGGTCGCGGATGTTGCCGCGTCCGCCCTGGGCGGAGGAGCGGAAGTACTCCTTGGAGACTTCCTTCAGGGGCAGGAACCCGTGGCGCTCGGCGCCGTAGTCGACGAAGCACGCCTCGAGCGAGGGCTCTACGCGTGAGATCCGGGCTTTATAGACGTTGGCTTTTTTCTGTTCGCGGGAAGGTAGATCGATACTCAGGTCAAACAGTTTCTGTCCATCAACCAGAGCCACTCGCAACTCTTCTTCCTGAGTTGCATTCACTAGCATTCTCTTCATGTGCCCCTACTGTGCGGTAAGGGGCCGGCAAGCAAACGGTGGGAGGCCGCAGGACTTCATGTCCGCGGCAGCGAAGGTTAATCAAGTCTGGCGTGTGAGAGGAAATCTCGTTATCCACGTTCATCGACCGCCTCGGTGAGGCGGTCTTGGAAATGAAACCTTCGGTGAACTCGACCGATGACGCTGAACTGCGGAAGTCTCAGTTCGTGAGATTCAACGCAGCCGGCGCGACCTTGGCGGCCCAATGCGATGGCCTCGATTCAAGAGGTCCAACTAAACGGGTCGCGGCCTAAACCGCTACCACTGGCGTGTCCCCACAAGGGGATCACCCACAGAGTATACTCGACAGAGCGTTGTAGAAACAATGCCTTACGCGGAAGGTCCCTTGGAAGAGCAGCTTGCCCCCCAGATTCGCCCCGGAGTGCAGCACTTCGAGGTGACCGAGGACGAGGCCGGACAACGCCTGGATAACTACCTGCACAAGCGCCTGGGCGGCCTGCCGCGCAGCCGCGTCTTCCGCATCATCAGGAAGGGCGAGGTGCGGGTGAACGGCAAGCGGGCCAGCCCCGAGACGCGCCTGGTGCTCGCCGACAAGGTGCGCGTGCCGCCGGTGAACCTGGCTGCGCCCGAGCCCAAGACCGCCCGTCCCTCCAGCGCGCTGAATGAGCGCATCGCCCGCTCGATCATCCACGAGGATGAGCGGCTGATGGTGATCGACAAGCCCGCCGGCGTGGCCGTGCACGGGGGCAGCGGCGTGAGCTTTGGCGTGATCGAGACCCTGCGGACGCTGCGACCCGGGGAGACCCTGGAACTGGTGCACCGGCTGGACCGCGACACCAGCGGCTGTCTGCTGATCGCCAAGCGCGGCAGCACCCTGCGCAGCCTGCATGCGCTGCTGCGCGAGGACGGTTTCGAGAAGCGCTACCTGGTGCTGGTGAAGGGGCCGTGGGACCTGGGGGACAAGCGCATCGATGTGCCGCTGCGCACCGATACCCGCGTCGGCGGCGAGCGCACCGTGAAGGTCGCCGAGGGCGGCAAGCCCTCGGTGAGCCGCTTCCGCCCGGTGGAGTTCTTCGGCCGCATCGCCACCTTGCTGGAGGTCATGCTCGAGACCGGCCGCACCCACCAGATCCGCGTGCACGCCGCGCATGCCGGACATCCGGTGGCCGGCGATGAGAAGTACGGCGATGCGGCCTTCAACGAGTCGATGCGGGGGCTGGGCCTGAAGCGCATGTTCCTGCATGCCCACAGCGTGAGCTTCGATTGGCCGGAAGGCGGGCAGTTCAGCATCAACACGCCGCTGCCTCAGGACCTGGGCGCGGTGATCGACAAGCTCACCACGATGCGCAAGCCCGAGCGCAGCGGAGCGCGGCGCCACGCGAGCCCCGTCAGGGCAGCAGGAACCCGGCCGCGCGCAGCGCGCCCGCGAGCCAGATGAGCGGCAGCCCGACGAGGGCGGTCGGGTCGATGGTCTCGATGCTCTCGAAGAGGGTCACTCCCAAGGCCTCGGCCTTGAAGCTCCCCGCGCAGTCGAACGGCTGCTCGCGCGCCACGTAGCGCTCGATCTCCAGGGTGCTCAGGGAGCGGAAGGTCACCGTCGTGGTGTCCAGGTGCACCAGCGGCAGCGGCAGGGCGGCGCCGACCACCGCACAGGCGGTGTAGAAGTGGGCACGCTGGGCGGAGAGGAAGGCCAGCTGGCTGAAGGCCCGGGCGGCATCGCCGGGCTTGTCCAGGAGGCGGCCCTGGCAGGCGGCGACCTGGTCGCTGCCGATCACCACCGCCTGCGGGTGCCGCGCGGCGATCGCCTGCGCCTTGGCGAGCGCCAGCCGGCGCGCCCGGTCGACGGGCAGCTCACCGGGCAGTGCCTCCTCGGCGACCCCCGGGGCGAGGGCTTCGAAGGCCACGCCGAGCCGCCCGAGCAGCTGCGCCCGGTAGCGCGAGGTGGAGGCGAGCAGCAGGCGGGGCGGGGGACTCATGCGGGCACCCGAATCATCTTCGAGAAACAATGGGTTACAGCCAAAGCGGGCTTTGACTTGGGCAGACTCGCTACCTATTATACGCGCCCCATGACGCCGCCCTGGTCCAAGCCGCTGGAGGTCGAGCGCCTGGCCGAGGCCGCCGCGGAGCTCGATTTCGCGGTGCCATTGCAGGAGTTGCCCGGTCTGCGCAGCCTGCGCGGCGGGGTGGGCGGAGAGGTCCACGGGCGCGCACACTTCAGGCGGCTGCGCGGGCTGGCCGTCGCGGAGCTGGCGGTGCAGGGCAGCGTGACGCTGGAGTGCCAGCGCTGCATGCAGCCGATGCAGCTGCCGGTGGACTCGCGCGTGCGGGTCGCGCTGGTCGGCTCGGAGGCAGAGGCCCCCCGGGTGCCGGAGGATCTTGAGCCGATGCTCGCCCCGGGGGGGCGCATCAGCATCGCGGAACTCATCACGGAGGAGTTGTCGCTGGCGCTGCCGATCGTGCCGCTGCACGAGCAGGGCACGGCGTGCGCAGAGGGCGCGCCGGAGCGGGCCGATGCGAGCGCGGAAGTGACGCAGAAGCCGTTTGCGCAGTTGGCGCAGTTGTTGAAACGTGACTGAACCGAATTTGTGAATTTCGAGTGAGGAACTGATACATGCCCGTTCAGAAAAGCCGCAAGACCCCTTCGCGACGCGGAATGCACCGCTCGCACGACGGGCTGGCCAAGCCTGCATTGTCGATCGATCCGCAGTCAGGCGAGACCCACCTGCGCCACCGCATCACGCCGGACGGTTTCTACCGCGGCAAGCGCGTGATCGAAAAACCCGCCGAGACCGAAGACAAGGAATAAACCCCTTGGGGTCCGGTCTTTCCGGGGCCTGAAGAGGTTTGCCGTGCTGCCGATCGCGATCGACGTGATGAGCGGCGACCAGGAGCCGCACGAGTACGTTGCCGGGGCGCGCATCGCCCTGGCCGACGACCCGGAGCTGCGGCTGCTGCTCGTGGGCGACGTTGCGCTGCTGACTGCTGCCGTGCAGGCCTTCCCGGCAGCTGCGCGCGCGCGCACCGAGATCGTGGGCGCAACGCAGGTCGTGTCCATGGAGGAGAAGCCGCGCGAGGCGATCCGCCGCAAGAAGGACTCCTCGATGCGCGTGGCGATCGACCTGGTGCACCAGGGCCGCGCCGCCGCCGCGGTCAGTGCCGGCAATACCGGGGCCCTGACCGCGATCGCCCACTTCGTGCTCAAGACCGTGCCCGGGGTCGAGCGCGCCGCGATCATCTCCGCCTTGCCCTCCGCCCACGGCCTGACGCAGATGCTCGACCTGGGTGCCAACACCAAGGCGACCGCCGTGCAGCTGCAGCAGTTTGCGGCCATGGGGGACATCATCGCGCGCGATGTCTACGGGGTCGCCCGTCCGCGCATCGGGCTGCTCAACATCGGCGAGGAGGACATGAAGGGGCACGAGATCGTGCAGCAGGCGCACGCGCTGCTGCAGGGCAGTGGCCTCAACTACGTCGGCTTCGTCGAGGGGGACGACATCTTCTCCGGCGAGGTGGACGTGGTGGTGACCGATGGGTTCACCGGCAACGTCGCGCTGAAGTCCATGGAAGGGGTGGCCGGACTGATCGCCGATCGCATGCGCCAGGAGTTCCAGGCCACCTGGCTCGCCCGTCTGGCCGGGCTCATCGCCCGCCCGGTGCTGCGCCGGGCCGCCGCCAGCCTCGACCCGCGCCGCTACAACGGTGCCTGCATGGTGGGCCTTGGCGGGATCGTGGTAAAAAGCCACGGTCGAGCTGATGGTGTCGCCTTCGCGCGCGCCATCGCCACGGCGAGCCTGGCCGCACGGCGCGGGCTCACCGCGCACATCGCCCAGGCATTGCAGGCACAAGGATGACCCGTTGATCTATTCGCGAATCTCCGGCACCGGCTCGTACCTGCCGCAACGTGTGCTGACCAATGCCGAGCTGGAGAAGATGGTCGACACGACCGACGAGTGGATCCGCACGCGTACCGGCATCGAGCGCCGCCACATCGCCGCGGACGGGGAAACCACGGTCGATCTGGCCGAGCACGCCGCACGGCGCGCCATCGAGGCGGCGGGCCTGAAGCCCGAGGACATCGACTTCATCGCCTTCGGCACGACCACCCCGGACCTGGTGTTCCCCAACTGCGGCGTGCTGCTGCAGCAGCGCCTGGGCTGCCTCGGGGTGCCGGCCTTCAGCGTCGAGACCGCCTGTGCAGGCTTCATGTACGCGCTGTCGATCGCCGACAAGTACGTGCGCTGCGGGGAGGCCAAGCGCGCGCTCGTGATCGGCTCCGAGACCCTCTCGCGCATGACCGACTGGAGCGACCGCGGCACGGCGATCCTCTTCGCCGACGGGGCCGGCGCTGTGGTGCTCGAGCCAAGCCCCACCCCCGGGATCCTCTCCACCCACCTGCACGCCGATGGCCGCTACCACGACATGCTCTACTGCGCGGGCGGGGTATCCACCGGCTTCGGCCCGAAGCTGGTGATCATCATGTCCGGCAAGGAGGTCTTCAAGGTCGCCGTCGCCAAGCTCGGCAGCGTGGTCGAGGAGACCCTCGCGGCCAATCACCTGGACCGCTCGGCGATCGACTGGCTGGTGCCCCACCAGGCCAACATCCGTATCGTGCAGGCGACCGCCGCGAAGCTGGATATCCCGATGGAGCGGGTGATCGTCACCGTGCAGGACCACGGCAATACCTCGGCCGCTTCCGTGCCGCTCGCCCTGGATGTCGGGGTGCGCGACGGGCGCATCAAGCGCGGTGAACTGCTGCTGCTGGAGGCCTTCGGCGGCGGGTTCACCTGGGGTTCGGCGCTGATCCGCTACTAGCGGTCAGAACACCACGGGCTTCCCGGGCCCTGAAAAGAAAACGCCGCGCAGATGCGCGGCGTTTTGCCATCAACAGTAAGAGCTGTCGATTACTTCGAGACGGAGTGCTTGAACATCCGGTCGATCTTCTCGTTCGTCGCATCACAGCACGACTGGCTGGCATGGGCAGCAGCCAAGGCCTGGTTGGCAGTGCTCTGGGCACCACTGGCAGCCTGACCGGCCGAAGCAGCGGCGCTGCTGGCGGCATCAGCGGCGCTCTTCGCGCCCGCGACGTCGGTCTTCAGCGCAGCAACCTGCGTCTTCAGATCGTCGACCTGAGCCTGCAGGGGCTTCAGATCCACGCAGCCAGCCAGACCAACAACGATCACAACGGCAGCAGCCGCCTTAACAACACTCGCGCACTTCATAAACGTCCCCTTTGGGTTTGTTGATTCGGGAGTCCTAAAACAGAAGCGACTCCGGTGGGCAAGTTCCGCCGTCGTTCGCCGCACGCAACTGCACCAAATTTGCCGTGGAAATGCAACTCCAAACAGCAACTTGTCTTCGCGTCGCGACACGTTAGCAGGGGTTGGAAGACATTTAAAGCGAAGATTTCCCGCAGCTTGTGCATTCACGCGTGTTCGATGTGACTTGTACGTATGGCGCATGTTGTAAATGAAGGTCTTGAAAAAATTTAGGTGCAGCGCGCGGAAAAACTTTGCCTGGGTGATGGCCATCCAAAGGCTGCGGCCGAGCTTGTGGTGCCTGCTGCGGTGCGGGTACGCATCAAGCGCCGCAGAGCCGGTGGAGAAATTGAAAGAATTCCTCGTGAGGGCAGGCCAGGTGCGGAGGGCAGCGCGGGGCCTCTTGCCGTACTGCCCAATCTGGATATAATCACAGTTACTGTATAAATACACAGGCGCCGCACCATGTCTGACCTCACGCCCCGCCAGACCCAGATCCTGAGGCTCATCCAGCGCTTCATCGGCGAGACCGGCATGCCCCCGACCCGGGCGGAAATCGCCCATGAACTGGGGTTCCGCTCGGCCAATGCAGCCGAGGAGCACCTGCGGGCGCTGGCCCGCAAGGGGGTCATCGCCTTAGTGCCCGGAACCTCCCGCGGCATCCAGCTGAAGGACACCATGCGCGAGCAGATCGGGCTGCCGCTCATCGGCCGGGTGGCCGCAGGACGGCCGATCTTCGCTGAGGAGAACTTCGAGGCGCGCCTGCAGATCGACCCGGGGCTGTTCCAGCCGCGGCCGCATTACCTGTTGAAGGTCATCGGCATGAGCATGAAGGATGCGGGCATCCTCGATGGCGACCTTGTGGCGGTGCACCGCACCTCGGAAGTGCGCAGCCGCCAGATCGTGGTGGCACGGCTGGAGAACGAGGTCACGGTGAAGCGCTACCGTCAGGAAGGCTCGGTGGTGTGGCTGATGCCGGAGAACACTTCCTTCGAGCCGATCCGCGTGGACCTGAAGGAAGAGCCGCTCTTGATCGAGGGCATCGTCGTGGGCGTGGTGCGCCGCGGGCGTTCCACCGGGCTCATGTGAAGCTCAATCCGCCTGTATCCCGTTTCCTCAAGAGGTTCCTGATCTGATTACGCATCAGCCGGTATGGGCGATTCAAAACTGGCTCGTTTACTCGAGCACCCGGCCATCTGGCGTGGCCGCAGCGCCGCCAAGCTCGAAGTCCTGCCCTCAGGCTTCGCGGCCCTCGATGAGCAGCTCCCCGGCGGAGGCTGGCCCCGCAGCGGGCTGATCGAGATCCTCATCGAGCGCTTCGGCAGCGGCGAGCTGTCGCTGCTCCTGCCCGTGCTGGCATCCCTCACGCGCGCCTGCGGTGCGCGCTGGTGCGTGTGGGTCGCACCCCCGCTCATGCCTTTCGCGCCTGCCCTGGCCGCACGCGGGGTGGTGCTCGATCGCGTGGCCGTCGTCGGTGGCGAGCGGGCGCTGTGGGCCTTCGGGCAGGTACTGGGCTCCGGTGCCTGCGATGCCGCGCTCGCCTGGGCACGGCAGCCGCAGCCGCGCGACCTGCGCCGCCTGCAGCTCGCCGCCGAGAAGGGCCGCACCTTAGGAGTCCTGTTCCGCCCGCGCCGCGCCGCGCGCGAAGCCTCGGCCGCGGTGCTGCGCTTAGGGCTGGAGGCGAGCACTGCGGCCCTGCGCATCAGCTTCCTGAAGGGCCGCGGCTCCACGCACGCGGTGGTGGAGCTTGCGCATCCGGATGTGGGCGCGGGCGCATGAGCCTCAAGTCCGTACCGGTCCTGCCGCTGCAGCCGCCGCTCGAGGCAGGGGCGTCCGCACCCGGGCGCAGCACGCCACGGCTGGCGGTGCTTCGGCCTGCCGCCCCGGCTGCGGCGGAAACCTCCGGCGAGCTGTGGGCTGGATTGCACCTGCCGGGCCTTGCGAGCGAGGAACAACTGCGCCACCTCGCCACCGCGATGCAGGGCTTCACCCCCCGGGTGAGCCTCGAGCCCCCCGACGGGCTGGTGCTGGAAGTGCGCGGCAGCCTGCACCTGTTCGAAGGCGTGGCAGGCCTGCGTTGCCGGCTGCTGGCGGCCTGCGAGGAGCACGCGCAGCCGGCGGTATTGTCCTTCGCGCCCACACCACTTGCGGCCCTGGTGGCCGCGCGCGCCGGCAGGTCCCTCACCATCCTGCACCCGGCGCAGCTGACCGGGCAGCTGTCTGCATTGCCCCTGGGCGTGCTGCGCTGGCCGCAGCCGGTGGTGGAACGCCTGCAGCGCACGGGCGTGCGCAGCGTGGGGGCGGCGTTGCGCCTGCCGCGCGCCGGTTTCGCGCGGCGCTTTGGCGCCGCGCAGCTCGCCACGCTCGACGCCCTCACCGCAGGCACCCGCCCGGTGCGCCGCCTCTTCAAGCCGCGCGAGCGCTTCCGCCGCCGGCGCGAGCTGTCGTGCGAGCTGTCCAACCACGAGTGGCTGCTGAATGCGCTCATGCCGCTGCTGAGCGAGCTGGAGCAGTTCCTGCGCGCGCGCCAGCGCGGGGTGATGCAGCTGGAGTGCCTCTTCGTGCACCGGCAGGCCCAAACCACACGCTGCGTGTTGAACCTCGCCGAGCCGGCCTTCCTGGCCGCGCAGCTCGCAGCGCTGCTGCGGGTGCAGCTGGAGGCGCTGGCGCTGCCCGAGCCGGTGCGTGCGCTCGAGCTGCGCGCGGCCACGCTGCTGCCGCGCACCGCCCGTTCGCAGGGGCTGTGGCAGAGCGGTGAACAGGGCGGCAGTCCCGGCAGCGAGGCCCATGAGCTCATCGAGCGTCTGCGTGCCCGCTTAGGGGAGGGCGCCCTGCACGGGCTCAGCGTTCGGGAGGGCCACCGTCCCGAGCGCAGCTGGGCGGTGAGCGAGCCGCCGGCACTGGAGGTGCGCGCCCGGGGCGCGGCGATGGCGGTGCCGGCCGCGCCGCGCCCGCTGTGGTTGCTTCAGGCGCCGCAGCCCCTGGAAGTGCGCGCCGGACTGCCGCAGCGCGGCGGGGCACTGACCCTCAGCAGCGAGCCGGAGCGCATCGAGAGTGGCTGGTGGGACGGGGGCGACATCGCCCGCGATTACTACACCGCCTGCGATGCGCACGGGGTGCGGCTGTGGGTGTTCCGCGAGCGCTGCGCCCCGCACGGCTGGTTCCTGCACGGCATCTTCGGGTGAGCACGGGCGCTGCGGCGGGCGCAGCACCGGCCTACGCGGAGCTGCACTGCCTGTCCAACTTCACCTTCCTGCGCGGGGCCTCCCATCCGCACGAGCTGGTGCAGCAGGCGCTCGCCTTGGGCTACCGCGCGCTCGCCCTCACCGATGAGTGCTCGGTGGCAGGGGTGGTGCGCGCCCACATGGCCGCCAAGGACCGCTCCCTGAAGCTGATCATCGGGGCGGAGTTCCGCCTGACGTGCGCCTTGAAGTTCGCCGCACTCGCCATCAACCGGCGAGGCTACGCACAGCTGTGCCGCCTGATCACCCGCGGCCGCCGCGCAGCGCAGAAGGGCGAGTACACCCTGAGCCGCGCCGATCTCGAGGCTGCAGCCCTCACCGACTGCTTCATCCTGTGGCTGCCGGGGGTCAGCGCTGCGCCCGAGGAGGCGCAGTGGCTGGCGGCGCGCTTCCCGCAGCGGCTGCGCTTTGCGGTGGAGCTCTTGCGCGCGGGCGGGGATGCGGCGCGCCTGCGCGCGCTCACGCGCTTAGGGGAGCAGCACCAGGTGCCGCTGGTGGCCTGCGGCGATGTGCACATGCACCTGCGCACCCGGCGCCCCTTGCAGGATGCCCTCACCGCGATCCGCCTGGGCGTGCCGGTCGCCGAGGCCGGCGCGCGGCTGTACCCGAACGGGGAGCGCTACCTGCGCGAGCCGCAGCGCCTGGCCAGGCTCTATCCGCCGCAGCTGCTTAAGGAGAGCGTGGAGCTCGCCACTGCCTGCCACTTCAGCCTCGATGAGCTGCGCTACGAGTACCCGCGCGAGCTGGTGCCGCAGGGACACACCGCCACCTCGTACCTGCGCGAGCTGACCGAGGCGGGCGCCCGCTGGCGCTGGCCGGACGGGGTACCCGCGAGCGAGCGCCGCGCCATCGAGCATGAACTTGCGCTCATCGCGGAACTGCAGTACGAGCCGTACTTCCTTACCGTGCAGGACATCGTCGCCTGGGCGCGCAGCCGGCAGATCCTGTGCCAGGGACGCGGCTCGGCGGCCAACTCGCGCGTGTGCTACTGCCTGGGCGTCACCTCGGTCGACCCGCAGCGCGGAGCGGCACTCCTGTTCGAGCGCTTCATCTCGCGCGAGCGCAACGAGCCCCCCGACATCGACATCGACTTCGAGCACGAGCGGCGCGAGGAGGTGCTGCAGTACGTCTACGCCAAGTACGGCCGGGAGCGCGCAGCCATTGCCGCCACGGTGATCATGTACCGCCCGCGGAGTGCGCTGCGCGACCTCGGCAAGGTGTTCGGGCTGAACGTCGATGAGAGCGGCAAGCTGGCCAAGGTCATGCAGTGGTGGGACGGGAGTGCGGCGATGGCCGAGCGCATGCGCGCGGCCGGCTTCGACCTGTCAGCGCCGTGGCTGAAGCGCCTGCTGCCTCTGGCCCAGGAGCTGGTGGCGCACCCCGGGTTCCCGCGCCACCTCTCCCAGCACGTCGGTGGCTTCGTCATCGCCGCCGGATTGCTCGAGGAACTGGTGCCGGTCGAGAACGCGGCCATGCCCGAGCGCACCGTGGTGCAGTGGGACAAGGATGACCTGAATGACTTAGGACTCCTCAAGGTCGATCTCCTGGCGCTGGGGATGCTGAGCGCGCTGCGGCGCGCCTTCGACCTGGTCAATGCCTACCGCGGCACCAAGCACTCACTCGGCACGCTGGAGGCCGAGGATCCGAAGGTGTACGACATGATCTGTGCGGCCGACACCGTCGGGGTGTTCCAGATCGAGTCGCGCGCGCAGATGGCGATGCTGCCGCGCCTGAAGCCGCGCTGTTACTACGACCTGGTGATCGAGGTGGCGATCGTGCGTCCCGGTCCCATCCAGGGGGACATGGTGCACCCGTACCTGCGCCGCCGCATGGGCCAGGAGAAAGTGGAGTACCCGGGCGAGGAGGTGCGCGAGGTCCTGCACCGCACCTTGGGGGTGCCGCTGTTCCAGGAGCAGGTGATGCAGATCGCCATCGTGGCCGCAGGCTTCAGCCCCGGGGAGGCGGATGCGCTGCGCCGCGCGATGGGGGCGTGGAAGAGGAGCGGGGGGTTGGATCCTTTCCGCGAGCGCCTGCTCAAGGGCATGCAGGACAGGGGCTACCCCGCACAATTCGCCGAGCGGATTTTCCAGCAGATGATGGGCTTTGGCGACTACGGCTTCCCCGAAGCTCACAGCCTGAGCTTCGCACTTTTGGTCTACGACTCAGCGTGGCTCAAGCACTACGAGCCGGCCGCCTTCTGCTGCGCGCTGCTTAACTCCCAGCCGATGGGCTTCTATGCCCCCGCGCAGCTGGTGCGCGATGCCCGCGCACACGGGGTCGAGGTGCGCGCGGTGGATGCCTGCGTCAGTGGCTGGGATTCCTCGCTGGAGCGCACCGAGGATGGCACACCCGCGCTGCGCTTGGGGCTGCGCCTGGTGAAATCCCTCTCCGCGGCGGGCGTGCAGCGCCTGCTCGCCGCGCGCGCCGGGCGGGCCTTTGCGAGCGTCCAGGACCTGAGCGCGCGCGCCGGACTTGATCGCGGGGACCTGGAGGCGCTCGCCGCGGCCGGGGCTTTTGCCGCCTTAAGCGGCAACCGGCACCTGGCCTTCTGGGAAGTCGCGGGCACCGAGCGCGAGCTGCCGCTTGCCTTCACCGAGTCGCGCAGCACCGTGGCAAGCGAGGGCAGGCCGCTCCTGCCCCTGCCCACGGAAGGCCAGGGGATCGTCGCCGATTACGCATCCCTGGGGCTCACCCTGGGAAGGCACCCGCTGGCGCTGCTGCGCAAGCGCCTGGCCGCCGCCGCGCTCCTGCCGGCCCGGGAGCTGAAGGCGGCCTCTCATGGCGCGAAGGTGCGCACCGCCGGCATCGTGCTCATGCGCCAGCGCCCGGCGACGGCCAGCGGGGTGACCTTCCTCACCCTGGAGGATGAGAGCGGCCAGGTGAACGTCATCGTCTGGGAGCGGGTGGGGCGCGAGCAGCGCCCGGCGCTGCTCGAATCGCGCCTCTTGGAGGTGCACGGGGAGCTGCAGCACCAGGAGGGGGTCTGCCACCTGATCGCGCACCGGCTGATCGACCGCTCAGCGCTGCTCGGGGAACTCCTGATGCGCTCGCGGGACTTTCACTGAGGCGTGCGCCCCTTCAGCTGGCGCGCGGCTTGCGGCGCGGCCGGCGCGGCTCCCCGGGCAGGTCGATCTCGTAGTCCTCGAAGTCGCTGGTGAGCTCGGCGGTGTGCTTCTCCTCGAAGAGTTTCTCGAGGCGCCGCCAGGCCGGATCGCCCGCCTTGGCGCCACGGCGCTTGGCCAGGTCCAGATCCTTGGTGACCTGATCGAGGTCGACGTCCCCGTCCTCGGCGACGGGCTCGTCGTCTTCCTCGTCATCGAATTCGTCGTCTTCCGGTTTCTCGCTCATGCGGTGCCAGTCCGCTGAGAATTCGTCGGCGCGAACTTAAATCAGATCGCGTGACAACTGCAACGGGTTCGCGAGGCTTTGTGAAGTGCCGCCGGAAAATCGTCCCCGCCGTCGCTCCTAGTGGATCAGGTTGTTCATCTGGAAGATCGGCAGCAGCATCGCAAAGACGATTCCCATGACGAACACCCCCATGAGCACGATCAGGGCCGGCCCCAAAAGGCCCATCATGGCCGCCAGCAGGGCATCCAGCTCCCGTTCCTGGCTGACCGCGGCCCGCTCGAGCATCTGCTCCAGCTGGCCGCTGGACTCGCCGCTGGAGATCAGGTGGATGGTCATCGGCGGGAACAGGCGGCTCACGGCGAGCGAGCGGCCGATGGGGGCCCCCTCGCGCACCCGGGCGGAGGCCTCGGTGACCGCATCGCGCATGGGCAGGTTGGTCACCACCTCCCCGGAGATGCGCAGCGCCTCCAGCACCGGCACCGAGCTGCCCGAGAGGATGCTGAAGGTGCGCGTGAAGCGGGCGGTATTGAACCCGCGCAGCAGCTTCCCCAGCACCGGCACGCGCAGCTGGAACAGGTGGAGCTTGCGCCGGGCGGCCGGGTCCTGCTGCCAGCGCCGGAACGCCCACACCCCGATGACCGCCGCGATCAGGATGTAGATGCCGTACACCCTGAGGAAGTCGCTGGTGCCGATCAGGGCCCGGGTGATCAGGGGCAGCTTCGCCTTGCTCGACTCGAACACCGAGACCACCTTGGGCACCACGAACACCAGGAGGCCGGCGACGATCGCAAAGCACATGATGGTGAGCACGATCGGGTAGAGCATCGCGGCCATGACATTCTGGCGGATCTGCTCGCGGCTCTCGGTGTAGTCGGCCAGCCGCTCCAGCACGTTGTCCAGGTGCCCGGCCTGCTCCCCGGCGGAGACCGTGGCGCGGTAGATCTCCGGGAAGATGCGCGGAAACTCGGCGAAGCCGTCCGCCAGGGTGTGCCCCTCCATGACCTTGGCGCGCACGCCGCTGACGATGCTCTGCACGCGCGGCTTCTCGGTCTGCTGCGAGACCGCGTACAGCGCCTCCTCCAGCGGCAGGCCGGCGCGCACCAGGGTGGCCAGCTGCCGGGTGAACAGCGACAGGTCCGCCGCCGAGACCCTGCGGGCGAAGCTGAAGGCCTTCTGCCGCGTGGCCTCCTTCTGCGCCACCTCGGTGACGCTGACCGGCAGCAGCTGCTGCTCGCGCAGCAGCTGGCGGATGTGCCGCGGGGTGTCGCCTTCCAGGATGCCGGTGCGCTCGCGGCCACTGGCCTCAAGAGCGGTGTATTCGAAGGCGCCCAGAGGGGTCAGTCCTCGCGCGTGACGCGCAGGATTTCCTCGAGCGTGGTCTCCCCGCGCAGCACCTTGGCGCGGCCGTCGTCACGGATCGAGGGGGTGGTCAGGCGCGCGTGGCGCTCGACCTCCTGCTCGGAGGCCCCGTCGTGGATCATGGTGCGCATCGCATCATCGACCATGATCAGCTCGTAGATCCCCGAGCGGCCGCGGTAGCCGCCGGCCGGGTCGCGTCCGGGGCGGTACAGCGTCGGCGAGGGTTCCTCGGGGGCGAGGTTCAGCAGGCGCCGCTCGTACTCACCGGCGATGAAGGGCTGCTTGGTGTCCGGGCTCAGGACGCGCACCAGGCGCTGCGCGAGCACGCCGATCAGGCTCGAGGACAACAGGAACGGCTCGATGCCCATGTCGCGCAGGCGCGTGATGGCCCCGGCGGCGGTATTGGTGTGCAGCGTGGAGAGCACCAGGTGGCCGGTGAGGCTTGCCTGCACGGCGATCTGCGCGGTCTCCAGGTCGCGGATCTCCCCGATCAGCACCACGTCCGGGTCCTGGCGCAGGATCGCGCGCAGCCCGCGCGCGAAGGTCATCTCGACCTTGGTGTTCACCTGGGTCTGGCCGATGCCGTCGATGTAGTACTCGATCGGATCCTCGACCGTCATGATGTTCTGGGTGTTGTCGTTCAGGCGCTCGAGCGCCGCGTACAGCGTGGTGGTCTTGCCCGAGCCGGTGGGGCCGGTGACCAGGAGGATGCCGTGCGGCTTGTGGATGAGTTCGTCCATCTGCGCCTGGGTGCGCGCATCCATGCCGAGGGAGTCCAGGTCGAGCTTGCCGGCCTGCTTGTCGAGGATACGCAGCACCACGCGCTCGCCGTGGCCGGAAGGGATGGTCGAGACGCGCACGTCCACCGAGCGGCCGGCGATCTTCAGGCTGATGCGCCCGTCCTGGGGCAGGCGCTTCTCGGCGATGTCCAGGCGCGACATGACCTTGATGCGCGAGACCACCAGCGGGGCCACCGCGCGGCGTGACTGCAGCACCTCGCGCAACACCCCATCGACGCGGAAGCGCACCACCAGGCGGTTCTCGAACGGCTCGACGTGGATGTCCGAGGCGTTCTCCTTGACCGCCTGGGTGAGCACCGCATTGATCAGGCGGATGATCGGGGCATCGTCGTTGCTGTCGAGCAGGTCGGCCTGCTCCGGCAAGTCCTGCGCCAGGTGCGCCAGATCGGTGGCATCGTCCAGGCCCTCCACCGCCTGCATGGTGCCGGAGCCGGCCTCGTAGGCGCGGCGCAGCCGCTCGTCGAACTGCTCCTCGGGCACGCGCTCCAGCTTGAGCGGGCGGCGCAGGTAGCGGCGCACCTCGGCGAGTGCGGCCGGGGTGGCCGTCTCGCGGTAGGTGCACTCGGCCACCCCGTCGACCACGCGGTTGACGATCACCCCGTGGCGCTTGGCGAAGGCGAAGGACAGCCGCGGGTCGGGGGCGGCATCGCGTGCCGGAGCGGGGGCCGGATTCGGGGTGCTCACGGCTTTCCCGGCGGGGCGGTCGTGGCCGCGTTCGGCACCGCCGGGGTCGCGGCCTCATCCGGGGCCGGCGTGGCCGTCGCCGCCCCCGGCGGGGTGGTGATCACCGGCGGCTGGTTGGCCGGCGGCGGCACCACCGGGAAGGCGGCCGAGGGGGCGGGGGTCGGCTGCCCCGGGGCCACGTGCTCGGCCGGCTGCGCGGGCGGGGGCGGCAGCGGGTTCAGCGTGCCGCGCGTGGTGTTGGGCAGCAGCGGCAGCACCTCGCGCCCGTCGAGGTTGCGCTGCTGGTCGCGCATGTAGTTGTACTTCAGGTCCGTCTCGTAGGCCGCCTGCGCCTGGTCGCGCAGGATCTTCGGGCGGATGAACATGATCAGGTTGTTCTTGGTCGAGGTCGCGTTGCGCGTCTTGAACAGCAGGCCGATGAGCGGGATGTTGCCGAGGTAGGGCACGCGCTGCTCGCCCCTGACGCTGTTGTCCTCGATCAGGCCGCCGAGCACCACCACGCCGCCGTCCTCGATGAGCACGTTGGTGGTGATGGTGCGCTTGTTGGTGACCAGGTCGACCGCCCCGGCCGGCTTCTGGCCGATGCTCGAGCTCTCGATCGAGATCTTCATCATCACCGCCGAGCCCTCCGGGGAGATTGTCGGGGTGACCTTGAGGATGGTGCCCACTTCCTCGCGCTGGATGGTCTGGAAGGGGTTCACCGAGCCGGTGCCGGTATTGGCGTTGCTGTTGGTGTACTGGCCGGTGACGAACGGCACCTCCTGCGCCACCTTCAGCTCCGCCTCCTGGTTGTCCATGGTGACCGCGGACGGGGTGGCGACGACGTTGGTGTTGGTGTCACCGCGGATGGCGCGGATCATGGCCGCGAAATTGACCCCAGTGCCCATGATGCGCCCGACGGCCACCGTCGTGCCCTGCAGCAGCGTGGTGCTCACCGTGCTCGGGTTCTGCACCGCACCGGCCAGGTCGACGATGCTGGTGCCGCCCACGGGGCTGACGAAGGAGCCCGCCGGGGTCGTCTCCCCGTTGGAGAAGGCCGCCCAGTTCACGCCCAGTTCGGCGTCCTTGTCGACGTCGACCTCGGCGATGATCGCCTCGATCAGCACCTGCGGGCGGCGGATGTCGAGCTTGTCGATGATGTCGTTCACCGCGCGCATCAGCTTCGGCGGGGCGGTGATCACCAGCGCGTTGTTGGTCGGGTCCGCCCACACCATGGCGTTGCGCTCGGCGAGCGCGGTAGCCGAACCGCCGCCACCGCCGGCCGCGCCGCCCGGGGCGCCTGCGGCGCCGGCGGTCTGGGCAATGCCGCTCATCTGTTCCTTGAGCTTCGGTGCGATCTTCTCCGCGTCCGCATAGTGCAGGTAGCGCACGCGCGTGTCGCCACCGGCCTCGAGCGGGGTATCCAGGTGCGCGATCAGCGCGCGGATGCGCAGGCGCTGGGACTGCTCGCCGCCGATCAGCACGCTGTTGGAGCGCTCATCGGCGACCACCTTGACGCCGACGCCCTCGGCGGCATTGGCGCCCTGGTAGAGCGAGTTGACCACGCGCACGACCTCGGCGGCCGAGGCATTCGACAGCGGCACGATCTCCACATCGGTGCTGCCGACCTGGTCGATGCGGTGGATGATGCGCATCATGCGGTTCACGTTCGAGGCGTGGTCGGAGATGATGAGGATGTTGGAGGCCGGGTAGGCGGCCAGGTGACCGTACTGCGGAATCATGGGCCTGAGGATCGGGATCAGCTGCGCGGCGCTCACGTTCTTCACGTCCAGCACCTGCGTCACCATCTCATCCGAGGTCGAGCTCACGTGGTCGGGCAGGTCGTTGGCCGGGAACTGCCGCGCGTTGGCATCGGGCAGGATCTTGGTGATGTTCCCGGCAGGCACGGCGACGAAGCCATACACCTGCAGGATCGAGAGGAAGGCCTCGTAGAAGGCCGCCGGCGACATCGGCGTCGAGGACAGCATCGTCACCTGCGCGCGCACGCGCGGATCGATGATGAAGGTCTTGCCGGTGGCCGCACTCACCGCTTCGGCGACCTGCTGGATGTCCGCGTCCTTGAAGTTCGGGGTGATGCGCTGGGTCTGTGCCTGCTGCGCCGAGGCGAGCGTGGCGGCCAGCAGCACCGCAACGGTGCACGTCAGCCATGAACGTAGACCTGTCATTCGCGATGTTCCTAACACGTGAGCATGCGCGGCTACTGGCCGGCGCTGTCCCCCGCTTGCTCGGGGGCGGGTTGGGGCTGCTGTGCCGGCTCCGGCGGCGGTACGGCACTGGCGGCCGCCGCCGCTGCTGCCGCGCTGCTATTGGCCTGCGACTGCGCGGCGACCCCTTCGGCCTCCTGCGCCACCTGCGCGATGTTCAGGGTGAGTTCCTGCTGCGCGCCGTTGCGGATGATCGTGACGTGCGCCTCGCTGGAGCTCGAGAGCGTCTTCAGGATCTGCTCGCTGCGGTCGCGGTCATCCAGCGGCGTGCCGTTCACCGCGGTGACCTGGTCGGCCGGGTGCAGTCCCAGGCGGGCGAAGGCGGCGCGGTCGCGGCCCGGGTAGATGCGAAAGCCGTTCATGTGACCGTGGTCGATGACCGGACTGGCGCGGATCACGTCCCCGATCAGGTTCGGCTGCTCGGCAATCATGCGCCGCATGCGCTCCAGGGCGGGGTTCTCGGACTGGAACGAGGCGGCCGAGGGCGGCGGGGCGTTGGAGGCGTTCGTCTGGTGCGGCAGGGCGAGGGATTCGAGCTGGCCGTCGCGGTCGATGACCACGCGGTCGGTGTACACCGCATGCAGCCTGACGTTGCCCGGCAGCATGTCGCCGACCGCATACACCTTAACGACCTGTGCGGTGGGGCCGAGGATGGCCAGCCCGTTCTGGGGGTCGTTGCCGGCGATGGTGCCGGTGAGTACCAGCGGAACATTGGACGGCCCGATCTCGGTCTGCGCAGCCGCCGGGGCGCTGCCGAAGAGGTGCGCGCCGGTGATCGCGGCGACATCCAGCGGCTGGGCACGCGGCGGCGCGGCGGCCACCGCCGCGGCCGGCTTGCGCCCGGTGCCGGCCAGGTCCGTGACGATGAAGGCTGCCTGCACGCCCAGCGCAAGCGCCAGCACCCACGTGGCAAGACGCGGGCCCTCGCTGGCCAGCAGCGGGCGCCAGCGCTCCTGGGGCGGGAGCGCCTCGAGCCAGGAGGCCGCATTCATGGGCTGAAACGCATGGGCTTGATGATAGTCCTTGAGGCCAGGTTCGCGCGCCGGCGGAGCCGCGCGCACGCATCGTGCCGCCGCTTTGGCCGGACCATCATACGGTCCCTGTCCTTGGGCTCTCAAGCGATTGTTTCTGCACGACTAACTACGCCTCATTCCAGCGGGCTTGTGTTGCCGTTTCGCGACCCCTATAAAGACTCTCATGCCTGATCCTCATCCGGTCCGCCCCGACACCGGCGTCGTCGTCGAAGAAGCCCAGCCGCAGGTCAAAGTCCCGCCGCTGTATCAGGTGGTTTTGCTCAACGATGACTACACGCCCATGGAGTTTGTCGTCGATGTGCTGGAAAAGTTCTTCGGCCTGAACCGGCCGAATGCGACGCGCGTCATGCTTGAGGTGCATACCAAGGGCAAGGGGGTGTGCGGGGTCTTCACTTACGAGATCGCCGAAACTAAGGTGGCCCAGGTGACCACCTACGCCCGTGACAATCACCACCCGCTCATGTGCACGCTCGAGGAGGCTTGATTTCCTCACGCTTCGGATCAATGCAAGACTCTTCCGCCTGCTGAATGCTCCATCTGAAAGGTCCGCCTAGTGCTGTCCAACGAGCTTGAATACTGTCTGAACGATGCGTTCCACCAGGCGCGCGAGGCGCGCCACGAGTACCTGACGGTTGAGCATCTGTTGATGGCGATCCTCGACACCCCCAAGGTGCGCGAGGTGCTGCGCGCCTGCGGCGCGGACCTGGCGAAGTTCAAGCAGGAACTGAAGGAACACATCGAGCAGTCGACCCCGAAGCTGGAGGAGGGCGAGGAGCGCGAGGTGCAGCCCACGCTCGGCTTCCAGCGCGTGCTGCAGCGGGCGGTATTTCACGTGCAGTCCAGCGGCAAGAAGGAAGTCGGCGTCGGCAACGTGCTGGTCGCGATCTTCTCAGAGAAGCAGAGCCACGCGGTGTTCCTGCTCAACCGCCGCCACGTCACCCGCCTGGACGTCGTCAACTACATCTCCCACGGCCTGTCCAAGATTGCCGAGGAGAAGACCGACAAGGAGGAACCGGCCGCCGAGGGCGAGCGCGATCCGGAGGGCGGCAGCGCGCTGGAGAAGTACACCAGCAACCTGAACCGCCTCGCCCAGGAGGGCAAGATCGACCCGCTGATCGGCCGCAAGCTCGAGGTCGAGCGCACCATCGAGATCCTGTGCCGCCGCCGCAAGAACAACCCCCTGTACGTCGGCGAGGCCGGCGTCGGCAAGACCGCGATCGCCGAAGGGCTGGCGCGGCTGATCGTCGAGAACCAGGTCCCGGAGGTGCTCACCGATTGCACCATCTATGCACTCGACATGGGCGCCCTCATTGCCGGCACCAAGTACCGCGGTGACTTCGAGAAGCGCCTGAAGGGCGTCATCAGCGAGCTGAAGAAGCTCCCCGGGGCGATCCTGTTCATCGACGAGATCCACACCGTGATCGGCGCCGGAGCTGCCTCCGGCGGGGTGATGGATGCCTCCAACCTGATCAAGCCGGTGCTCACCAACGGCGAGATCCGCTGCATCGGCTCGACCACCTACAACGAGTACCGCGGCATCTTCGAGAAGGACCATGCCCTGGCACGGCGCTTCCAGAAGATCGACGTCGTCGAACCCTCGGTCTCCGAGACCGTCGATATCCTCTTCGGCCTGAAGCCGCGCTTCGAGGAGCACCACGGCATCACTTACGCGGACGATGCCTTGCGCGCGGCCGCGGAACTTGCCGCCCGCCACATCAACGAGCGCCACATGCCCGACAAGGCCATCGACGTGGTGGATGAGGCCGGCGCGCGCGCACGCCTGAAGCCGATCGCCGAGCGCGAGCCGGTGGTCGAGGTGCGCCACATCGAGGACGTCGTCGCCCGCATGGCGCGCATCCCGCCCAAGAGCGTCTCGACCTCCGACCGCGAGGTGCTCAAGAACCTCGAGCGCAACCTGAAGCTGGTGATCTTCGGCCAGGACAAGGCCATCGAGTCGCTGGCCTCGGCCATCAAGATGGCGCGCTCGGGCTTAGGCGACCAGCGCAAGCCGGTCGGCAGCTTCCTGTTCGCAGGCCCGACCGGGGTCGGCAAGACCGAGGTCACCCGGCAGCTGGCGATCGCGATGGGCGTGGAGTTCCTGCGCTTTGACATGAGCGAGTACATGGAGCGGCACACGGTCTCGCGCCTGATCGGGGCGCCGCCGGGCTACGTCGGCTTCGATCAGGGGGGGCTGCTCACCGAGGCGATCACCAAGCACCCGCACTGCGTGCTGCTGCTCGATGAGATCGAGAAGGCGCATCCGGACGTGTTCAACCTGCTGCTGCAGGTGATGGACCATGGCACGCTCACCGACAACAACGGCCGCAAGGCCGACTTCCGCCACGTCATCATCGTCATGACCACCAACGCCGGTGCCCAGGACATGGCGCGCGCCTCGATCGGCTTCACGCAGGCTGACAATGCCAGCGATGGCATGGAGGCGATCCGCCGCATCTTCACGCCCGAGTTCCGCAACCGCCTGGATGCGGTCATCCAGTTCGGCCCGCTCGAGCGCACCACCATCGAGCGCGTGGTCGACAAGATCATCATGGAAGTGGAGTCGCAGCTGGAGGCCAAGGGCGTCACGATCTCCCTGGACGATGCGGCGCGCAGCTGGATCGCCGAGCGCGGTTACGACCCGAAGATGGGCGCGCGCCCGATGGCGCGCACCATCCAGGAGCACATCAAGCGCCCGCTGGCCGAGGAACTGCTGTTCGGGCGGCTCGCCAACGGCGGCCACGTGCGCGTGTCGGTGTCCAAGGATGGCAGCGGGCTGCACCTGGAGTGCGAGCCGGCGCAGTTGCCGACGGTGCCGGCCTGAGGTACTGGCAGAAGGTTGAGGTGCCGGGCCCGGCGGACGGGCCCGCGCTTCAGCGGCCGCGGTAGGTGATGCGGCCCTTGGTCAGATCGTACGGCGTCATCTCCACGGTGACGGCGTCCCCGGTGAGGATGCGGATGTAGTTTTTGCGCATCTTGCCGGAGATGTGCGCGGTCACGATGTGGCCGTTCTTCAGCTTCACACGGAACGTCGTGTTGGGCAGGGTCTCGGTGACCTCGCCTTCCATCTGGATGGGCTCTTCTTTCGACATACCGTCCTAAGCGGGATTCGGGGGCGCGAATTGGAGCATAAGCGCGCTGCCGTGGCAATTTAAGGCGTGCATGGCCGGTGCCTGCCTGCCCGGGCGCGGATCAGGGCGGCAGCAGCGCGCCCGGGACGCAGGCGACATGCTCGTGCAGCAGGGCCTGGAACTGGGCCCTCGGGATGCAGCGCACGCCGAGGCTGAGCAGGTGCCGGGAGGGCAGCTGGCAGTCGATGACGGCGATATTGTTGCGCCGGCACAGCGCCACCAGGTGCGACAGGGCCGCCTTGGAGGCATCGCGCTGGCGGCTGAACATCGACTCCCCGAAGAACACCCCGCCCAGGCGCACGCCGTAGAGCCCTCCCACGAGGCTTCCCCGCTGGTGCACCTCGATGCTGTGGGCGAACCCGAGCCGGTGCAGCGCCAGGTACGCCGCGCGCATCTCACTGGTGATCCAGGTGCCGGGGCTGGCCGCCCGGGGGGCCGCGCAAGCATCGATGACGCCGGCAAAATCGGCGTTCACGCCCAGGGTAAACCCGGCATTGCGCAGGGATTTCATCAGACTGCGCGAGCGGCGGAACTCCTCCGGGAACAGCACCGCGCGCGGGTCGGGCGACCACCACAGCACCGGCTGTCCGGGGGAATACCAGGGAAAGATGCCGCGGCGGTAGGCGGCCACCAGGCGCTGCGGTGACAGGTCGCCACCGGCGGCCAGCAGGCCGGCGGGCTCCTCCAGTGCCTGCTCGGGCGGGGGGAACCACTCGGGGGCATCGTGCGGGGAGAGCCAGGTGATGGTCCTCACGGGATGACCTCCGCGCCACGCCGTCCGCGGTACGGCACGTGCGCCTGCACCTCGTGGGCGTAGGCCTCGACCGCGACGCCTTCCTCGGCCAGGTAGGCGGCGATGGCGGCGCGGAAGTTCTCATCCGCGATGAAGTGCGCCGACCAGGTGAAGGCCGGCTCGAAGCCGCGGCTGACCTTGTGCTCCCCCTGCGTGCCCGGTTCGAAGCGCGCCAGGCCCTGCGCGATGCAGTACTCGATCCCCTGGTGGTAGCAGGTCTCGAAATGCAGGCTGTGATAGTCGGCGGCCGCGCCCCAGTAGCGCCCATACAAAGTGCCCGCGCCGATGAAGAAGATCGCCGCCGCCACCACCGTGCGGCCGTGCAGGGCAAGCTTCACCATCAGCGACTCGGGCATCGTGCGTGCCACCTGCGCGAAGAATTCCAGGCTGAGGTACGGCTCGTGGCCGTGCCGCAGGAAGGTGTCGCGGTGCAGTTCGTAGACCCGCGCCAGCGTGCCCGGGTCCAGCTCAGCTCCGCTGCGCGTCTGGAAGTGCACCCCGGCTTCCTCCACGCGGCGCCGCTCGCGGTGCACCTTCTTGCGCTTCTGCGCGGTGAAGCCCGCCAGATAGTCCTCGAAGTGCGCATAGCCGCGGTTCACCCAGTGGAACTGGCAGTCCCGGCGCAGCAGCCAGCCGCGCGCCGCGCACGCCGCGCGCGCCGGCTCGTCCAGGAACAGGGCATGCACGCTGGAGACCCCGCTGCTCACCGCGCGCTGCTCCAGTGCGCCGAGCAGGCGGTCGGCGTAGGCGCTTGGGTCCAGGTCCGCCCGCACCAGCAGGCGCGGACCGGTGGCCGGGGTGAACGGGGCGGCCACGGTGAGCTTCGGATAGTAGCGGCGGCCGATGCGCTCGTACGCGCGCGCCCAGGCGAAGTCGAAGACGAATTCGCCGTAAGAATGGCTCTTGATGAAGCTCGCCACCGCCGCCGCAGGCCCCTGGGCATCGCGCAGCACCAGGTAGCGCGGCTGCCAGCCGGCCTGCGATCCGATGCAGCCGGTGTGCTCGAGAGCTGCCAGGAACTCGTGGCGCATGAAGGGGCTCGCCGCCGTCCCCAGCGCATTCCAGGCACTCGCCTCAATGCCCTCGATGCTGGGGAGAAATTCCGCCGTGTTCCTTGGCATGGCTCGCACGGCACCTCAGCTGTGGGTGTCGAGCGCCTCCAGGTAGCGGTCCGCATCCAGCGCCGCCATGCAGCCGGCGCCGGCGGAGGTGATGGCCTGCCGGTAGACGTGATCGGCGACGTCGCCGGCGGCGAACACCCCGGGGATGCTGGTGGCGGTGGCGTTGCCCTCGATGCCGCTCTTGACGACGAGGTACCCGCCCTCGTGCATGGCCAGCTGGTGGGTGAACAGGGCGGTATTGGGCGTGTGCCCGATGGCGATGAACAGGCCCGTGACCGCCAGGTCATGCGTGCCATCGCCGGTGAGGGAGCGCAGGCGCACGCCGTTCACCCCGGAGGCATCACCGAGCACCTCTTCCACCGTGTGGTTCCAGATCACCGACATCTTGCCGGCGGCGACCTCGTTGAACAGCCGGTCCTGCATGATCTTCTCGGCGCGCAGCTTGTCGCGGCGGTGCACGAGGGTGACGTGCTGGGCGATGTGCGACAGGTAGAGCGCCTCCTCGACCGCGGTATTGCCGCCGCCGACGATCGCCACGCGCTGGCCGCGGAAGAAAAATCCGTCGCAGGTGGCGCATGCCGAGACACCGCGCCCGCGATGCGCTTCCTCGGAGGGCAGGCCGAGGTACTTGGCGGTGGCCCCGGTGGCGATGATGAGGGCATCGCAGGTGTAGGTTCCTGAGTCGCCGCGCAGCTTGAAGGGGCGGGCACCCAGGTCCGCGGTATGGATGTGGTCATTGACGATCTGCGTGGAAAAGCGCTCCGCGTGGCGCTTCATGCGCTCCATCAGCGCCGGCCCCTGCAGGCCCTCCACATCCCCCGGCCAGTTATCCACGTCGGTGGTCGTCATCAGCTGCCCGCCTTGCTCCACCCCGGTAATCAGCACCGGGTTGCGGTTGGCACGCGCCGCGTAGACCGCGGCGGCGTAGCCGGCGGGACCTGAGCCGAGAATGATGAGGCGGCTGTGCCGGGTGCTCGTCATGGGGGTCCTCGATTGATTGCGCCTCGGGCATGGTACCAAGCCCTATAATGGCAGCCGTCTATCTTACGATGGAGACCCACCGGTTTGGCTGAATCCTCCGCGCAGGCGCGTAACGGCGCTCGCTTCACATCCGCCGTCAGTCGCGGCCTGCGCGAGAGCGCCATCATCGCGATCGCCATCGTGGCGGTGGTGCTGTTCGTGGCACTCGCCAGCTACAGCCCGGATGACCCGGGGTTCTCCTTCACCGGCAACGCCAGCCCGGTGCACAACCGCATCGGCGTCGTCGGCGCCTGGCTGGCCGATGTGCTGTTCTTCCTGTTCGGCCGTCCGGCGTTCCTGTTCCCGATCATGCTCGCGGCCGCCTGCTGGGGGCTGCAGCGGCGCATCCGCACCGAGGTCAGCTCACGCGCCAACACCGCGGTGCGCATCGCCGGCTTCCTGTTGGTACTGGTGGCCAGCTGCGCGCTCACCACGCTGCACTGGCAGTCGGGCAACCTGCGCCAGAGCGCCGGCGGGGTGATCGGCACCCTGGTCGGGGGCGGCCTCGCCGCGGGGCTGGATTTCCTGGGCGCCACCTTGCTCATGATCGCCGCCTGGATGGCGGGCCTGTCGCTCGCCTTCGGCGTCTCCTGGTTCACCATCATGGACCGGCTGGGCTCGCTCGCCTGGGCGGGCGTTGCCTGGCTGCGCGCCCGCGGGGCCTCCTCGCGCGATGCGGCCGAGGGCCGCGAGCGGCGCCAGGCCCGCAAGGAAGCGGTGCAGAGCGAGCAGAAGAAGTCCGCGACGCGCGCCCCGCCGCGCATCGAGGCCCCGAAGCCGATCGTGGAGAAGAGCGCCCGCGTGGAACGCGAGCGCCAGGTGTCGCTGTTCGACTCGCCCAAGGGCAACGAGCTGCCGCCGCTGAAGCTTCTGGACGACCCGCCGCCGCGCGAGCCGCTGTATACGGCCGAGGGGCTGGAGGCGCTCTCGCGCCTGGTGGAGATGAAGCTCAAGGACTTCGACATCGATGCCGAGGTGGTTGCCGTGCAGCCCGGGCCGGTGGTCACGCGCTTCGAGCTGCGTCCGGCTCCCGGGGTGAAGGCGAGCCAGATCACCGCGCTCGCCAAGGATCTGGCGCGCGCGCTGTCGGTCCTGAGTGTGCGCGTGGTCGAGGTGATTCCCGGCAAGAGCGTCATGGGGCTGGAGATCGCCAACGAGAAGCGCGAGGTCGTGACCTTGGGGGAGATCGTGCGCTCCAAGGCCTACGACGAGATGAACTCGCCGCTGGCGATCGCGCTCGGCAAGGACATCGGTGGCCAGCCGATGGTGGCAGACCTTGCGCGCATGCCGCACCTGCTGATCGCCGGCACCACCGGCTCCGGCAAGTCCGTGGGCATCAACGCGATGGTGCTGTCGCTGCTCTACAAGAGCACCGCCGAGCACGTGCGCATGATCATGATCGACCCGAAGATGCTCGAGCTGTCGGTGTACGAGGGCATCCCCCACCTGCTCGCCCCGGTGGTCACCGACATGAAGCACGCGGCCAATGCGCTGCGCTGGTGCGTGGCGGAGATGGAGCGGCGCTACCAGCTCATGTCCGCCCTGGGCGTGCGCAACATCTCCGGCTTCAACCGGCACGTGAAGGAGGCCAACGACGCCGGCAAGCCGATCCGCGACCCGGTGATGACGGCGCGCGCGGCGAACGACCCGTCCATCGACCAGCGCCAGATCCTGGACCTGACGCCCTTGCCCTACATCGTGGTGATCGTCGATGAGCTCGCCGATCTCATGATGATCGTCGGCAAGAAGGTCGAGGAGCTGATCACCCGCCTCGCGCAGAAGGCGCGCGCCGCGGGCCTGCACCTGATCCTGGCGACGCAGCGCCCCTCGGTGGATGTCATCACCGGCCTGATCAAGGCGAACATTCCCTGCCGCATCGCCTTCCAGGTCTCCGCGCGCGTCGACTCGCGCACCATCCTCGACCAGATGGGCGCGGAAACCCTGCTCGGGCACGGCGACATGCTGTACCTGCCCCCGGGCACCTCGCTCCCCACCCGCGTCCACGGGGCCTTCGTCTCCGACCAGGAGGTGCACCGGGTCGTGGACTCGCTGAAGACCGCGACGCCCCCGAACTACATCGACGAGGTGCTGTCCGGTCCGAGCGCACCGATCCCGGGTCTTTCCGGAGAGGAAGGCGGCGGTGGTGGCGGCGGCCCGGAGAGCGCCGAAGCGGATCCGCTCTACGACGAGGCCGTGCGCATCGTGACCAGCGAGCGCAAGCCCTCGATCTCCTACGTGCAGCGGCGCCTGAAGATCGGCTACAACCGCGCCGCGCGGCTGCTCGAGGGCATGGAGCAGGCCGGCATCGTCGGGCCGCTGCAGGCCAACGGCTCGCGCGACGTGATGGCCCCGGCCGCCAGCGAGGATTGATGGCATGAACATGGCAATGACCGGCCGTGCCCTGCGCGGACGCGCAGGGCGCCTCGCCGCGCTGGCACTCCTGGCGTTCTCCGGGGCAGCCCTGGGGCAGTCGAAGGAGGGTGCGACGCCGCTGGATGCCTACCTGCAGGACCTGAAGACCCTGCGCGCACAGTTCCTGCAGACCCTCACCGATGCGCACGGCAAGGAGACCGACCGCTCGACCGGCACGCTGATCATTGCGCGCCCGGGCAAGTTCAGCTGGGAGATCCAGCCGCAGTCCGGGAGCGGCGCCAGCACCGGGGCAGGGCAGCTGATGGTCTGCGATGGCACCAACCTGTGGTTCCTCGACCGCGACCTGCAGCAGGTGACGGTGAAGCCGGTGGATGCTGCGCTGACCGCAACGCCTGCGATGCTGCTGTCCGGGGCGGTGGACCTGCACAGGAACTTCAAGATCAGCCCCGCCGGCGAGCGCACCGGCCTTACCTGGGTGCTGGTGGAACCGACCGGCACGGAGGCGGACTTCCGCAGCGCGCTGTTCGGATTTGCCGACGGGCAGCTCAGGCGCATGATCCTCGAGGACAAGCTCGGGCAGACCGCGACCCTCGTGTTCCAGAAGGCCGTGCGCAACGGGCTGGTCTCACCGGCCGAGGTGAGCTTCACCCCGCCGCCGCACGTCGATGTCATCGGCACGCCGCGCAAGTAAGCGTCGCCGGCTCGGGCGCGGCTGCCTATGAACACGGCCGCCGCTGACGGCGATGCGCTGCGGCCGCTGGCCGACCGCATGCGACCGCGCACGCTCGCAGAGTACCTCGGCCAGCGGCACATCCTGGGTCCGGGCAAGCCGCTCGCCGCGAGCATCGCCCAGGGCCAGCTGCATTCGCTGATCCTGTGGGGACCGCCGGGCACGGGCAAGACCACGCTCGCGCGCCTGATCGCGCAGGCGAGTGGGGCGCAGTTCATCGCCCTGTCGGCCGTCATGGCCGGGGTCAAGGACATCCGCGCGGCAGTGGAGGCGGCGCGCGCCGCGCGCGCCGCCGACGGGCGCCGCACACTCTTGTTCCTGGACGAGGTGCACCGCTTCAACAAGGCCCAGCAGGACACCTTTCTTCCCTACCTCGAGGACGGCACGCTCACCTTCGTGGGGGCTACGACCGAGAACCCCTCGTTCGAGGTGGTGAGCGCGTTACTCTCGCGCGCGCGTGTCTACGTGCTGCGCGCGCTCTCGGTCGAGGACCTCACCGGGCTGCTGCAGAGCGCGCTTGGCGACCGGGACCGTGGCCTGGGACGCGAGCAGCTCAGCGCGGAACCTGCGGCGCTGGATCTCATGGCGCATGCGGCCGATGGCGACGGGCGGCGCGCCCTGAATATGCTCGAGCTCGCCGCCTCGCTGACCGAGGCCGCCGGCGGGCAGCGCAGGATCACGCTGGCGGTGGCGCAGGAGGTCGCCGGCGGCGGCCTGCGGCGCTTCGACAAGGGCGGCGACCAGTTCTACGAGCAGATCTCCGCGCTGCACAAGTCGGTGCGCGGCTCGGACCCGGATGCGGCGCTGTACTGGCTGTGCCGCATGCTCGATGGCGGCTGCGACCCGTCCTACCTCGCGCGGCGCATCGTGCGCATGGCCGTGGAGGACATCGGGCTGGCCGACCCGCGGGCGTTCGCGCTCACCCTGGATGCGTGGCAGGCCTACGAGCGGCTGGGCACCCCGGAAGGGGAACTGGCGCTGGGGGCCGCGGTGACCTACCTTGCCTGCGCGCCGAAGAGCAATGCCGCCTATGTGGCGATGGGCGAGGCCATGGAGGATGTGGCCAAGTTCGGCACGCTGGAGGTGCCGCTGCAACTGCGCCCGGCGCCGACCCGTCTGATGAAGAACCTCGGCTACGGGCGTGACTACCGCTATGCGCACGACGAACCGGACGCCTTTGCCGCCGGCGAGCGCTACCTGCCGGAAGCGATGCCCGATCGGCGATACTACCGGCCGGTAGCGCGCGGCCTGGAGATCAAGATCGGCGAGGCGCTGGCGCGCCTGCGGGCGCGCAACGAATCTAAAGGTTGAAGCATCGTGATTGATCCGAAACTGTTACGTGCCGATCCGCAGGGCGTCGCCGAGAACCTCGCGCGCCGCGGCTTCGTGCTGGACGTGGCGGCCCTCAAGGCCGCCGAAGACCGGCGCAAGCCCTGGCAGGTCGAGGTCGACCGGCTGCGTGCCGAGCGCAACGCCAACGCCAAGGCGGTGGGGATGGCCAAGGGACGCGGCGAGGATCTCGCCCCGCTCATTGCCCGCGGCGAGGGCCTGATGCACGGACTCGCCGAGGCCGAGGCGGCCCTCACGCGCATCCAGGAGGAACTGGAGCAGTGGCAGCTGGGCCTCCCCAACCTGCTGCACGAGTCGGTTCCCGATGGGCGCGACGAGAGCGCGAACCTCGAGGTGAGCCGCTGGGGCGAGCCGCGCCGCTTCACCTTCAAGCCGCGCGACCACATCGACCTGGGCGAGCACCTGCACGGGCTGGACTTCGAGGCCGCCGCACGCATCTCCGGTGCGCGCTTCGTCGTCATGCGCGCCCAGGTGGCGCGGCTGCACCGGGCGCTGGCGCAATTCATGCTCGACCTGCACACCCGCGAGCACGGCTACACGGAAGTCTACGTGCCGTACCTGGTGCAGCGCCCGGCGCTCACCGGCACCGGGCAGCTGCCGAAGTTCGAGCAGGACCTGTTTGCGGTCAAGGGCGAGCAGGGCTTCTACCTCATCCCGACCGCCGAGGTGCCCGTCACCAACCTGGTACGCGAGCAGATCCTCGCCGCCGAGGCGTTGCCGCTGAAGTTCGTGGCCCATACGCCGTGCTTCCGCTCGGAGGCCGGCGCAGCCGGCAGGGATACCCGCGGCATGATCCGCAACCATCAGTTCGACAAGGTGGAGCTGGTGCAGATCGTGCGCCCGGCCGATTCCTACGCGGCGCTCGAGGAACTCACCGGGCACGCCGAGAAGGTGCTGCAGGCGCTGAAGATCCCGTACCGCAAGGTGGCGCTGTGCGCCGGGGATGTCGGCGCGGGCAGCGCCAAGACTTACGACCTGGAGGCCTGGCTGCCCTCCCAGGAGCGCTACCGCGAGATCTCCTCGTGCAGCAACTTCGAGGCCTTCCAGGCGCGCCGCATGCAGGCGCGCTGGCGCAACCCCGAGGGCGGCAAGCCCGAGGCCGTGCACACCCTGAACGGCTCGGGACTGGCCGTGGGGCGCACGCTGGTGGCGATCCTGGAGAACTTCCAGAACGAGGACGGCTCGGTGGAGGTGCCGCAGGTATTGCATCCTTATATGGGCGGGACCACGCGCCTGACGAGCTAGCCGATGTGGCACGACCGACCCTTAACCCAACCACGAGCGGGGCCATGAGCGAATCCAACGACAAGAAACCGCCCGAGCTGAGCCGGTCCCTGCAGCCACGCCACATCACCATGATCTCGATCGGCGGCATGATCGGGGCCGGGCTGTTCGTGAGCAGCTCGGCCGCCATCGCCAATGCCGGGCCGGCCATCGTCATCAGCTACCTGATCACCGGCACGCTGGTGCTGCTGGTCATGCGCATGCTCGGCGAGATGGCACTGACCGTGCCGACGGTGCGCTCGTTCACCGAGTTCGCGCGCGTTGGCCTCGGGAACTGGGGCGGCTTCGTGGCCGGCTGGCTGTACTGGTACTTCTGGATGATCGTGGTGCCGGCCGAGGCGATCGCCGGGGCCAACATCGTGCACGCCTGGACGGGCATCGACCGCCTGCCGCTGGGCCTGGGGCTCATGGCGGTGATGACCGCGGTGAACCTCATGTCGGCGCGCAGTTACGGGGAATTCGAGTTCTGGTTCGCCTCGATCAAGGTGGCCGCGATCGTGGCCTTCATCTGCCTGGCGGCCGCCTTTGCCTTTGGGCTCACCTCCGGCTCAGGTCCGACCTTCGGCAACCTCACCGGGTACGGCGGCTTCGTCGCCAAGGGCTGGACCGCGGTGCTCTCCGGGGCGGTGACCGTGTACTTCTCGCTCACCGGAGCTGAGATCACCACCATCGCGGCGGCGGAGTCGAAGGAGCCGGCGCGCGCGGTGGCGCGCATGAGCACCACCGTCATCGTGCGCATCCTGACCTTTTACGTCGGCTCGGTCCTGCTGATCGTAGCCGTGGTGCCCTGGGTGAACATCCACTCCGGGGAGTCGCCCTTTACGCTCGCGCTCTCGACCATGCAGTTCAGGGGGGCGAGCCTGGTGATGAGCGTCATCATCCTGACGGCCGTGCTCTCGTGCCTGAACTCCGCCTTCTACGTGTGTTCGCGCGTGCTGTTCGTCATGGCCGAGCACGGCGATGCGCCGCAGTATCTGGTGCAGCTGAACGCCCGCAAGGTACCGACCCGCTCGGTGTGGATGGGAAGCATTGCCGGAGTGCTGGGGATCCTCGCCGCCACGACCTCCTCGCAGGTCGTGTTCACCTTCCTGGTGAACGCCTCGGGGGCGCTGATGGTGTTCATCTATATGATGATCGCCGTGGCGCACCTGCGCGTGCGCCGTGCCCGCGAGGCCAGCAACGGCCCGGTGCCGGCGCTGCAGATGTGGTGGTTCCCGTGGGGGAACTACCTCGCGCTGGCCGGCATGGCGGCTGTGCTGGTGGCCATGGCCCTGACCCCGCAGATGCGCCCGGACCTGCGCGCGAGCGTGCTTTCGTTCCTGATCGCCGTGGGCGCGTTCCTGATCGTGGATGCGCGGCGCAAGGCGCGCGCGGCCGCCGCGGTGAGTGCCGCGCCCGGATCCTGATCGCACTTCCCCGGTCATCGGTGCGGCCACCGCACAAGGCTTGAGCTCGGTCTTGACTTAGGCCTAGAGTGAGCCATGGGAAATACGAATAAAGCGGAGCGGCCTATGCGGACCATGCGAGTTCTGAGAACGACACTGACAGCGTGCCTGCTGGGTGGGGCAGCCGCTGCCGCGCTGGCCGAGGAGCAGACCGAGGCGACCCAGGCCGCCGCACCGCTGCAGGAGATCACCGTCACGGCGACCCGCCGTTCAGAGAGTCTCAGCAAGGTGCCGATCAGCGTGACCGCGCTCACCCAGGAAGGCCTGGACGACCGTGGCATCAAGGACTTCTCCGAGGTGGCCCGCTACACCCCGGGCGTCAACTTCGACAACTCCGGCACCAACAACATCTCGATCCGCGGCATCTCGGGTACCGGCGGCGCCGGTACCACCGGCATCTACCTGGACGACACGCCCATCCAGATGCGCGCCCTGGCCTTCAACCCCGACGAGGCGCTGCCGCAGTCCTTTGACATCGATCGCGTGGAGGTGCTGCGCGGACCGCAGGGCACGCTGTTTGGCGCCGGCTCCGAGGGCGGCACGGTGCGCTACATCACCACCCCGCCGAGTCTCACGCGCACCACGATCTACAGTCGCAACGAGATCGCGGCCACCCAGGATGGCAGCCCGAGCTACGAGATGGGTGCGGCCGTCGGCGGCCCGCTGGTCGACGGCGTCTTCGGCGCCCGCCTCTCGGTCTCCTATCGCCACGATGGCGGCTGGATCGACCGCATCGACCCGACCACGCTCGCCACCGTGCAGAAGGATGCCAACTACAAGGACCTGACGCTGATCCGGCTGGCCGGTCTGTGGGCCCCTTCGGACAAGTGGACGGTGGCCCCGGGGATCTACTACCAGGACCAGCGCCGCAACGACATCGATAATTACTGGCCGCTTTACTCCGATCCCTCCCAGGGCAAGTTCGTCAACGCGAACCCGTCCCGGCGCTACGTGCCCGACCGCTTCTACCTCGCCTCGCTGAAGGTGCAGGGCGACCTGGGGGCGGTGCAGTTCATCTCCAACACCTCCTACTACCACCGAGCCGAGCAGAGCGGCTATGAAGGCACCCTGTACAACCTGGGCTACTACCAGACCTTCATGGGTGACACCACGCTCATCGATGCGACCGGCGTGCACCTGCCGGCCGGGGTCACCAACTACCGCTCGCCCTCCACGGTCGACAACGGCCAGGAGAACGTCACCCAGGAATTCCGGCTGCAGTCCGCGGATCCCGCGGCCCGACTGCTGTGGACCGCAGGCGCCTTCTTCAGCAGCAACCGGACCCACTACCTTGAGCAGATCCACGACCCGATGCTCAACGAGCTGACGCTGGCGCTGACCGGCCTGCCGTACACGGACATCTTCACCGACGAGAACGGCAACGCGGTGCCCTACGATCCGCGCTACCCGGAGGACTCGTACTTCCTCAGCACCAGCGCCAAGGACGAGCAGTACGCCCTGTTCGGCGAGGTGACCTTCAGCTTCACGCAGCGCCTGAAGGGCATCGCCGGCGCGCGCATCTCCAAGAACAAGTACTCGTTCGATACCCTCACCGGCGGTCCGCAGCTGTTCGCAGCCACCCGTGCCGGCAGCGGCGATAACTCCGAGAATGCCTTCACCCCGCGGCTCGGGCTGCAGTTCCAGGCCGATGCGAACAACCTGTACTACTTCACCTATGCGAAGGGCTTCCGGCCCGGTGGTGCCAACAACCCGTTGCCGGCGGCCGCCTGCGCGCAGGACTTCCAGGCCCTGGGCATCAGTGAGGCACCGACCACCTACAAGTCCGACTCGGTCAGCAGCTTCGAGGTGGGCGCGAAGAACAACTTCTCCAACCGCGTGCGCCTGGCCAGCAGCATCTACTACATCCGCTGGAACGACATCCAGCAGACCGTCATCCCGCCGGTGTGCCAGATCTCCTTCATCTCCAACCTGGGGCAGGCGGTTGCCAAGGGCGCAGACCTGCAGGCCGACATCTCGGTGACCGAGCAGTTCACCGTGGAGATGGCCTTCGGCTACACCGATGCCCGCTACACCAAGGATTCGCGCCTGAGTGAGCTGGAGGTCAACCCGGTCGTCGCGGACGGCAACGCCATCACCGGCCCGAGCAGTGAGACCGGCGGCGGCCAGCCCACCGCTCCCTTCACCGCCACCGCGGGGCTGGAATACAAGTTCACCGCCTTCGCGCACCGGGCGTTCGTCCGCGGTGACGTCGAGTATTCGGCGCGCGCCAAGTGGACCACGCCCTCGCAGGACCCGAACACGCTGCAGTACGATGAGGGGGCGTTCACGCTGCCGGGCACCACCTACAGCAGCATGCGCACCGGCATGGAGTTCGGCCCCTGGTCGGTGAGCGCCTTCATCAACAACCTGACCAATGCCCACCCGGTGACCGACTTCAACAACACCATCTGCCCGACGGCGGGAGACCCGGGAACCTGCACGCAGGCGGCCGGTGAGCGCTTGCTGCGCGAATACACCTGGCGCCCGCGCACCTACGGCCTGACCTTCATCTTCCGTCAGTAGCGATGGCGCGGCGCAGGCGTGGCCCGCCGAGGGCGGCCGGTGCCTCCGGAGCCGGCGCGCACTCGGCACGGCAGCGGGGGGCGCACCGCGACATTCCGCGCCGCGACTTCCTGCAGGGCGCGCTCGTGGGTGCCGCCGGGGTCCTCGCACCGGGGTGGCTGTCCGGGGCCTGGGCCGCAGCGGCGAGCAGCGCCGCACAGGACCAGCCCGGTTACTACCCACCGCTGCTGAACGGGCTGCGCGGCTCCCACGCCGGCTCCTTCGAGGCGGCACACGCGCTGCGCGACGGGGCAAGCGTGCCCGCCGCGCCCGAGGCTGCCGAGGACTACGACCTGGTGGTGGTGGGCGCGGGCATCAGCGGCCTGGCCGCCGCGCACTTCTTCCAGGCGCGCAGCGGCGGGGGCAGCCGCATCCTCATCCTCGACAACCACGATGACTTCGGCGGCCACGCCAAGCGCAACGAGTTCAACCTGGGCGGGCGCATGCAGCTGCTCAACGGCGGCACGCTGGAGGTCGACAGCCCGCATGCCTACAGCGCCACGGCCGATGGGCTGCTGAAGGAGCTGGGGGTGGATATCCGTGCGCTGGTCGCGGCCAGGCACGAGAACCGCGGCTACTACCAGAGCCTCGGGCTGCGCCTCGGGGCCTTCCTGGATGCGCAGACCTTCGGGTCCGACCAGCTGATCGTGGGGATGGAGGATGTCCCGATGCGCACGCTGCTGCGCAACGCGCAACTGCCGGCGCGCACCAAGGAGGACATCGCCCGGGTCGAGGAGGCCAAGGCGGACTACCTGCCCGGGGTGAGCGGGGCGCAGAAGAAGGAGCGCCTGTCGCGGATGAGCTACCGCGACTTCCTGCGCGATCTGGTGAAAGTGGACGACAAGACGCTGGCCTTCTACCAGCCGATCTCCAACGCCGAATTTGCCGTCGGCATAGACGCCATCTCGGCGCTGGACTCCTGGGCATACGGCCTGCCCGGGTTTGACGGGATGAAACTGCCCAAGGGCACCATCCCGCGCATGGGGCCGACACCCTCCGGTTATCTCAAGTACGGCGGTTCGCCCAAGTTCCACTTCCCCGACGGCAACGCCACGTTTGCGCGCTTGCTGGTGCGCCGGCTGGTGCCGGGAGCGATCCCGGGCCACACGGCCGAGGACATCGTGACCGCGCGCGTGGATTACAGCCGGCTCGACCGCCCGGGGCAGCCGGTGCGGATCCGCCTGAGCAGCATGGTCGTCAACGTGCGCAACCTCGGCAGCCCCGCGCGGCCGACAGGGGTCGATGTCACCTACCTGCGGGATGGCCGGCCCACCAAGGTGCGCGCGAAACAGTGCGTGCTCGCCTCGTGGAACATGATGATCCCGTACCTGTGCCCGGAGCTGCCAGAGGCGCAGAAGGCCGCGCTGCACAGCCTGGTGAAGGCGCCGCTGGTCTACACCAGTGTCGCGGTGCGCAACTGGCAGCCGTTCGTGAAGCTCGGGATCCGGGAGATCTACGCTCCCGGCTCGTATTACACCACCCTCTGGCTCAACCAGAAGGTCGACCTCGGCGCGTACCACACCTACGCCAACCCCGATGAACCAATGCTGCTGCACATGCTGCGCACGCCGTGCGCGCCGGGGCTCCCCGAGCACGAGCAGAACAAGGTGGGGCGCGCGCAGCTGCTCGCCACCTCGTTCGAAACCTTTGAGCAGGAGACCCGCGGGCAGATGCAGCGCATCCTCGGCCCCGGCGGCTTTGATGCGGAGCGCGACATCGAGGCGCTCACGGTGAACCGCTGGCCGCACGGCTACACCCCCGAATACAACCCGCTGTTCGAGCCGCTGGTGCCCGAGTCGCAGGCGCCGCACGTCATCGGACGGGCGCGCTTCGGCAACATCACGATCGCCAACGCGGATGCAGGCGGCTACGGCTATACCGACGGGGCCATCGACCAGGCCGCGCGCGCGGTGACGGAGCTGCTGTCAGGCTGAGGCAGCAGCCTCAGTGGCCCCGCTTGTAGACCTCTTTGCCCTGGAACCAGGTCGACAACACGTGTGCCTCGGCCACCGACTCGGGGTGGCCGCTGGCAGCGAGGGCCAGGATGTCCCGGTCCAGCACGATGAAGTCCGCAGATTTCCCGACCTCGATTGAGCCGGCGTCCTTGTCGATGTTCAGCATTTGCGCCCCGCCGGCCGTGTAGGCCTCGATGACCTCCGGCAGCGTGATGCTTTGCTGCGGCCCGAGCGCCGGCAGCGTTGGCACGCGGCGCGTTACCGCGATCGCCATGTTCACGAACGGTCGCGGGTCGCGGGTATCCACCGGCGCATCCGAGCCGGCGGTGAGGATCCCGCCGGCGGCGCGCACCGCGCGCGCAGGATAGGCGTTGCTTTCGTAGAAGGAGCCGGCCGGATGCAGCGCGGCGTAGGAGTTGCCGTGCACCGGCTGCAGGAACGGGATCACCATGAGGTCGTAGTCCGGGTCGGTGGTCATCCACGCATAGGTGAAGGCGACGAACAGGTGATCGCGGCCGATGCGTGCGACATCGGCGGGGTCGGCCAGCTGCAGGTGCGCCAGCGCATCGCGCGTCGCGGTGTTGCCGTCCGCCGCGCGCGCCGCCTCGATCGCATCGATCGCCGTGCGCGCGGCGCGGTCCCCGATCGTGTGGATGTGCAGGCTGAAGCCGGCCAGGTGCATGCGGCGGGCGTACTCGAGGATCACCTCGCGCTCGTTCTGCAGCTTCCCGGAGGAGATCGCGCACTGCCCTGGGTGGTAGCCGTGGACCTTCATGAAGTCCCCGATCTGCTGGGCGGTGGCGTACTTGTCGGGGTGGTCGCGCACGTCCGCGCACAGCGGCGCGGCCGTGTCGACGTAGCCGCGGACGGTGGCCCGGCCGGAGGGGTCGATGTCGAAGATCGGCTGCAGGTAGGGCTTCAGCAGTGCCCCATCGGGCAGGGTCGGTGGCACCGCGAACGGGTTGCCCTCGATACCGCCGTCGGCAAAGATCTTGACCACGTCCGCACGGATGAGGGGACTATTGGCGTACTTGGCGCGGATCTGGGTTGCGCGCGCCACCATCCCGTCGTAGTCGACCTTGCCGTCGGCGGTGAGATTGTCAGTGGGGTTGAAGAACTGGGCGAGCGTCACGCGCGCCTTCAGGTTGCCATCGGCGAGGAGCTTGTCGTAGACCGGCATTCCCTCCGGGGAGGCCATGGCATCCAGTACCGCGGTGATGCCGGCGCTGCTCAGGCGCTGGGTGATGCGCTCGGGCACCTTCAGCACGTCGTCCAGCGCCAGGTAGAGCATGCTGTCCCGGCTGATGAAGTAACGCGCATCCTCGTTCACCGCCCCGTTCGGCTCGCCGCTCTCGTCGACGCCCACGAACTCGCGGTACTTGGCAAACTCGCTCGCGAGCGTCGCCTTGGACAGCCCCACGACCTTGCCCGTTCGATCCTTGGCCTGCGCCAGCGCCAGGCTGTTGAAGGCGCTGTGATGCCCGTCATCGCCCAGCAACTGGATGCGCTGCGTGGTCGAGGCGGCATCCAGGGCAGCCCGCAGCGTGCGGTGCTGCGGATCCGGCTGGTTGCCGACCGCGTAGTTCCACTGGTACACGGTCAGCTGCGCGCCCGGGGGCGTCTTGTAGCGCGCCAGGCACTGGGAGACGAAACGCGTGAGCTCAGCGAGGGTGACCACGCGGTCATCCAGGGTGCAGACGTCGAGGTCGGCAATGTCGAGCGGGTGGATGTGGGCGTCAATGAGCCCGGGGAGCACCAGCTTGCCGCCGGCGGACTCCACGTGGGTGCTGGGGCCGATCCAGGCCTGCGCATCGGCGTCCGAGCCGACGAACACCAGGCGCCCGTCCTTCACCGCGAGTGCCTCGGCGAGGCTCCTGGCCTTGTCGACGGTGTAGATCCTCGCATTGCGCAGCACGAGGTCGGCCGGTTCCGCCGCCGCGGCCGGCCCGGGCTGGCCCAGGCATACCAGCAAGAGTGCCGCGATCGAGCCCGCACGTAAGACAGCGTTCATCAGTACTCCTGCGGGGGCGCCGGGCCGGTGGCGGCGAGCGCGGTGACGACCTCGTGGCGGGTGGCCAGCACGTTGGCCAGCGGGTTGCGGCGCACCCGTGCAACCTCCGCGTCCGTGAAGGGTGCCACACGCGCCTCCCCGGCCGCGGCGTCGCGCTCGGCGAGCCAGTTCAGTACGGCGGCCAGCTGTGCATCGGCGAGCACGGAATTGGCAGCGCCCGGCACCCGCAGCACGTAGTCCCGTCCCTGCGGCGTGCGCATGAAGCGGCTGAGCGATCCGGCCAGCGCGGGCACCTTGCCCGCAACCCCGTGCGCGTCCGGTCCGTGGCAGCCCATGCAATAGAGCATGTAGTCCTGTGCGGGACTGGCCGGGGCGCTGACCGGCAGCGTGGCCATGCCGAGGGCCACGAGCGCGAGCGGAACTCCCGGTGACATCTGCGCTCAGCCGCCGGTCGGAACGACGCCCTTGCGGTGCTCGCGCACCACGGCGCCATCGACCGGATGGGAGCGCTCGGCCTGTACCTCGGCCGGGGCGAGGGGCTGGGTGTCCGCCGGCGCGTGCGCGAGGTCGAACACCACGAAGTTGAGGACGGCAGCGAGGGTGTCATCGCTCAGGGTGGGGAACGCGGGCATCCGGAAATCAAAGCGCTTGTCCGCGACCATGATCTCCCCGTAGAGCCCGTTCAGCACCGTCATCGCCAGCTGGCGCCGTCCCTCGGGGCTGCCGGCGTAGTGCGCGGGGTAGCTCACAAGGGGCGGGGCCAGCGAAGGAATTCCGGCCCCGGCGGCCCCGTGGCACACCGCGCAGTTGGCCTGGAAGGCCTTGGCGCCCTCAGGATAGGCCGGGTCGGCCGCGACCGCGTGCGCAGCCGCGCCCAGCAGGCCGGCGGCAAGCGCCGCACGGCAGGCAGCGCGGCCGCGACTCACTTCTCGGCGACTCCGAGGATGACCGAGACGGAGCAGTGGTAGTTCGCGTCCGCGTTGGCCATGCACCAGTTCAGATCGTTGTTGCGCGACGGGCGGTACATCGGCTTCTCGCGCTCGTTGCGGTTGCACTCGCAGTTGCCGCAGCTGTTCTTACCGCAGCAGTCGTTGTACGAGACGATGTAATCGCGGCCGTCGCCCGGGTTCTGGCAGGTGCCGATCCAGGTGATCGGCGAGGGCGTGGTGCCCGGCGGGCAGGAGGCGGAGGTGCCGCCGCAGCACGAGCACAGGAAGCCGTCGATCGCGCAGTACTTCCAGTACTCGCAGTTCTCCGGGCTGTTGACCGCGGCTTTCGCCTTCGGCTCGGCCGCCTGCGCCCGGCCCGCGCGGTCGATCGGCAGCAGCGGCAGCAGCGCCGTGCCGGTGAGGACCTGCCCGAGCGAGGCCAGCAGGCTGCGCCGCGAGGTGCGTCGTGCGAGCGCGCGGGAGGAATGTTCAAACAGCTGATCAAGCGAGCGCATTCGCGTGCCCCGTCCGAATTAAGGGTTGAGCATCATCCACGGCGTCTGGCCGAGGTGCTTCTCGACGTGCTTCACCCGTCCGGTGAGCGCATCGAGTACCGCGACCGACGAGCTGTCCGTCGCGGCAAAGAGAAGCGGAGCGGAATCCTGCGAGACCTGCACGGCCAGCACCGTACCGAGCGCTCCGACCGGCCAGCGCGCCAGGCGCCGGTGGCTGGCCGTGTCGAACACCCAGATCTCGGTGCCACCGACCTTGTGGCTGCCCTCGCCACCGACGTGCATGGGCACGTACAGGCGGTGCAGGCCCTCGTGAATCGCCCCGACCTGCGCGCCGCCGGGGCGCCAGTGGCCCTTCTCCGCCGGGGTCACCAGCGACCAGCTGGGCGCGAAGGCCGGCGCGGGGGCGGCGAGGTTCACTTCATGAACCTCGCCGAGGAAGCTCAGGAACATGAAGCCCTGCCGCATGGGAATGCCCTGGACAAACACCGGGTCCTTGTCCGCGTCGAAGAACGGCTCGGACATCGCGCGCGAGCTCTCATGACCTGCCGCGTCGAGGGTGACCGTGAGCAGCCGGCCGCTTTCGCACAGCGAGGAGACCCGGTTGGGTCCGGAGGGAATGACGAGGACGCAGCCGGCGGTGTCGATCTCACCCAGTACGGTGCCGCGCTGCGGATCCAGCACGCCGAAGGAGGCGGCCGGGGTGACGTAGGCTGCGTAAATGAAGTGGCCGTCATCGCTGTAGGCGACGTTGAACATCGAGGGCAACGTCATCGCCCGCTTCGAGGGCAGCACGATCTCGCGGACCACCGCCAGCGTGGTGTTGTCGGTCAGCTCGACGACATCGGTGCGGGTGCCGCGGCTGCCACGGGAGAAATACGTGGTCGCCACCGCCGTGGTCTTGCCGTCGGGGGACAGGTTGAAACCGGAGAAGTAGCCGGCATCGATCTGCCCGAGCCGCCGGTAGGTGTCACCGTCGAACAGGTGCACGCGGGCATCGGTCTCGTTGTAGAACGCGTAATCGAACACGTAGACCCAGTGCGGCCCGGGCGGGGGCAGCGGCTCGACCTTGAGGTGTTCGGCCGGCACGGGCGGCGGCAGGTCGGCGGCGTGGGCGCCAGTGCCCATGCACAGGGCTGCGGCAATCAACAAGGACGCGGATCGCATCGGCTTCCCCCGGCGACGTCGTGGGTGACGCGCGGCTCGGCCTTCAGATCGTACCGAAGGCATTGGCTTTGCATTGAGTCTCGCACAATGCTCAAAATGGCGAAAGGTGTGGCGCTGCCGCTGCTGCTGCGTTGACCCCAACGATCCGCCATCTGGCAATCTTCGTTGTGCCGATTGACAACGACCGACCACCGCCGGGGCACCGATGAGCGCACTTGACCTTCAGTCGCTGTGGTCCGTCACGGCCATCCCGGGACCGGCGACGGGCGAACTGACCGGGAACCTGAGCGCCGACGTCGTCGTGGTCGGCGCCGGCTACACCGGCTTGAGCGCCGCCGTGCACCTGGCCGAGGGCGCACGCAGCGTGGTCGTGCTGGAGAGCGCCGCCGTGGGCGAGCGCGCCTCGGGCCTGAACGGCGGACAGGTGATCGCCGGAGTCAAGCACGACCCGGACCAGCTGCTGGAGATGTTCGGCGAAGCGCGCGGGGCGCGGTACGTGCGCACCGTGGGCAGTGCCGCTGAAGTCGTATTCAGTCTGATCACCCGGCACGGTATTCACTGCGATGCCGTGAATACCGGGTGGCTGCAGCCGGCAGCCTCCGCGGAAGCGCTGCCGGCACAGTCCGCCCGCGCCGCGCAGTGGCGCCGGCGCGGTGCGCCGGTCGAGATGGTTTCAGCCGAGGCGATGCAGCGGCTGACCGGGTCGGCGCGCTATTGCGGCGGGCTGTTCGACGCACGGGGCGGCACGGTGCAGCCGCTCTCGTACGTGCGCGGGCTGGCGCACGCACTGCTGCGCCTGGGCGGGCGGCTGTTCACCTTGAGTCCGGCGCTGCGGCTGGCCCGCTCGGCATCCGGCTATCGCCTCGATACGCCGCAGGGCAGCGTCAGCGCCCGCCAGGTCATCGTTGCAACCAATGCCTACACCGGCACGCTCAACCCGCAGCTGCGCCGCACCGTGGTCGCGGTGCCGTCCTTCCAGGTCGCGACGGCCCCCATTCCGCAAGCGCTGCGCGGGCAGATTCTGCCGGGCGGACAGGCGGCCTCGGATACCTGCCGACTGCTGCGGTACTTCCGCACGGACGTGAGCGGGCGGTTGGTGATGGGAACCCGCGGCAGCTTTGCTGCTGCCCCGACCGCTTTCACCGCGCGGCACCACTACCGCGCGGTGCGCGAGATCTACCCGCAGCTGCAGGGGCTGGGCTTCGACTATCACTGGGGAGGCTTTGTGGCCATGACGGCCGACCATCTGCCCCACCTGCACGAGCTGGCGCCAGGATTACTGGCAGCCCTGGGTTACAACGGGCGCGGCGTCGCCATGGCCACGGTGATGGGTCAGCTTCTGGCACAACGCGTGCTGGGAATGCCGGCCGAGGAACTCGGGTTCCCGGTCACCGCCGTGCAGCCCATCCGCCTGCATGCCTTCAGCCGACTGGGCGTGCGCGCGACCATCCAGTACCTGCGCCTGGTGGACTCGCTGGCGCGCTCGCGCGCTCGCCCGGGACACTGACCCGTTCAGCCCGCAGCCCAGCCCATGCGCACGGCAACCAGGTAGTCATCCTTCTTGCTGCCCTCCTGCGGCGGGGGCGGCGCCGGGGTGGCCGGCGCGCTTGCGGCTGCGCGCGGAGCCTCCGCGGCCTGGACCGCGGGGGCGGCGCTGAAGACCAGCGCCACCACGCAGCCGAGAACGAGGTTGATCGCCAGCGAGCCCAGTACGGCCCAGGTCTTTGTCGTTTTCATACAGCTATCCTCCCCAGCAGTTTTCGATACCGCTATGAGACGCCTTCAGGCCCGGGTGCGTCTGCCGCGTGGCGACGGACCGATCCTCCGCGCCAACGGATTCGTCCCAACGGCGGCTTTTTCGGGGTTTGCCGGGCGGAGCCGGGCCGTTCACTCAGGGTTTGCGGGCGTAGGCGGCGTCAAACAGCGCCGCGAGCTGCGGGCTGGCCGGGCGCAGCTGGTCGGCCACGGCCCGGGACCACTCGAAGTACTCGCGCCGGCGCTCGAGCGGCCAGCCGACTGGCGGCGAGCCGACCAGGTCGCGCAGGTTACAGATCTTGTCGGCGAGCTTCACGAGCTGGGCGCGGCCGCTGATCCCGGCGGCATGCAGCACCTGGCGTTGCTTGCGCTCGTGCTTGTTGAGCCGCTTGTCGTCGGTGACTTCCATCACCACCGCGGCTGCCTCCGGGCCGAAGCGTGCCGCGATCTCGTCCGCAGTGGTCTGGGTGTCCTCGATGGTGTCATGCAGCAGCGCGGCGACCAGGGTGATCAGGTCCTCCACGCCGCCCTCGTTGGCGAGGACGTCGGCGACTGCCAGCGGGTGGTTGATGTACGGGGACGCCTCGGCGCCCTTGCGGCGCTGGTCCCGGTGCTTGTGGGCCGCAAACGTGGCGGCGGCGATCAGTGTCTGCAGTGGGTGCGGCAATTTCCAGTACCTCCGCGGGGAGAGTGTGCGCCGACGCCGGAGAACCGGGTTTGGTACCATTGCACAGTGAAAACGCCCGCGATCCTGGGCATCCCCCGCCGCTGAATTGCCCGCAACTCAGGAGGCCCCATGGCCAATCCGGTGCCTTTCTTCGCCGAGTGCCCGAACTGTGGAGAGGACCGTGTACAGCCGGGCTACCCGCCGGATGAACTGCACCAGCTGTTGGATGCAGGTGCCGAGATCATGGCGTACTGCACGAATTGCGATGAGCACTGGTCGATCTCCACCGAGGAGCGGGCCGATATCGCGCGCGGGCTTCCCAAATCCAAACAGGGCTAGCACGCACCGCGCGCGTCTCGCCAGAGTGTCTATTTGTGCGCGGGGCTCGTGCCGCGGCCTGCTAGAATGTGCCGCGCCGGCTGCGCTTACCAAATGGAGAGGTGGCAGAGCGGTTGATTGCACCGGTCTTGAAAACCGGAGGCCCTTAACGGGGCTCGTGAGTTCGAATCTCACCCTCTCCGCCATGGTTCAGTACAAAGTCCCTTTTCCCCGTCCCGGCAGGCGAGCCACAAATCGAACACGCTCGTCGACCTTGTAACACTCCCGCCATGGCACTTTGCATCTTCGGTAAGCGCCCGAAAGTGTTGCCTTATGTGCGGGGAATAGAGTTTCACCGCGAAGCTATAGTTGCGCACACCGTGAGGATTACGCCACACCTTGCGGTCCATGACGCGTGGCAAGTACGCACAGACACCCGAGCGCGGATGTGGCCTACTCGCAGCGAACAGAGAACGACTCATATCAATGGATCAAGATCATTAGGAGACCGACATGAGCATGACAGGTGAAAGCCGCGAGCAGGTTGCAACGGAACTCAAGCGCTTCGCTACAGATCTCAAGCTAACAGAGGAGCAGCGGGAGAAACTGCATACCGCTCTTGCCGACGGGCGAGAAAATGTCGGGGAATATATGAAGGCGCACCCCACCACGACCAAAGCCGAGATTGCCGCCAAAGTAAAGGAGAACCGTGGTGCGATTCATGACCGCGTTGCTAAGTTCCTGAATCCCGAGCAGCTCGGTAAGTGGGACAGTGAAGTGGCCAAAGCCAAGGAATTTCTAGGCCAGCGGCTCGACTCATAAAGAACTCAGTCCCTGCAAACTAACGGGTTGGCCGCTGGCGAAAGCTGGCGGCCAAATTTGCATTCTTCGCCTCGAGTTCCTCCTCCGCGAGGATTGCAGTCCCCACCTTGCCGGCTGAGGCTCAGGCTGTACGTAAAGGAATAGCGGTGCCCCAGCATTCGCCTGAGGTTACCGGCGATCAAGAAAGTTCAACCACTTGCGTGTCGGCTTTGTGCGTTTATGTGCGAATCGCGCGACTTCAAAACCGGCGGCCTAACGGGGCTCGTAAGTTCGAATCTCACCCTCTCCGCCAATATAAGTCTGTTTCGCTGATCGGCCCTGTCACTGGGTGACAGAAGGGCACTTGCGTTGCAGTAGCACAGATGCGGGGGCCTTATTGGCTACAATGATTCCTTATCGATATCGCGCGGCTCTGCCCCCGCGGGAGTTTCGGCACATGAAGACCTGGTTGCTGTTGTCGCTGGTGGGCTGGGCGGTGGCCGCGTCGGGGGCCGAGCCGCCCTTGGCACCCGAGCCGGCATCCAATCCTGGCACTGCGCTCGTCACCGGCTCGGATCGCGGGATTGGACTGGCGCTTACCCGAGAGTTCGAGAGTCGCGGCTGGAAAGTGATCGCGACCTGTCGTGATCCTGCCAAGGCCGCAGAACTGCTGACGTTCGCCCAGGAGCATCCGGCGGTCAGCGTGGAGAAGCTCGACGTCGGCGACAACGCGGCAATCGATGCTCTCGTCACCAAACTCAAAGGTCAGCCGATCGATGCGCTGGTCAACAATGCAGGAGTCACCGGTGATCTTGAGGGCCAGACGCTTGCCAAGCTCGATGCGGATGAATTCGTCCGCGTGCTGCGTGTGAACAGCTACGCGCCGCTGCGCCTCTCAGCCGCATTCCTGGACCTGGTTGCCGCCAGCAAGCAGCGCAAGATCATTGGCATGAGCAGCGGCTATGCATCGCTCGCTTCGCTGGAGAAGATCGCATCCTATGGCTATCCGAGCGCGTACTTCTATGCGATGAGCAAGGCGGCACTCAACATGGGCATGAGGGAATTCGCTCTTGAAACGGCTGCGCGTAAGGTGACCACCGTGCTATTGGCCCCCGGCGCGGTCGATACCGACATGCAGAGGGACATTCGGGACCATATGGCAAAGATCGGCAAGCCGATCACGGCGCCGGTGCTCACGGCGGCCGCGAGTGCCCACTCCATCGTACTCACGATAGAACAGCTCAAGCCGGAGCAGAACGGCAAATTCCTGTCGCGCGACGGCGCCGAGATTCCCTGGTAAGCACTCGTGCGGATGGCTGCCCGGTAACTGTCCCTTCATCAAAGTCTGGCACCGCAGGGGCCAAAGAGAGAGGATCCCACGATGCCCGAGTCCATCGCTGCCCCGGCGCCGCTGGCGGCACTGATTCGCAGCCGTCAGCCAGGTCACGCGCTGCCGCGGGAGTTCTACACCGATCCGGCAATCTTCGAACGCGACCTGCACAACATGCTGCTCAAGCATTGGTTCTGCGTGGGTCACGCGAGCAGCATTGCGCGCACGGGCGATTACCTGGTCGTCGATTTCGCCGACGAGTCATTGATCATCGTGCGCACGGCGGCCGGTGAGGTACGGGCGCTGTTGAATGTCTGCCGGCATCGTGGTTCTCGCCTGTGCACCGGCAGGGCGGGCAGGGCGCCCGCGGCGCGTTTCACCTGTCCGTACCACGCGTGGACCTACGACCTCGACGGCCATCTGCTGGTCGCCCGGCATATGCCGGACGGGTTCCGGCGCGCCGACATGGGCCTCAAGAGCCTGCCGGTGCAAGTGGCCGAGGGGCTGATCTTTGTGAGCTTTGCGGAGCAACCGCTCGACTTTGCACCCGCCGCGGAGGCCCTGGCGCGCTCTGCCGGCGTGTACGGTTGGGCGCGCGCCAAAGTCGCCCACCGCGAGCTGTACGCGATCAACGCCAACTGGAAGCTCGCCGTCGAGAACTACATGGAGTGCTATCACTGCCAGCCGGCGCACCCGGAGTATGCCAAGCGCCACGTCTACGCGCGCCCCGCCGAGATGAACGTCGAGGTCGAGCGTGCAGCACGCGCGCGCGCCGAGTCGCTTGGGATCATCGTGGCCGACCTCGATCGCTACGGCTGTGCGGCGGGGGAGGGCCAGGAGTCCATATCCATCTTCCGCAGCGCGCTTCACGAGGGGCAGCTGAGCGCAACCGACGACGGCCAGCCGCTGGGGCGGCTCATGGGTTCCTTCGCGGCCTCGGACGGCAACTCGACGTATTTCGACATTGGTCCCATCAGCGACTTCCTGGCGTACCCGGATCACGGGGTCATCTACCGTTTCATCCCCCGGGCGGTCGACCGCACCGAGATGGAAGTGCTGTGGCTGGTTGATGAGGCCGCGGTGGAAGGCCAGGACTACGACGTCGCTCGGCTGACCTGGCTGTGGAAGACCACGAGCGTGGAAGACAAGAAGATCGTTGAGATGAACCAGGCGGGCGTGAATTCGCGCTTTTTCGTGCCTGGGCCCTACTCGACGCAAGAGCCCTACGCCGAGCGCTTTGTCGCATGGTATCTGCAGGAGCTGGCGGGCTGAGCAGGCGGAGTACCCCCACGCTCCGGCCACCGGATCGTAGCGCGCGGCGACCCGTGTGCTGAGGGCTCCCTTTGGGGTGGGAGCCTCATACTGACGCTGACGGCGCGGCAGCACAGCGGTGTCGGCTGACTGCACCGCTCGTGGAAACCGGAGTCGGGGGCACTCTTACCCAGTCAATGGTCGTACCCCGCGACCCCGGCGGATTCAGGACGTCAGTCGTCGTCGTCCGGCAATTCGATGCGCAGGATTTCCCCAAAGGGCGGCCCGAATCCCATGTTGGAAACGTAGAGGGCGCCGTCGGGGCCGAAGGTCATCCCTGTTGGGAAGAACAGGGTGCCGCCGGTATCAATCAGGGTCTGGTGCCCGTTGCGGGAGATACGCAGCAGGCGACCGGTGAAGGGCTCCGGGCCAGGGTCAGTGGTCGAATACGAAGCTTCGAGCGCGTACAGGGTACCGCGGTGGTCGAAGGCCAGTCCGAGCACCTTGCTCAGGCCCGTGGCAAGCCTGTGCAGCTGACCGCTCGGGGTAATCTGGAAGATGCTTTGCCGGTTGAGCTGGTCAGGATCGAAGGTGCCGAGATTGCTGACATAGAAGACGCCGTGATATGCAATCGCCGTCGGCACGATGTGGCCCTGCGATGCGGAGATGTCGACCACTCGGGTGATCTTGCCGCCGGTGGTGACCTTCACCATCTCACCATGATTCGGCTCGACTGCGTACATTTCGTCGCGCACCGCGACCATCCCCCACCAGGTGCCATCGGGTTCGAAGTCCCCTGGATTCGGGTTCTTGACCGGGTGCGACTGTTGGTAGGCGCTGAGGTTGGCGATCATCTGCCACGTGCCATCCGGATTCACCCGGACAATTCCGTTCGGCGTGTTGCGCACCCCGTGGGAGCACCCGGCACCGGCGAGGATCGCGTACATCCTGCCCTTGATGAAGGCGATATCGGCGACGCCGCTGATGAGCGGACTGGGAATGGGCGCCGTCTGGCTCGAGGGCAGGGTGTCGGTGACGGTGGTCCGGTTTCCGTGGGCGTCGATCCGGGAAATTCGCCCGCCCGTCTCGCTGCCGAGGTAGGGGCCTGCGCCGGGAACATCGGCGCATCCGACGACCGGATTCACACCCCCGGTCCCGCCTTCGGCGACGTACAGATGCCCGTCGGGTCCAAACTTAAGTCCGCGGGGATTTTCCAGGCCGGTGGCGAATACGGTGACGCTCGCGATGGCGTGAGCGCTGCGGGCAGACTCGCCCGCGAACGCGCTGGGCGCTGTGAGCGGCAGCGCCACGGCGGTGAAGCCGAGCGTGATAAGACCTAGACGTTGCAGGGTACGTTTCATAGAAGCACCTCTCGTGGTTCTGTGAAGAAGCATGTCGTGCGTGGGCGCCAGCGCAGGCTGTTTTGGAGTTGGTTGATGGCCAACCCACGCTGGCGGTTAGATTGGGAATGGAAGGCCGAGTGCACCGCAGCAATCAAGCTCTAGTTAACAGTTGCGGCCGGGATAGGCCTCGCCAAAGTCCCGGGCAAGGGTGCAAGCGCGGTTCAAGGCGACTGTTGCGGTGCAGCAGGTCAGTGTCGGAACCGTTGGCATGGTTCTCCGGCGGCAACACAAGCCCTGCGCGTCAGCGATAACGCGTCTCGGATGCGTGTCTTAACCACTGGAGTTCTCGCCTCCACGCAGCTTCCGGGCAGCGCTGCGTGAGCTGAGCGGCATTGCGGTCTGTTCCTCCTCCTGATAACAATCCAGCCATGTTGACCATTGAGGACGTCGCTTCCGTTCCGCTGTTCGCGGCCCTCGCCGGGACTGAGATGGCCCGCCTTGCGGATACTTCCGCTGACCTGCACCTGGCTGCGGGCGAGTTTGCCGTGCACGAGGGCGGCGAGCGCGCGCTGTATGCCGTGCTCAGCGGCAAGATCGAGGTCGTCAAGTTGTACGACGGTGTCGAGCGAACCCTCGGCTGGCGCCTTCCGGGAACGATCTTCGGCGAAGTGCCGATCGCCTTCGGCACCGCATTCGTGGGCGGTTATCGTGCCGCCGAGCCCTCGCGTGTCCTGCGGGTCGACCCGAAGCATTACTACGCGGCCGCCGCTGCCTGCCCGGATGTGGCGGTGAAGCTCGGCGCGTTGGCGCGCGAGCGCATGGGGGGGCTGCAGGGCATTGCTGCCGAGGCGCCCAAGGCGCGGGTCGTCATGGTAGGCAACCGCTGGGACCCTGCCTGCAGTGCGTTGCGGCAGTTCCTCGCCCGCAACCGGATCAGTTATGACTGGGTGACGCCGGATTCCGCGGAGCTCAAGAGCTGCTGGCCGGGTGCGGAACCGGCCGCGGAGGACTGTCCGGCGCTGCGCTTGACCGAGGGGACGGTGCTCACCCGACCCTCCGCGCGCGAACTGGCCGAGCGTCTGGGCCTGCAGACGCAGCCCCGCCTGAGCGAATACGACACCATCATCATCGGTGGCGGGCCGGCCGGCCTGGCGGCCGCCGTCTACGGGGCATCCGAGGGACTGCGCACGCTGGTCGTGGAGCGCGAAGCGCCCGGGGGACAGGCCGGCACCTCCTCGCGCATCGAGAACTACCTGGGCTTTCCGAGCGGCGTCTCGGGCGATGAACTGGCGGGGCGGGCGCTGGACCAGGCGCACCGGCTGGGTGCGGAGTTGCTGGTCACGCGCGCGGTGGCGCGCCTGGATCCGCAAGCGCGCGCGGTGCACCTGGACGGCGGGGACGTGGTGCGCGGTCGCACGATCATCCTCGCCACGGGAGTGACCTGGCGGCGGCTCTCGATCGCCGGCTTCGACCGGCTGATCGGCAAGGGCATCTACTACGGGGCGGCGCGCAGTGAGGCCAGTGCGACGCATGGGCTGGACGTGTACCTGATTGGCGGCGGCAACTCCGCCGGGCAGGCGGCCCTGTATTTCGCCAACCACGCCCGTTCCGTGACGATCGTGGTGCGCGGTGAGTCCCTGGACAAGAGCATGTCGCACTACCTGATCGAGCAACTGCGCGCGAAGGAGAACGTGGCGGTGCGGCCACGGGCGGAGGTCGTCGCTGCGCATGGCGATTCCCACCTGACGGCGATCGATATCCGCGCTGCCGCGGATGCCACGGTCGGGCGGCACGACTGCGGCGGCCTGTTCGTATTCATCGGCGCCGATGCCGAGACCGGATGGCTGCCGGAAAGCGTGGCGCGCGATGCACGCGGCTACGTTCTGACCGGTGATGAGGTGGTGAAGGCCGGACGCTGGTCGGATCGGCGCGATCCGTACCTGCTCGAATCCAGTGCCCCCGGAGTCTTCGCCTGCGGGGACGTGCGGCTGAGCCCGGTCAAGCGGGTGGCGGCTGCCGTGGGCGAGGGCAGCATGGCGATCGCCTTCGTGCACAAGTTCCTGCAACAGGAGGTGCGGTGATCGTGTCCACCCGACACCGGGTGCATGCGGCCCCCGTACGGCGGGCACGCGCTCTCATCCGCGCAGGAGCATAGGGCGTATGGTCGCGGTGCAGTTCTCCGGTGGGCTGGTGGTTGCCCTGCTGTTCCTGCTGGTCGTGGTGGCACTGCCGGTCAAGCTGGCGGCTCATTTCGCCGGCGCCGCGCGGACCGGCCTGCTGTGGTGTGCAGGTGCCGTGGCGGTGGGCCTGGTCATCGGCTCTCTCGCCTCGCTGTTGGGTGGCGGCCTGATCGGCGGTCCCCTGGCCGGCTTTCTCGGCTTCGTGCTGGGGATCCGCCTGATGCTGGGGACCTCCTACGTGTCGGCACTCGGGCTGAGCGTGATCGCGTTCGGATTGTCGTTGCTGGGACTGGCGCTGCTTGCCAAGCTCGGCCTCGGAGTCACCACCGCGGGGCCGGAACCTGCACAGTCCGTGGCGGGGCTCGTCGCGCTGGGCCTATGCCACGGGCGGTGCCAAGACTCCCCACCTACACCGACGCAGCTGCGCAGGTGAGCTCAGGCGCGATCGCGCCGTGTTCCAGGGCGCACCGTGGCAAACTGCTGCCCCAGATGCGTGCGCACAAGAACCGACCATTCGTGGCGCGGCTGGGGTTTGCCCTGGCCGGGCTTGCTGCGGCCATTCGCTCCGAGCGCAGCCTGCGGTTCCAGGTCGCAGCCCTGGTGGGCGTGCTGGTGGTACTGGTGGTGCTGCGAGTGGAGCCGCTGTGGTGGGCGCTCGTTGGCCTGACCGCCTTCGGCGTGTTGTCCGCGGAACTTTTCAACACAGCGCTTGAGCATCTGGCTGATCACCTGCACCCGGATAGCCACCCGCAGGTGCGGCTGGTGAAGGACATCGCCGCCGCCGCCGTGCTCATGGCGGCCTGCGCGGCGCTGGCCGTGGCGCTCGCGCTGGCCTGTCATGTCGTGAGCCGGTTCACAAGGTGAGCTGCGCCGCAAGTCCCGCACGCCCGGCCAGAGCAGGCGGCCCGCCGCGCTAAGGCAGGGCTAAGGTATAGTCACTTACTGTTGCGCGCCTGTGAACTCACCCACGGCGGCTATTGCCCCGACAGGCGGATCCCGCATGCGAAGTCCCAGCAGCCCGAATGTTCCGCGCGCGCAGACTCTGCTGTTCGCCATGGTCCTCGGGGTTCTGGTCACGGGCATGGCCGGTCCTGCGTGCGCCGGCGAGGCGGACGTGCCGGCGACACCGCCACAGCAGGATTCCGGCAGCGGCCTGTGGCCGTCCGTGAAGTCCGACATTGCCGCGTACTTCACCGCGCCGGTGCGCTGGGACGGGCGCGACTGGGCGTGGTTTGCCGGGGCGATCGCGGCCACCGGCGTAGCGCATCACTACGACACCGATGTGCGCTCGCACTTCATCAAGACCGAGGGCCCGACGGTCGACCAGAACACCCACGACGGGCAGGACGCGGCGCCGACGGCCGTGGTGTTCTTCGGTACCTGGCTGTATGCCGGAATCGTCGACAGCTCTGCCGGTCGGCACGAGGTGTGGGACATGGCCGAGGCGGCAGCGCTCAGCGGCGTCACCTCGTACGCACTCAAATACGCCGCGGGACGCGAGCGTCCCAACGAGACCACCGATCCGAATGCGTGGCGTCAGGGCGGCGGCTCGTTTCCTTCGTTTCACTCGACCGCGGCCTTCGCGGTCGGCACCGTGCTCGCCGAGTCCGGCAATGATGAGTATCGTTGGATACGGCGTGTGTTGGGCTACGGACTGGGTGTGGCCACCAGCTACGAGCGGCTGAAGCACAACGCGCACTGGCTGTCCGATACGGTGGCCGGGGGGGCACTGGGTATCGCCAGCGCACATTTCGTGCTCAACCGCGACCCGAACAGCAGCGGCGCGGGACATCTGGCCATCGTGCCGGTGAGTGGGGGCGCGTTGCTGACCTACTCGAGGACGATGAACTAGTCGCGCCGGAGCACGGCCGTGCGCGGCGCCGCGCCGCGCGGACTTCAAACGCTGTCCGGATCGATCCCCTGCTGCCGCAGCGCACGCTCGTAGCGCGCCAGCCGTGCCTGCGTGCGCCGGTACTCGATGATCGTGCAGGTCGCGCCCGAGGCGCCGAAGATGACAAGGACCGCGCGCATGAACGGACTGGCGTACTCGAGCTGCACAAAAAACACCGTCACCAGCGCGCAGAAGCCGGCGCCGATCCCCATGCCGAGCGTGGATTCGCTTAGGGCCATACCGCTCACTCTCCGCTCCTGCCTGCGCGGACGGTATACGAATCGGTAGCGGCTGGAGCGGGTTTTGGGCGCCGCCGGGGCCGGCGCCCCCCGCGGACAGCTCACGCCGCGGCGCTAGTGCTCGTCAAAGCCCGCGCAAGTGAAGGTGAAGCTTGAGTCACGGTACCCGGAGTCCTGGATCACCGCCGACTTGCCGCGCTTCTCGCAATACTGGGCCGCCTGCCGCGAGGCGGAGGCATTCAGGTCAGTCTGTCCGACCAGCGCGTAAAGGTTCTTACCGCTGTGATCCTTGCCGGCGGCAACGACGTTGGGTTTGGAGGCACAGCCGCCCAGCAGCACCGCGGCGGCGAGCAGTCCCAGGCAGGCACGGGTGGCGTCGTTCATGGGTTCTCGGCCAGCAGACTTCCAGCCGCGAGGGTAGTCCGCGGGGTGGTGCGCGGGCAGTGATGCAGGTCTCGGGCAGTACGCCCAGGATCACCGCAGCGCTCGGAGTGATGACCGGGCGTTCCCGGAGTGCGCAGTCCATTCGTGCGATATGACAAAAGGGCCGGTCCGCGCGGGCGCGCCCCGCTGCGGTCTTTTCAGGGTGCGTACTGTGCGAGGCCGTTGCCAAAGGACCGGTTCTGCTTGGCGCACCTCCACGAGGTTGATCAGCACGGCGGTCACGGGGATGCGCAGTCGTCGCTGCAACCCTGCGGCGATGCGCGCGCAGAGTGAGATTCTTCTGCTCGAGCGTGCGCCCCTTAATTGAGGGTGATCTGGAGGATGACGAGCATCGGTGCGCTGCACGCCCCACTACTGCGCGTCGTGGATCAAGTGGTGCCGGTCGTGTTCCATGGAGGGCCACGCCGACTCATCTGCGGGGGTCGTCCCGACCGGGGCCGTGGCCGCCCGGTGCGGGGCATCCGGGCCGCCGCCGTCCGGGCGGCCGTGGCGAGGGTGCGCGAGACAGCGTGTGATGGTTGCGGTGACTGTCGGCGCAGGAATGATCCCGTTGATGCGCGCCTCCTTTATCATCGCGGGCATCCTAGCGGTGCTGGAAAGCACGGCGGCCATGGGTGCCCCGTCTTGCAGCGCCGCTATTGCTCGGGCAGACAGTACCGGCGCCGCGCGCCCACCAGGCTTAAGCGGTGCCGTTAACATGGCGGCGCCCAAGGCGCGCCCCGCAACAGGAGTCGTATGAACCTGCGAAGATTCTCATGGGTTGCCGGTATTGCCGCGGTGCTCGGGAGCGCAGTCACCTTGGGAGCGCACAGCGTGCAGACAAAAGATGCGACCGCCGGCGGCGATGCCGACCCTTACCTGTGGCTGGAGGATGTCCACGGCGCCAAGCCCCTGGAGTGGGTGAAGACGCAGAACGCCAGGGCCATGGCGGTGCTCAAGGCCGATCCGGACTACGCGAAGGACTACGCGGCGATCCTGAAGGTGATGGATGCCACCGACCGCATTCCGTACGGCGGCCTCAACCACCGCTACGTCACCAACTTCTGGCAGGACGCCCAGCACCCGAAGGGGATCTGGCGCCGCACCGATTTTGCCGAGTACGCCAAGGCGGATCCCGCCTGGGAGATCCTGCTTGACCTGGACAAGCTGGCGGCGGAGGAACACGAGAACTGGGTGTGGAAGGGCGGGGACTGCAGCCCGAGCTACCGGCGCTGCATCCTGCAGCTCTCGCGCGGGGGCGGGGATGCGGTCGTGGTGCGCGAGTTTGACCTCGCCACGCGCAGCTTCGTGAAGGATGGGTTCGAGCTTGCCGAGGCCAAGTCCACCAGCAGTTACCTGGATGAAGATACCGTGCTGTTCGGCACCGATTTCGGCCCCGGCTCGATGACCACCTCCGGCTACCCGCGGATCATCAAGCAGTGGCAGCGCGGTACCCCCATCGCCAGCGCACGCACGATCTTCGAGGGCAAGGTCGAGGATGTGGCCGCGCAGATCTTCGTCGCCCACACCAAGGCGGGAACGATCGCCCTCATCGACCGCGCGCCGAGCTTCTTCACCTCCGAGTTCCACCTGCTCACCCCCGATGGCAGCACGCAGCAGCTGCCCCTGCCCACGGGCGCGGACCTCAAGGGCGCGCAGGGCGATGAGCTGATCTTCACGCTGCGCGATGACTGGACCCCGCAGAAGGGCACGCCGATCCCCAAGGGGGCGCTGGTGGCCTATCGCGTGGCGGTGCCGGGCCAGGCCGCCGCACCCGGGGCGGTGGCGGTGCTGTTCACCCCGGATGCCCACGGCTCGATCGATGAGGTCGGCACCGGGCGCGATGCGGTGTACGCGGCCGTCTACCACGACGTGACGGGCAGCATCCACGCCTTCAGGCCCCAGGCCGATGGTCACTGGAGCGATGCGGTGCTGCCGCTGCCGGCGGGCGGCTCCGCCTCCATCGTCTCGACCAATGACTACGGGCCGGAGGCGTTCTTCCGCTTCGAGAGCTTCACCACACCCACTACGCTGTACGCCGATGCCGGCAATGACAGGCCGGTCGCGATCAAGTCGCTGCCGCCGCGCTTTGACGCCTCGGACCTGGTCACCGAGCAGTTCTTCGCCACGTCCGCGGACGGCACGCGCGTGCCGTACTTCGTCACCCGCCCGCGGGCGCTCAGCGCCCCGGCGCCGACGATCCTCTACGGCTACGGCGGATTCGAAGTCTCCGAGACCCCGTTCTACTCGGCCAACTTCGGCATGCTGTGGCTCACGCGCGGCGGGGTGTACGTGGATGCCAACATCCGCGGCGGCGGGGAGTACGGGCCGGCCTGGCACCAGGCGGCGATCCTCGCGAACCGCCAGAAGGCCTTCGATGACTTCCAGGCCGTGGCGCGCGACCTCGTGCAGCGGCGCATCACGACCCCGAAGCAGCTGGGCATCATGGGCGGCTCCAACGGCGGGCTGCTGGTGAGCACCAACATGGTGCAGGCGCCGCAGCTGTTCGGCGCGGTGGTGTGCCAGGTGCCGCTGATCGACATGATCCGCTACACCCAGATCGGCGCCGGTGCCTCCTGGGCCGCCGAGTACGGCGATCCGGCGCACCCGGCCGACCGGGCGTGGATCCTGAAGTACTCCCCCTACCAGAACGTCTCGGCCAGGAAGAAGTACCCGCCGGTGTTCTTCGTCACCGCGACCAGCGATGACCGCGTGACGCCGGTGCATGCGCGCAAGATGGCTGCGCGCATGGAAGCCCAGGGGCACGACGTGCTGTTCTTCGAGAACACCGATGGCGGGCATGCCGCCGCGGCCGATCACAAGCAGGCCGCCGAGATGTGGGCCCTGAGCTTCGTGTACCTGAAGCAGAAGCTCGGGCTCGGTGCGGCCCCGTGAGCGCGGCCGGTACGCACCCGGGCGGCTGCATGTGCGCGGCAGTGCGCTACCGGGTCACCGGCGCGTTGCGCGACGTGGTGGGCTGCCACTGCTCGCAGTGCCGCCGCATGACCGGGCACTTCATGGCCGCCACGGCCGCGCGCCTGGCTGACTTCGAGCTCCTGAGCGAGGGCACGCTGCGCTGGTACGAAGCCTCGGCGGAGGCGCGGCGCGGCTTCTGCTGCGCCTGCGGCTCGACGCTGTTCTGGGCGGGCAAGGGCAAGGACTACATCAGCATTGCCGCCGGCACGCTGGATGATGCGCACGGGCTCACCTTCGCCTGCCACATCTTCGTGGCGGACAAGGGTGCCTACTACCAGATCGAGCCGGGTGTCCCGCAGATCCAGGACGGCAGGTTCTCCCTGCCGATCCCGCCGGAGTGAGCGCTGCGGCCGCACCGGTGCAGCTGTTAAGCGCCGCCGGGCGCCACGCGGTGCCCTGGAAGAACCGCGGCGGCGTGACCGAGCAGATCGCCGTGCATCCGGCGGATGCCGGGCTGGAGGATTTCGACTGGCGCATCAGCTGCGCCCGGGTGGACAGCAGCGGCCCGTTTTCCCGTTTCCCGGGAATCGACCGCATCATCGTCATCCTTGCCGGGGAGCTGTCGCTCGTGGTCGAGGGCAGGGAAGCGGTGGTGCTCACCGCGCAGAGCGCTCCCTGGGCCTTTCCCGGTGATGCGGTGACTTCCGGCGGCCCGCTGGCAGGCACGGTGCACGATCTGAACGTGATGACGCGGCGCGGGCGCTGCAGTGCGCGCGTGCAGCGCTGCCGGGTCGAGGGACGGGCGAAGTTTGACTTCACAGCAGCGACCACCGTGGTGCTGGCCTCGGCGCCGCTGGTGCTCAAGGCGCAGGAGCGCACGCTGCCGCTCGCACGCCTGGATGCCCTGCGCGTGGAGGGCGCCCTGCAGTGCGAGTTCTCGAGCATCGTGCCCGGGGCGTGCTTCTACCGCATCGAGATCACACCGGCCTAGGAAGCTAGCTGTCGGCGATGCGCTGCAGGCCCTGCGGGTCGCGCAGGATGATGCGGTTGTAACTCGCCTGGACCAGCCGCGCGCGCTCGAACGCGGCCAGGTGCGCGTTCACGGTCTTGCGCGTCACCCCGATCATCTCCGCGATCGCCTGCTGGCTCAGGCGCACCACCGGGTCTTCGGCGGCCGGATGCGCTGCGGCCATCAACAGCAGTCGCGCGGCGAGGCGCTGGCGCGGCGGCAGCGAGACCAGCTCCGCCAGCGCGCGCACCGTGCGCCGCGTATAGGCATAGGCGGAGGTGGCCAGTGCGCGCCACAGGGTCGGCCACTGGGCCGCGACCTCCTCCAGTCCGCGCTCGGGTATGGCCAGCACGATGCTCGGCTCCGCGCACACGGCGGTCACCAGGCGCGGGCCGCCGCTGTAACGGGTGGCGTGCCCGAGCACCGCGCCGGCCTCGCAGTGGCCGATCAGCACGGTGCGCGCCGCCGATGCCTGGCAGGACACGTGGACCACCCCGCTGATCACCACCACCAGGCCGCGGTGATCGTCCCCTTCCGCCTGCGCCCATTCGCCGGCATTCAGGTGCAGCAGCCGGCCGTGCGCGAGCAGCGCCTCGGCCAGGGCGGGCGGCTCGTGCGCCAGCCAATCGGCGCCCCGCAGCACCCTCACGGCGGTGTCGCGGGAAATCACAGTGCTCATGCGGAAAAAGTAACTCGGGTGACAATTGGCGGCAAGCGCCCGGGATAGAGTCCTCAGCACGGGCGAGCGGCGCCCACGGGGGGCAGCATGGCGGCGGAGAAGGTCATCCGGATTGGCGGCGGCTCGGCCTTCCTGGTCGACAGCGCCCTGGGGGTGCCGCAGCTGCTGCGCGGCGGCCGCCTGCACTACCTGATCTTCGACTACCTCGCGGAAGCCTCGATGGGGCTGCTCGGGCGCTTCCAGGCCCTGGATCCGAAGGGGGGCTATGGCGCGGACTTTCTCACCGTGCACGTGGGTCCGCACCTGCAGGAAATCGCCCGCCAGCGGATCAGGGTCATCGCCAACGCCGGGGGACTCAACCCGCGCGGGCTGGTCAGCGCCCTGGAGGCGATGATCCAGGAGGCGGGCCTTGCGCTCAAGGTTGCGTGCGTGGACGGGGATGACGTGCGCTCGCAGGTAGATGCCCTGCGCACGGCCGGCGTGCGCGACATGTTCACCGGGGTCGCGCTGCCGGATAAACCGGTCATCAGCGCCAACGCCTATTTCGGCGCCTTCCCGATTGCCGCCGCGCTGAAGCAGGGCGCGGACATCGTGATCACCGGGCGCGTGGTGGATAGTGCGCTGGCACTGGGTCCCTTGATCCACGAGTTCGGCTGGACGGTGCAGGACTACGACAGCCTCGCCGCCGGCACCCTGGCAGGTCACCTGCTCGAGTGCGGCGCGCAGGTGACCGGGGGCACCTTCACCGACTGGCGCGAGGTGCCGAACTGGGAGGACATCGGCTTCCCGATCGGCGAGTGCCATGCGGACGGCACGCTGGTCATCACCAAGCCCGAAGGCACGGGCGGACTGGTCTCGGTCGGTACCGTCGCCGAGCAGCTGCTGTACGAGGTCGGCGATCCGGCGGACTACATCGTCACCGACGTGCGCTGCGATTTCAGCCAGGTGCGCCTGGAGCAGGTCGGCGCCGATCGCGTGCGGGTCAGCGGTGCGCGCGGCAACCCGCCCACGGACACCTACAAGCTGTGCATCACCTACGATGACGGCTGGCGTGCCATCGCCTACCAGCCGCTGATCGGCGAGGAGGCCACGGCCAAGGCCGAACGCCAGGCCGCGGCGCTGTTCAGCCGCGCCCGGGTGCTGCTGCGCGCGCGCCATCTGCCCGACTTCACCGCCACCAGCGCCATCGTCATCGGCGCCGAGCGCAGCTTTGGCGCCCACGCGCAGCCGGGCGGCGGCCGCGAGGTCATCGCCAAGCTGGTGGCCGACCATCCGCAGAAGCTCGGTGCGGAGCTGTTCGCCCGCGAGCAGTGGACCGCGGTGTCGGGCATGTCGGTGGGCACCTCGATCAACCTTGCCACGCAGGTGCTGCCGGTGACCGGGCTGTTCCTGTGCCTGCTCACCAAGTCTGCCGTCGTGCCGCGGCTGAGCATCGCCGGCCGCAGCGAAGAGCTGCCGGACGCCCCGGGCAGCGCCGCGCCGCTGCCGCCCCGCGCCGCCGCGGCGGCAGCGCCGCCGGCACCGCAGGCGGGTCGTGCGGTGGAGCTGCTGCGGCTGGCCTTCGTGCGCTCCGGGGACAAGGGACACCTCTTCAACGTGGCGGTCATCGCCCGCCGGCCGGAGTACCTGCCGTGGCTGCGTGCCGCGCTCGAGCCGCAGGCGGTGGGGGAGTGGTACCGCCACCTGCGCCGCGCCGGTCCGCCGCGCGTGGAACGCCACGAGGCGCCCGGCTTTGATGCGCTGAATCTGGTGGTCCACGATGCCCTGGAGGGCGGGATCAATGCCAGCACGCAGCTGGATCCGGCCGCCAAGGGCATGGCACAGATGCTGCTGCGCTTTCCCGTCATGGTGCCCGCGGAGCTGGCCGCCCGCCTGGGCGCGCAATCCTGAAGGCCGATCCTGTAACCGGAGCCTGAACGCCGTGAACGACTATTCGTACCTGATGAAGGGCCTCACCCGGGTGCCGACCACGAGCAGCACGCTGGTGAGCTCATCGCGCTACCTCAATGATCCACGCATCCGCGACTGGATGGCCACGCACCTGTTGCGCAAGAACGGCCCGGATGCCCCGACCCCCTCGGACCCGATGCCGCTGGTGCTGGCGCTGCGCGAGGTGCAGGACATCGACCACATCAATGAGCTGTTCGCCATCGAGCGGCGCAAGAACGCGGCGCTCGATGCCTGGTTCCGCGCCGGACACATCTCCACCTTCAAGCGCGAGGACCTGAAGGACTACCCGCCGCACACCACGGCCGGCATCTTCTACAAGCAGCTGATGGACAACGACCTGCAGGTGGACATCGTGCCGCCCTACCAGCCGCAGAACGACTACCAGTACTTCTTCCTGCGGGCCGGGCAGACGCACGACCTCGAGCACATCCTGGGCGGGGGTGGCTTTGACTTCATCGGCGAGGTGGTGCCGTATTACATGCGCCTGACCAACCTGTTCGTGCACCTGAGCCCGGAGCTGGCCGGCGAGCTGTGCGTCTTCTACATGCTCTCATCCACGCGCATCCTCACGCGCGCGGTGCTGCATTACCCGCAGACCTGGCTCACGGTCCTCGATGCCCTGGAGCGCGGCGCCCAGGTCGGGCGCGAGTCCGCACCGCTTTACAGTCTGCGGTTCGAGGACCTGTTCGAGCTCACCCCGGAAGCTGCGCGCGCCAGGGCCGGCATCCGCGGGGTGCGCCTGGCCGATACCTCGGCCGCCTCCGCCCAGTGGTGCTAGGAGAACTGCGATGACGCTGCAACGAGTGGTGCTCATTACCGGGGCCTTCGGCGTGCTCGGCGCCGCGGTGGCACGCCGGTTCGCCGGCGAGGGCGCCCGCGTGGTGCTGGTGGACCGCGTGCCGCCACCGCCGTGGGCGCAGCGCGAGTTCCCGGCTCCGCATCTTATGGTCGGTGAGGTCGACCTGGCCGATCCGGCCGCTGCCACGCGGGCGCTGCAGCACGCGGCCGAGGCGACCGGCGGCCTCGACGTACTGGTGAACGTCGCCGGTGGCTTCCAGTGGCAGTTGCTGGGGGAGGGCGAGCTTGCGATCTGGGAGGCGATGTTCACGATGAACCTGAAGACCGCCGTGGTCGCCTGCCGCGCGGCGCTCCCGCACCTGCTGGCCCGCGGCAGCGGTCGGATCATCAACATCGGCGCCGGGGCAGCGGCCCGTGCGGCGGCGGGCATGGGCGCCTATGCGGCCTCGAAGGCCGGCATCGAGCGCCTGAGTGAAGCCCTCGCCGAGGAACTGAAGGACCGGTTCATCACCGTCAACACGGTGCTGCCCGGAACCCTGGACACCCCGCGCAACCGCCAGGACATGCCCCAGGCGGACTTCGGTCGCTGGGTGCAGCCGGAGGCCCTGGCCGATGTGGTCGCCTTCCTGGCCGGGGAGGGGGCGCGCGCGGTCACCGGGGCGGCCATCCGCGTGTTCGGCCGCGGGTAGGCGCCGCCGCGCCGCCCCCGCCGGTGCGCTTTGGCGGTGCCATGACGCGTACGCGACGGCGCCGGTCCCTTTTGGATTAGAGCGCGGCACGGCGGGCTGTCAGGCTCGCGCACGTTCCCACCCCCTCCCCAGGAGCGAGCCGCGTGAATTTTGCGACTGACCATCCCTATGTGCTCAGCGCCAGCTGCCCCAGCCGCATGGGCACGACCGCGGCCATCACCGGCTTCCTGGCCTCGCGGCGCTTCTACCTGATCGAGATGCACCAGTTCGATGACACGATCTCGCAGCGCTTCTTCGTGCGCGTGGTCTTCTGCGGGGTGCAGGGCGAGAGGGTCGATCTGGCCCGGGTGCGCAGGGAGTTCGAGCAGATCGCCGCCGCCGAGGAGCTGGAATGGCGCATCCACGACAGCGCCGAGCGCACCCGCGTGCTCATCATGGTCTCGAACTTCGACCACTGCCTGGAGGACCTTTTGTACCGCCACCGCACCGGCGGCCTGACCATGGAGGTGACGGCGGTGGTCTCGAACCACGTGACCCTGCAGCCGATCGCCGCGCGCCACAACCTGCCGTTCTTCCACCTGCCGGTCACTGCGGCCACCAAGGCCGAGCAGGAGAAGAAGCTCATGGAGCTGGTGGACTCCACGCGCACCGAGCTGGTCGTGCTGGCGCGCTACATGCAGATCCTTTCCGATGATCTGTGCGGCAAGCTGCGCGGACGGGCGATCAACATTCATCATTCATTCCTGCCCGGGTTCAAGGGGGCCAAGCCCTACCACCAGGCCTACGATCGCGGCGTGAAGGTGATCGGTGCGACCGCCCACTACGTGACTCACGATCTGGACGAGGGTCCGATCATCGAGCAGGTCGTCGAGCGCGTGGACCACAGCGACACCCCGGAGATGCTGGTCGCCCGCGGGCGCGACTCGGAGCGTCGCGCGCTGTCCACCGCCGTGCGGCTGGCGACCGAGCACCGCATCTTCCTCAACGGCGGACGCACGGTGATCTTTAGATAAAGGCTAAGGTCCGGGAACGGTGAGCATGGTATCTTTAGCGGCCGTCACCGTCGCCGCGTAGCGCGGCCGCAACAAAATCCCGTTCGAGGAAAGATCATGCGCCATCTGGCCGTCGCGTCGCTGTGTCTCATGGCCGCCGCCTGCTCGCAGCAGGCCCCGCCAGCCAGGGCCTGTCGGCCGGCGATGCAGCGTTCCAGAAGCAGCTGCAGGAGAAGTTCCTCGACGCCAAGCCCGGCACGGTCATCGAGATCCCCCCCGGCAAGCACCCGCTCGACCGCGTACTCACCCTGCGTGCCAACGGGGTGACCATCCGGGGCGCCGGGACCGAGGTGAGCATTCTCTCGTTCAAGAACCAGATCTCCGGTCCCGAGGGCATCCTGGTGTACGCCAGCGACTTCACCATCGAGAACCTGTCTATCGAGGACACCAAGGGTGACGGGCTCAAGATCAACGACGGCACCAACCTCACCATCCGGGGCGTGCGCGTGGCCTGGACCGGCGGCTCCAGGACCACCAACGGGGCGTACGGCATCTACCCGGTCAAGTCGCACAACATCCTGATCGAGGACTCCTCCTCGTGGGGTGCCTCGGACGCGGGCATCTACGTCGGCCAGTCGACGAATGTGATCGTGCGCCGCTGCCACGCCGAGCAGAACGTGGCCGGCATCGAGATCGAGAACACCATCGGCGCGGACGTCTACGAGAACGTGGCCACCGGCAACACCGGCGGCATCCTCGTGTTCAACATGCCGAACCTGAGCCAGCCGGGCCACTCGACGCGCGTGTTCAAGAACAAGGTGTTCAAGAACAACATCGCCAACTTCGCCGCCAAGGGCGCCGCGGTCGCCAGCGTGCCGGCGGGGGCCGGCGTGGTGGTCAACTCCAACAGCAAGGTCGAGATCTTCGACAATGACATCGCCGACAACCAGACGGCCAACCTGATCATCTCCGCCTACTACTCGACCAACTACTACAACAAGCCGGGCATCGACCCGAGCTACGACCCCTACCCGCGCGCGATCTTCGTGTACGACAACCGCTTCTCCGGCGGCGGGGACTCCCCGGACGGACTGGACCTGAAGACCCTCAAGGTCGCCATGTTCGGCCTGAACGGGCACTTCCCGGACATCCTCTGGGATGGCTACCGCGATGAGAAGAACCTCGTCAAAGGGATGCCGCCGGCCGAGGAGCGCATCTGCATCAAGAACGGCAATGTGGGGGTGCTCAACGCCGATGGCCCGCACAAGTACAAGAACCCCAGCACCGATGCGGCCTACTACCAGTGCGAGCTTCCCAAGCTGCCGGCCATCGAGCTGCGCAGCGGGACCTGAAGGCGCGCGTGATCCTGCTTATCCGGGCGCGCCACACGGGCGCTCTGCTTGCGGCCGTGGTGCTGGTGGGGCTGCTGAGCAGCTGCGCACGCTCACCTGAGCCACCGGTGCACTTCTTTAGCCGAAGGACGGCCGGCGCACCTGAGTGACTGGCACGTGGTGTATCCGCGACGGCCGGACGCTCGGCTGAACGAGCCGTCGTGCCCTATGACCTGAACACGTCCGCTGTTCAGCGACTACGCACACAAGCTGCGCACGGTGTGGATGCCCCCGGGCGCGGCCGCGCGCTACGCGGGCACCACGAGCTTCGACTTCCCCGTCGGCACGATCCTGAGCAAGACCTTCTACTACCCGCGCGCGGCCCACGGCGAGCTGAAGGTGCTGCGCACCTACGACCAGTCGCACGACTTCTCCGGCGAGGGTCTCGACCTGTCCAAGGTGCGCCTGGTCGAGACACGCCTGCTGGTGCGCCGCGAACGCGGCTGGGAGGCGCTGCCGTACGTGTGGAACGCCGCACAGACCGATGCCGAGCTGGCGCGCACCGGCGATGAGCTGCCGCTGGAGCTGGTGGCCGCGGGCGAGCCGAACGAGGCCTTCACGTACGTCGTGCCCAACGAGAACCAGTGCGCCGGCTGCCACGTCACCGACGTCGGCACGAAGGCCTTAGGTCCGCTCGGGCTCAAGGCGCGCCACCTCAACCGTGACTACCCTTATGCGAGCGGAGTCGAGAACGAGCTCACCCACCTGGTGAAGGTCGGCTACCTCACCGGGGTACCGCCGCTGGCGGATGCGCCGCGCAATGCCAACTGGCGTGACACCACGCAGACCCTGGATGCGCGTGCGCGCGCCTATCTCGATATCAACTGCGTGCACTGTCACAGCGCTACCGGCCCTGCCAACACCACGGGCCTGAGCTTTGATCCGAGCGTGGCCACCGACCGGCACCTGGGGGTCTGCAAGCCCCCGGTCGCCGCCGGCCGCGGCACCGGCGACCACATGATCGACATCGTCCCGGGACACCCGGATGAGTCGATCCTGCCCTTCCGCATGGCCTCGACCGAGCCGGGCGTCATGATGCCCGAGCAGGGCCGCGGCACCGTGCACCGCGAAGGCCTCGCCCTGATTCGTGAGTGGATTGCCGCGATGCCCGGGGCATGCGGCGCCTGAGTACCAGCAATACCGGAGAGTTAAAGATGAGCATCCGCCGCCAATCCATGTACCTGTCGCTGCTCGGCCTGTGCGCCGGCGGTGCGGCCGCCGCGGCCGATGTCCCGGCAGGCGCGGCGACGATCGTCGACAGCGGCGAGCTCACCACGGTGACCGTCACGGCGCAGCACCGCTCGGAGGCCTCGCAGGACGTGCCGATCGCGCTGCAGGTGGTGAACGCGGTGCAGATCGACAAGCTGGCCGCCACCGACCTGTCCAGCATGAACGGCTACATCCCGGGCCTGGATGTCAGCGGCGAGCAGCCGACCCAGCCGGGCTACACCCTGCGCGGCATCAGCGTCTCGGACTTCGGCATCGGCACCGACTCGCCGATCGGCATCTACCAGGACGGGGTGTACGCGGGCAAGACCGGTGGGGCGCTGCTGCTGTTCAACGACGTGGAGCGCATCGAGGTGCTCAAGGGCCCGCAGGGAACCCTGTTCGGCCGCAACAGTGCGGCCGGGGTGATCTCGGTGATCTCCAACGCGCCCGACCGATACCTTCTCTGCCGATGCCAAGGCGCGCTGGGGCAACTACGGCAGCCAGTACTACGAGGGGATGGTGAACGGCCAGATCGTGCAGGATCTGGACGCGCGCGTGAGCTTCGTCAGCAACCGCAGCAAGGGCTGGCTGCAGGATGCGGCCACCGGCGTGCGCTACGACCGCGACGGGGACTGGGGAGCGCGCGCGCAGCTGCTGTGGCGGGCCCCGGGTGACACCACCTTCCGCCTCATCTACGAGCACGAGAACCTCTCCCAGCCGCCGCGCCCGGCGATCGGCATCGCCTCCTTGCCGCCTTCTCCGGGCCTGCCGCCGTACCCGTCGGATCCTTCGACCTGGACCAACCCGTTCACGAGCCCGCTGCTGTCGGATACGGTCAACCCGCGCGAGAGCCGCACCTACGACGGTCTGACCCTGCGCGCCGAGCACTCGTTCTTGTTCGGCGACCTGACCTCGATCAGTGCCTACCGCCACTTCAATACCTTCAATCGCGAAGAGCAGGACGGCACCAACCGCATCTACCTGTACTTCGATGACGTGAACATCGAGCAGAACAAGAGCTTCTCGCAGGAGTTCACCTTGGGGGGCAAGACCGCGCTCGCCGACTGGGTCGGGGGCGTGAGCTACTTCTATGACGATGCCAACCAGGACAGCCAGGTGAACCTGTACACCGACAGCATCGACACGCTGCTCACCCAGACGCAGATCGTTCCCGGCGGCGTCTACGGTCCGATCAGCCAGGCGGCCGCGCAGTTCGGTATCCCGATCTCGCTCCTCGGTTTGCCGTGGCAGGAGAACATGTACAACCATGGCTACTCGCGCGCGATCGCCGCTTACGGCGACGTGATCTGGCACCTGGGGCCTCACTGGAACCTGACCACCGGCATCCGCTTCACGCACGATGAGAAGGACTTCAGCTGGTACAACCCGACGCGCACCGCCGCTGAGCTTGATGCGAATCTTGCGGCCCTTGCAGCGCCTCCAATCAATTTCCCGCTGCCGCCGTTCCCGTACACGCAGAACATCGCCTTCAACTACGCCGCCTCGCTCAATGCGCCGCTGCGCACCAACGACAGCTGGAGCGACACCAGCCCGCGCGTGGTGCTCGACTACAAGCCGCAGGCCGGCCTTATGTACTACCTCTCCTACGGCAAGGGCTACCAGGCCGGCGGCTACAACGCGCTGCTGCCGGGGGCGAAGTACAACCCCGAGCACGTGAACAACTACGAGCTGGGGGTGAAGAGCGAGCTGTTCGACCGCCGCCTGCTGGTGAATGCCTCGGCGTACTACTACGACTACACCAACCTGCAGAACCTGAACCTGGTGAACCCGGACGGGCAGATCCCGCAGTACCAGGTGACCATCAGCGACGTGCACGCCTGGGGCGTGGACTTCGAGACGCACTGGCAGGCCACCGATGCGCTGCGGGTGAACTTCATCGCCGCCTACATCGATTCGACCTACAAGGACTACACCGCGCCCGATGGCACCGTCCTCAATGGCCAGGCGACCGGCGAGCCGCTGTGGTCACTGGCCGGCGGCATCGACTACGTGATCCGTGACGTCGCCGGGGGTGATGTCGACTTCACGCTGCAGGATGCCTACCGCGGCCCTGGGCGCTGCAATGCCGACTCGCAGGCCAACGGCGCCTGCCTGCAGATCCCGGCGTTCCGCACCGGCGAGGCCACCAACCGCACCGACGTGCGCCTGGCCTGGGTCAGCCACTCGCGCGTGCCGGTTTCGGTTGCCGTGTATGCCAATAACCTGTTTGATAAGCAGTACGTGACGGGCGTCGGCACGATCAGCCTGCAGACCCTGGGAACGCCCTTCACCAACATCACCGCGCCCAGGTTCTGGGGCGTGGAGGTGGGCGCGCACTTCTAGACGGGCAGGCGAGGAGCGCTCAGTGAACGCACGAGCCGATGGCAGCGCGACCCCCATGGTCGCCAATGGCGTGCGTGCGCAGCTGCAGGCCGCGCTGGACCTGCAGCGCCAGGCCTGCGCCCGCGACCCGGTGCCCGGTTACCGGCAGCGGCTCGCCGACCTGCGCACGCTCGCGCGCTTCGTGCGCGAGAACCGCGATGCGATGGTCGCGGCGGTCAACGCGGACTACGGCTGCCGCTCCCGGCACGAGACGCTCCTGGGGGAGATCGTGCCGGTGCTGGATGGCATCAAGTACACGCGCCATCACCTGCGCTCGTGGATGCGCCGCCAGCGTCGCGGCGTGGACCTGCTGCTGTTCCCGGGGGCGCGCAACCGCGTCATCCCCCAGCCCCTGGGGGTGGTCGGGATGATCGTGCCGTGGAACTTCCCGATCAATCTCACCTTCCTTGCGCTGACCTCGGTGTTCGCCGCCGGCAACCGCGCCATGGTGAAGCTGTCGGAGAACTCCCGGCACTTCGCGGCCCTGATGATCGAGCGGCTGCCGCGCTACTTTCCGCCCGAGAAGCTCACCGTGTTCGACGAGACCGGCGGCGTGGGCGTGGAGTTCTCGCAGCTGCAGTTCGATCACCTGCTGTTCACCGGCTCCACGCAGACCGGCCGCAGCGTCATGGCGGCCGCGGCGGCGAATCTGGTGCCGGTGACACTGGAACTGGGGGGCAAGTCACCGGCGCTGCTGTGCGATGACTTCCCGGTGCGCAGCGCCGCCGAGCGCATCCTGTTCGTCAAGCTGATGAACGCCGGCCAGATCTGCACCACGGTCGACTACCTGCTGATGCCCCAGGCGAAGGTTGCCGAGTTCGTCAGCTGTGCGCGCGAGATCACCGTGCGGCGCTACCCGCAGCTCACCAGCCCGGACTTCACCTCGATCATCGATGCCAGGGCCTTCGCGCGCATCACCCATGCGCTGGAGGATGCGCGCGCGCGCGGGGCGACGCTGGTGCAGCTGATCCCTGGGCCGCCCTGGGACGAGGCCACCCGCAAGGTAAGCCCGCACCTGGTGCTCAATCCCCCGCAGGACTGCGAGCTGCTCAAGCGCGAGATCTTCGGGCCGGTGCTGCCGATCATCGGCTACGCGCAGCTGCCCGAGGCGGTGGCCTACATCAACGAGCGGCCGCGGCCGCTGGCGTTCTACCCCTTCAGCCGCTCGCGCAGGACGATCGAGGCGCTGCTGCAGGGGGTGATGTCGGGTGGGGTTTCGGTGAATGATGCGCTCTGGCATGTCGGCCAGCATGACCTGCCTTTTGGCGGAGTGGGGGCGAGCGGCATGGGGCACTATCACGGCCGCGAGGGCTTCAACACCTTCTCGAAGCTGCGGCCGGTGTTCTACCAGGCGCCGCTGAGCGGCATGCGCGCGCTGTGGCCGCCGTTTGGCGCGCTGGCGGACACCGTGCTGGATTTCCTGACGCGCTAGGGGCGCGCCTTCAGCTCAGTCTGGCGGCCTTGACGCGATCCTCGATGCGGCGGTCCGGGATCAGCCACATCAGTGCCACGGCGATGTAGGCGGCGATCGCCAGCCATGGACGGAAGAATGCGGCGGTGAATCCCACCGCGTAGAGCAGCAGCGAGAGCTTGCCCTTCACGTCGTTCCCCAGCGCCTTGGCCAGTTTCGACTGCGCGCCGCCGTTGGCGGCAATCAGCTGGCGCTGCAGGATCACGTAGCCCACCGCCGCCCCGGCCAGCACCAGCCCGTAGGCGGCCACGGGGGCGGTGGTGAAGCCGCTCTCATCGATCCAGCGGATCACGAAGGGCACCAGCGTCAGCCAGAACAGCAGGTTGAGGTTGGCCCACAGCACCGCGCCATTCACCTTTTCAGCCGCGTGCAGCATGTGGTGGTGGTTGTTCCAGAAGATCCCGACGTTCACGTAGCTGAGCACGTAGGCGAGCAGCACCGGGCTCTGCGCCTTGAGGGAGGCTAAGTCCGCCCCGTGAGGCACGTGCAGTTCGAGCACCATGATGGTGATGACGATGGCGATGACGCCGTCGGTGAAGGCTTCGAGCCGGGTGGAATTCATGCGCGGATCCTAGCGTGTGTTGGGCCTGGTAAACCATTGTTTATCAGGCAGATACCCGGCGCGCGGCAGCCGGCCGCCGCGCCCCTCCGGTTTGGGTAGGCCCGGCGCCGGGTTGCGGTGCTAGGCTGCGGCTGCCTCAAGGCTTCAGGAACCGGTGTGAGCGAGAGCGAAGTCGTCCCGCGCGAGCTGACGCAGCAGCGACTCAACAAAGGCTATGCGTTGATTGCCGGCTACCGCCGCGACCAGAGCGCCAGCGTGGCCGACATGCTCGAGGCACGTGCGGCCGATGCCGGCGCGCGGCCGTTCATGCACTTCGAGGGCCGCTCGCTCACCTTCACGCAGCTGAACGAGGGCGCGAACCGCATCGCGCACGCGGCACTTTCCCTGGGACTCAAGGGCGGCGACGTGGTGGCCCTGATGATGGACAACTGTCCCGAGTTCCCGATGGTCTGGCTCGGCCTGGCCAAGGTGGGCATCGTCACCGCGCTCCTCAACACTTCCGCGCGTGGCCGCATCCTCAAGCATGCCCTCGACCAGACGGCCGCGTGCGCGCTGGTCTACGGACCCGAGTGCGCGGACCGGGTGGCCTCGCTCAGCGCGCCGGAACTGCCGCCGCGGGTGCTGGAGTTTGCCCAGCCCGGTGCCGCCCCGGCCGCGGTCCCCGTTCCCGGCAGCCGTTCGCTGAATGCCGCGATGGCGGCGACCAGTGCGGCGGATCCGGCGCCCGCGCACCGCGCCCACGTGCACCTGGGCGATCCCTTGTACTACATCTTCACCTCGGGCACGACGGGGCTGCCCAAGGCCGCCCTCATGAGCCACCTGCGCTTCCTCAACGCCGGCGGCGTCATCGCGGGACTGCTGGAGCTCAGGGCCGGAGACGTGTTCTACAACGTGCTGCCGCTGTACCACGGCGCCGGCGGCATGGTGGTCATCTCGGTCGCCCTGCACCTGGGGATCCCGATCGTGCAGCGGCGCCGCTTCAGCGCCAGTGAGTTCTGGAGCGACGTGCGCACGCACCGGGTCACCGCCTGGTACTACATCGGTGAGCTGTGCCGCTACCTGCTGAACCAGCCGCCGCGCGCGGACGACCGCGCGCACACGCTGCGGCGCATGAGCGGCGCGGGGCTCAAGGCCGAGATCTGGGGCGAGTTCGTGCGCCGCTTCGGCATCGAGCGCGTGTGTGAGGGCTTAGGTTCCACCGAGGCCAACTACGGCATCACCAACGTGGACAACAGGATCGGTTCGGTCGGGCGGCTGCCCTACCCGGAGCGCAGCAACATCCGCGTGGTGCGCTATGACATCGATAGCGGGACCCACCCGCGCAGTGCCGACGGCAGCCTCATCCTGTGCCGGCCGGGGGAGGCCGGGGAACTGGTCGCCGAGATCCTCGACGGGCCGACCGCGGCCGGCTTCTTCGAAGGCTACACCTCGGCCGAGGCGACCGAAGCGAAGATCCTGCGCAACGCCTTCCGCCCGGGCGACCGCTGGATGCGCTCGGGCGATCTGGTGCGCTACGACACGGATGACTACTACTACTTCGTCGACCGGGTGGGCGATACCTACCGCTGGAAGGGCGAGAACGTCGCGACCGACGAGGTCGCCGCGGCGCTGGCGCGCTTTCCCGGACCCGCCGTGGTGAATGTCTACGGGGTGCGGGTGACCGGCGCCGAGGGCAGGGCGGGGATGGTCGCCCTGACCTACACCGAGCCTGCGAGCTTTGAGCCGCGGGCTTTCCACGAATTCGCCGTCGCGCGCCTGGCCGACTACGCCATGCCGCTGTTCGTGCGCATCTCCAGGGACGCTGAGCTCACCACGACGTTCAAGCTGCGCAAGATCGACCTGCAGCGCGCCGGCTACGACCCCGGACGCACCCAGGATCCGCTGTACGTGCGCGATGCGCGTGCCGGGACCTACCTGCCGGTGAGCGCGGCGAGCCTTGCCGCGCTGGAAATCGCGCCCTTTGCCGGGGACTAGCCGTGCACGTCGCATACACCGAGGCGCAGCAGGCCCTGCGTGCCGAGTTCCGCAGCTACCTTGCGCAGCTGATGACCCCCGAGGCACGCGAGGCGACCCGCAGTCGCGAGAGCGGGCCTGCCTTCCGCGCCTTGCTCAGGCGCATGGGCGCCGATGGCTGGCTCACCCCGGGGTGGCCGCCGGAATACGGCGGCCGGGGCCTGGACCCGCTCGCACAGAAGATCGTGCTCGAGGAATTGTGGCTCGCGGAGGCCCCGTTCCCCTTCGTCACCGTCAACACCATAGGACCGGCGCTCATCCGGCGCGGCACCGAGGCCCAGAAGCGGCAGCTCCTGCCGCGCATCGCCGCCGGGGAACTGAACTTCGCCGTCGGCTACACCGAGCCGCAGGCGGGCACCGACCTGGCGGCGCTGAAGACCCGCGCCGTACGCGACGGGGACTGCTTCGTCATCAACGGGCAGAAGGTCTTCACCAGCGGCGCCGAGGGGGCGGACTACATCTGGCTCGCCGCGCGCACCGATGAGAACGCCGGTCACCGCGGCATCTCCATCATCATGGTGGACACGAACCTGCCGGGGTTTTCGCTCACGCCCATCCACACCGTGGGCGGCATCCGCACCAACGTGACCTTCTACAATGACGTGCGTGTGCCGGTGTCCATGCTGGTCGGGGAACTCAACGGGGGCTGGCAGCTGATCACCGAGCAGCTGAACCACGAGCGCGTGGGACTGGCGGCGCTGGCCTATGGCGCGCAGGGGTGCTTCGATGACACCCTGGCCTGGGCGCGCGCCACCCCCGGTGCGGGCGGCCGGGTGATCGATGCGCCGTGGGTGCAGGGGGCCTTCGCCGAGTGCTACGCGCTGCTGCAGGCGTATGCGGTGCTGGGAAACCGCGTGGCCTGGGAAGTGGCGCAGGGGGAGACGCGGGCGCAGCTGGCCAGTGCCTGCAAAGTGTTCAGTACCGAGAGCTATATCCGCGTGCTACGACTCTTGCTCGAAGTGACCGGTGCCGCGGGCCTGCTCCAGCCCGATGCGCCCGGCGCGATCCTCCAGGGGCGCCTGGAGAACGAGTACCGGCGCTGCCAGATCAACACCTTCGGGGGCGGGGCCACCGAGATCCTGCGCGACATGGTCGCGCAGATGGGCCTGGGTTTGCCGCGGGCGGGCGGCCGATGAGCGCCCCGGCCGCCCCCGACTGGCTGCTGCAGCTGCGCGCCCAGCAGGGCGCGCTCGCCGCCCCGGCGCGCACCGCGGCCGATCCGGTCAACCTGCCCATGATCCGCCGCTGGTGCGCGGCGATGGGGGAGCGCAATCCGGCCTATCTCGATGAGCACTCGCCCGCGGCGCGCGCCCAGGGCGGCATCGTGGCACCCCCGGCGATGCTGGAGGTGTGGACCATGCGCGGCTTCACCCCCGATGGCTCCGGCGGTCATGCGAATAACCTGCTCGGGATCGACCCGATGGATGCGGCAGGCTTCACGGCGGTGGTGGCCACGAACCTCGTCCAGGAATACCCGCGTTACCTGCGCCCCGGCGACCTGGTCACCCAGAAGGTGACCTTCGCCGGGATCTCGGACCAGAAGAACACCGCCCTCGGCACGGGCCATTTTCTTGACTACCGCTACGAGTTCACCGACCAGCGCGGCGAGGTGGTCGGGCGCATGCATTTCCGCATCCTCAAGTACCGCCCCACCCAGGTCGGTGCGCCCATGGCGGCGGTGCCGGCCAGGCCGCCGCACCCGCGGCCCTCGATCACCGCCGACAGCGCCTTCTTCTGGGAGGGCCTGAAGCAGCGGCGCCTGCTGATCCGCCAGTGCACGCAGTGCCGCCACCTGCACCACCCGCCCGGGCCGATGTGCCCGGAGTGCCACTCCTACGAATGGTCCGCCCGCGAGTGCAGCGGCCGCGGCACCATCCACAGCTTCGTCATCGTGCACCAGCCGCAGCTGCCCGGTTTCACCTATCCGTTGCCGGTGGCGCTGATCGAGCTGGAGGAGGGCGTGCGCGTGGTGTCCAACCTCTGCGGCATCGCCGCCGAGCGGGTGCGCATCGGCATGCCGGTGGCGGTGGAGTTCAACGAGGTCGAGCCCGGCTACGTGCTGTACGCCTTTCACGAGCGCGCGGGGAGCTGAGGTGGACTTCAGCTACACCCAGGAGCAGAGGGACCTGCGGGACACCGCCGCACGCATGCTCACGCAGCGCTTCACCGACGAGTTCCGCAAGACCTTCAGCCGCGGCAGCGAGGCTTTTGATGCCCCGCTGTGGTCCGCCTTCGCCTCCGCCGGCCTGCTGGGGGCTGCCATCGGCACCGGCTGCGGCGGCTCGGGACTGGGGCTGACCGAGCTGTGCCTGATGCTCGAGGAGCAGGGACGCACGCTGGCGGTCATTCCGTTGCTGGAGACGCTGGTGCTGGGAGCCATGCCGCTCGAGCGCTTCGGCCGTGCCCACCACCGCGAGCTGCTGCGCCAGGTGGCCGATGGCACCCTGATCCTCACCGCGGCGCTGGAGGAGCCGGGCAGCACGGATCTTGAGTGGCTGCAGACGCGCGCCGAGCCTTCCGGCGCGGGCTTTCGCCTCTCGGGCGTGAAGACCTGCGTGCCTTATGCGCAGCAGGCCGGCTATCTCTTGGTGCCGGCGCTCGCGCACGGTGAGCGGCGGGTGTTCGTGGTGCCGCGCGCGGCGCGCGGGCTTGCGATCCAGGCACAGCGCGGCACGAGCTCCACGCCGCAGGGCCTGGTCAGGCTGACCGATGTTCAGGTGCCGGCAGCAGACGCACTCGGCAGCGACGGCGACGGCGATGTTGCCGGATGGCTGCTCGAGCGCGGCCGCGTCGGTGTCTGCGCGCTGCAGCTGGGTGTTGCCCAGGAGTCCCTGCGCCGCGGCGTCGCCTACACCAGCGAGCGCGTGCAGTTCGGGCGGCCGCTCGGCAGCTTCCAGGCCGTGCAGCATCGCCTGGCCGACTGTTACATCGACATCGAGGCGCTGCGCTCGGCGTACCTGCGCGCGGTATGGGCGCTGGATGCGCAGGTGCCGGCAGCCGCCGAGGTGCTCGCGGCCAAGTGGTGGTCGGCCCAGTGCGGGCACCGCGTCACGCACGCCGTGCAGCATGTCCACGGTGGGCTGGGTGCGGACATCGAGTATCCCGTGCACGCCTTCTTCCTGCGTGCCAAGGAACTGGAACTCTCACTGGGCGGGGCGCAGCTGAGCCTGGCCGCCATCGGCCGCGAGCTGCGCACAGGCGCGGTCCGGCCCTTCACCTGAAGCCTTGGCACCGAAAGCGCACATGAGCCCCGTCAGCTTTGAACACGCGAACACCGGTGACACGCTGCCGCCCTTGACCGTGCGGGTGTCCGCCTCGGTGATCGTCGCCGGGGCCACGGCCAGCGGTGACTTCGAGGTCGTGCACCATGACGTCCGCGGGGCCCAGGCGCGCGGCACCCCCGACATCTTCATGAACATCCTCACCACCAACGGCTACGTGCAGCGCTTCGTGAACGACTGGCTTGCCCCCGCAGGCAGCATCCGCTCGGTCGACATCCGCCTGGGGGTCCCCACCTTCTCCGGGGACACCCTCACCTTCACCGGCGTGGTGCAGCAGAAGAATGCCGCCGAGCGCACGCTCGACATCGCGGTCACAGGCACCAACAGCATCGGCCAGCACGTGGCCGCCACCGTGCGGGTGGCACTGCCGTGAAGCACCCGCTGCGCGACCAGGCGGCCGTGGTCGGCATCGGTGCGACCGAGTTCTCCAAGGACTCCGGCCGCAGCGAGCTGAAGCTCGCGGTGGAGGCGGTCGCCGCGGCCGTCGCGGACGCGGGGCTTAAGCTTGCCGACGTCGATGGCCTGTGCACCTACGCGATGGACAAGAGCCCGGAGATCGAGGTGTTCCGCAACATCGGCGGCCGGGAGCTGAAGTTCTTCAGCCGCATCGACTACGGCGGCGGGGCGGCCTGCGCGCCCCTGCTGCAGGCGGCGATGGCCGTGCATGCCGGCGTCGCGGAAGTCATCGTCTGCTACCGCGCGCTGAACGAGCGCTCCGGGTATCGCTTCGGCCAGGCCTTCGTCCCGCCCCCCATGCCCAACGCGGAGAGCGCCAACTGGGGATGGACCGTGCCCTTCGGCCTGGCGACCCCGGCCTCCTGGGTGGCGCTGGCCGCGCGGCGCTACATGCATGATTTCGGCGCCACCAGCGAGGACTTCGGGCGGGTGTCGGTGGCCTGCCGCCGCCATGCCGCGGTCAACCCGCACGCCTGGTTCTACCAGAAGCCGATCACCCTCGCCCAGCACCAGGCCTCGCGCTTCATCGTCGAACCGCTGCGCCTGCTCGACTGCTGCCAGGAGAGCGACGGGGCGGTGGCGATCGTGGTCACGCGCGCGGACCGTGCGCGCCACCTGCGCCAGCGGCCGGCGCTGATCCGTGCGGCGGCCCAGGGGGCCACCGATGACCAGATGAACATGACGAGCTTCTACCGCAAGGACATCTCGGCACTGTCGGAGATCGCGCTCGTGGCGCGGCAGCTGTATGCGATGGGCGGGCTGGGGCCTGAGGACCTGCAGACCGCGGTGCTCTACGACCACTTCACGCCGTTCGTCCTGCCACAGCTGGAGGCCTTCGGCTTCTGTGCGCGCGGGGAGGCGAAGGATTTCATCCGCGATGGCAACATCGAGATCGGCGGCGCGCTGCCGGTCAACACGCACGGCGGCCAGCTGGGCGAGGCCTACATCCACGGGCTGAACGGCGTCGCCGAGGCGGTGCGCCAGGTGCGCGGCACTTCCGTGAACCAGGTGCCGGAGGTTGAGAACGTGCTGGTGACGGCCGGTACGGGCGTGCCGACCAGCGGCGCGATACTCTCCGCCGCCAGCTAGCACGCCACGATCCCGCCGGCCGCGCCGCCGGCAGGCGCTCGCCCCCGCGCGCGTTGGTTTATGATGCCCCCATGCTTGACCCTGCCATAGGCGCGCTGCTCGCCGGTGTGTTCGCGCTGCTGTTCGCAGCCGCGGCGGCGCAGAAGCTGCGCGCGCCGGCACACTTCGCCGAGGTGTTCGCCGCCTACCGCCTGCTGCCGCCCGCGGCGGCGCGCCTTGCCCTGCTGGTGCCCGTGCTGGAGGGCCTGGTGGCCGGCGGGCTGCTCGTGGCCCCGACGCGCAGGGGCGCCGCCTGCGCCGGCGCCCTTCTGCTGGCTGTCTACGCGGCGGCCATCGCCATCAACCTCAGGCGCGGACGCCTGGACCTGGCCTGCGGCTGTGGGGGCGCGAATGAGCGCAGCCCGATCGCCCCCTGGATGGTGGCGCGCAACCTGCTGCTCGCCGTGGCGCTGCTGCTGCTGGTGCGGCCGTGGCTGTCGCGACCCTGGTCCGCCGCGGACGCGCTGACGGTTGTGGGCGGGATCAGCGTCGCGGCGCTGCTCTACGCCAGCCTCGACCGGCTGCTGTCACGCATCGCGCCCCAGGGTGCACGCCTGACGGGGGCGGCATGAACCCGCTGGTCATTTCCAACATCGTGCTGTGGGTGCTGGTCCTGGTGCTCGCCGCAGTGCTGCTGGCGGTGGTGCGCCAGCTGGGCGTGCTGCACGAGCGCATCACGCCGGCCGGGGCGCTGATGCTCAACCGCGGGCTCACCGTGGGCGAGGCGGCGCCGCAGCTGGAAGTGGTGGACCTGGCCGGCCGGCCGCTGCACGTCGGCGCCAAGCGCGCCGACGGGCGCAGCACGCTGCTGCTGTTCGTCTCCCCGACCTGTCCGGTGTGCAAGACGCTGCTGCCGGCGGTGAAGTCCAGCCGCAAGGACGAGCGCGGCTGGATGGACCTGATCCTGGCCAGTGACGGCGATGTCACCGAGCAGCGGGCCTTCGTGCGCGCCCAGGGGCTCGAGGCCATTCCCTACGTCGTCTCGGCCGCGCTCGGACTGGCCTACCAGGTCAGCCGGCTGCCGTTCGCGGCGCTGCTGGATGAGAACGGCGTGCTGCGCGCGCGCGGCCTGGTCAATTCACGCGAGCACCTGGAGAGCCTGTTCGAGGCCAAGCGCCTCGGGGTGGCTTCGCTGCAGGAATACTTCTCCGGCGCCGCCTAACAGGCTGCGCAGTGCCCATGGAAGATCCGCTGACGCTGGACCCGGGGTTCCTGGCCGTGATAGGCGACTACGAGGCCCGCGCCCAGCGCGAGGATGCCCTGATCGGCTCGTTGAGCGAGCCGGAAATGAGGCGGCGCCGGGACGAGCTGCTGCTGCCGGTGGGTCGCCCGGCCGCCGTGCTCTTGAACCTGCTGATCAAGGAGAGCAAGGCAACACGCATCCTCGAGGTCGGCAGCTCCTACGGCTACTCCACCCAGTGGCTGGCCGAGGGCGCGCGGGCGGTGGGCGGCAAGGTCACCTCCCTCGAGCTGCGGGCGACGAAGGCCGAGTACGCCACGGCACAGCTGCAACGGGCCGGTCTTGCCGGGCGGGTGGAATTTCTCATCGGCGACGCGCTCGCCTCCCTCAGGCTGCTCCCCGGTCCCTTCGACTTCGTGCTCATCGACCTGTGGAAGGACCAGTACGTGCCGGTATGGGAGCTGCTGCAGGGCAAGCTCGCCCCCGGCGCGCTCGTGGTCGCGGACAACATGATCAGCCCGGCCAGCGCCCAGCCCGAGGTGCGTGCCTACCGCGAGCGCGTGCGCGCCACCGCCCACATCAGCTCGGTGCTGCTGTGCGTCGGCAATGGCCTGGAGCTCAGCCGCTATCGGTGAGGGCGATCTCGACCCGCTTGTTGTGCTTGCCCTCGCTGCGGATGCGCAGCACGCGGATGCCACCGATCTCGGCGATGTTGGCGACGTGTGTGCCGCCGCAGGGCTGCAGGTCGATGCCCGGGATCTTAAGCAGGCGCACCCGGCCCGCCCCGCGCGGCGGCTGCACGCTCATGGTCTTGACCAGGTCCGGCTGCGCGTCCAGCTCCTCATCGGTAATCCACACCGTCGTCGTCTGCACGGCACGCCGGATCAGCGCATTGGTCTCGCGCGCGATGTGCTCGGCGTTGAGCAGGCTGAGCTCGATGTCGAAATCCAGCCGCGCCTTGTCGGGCACGATGTTGCCCCCGGTCACCGGGGCGGTGATCACGCAGGACATCAGGTGCAGCGCGGTATGCAGGCGCATCAGCTTGTGGCGCCGTGCCCAGTCAAGCTCCACGCGCACCGCATCACCGGGCTGGAGCGCTGCAGCGGCCGGGGCCGGCACGTGCATGACCTGGTCGGCGCTCTCGCCCTTGCGCGTATCGATGATCTCGATGCGCTCGCCGGATGCACTCCACAGGCTGCCGGTGTCACCGGCCTGGCCGCCACCCATCGGGTAGAAGACCGTGCGGTCGAGCTCGATGCCGCGTTCGCCCACGGCGAGCACGGTGGCGGTGGCGCTCTTGAGGTAGGCGTCGTTGCGGAACAGGAGTTCAGTTGTCATGCTGCTGGTGAGCGGTCAAGTGAATCTGGCGTTGTATGGCTAAGTACGACTTCCGCCTCCTGAACGTCTTCACCCAGGGGCGCAGCACCTTCAGCGGCAATCCGCTGTGCGTGTTCGAGCGCGCCCAGGGACTGGACAGCGCTAGGATGCAGGCGCTCGCCCTGCAGTTCAATCTGTCCGAGACCACCTTCATCCTCCCATCCGAGCGCGCCAGCGCCCGCGTGCGCATCTTCACGCCCGCCTACGAGATGCCCTTCGCCGGGCACCCGACGCTGGGCACCGCCCATGTCTGCCGCGCCCTGGGGCTCGGGGGTGATCGCATCACGCTCGAGCTGCCGGCCGGGGTGATCCCGGTGCGCGCGGTCGGCGACCGCTGGACGCTGCAGGCCAACGAGCCGACCTGGCGGGAGGTGCTCGAGCCGCGCTTCACGCTGGCGGCAATGCTCGGGGTGGACAAGGCGGACATCGGCGAGCGGCCGCTGTGGGTGAACGTCGGCACCGAGCAGCTGATCGTGCCCCTGACCAGCGAGGCGGCGGTGCGCGGCATCCGCGTGCGCGGCGACCTGCTGTCGCAGATGGCCAGCGCCCAGGGACAAAGCGCCGTCTACGTGTTCACGCCGGTCGGGGCGGGCCTCCTGGCGCGGTTCGTGTTCCCGATTGGCACCAGCGTGCTGGAGGACCCGGCCACCGGGTCTGCGACCGCGAACCTCGGGGGCTGGTACCTGGCGACCGGTCACACGCTGCCGTGCGAGTTCGAGATCGCGCAGGGCGAGCACATCGGCCGGCCCTCGTCGCTGCGCCTGCGGGTCGATGCCGAGCGCAGGATCCTGGTCAGCGGGGAAGTGCTCGAGATCGGCCGCGGTTCGCTGACTATCTAGTCAGCAAAAAAAAAAAAAAAAAAAAAAAAAAAAAAAAAAAAAAAAAAAAAAAAAAAAAAAAAAAAAAAAAAAAAAAAAAAAAAAAAAAAAAAAAAAAAAAAAAAAAAAAAAAAAAAAAAAAAAAAAAAAAAAAAAAAAAAAAAAAAAAAAAAAAAAAAAAAAAAAAAAAAAAAAAAAAAAAAAAAAAAAAAAAAAAAAAAAAAAAAAAAAAAAAAAAAAAAAAAAAAAAAAAAAAAAAAAAAAAAAAAAAAAAAAAAAAAAAAAAAAAAAAAAAAAAAAAAAAAAAAAAAAAAAAAAAAAAAAAAAAAAAAAAAAAAAAAAAAAAAAAAAAAAAAAAAAAAAAAAAAAAAAAAAAAAAAAAAAAAAAAAAAAAAAAAAAAAAAAAAAAAAAAAAAAAATTTTTTTTTTTTTTTTTTTTTTTTTTTTTTTTTTTTTTTTTTTTTTTTTTTTTTTTTTTTTTTTTTTTTTTTTTTTTTTTTTTTTTTTTTTTTTTTTTTTTTTTTTTTTTTTTTTTTTTTTTTTTTTTTTTTTTTTTTTTTTTTTTTTTTTTTTTTTTTTTTTTTTTTTTTTTTTTTTTTTTTTTTTTTTTTTTTTTTTTTTTTTTTTTTTTTTTTTTTTTTTTTTTTTTTTTTTTTTTTTTTTTTTTTTTTTTTTTTTTTTTTTTTTTTTTTTTTTTTTTTTTTTTTTTTTTTTTTTTTTTTTTTTTTTTTTTTTTTTTTTTTTTTTTTTTTTTTTTTTTTTTTTTTTTTTTTTTTTTTTTTTTTTTTTTTTTTTTTTTTTTTTTTTTTTTTTTTTTTTTTTTTTTTTTTTTTTTTTTTTTTTTTTTTTTTTTTTTTTTTTTTTTTTTTTTGCGATGCCGGCGCCGCGAGCTGAGTGGTGGCGGCAGTCGCCGCTCGCGCACTCGCGCGCAGGCGCATCCCCCACAATGCGTACAACGTGAGTCCCTGGGGATCGTCAGGCCGCGCCGCCGGCCTCCAGCTCCCGGGCGGCGATGCCCGCGGCAGCACCAGCCCCGCATCCGCGCAACACCGCCGCCTGCCACAGACCGCTCTCAGTGCTGCTCCCGCGGATGTCGCCGGTATGGGGTCCCCGCTGTACCAGACAGCGGGCACCGCGCAGCGCCCACTGGAGCTGGCCCTCGGCTGCGCCTGAGCGTCCATCACCGAGCGGCGTGCTGCCGCGCGCGCGAGCGCCGGGTGCCATTGGCGTGCGCATTCCGCCGCGCACTGGACGTGCCCGCACGTGAGGTACGCAGGTAGCGGCCCCTGCGCGTCCGCGTACAGCACCTCGGCTCGGGAGCTGGGTTCGTGCGAGTGGCGGCCGCCGCTGCATGCATGCCGGGTGTCGCCAGCGGAACCTCCACCACGTGTCTAGCGTGCGATGCCCCTCTCGCTACAGCGCCAGCCCAAGTGCCAGGATCAGCAGCGGCCAGCGCCAATCCCGCGCGTTCATGCGGGCGCACGCAACGCCCGGCTTCAGGCCAGCACCTCGGTGATGATGCTCGAGTCTGGTTCGACTCGTGCCGTAGCTGCTGATCGGCACGCCCATGACTTGCTGCACCGTCAGCGACAGCCGCGTCACCGGATCGGCCTGCGGGCCGCAAAGTGGATGCCGGTTCATTCCCCCGGCGCTGCCGGCGGTGAGCAGCGGATGTTGTCAGTCGTGGTCGCATAGCCCGAGTCGGTGTAGTTGAGACCAGCATGCGGTCGAGTAGCGTGCGGTCGCCTTCGCGAAGTTGCCAGCTGGTGAGCAGCGTGGCAAACATGCCAAGAATGACGGGATAGAACTTGCGACGTTGGCTGATAACCGAGCTTCACGTCGATCGGATCCTCGTGCGTAAAGAGGTGATGAGTGTTCGCCTCGCCCGCGAAGCGCAGCTGCGACAGGCCATCGGTGAGCACCAAGTTGAAGACGCGTGTCTGGTCGCAGGCAAGCGCATGCGCCAGGATCCTTGCGAACAGCCGGTGGTCTAGTGCTACTTCCTCGACCTCGCGCCGACCGGTGTTTGCGCGGGCCTCGGGCGCGTGCAGGCGCCAGCGGGCTGGCTTCTGCAGCTGCAGGTCGAGCTGCTGCTGGAGTTCGCGCAGACTCGGTGAAGTACTGATCCAGGTGCGCCCGGTCGGCCCCAGCCGACCAGCTGCTGCGCCTGCTCGGCGACCCCGGATAGCACGCTGCGCGCGCCATCAGCGCCGGTCGGGAGTGAAGGTGCCAGCGTTGGATCGTGAAGTCCGGCGAAGATGTGCCGGTAGAGCGCCGCCGCGAGGTCGCCGGTTGCGGCATCGCCGCTGCGCTTGCTGAGACTGCTGAGCGACTGCCCGTGCGGCGACCTCGAGCGAGCGAAAGCGGTACGTGATCCCACGTGTCCGCAATCACCGTGTCGAAGCTCGGTCCTGGATTCATCGGTGCTCCAGGTGGCGGGCGGTGCCTTGCATCAGAACGCATCGCCACCGGATGCGCCGCCGCGCCGCCCGTCCAGCGCCCACATCCTGCTGTAGACGTTCAGCTGGTCGAAGCGGTCAGTGGCTGCAGCTCAACGCCAAAATCGTAGCCACACCGGCGGTGCGCGGTTCCCAGCGACCGGGATTGAGGCCGCAGCCGTAGAACCACGTCCCAAGCATACCGGCAGGCGAGCCGGTGGCCGCCTCCGCCGTCCCGTTGTGGTCCAGAAACAGCTCCAGAACGCAGGCCCACCGTGACGCCGTACGCCCAGCATGCCGCGCAGCAGACGCCGCGATCGAAGGAGACCGGCTTCATCGGAGACTCCCACCTGCGCAAGTTCACTGGAGGTGACCGTCATTGGGTGCCGTCACGCGTAAAGATTGGGCTCCGCTATCCAGCCCAGCAGCTCGGCACGCGATACTGATCGGGAGCAAAGACTTCTCAGCTCACGATCCAGGCATGTCGGCGGCTCACCGGCGGCCCGTCGCGTACAGCCACGCAAGAGACACGCGCCGTCGCCGGATTGTCGTGGATCGCCTGAGCGAGGCCCGCGCATCCCGGAACGCACCCCGTCAAGCTCGCCACTGCTGTCGATGGCCACGCCGTTCGAAGTCGCACGTAGCTGGCGTCAGAGTCGAAGCCTCCAGGCGAGTCCCATGCAATTCATCAGTTTGTGGCAGCCACTGCAGGTGGGATCGGTGCGGTGTGCAGTAAGTTGCTCGCGCATGGTTCTAAAATCGGATTGTGCGTGTCCTGGCGACCGCAAAGTTCACGTTACCGGCGGGCGGGGATGGCTCACACAACAGGATCTCGCGCAACGCCTTACCCCGCAAGTCGGGAGCTCAGCCCCTCGTGCAACGCCACGAAGCTGGCGTGGCTCTGGATGCCGATGTGCGGATCGCCCGGCGGAAATTCGTAGGCCTGCCATGCGCCCGGTCTGTGCGATCGCACGCGATAGGATCCGAGGAGCGGGTGAGAAACGTACGCGCGCTGGAACAGGTCGCGTAATCGGCGTGCCGCGTGATCAGCGTGTCGATGACCGTGCGCAGGTTGCTCGCGCGCATCGCGACCGACCGCGCTGGTCCACTTGGTAGATCTTAGCGTCCTTGCGAGGTCTCGAAGCCGTCAAACTGCAGCATGTCGCTGAAGAAGGCATTCCGCTTCCAGACGTGGATGCAGACGCTCGACTTCCGCCAGCGTGCCGTTGCTGCAGCCTGCCGTCGCGCAGCGCAACCTGGATCTGGCCACTGTCCCACAGCAGAAGCTCAGTTGCGAAGCGTACCGTAGGTGTCCAGTCGCCAGTACCCGACGTCGGTCCGCTCACCGTCTCACCCTGAGCAGTACGTACTCGAGCATGCTGCGAGCTCAAGCAAGCCCGGCGTGAAATCTACCGAGCGAGCGTGTGGCGGTGTTGGCCAGTTCGACGCAGTGCCGCAGCTCCCCGGGGCCAGCGTACGGCGGTAGAGCAGCGGCCCGGCGCGCTCAAAGAAGCGCTTGGCACAGGGGTCATCGGGTGTCACCACCGAGCGCGGGGTACACGGCACCAGCGTTGCGCGATGGGCCTCATCAACCACCTGCGCGGCGATTCCCCGCGCCATAACGTCGTACTGCTCAAAGCCGCTGGCCGTGACGCCCACCCGGCCGGCACCCCGGCTAACAGACCCGACTCGCGCAGATCCGGCTCGAACTGCCCCTCGATGTGGATGGTGCGACCAAAGACCTCGGCAATCGCGCGCCGATACTCGGTGCGGTGATCGGCGGGCCAACGGTGGCGCACCGGGGGCGACGCTATCGCTGGCCAGCGCCGTATGACTCAGGAGTGCGGCCGCGATGGCGAGCAGCAGCATTCGCTGGCGCTTGGCAGTCACTCTCGCGGGGAGACCCGCCCGGGGCGCTGGTACGCGCCACGGCAGGGGCCGGCTCGGTCACGGGCGCGATGAGCGCCGGCACGGCCTCGATCATGTAGGCCGCTGAGATTGCCGTGTTCGCACCGGTCCTGGGATCCGGATAGGCGTCTGCGTTCGCCGCAGGGCGTAGTACAGCGCCAGCGCGTCCACGCCGAAGCCGCGTTCGTCGACGTAGCCGACCTTGGCTGGCTCCAGTACAGCGGATACCACGGCTGATAACCCCCGAGTACGCCCTCGAGGGTCCCGTCCGGCTTGAGTTTCAGACGTATGCGCTCGTTCACGAATTCGAAGACCGGCTGGATGTAGACGTCGCAGCGCATGAGGATGCGAGCCGGCTCGGTCGTGATCACGTCGCCGTGCAAGTGGCCGCGCAGCGCTTGTAGGATTCCGGCAGGTGCGCAACGCGGTAGGTGACGTCCCGCTGAATGTGCGCGCTGGCTCGAAGAGCACAACCGGATCGATCGAGCTCTGCAGGATCACCCGCACGTCACCATCGCGGCTGAAGTCCGCGGCCTCGATCGATATCAGCCACACTCCCTCGACCGGGCGGGAGTAGTCCCAGCGGTATTCTGCTTCCAGCGGGGGCTGCGGCGGCGGGTAGCCCTTGTGAACCTGATGCAGCTTAAGGTGCGGATCAGTTGGTTATTGATGCCGCGCTCGTGGGTTTCAGGGTCCTCGTAGGTGTTGGCTGAAGCGCGCCGCGGCCGTCGAGATTGAACCCGTATGCAAAGCTGCCCACCGCCGGTTTGAGCTGCGCATCCGCAACGGTAGTGGGATGCAGATAGACGTTGTCCTGGCCATTGCCGCGCGTGGACACCACTTGCACCCAGTGGGCCGTCGCGGGCCCTTTCTGAATGGCGGTATAGTCCTTGTTGAACATGGCTTCGATTTCGGCCTGCGCAGTCCGAGACGGCGCAGGTCGCATTTGAAGAATACGTCCGCCAGTGGATTCAGCCCCGCGGGGCAGGTGTCTGCGCCGAAGTAGTTAGCGGGATAGAAGTAGCTCAGAACGAAGCTGCGCGAGTCGCTCGCCCCGGCGCAATTGGCCACGGCCAGCAGCAACAAGAGCCGTGCCACGAACCGCATAGACCGCGAAATGCGCATCGCCTGGACCGCCTCAGTTCGCCCCGCCGCGGTCGCGGACCTCGTTCGTACTCTGCCGCGCGCTGGGTTGCGCAAGATAGACAGTCCGGAGGCGTGCCGCAACGCGAACGCGGTAGATCCGCCGCCGCGGCGGCATCGCCCTCACCACAGCGCCACGCGCTCCGCCGGGGCCAGGTACAGCGCATCCCCGGGCCGTACCTGCGCGAAGGCGGCGTACCAGCCCGCATCGTTGCGCACCACCCCGTTGACCCGGTAGGCCGAGGGGCTGTGCTCGTCCGAGAGTGCGATGCGCCGCGCCAGCCCCTCGCTCCAGATCTCCCGCCAGCTCTGGCCGTAGGCGATGTAGAAGCGCTGGTCGCCGCTGAAGCCGCTGAGCACCGGCGCCGGCTTGCCGCCCAGGGCCAGGTGATAGGCCTTGTTGGCGATGACCACGCCCGGCCAGGTCCGCGATGTTCTCCCCGAGGGTGAGCTTGCCGTTGACGTGCAGCCCCGGCAGCGCCTCGTAGCGGTCGTACTGCAGCGCCAGCTGCCGGGTGCGGGCATCGAAGTTGCGCCGGTCCTCGGCCGTCCACCAGTTGCGCAGGCGACCGGCGGCGTCGTACTTGCTGCCCTGGTCGTCGAAGGCGTGGCTCATCTCGTGGCCGATGGTCGCGCCGATCGCGCCGTAGTTGGCCGCATCGTCGGCGTTGGGGTCGAAGTAGGGCGGCTGCAGGACCCCGGCCGGGAAGGCAATCTCGTTCAGGCTCGGGTCGTAGTAGGCGTTGTTGGTCGGGGCGGTCATGTACCATTCGCTGCGGTCCACGGGGGCATCGAGCCTGGCAAGCTGGCGGTTCCAGTCGAAGGCCTCCGCACTGTGGATGTCGGCGACCAGTTCGTTGGCGCGAATGGTGAGTGCGGAGTAGTCCCGCCAGGTGTCCGGGTAGCCGATCTTCAGCTGGAAGGAATGCACCTTCTCCAGCGCCTTCTGGCGCGTCGCCGGGGTCATCCACGCCAGCGACTGGATGTCGTTCTCGTAGGCCTGCATCAGGTTGGCGACCAGCGTGCGGCTGCGCGCCTTGGCCTCCGGCGGGAAGTAGGCGGCGCAGTAGAGCTTGCCCAGGGCCTCGCCCATCTCCTGGTCGAGCATGCGGATCGCACGCAGCTCGCGCGGCAGCGGCTGCTTCTGGCCCGACAGCACGGTGCCGTAGAAGGCGAAGTCCGTGCCATCCACCTGGCGGGGCAGGTACGCGGCGTGCTTGTGCAGGAAGCGCACCGTGAGGTAGTCACGCCACACCGCGACCGGGGTGGCGGCGAACACCGCCGCCAGCTTCGGGAAGGCGGATTTCTCGCCCACGTCCACCTGGCGTTCGCCGTGGGGCGCGCGCAGCGGAATCCCCTTGGCGCCGAGGAAGGCGCTCCAGGGGAACTGCGGCGCAAGCTGCGCCAGTTGCGCCAGGGTCATCGGGTTGTAGGTCTTGTCCGCCTCGCGCCGCTCGGCTGCCGACCAGTGCGCCTGCGCGATGCGCGACTCCAGGGCGAAGACCGCGGCGGCACGCTCGGGGTCGCTGATGCCGGCGATGCCGAGCATCTCCGCCAGGTACTTCTTGTAGGCCTCGCGCGTGGCGGCCACCTCCTTATCGGCGCTCAAGTAGTAGTCGCGGTCGGGCATCCCCAGAGCCCGACTGCATGAGGCGCACCACGTAGACGGCCGGGTTCGCCTGGTCGATCGTGATGTGCGCGGAGAACGGCCCGTAGGTACCCGTGGGCGGGTTGCCCATGAAGGCGGCGACCTCGGCCGGGGTCTGCAGGGCGCCGATGCGCTCCAGGTCGGCCCGCACCGGGGCCAGGCCGGCCGCCTCGATCCCCTTGATGTCGATATAGGCGCCATACAGGTCGCGCAGCTTGCGTTCCTCCGCGGTCAGGGAACTGTCCGGCCGGGCGCGCAAGGCCTCGACGATGCGCTTCAGCTTCGACTCGTTCCCCTGGTCGACCTCGAGGTTCACGCCGGCCACCCGCCGGTCCGCCGGAATGACCGCGCTCTTCAGCCAGGCCGCCGTTGACGTAGCGGAAGAAGTCCGTGCCCGGTGGCACGCTGGTGTCCATGTAGGTGAGGGTGACGCCCCAGGGCCCGAACACCGGCGCGCCGGCGGCGAAGGCGACGGTGACCAGGGCGGCGGCGGCCAGGGTGGCCGCGATCGGATACTTCATCCGCGGATGTTCACTGAAAGTGCGCCGCGGCGCCACAGCACACCCGGCCCGCGCGGTGGCATCACAGGCCGCGCACCAGGCGGCCGGGATTGAAGATGCCGCGCGGGTCGAAGCGCTGCTTCAGGCGCTGGTGCAGCGCCAGGGTGGTGGCAGACAGCGGATGGAAGCGCCCCTGCAGGGCAGGGCCGCGCCAGCACAGCGCCGTTCCCCCGACTGCCGCGGCGGCCGCGCGGTAGTCGGGGCCGGCCTCGCCGGCGTACCAGCGCAGTGCGCCGCCCCAGTCCACGAGCCGCGGCGCCGGCAGTTGCGGCAGCGGCCCGCTCGCCCCCGGGAGCGACAGCCGCCACAGCTGCGGCTCTGCGAACAGCGGCAGGCGGCAGTGGCGCACCGCTGCCCACCACTCGCGCGCCACCGCCGGTGGGATGCGCTCGCCCCCCAGGCGCGCCCGCGCGGCCTGCACCGCAGGGGCAGCTCCGGAGAGGCGCACCCACGCGCAGCCCTCATGCCAGGCCGCCGCGGACAGCGGCAGCGGCTGGCCCGCCCAGCGCTCGAAGGCGCTCCAGGCCTCGGCGAGCGTGAGTTGCAGGCGCAGCGTCTCCTCCTGCCGCGGCAGCGGCAGCACCTTGAGGGAGACCTCGGTGATGATGCCGAGGATCCCGAGCGAGCCGCACAGCGCGCGCGCGACATCAAAGCCGGCCACGTTCTTCATGACCTGGCCGCCGAAGCGCAGCAGCTCCCCGTCCGCACCGAGCAGGCTCGCCCCCAGCACGAAGTCGCGCGCGGCCCCGGCATACATGCGCCGCGGGCCGGACAAGCCGGCCGCGATGACCCCCCCGAGCGTGGGGTCGCCCGCGAAGGCCGGCGGCTCAAAGGGCAGGAACTGCCCGCAGGCCCCGAGCGCCGCCTCCACCTGCGACAGCGGCGTGCCACAGCGGGCGGTGATGACCAGCTCGGCCGGATCATAGGCGAGGATGCCCTGGTGGGAGCCAAGCTCGAGCACCTCGCCCTCCAGGGACTCGCCATAGAAGTCCTTGGTGCCCGCCCCGCGCAGGCGCAGCGTGCTGCCGTCCGCGGTGGCGGCGCGTATGCGCTCGCGCATGAGGGCGATGGCCGGCTCGAGCGTGTCCATGCCCTCAGAAGCGCGGCAGGTGCGGGTGCGCCAGTGCGCCGGCGTGCACGTGCATGCGGCCGTACTCGGCGCAGCGCGCCAGGGTCGGGATCAGCTTGCCGGGGTTGAGCAGCCCGGCGGGGTCGAACGCGGCCTTGACGGCGAAGAACGCGGCGCGCTCGGCGGGTGAGAACTGCACGCACATCGAATTGATCTTTTCGACCCCGACACCGTGCTCCCCGGTGATCGTGCCGCCGAGTTGCACGCACAGCTCGAGGATCTCGGCGCCGAAGCGCTCGGCCCGCTCCCAGGAGCCGGCCTCGTTGGCGTCGAAGAGGATGACCGGGTGCAGGTTGCCATCGCCGGCGTGGAAGACGTTCATGCAGCGCAGCCCGTAGCGCACTTCCATCGCCTCGATCGCCTCCAGCACGCGCCCGACGTGCCTGCGGGGGATCGTGCCGTCCATGCAGTAGTAGTCCGGGGAGATGCGCCCGGCGGCCGGGAAGGCGTTCTTGCGGCCCGACCACCACAGCTGCCGCTCCTGGTCGGAGGCGGAGACGCGCAGCGTGCCGGCGCCGGCGGCCTTGAGAACGCGCTCGATCTCGCCGACCTGGTCGGCGACTTCCTCCGCGGTGCCGTCCGCCTCGATGAGCAGGATCGCCGCGGCGGCGAGGTCGTAGCCGGCGCGCACGAACGGCTCGACGGCCGCGGTGGCCTTGCGATCCATCATCTCCAGGGCCGCCGGGATGATGCCCGCGCCGATGATGGCGGCCACCGCGTCGGCCGCCCGGTGCACGTCGGCAAAGGAGGCCATCACCAGCTGCGCGCAGGGCGGCCGCGGGATCAGGCGCACGGTCACTTCCGTGACCACCATCAGCAGTCCCTCCGAGCCGATGGCGAGGGCCAGCAGGTCAAGCCCGGGGGTGTCCGGGGCGGCGCTGCCCAGTTCGATGCGCTCCCCGTCCATGGCATAGCCGCGCACGCTGAGCACGTTGTGGACGGTGAGCCCGTACTTCAGGCAGTGCACGCCGCCGGAGTTCTCGGCCACGTTGCCGCCGATGGAACAGGCCACCTGCGAGGAGGGGTCCGGGGCGTAGTACAGCCCGTGCGCGGCGGCGGCCTCGGAGACCGCGAGGTTACGCACGCCAGGCTCCAGCCGCGCGGTGCGCGCATGGGGATCGATGGCGAGGATGCGGTTCATGCGCGCCAGCGACAGCAGCACCCCCTGCGGGTGGGGCGTTGCGCCGCCGGACAGGCCCGTTCCCGAGCCGCGCGCCACGACCGGCACGTTCGAGGCGGGTGCAGGCCAGGAGTACCGCGCGCACCTGGGCCTCGGTGCGCGGCAGCACGACGGCCGCGGGCAGTTCGCGGAAGGCGGTGAGCCCGTCGCACTCGTAGGGGCGACGATCCTCGGCCTGCCACAGCACACTGTCTTCGGCGGCAGGACCTGCCGCAGCGCGCTGACGATGTCCGGTTCGGCCATGCACTCATCCTAGCGCGGGGCGGGTGGCGGCCTGAAGAAAGCACCCGGCGGGCCGTCGTAACCACGCCCGGCATGCTCCCCGGCACTTAAGCCGTGCCGGTCGGATCCGGTGGCGCTGACGGAGAAGTCCATGCCGCAAATCGGTCAGTTGGGGGTCCCCGGGGGACCATAATGGGTTTTTCCGGCCCACGCGACCCGCACCTCCCGCGGTCAGGATAGCCATGGATTCTCAGCAGCAGTCGACCCCGCCCGCCCGTTCGCGTCGCCCGAGCGGCCGTGATGCCAAGATCGCCGCCCGCACCGCGCGCAGCGCGGCCTTCGTCCCCTACATCACCCGCAACATCCCTTACTACGAGGTCCTGGGCGAGGAGGGCCTGGCGCTGCTCGAGCACAATGCCGACACGATCCTCGAGGAGATCGGCCTGGACTTCCGCGATGATCCGGAGTGCCTTGCGCTGTGGAAGACCGCCGGGGCTGACGTCCAGGGCGAGCGCATCCGCTTCCCGCGCGGCATGTGCCGCGCGCTGGTGCAGCGCTCGGCACCGCGCGAATTCACCCAGTACGCCCGCAACCCGGCCCGCAACGTCGTCATCGGCGGCAACCGCACCGTGTTCGCCCCGGCCTACGGCTCCCCCTTCGTGCGCAACCTCGACGAGGGGCGCCGCTACGCGCGCATCGAGGACTTCCGCAACTTCGTGAAGCTCGCCTACGTGTCGACCTCGCTGCACCACTCGGGCGGGACCATCTGCGAGCCGGTCGACCTGCCGGTCAACAAGCGGCACTTCGACATGGTCTACACGCACATGAAGTACAGCGACAAGCCCTACATGGGCTCGGTGACCGCCCCGGAACGCGCGCAGGACACGGTCGAGATGACCAAGATCCTCTTCGGCGAGGAGTACACTGGATCCGGCGACCGGCAAGCCGCGCACCTGCATCATCAGCCTGATCAATGCCAACTCGCCCCTGACCTGGGATGCGACCATGCTCGGGGCGCTGAAGACCTACGCGCGCGCCAACCAGGCCACCATCGTCACCCCCTTCATCCTGGCAGGCGCGATGTCCCCGGTCACGGTGGCCGGTACCGTCGCCCAGACCCTGGCCGAGGCACTGGCGGGCATGGCGACCGCGCAGCTGGTCAACCCCGGTGCCCCGGTGGTGCTGGGCAGCTTTGCCTCCTCGCTGTCGATGCAGTCCGGGGCGCCCACCTTCGGCACCCCGGAGCCTGCCCTGGTGCTGTACGTCATGGCAGCGCTCGCCCGCCGGCTGGGCGTGCCGTTTCGCTCCGGCGGCTCGCTGTGCGCCTCCAAGATCCCGGATGCACAGGCGGCCTACGAGTCGGCCAACACGCTGATCCCCACCTGCCTGGGGGGCGTGAACTTCGTGCTGCACACCGCCGGCTGGCTCGAGGGCGGACTTGCCATGGGCTACGAGAAGTTCGTCATGGACGCCGACCAGGCCGGCATGATGCACACCCTGCTGGCCGGGGTTGACCTGTCGGACAACGGCCAGGCGCTCGATGCGATCCGCGAGGTCGGGCCCGGCAAGCACTTCCTCGGCTGCGCGCACACCCAGGCGAACTTCCAGACCGCCTTCTACCGCTCGCCGCTGGCGGATAACAACAGCGTGGAGCAGTGGGAGGCGGAAGGGTCGAAGGACTCGATCCCGCGCGCCAACGCGCTGTGGAAGAAGCAGCTGGCCGAGTACGAGGCACCGCCGCTGGATCCGGGCATCGACGAGGCGCTGCTGGACTACATGAACCGCCGCAAGTCCTCGTTCGCCGATTCGAACGTGTGAGGCGCGCCGCGCGCGCGGCCGGCCCCGGACTCCTCAGGCCGTGGGACGGCGCCGCCCACGGGCGCCCGCGCGCGGCGTGGCGGCCTTGGCCTCGGGCAGCTTCACGACCTTCTCCAGGTTCGGGTAGGGCGCGGTGGAGTGCGGGATGCCCATCGCCTCGACGAAGTGCGCCTGGAACTTAGGCTCGATCGCCGTCTCGATCTTCTCCACCCGGCGCACCAGCTCCTCGATCGTGCGGCGCGAGGACTTGTCCAGGAGCGCGATGCGCGCGCCGGCACCGGCGGCGTTGCCGGCGGAGGCCACGTGCGCGAGGTCGCAGTCCGGGATCATGCCGAGCACCATGGCGTACTTGACGTCGATGTGGCTGCCAAAGGCCCCGGCGAGGCGGATGCGGTCCACCGTGTCGGTGTTGAGGTGATCCATCAGCAGCTTCACCCCGGCGTAGAGCGCGGACTTGGCCAGCTGGATGGCGCGCACGTCGTTCTGCGTGATCTGCAGCGCCGCCGAACCCGGGGCCTCGTAGAGGGTGTAGGAGAAGGTGCGCCCGGAAGCGGTGATGCGCGGGCTGCGCGCGGCGAGTTCCCCGTCGATGACGCCGTCGCGGCTGATGATGCCCGCGAGGTACATCTCGGCGATCACCTCGATGATCCCCGAGCCGCAGATGCCGGTGACGCCGGTGCGGGCCGTGGCTTCCGCGAATCCCGCCTCATCCGACCAAAGATCCGAACCGATGATCTTGATGCGTGCCTCGAGGGTTGCCGGGTCGATGCGTACGCGCTCGATCGCCCCGGGGGCCGCGCGCTGGCCGCAGCTGATCTGGGCGCCCTCGAACGCAGGGCCGGTGGGGCTCGAGCAGGCCAGCAGCCGCTTATCGTTGCCGAGGACGATCTCCGCGTTCGTGCCCACGTCCACGATCAGCGTGAGCTCGGCGGAGCGGTCGGGGCGCTCGGCGAGGATCACCCCGGCCGCATCCGCGCCCACGTGCCCGGCGATGCACGGCAGGGTGTAGGCGCGCGCCCCGGGGTTGAGGGTAAGCCCGATCTGTGTCGCCATGAGCGTCAGCGACTCGTCGGTGGCGAGCGCGAAGGGCGCCCCGCCGAGCTCCACCGGGTCGATCCCCAGGAGCAGGTGATGCATGATCGGGTTGCCGACGAGGGTGATCTCCAGGATGTCGGTCACCGGCACCTTCGCCTGGCGGGCGACATCGGCCGCCAGGGTGTTGAGTGCGCTGCGCACCGCCTCGGTCATCTGCAGTGCGCCGCCCGGGTTCATCATCGAGTACGACACCCGGCTCATGAGGTCCTCGCCGAAGCGGATCTGCGGGTTCATGAGCCCGCTGGAGGCGACCGGCTCGCCGCTCTCCAGATCGCACAGGTGGCCGGCGATGGTGGTCGAGCCGACATCGACCGCCAGCCCGTAGATGGTCTCGTGGAAGCCAGGCCAGATGGCGATGATCTGGCTGCCCTCACGCACCGCGACGGTGACCTTCCACTCGCCCTTGCGCAGCACCGGCTGCAGGGACTGCAGCACGGTGAGGTCGCACCGGAGTTCCTTAAGGTCCCACTCCTTGCGCAGCGCCTCGGTGAGGCGCTGCAGGTCCCCGGAGGGGTCGTGCATGTCAGGTTCGCGCACCTCGACGTAGTGCAGCCGGGTGACCGGGTCGAGCGTGATCGGGCGCGAGTCGAGCGCCTTGCGCACCACCTGGCGGTGCACCTGGCTGGAGGAGGGCACATCGACCACCAGGTCGCCCTGGATCTGCGAGGAGCAGGACAGGCGGTGGCCGGGGGCGAGCCTGCGCCGCCTGGCATAGGCTTCCTCGGCGGCGCTGACCGCGGAGAGGTGCGCGGCGGTGGAGCTCAGGCCGTGCTTGGCGAAGTCCCCCTCCATGACCAGCACCTGGCAGCGCCCGCAGATGGCGCGCCCGCCGCACACCGAGTCCACGTCCACGCCGAGGGTGCGTGCGGCCTGCAACAGCGGTGTCCCGCGGGCAAAACGCCCGCGCTTGCCCGATGGGGTGAAGACGACGAGTGCATCCGCCTCGCTCATTGCGGGGCCTGGGTGCGCCTCCGCATGCCGCCCTCGCGGCGCCCGCGGGCCGCCCCTTCCGCGGGGGCCGCGGCGCCGCCGCCGGCGGCCATGGCCGGGGCCTGGCGGAAGCGCCGGATCCAGCGCGCGCAGTCCGGGTCGTGGCCCATCATGACATCCGCCCCCATGCAGGCCTTCACGATCTCCTCGTGCAGCGGGTTCATGATCGCCGAGGTCATGCCCGCCCCGATCGCCATGCTGAGGAAGGTCGCGCTGATGCCCTCGCGCGCGGGCAGGCCGAAGCTCACGTTGGAGGCCCCGCAGGTGGTGTTCACCTTCAGCTCGTTCTTCAGTCGACCGAGCAGGCGGAACACCTGCACGCCGGCCTGGTTGATGGCCCCGATCGGCATGACCAGCGGGTCGACCACGATGTCGCTCACCGGGATGCCGTAGTCGGCGGCGCGGTGCACGATCTTCTTGGCGACCTCGAAGCGCACGTCCGGGTCTTCCGAGATGCCGGTCTCGTCGTTGGAGATCGCCACCACCGCCGCGCCGTACTTCTTGACCAGCGGCAGCACGCTCTCGAGGCGGTCTTCCTCACCGGTCACCGAGTTCACCAGCGGCTTGCCCTTGTACACCGCAAGTCCCGCCTCGAGAGCGGCGACGATCGAGGAGTCGATCGACAGCGGCACGTCCGTGATCGACTGCACCAGCTTGATCGTCTGGGCGAGGATGGCCGGCTCGTCCGCCAGCGGGATGCCCGCGTTCACGTCCAGCATGTGCGCGCCGGCGGCCAGCTGCGCGGCCACGTCCGCCTCGACGCGGCTGAAGTTCCCGGCGGCCATCTCCGCGGCGAGGATCTTGCGCCCGGTGGGGTTGATGCGCTCGCCGATCATGACGAAGGGACGCGTAAAGCCGATGACGACCTCGCGGGTGGCGGAACTGATCACGGTATCGGTCATGAAGCTATCCTGTCGTTGTCCATGGGCGCGGCGCGCCCCGGGTGCCAGGGCACGCGCCCCGCGAGCACCCCGGAGCGGTCGATGATCTCGGCGACCGTCTCTTCCTGGCGGTACGCCATCAGGTGAACCCCGTGCACGCCGCGAATGGTGCGCAACTCCTGCACGATGTCGGTGCACAGCCTGCGACCCTCGAGCGCCTGGTCGGTGGCGCCCTTGAGGCGGGCAATCACGGCAGGGGGGATATGCACCCCGGGGACGTGCGCGCTGATCCACTCGGCCGCCTTGGCGGACTTGAAGGGACCGACGCCCACCAGGATGAACACCTTGTCGAGTAAGCCTAAGTCCTCGACGTGCTGCATGAAATGCCTGAGCAGCGGCACGTCGTAGCAGTACTGGGTCTGGATGAACTGCGCACCGGCGGCCACCTTCTTGGCCAGGCGCCGGGCGCGGAACTCCACCGGCTGCGCGAAGGGGTTCTCGGCGGCACCGAGCAGCACGCGCGGCGCAGCGCTGATCTTGCGACCGGAGAGAAAGTGGCGCTCGTCGCGCAGCATGCAGGCGGTCTTGAGCAGCGACATCGAGTCCAGGTCGAACACCGGCAGCGCCTGCGGGTGATCGCCCGCCTGCACGCCATCGCCGGTGAGGCACAGGATGTTGCACACGCCCATCGCCGCCCCGCCCAGGATGTCGCCCTGGATGGCGATGCGGTTCTTGTCGCGGCAGGAGATCTGCATCACCGGCGCGTAGCCGACGCGGGTGAGCAGTGCGCACACGGCAAGGCTCGACATGTGACAGTTGGCGCCGCTGCCATCAGTGGCATTGATGGCATCCACGTAACCGTCGAAGATGCGCGCGCGGCGATAGACATCCTCAGGATCGGCCGAGTCCGGCGGCGCCAGCTCGCTGGTGACCGCGAACACGCCCGCGCGCAGCAGCCGCTCGAAGCGCCCCGGCGAGGTGTGGCCCGGCAGCATCGGCAGCGGGTGACCCGGGCCCGGCTCGTCCGGCGAGCTCACTGGTGTACCTCTACGGGTTGAGAGGTAGCGCCGAGAGGCGTAGGTCTCACGGGGCTTCCCCGGCGCGCTCGCGCGCCACGCGCAGCCAGGAGGAACGCCCCTGCAGGCGGCGGTCCACCGGCGGCTGCACCTGCGCGATCGCCGCCTCTCCGCCGGGAATGCGCGCCGCGCCCGCCACCGCCTGGGTCCACACGCACTGCATCTCGGGGCGCACTTCGCAGCTGCCATCGGCGCGCACGCCGCCGCACGGGCCGTTGCGCAGATTCTTCGGGCAATTCATCGGGCAGGACATGCCGGTGGCGCTGAGCACGCACTGACCGCACATGCGGCAGTCGAACAGCAGGCCCTTGACGTTGCGCTCGAGGGCGGCCACGGGGCGCTCGAGGCGCTGGTAGCCGATGCGCCTGAACAGGGGGTGGCAGGCGGCGAGCGCGTTCTCGAAGCCGCGGTAGAAGGCGTTCAGTCCCCGCGCATGGCGCACCGACCACTGGCGTACAGCGTACATCGCTTCAGCCCGGGGCGAGCAGGCCCTTGGCGCGGATCAGCGCCTCGAGCTGCTCGTCGGTGAAGCTGGCCTCCAGGCGCGCGGCGGCCGCGGCGGCCTCGGCCTGCAGGTCCTCGCCACAGGGAACCGGAGCGCTGCGCTTCCAGTCGGCAAGATACGCATCGGAGCTGCCCTTGCCGGCGCGCATCGCCGCGCGGTCGACCGCCTCCTGGAAGCGCTGGCTGAGTTGCACCTTGGCAGTCTCGCGGCCGCGCTTGACCACCACCTGCGCCGGCACGTCGCGCCAGGAGATGATGATCAGGCTGGCCATTTGACCTCCGGGGTGCTCACGGCGAGGGCGGCCAGGCGGCTGCCGAGGTCACCGTAACCGGTGAGGCGGTACTCGAACTCGAACCCGAAGGAAGCGGCGATCGCGCGCGCGCGCTCGATGGCGCCGGGGGATTCCACCTGGGCGAGGTAGACGAGCTTCTTGTAATGGCGGAAGTATTCCTGGCGCAGCTGCGGATAGCGGTCCAGGCCGAGCGCGCGCACCACCAGGCGCTCGAAGTGGCGCAGCAGGAAGTCGGTGAGGTAGAAGGTGCCCAACTCGGCCTCCGTCAGCTGCGCAAACACCTTCGGCGTGGCGAAGAACTCGTAGCAGTGCGCCCCGGGGAGGCGCTCGACGCCTTCCTCCTTGAGCACCGCATCGAGCATGCCGCCGGTGCCGCAGTCACCATACACCACGAACATCTGCCCGTAATGGGCGCGCTGGGCGTGGATCTCGGCGCGCACCGCAGGGGCGATCTTCTCGGGACGGTTGTGCAGTTCCGCCGGCAGGCAGCGCACGTCGAAGCTGGTCCAGCCGTTGGCGCGGGTGAGCGCGGCCACCTCGCGCGCAAGCGCCCCGCAGGCGATCAGCAAGGTGCGGGGCGTGTCCATTGCCGAGCCGGAAGAAAGGTGGGTCAGGCAGCCTGCGTGGCGCGGCGCGCGGCCAGCAGGTTCTTCGCAGTCTCCACGGCAATCGCCGCATCGCGGCAGTAGGCGTCCGCGCCCACCGCCTTGCCGAACTCCTCGTTCAGCGGCGCACCCCCGACCAGCACGATGAAATCCTTGCGGATGCCCTGTTCCTTCATCTTGTCGATGACGATCTTCATGTAGGGCATCGTCGTGGTCAGCAGCGCCGACATGCCGAGGATGTCCGGCTTGTGCTCTTCCAGCGCGGCCAGGTACTTCTCGACCGGGTTATTGATGCCGAGGTCGATCACCTCGAAGCCGGCGCCCTCGAGCATCATCGAGACCAGGTTCTTGCCGATGTCGTGGATGTCGCCCTTGACGGTGCCGATGACGATCTTGCCGATCGGCGGCACGCCGGTTTCGGCCAGCAGCGGGCGCAGGATCTCCATGCCGCCCTTCATCGAGTTGGCCGCCAGCAGCACCTCGGGGACGAACAGGATGCCGTCGCGGAAGTCGATACCGACGATGCGCATGCCCTCGACGAGTGCATCGTTCAGGGTCTTCTCTGCGCTCCAGCCGCGCTTGAGGAAGATCCGCGTGGCCTCTTCGACCTCGGCCTTGAGCCCGTTGTACAGGTCATCGTGCACCTGCTCGGTGAGCTCCTGGTCACTCAGGTCGGCTAAATTGAATTCCGCGTCGGCCTGCTCTGCCATTGTCGAAATCTCCATGCGCGACAGTGATGTAGCGACTCGCGCGGGCGCTTGAGGGAATGGTAAGGGGAGGGTGTCGGGGGCAATGGCTGCTTCGCGACCGCCGCATGTCCGCAAGCGACAGCTGGCGGATTAAGGCAAGAGCGGTCGCAAGCGCCAGCGTTCACACCGGGGCCAGTTCAGCAGGCAGCGTCACGGGGCTCGACTTACCCGCCCGGGTCTGGCGCTCCGCGCTGGGCGGACAGCCGAACTGCGCCCGGTAACAGCGCGAGAAGTGCGGCGGGGACTGGAAGCCGCAGGCGGTGGTGATGTCGATGATCGGCATCGGGGTCTGCAGCAGCAGCTCGCGGGCGCGGCGCAGCCGCATCTGCAGGTAGTAGCGCTTGGGCACGCAGTTGAGGTGGCGCTTGAACAGCCGCTCGATCTGCCGCCGCGACAGTCCGGTGGCGTTGGCAATCTCATCGAGCGACAGCGGCTTCTCGATGTTCTCCTCCATCAGCTGCGCTACCTTGATGAGGCTCTCGTGGCTGACGCCGATCTGCGCGCGCAGCGGCACGTACTGGCGATCGCGGTCGCTGCGTACCCGGTCGACGATGAACTGCTCGGAAATCAGCTGCGAGACCTGCGCGCCGAGCTTCTCCTCGACCAGGTGCAGCATCAGATCCAGTGGCGCCACCCCGCCGGAGCAGGTGAAGCGGTCGCGGTCGATGGTGAACAGCTGGTCACTCAACTGAATGCGCGGAAACTCCTCGCGCAGCGCCGACAGGTTCTCCCAGTGGATGGTGGCGCGGTAGCGTTCCAGCAGCCCCGCCTTGGCGAGCGCGTAGCCGCCGGTGCACAGGGCACCCAGGGGAATACGACGTTCGGCGAAGCGCTTCAGGGCGGCCAGGATCTTCGGTGACACGGCGGCCTGCACATCGACGCCCCCGCACACGAACAGGATGTCGACCGCACCGACCTGGTCCAGTGCGATCGTCGGGGCGAGTTGCAGCCCGTTGCTGGCCGGCGTGGGCGTGCCGTCGAGGCTTGCGATCGACCACTGGTACACGCTGTCGCCGGTGATGCTGTTCGCCATGCGCAGCGGCTCGACTGCATTCGACAGCGCGATCATCGAGTAGCGCGGAAGCGTCAGGAATGCGAACTTGCTGCGGGGCAGTGCCACATGCCAGATTTTACGCCTTCTTGCCTGATTGCGACAGCAGGGGGGCCCGCTCCTGGAAGCGGTACTGCCGAAGCCTTTCCGGCGGTGCAGGGGCGAGCCCCCCTGCCGGGGGCTGGGGCCCAGGCGCGTTCTGGTATAGCGTGCTGGTGGATCCGGAACGAGGGGCGCGGTCTGATGGGTCGCCGTGAATATGCCTCCCCCGCCTGCCTTTTGGGCGAGGGTGCGGTCCGCGGCAGCGCGCGAGCACTGCGCGTGCGAACCAAGCGCATCTATGAGGCGCCCAGCCGTGCCGACGGCTATCGGGTGCTGGTCGACCGGCTCTGGCCCCGGGGCATGAGCAAAGAGTCGGCACACATTGCCGCCTGGGCGAAGGACCTGGCGCCCAGTACCGCGCTGCGCCGCTGGTTCGGACATGCTCCGCGGAAGTGGTCCGAGTTCAGCCGCCGGTACCGCACGGAACTGAAGGCGTACCCGATCGAACTGGATGGCCTTCGGGCTCAGGCGCGCCGGCGCACCGTAACCCTCCTGTACGCGGCCAGGGACCCCGAGCACAACCACGCACGCGTACTCAAGGCGGTTCTCGAGGCTGACTGACTCACGAAGCGCCGTCCGTCACGATGTCGTGCATGGCAATGTCGTGGGGCTGGGGATAGATACTCGCCAGGCGCGCCGCTTCGTCGCCCAGCCCGATACAACGCGGTCTTGGCATGCACGCGGCCAGGGTGCGGTCGTAGTAGCCGCCGCCGTAGCCGAGCCGGTAGGCCGCGCCGTCAAAACCCACCAGCGGCACCAGCAGCAGCTCGGGGGAAAGAACGACCCGCTCGGCCGGTATCGGGATATTCCAGACCCCGGGCCGCATCGGTGCAGCCTCGGTCCAGCTCCAGAACTCCACCGGCGCCCCCGGCTGCACGACGACCGGCAGGCCGATGCGCCCGCCACGGGCCAGGTGTGCCCGTGCCAGGTCGCGCACGTCGATCTCGCCCCGCACGGGCCAGTAAATGCCGATGGTGGAGTAGGCGGCAAGCTCGACCAGTTCCTGCAGCCGCGTCTTGACGCTGGCAGCCAGCGCAGCACGCTCGGCTGGCGCACGCCGCAGGCGCTTGCCGATCAGGTGCTGGCGCATCTGCACGCGCCAGGTCCGCACCCGTGCCCAGTCCGTACTGTCCGGCTCCGCCGGGCGCGCTGGCACCAGGGACTCAGGCAAGGGTTGTGTGCACCTTCGGTGCCTCCGTAGCGGGATCAGCAGACTTCAGCGCCTTCGCAGGCTCAAGTGTACTGCGTGGCCGTGCCATGGCATTGCCGCGCAGTTGCTCGGTGCGACCTGCCGGGCAGCGCTGGCGCGGATGCCGGATGTGCGCCGCAGAACTCAGTCATGAGTCTCGCGCGTGGCGCCGGGCCGCGGCCGCTCCCAGGGCAGGAATTCGATCGCGCCAGGCAGGCGCGGTTCGCTGCCGAGGAACACCACCAGGCGCAACCCATCGGTGTAGTAGGGGTCATCGGTGAGGTTCACGCGCGGGTGCGCTTCATCGGATGCGCCGACCCCGGCCACGAAGCCGATCCTCTGCACCCGGCCGCTCAGCACCAGATCCTGCAGCAGGTAGTCACGATCCTGGTCGACGTACGGGCTGATGCGGTGCGTGGTCAGGTACCAGGACTTGGTGGTGAGCTTGATGCCGATGTCGCGGCTGATCTGCCCGATCCACACCGAGTGCTGCTCGATGGTAAACGGGGCCAGCCACAGGCGCAGGTGGTTGCGCCGGCTCACCGAGCTGCGCGCCTTCTGCAGCGCGATGTCCTGGAAGCGCCCGAACGCGTACAGCGGGCTCACCGGCGCGGTGTCGTACTGCGAGCGCAGCAGGAACGCCTTGCCCATCGCCACGAAGCTGCGGGCATCGGCCGGCTCGTTCAGCCGCCAGCCGCGCGAGGCGAACGGGAATAGCGGCTCGATGCCATCACCGATGATGACCAGGTTCAGCGGGTCGCCGGAATGCTCGCCGGAGCGATCCTTCACGCAGCACGGCAGACTCTCCAGGCGCGCGCGCAGCTGCTCGAGGTTCAGCGCCTCAACCTGCCCGGGAGGATAGAGCCCGCCGAAGTCGACCCGCTGCACGGCGTATTCGCGCCCGGGGATCGGCAGCGCAAAGTGAAACCCCGCCAGGCGCTGCTCCGTGATGAGCGCGACTGTCAGGAACTTGAGGCCACCGTCGGCGTGGGTGTACACGAACCCGGCCGTCACCGAGTGCGGCGGCAGGTAGGTGGGCATCATGGTATGGGCGAAGAGTGCATCGACGCGCGCATTGGCCGCACGCGAGAACCAGCCGTGTAGTTGCTGGGCGACCTCCTGCGGTGAGAAGTAGTTCGGGTCCGTGAGGATCGGCAGGTAACGGGCGCCGGCGTCCCCGTCATTGGTAACCTGCAGCCACACCGGCTGCACGCCTAAGCGCTTGAGCGAGCCACCGAAGTAACGCTGGCTCTCTACCCCGGTGAGCGCTCGTACGCGCACCGTGAGCGGCGGCTGTGTCTGCGAGGCCGCCCCGTCGGCAAAGGTGGCCGCGAGCGCCATGTCCGGAGGCGAAGGCCCGCGGCCGCCGAGCACGCAGCTGATGGCGAGCGCCGCGGCGCCCGTCCAGGCCGCGAGCTTCAGCGTTCTGTTCAGGCGCGCAACTCGAGGTTGTCAGGGTCGTGGGGCGACTCGCGCAGCACCGTCGCTTTCTTCATCTCCCCGAGGATCAGGATCGACAGCTGCGTGCCGACCTCGGCGAACTTGGCCTGCACGTAGCCGATCGCCAGGCTTTTCTTCACGTGATGACCGTAGTAGCCGGAAGTTGCCCGGCCGATCATCTGGCCGGAGGAGTCGAACAGCGGCTCGTTGCCCAGCGGATCCGCATCGGTCACGCCGTGCACCTCCAGGGTGATGAAGCGGTTCGGGACCCCGGCGGCGAGCTGCTTCTCCAGTGCCTCCCGGCCGATGAACGGTCCCTTGTTCATGCGCACGAAGCGATCGAGGCTCGCCTCGAAGGGCGTGTAGTCCGGAGTCATGTCGCTGCCCCACATGCGGTAGGACTTCTCCATGCGCAGCGACTCCATCGCGCGCATGCCCACCATGCCGATGCCATGTGCCTTGCCGGCCTTGAACAGCGCATCGAACAGGTTGTGTGCGTACTCGATCGGGAAGTGCAGCTCCCAGCCCAGGGAGCCGACGAAGTTCACGCGCAGCGCGTAGACATCCACCGCGAGCGCCGCCTCGATGGTCTGCGCGGTGAGCCAGGGGAAGGCGGCGTTGTCGAGCGCGGTGTCGGTCAGCTGCGCCAGCACCTCGCGCGACTTGGGGCCCGCGAGCACGAAGCAGCCGCGGGTGTTGGTGATGTTGCGCAGGAACACCGAGCCGTCCCTGGGGAGTGCCTTGGCGAGGTAGTCGCCGTCATAGCGCTCGGCGGCCCCGGCGCTGACCACGTAGAAGTGCTGGTCGGCGATCTTGGTGATGGTGAACTCTGAACGGATGCCGCCCTTTTGGGTGAGCGCGTGCGAGAGCGCCATGCGGCCGACCTTGGTCGGGACCTTGTTGGCCACGAGGCTGTCGAGCCAGCCTTCCGCCCCAGGGCCGGTGACTTCGAACTTGCTGAACGGGGTGAGGTCGATGATGCCGACCTTCTCGCGCATGAGCTTGACCTCGTTGCCCACGTGCTCGAAGTAGTTGGTGCGCCGGAAGCTCCAGCGGTCCTTGCGTTCCACGCCCTTGGGCGCGAACCAGTTGGCGCGCTCCCAGCCGTAACGCTGGCCCCAGACCGCGCCCATGGCATCGATCTTGTCGTACACGGGACTGGTCTTGGCCGGGCGCGCGTCCTCGCGCTCCTCGTCGGGGAAGTGCACGGTGAAGACGTTGCGGTAGGTCTCCTCGTTCTTCGTCACCACGTAGCGCTTGCCGGTGTAGGCGCCGAAGCGGCGCGGGTCGGTGGCGAGCATGTCGATGCCCGGCTCGCCCTCGGTGATCCACTCGGCCAGCTGCCAGCCCGAGCCGCCGGCGGCGGTAATGCCGAAGCTGTGGCCCTCGTTGAGCCACACGTTGCGCACGTCCCAGGCAGGCCCGATCAACGGGCTGCCGTCCGGGGTGTAGGAGATCGGGCCGTTGACGATGTCCTTGATGCCGCAGTTCTCCAGCGCCGGCACACGGCGGGTGGCCGCCTCGATGTGTGGCACCAGGCGGTCCAGATCCCCGGGGAAGAGGCTGCGGCCGAACCAGTCCGGCACGCCATCGGCAAAGCGCGCCGGCGCGCCCTTCTCGTAGGGTCCGAGGATCCAGCCCATGCGCTCCTCGCGCAGGTAGTACGACTGGTCCGACTCGCGCAGCACCGCCAGCTCGCGGCCGCCGCCCTGGCGGTAGGCCTTCAGCTCCGGGGACTCGTCGTAGACGATGTACTGGTGCTCGACCGGGATCGCCGGCACGTTCAGGCCGAGCAGGCGCCCGGTCTGGCGCGCGTAGTTGCCGGTCGCCAGCACCAGGTGTTCGGCGGTGATGTCACCCTTGCTGGTGTGCACCAGCCACTCGCCCGAGGCGGAGCGCTCGATGGCGGTTGCCTCGGTGTTCTCGTAGATCTCAGCCCCGGCGGCGCGCGCACCCTTGCGCAGGGCCATGGTGAGGTCGGCAGGCGCGATGTGTCCGTCATCGGGGTGGTAGAGCGCGCCGACGATCGCCGGCGTGTCGGCACTGCCGCCGAGTTCCACCAGCGGCCACAGTTCCTTGACGCGCTTCGGGGTGATCACTTCGAAGGGCACGCCGATGGTGTTCGCCGTGCCGCAGTACTTCTGGTACTCGTCCATGCGCGCCTGGTTCGTTGCCAGGCGCAGGTTCCCGGTGACGTGGAAGCTTACGTCCTGGCCGGTCTCGGCGGGCAGGCGCTTGTAGAGATCGACCGAGTACTTGTGCAGCTGGCCGACCGTGTAGCTCATGTTGAACAGCGGCAAAAGGCCGGCGGCATGCCAGGTAGAGCCGGCGGTCAGTTCCGTGCGCTCGATCAGCGCGACATCCTTCCAGCCCTTCTTGGTCAGGTGATAAAGCGTACTCACGCCGACCACGCCACCACCGATGACCAGCGCCCGAACATGCGTCTTCACGGATTCTCTCTCCACAGCAGGCACGGGAGGGTGGTGCCTGCGATTGTCAAGTGTAGCGGGCAGCCCTGCGCCCGGCGCTCCAATTGCGACGGTGCCTTGCCTTTAATGGATGTCGCGCGCGGCGACTGCGAGGTACTCGGTGACATAGGCGGCGAAGGAGCGCCAGACTTCGAGGCGGAACTGCTCGGCGGCGGTGCGCCACAGGACCACCTCGGCCTTGGAGAGCATCGTGCGCGTGCACATCCCGACCGGGAAGGCACTCAACTCCAGGTCCAGCGGGCAGCCGGCGCTTAGCAGCGTCGCCGCCTGCGCACCACTCACGACAAGGCCGATCTGGCGGTGGCTCACGTCCACCAGCGAGTGCGCCAGGCCCTCGAGCGCACTCGACAGCGCGCTCTCCGCGGCGGCATCTTCCGCGGCTGCGATCAGCAGCCATTCGTCCGGGCCCAGCCACAATGCTGCGCGCGTGCCCTCGCCGCCGGCGCGGCAGGCGAGGGCCGGTACCGGGATCCCGAGGGCACGCTCGGCGGCGGCGCGGGCGGTGCTGTCGCCGCGCAGCACGAGGCGTCGCGCCGGTGGCAGCACCTGCACGAGCGCCGTGGCGTTGAGCGCCGGCCCCTGGCGTGCATCGATCAGGTTACGCATTGATACGCGCTCCGGTGGGATCGTAGAACACCGGGCCGGTCACCTGCACGGACGCCTCGCCCGCAGGCGTGGGCACGTACAGGGTCTGGCCGCTGCGCGCGCGGCCGCCGGCGACCAGCGCCAGCGCGATCGAGCGACCGAGCGCGGCGCTGAAGTAGGAGGAGGTCACGTGACCGAGCGGGCGTGTCGGCACCGGGGCATGGGACTGGGCCATCACCTGCGAGCCCTCTTCGAGCACGATCTTCGGGTCAGCGGTGAGCAGCCCCACCAGCTGGCGGCGTTGCGGGGAGGTCATGGCCGGACGCTGCAGCGAGCGCTTGCCGACGAAGTCCGGCTTGGACTTGCCGATCGCCCAGGCCAGGCCGGCATCATCCGGGGTCACCGTGCCGTCGGTGTCCTGGCCGATGATGATGTAGCCCTTCTCCGCGCGCAGCACGTGCATGCTCTCGGTGCCATAGGGGACCATGCCCAAGGGTGCGCCGGCCTGCCACACTGCATCCCAGACTGCGGCGCCGTAGTCGGCCGGCACGTTGATCTCGAACCCGAGCTCGCCGGTGAAGCTGACGCGGAACAGGCGCATCGGCACCCCGAGGATGCGCCCGAGCGCGACGCTCATGTGCGCAAAGGCACTGGCGCTGATGTCGACATCAACCAGTGGTGCCAGCAGCTCGCGCGCCTTGGGCCCCTGGACGGCGATCACCGCCCATTGTTCGGTGGTCGAGGTCAGCCACACGCTCAGGTCCGGCCACTCGGTCTGCAGGAAGTCCTCCATCATCGCCAGCACGCGCGGGGCCCCGCCGGTGGTGGTGGTGACGTGGAAGCGCGACTCGCCGATGCGCGCCACGACGCCGTCGTCATAGATGAAGCCGTCATCGCGCAGCAGCACCCCGTAGCGGCAGCGCCCGACGGCCAGGTTCGACCAGGCGTTCACGTACAGGCGGTTCATGAAGGTTGCGGCATCGCGGCCGACGACCTCGATCTTGCCGAGCGTCGAGGCATCGAAGATCCCGCATGCGGCGCGCACCGCCAGGCACTCGCGCGCCACGGCCGCGTGCATGTCTTCGGCGCCGCGCGGGAAGTAGCGGGCGCGCTTCCACAGCCCGACGTCCTCGAACACCGCACCCTGCGCCTGCGCCCAGTCGTACATCGGCGTGCGGCGGATCGGATCGAACAGCTCCCCGCGCGCCGCCCCCGCGAAGGCGCCGAATGTCACCGGCGTGTAGGGCATGCGGAAGGTGGTCAGGCCGACCTGCGGGATCGTGCGCTCGAGGGCGCGCGAGACGATGCCGAGCGCGTTCAGGTTCGAGGTCTTGCCCTGGTCGGTCGCCATGCCGGTGGTCGTGTAGCGCTTGACGTGCTCGATTGAGCGGAACCCCTCGCGCAGCGCCAGTGCCAGGTCCTTGGAGGTCACATCGTTCTGCCAGTCGACGAAGGCGCGGCCGCGGGTGCGGGGGGTCCGTGGCAGCGCCCCGGCGAGGCCGCCGTTCGCGGCCAGCGGTGGCGGGGTCGCGGGGGCGTGCGCACGGCCGCCGGCCGGATCGACACCGCGGCGCTGCGGGTCCTGCGCCGCCGTGGCAGCGGCCGTCCCCTGCGCGTGGCCGTCGGCGAGCACCGCATCGAGTGCAAAGATCCCGCGGCAGGCGCCGGCGCTGCGTGTGCGCTCCGTGGCCGCTGCCGGAATGAAGGCCTGCAGGGGCTCGCTCCAGGTGAGCGTGCCGCGCGACTGCGAGTGCAGGTGGACGCTCGGGGTGTAGCCGCCGGACATGAGCACCAGGTCGCACGGCTGCACGCTGGGCGCGCTGAGCGCGCCGTCCACGAGGCGCGCCAGTTCGATCGAGCTCACCCGCAGGCGCCCGCTGGTGCCGAGCACCGTCGCCTGCGTCAGCACCGGGATGCCACGCGCACGCGCGGCCGCAGGCATTGCCCCATCGCCCCGGGTGTCGGCGATGCAGGCGATGTAGACCCCGGCATCGTCCAGGTCGAAGGCGGCCTGGTAGGCCTCGTCGCAGGCGCTGACCAGGACCGCGCGGGTCCCGGGCAGCACCGCGTAGCGGTTGAGCCAGGTGCGCGCCGCTTCCGCGAGCATGATTCCCGGGCGGTCATTACCTGCGAACACCAGCGGGCGCTCGATCGCACCGGTGGCGAGCACCACCTCGCGGGCGCGCACCTGCCACTGGCGCTCGCGCGCGGTATCGGCAGGAGGCTGGGCCAGGTGATCGGTGAGCCGCTGGCTCAAGGCCACCGAGTTGTGGGGAAAGTACCCAAAGGCCGTCGTGCGCGACAACAGCCGCACGCGGGGATTGGCGGCGAGCGCGGCCAGGGTGACCGGCAGCTCACGGGCGATGGGGCTGGCGGGCTGCGACAGCAGCGAGCCGCCCATCTGTGCCTGCTCGTCGCACAGGATGACGCGCGCGCCGGCCCCGGCCGCCGCCTCCGCGGCTGCAAGGCCCGCCGGTCCTGCGCCGACGATGAGCACGTCGCAGTGCGCGAAGCGGGTGGCGTAGCGGTCCGGGTCCGCCTGGGCCGGCGCACGCCCGAGGCCGGCGGCGGCGCGGATGCGCGGCTCGTACAGGGCATGCCAGGCCCGCTTCGGCCACATGAATGTCTTGTAGTAGAAGCCTGCCGGTATGAAGGGTGCCAGCAGGTCGTTGATCGCTCCGGCATCAAAGGCGAGGCTCGGCCAGCGGTTCTGGCTGACCGCCTCCAGACCCTCGTAGAGTTCCACCTGCGTGGCGCGCAGGTTGGGGGTCTCGCGGGCGCCATCGCGCCGCACGGTGACCAGGGCGTTGGGCTCCTCGGCGCCGGCTGCGATCACCCCGCGCGGCCGGTGGTACTTGAACGAGCGGCCCATCAGGTGCACCCCGTTGGCCAGCAGCGCCGAGGCGAGCGTGTCACCGGCAAAGCCCGAATACTCGCGCCCGTCGAAGCGGAACCTGAGGACCTGCGTGCGGTCGATGCCACCGCCGCGGGCGCAGCGTAAGCCCTCGTTCATGGCCGGTCCTGCGCGCTGGCCGGACGCGGTTCGCCGGCCTTGTAGGTCACCAGGAAGTGGTCGGTGGTGGTGTCGCGCAGCGCGTTAAAAAAGCGCCCGCAACCGTGCGTGTGGCGCCAGCGCTCGGCATGCACGCCGCGCGTGTTCTCGCGCCGGTACAGGTACTGTGCCCAGCTCTGGGTGGTTTCTGCGGCCGGGTCTTGCGGGCGGGCGATGTGCGCCTGGCCGCCGTAGACAAACTCCGGCTCGGGACGCTCGCCGCAGTACGGGCAGTTGATCAAAAGCATGGTGGGCTCTGCTAGTGCGCGACCGCGGCGGCGGCCGCCTCGTCGATGAGGTTGCCTTCGGCGAAGCGCTCGAGCGTGAAGGCGGCATTGATCGGATGCGGCTCGTCGCGCGCGATCGTCCAGGCGAACACGTGCGCCGATCCCGGGGTGGCCTTGAACCCCCCGGTCCCCCAGCCGCAGTTCAGGTACAGCCCGGGCACGGGCGTCTTGGCGATGATCGGCGAGCGGTCCGGCGTGACATCCACGATGCCGCCCCAGCTGCGCAGCATCTTCAGGCGGCGGAACATCGGGAACAGCTCGCAGATCGCCTCCAGCGCGTGGCTGGTGATGTGCAGTCCGCCGCGCTGCGTATAGGAGGTGTAGGCGTCGGTGCCGGCGCCAATGACCAGCTCGCCCTTGTCCGACTGGCTGATGTAGGCGTGGATCGTGTTGGACATGACGACGCAGGGGAATACCGGCTTGATGGGCTCGGAGACCAGCGCCTGCAGCGGGAAGCTCTCCAGCGGCAGCTCGACGCCTGCCATCTTCATGATGACGCTCGAGTGACCGGCGGCGGCCACGCCGATGCGCGGCGCCTTGATCGTGCCGCGCGTGGTGCTTACCCCGGCCGCCCGGCCCTGCGCATCGCGCAGGATGCCGGTGACTTCGCAGTTCTCGATGATGTCGACCCCGAGCGCATCGGCCGCACGCGCGTAACCCCAGGCCACCGCGTCGTGCCGCGCCGTGCCGCCGCGGCGCTGCAGCGCGGCCCCCAGCACCGGGTAGCGGATGTCGCCAATGTTCAGAGGCGGGCAGAAGGCCTTGGCCTGCTCCGGCGTGAGCCATTCATTGTCCACGCCGTTGGCGCGGTTGGCATGGATATGGCGCTTGGACACCTGCATGTCGTGCACGGTGTGCGCGAGCATCATGACCCCGCGGGGCGAGAACATGACGTTGTAGTTGAGCACCTGGGAGAGGTCCTCCCACATCTTCACCGCGTGGTCGTACAGGGCGGCGCTTTCGTCGAACAGGTAGTTCGAGCGGATGATCGTGGTGTTGCGCCCGGTGTTGCCGCCGCCGATCCAGCCTTTTTCAAGGATCGCGATATTGGTGAAGCCGTGCTCGGCGGCCAGGTAGTAAGCGGTGCCCAGGCCGTGGCCGCCGCCACCGACGATGATGGCATCGTAGGCCGGCTTGGGTTCGGGACTGCGCCACTGCGGCTGCCAGCCCTTCTGGCCGGCGAGGCCCTTGAGAAACAGCGACAGGCCGGAGAAGGGCTGCATCCTAAGGAACGTCCACGAGGAGTGTGCGACTGGGCGCGCATCATGCGCCCCGCGCACCGCGGGCGGTTAGGACCTGCCCGGCGTCGCAATTGAACAATTACGACATGAAATGCCGGCGGCCGTGCGCGTGCGGTGCGCGGCTTGCCGGCGTCTGCACCGGGGGCGTGCCAGCCGGGACTTGAATACACTAACATGTATATGTATCGTCGTGCATATATGGACGCCTTCCAGGTACTCGCGGACCGCACCCGCAGGCAGATCGTGGAGACGCTGCGCCACGGCGAGCATCAGGTGAATGACATCGTCGGGGCTACGCAGATTCACCAGTCGGGGGTTTCGCGGCACCTGCGCCTGCTCCTGGCCGCCGGCTTCGTACGGATGCGCCCCGCGGGTCAGCTGCGGCTGTACTCGCTGCGCCCGGAGCCGTTCCGCGACCTGGACGCCTGGCTGGCCGATTACCAGCGCCTGTGGGATGCGCGCCTCACGCGCTTCGCGGAGGCGCTGGAGAGAAAACAGCACGCCCCGGGGCGTGCCCGCAAGAAACGCAAAGGATGACAGCATGACGAGTGGGCCTGCTCAGGGCGCACCCCTGGCGATGACTTTCGAGCGCAGCTACGCGGCCTCCGTGGCGGAGCTGTGGGAGCTGTGGACGACCAAGGAAGGGTTTGAGTCCTGGTGGGGACCGAAGGGCTTCCGCGTCGACGTCCACAAGATCGAGCCGCGCGTGGGCGGGGCGCTCGTCTACGACATGATCGCCGTCGGCCGCGAGGAGCTCGAGTTCATGAAGAAGACCTTCACGGGAGTCTCACATGCCACGCACGGCACTTTTACGCAGGTCGTGCCGCACGAGCGCCTGGAGATCGTCCACGTGATCGACTTTGTTCCCGGACAGCCGGCCTACGAGCACCGCATGCGGGTGGAGTTCTTTGCCGCGGGCAAGATGGCGCGCATGGTCATCTCGGTCGAAGAGCACTCCACGAAGCAGTGGACCCAGGCCTCGATCAGGGGCATGGAGAGCCAGCTGACCAAGGTTCCGGAGGCGCTCAGGGCGCGCGCCGGTCGCTAGCTTACGGGCGGGTGCCCCTGTCAGCTGGCCGCCGGCGCTCCCTTGATGCTGGTCCGCGGGTTCACGTGGCGCACGAACTCGGCCACGTAGTCATCGGCCGGATTCTGGACGATCTGCGTCCCCGTGCCGCTTTGCACGATGCGGCCGCCTTCCATGATCGTGACGCGGTCGCCGATCTTCAGCGCCTCGTCCAGGTCGTGGCTGACGAACAGGATGGTCTTGCGGACGCGCTCCTGCAGCGCCAGCAGCTCGTCCTGCAGCTTGCGGCGGATCAGCGGATCCAGTGCCGAGAACGGTTCATCCATGAGCAGGATATCGGCATCGGTTGCGAAGGCGCGCGCCAGGCCCACACGCTGCTGCATGCCGCCGGAAAGCTCGCTCGTGTAACGGTCCGCCCACTGCGACAGGCCCACCAGCTCCAGCTGCCGGTCGATGATCTCGCGGCGCCTCTCGGCCGGATCGCCGCGCAGCTCCAGGCCGAAGCCGACGTTGTCGCGCACGGTGCGCCACGGCAGCAGGCCGAACTGCTGGAACACCATGGCGATGCGCGCGCGGCGGATGCGCCGCAACGTCGCCGGGTCGCAGTTGACGCCGATGTCGACGGTGGTGTCGCCGTCAGCGACCAGCACCTGTCCGCGGGTGACGCGGTTGAGGCCGTTGGCGGCGCGCAGCAGCGTCGACTTGCCGGAGCCTGAGAGGCCCATGAGGACCGAGATCTCCCCGCGCGCCACACGCAGCGAGGCATGCGCGACTCCGACGACGACGGCGGTCTTCGCGGCGATCTGCGCGCGCGTGCCACCGGCATCCAGCTGCGCCAGCGCCTGCTGGATGGCCGCGTTGTGGGCGCGCCGCCCGGTCCTGGCGCAGAACAGGATATCGACGGCACGGAACTCGAGCGCAGTCGCGGTCATCCAGCGTGAGCCTTCTCCGCCGGGCGGCTGATGCGGTCGAGCACGATGGCCAGGAGCACGATGACGAAGCCGGCCTCAAACCCCATGCCCACCTGCACGGTGTTCAGCGCGCGCACCACCGGCACCCCGAGGCCACCTGCCCCGACCAGGGCGGCGATCACGACCATCGAGAGGCTGAGCATGATGCACTGGGTGATGCCGGCGAGAATGGTGGGAGCTGCGCTCGGCAGCTCGACCTTGAAGAGCATCTGCATCGGGGTGGCCCCGAAGGCCTCGCCCGCCTCGAGCAGTGACTTCGGCACCGAGCTCACGCCCAGTTGCGTGAGGCGGATGGGCGCGGGCAGGGCGAAGATCACCGTGGAGATCAGGCCCGGTACGACGCCCAGGCCAAAGAGCACCAGCGTCGGTATCAGGTAGACGAACGTCGGCAGCGTCTGCATGAGGTCCAGCACCGGCCGCAGGGTGGCAGACAGACGCGGCCGGTGCGCCGCGGCGATGCCGATCGGCACCCCGATGAGGACGGAGGCAACCGCCGCCACGATCACCAGCGACAGCGTCTCGAGCGTGGGCTCCCAGTAGCCCTGGTTCATGATGAACAGCAGCGCGGCGGCCACGAAGACCGCCAGTGGCCACGAGCGACGCAACACCCAGCCGAGCAGCGCCGCCCCGAGAATCAGCAGCGGGAAGGGGAGGGCACGCAGCACGGCGGTCAGGCCATCGACGCTGCCGCGGATGACCGTCGAGATGCCGTCGAAGAACACCCGCCCGTGCCCCTTCACGTACTCGATCATCACCCCCACGGCATCCCCGACCGGGATCTTGTGAGCAGCCAGCCAGCGCTCGAGACTCATCCCGCCGCCGAGCGGCCCGGCACCGGGCACCGTGGCGCAGGCGGCAGGCTCGATGCCCGCGGCTGCCGCGGCAGCTGCGGCGGTGGGCACCGCGACTGTCACCGGCAAGCCCAGGACCCATGCGACGGCAATGCACAGCGTCGCGGCCTTCAGCCGCACACGCCTCATTGCCAACAGGCACCGCCGGTGCAGGGGCGGAACGGACCCTGCGACTTGACCGGCGCGGCGACCGACTTCATGATTCCCCCTCCTGCTTGAATAGCCGTTTAACGACGGGGCTGTCAAGGGCTTCTGGTTCAGCCAAGTTACTGACACAGCAGGAAGTATCGGGCCCCGGAGTCCCGGGGGCGCTGGCCGCCCGCGGGTGTATCGGGGGAGTCTTCCGAGCATTGCATTGAACAGGCAATCAATCACTTCCAGAGACCCCCAGCGCACCGCTCCCGCCCAGCCCCGCGACGAAGGCGAGGAGGCCCGGCGCAGTCAGCTCATCGAGGTCACGATCGATAGTCTGGCTGAAGTCGGCTACGTCGGCACTACGCTGGCCGAGATTGCCCGGCGCGCCGGGGTATCACCCGGGCTGGTGGCCCACTACTTCGGGGACAAGGACGGGCTGCTGTCGGCGGCCTTTCGCGCGCTGGCGCGCCCGCTGGCTGCGCGGGTGCGCGCCAGACTCGCACTGGCACACACACCGCGCGGTCGCGTACAGGCGGTGATCGACGTCAACCTCGCCCCCGAGGAGTTCGACCAGCGCACCGGCACCGCCTGGCTCGCCTTCTGGGGACAGGTGCTGCACGTCGAGGGCCTCAAGCGCGTCCAGACCGCCTACCAGCGCCGCATGTTGTCGAACCTGCGCAGTGACCTGCGCAGCATGATCCCCGGGGATGAGGCGCACAGTCTGGCCTCGATGATTGCCGCGATGATCGACGGGGTGTGGCTGCGCGCGGCCCTGTCGGAATGGGAGGAGGCCGACAGTGCAAGTGCCCGCGCGCTGCTGACCGCCTTTGTCGAGGGACGGCTGCGCGACCTCACGCCTGCGGCCGCCGAGAAGCCTGCCGGCCGCGCGCCCAAGCCCGGCGTGGCCGCAGCCAGCTTCAAGGTCATCAATCCGGCCACCGGGGAGGTGCTGGCCGAGCTGCCCGCCGCCGGCGCCGCACAGGTCGATGCGGCCGTGGCGCGGGCGCGCACCGCGCAGAAGAAGTGGGCCGCGCTCACCGGTGCGGAGCGGGGCCGGGTTCTCATGCGTGCCGCGCGGCTGCTGCGCGAGCGCAATGACGAACTCGCGGATCTTGAAACCCGCAACACCGGCAAGCCGATCCAGGAGACCCGGGCGGTCGATGTGCTCTCCGGCGCCGAGTGCCTGGAGTACTACGCCGGGCTTGCCGGCGGCATCGCCGGGGAGCACCTGGACCTGGGCGCACAGGCCTTCGGCTACACGCGCCGCGAGCCGCTGGGCGTGGTCGCCGGCATCGGCGCCTGGAACTACCCGCTGCAGATCGCCTGCTGGAAGTCCGCGCCCGCGCTGGCCTGCGGCAACGCGATGATCTTCAAGCCCGCGGAACTGACCCCGCTCACCGCCATCAAGCTCGAGGAGATCTACGCCGCGGCCGGGTTGCCACCCGGAGTGTTCCAGGTCGTGCAGGGGATGGCCGATACCGGGCGGCTGCTGACACGCCACCCGCAGATCCGCAAGGTCTCGCTCACCGGCGAGGTGGGCACCGGCAAGGCGGTGATGGCCGATGCGGCCGCAACCCTGAAGCAGGTGACCCTCGAGCTCGGCGGCAAGTCCCCGATCATCGTGTTCGAGGATGCGAAGCTTGAGAACGCGGTCTCCGGCGCGCTGCTCGGGAACTTCTATTCCGCCGGCGAGGTGTGCTCCAACGGCACGCGCGTGTTTGTGCACAAGAGCCTGCGTGCAGCCTTCGTCGAGCGCCTGCGCGCACGCACCCAGGCGATGCGCATCGGCGATCCGCTGGATCCTGCCACCCAGGTGGGTGCGCTGATCTCCGCGGAGCACATGGAGAAGGTGCTCGGATTCATCGCCCGCGGCCGCGCGCAGGGGGCGCGCCTGCTCACCGGCGGTGCGCGGGTGACCGCCGGTGCACTCGGCCGCGGCTTCTTCGTGGCGCCCACCGTGTTCGAGGGCTGCGAGGACGACATGGACATCGTGCGCCAGGAGATCTTCGGGCCGGTGATGGCGGTGCTCGAGTTCGAGGACGAGGCGGAGGTCATCGCGCGCGCCAACACCACCGAGTTCGGCCTCGCGGCGGGGGTGTTCACCAACGACCTGACCCGGGCGCACCGCGTGATCGCGGCACTGGAAGCCGGCACCTGCTGGATCAACCACTACAACATCACCCCGGTCGAGCTGCCCTTCGGGGGCGTGAAGATGTCGGGCCTGGGCCGCGAGAATGGCCGCGCCGCCATCGAGCACTACACGCAGCTGAAGAGCGTCTACGTCGCGATGGGCGATATCGACGCCCCGTACTAGGCACGGTCCGCAGCGCAGCCGCCGGAAAACTGAGTGTCCCAGGAAATATTCGACTACGTGATCGTCGGCGCCGGTTCCGCCGGCTGCGTGCTCGCCGACCGCCTGAGCGAGGACGGGCGCAATACCGTGCTGGTGCTCGAGTACGGCGGCTCCGACCGCTCGCTGTGGATCCAGATGCCGACCGCGCTGTCGATCCCGATGAACATGGAGCGCTACGACTGGCGCTACTACACCGAGCCGGAGCCGCATCTCAACAACCGCCGCCTGCATACCCCGCGGGGCAAGGTGCTCGGCGGCTCCTCCTCGATCAACGGGCTGGTCTACGTGCGCGGCAATGCCCAGGACTTCGAGCGCTGGGAGAGCCAGGGCGCGAGCGGCTGGTCGTATTCCCAGGTGCTGCCGTACTTCAAGCGCGCGGAACGGCGCGCCGGCGGCGGCGACGAATACCGCGGCGATTCGGGCAAGCTGGCCACGCGCGGCGGACTGCTCACCAACCCCCTGCACGCGGTGTGGCTGGAGGCCGGACGGCAGGCCGGCTATCCGCTCAGCCCCGACATGAACGGCCGCCAGCAGGAAGGCTTCGCCACCATGGACATGACGGTGGGGCAGGGCCGGCGCTGCAGCACCGCCAATGCCTACCTGCGACCGGCGATGCGCCGTCCCAACCTCGCCGTGCGCACGCACACACTGGCAACGCGCATCCTGTTCGAGGGACGCCGCGCGGTCGGGGTGCGCTATGAGCGCGGCGGCGCGCTCCAGGAGGTGCGTGCGCGGCGCGAGGTCATCGTCTCGGCAGGTCCGATCAACTCGCCCCAGCTGCTGAAGCTCTCCGGCGTGGGGGCGGGGGGGAACTCGGGGAGCACGGCATCGCCGTCGTCTGTGATCTGCCCGGCGTCGGGGAAAACCTGCAGGATCACCTGGAGTTCTACTTCCAGGTGGCCTCACTCAAGCCGGTCACCCTGTATTCGCAGATGTCGCTCCTGCGCCGCGCGCTGATCGGGGCGCGCTGGCTGCTGCGCCACGACGGCCTGGGTGCCAGCAACCACTTCGAGACCGGCGGCTTCATCCGCAGCCGCGCCGGGATCGCCTACCCGAACATCCAGTTCCACTTCCTGCCCCTGGCCGTGAGCTACGACGGCTCCTCGCTCGCCAACGAGCACGGCTTCCAGGCGCACGTGGGGCCGATGCGCTCGCGCAGCCTGGGCTGGGTGCGCCTGCGCTCCGCCGAGGCGCGCGACAAGCCGCGCATCAGCTTCAACTACATGTCGCAGCCGGAGGACTGGGAGGAGATGCGCGCCTGCGTGCGCCTGACGCGCGAGATCTTTGCGCAGCGTGCCTTCGATCCCTACCGCGGCCGGGAGATCCAGCCCGGGGAGGGGGTGCAGACCGACGAGCAGATCGATGCCTTCGTGCGGCGCAAGGTCGAGAGCGCCTACCACCCCTCGTGCACCTGCCGGATGGGCAGCCCGCAGGACCCGCTGGCCGTGGTGGACCCGCAGGCGCGCGTCATCGGGGTCGAGGCGCTGCGGGTGGTGGATTCATCGATCATGCCCTCGATCACCACCGGCAACCTCAACGCCCCGACGATCATGCTGGCCGAGAAGGCCGCCGACTACATCCGCGGGGTGGCGCAGCTGGAGCGCTCGCCGGCGCCGTACTACAGCGCCCCGGAATGGGAAACCCGGCAGCGCTGAGCCGGCGAGGCTAGTCGTGATAGCGCTCGAGCGCGTCGCCGAGCGCTGCGCGCAGGGATGCCAGCCAGGGCTCGTAGTTGCGCCACTGGTCCAGGCCCTCGCGGTAGATCGGCTGGCGCACCTGCTCGGAACTGGGCGTGCGCACGCTGCGCGCCGTCTTGTGGAATTCGACGCAGGCGGTTTCAAACTCCAGGCCGCAGTAGTCGAGCATGCGGCGCACCTGTGACTCCAGATCGTTCACCAGGTCCTCGTGCTGCACGCGCAGTACGCGTCCCGGCAGCACCGCATTCCAGTGGGCCATCAGCTCAAGATAGGTGCGGTAGTAGCGGGCCGTGTCCTCGATGCTGTAGGAGAACTCCTGGCCGCTGGCATACAGCTGCTTGAAGTTGCCGAAGCAGCAGGCCATCGGCTCGCGTCGTGCGTCGATGATGCGCGCATTCGGCAGCAGCAGGTGAATGAGGCCGATGTGGCGGAAGTTGTTCGGCATCTTGTCGATGAAGCGCGGCTTGCCCGAGCGGTAGGCGGCCGTGTCGCTGAGGTACTTCGCGCCGAGCCGCAGAAAGTCCGCATCGTTCATGCGGGCCAGCACCCCGGGGTAGGGGGGGTTGGCGATGTCCCAGTCGCGACCCTGCAGGCCGGCGACGATGCGCGGGATGTCGGCCAGCTCGTGCGTGCCCTCGACCGCGCTGTGTGAGGCCAGGATCTGCTCGATCAGGGTCGAGCCGGAACGCGGCAGGCCGACGACGAAGATCGGGTCGTGGCCAGGGGCCCCTGCGCCTGCGTGTCGGGCGAACAGCGCGCGCGTGCAGACCTGCTTCTGGCGCTGCGTATTCAGCTCGAGCACCTCGGGACGGTAGCGGGACTCGGAGTGCTTCAGAGCGTTGCCGCGCGCGTAGTGGGCGAAGGACTCGGCAAACTCGCCGCGGTCCTCGAGCGCCTTGCCGAGCGCGAAGCACAGGTGGTAGCGATCGGCGAGCGAGGTCTCGGGGCTGGCCTCGGCCGCGCGCATGGTGGCCAGCTCGCTGTCCTCGAACCGGTAGGTCTTGAGGTTCGCCAGGCTCCAGTAGGCCTCCCCGTAGCCGGCGCGCACCGTCGCCGCCTTGCGGTACTCGGCGATCGCCGCCGCGCGCTGTCCCAGGGTCTTCAGCGAGTGGGCAATCGACAGGTGCAGCTCCGCGGGTCGCGGGGCATCGTGCAACAGGCCCCGGTACAGCTCTACGGCGCGCTCGTTCTGCCCCAGGCCGATGCAGGTCATGGCGTGCAGCGTGCGGTAATTGCGGTTGTCCGGGTCAGCAGCGAGGAGCTTCTCGACCTGCTCCTGGGCCTGCTGGTGCATCTGGCGCTTGCTGAGCACCTGGGCATACTCGAATCGTGCCGCGTCGTACTCGGGGGCCACGTCGAGGACTCCCTCGAGCAGCAGCTGCGCGTCATCGAGCGCGTCGCGCTCGATGCCCAGGCGTGCCAACAGGCGCATGGCCTCGACATGGTGGCCGTGTCGCACCAGGAAGGCGCGGATGAGGATTTCCGCCTCGGCGAACTCGCCGTCCGAGAACAGTGCCGTCGCGGTGACCACCTCGGGCGGCAGCTTGGCGAGGGTCGCCACATGGGCGGCCGCCTGGGCCGATTCCTGCGGCTGCCCGGCCATGCGGTACAGACCCTCGAGCATGCTCCAGCTCACCGGCAGCGCCGGGTTGATGTGCACGGCGCGCAGGAAAGCCGTGATCGCCTCGGGCGCCTGGCGCAGGGCCACGTGGCACTGGCCGCGCTCCTGGAAGAGGCGGCTGCAGCGCGGGTACAGCCGCTCGAGCACACCGAGCGTGGCGAGGGCGGCGGGGATGTCGCGCAGCTGCCGCTGGGCAAGGGCGTGCAGCAGCAGTACGTCGCGGTTCTCCGGAACCTGGCCGAGCAGCACCTGGGTGCCCTGCAGGAGGGGAGCGAACTTCCCCTCCGCGGCGAGGGCGCGCAGGCGCCGGACCTCCAGCTCCACGGGAGACGCGGCGTTCATCGTGGACGCGCCGCAGCACGTGCGGGCGCGCGCAGCGTGCAGCCGCGCGGCTGGCGCGCGCCGGCATCGGCTGGAGAAGCTTCCGGCAGGCGTGCCATGACCGGCTTCACCCGCGGGGCGAAGCCGGCCATGACATGCCCCTCAGAACTGGTAGGCGAGCGTGGCGCCAATGATGCGGGGCCGCAGCGGTGTCTGGGCCACGATGAACTGGTCGGTGCTCACGAACACGCTCTTGTTCGAGTTGCTGAGGTTCTGCCCGAACAGGGTGGCGGTCCAGGCATCCTTGGAGACCCCGCACGAGGCGTCCCACGTGGTGTAGGCCGGGTTCTCGAAGCGCAGCCTGCCGGTGCTGATCTGACCGTTGTCGGCGATCGGCGGGTTGGCGCCGGCCTGCGTGTACGAGTGCCCGGTGTGGGTCGCGCCCACCTGCACGAACGGGTTGTACGCGTTGATCGCCCAGTCGTAGCGCGCGCGCAGGCTGTACTGCACCGGCGGCGCGTTGGCGCTCGGGGAGCCTTCCGGGCCGTAGGGATTGCCGACCGAGGCGCAGCTCGCGCCACTGCTGTCGCAGGTCAGGGTGATAGGCTTGCCGAAGGCCGAAGTCCCCGGGATGTTGCCGATCAGCTGTGGCGAGTTGGTCTGCTCGCTGGAGTTCCAGGCGGCCGCCCCCTGCACGGTGAGCCCGCTGGTGATGCGGGCGACGAGGGAAGTCTCGATGCCCTTGATGCGGAAATTCTGACCGTTGGTGTTATAGAAGATGTTGCCCACCAGGCCGGGGTCGAAGAAGGCCACCTGCACGTTGTCCCACTCTTCGCGGTACACCGCACCGTTCCACTGCAGGCGGTGGTTGAAGAACTCGGTCTTCCAGCCGATCTCGTTGTTGGTCAGCTTGTCGGACTGGTAGGAGCTGGGGATCTGGTACTGCAGCTGACCGTCGGGCCCGTAGATGTGCTGGGCACCGCCGTTCTGGTTGAAGCCACCGGGACGGAAACCCTGCGAGAAGGTGTAGTACAGCATGGTGTCCGGGGTGACGTGCCAGGTGAGGTTGGCGCGGCTCTTGTTACCGGACTCCGAGTCCTTCAGGTGCTGGGCGTTGAGGTCGTAGTTGGCGCCCAGGCATCCGGTCGGGGGGACGCCGGCCTGGAAGCAGAAGAAGCTGCCCGAGACGCTGCCGGCCGAGGAGTTGTCGAACTTGAAGTGGCGCGTGCCGACGGTGACGGTGAGTACTTTCGGCAGGATGTCGAAATCCACGGAGGCGAAGAAGGCCGTCTGCTTGGTCTCGCGCACGGTGTCCTGGTAGAAGGAGACGTGGTCCCCCTGCACGCCCGGGTTGACCACCGTCGAGCCGGGCGCCGTGCCGATGTTGGTGAAGCAGCCGGTATTGCCCGCACCGCTGTCCGCGGTGCAGGACGGGACGTTCTTGTACAGCCAGCCGGTCTGGTCGTACAGTTTGTTGTCCTCCCAGAACGCACCGGCAATGGCGCGCAGCCGCCACTCATCCGGGGTGCTGAAGCGCAGCTCGTGCTGCTGGTGCGTGTTCTTCTCCTCGCTGCGCCAGGTGGCGCTGGGGGAGAAGCACTTGGAAGGCAGGTTCGGGGTGTAGGAGCCGGGCCCGTAGCACTGATAGTAGTCCGCGTAGTAGCCGCGCGCGTAGTTGGTGTAGTCACCCACCTGGTCCACGTGACGTATGAGGTAGCCGCCGGTGTACACCGCCTTGATCGGCCCGAACTTACCGTTCAGGGTCCAGGCGGTGCTCTCGAATTTGTCCTTGTCGTAGGAGGGGTTAAAGAGGGTGACCTGCAGCGGCTGCAGCGGGGCACCGTCGGAGGAGGTCGGCTGCTGGTAGAACACCCCCTTCGAGTCCATGTTCTGGTAGGACTGCGTGATGAGCGCGTCCCAGTCGTCGTTGAACTTGTAGAGCAGTTCTGCCCGCGCCCCGGTGTAGGTCACCGGATTGATGTTGTTCCCCGACACGCCCGCGTTGGTGATCTGCGTGCTGCCCGGCGGCACGCACCAGCCGTTATTCGGCAGGCCGTCGGGGCACACCCCGTTCACCGCCGGGTACTGGGCGTAGTGGATGCCGATATCGGTGTTCTTGCGCGTGAAGGTCGCCGGCACGTTATCGATGTAGCCGCCGCGGCGGTCGTTATAGATCACCACGCGCGCGGCCATCTTGTCGGCGATCAGCGGGAAGTTCATCACCCCGGTGATATCGGCGTTGGGGTCACCGCCGGCCGTGGTGCTGTAGCCGGCCTTGAAATTCGCCTCGAAGGTGTCGAGCTTGGGCTGGTTGGTGATGTAGCGGATGACGCCCGCCTCGGCGCCGGCCCCGTACAGGGTGCCCTGCGGCCCGGCGAGGACCTCGATGCGATCCAGGTCCGCCGTATAGATGTCGAGGTTGCGGTTCGGCAGCTGTCCGGACTGGTTGTCCAGGTAGATGGCGACGTTGGGCCACAGGCCGGTCGAGCCGCTGCCCTGGCTGGGCTGCGAGCCGGCGCTCAGGCCGCGCATGAAGATCTCGTTCTGACCCGGGCCGTTGTTGGCGGTGGAGACGTTGGGCAGATACTTGATGTAATCATCCAGGGTCGAGACGTTCAGCTGCTCGAGGGTCTGCCCCGTGAAGGCCTGCATCGAGATCGGCACGTCCTGCATGCTTTGCGAGCGACGCTCGGCGGTGACGGTGATCTCCACCAGGCCTTCCGAATTGGTTTCGGTGGCCGTGGTGCTGGTATCGGCTGCCCGTGCCGTGCTCGCCGCGGCGCATGAGGCGCCTGCCAGGATGGCCGCCACCGCATACGTGATCTTCGGATTCATGCTTGACCCCTTCGGACTTTAATTTGCGCCGCGGCAGCTGCTGCCCCGGCGATGCGAATTCGATTCTGTGTCAGGCCGCGCAACGCAGCGCAGCCACTCCGGCGCTCCTCACTCGAACACCCGGGCGCGTGCGGCATCGCCGCCCCCGACGCGCTGCGGCTGCAGGCGGCGCGTGGAGGGTGACAGGCCATAGGCGTCCTTGAACTGGCGCGAGAAATGCGCACAGTCGGCGAAGCCGGCCTCGTTGGCGATGTCGGTCACCGAGCGGTCGGTGTTCTCGATCAGCCAGTTCGCGTAGCGCATGCGCAGCTGCCGGTACAGCGATGCCGGCCCCATGCCGACATGCTGGCGGCACAAGCGCTCGAGCTGGCGCGCCGACAGACCCAGCTCCGCGGCGACGGCCGCGACGGCGATGGGACGGGCAAGGTTCTGCTCCATCAGCAGCAGCGCACGGCGCACACGCGGCTCGCTGACCGTTTCGGATAGAGGCGGGTGCGGCTGTGCATCGCTTCCGGAACCCGGGCGGTCGAACAGCAGCACCTGGCTGGCCTTCTGGGCCACGGCACGCCCGAGATGCTGCTCAATGAGATAGGTGGCCAGGGCCGCCGCGCCGGCGCCCCCGGCACAGGTGATGCGCGGGCCGTCCACGAGGAACAACCGGTCGGCAATAACATCCTGATTCGGGAATGCCTCGAGGAAGTCCTGGTAGTGGTACCAGCTCACGCACGAGCGCCGCCCCTTCATCAGGCCCGTGCGGCACAACACGAAGCTGCCCGTGCAGATTCCGATCAGGGGAACCTCGGCCGCGTCGGCCTCGCGCAGGTAGCGCGCGGTGGCCTCATCGATCTGCGCGCCGGCGTGCAGCAGGCCGCCGATCACCACCACGTAGTCGAGCAACTGCGGCGCCACCAGTGCACTGGTCGGCTGGATCAGTACTCCGCAGCTGGCGGTGATGGCCTCCGTACGGCCGGACATGATCGACCACTGCACATGCAGCGGGCGACTGCGGTCACCCTCATCAGCGGCCAAGCGCAGGTGATCGATGAACACTGCAAATGCGGAGAGGGTGAACTGATGGGCCAGCACGACGCCCACCCGCAGGGGCGGGCGCACGCTGCGTGGTGTGGCGGACATTCTTGTGAGGGCGCCTGAGTGAGGCATTGAACGCGCACTCAATCCTTGTACTTCCCCTGGCGCGCCTATATTCCATTATGGCTTCATGGGACGCAAGGAGCGCATATCCTCGCGCATAAACCGTGCAATAACAGTCAGATAGGAAGAGAAACGAGTGCTATCGGTGGGAACGGGCCCATTGAATGCACGTTCAGACGGGGGCTGCGAAGGCTCAACGCGACTCACCGGCGCGCGAATGCTGCGCCGGCGCAACACCAGGGGGATGGCTAACGCAGAACTGCGAGGCGGGCGAGGTTGGTCTGCACGGTCCCATCGTGTACGCCACTGCGGGCATACCAGCGGCGGGTCGCCTCGACCAGGGTGCGCCCGGCCTGCACCGCTTCTGCAGCCTGGGGATCTACGGACTCATCGGGGCCCGCGACAAAACCGCGCGGTCGCGAGCGCGCGTGGCGTCTCAGCTGCAGCCGCCGCAGGGAGGAGGTGGGGACGGCGGGTTCCGCGCTGCCAGGGTTCAGTTGCAGCGGCGTGGGAGTGCCTGCGCGGTCGGCCATCTGTTGTGCGGCACCGGCGGCCGGATGCCCTGCCGTGATCCAGCGGGTGCACCACTCGGCCACTTCCTCACCGGAGGCGCGCATCAAGGGGTCACTCAGCGCCACGACGATCCGCGGCAGGTCGGCGGCATCACGCAGCGCGGCATCCCAGCGCTGCTCATCGAGCATCTGCTCGATATCCGCGAGGTAACTGGCCAGCATGCGCGAGCTGGAGGGCGAGGTGAGCGCGCCGCGGGACTTGGCCCCGGCGACCGCCTGGGTAGCGTTCTCTAGCATTCCGTCCTTTCCCAGTGCGTGAACGGGTGCCTTCAGGGCGCCTTGTCCGAGCCGCCGGCTACCGGCACGGCCGGCTGCGGCTCGGGGGTAGGCGGACGCGGCGGCGGCGCCTGCGTGGCCGGGCGCGTCACGGGGCTCGCCGCAACCGCAGGGCGCGTGGCCGCCGGACGCCTCCGGGGTGCGGGCCTGCGGACCACGACCGGTTTGGCCGGACGCGCAGCAATGCGCGGCCTGCGTGCAGCGCGCCTGGCGAGAGCCACACGCCGCTGCGTTTGAACCCGGGCGCGCGCTGTGCTGCGGCGCGCGCTCTTCTTCTTTGCAATCAGGATGGCCGTGCGGCTGCGCTTCGCTTTAACGAGGCTCTTCTTCGCCGCACCAGCCTTCTTGGCCGCTATCTTGCGCGCCTTGGTCGCGCTGCCCTTGTTGGCGCGGCGCGCGCGCTTCCACTCCTTGCGGGCCTGCGCGGCACTCTTGCGGGCGCGCCGGGCCTCGCGCTTGGCTTCCTTCAGGCGCTTGCGCGCCCGCTTGAGTTCGTCCTTGGCGATGCGCACGCGCTGCTTGGCTACTTCCGCCAGGAGTCGTGCGCGCCCGGAGGCGTCGGCGGGGGCCGGTTCGCTGCCTGTCTTCTTCATCTGCGGGCCTGCGAAGGGATTAACCAAGCCAGTCTCACACAAGCATCAGGGAGTTGCCACCCCACGCAGTTATCCACAGATTTTGTGCATAACTATGTGGACAGAGGGCCCCCACCAAGGCAAAGCCCGAGCCCCGGCAAGGGCTTGCGTCAAGGTGCGTGCACTTTCGCCAGCATGGCGCGCAACGCAGCACTCTGGACTGGGTTTAGGGCTCGCCGCCGAACATGGTCGCCGTCACGCGATTGCGTCCACCGTGCTTGCTGCGGTAGAGCGCGGCGTCTGCGATCTTGAGGACGCGCTGTGCGAGCAGGCGCTCCCCGGCCGGAACGCGGTTGAGGCCACACAACCCGAAGCTGGCGGTGACTGAGACCGCCTTGCCGTCGTAGCTGTACGGCGCACTGCCCACCGCGGTGCGCAGTTTGCGCGCGACCTCCAGCGCCTGCTCGTAGGCGGTCTCGGGCAGCACGATGGCAAACTCCTCGCCGCCGATGCGTGCCACCCAGTCAACGCCGCGCCGCAGGTTGTGCTGCAGCCGCATCGCGAACTGGCGCAGCACCTGGTCCCCGCCGGCGTGACCGTGCGTGTCGTTGAGTTTCTTGAAGAAATCGATATCACACAGCACCAGGGACAGGCCGCGGCCATAGCGCGCAGCGCGCTCGATCTCGCGCGGGAAGTTCTTGCTGAAGAAGCGCCGGCTTGCGACTCGCGTGAGGTCGTCCGTTGCCGACAGCTTGCGGTTTTCCGCCAGCGTGATGCGCAGTACGGTTTCAAGTTCCGCGATGCGGCGCGCCGAGCCGATGCGCGCCTCGATCTCGCGCGCCGAGGAGCGCCGGCCCACGCACTCGTCGGCCCCGGCCGCAAGACCCGCCTCACGCTCGGCGGCATCGTCCAGCTCGGCGAAGAACACGATGAACGGCGTGCGCTCCTGCGCACGCGTGCGCAGCTTGCGCACCATCTCCAGGGAGTCGGTCAGCACGACGGGGCGGAAGTCCTGCAGGAAGCGCCTGAGCGCCTCGGTTTCGTCGGCCACCGACTCGTAGTCGAGGGTGTCCGAGGTGATCGTGCGCTCGAGCTGCTGCCGCAGGACCGTGTCCAGGCACACCAGCAGTGCCTTCGGTGGCGGGACCACCCGCAGCAGGACCGCGATGCTGGCCGTGGTCTCCTCGGTGCTGCTGGGCGGCCGCCCCGCGCGACGCTCGAGGATCCTTTGGATAACAGTGGTTTGCCCACCTTGTGCCAATGAGTTCTCCGGGCTGGCAGTCCGTCCTGGGTAGGGGAGATTACAGACCCGGCCCACAAATTGCGCGCCGGGGCAAACTTCGCGCGCCTCGGGGTGCTTGGGCTGGGGGGCGACACTATATGATTGCGCCCCATGGAAGCTCCCGCTGTCACGCGCCACCGCCGCCCATTTCTTGCCCCGTTGTGGCTGATCCTGCTGGCCGCGGTCACCGTGGGGGCGATCGCGTGGAGCGCCTATCGCAGCGCGGGTACCACCCTGGTGGTGCTGGTACGCTCGCCCGACCGTCAACCCGGCACCATCGCCGATCCGCCGGTCTCACCCGACGGCGAGGCGCGGGCACAGCGGCTGGCGCGCCTGTTTGGCGAGGGCGGCAGCGCCTTAGGCCTCGAGGCCATCTACGCAAGCGACGACCGGCGCGCCCAGCAAACCGTGGCGCCGCTCGCCGAGCGTCTGCACCGTGCGCCGGTCATCTTCAGTTCGGGTGAGATCGGCGCGGCCGCCGCGCGGGTGCTGCGCGAACATGGGGGCGGGAGGGTGCTGGTGGTCGGCGCCGGCGACAGCGTAGCGCAGATGGCGCAGGTACTGGCGGGCGCAAACGCCGCACGGGCAGTGGCCAGTGACCCGGATGCGCTGCACATCGTGAGCATCCCGAGCTTCGGTCACGCTCAGTTGCTGCGGATCGACTTCTAAGCACCCCTCACGCCGGGCGGGCTGCGCCCGTACTCAGCGCCACAGCCCGGCGGATGAACTCGCTGTGCTGCGAGATGCGGAAGTCCGCCAGCACCGCGGCTCTGATGTAGCGCGCCTGGTCTATCAGGTAGGTTGCGCGCCGCACGCCAAAGCCGAGCGGACCGAGCAAGTCGTACATGCGGATGACGAATTTGTCCGGATCTGACAGCAGGGTGAACGGCAGCTGATATTTCTCGCGGAACGAGCGATGGGTTGCCGGCGATTGCGGACTGATGCCCGCGACGTCCAGCCCGGCCTGCTGGATCTCGCCGTGCAGATCACGGATCGAACACGCCTCTTTGGTGCACCCGGGGGTGAAGTCCGCCGGGTAGAAGTACAGGATCAGCGGCCCGTGCCGCAGCAGCGTGCTGAGCGACACGTTCTGATCGGTCTGGTCCGAAAGGGTGAATTCGGGTGCGCGGCCGCCAATCGCAAGCATGGCGTGGTCTCCGATCCGTCAGGAAATCGCCGTCAGACCCGATAATAGCCACATCCGGTGCAGGTGGCTAAAACTTGATTGGACCTGCCCGGACGCGATGCTAGAATCGCGCGCCTTGCGGTGGGGCGGTAGCTCAGTTGGGAGAGCGTCGCGTTCGCAATGCGAAGGTCGAGGGTTCGATCCCCTTCCGCTCCAGTTTTCCCCACCAAATCATATACTATTGAAACACTACTTAAAGTAGTTTCTAGCATGATTTTAGCGCATGTGGTGTGCTCTTCGTTTTGGCTGCGATGTTCGCGCAATCAACAATCAGATCGTCACCACGACAACGACTTTGCTCCGCGAGGAATGCACGCGGGATGGACCGCGATTGCTCCCACGCCACAGTAGGCGGGTAAATCAAGCGCGCACTATTTGAAAATAGAAGATCGCAAGCGTGCGTGTTCGAACACGGTCGCGGGTGTGATCCCGACCCAAGACACCGTATCCCCGCATTGACTGTCCGACGAGCGTCGCGCAGTTCATCAGCGTGGCGACGCCGGCAGTTCTCTGAGGCTCAGACACAGGTCGATGATTTGATCCCGACCCAAAACGGAACGTCGTTTCCGTGCCGCCCCGTGAGTCATCGGACGGTCGCGGTTATCGCGGTGGATGGTTCGGTCCCAGCCCGAACTACCGTATGTGCGGTAGCGCCCCGACGGTTGGTGTTTTGTATGCCCTACTAGGCGTCTGACCTTACTAGGAGACTCACATGTACATTGGCGGCGGGATACTCGGAGCCATTCTGGTGATCGCCATCATTGTCTTCTTGCTGCGTAGGGTGTGAAGCAGAAGCCTACTGCGCGACCGCGCCGACTACCGACCGCCACTGCATGGTGGGCGGCTGATTTGCAGATGAGAATCGGCAAGTACGAAAATGCCCTGGTCAGGTCAGGGCTGCCTGTGGCGACGTCGAGGCTGGAAAAGACTCGGGAGCGAACGCCTGACTGGCGGCAAGCCTTCGGCCGCCGAACCAACGCTGCACCCGGGTAAGGACAACGAACTCGGCGCGGCTACCTGTGCGACCGCGTCGGCGTTGACGGTGCCGACCTCACTGCAGCTTGCGTGAAGGTGGAAGGACGCCCTGAGGTAAGCGCTTGCCATGACTGCGCCTGGGTGGCACTCGGCGACTCCGTTTGACCTCCCACGCATGCGGGTCCGCTGCGTAGTCCTGCAGAAAATGCGTGTACTCCGCGCTGTCTGCCGGCGAATTAAAATAGTTCCCTTGGCCCAGAGAGCAGCCTAAGCCCCTAAGGGCTTCGAGCTGCTCTGACGTCTCCACGCCCTCGGCCACCACTCGCATGTGTAGTCGTTTCCCCATGTCGATGACGAGGCCGACGATAATGGCGCCCTGAGCATTGGAGTCGAGATTGCGCACGAATGCTCCGTCGATCTTCAGAGTATCGACTGGAAAGCGGCGCAAATGGCTCAGGCTCGAATAGCCTGTGCCGAAATCATCCAGGGCAATATGAACGCCAACGTCCTTCAGCGCGCGCAGCACTGTGGCAACTGCCTGCGAATCCTGCATTAGGAAAGTCTCGGTCAGTTCGAGTTCCAGATAGGAGGGTGCAAGGCCAGTTTCCGCGAGAATTGAACGCACTCTTGCAACAAACCTCTTGTCCCCTAGCTCCACGGCAGACACGTTGGTCGAGAGACGCACTGGCGTTAGGTGAGCATCTTGCCAGGCGCGCGCCTGTCGACACGCTTCACGCAGGCTCCATTCGCCGATGTCCACGATCAATCCAGTCTCTTCTGCAAGCGGCAAGAATTGCCCCGGAGAAATGAGGCCGAGACGCGGATGATGCCAGCGGATGAGCGCTTCGACGCCGCTTATCACTCCAGTCTCCAAGTCCAATATGGGCTGGTAATGCAATACAAATTGTTGTCGGTCCAGGGCTTCGCGCAATCCTTGCTCTAGAGTCTGCAGCTCTCGCGCGCGGGCGGTCATGGTGGGCTCAAAGAACTGATAATTGTTCCCACCGACGCCCTTGGCATGGTACATGGCACAGTCCGCCTGCTTCATTAGGGTCTCAGCGTCCGTGCCATCAGTGGGATAGGCGCCGATGCCAATGCTTGCGGTGAGTTGCAGTTCGTGTCCGTCAATGCGGTAGGGCGCGCTTAGCGCTACTAGTATTTTTTGAGCGCAGATTGCCGCGTCCTGAGCGTCTGTAACCTCAGACAACAGGACCACAAATTCATCGCCACCCAGCCGGCTTACAGTGTCGGAGCTGCGCACGCAAGTGAGTAGGCGGCGTGCCACGCAGCGCAGCAAGCCATCGCCCACATCATGACCGAGGCCATCGTTGATGTGCTTGAATGAATCCAAGTCCAGAAAAAGCACAGCCAGTTGTTTCCCATGCCGGTGAGCCATCGCCATTGACTGAGTCAGCCGGTCTTTAAGCGTGAGCCTGTTCGGCAGATCGGTTAGAGCGTCGTGCTGAGCCATATGAGACATTCTGATCGATAGCGCCCGTGTGGCGCTCACGTCGTGAAAGACCATCACAGCGCCGGTTACTCGGCCCTGACGGTCATGGATCGGTGATGTTGAATCCTCGACAGCGGTTTCAACTCCGTCACGCCGGATCAGAACGCAGTTCGGAGCGAGGGAAACAGTCTTGTCTTGCTCAATCGCCAATCCCATCGGATTGGGCGCTACCTCACGAGTCGAGGCGTCAACAATACGAAAGACTTCATCGACCGGACGACCAGCGGCCTCCTCGAGCGGCCAGCCAGTCATGCGTACGGCGACAGTATTCAGATAAGTAACCCGGCCCGACGCATCAGTGCTCATGACTGCGTCACCGATCGAATTGAGCGTGACCTGCGCGCGCTCCTTCTCCTCAAATAGCGCCTCGACATTCGCGGCGCGCTGCATCATGTTGCCGAGGATCTTCGGCAGCGAGTTTACGTCGAGGCAATCTTTTGACAGATATTCTTGCGCTCCATGCTGCACGGCCAGCTTCGCCACAGGCTCGTGTTGTGAAGCGCTGAGAACGAGAACAGGAATCTGGGGTGCTGCTTGAAACAGGCGATCGAAGGTCTCGATTCCGCTGCAGTCCGGTAAGAAAAGTTCAGTAATTACGGCGGCTATGCCGTTGGCGCCTTGCTGCCTGTGCAGGGTCAGTTGCTCGACACCCTCATGACAACCCCTTACCCAGTTGATAGTAAAGACAGCGTTGCCGGAATACGTCAACGCCTCCCGAATCGCCCCGGCAGACGCGGGATCGTCTTCGATCAGCAGTACGTTTTGTGATGCCAGGCTCTGGACCATCAGAACCCTCCCGGGATGCATTCAAGCAGGGGTGCGGTGTGGCGGTCCGTGCGGTAGCGGACATTTGAGAATCAGTACAATTCGGCCTAGACCTGTAGCTGCGCTGCGAGCAGCTTGGCCCAGGTCGGCCCCCGCCCGGAAGACAGTTTTATCCAAGAGGTCACGTCATTCGGGACGGGCCTTTGAAACTCCCCTCGCCGCAGGTTCGGACGGGCTGCAGCGAAAGGTCGGATCGCCGCGTTCCAAGGTAGAGGCAGCTCACCGCCAATCGTTACCTGGTGAGTGGAGGTAGCCGCAACAAGGGAAGCTGCGGCAGTTGAGTACGGTACCGCACAGAGTCTTGTTCTGGCTTGCGGGACAGTCGAGCTCGGCGGGATTGACTGGGCGCTTCGTAATGCGTCAATAGCTGGCGTCTGAGCGATTTTCTTACCCAGCGCTCGCTGTGCCTCGGCAAGATTGCATCGGAGAAGATAAACGTGATCGTGCAAGTGCTCGGCGCTGCGCTCTTTCTCACAACGATGTGGGCTGCACTTCAATGTGAGGGGATGCCCTCCTGAATACACGGAAATTGTTGCGCCGGACAATCCAGGCCGCGGTGGCGCTGTCAGTCTGAGGCCAAACCTCTTAGCCGGTGCGGTGGCCGCCGGCAAAACTCCTGTCTCTTCGCCCCAAGTCGGACATGGAGCGGTGCACCGGTGATCATTTATGCAGACCGATATTGAGACGATGGCAAGACACAATGCCGTGAAGAATACGGTCTTGGCCAGTCTCCCTCCCGCCTCGCTGGCGCGGCTTCAGTCGACGCTGCAACCCGTGAGTCTGAAATTCGGGCAGGTGCTATACGAACCCGGGAAAGCGATCCGCTACGTCTATTTCCCGCTTGACTGCCTGATTTCCCTGCTGACTGCAGTGGACAACCGCCGCTCCCTGGAGGTCGGAATGGTGGGTTATGAGGGGATGGCTGGCATGCCATTTATTCTGGGAATAGGGGTTTCCGGTGTCCGAGCACTAGTGCAGGGCGGCGGTGGGGCACTACGAATGGCCGCCGTGCCCTTTCGCGTCGAATTCGATCGCAACCCGCCCCTGCAGGAGGCGCTATATCGGTACATGTATGCACTCATGGCGCAGATTTCGCAGACCGCCGCTTGCAACCGCTTCCATGAAGCCGAACCGCGCCTGGCGCGCTGGCTGCTGATGACCCGTGATCGAGTCAAGTCCGACCAATTTCCGCTCACCCATGAATTCCTGGCACACATGCTGGGCACGCGCCGCGAGGGCGTTACGGCTGCTGCCAGTGCGTTCAAGCGACGTAATCTGATTGAGTATCGGCGCGGCGAGATCCAAATACTGGATCTGAGGGGCCTCAAGGCCGCGTCGTGCTCGTGCTACCGGGTCATCCAGGCCGCCTTCAAGCGAGCGCAGTATCCAGACGGCTCCATCGGCTGACCCACGGCAATTGCCGTGACGTTGAAGACTCACTGCCAGGGCCGAAACGAGTGAGTCCAGTACAGTTAGCCGGGGCTGGACAGGGTCGCGTGAGCCATGGAGCGCCTGCTATGTTCGATATCGTACATAGAGGATGAAAACGGGCTAGAGTGTGGGGGTCCTGTCTCCGAGGCGGCTAATGCCCCCCCCCCTTCGCCGCTCCAAAATCACATTCTCGACGCCCTGCCGCCGCCAGAGCGCGAGCGGCTGTTTCCGCATCTGAAGCTGGTTGAGCTGCCGCTTGGCACGGTTTTATACGAATCCGGCGATACCCTGCGGCACATATATTTTCCGACTGACTCGATTGTCTCGCTTCTTTACGTGCTGGCGAACGGGGCGTCTGCCGAGATCTCTATCGTCGGTAACGAGGGCGCGATTGGCGTTGCGCTCTTTATGGGCGGTGAAACGACAACAAACCGGGCCATTGTGCAGAGCGCTGGGTCTGCGTATCGCTTGACGGGACGGCGACTCAAACAGGAGTTCGAGCGTCACGGCGATCTGCTGCACATTCTCTTGCGCTACACGCAGGCGCTGTTGACCCAGATGGCGCAAACCGCCGTCTGCAATCGACATCACACGGTGGATCAGCAGCTGTGCCGCTGGCTGCTGCTATCGCTGGACCGGCTGTCATCCGATAAATTGACTATGACCCAGGAGCTCATTGCCAATATGCTGGGTGTTCGTCGGGAGGGAGTCACGGAAGCTGCCGGCAAGCTGCAGAATCTTGGGGTGATTCGGTACAGCCGTGGGCACATCACGGTGCTCGACAGGCCCCAACTAGAACGGCTCTCCTGCGAGTGCTACGCGGTCGTAAAAAGGGAATCCGACCGGCTGCTACCGGTACGCGTAAAGCACCAAGCCCTCGGCGGCTCCGCGAGACCCTGAGCCAACCGGTCCGCGGGTCGTCTCGCACTCCTCGTGAATCTGCGGATCATCGGCGATTGGCGGTCGCCGCATCCACTCCGCTGGCGAACATTACACTGATGCGCTCGGCTCCGAGCGCCACCTCGGCACGCTGATCTGCGGCTGCAACAACGCGGTAGACCTCACTAGGAGCCCCTGGGTCGCTATGTGGCATACCGAACAGAACAACGCCATGCCAAGGCGCAGCTTAGGAATTAGTCCCCCCATTTATCCTCCACGATTTCCGGCGATCCACAACCAGGCGGTTTGGAGGATTTATGCACAATCCAAACAATCGTATGCACGTTACGCTTAGCATCGGCCGCCGGAATGCCCCACGGCCCGCCCCCGCCCGAGTCGGATACGGCGTGGTCAATCATATTCGTGAGGGTTCTTTCCAGAGCGCCACGGGACTTCGGACAATCTATGCTCACGAAGGCGCGCGCCAGGCTGAGCAGGCCTTGCCGATTCGTGCCATCCAGGCGCACCCCGTTAGTGCATCTGAGTTGGGGTCGGCATGGAATTCCGAGGCACCCACACTTAAGACGGCGAAGGATTCATCGCTGCTGCTCGCGCAGTTGCAGGAACTCACGGCCGCAAATCGGCAAAAGGATCAGTTCCTGGCGTTGCTGTCTCACGAACTGCGCAGCCCGCTGTGTGCAATGGGCTACGCCGTCGGACTTCTACGTCAACATACGGGCGGCCCGCTGCTTCCCTTACAGACGCTGATCGAGCGACAACTTCTGCGCATGACGCAGCTTGTCGAGGAGGTGCTGGACGTCTCCCGGGTCTCCAATGGATTGCTAAACCTGCATAGCGAGCGAATGGACCTTCGTGTCGCCGTCACCAACGCTATTGAGACACTTCAGTCGGACGTTGAAGGACGCAACCAGCGCTTGCATAGCCGATTGCCTGGAGAAAGTGCATGGATAATGGGCGACATGCGTCGCTTAGAGCAGGTGTTTGTGAACCTGATCTCCAACGCCTCAAGATATACGGACAAAGGCGGTGAGTTAACGGCCTGGATGTACATGGAAGGAGGGGAGGCGATAATACGGATACGTGACTCAGGGATCGGCATCGAGGCAGATTCGCTGTCCGGGATCTTCGAACTCTTCAGGCAGGTTAATTCGGCCGATCCGCGCTCTAAGGCGGGTTTAGGCGTCGGACTCGCGCTGGTGCGTCAGCTTGTAGAATTACACGGAGGAAAGGTTGCGGCTGCGAGCGACGGACTTGGCCGCGGCAGCGAGTTCATGGTCAGGATCCCGACCCTGCCAGAGTGACTTTCAAGTTTGAGGCGAGCGCGGGGTCGATTGAATTGAGTCGTTCGCCCGATGGACGGCGCGGCTAGTGGCGTTAAGGCAGCGCGTTCATCCGTAAACGCGCTGCCTCTTCGCATCAACCTAGTGTCTGGAAGGCCGAATTTACATAAGTAGTTCGATCAGGCGAGTCTGGTGTGTGACGGACCCTCGCTCTGTGCGCAAGCGAACATAGCGCCAGAGGGCGGGACCGAGTAGCGAGCAGATTCGCATAGTGACGAAAACGCTGAAAATCAGGGACCAGGCAGAACGCCAAAAACTAAATTATTTCAATAATGTGGCATTTGGGGTACCGAGTAGGGTAGGTTAAGAACGTGCGGAAAAATCGTTAATAAAATCATAGCGTAAGCGGCAAGTTAGATCCCCTTCCGCTCCAGTTGTCCCCACCAAATTAGTGCATTACAAAAACTACTTAAAGTAGTTTCTAGCATGACTTTGGCGCACGTATTGTGTGCTCGTCATTTTGGCTGCGTCGTTCGCGCAATTAACAATCAGATCGTCACCACGACGAACGACTTTGCTCCGCGAGGAAATGCACTCGGGATGGAGCGCGATTGTTCCCGCGCCGGAGTAGGCGAGTAAATCAAGCGCGCACTATTTGAAAATACAAAATCGCAAGCGTGTGTGCTCGAACACGGTCGCGAGTGTGATCCGGGTTCACGCGCCAAAGTTAAAAGCGACTGTCGTTCGAACGCGTGTTTTCTTCGGAAATCCGAAATCGCGAGATTGCTCAGATGGATAAACCAGATGGGCAAACCATACCTACGTCCCCATTTCCTTCTACACCTGCACATGAAAGCGCAATGCGACAATGGACGCCGGTCCCCGATCGCGGTTGTATGCGGGGTTCTGCACTCGCTGGAAGTCGAGCGTGATCAGAATTGGTTTGAACGCACATAGGGTCGTAATACGCCTCGGCGATCTGCTCGTTGCCCGCGTGTGGCAATTGGCCATCGCCGACAAGCACGCCGAGCCCTCCGGCGGCAAGGATAGCGGCGGCGCTCCGGAGAGATTCCGTTGACCACGAACGCGAGACCCACGGTGTCCCTGGCGCTATCCCAGTGCGCAGTGCCGATCGACATGCCGGCAGCCAATGAATGATCGATGTCGGTGAAGTCGTAGGTTTCCACGTTGCCGGCCGAGGTTCCCGCCCGCAGGAACAGACCGACGCCCTCGCGAACCTCCTGCTCCACGTTGAGCGACACACCTTGCCGCTCGCGAGCCTGCCGAACGGGCGCCGGATCCGGCGCGGTGCCGTGGGCGGCGCCCCAGGCGATCGCATCAGCGAGCAGCGCCATCCGCGCGTAGGTGGAGAAGGCGGTTGCGGCGACCTTGCCCGGATGCCCCCCAACCGAAAAGCGCCGTTCAAGCTCGGCGATCCACTGGAATTCATCGAAGCCGGGTTCGAGATGCGGGCTGTTCGGCACATCGGAAACGTCAAAGAAGCCACCCCTCAGCGTCCAGGCGCCGCGATACCACTCCAGTGCCGCACCGACGGTGTATCCCCAGGCGTCGGCCGCATAGTCGAAGCTCCCGGTATCGATAATCGACCAGTTGAGGAAGTCCCCGCGCGGGTCGTGTGCGTAGCGATTGGTGTCGAAGACGTCTCCCACGCCGAACTTGCCGACGGTTAGCACAAATCGGTTCGTGGAGATCTCTCCGGAGAATTGGTTGGGGCCGGCTTCGACGGCCGAGCTCTCGCCCGCAAGACTCCATGTCTGACGCACAAAGACACGTTGCCAGCGAAGGTAGGGCTTGGAGCGGCCGACCTTGTAGGCCTCGCCGCTTGAAAAGCCCGCAAGTCCCGTCGTGTCGTTGAGACCGAATCCCTGGTCCAGTTCCGGGTTGATCCAGAGCTCCGCGCCTTGCCATAGCCGTGCGCCCGCGTACAACGTGGCATCGGCCGTCTGCTGGGACTGGTTGGGCGTCAGACTATTTCCACCCGAGTAGGGCGCTTCGAAGTGATCCACGTGCTGTTGCACGTAGGTGGCCTGGAAATGCCACGCGAATCGGTCCGTGTCTTCCGCGGAGTACGCCGGGCAGGCCAGAACCAGGAGGATGCTCGATACAATGAGTCGGGTTGCGTAAGTCATCGCCTGATTCTCTTAAGGATCGGTTACAGATGCCGCGTTAGCTGGATGACCCGCACGATGACCATCACGACGGCCACCAGCAGGTAGGCGCGTAGAACCAGTAGCCAGCCGCGATCGAGCGCCGTGAGCTTCAGCCGCGGTAGCTGCGCCAGCGGTGGCATTTGCCAGGTCGCTTTTTGGGCGGCGCCGAGTGGCGTCTTGGACAGCTTGCCGACTGGCTGCCGAGGCCCAAGCAGCCAGAACCGAGCCCGCCAGACCGACCACCAGGAGCTCCGTGATCCGCGTGCCCGTCAGGTCTGGAAACAACACGGCCGCAGTCAGAATCACGGACAGCGTTACGAGTAAACCGATCACAACTCCAGTGAACAGGTTTAAGCCGCGCGAATTCACCCACGGCCCGAGCACTGCCGAGTCATTGCACAGCAGGAACAGGAACACCGTGGCGCTGGGCAGCAGCACGCCTGCCAGCGTCTGGACAGCGTTGGTCAGCAGGCCGAGCGGCGTTCCCGGGATGAGTACCAAGGCAGCCGCCGCGGCGATCAGCGCAAAGTAGACGCCATAGAAGGCTTTAGCGCCGCCGGGCTTGCGGTGCAGGGAATGACGCACCGAGAGCACGTCGCCGATGGCGTAGGCCGTGGAGAGCGAGACCGCCGCCGCGCCGATCAGGCTCGCATCAATCAGCGCGATCGCAAAGCACACGCCGGCCAACGGCCGGATGTGCCGGCCGAGCCCGGCGGCCACAGCCCCGGCGTCCTGGAACTGCCCGAACTCCGGCGTGCCCGTGAACGCTGCCGCACAGAAGGCCATCATGGCCGCAGCGCCCGCGACGACGATCAGGATGCCGAGGCAGAGGTCTGCGCGCTCGTACCCGATCATGCGGGTCGTGATCCGCTTGTCGATGACGTAGCTCTGCTGGAAGAACAGCTGCCACGGCGCGATGGTCGTACCGACGATCGCGATGATCAGAAGCATCACGTCGGCCAGAGGGGCATGCGCCGGCAGCTGAGGCACAACGAAGTCATGCGCCAGATCACCCCAGGGTGGATGGGCCATGAACACGACCGGGATCAGGATGAGGCTTCCCGCCACCAGAAAAAGCGCGAAGCGCTCGAAGCGCCGGAAGTCGCCCGTCGCCCCGGCCACCATGACCAGCACTGCCGACACGGCCACGCCCCAGCCCTTGGGCACACCCAGGTAGTCGAGCCCGAGGCTGACGCCGACGAATTCGGTCACGATGGTCAGGCCGTTGAGCAGGAACAGATCGATGACGCTGAATGCGCCCCAGAACCGGCCAAAGCGCTCCAGGATCAGTCGTGCGTGACCGACCCGGGTCACCGACCCCAACCGCAAGACCATCTCCTGGTTCACGTAGAGCACGGGGACCAGCAGCAGCAGGGTCCACAGCAGCGACGTGCCATAGTTCTGACCCGCCTGGGTGTAGGTGCCAAAGGCCCCCGCGTCGTTGTCGCCGACCATCACGATCAGGCCCGGGCCCAGCACCGCGAGGAACATGCGCCAATGGCCACGCCAGCCGGGGGCTCGGACCTGATCTGCCTTCCATGTGCCCAATGCGCCGCGGACATCGCCCACGTGCGCCTCGTCCAGCGCGGCGGACCGCGTGGTGTCGAGCGGGCTCATCGCGTCACTCCGAGGCAGTGGGCAGCCTGGGCGCCGGGTAGCGCCCAGTGCATGGTCAGGCGGAGGGTCAGCGGATCAACGCGCCAATGGAGCGCAAGACAGCGAGCGGACGAGGGTGCCGCTGCGTCGGAAGGGCGAGCGGCGATAGCAGTGGGGCGGGGGCGCCGCACCATCCGGATGTTGCGATTCACTTCGATCACGGCCTGTCTCCCGGACGCGATGGCGTCACGTATTCCCGATGCGCAGGGGCCGGAGGATCGAGGCAGATGAAGGCGGCAACGCTGGAAGTACCCCAGCGTTCGGCGTCCTGCATAGCGCAGCACGCCACGGTGCAAACCGAGGCTAGTCTGCGCTATGCAGCAGGTCGCGCGGTACGCGACGCTGTTCGCAACCTGATTGACTACTGCCCACGGCGACCTCATGCATCTAACGACGGCGCGCACCCTACGCCCTGGAATAGCATCTGTAAACCCTTTTGGTTAAAATAAAGTACCATACCCCCCTATGGTATCCAAGGGAGGACCTGAACATGGCTGATGCGGTTCACGAGAAGCAGAAACTGCTGAACAGGATCCGCCGGATCCGCGGCCAGGTGGATGCGGCCGAGCGGGCCATCGAGGCCGATGAGGGGTGCGCCGCCGTAATGCATCGGCTCGCGGCGTGCCGAGGCGCAATCAATGGTCTCCTGGCGGAAGTGGTAGAGGACCATGTCCGTGAGCACTTTACTGGCGGCACCAGAAATCGCGCTGGCGAGCAGGCTGCCGATGAGTTGATCGACTTGGTGCACGCCTACTTCAAGTGAGGGGCCGGCCTCAGAGAGCAGGAAAATGACCGACCCCACGCACGAAGAAGAACACCAACACGACCATGACCATGGGCACAACCACGGCCATGGATATTCCGGAACGGCGGTGGGTGGCGCCCATGTGCATGCCCCAAAGAACTTCGGACCGGCCTTCGCAATAGGCGTTTCGCTCAACCTCGCGTTCGTGGTCGCGGAGGTGGTCTATGGATTGTTGGCGCACTCGATGGCGCTGCTGGCCGACGCGGGGCACAACCTGGGGGACGTGTTCGGGTTGGCGATGGCTTGGGTGGCAGCGACTCTGGCACTGCGGCCGCCCAGTGGGAGGTATACCTACGGACTGCGGCGCGGCACCATCGTGGCGGCTCTCGGCAACGCAGTACTGCTGCTAGTGTCGGTCGGTGCCATTGCTGTGGAGGGTGTGCGGCGGCTGGTGGATCCCGGGCCGGTCGCTGGAACCACCGTGATGGTGGTGGCTGGGGTTGGCATTGCCCTCAACGGGCTAACCGCCTGGCTGTTTGCGTCGGGGCGCACCCAAGATATCAATCTTCGGGCGGCGTTCCTGCATATGTTTTACGACGCGCTGATCTCGGCGGGTGTGGTCGTTGCTGCGGGCGTTATCGTACTAACCGGATGGACACGGCTGGATGCTCTCGTGAGCCTCGTCATCGCGGGGGTCATTCTGGTGGGAACGTGGAGCCTGCTGCGCGATTCCTTCGGCATGTCACTTGACGCGGTACCTCGCGGCCTCAAGGTGGATGAGGTCAGCGCGTATCTGACTGCATGGCCAGGCGTTGCCGCTATTCATGACCTGCATGTATGGCCGATGAGTACCACTGAGACCGCCTTGACTTGTCACTGCGTGATGCCTGCAGGCCACCCGGGCGACGTGGCGTTGGCGGAGCTTGCCCGCGATCTACGCAAGCGGTTTCGCATCGAGCATGCGACCATCCAGGTTGAGGTGGATGAACAAGTGCCCTGTGTGCTTGAGCCCGATCACGTCGTGTGACGTGCATTCTTACTAGTACGCGCCACGCCTGAAAGATGCTTCGATCGCCAGAGGCTGTGACGAGCGTCTCTGGCCGCTGTCGCCTCAGCCAGTGGTTCGGCTGGCTGCGTAGTGAGTTGCAATCGCATGCTCGGCAGGCGTCGGCCGCCGCGGTGGACCAGACCGGTACTTGACGCGCTCTCGGCCGGCGCGCGGCTTGCAAGCAATCGCTTGTGGGGATAGGGACGGCTACTACTGCGGTGTACTCACGGGTGACGCTTCGAAAGGCGCTCAGAGGTGTGCATTCCTGCCTCACATGGCAGGCGGACGCGACTGGGGTATGTGATGGGGTAGGGCGGCGCAGCGCCCCAGAATGATCAAGTAATCCAAGTGGTTATGCGCGTATTCGATCCCCTTCCGCTCCAGTTTTCCCCACCAAATCCGCGTATTGCAAAGACTACTTAAAGTAGTTTCTAGCATGAATTTGGCGCACGTATTGTGTGCTCGTCATTTTGGCTGCGCCGTTCGCGCAATCAACAATCAGATCGTCACCACGACGAACGACTTTGCTCCGCGAGGAATGCACTCGGGATGGAGCTTGTTCCCACGCCGGAGTAGGCGAGTAAATCAAGCGCGCACTATTTGAAAATACAAAATCGCAAGCGTGCGTGTTCGAACACGGTCGCGGGTGTGATCCCGACCCAAACGGCTCTGCATAGGGTGTCCCATTGAGGGGTACTTTTCGGGGTACGTTGGTCGCGCGGTGCGTCCAGGTGGGTACTGTTTGCAATGCCGCACAGCTTTCGGGAAAGCTGATCAGCCCGTCGGCGGAACCTCGCGAAGCAGATACGGGCGTAGTCGACTGCCGTGGGTCATCAGCGGTCGCAACCTGGAAATCCGGGTAGTCGCGTACCGATACAGGCGGCTCCCGGCCGGCAGCAACGCTTCGTGGGCGCGAACTCGCACGCCCGAAGCCAGACCTTTGACTCCTAGCTCGAACTTGCGCCTCAGTTCTCCACCACCGGCAGCGCGATGTAGGAAGCTTCCTTGGCCGAGTGATACACGCGCTGCGTGGCCTTACGGTAGTCCTCGGGCTTGGCCATGAAGATGTTGGGCACAAAGGTCTGCGGGTTGCGGTCGTAGAGCGGGAACCAAGTCGACTGCACCTGCACCATCAGGCGGTGGCCCGCCAGAAAGACGTGATTGCTCGGCGGCAGGCTGAACTCGTAGGTGAGCGGCGTGTTGGCTTTGATGGGCTTGGGCGTGACGAAGCCCTCCCGATAGCGCCCACGCACAATGTCCATGCCGACCGCAAGCTGGTAGCCGCCCATTTCCGGTTGCGCGTACACCTCATCCGGATACACGTCGATGAGCTTGACCACCCAGTCCGAGTCCGTGCCGCTGGTGGAAGCCACCAGGTGCACCACCGGTTGGCCGCTGACCTTCAAGGACTTGGTCAGCACGACGGAGGTGAACGTGATGACATCGGTGCGGCCCGAGGGCTCGCGCTGATCATCGGTCAGCCATTGCTGCCAGGTCTGCCCCGGCGCGTAGCCGACCGGCTGGATGGGCCGTGCACGGAAGGGTACGGGGCGCGCGGGATCTGAGACGTACTCAGTAAACGCCTCCCCACTGGCCGGCGCCTCGAACCCCAGCTTGTTGCCTGGCTGCAGGTACAGCGCTTTAGTGGACTGCGCGCAGCCGGTCTCGCAGCTGAGCGGCCAGCGGTCGAAGCGTCGCCACTGATTCGTGCCGGTTTCGAACGCCGTCACCGTGGCTACATCGGCCTCGGGCGCGCCGTCCTTCAGGTACTGCGCCAGGAATGGCCGCAGCACGTGCTCGCGGAACCAGCGAGAGGTGTCGCTGCCGAAGCGCAGGCTCCCGAGGCTGCTGCCGTCATCGATGGCCTGGCCGTGATACCACGGCCCCAGCACAAGCTTCACCATGTTGCCGTTGGCGTCCTTGGGCTTGATGGCCTTGTACACGGCGATGGCGCCGTAGCTGTCCTCGGCATCCCACAGGCTGTGGACCAGCATTACCGGGACCTTGAGCGGCTGGTTGGCCAGGAGCTTATCGACGGCCTGGTCGCTCCAAAAGGCATCGTAGGCCGGATGCGCCACGATCTTGTTCCAGAAGCCGATCTGCTGCATGCCATGGCTGCGTCCCAGCTCGCCAGCCGAACCCGCCTGCAGAAACAGGTCGTAGTCGTCGTGATAGCTCGACCACCACTTGAAGCTGTTGTCGCGGCTTCCCACCTGTTCGTAGATGTACTGGATGTTCTGCTCTCGGAAGGCCCCGTTGTGAAACCAGTCATCGCCCATCCAGCCGTCCACCATCGGGTTCATGGGCACGGAGACCTTCAGCGCCGGATGCGGGTTGATGAGGGCCATCAGTGGTTCGAACCCGTCGTAGGAAATGCCGATCGTTCCCACCTTACCGTTGCTCTCGGGCACGTTCTTTACCAGCCAGTCGATGGTGTCGTAGGTGTCGGTGGCGTCGTCAACCGGCGTCGGATTCTGTGGGCCGTGTACCGGGCGGTTCATCACGTAATCGCCCTCCGAGCCGTACTTGCCCCGCACGTCCTGCACGACACGGATGTAGCCGTCCTCGAGGATCACGTCGGTGGCGTTGTCATAGCCCTGGAGCATGGGGCCCAAGTGCCCGCTATGCGTATGGCCCGTCAGTTCCTTGGCCTCGTACGGCGTGCGGGTAAGCAGCATGCCGGCATGCGCTGCTCCCTTGGGCACCATGACGATGGTGTGGAGCTTCACGCCATCGCGCATGGGGATCATGACCTCGCGAAGCTCGTACTCCCAGGTGTCGGTGGCGGGCGTGAACTTCGTCGGAGTTTCACTGGGGTACTGCGGGTAAAGGGGCTGGGGCAGGTCCTCCGCACCAAGGCCGGCGCTCACTGTGACGAGAAGGGCAACGAGGGCGCGAGCGAGGGTCGTCTTCATGGGATCCCCTGTTCCTGTTATGCGGATACTGTATCGGGAAACTGGGCCGGGCAGGCGTTTGCGGTATTCTAATTGGTCCGCCTGATGGCGGTCAGTTGCAACTGACCGCGAGGGTCAAGAGCGGACATGGACCGATTGGCATCCACTGGACTTGCCGAACATGCCACCGGACCGATGACATCGGTAGACCCCGAATTGCAACGCGCATGCAGTAGGGACGGACGGAGTGCCTTGCACTGCACCGCTGAAACGGCAGATTTCTTTGATCGCTGAAGCTTTTGAGCAGCTTGGGAATATGCGCGCGGAAGGCGGGCTTGAGCTTGCAACGACTCGGCATAGCATCACCGAAAACTCCGCTACAGGTCCAGGGGATCGTTCTTTCAGCGAATGAGTCGTGCGGGAAAGCCCTCGGGTCGAGCTAGTAACCCAGAATACGTAAAAGTTGGCCATAGCGATGGTGCAAGTTGAAATGAATCCCTTGCTTTCCTGCCCGACTGACTAAGCATCGACACCACGGAGCGCGCACTGTAGGTGCCCCAGGACGACTTTTGACCGCAGGACCTCAGTGGATCCATTGCAAACCCGACCGCGGCATTCCGGCCGCCGACGAGCTGCCGGTACTGCTGGTCAACCGCACGTGAATTCCCCCGTACGGTACCGTCGTCTCACCAACCCCTTTGAGCCGCTTCGCGTCTTTTCGGAAGACGAGGTTGCTTACATTCATGAGTCGGCATTGTCGATTCTCGAAGATGAGGGAATTCGTGTATTGCTGCCCGAGGCGCGCCAGTTGTTTGCAGCCGCGGGAGCGCGTCGACGATTCCACAAATATCGTGCGCATCGACCGGGGCTTGGTTGCGCTGACCCTTTCGAGCGCTCCAGCGCTCATTGAGATGACGGCGCCGCCGCTCGAGCTTCGCACAGACCCATCCGGCGGAGCATACACACAGGGAAAACAATTCAGCCGAATAATGACTTCGATGCTTCGAAGTGCGTGTCGGCAATCTTATCCATGCCGCGGCGGGGCCGCAGGTAGCTGAAGTACGCCATCCAACGCTCATGCTCGCTGGCGTTGGCGAGGCCTCGGTGCAGGATGCGGTCGTCGAAGATCAGGCAATCGCCCGCCGACATCGCCTGCACGACGGACTCCGTCGTGCCTGCGTCGCGCACCTCCCCGGCGCGCCGCAAGGTCGCTGGGGTTATCTCCGTCTCTGTCTGATAAAGAAGGTCGTCTGGGTTCAGCCATGGGCTCGCGAGATGATTGGTCATCAGGTGTGTGCCACGCGCCACCTCGGTCGGGCCGGCCGCGAGTGGAATATCCGCCAGCGCCAGCATCACATTCACTGCATGCGCTGGTCGGGCTTCAACCGCCTCGTGGGGAGAGTCGATGTGCCACTGCTGCGCGGGCGAGCCGGGTCGCGAGAATACGACGCCGCGGAACGAAGGCCGCGCATCCGGGCCTAGCGCCGACCGGACCATCTCCAGCCAAGGCACGTCGGGTGCCGTGGAGCCTTGCGCCCCCCAGATCGGCATCAGCTCCGCCTCGCTCATCGGGACATCAAACCTGCCGGGCGAGCGCTGCACCAGCTCGTGAAACCCATTCCTGCTGCCGATGCCGATCGGCCGAGTTCCGAGCGCGTCCATGACGTGCTTTGCTCGCGCGCGCATCACTTCGTTGATTGTGCGCAGCAGCGTCGCAGGCACCAGGCCGTGCGCCAGCGCGACACCGTCCGCTGCGAACTGCTGCGGGCCAAATTGCAGGTTCATGCCTTTGTTCCTGCCCCCGGGGCAGATGGAATCGTTAGGTGCCGTGCCGGCGGGTGCGATTGTAATCCGTTTCTTGTTGTGCTGGAGTCACCGCCATGACTTTCGCCCCACCAACCGAAGTCCAGGCTCGCACGGATTTGGCCGCCGCGTTTCGCTGGGCGGCGCGACTGAACCTGCATGAGTCGATCGCCAACCATTTCAGCCTTGTCGTCTCCGAGGACCGATATAAATTCCTGCTGAATCCGAGCGGTCGGCATTTCTCGCGCATCCGCGCCAGCGAACTGCTGCTGCTAGACGCGCGCGATGAATCGTCGGCCAAAGGCGCCGACGCACCGGACCCGACCGCCTGGTATCTGCACGGACAGCTGCACCGCCTTCTGCCACACGCGCGCTGCATCCTGCATACACACATGCCGTATGTGACGGCGCTGAGTTGTATCAAAGACTTCGAATTCCTGATGCTGGATCAAAACGCCTGCCGCTATCACCGGCGCATCGCCTACGACCGCAACTTCGACGGCATGGCGCTCAACGCGTCGGAAGGCGTGCGCATGGCCGGTCTGCTCGGCGAGGACAAGAGCGTGCTGATGATGGGCAATCATGGCGTGCTAATTGTAGGCCCCTCGGTAGCCGAGGCATTTGACGATCTGTATTACCTGGAACGCGCCGCGAAGGTGCAAATCCTGGCGCTGTCCACCGGGCGCGCCCCAGCGTTAATACCGGACGCCATAGCGGCCAAGACCTGCGCGCAATGGTTCTCGTACCCGAGCGAACTTTCCAGACTGCACTTCGATGCTTTGAACGAAATTCTGGACGAGGAAGAGCCAGGCTATCGGCAATAGCGGCGGGAATTTGACTGTGAATGCGATCTCCCGCGGGCGCGCAGGAGGTGGACAGCAATCAGCTTTGAAAAGCCCTGATTTGCGACTAAGTGGCGATCCGTTCGCATAGCGACGAAATTGGCGAAAACTGGGAACCGCCCGAAAGCCGTAAAACCAATAATTTCAATAGTTTGTTGATTGGGGTATCAACTGGGGTAGCTCACCACATTCGTCATAGACTATTAATAAAATCGTCAGATCGTCACCACGACGAATACTTTGCTCCGCGAGGAATGCACTCGGGATGGAGCGCGATTGTTCCCGCGAGGGTGATCCCGACCCAAGGACATGCAGTGCGCGCAGAGCACTGCCACGTTGTACGCCAGCGCGCCGCACAATGGCGTGTCGATACATGGACGGTCGCTGCCCGGCCCATTCCAGAATATCGACACGTGTGCGCTGACCGCTGCTGCGCACCGTCATCGCGCTTGCGTTGGCCTTGAATGCAGCACGCCGCGGAGCGCGGCGTCTCGCTCCCGGTCATTGCGCTTAGTCACGGAGGATTACCGCCACTAACGCAATTAGCCCAAGCGCCGCAATACTAATCACTCCCACAGCGGTCATTGACCGCGGCATTCCCGGATATTTTGTCCGCAGTGCCTTCAGATCCCGCCCGTGCTCGATTGTGCCAAGCAGGAGTGACAACAGGCCCACGCCGATTAGCGCAAGCGCAAACTCACGAGGCCCGATGAGCACTCGTCCCAAGGCCTTCCCCTGCATCTCCAGCTGGAAAAATTTATAAACCGAGAAGCCGAACGTAATCAGTGCGGTGGCCGTCCTGACCCACGCCATCATCGTGCGCTCGTAGGCGACACGAGTGCGCTCAAAAGCCAGCGTGGTGGGAACATCGAGTCCTGCCAAGCTGCCTGCAAGGTGATCTGTCATTGGCCCACTCTTTTGATTACGGCACGTGAAGGCGAAAGCTCCCGCGGTTGGTAGAGATCCCGAATCACAATAGCGCCATCGCCCTGAGTGAGTTGTGGATGATCTGGATTCCCAATGCGACCTGAATGACCCCGAGGACGGCGCCGAAAATCGCGAGGAGAGCGCGCAGAGATGTCGGGATATGGCGTGTCAGCATCATGACAGTCAGGTTCAGCAACATGACCGCAAGCACGATGCCGCCGATCACCAGCTGGCCCTGCGGGTTTGGACTGACCGCAAGGAACACCACGAGTGCCGCGATACCATACGGCGTGACCATCGTCGGGAATGCGAGCGGCATCAACGCCATATTCAATGTCGATATCGGAGCGGGCACGGTGACCGCATTGTCCTGCGGTGCCGGCGGCGCGAACTGCTGAAGGATGTTCTGCAGCGCCACGAGAAAAAGGATGATGCCGGCGGACAGTGCCAGAACCGTCACCGGAATACCGTACTTGCGGAGGATATACTCGCCTAGAAAGGCCGCGATCAAGAGGCCGATACTGGCAAACAGTGTCGACCGCAGTGCGACCTGCCGCATCAGCGCGGCATCCGCTCCTTGCGTCGCTTTTGAGAATGGACCAATGATCTTGAATGGCCCGAGCATCAAGAACATGAACGTGAAGATGTGCGCTATGGGAAATGAGTTGATGACCTGGTACTCCTGCACGCGGGGCTATTGCACTTTGGGCAGTAACATCCGGTCCCGGGTGAGCTTATAGGTCCATGGGCAACCGGAGTTCTTCCAGCCGTTCACAAGGCGCTGGCCCACGAAGACGCTGCCAGGTTCCTTGACCGCATCGCCTTCGAAGCCGTCGACTATCTGGAAGACCTGTTTGAATCCAGCCTGGGCAAGCAGGTTGACGGCGATGGCGCTGCGCCCACCCGAGCGGCACGTGACGAGGAGGGTGTCGCCAGGTTTCGCCACCGCCTTGACCCTAGAGACGAAATCCGGGAGAGGCTTCATTGGGAACTGCCCCTTGGCGGCGTCCCATTCGTAGCTCTGAACAGCCACGGGGATCTTCCACGCCATCGGCGCATGGCCGACGAAGAGTAGCTCTTCGGGCGTTCGGACGTCGATGATCTTCACCTCCTCAGGCGCTGCCCTCCACTTCTCGTAGGCTTCTTTTGCCGTGACATAGAGTCCCAGTGTGGTCTGCTTTCCCTTAGGCACACTTGCCGTCGTCTCGTTCATATTCCAGCGCCTCCGCTTCTGGTTTGCTTACTTGAACTGGCTGTTCAGACCAATGAAGATCTGCCACTTCGGCCAGCCGGGGCCGTTGTCCGCGACAGATATCTGCGGCTCGATGAAGACATTAAAAATCACCTTGGGGCTCGGTATTACCTGCCCGATGCCGAAGCCGATGGGCACGCTGTAGGTACTGTGCTCGAAGTCGTACGCCATCGCCGCCGTCGATCGCAGGTACGTGCCGCCACCGAGTTGGTAGAACAGGAAAGGCTGGAAGGCTCCGAGGTTAACCTCGTCACGGCTGTTTGAGCCCGCGAAGCTCGCTTGCCAGGACAAGAGATAGCCGTACTGGAACTTCGGCGAGCCGAAATTGAAAAGTGTGTTCACAAATCCGGCGGACCACTTCTCGCCGCCCCGCGCATCCTTATTGGCGGTCGGTGCGGTGATCTGCGGCCCGAAGCCGAAACTGACGGTCGGGATGCCGATGTCGATCAAGTAGGCTGCGAAGACGTTCAGGTCCCCGACGCCGGTCTCGTGATTCTGAGCCGGCGCAACGGGAAACGTGTTGATCGGCAGCGACGCGCGCATGAGCCAATGCGTGTCGCCCAGCGAAAACGGCGTGGCGAAGCGAGCCCAGAATTGGTTCGCATCCTTGTCCGGACTTGTGAGTTCACCGATGTAGTAGTCGTGCAGGTTGAATGCGGTGAAGTTCGCGAGCGGGTTGTTTGCCTGGGCGACGTCGCTCGCCCCCGCTGTATTCTCTGCGCTCGCGACGCGAGCGCAGCAAAGCAGGATTGCAGCAATGGCCACGCTGCGACTCATAATTCTTGCGCTGTTGGTGCGTGCGTCGCGCCCAAGAGTTTGCTGGGGCTGACATCCGCGTGAAAGTGCACCGGCAGGAATGCCTGCGCGCGCGTCCGTCATGCCAGGATCTTCATGACGGTCGCGTAGCTTCCGCCGTTGACCGCTTTGAATCCCGCGGATTCCAGCATGTCTTTAGCCTTGCCAGCTCGCTCGCCTGTCCCGCAGTAGGTCAGCACCGTCCTGTTGTGCGGCAGTTCGTCGTAGTGGTGCTTGAGCCGCAGCAGCGGAATATTCGTCGCACCTCGAGCGATCCCCTTTCTCGCCTCCATTTTGGTGCGAACGTCGAGCACAAACGCGCCGCCCTTGATCAGCGCGGCCACATCCTTCTCCGGCGCAACGGAAGTGGCGCCCGTTCCGCAGAGGATCGTCTTTAGCTTCTTCATTTGGATCTCCGGAAATGAGACCGCCATTTGCTGGCGCTTCGAAGGCAGCACGGTTCCTGTTGCAGGCGGGTTCGACCAACATGTCCCGCGGCATCTGTCTTGCCCGTGGGTCCTCCCTCGGCGGGCCAGAGTGGCGCGCCGAGGGAGGTGTGCGCGAGACTTCCGCCGGAAAGCCAGTACTTATCCGAGCCGGGCCGACGAGGCGGTCGGAAGCTTGTCCCCGGTCACCTTCGCCCAACGTTCATTGAGCAGTTCCTTTGCAGCCTGCTCGAGGAACTCCGGTGCGGCCCATTTCTGAACGTCGAAGTCGTTCTTGATGTAACCGTGGCTCACCATGAAGTCCTTGCCGATTTCAATGGAGGCCAGGTTCTGTGGCGACAGGTTGGGCACCATATCGATGTGCTTGATACCCTCATAGGTATCCTCGACATCCTTGTAGAAGGTCTGCTTGTCGAGGATCGCCGCGGCGGCGCGCTTGTTCTCGTTGGACCAGCGTCCCACCTTGATCATGCCTTTCATGAAGGCCACGACGAGCTCGGGATGCTGCTCGGCCATCACTTCGCTGCAGGTGATGACAGCGGGTATGTTGGCCACCTGCAGGGTCCAGTCCGGATAGCGGGACAGATCCTCGATCGCCTTGATCTTTCCGGTTGCCTCCTGCAGATGCTGGAACGGTTTGCTCTGGGTGTAGATCGCATCAACGGTACCCTTGAGCAGCGCGGTCTCAAGCGGGCGGAACGCGAGGTCATGCTTGTGGTCGCGCTTGAGCCACAGTTCGGACGGATTCTCCAGGGAAGCAACGTTCATCTTAGGATCGTTGTACCAGTCATCGGGATACGGGAACTCGACGATCTCCACATCCTTGCGAGTCATGCCGTTGATCCGCAGCATCAACTCGATTCCCTGCTCCTCCTGGATACGCCACCAGTCGTTCTTGAGGGTGTTCAGGCTCTTCGAAAGACCAATCTTCTTGCCCTTCAGGTCGGTCATTCGATAGATGTCGTCCCGCGCCCGCACCAGCATGCAGCCGCCCTCGTGTGGCGCGTGTGTCGCGCCCAGGAGCTTGGTGCGGCGGATATCCGCGTGAACGTGCACTGGCGGGAACAGACCGCCGAACCGGATCAGATTGTCGAGGTTGTGGATGTAGTGCGGGTACCAGTCATTGTCGGGCGTGGAGCGCATGAAGGCGTACTTCACGCCGAGCTTCTTGAACTCTTCGCGCGTCCAGCCGAGCTCCTGGTCGACATTGCTAGCCGATACCAGCGGGCAATTGGTATACCAGACTTCTTTCCAGTTCAACGCCACCGTGTTGAGTTTGATTCCGCCCTTGATGGGCGCCACGGCCGCTTTTACGAAACTTTCTTGTGTAGCCACGATTGCGCTCCTACGTGCATTGCACTGTACAGATGGACATTGCAAGAGACGTTACTCGCCACGGAAGAGAGCCACCATAGGCACTTTCCGAGGCACTTTCCGTAGCGCACTCAGGCTTGCAGCGCCACGACAGCCATACGCCGGGGCGTCAGCTCCAGCGCATCGCGAGCCAACCCTGCCGTTGCAATTATTCGGACCGCCGCAGGCCCATAAGTGCTTGGCGATCGCCAATAGGTAGAAGCCGTAACAGTGTGTGGCTATCGATTTGATTAAGATGACTCCTAAGAGTGGCCGCTCAGGAGAACACGCTGTCGCGACCATATCTGTGATAGACGCCGCTGGCGCCGCCGAAGCGTTTCTGCGGATACCGCACCGCCAGTTCTCCGAGATGAGATGGCTTTGAGCACGAGGAGGAGATTATGAGCGAAACCGAGCCTCAGACGCGCATGCAACGGTTGGGCTACCGTGCGCCGACTAGTGCGATGGAGCCCGATCAACTGGTGCTTGTCGAGTACGTCTCCGGGGGGCGCATAGCCATCATCACCCTTAACCGACCGCATGCCGACAACGCCATCACGACGGAACTGGCGACGCAACTCATCGAGGTCCTCGAGACCATTGCAGCCCAATCCTCCGTGCGTGTCGCCATCATTACCGGATCCGGTGACCGAGCCTTCTCCGTCGGTGGCGACCTGTACCAACGCAAGCAGATGACGAAGGAACAATGGCTGCGCCAGCGCCTCGTCTTCGATCGCGTGCTCTACACGCTGCGCCAATTACGCCGGCCGATCATCGCTGCGGTCAATGGTATGGCCTACGGCGGAGGCTGTGAGATCGCCATCAGCACGGACTTCATCGTTGCGTCAGATGACGCGGTCTTCGGTCAGCCCGAAGCGATCGTTGGCTTGAGCGCCGGTGGTGGCTCACCGGCCCTGCTGCCCCGCGTACTCCCGCCGGGCAAGGCAATGCAACTGCTGATGACGGGAGAACCCATCACGGCGCAGGAGGCGCATCGACTTGGCATGGTAAACGAACTCTACCCGAGGGCTGAGCTGATGGGCGCGGTGCTCCGCATCGCGGAGAAGATTGCGAGCAACTCGCCCACGGCGGTGCAAGCGGTCAAGCGTGCAGTCCAAATGGGACAGGGCGAGCCGATCGAGCAGGCTGTCTCGATCATGATGGATGAACACTGGCGCTCGGTCGTCCATCCCGATCGGGCCAACGGCATCCGTGCCTTCACCGAAGGCCGGGAGTCGACCTTTCCGGATCCCGACTTCTGATGTGAAACCTGTTGCTCAGAGAGTTGCGTAATCCCACGGCGATTGCAGTGACTCCTGAGATCCGTCGCTCAGGAGAACACGATGTCGCGACCATTCGCTCCTCGAGCGCTCGCGTACGGCTGCCCGGTGATTTCCCTTATGTTGGCGCTGGCAACGGGTGCTGTGGCGCAGGAGACCACTCTACCGGCGCGCAGCACCGGGTCCACCGCACTTGGGCTGCAGGCCGCTGCGCAGGGAGACTCGGTGAAGGTAGATCCCGGCCGGCGCCCACGCGTGGGGCTCGCGCTCGCCGGTGGCGGGGCCCGAGGTGGCGCGCACATCGGAGTGCTGAAGGTCCTGGAGGAACTACACGTCCCCATCGATTGCATTGCGGGGACCAGCATGGGGGCGCTGGTCGGAGGGGGTTATGCCTCTGGCATGCCGGCGAGGGACATCGAGCAATTCGTGACGACGGTCGACTGGAAGTCGGTGGTCGGCGGTGTGGGCAGCCGCGAGCTGGTGCCCGCAGAGCAGAAGCGCTTCAATGACACCGGCGGCTCGGTCGAGTTGGGACTCAAGGGCGGCCGGATCATCCCCCCCGGCGGGCTGGTGGCCTCGAGTCGCATCGAGGACGTGCTGCGCTCCTATGTCGCTAAGGCGCGTGGCGTGGTGGACTTCGACCGACTGCCGATTCCGTACCGGGCGGTCGCGACCGACATGCTCTCTGGGGACATGGTCGTGCTCGGCCATGGCGATATCGCGACTGCCATGCGGGCGAGCATGTCGATCCCCGGTGCCTTTGCACCCGTCGTGACCGACCAGTACATGCTTGCGGACGGCTTCGTGGTGCGCAACCTGCCGATCGACGTGGTGCGCAACTTATGCGCGGACGTCGTAATCGCCGTAAACCTAACCAAACGCACTGCGACACCCGAGCAGCTGGTGGGCCCACGCAGCCTCATCTCCCGCAGCAACGACATCATGTCCGAAGCAAATGAGCGCGTGCAGCTGCAGACGCTGACAGATAAGGACATCCGCATCGACGTGGATCTCGGCGACATCAGTGCTGCGGATTTCGAAAGGACTGCGGAGACGATCCCGTTGGGCGAGAAGGCGGCCCGCGCCATGGCCGCGCGGCTGGCGAGTCTGTCCGTGTCTCCAGCGGAATACACTGCGTGGCGAAGCCGCGTCACCGTGAGTCAGAAGCTCGAGATCAAGGTCGCAGACGTCCAGTTCAGGGGCCTCAAGCACGTCAACCCGGAGTATCTGCGCAAACTCACCCAGGTACACGCCGGCGATACCGTAGACGTTGCTGCGATCAGTCGCGATGCGGCACGCCTCGCCGTTCTCGATGACCTCGAGAGCGTCGAGTACCGACTCGAAGGCAATCCCGATAACCCCGTGCTGGTATGGGAGCCGCGCGAGAAGCAGATCGGAACGGACGTACTGAGGCCGAGCCTTGGCATGTACTTCGCCGGAGCCGGCGAGTTGCGCTTCGAACTCGAGGTTCAGTATGTACAGCGCTGGCTGAACGAATACGGCGCTCAGTGGCGCAACCGAATGCAGCTCGGCACCACGACAAAGTTCGCGACCAGCCTCTACCAGCCCCTGGAGACCGCCCAGACCTTCTTCGTCGAACCGGGTGCTCAGATCGGACGCTCCGTCGAGGACATCTATAGCGACTACAAGCGGATCGCACAGTATTTCTTCATCGACTACGGCGGCCAGCTCGATCTCGGAGTGAACCTTGGCTCCAATAGCCAGTTCAGGGCTGGCTATTGGGCAGACCGGCGCCGCGTCGAAGTCGACACGGGACCCACCGTGCTGTCGACTGGCAGTTTCACTGACGCGGGGCTCGTCGCGACCGCGTTCTTTGACAATCGTGACTCTTCGACCTTTGCAACAGCAGGAACCGCTGCCCAGATCGACTACGTCAGATCCGATACGGGCCTGGGCGCAGCGCGCGACTGGGAGACGCTCGAGGCCGCGGCCCGTCGAGTCATCCGCGCCGGGAAGACGACACTCTGGCTTACACTGGCCGGTGGCTCGGACCTCGGCAACAAACTGCCGGCCGATCGCGCATTCGCACTCGGCGGGCCGCAGAGCTTCCCCGGTTACTCGCCCGGAGAGGTGCGCGCCGGTGCCTACTGGACCGCGCAGGGCAATCTTCTCTGGCGGATCGCCGACATCCTGCCTATCTTGAATCAGGCCCTGTACGGCGGGGTCGGCGTGGAAGGCGGGTATGTGTACGACCGGATAGACCCAGTTCCGGACGGAGGGTTGTACGGTATATCGGGCTACGTCGGTGGGCGCACCCCGGTAGGGACGCTGACCATCGGTGTTGGCAAGACGACCGGGTCGTGGGCCGCATGGCTCACGCTCGGAACTCCCGTTGGTTCAGGATCGATTCTCGATCATCCGATATTCCGCTGAACGTACCCTCGTTACCGGAGCACTGTCGCGAGCCGCGCCCTCACTCCTCGAGCGCCCGCGTACGGCTGCCTGGTGATTTGCTGGTGAGGGATCGAGAAGTACCTATGAATAGAGGATCCAAGCGGAACGCCAAAACTAATGATTTCAATAATATGGCATTTGGGGTATCGAGTTGGGTAGGTTAAGAACATGCGAAAGAATCATTAATAAAATCCTAGTCTAAAGGGCAACTTAGATCCCCTTCCGCTCCAGTTGTCCCCACCAACACATCATGATGCGCGTAATACTTAATGTAGTTGCGAGCATCTTTTCAGCACACGTTGTGTAATGCGTTTTCTTTTTGAGCGGTTGCGATGTTCACGCAATCGATGATGACGCCATCAGCACGACGAAGCATTTGCTCCACGAGAAATAAACTCTGCGTGGATCGCGCACGCGATTGTTCACGCGCCAGTGTTGAAAGCGACTGACGTTCGAACGCGTGTTATTTCTGAAATCCAAAATCACGAAACTGCTCAGATGCGGTCGATGGTGTGATCCCGAGGCAAACCAGCCGTCGCATTGCGACTGAACCCCGCGTCGCCAGTTGCGGCGGCTCCGGCCGAACTTCGCCCAGAGCGCTTCTGGAAGCCGCGCCAAGGATAACTAGCCCGGGTTCGGAGCCTGGACCATCCGCTGATCGATCGCGCCGAATATCGAGGTCCCATCCTGCGAAACAACTTCAATGCGTACCGTGTCTCCAAACCTCATGTACGGCGTCATTGGTTTGCCGGAGTCCAGAGTCTCAAGAGCGCGCTTCTCCGCAATGCACCCTGACCCGACGCTGCGAAAGTCATCGTTGGAGACCGTGCCGGAACCCACAATCGTTCCGGCGCGGAGGAGTCGCGTCCGCGCTGCGTGGGCAATGAGTTCCTGAAAGCCAAAGCCCATGGCACTTCCGTGCGGATGCCCGAACCATCGATTGTTCCACGCGACGTGCACGGGCAGCTCCACGCGGCCATTGCGCCACGCCTCACCGAGCTCGTCGGGCGTGACGGCGACGGGGGCGAAGCTGGTGGAGGGCTTTGCCTGCACGAACCCGAATCCGCTCTGGAGTTCACGTCCAGCAAACGTACGCAGGCTCGCATCGTTCGCAAGTAGCAATAGCTTCACGTGCGACAGCGCGGCGTCAGCTGAAGTACCCATCGGCACGTTGTCGACCACCACGGCAATTTCGGCTTCAAAATCTATTCCGTCGTCTTCGCTTGGCAGAGGCATGTCGTCGTTCGGTCCAAGGAAATCATCTGACGCGCCCTGGTACATCAGCGGAATCTTCAGTTTTTCCTTATTGGAAGCGCCACCGAATACTCGCTCCATCAGATTGCCGTGACTATGAAACGCCGAGGCGTCAAGCCACTGTGGAGCCCGGGGCAGGGGAGCCGACAGCTTCAACTGTGTGAATTCCAATGTCTTGGTGCCGGCGGTGCTAGGGTCACCGGACGAGAGGGCGTCGTAGATTCGCAGCAGGCGCGGTGCCGAGACCTCCCAGCTCTCGATCGCGCCGAGGAGCGTCAGGTCCGGCGCGGGCGCAAGGGTGGCCTTCTGTAGGTCCCGCGCAACCACGAGGAGCCGCCCGTCCCGGGAGCCGTCATTCAAGGATGCAAGTTTCATGTGAGCAGATCTTTCAGAAGGCTTTGAGTGACTACCTCAGGTGTCTAGATGGGAAAGGCCTCGGCAGCCTTTGCGTGAATCTCCATGATCGAGCGCACGAGCTCCGGAGTACGTGCGCGAGCAATGCCGCACTCGGTCGCGATCCCGAAGTGGGGCGTGATCTCGCTGGCTGCCTTCATGCGTTGAACTGTGCCGGTCACTCCATCGGAGGAGTGTACCAAGCCAAGGAATAGGTCCATGTCAGTCCCTCGAATCAGCGATGCTAGGGGCGCGAAGTAAGCGCGGTCATTCCGATCGGCCGGCACTGGCATATGGATCCAGTTGACCGGTCGAGCCGCGACTGAAGTGATGAGATTGGCGAGCTCGACCGCTTTGGCAAGATTGACCGGGTCCACAAAGTGCTTGGCGTCCATATCCCCGTAACACAGGTGAAAACCCAGCTCCACGTCCGCCGGAACGCTCGCGGCAAGCTGAGCAAAGCCATCACGGAAGGTGGCTTCCATGCCAGGAAATGGGGTTACGAGCGTAGACCGACCATCCCACTGGATCATTTCAATGCAGACATCCCACTGGATCGCGAGGTCGGAGTGCGGGATCGCGTCGCGGATCTGCCTGACCTCGCGCAGCATGCTCTGCGTATAAGCTGGTATTAGTTTCGGGATGTCTGGTGGGATGACGAAGGCGGAGATCACGGCTGCGGGCGTGGGAAGGCATACCTGAAAACGGGAACTCTCGGCAAGCTCACCGCGCTTCTTGGCTTGCAGAAAATCCTGATAAGACACCCGAGCTTCGCGCGCGTAGCCCAACTCGCCGAACCGGATGTCGCCAGGCGCGCTGTCTGGCTTTATCCGCAACGTGGCCAGCCCCATGCCCGGAACTGTGCGGTCACTGGATGGCTCGAGAAAGGAGGTGGCACGTAGAACCGGCCATTGGTAGCTGATCCAGAGGCGCCTGCCTGCGACCTCTCCATCAGGACATCGCTTAAGGAAGGGCTTCACGGTCTTGCCGACGGCCGCGAAGACTTCGTTCGTGGAGTCGAGTCCGATGCTTCCTACGAAGTGAACATGCCTTGTCATGATGCTTACCTCTATAGATCTCGAGCAGTGATCTCGCTCGCATCGAGTCGCTCGAAAGACTGGCGCCGAACCTGGGCACTGCGGACCAGTCGCGACAGTGAGGCCGCCCGTGCGTCTGCAGATCTCAGCCTGAGAGATGACCCCCGAGGACATCGGCGACCCAGTCGGCAATGAAGTCGCGGCCGAAGCTCATGTTGTCGGCACCGACGTGCTCGACACCGCCCTCGCGCGCGGTAAAGATCTTCAATTCCTTTCGCGGGCTGTTCACCAGTTGTTCGAAGCTCTGGTGGGCATACTTCAGCGGAATCTGGCGATCCTTTTCACCGTGAGTTACGAGGAAAGGGACCCGGATTTTCTCCATTTGGCCATCAAGTGTGATGTTCTGACAGAGCTTGAAGAATGCCTCTTCGTTTGGCGTGCCCCAGACCCAATACACGTGATTCCAGTAGTGCGGCACCGGGCGCTCACCTTCATTTCGGCGGCGTGCCTCCTGCACCTGTCCCCAGTTGTGGTTGGCGCCCCAGACAAACCCGCAGGCGAAGCGAGGCTCGTTTGCTACCGCCCGAGGCGCGTAGTACCCGCCCAGCGAGATCCCGCCCATGCCAATGCGGCGAGGGTCGACTTCCGGCTGCCTTTCCAGCCAATCCACGACCGGGGAAGCCCAGCGTTCGGTGTCGTAGACGGCCGGCAGGTTATGCAGGCGGAGCGCCTCGCCGGTGCCGGGCTGATCGATCGACAACGTTGAGACGCCGCGGTGAGCCAGAGCCGACGGCAGGCCCGACCAGGTGAGCATCTCCTTGGTAGAGTCGAGTCCGTTGACGTACACCACGGTGGGGGAGGGGCCGGTCCTTCCTTCTGCAAGAGTAAGGTAGCCGGAGATAATCCCCTTTTCGTAGGGGATCTCTACTCGTCTGAAATTGCGATTCCCGGCCTCGATCGAGCGTTGGAAGCTGCCGACGGCCTTGGCATACGTTTCCTTCCTGGCGGGCGCACTTCGGTCCTGCATCCGCTCCGCAACCTGGAAGTACAAAGCTGCGCGATCGAGCTTCACTGCGGCAGAGTAGCCACGGCCAAAGGCAAGATCCTCATCGGCGAGGGTGACGAGGTTTTCCGCGCATTTAAGCCATTGCTTGAGAAATTCGGGAGTTCCGGCGTCCTCACCGCGCGCGGCCGCTGCACGCAGCGGCGCGCACATGTCTTCGATCTCACCGATTCGGCCGCCGCTTTCCAGCGCAATCGCGACCGAAAGGTTCCAGACGTAGTTATTCGGGAAGTACTGAAACAGCGCCATGCGATCACACCACCGGTGTCTTGAAGAGTCCTGCATCGGGCTGCGGATGCGGCATGGCCTGGGGTCCACCCACGCCGAGTCCCCACTGGTCCATGATCTGCGCCGTGGGCTTATAGACCTGGAACTTCCAGGTCGCCTCCTCGACGCGTTCCAGGCCAGCCGTGTATTCGACCGCGAATCCCGCTGGAGTTACGAAGTAGCTGAATACGTTATCCCCGGCGGTGTGGCGCCCCGGGCCCCACTTCACGTCCACTCCGAGGGCTTTAAGCTTTCCGACACCGCGCATAACGTCATCGACGCTGTGCATGTCGTACGCCACGTGATTGAGGCACGGCGGTCCCGGCAGGATCGCGAGGCGATGGTGCCATTCATTGCAGCGCAGGAACACCATCATCTCCCCGATCCAGTCGCTCAACCTAAAGCCCAATATGTCGATGAAGAAGCTCGCGGCATTCTTGGGACTGGGTGAATGCAGGACGATATGGCTGAGGCGCTCCGGGACTCCCTCGTAGCGCTGTAACGCCCGCGCTTGACCGCGCGCCACGTCGGCCGAGATCTCGAAGGGAAGACCGTCCGGACTGAAGAAGCGGAAGCCGTAGCCACCGCCGGGCTGCTTGATCTCAGCGGGCGCTGAAATAATACGGCCTGCAGAGCCTTTGACGGCTTCGTGCAGCGCGTCCACGTCGTCGCGGGTCGCAGCCGCCAAAGCCATGATATCGACGCGCTTGAGTGGGTCTTGGCGCAAGCGGACGACGAATTGCTCGTCGCTCCCGTGGGCTGCGAAGTAGCAAAGTCCATCGTGCGCCGAGACTTCCCGCAGGCCCCACGAATCACGATAGAAGGCACGCTCGGCGGCGAGGTCCGGTACGGCATAGCCGACATAGCGGATTTCGTTGACGCGACTCATTGATGGTCCCTACATTGATTGGAATTGGTGAATGTGGTCCCGCTGCGTGACAAGCAGCAGGCTACGCGGAGTCTCAGACACGCCTCGCCGTGTGCGGGGCGGTCGCTCGCGGCATCTTTCCTTATATTCGCGAGCGCTCATCAGATCGGTTGTGCCATGACCTTGAACATCTCCATGGTCGCCTTGGCCTGGTCGACTCGTTCTGTCTTACCCAGCTGGCTATCGCAAATGCTTCGTGAGAGGCGCACCGTGAACTGGCAGCGCGCGAAGCGACGTGTTTGGTATGCGCGAAAGGCCTCTTCCGGCGAGGCGCAACGTGCGAGTTCCTCCGCCAATACGAGTCCATCCTCGATAGCCATGCCGGCCCCTTGCCCTAAGTGCGGTGTGGTCGCGTGAACGGCGTCACCCACTAGCACAATTCGGCCCCGATACCAGTCGCCCTCAACGAATATGCATTCCTCGGGCTTGTATACCACCCCAGCGTCGTCGGTGATCTGCGGTACGAGCGCGGCAATATCGGGTGCCACCGCACTCAGCTTTGAGCGCATCGCGGCTGCGAGTCCGGCCTGCGGATAGCGTGGGTTGCCCGGTTCGGGGGTAGTGACGAACATGTACATCGTCGAGTGAGAAAGCGGTACGAGGCCGACTCCGACGGGCCCTTCGAAGGCGCGCAGGCAATCCACCTGGGATGGGCGTGGAAAGTTGTACCGCCATACCGACTGACCTGTGAACTCAGGCTGAGGTGCCGTTGGAAGGACTCTACGCCGTGTGTCGGAGTGCACTCCGTCGGCGCCGACGACGCAGTCATAGGTGCCGGCGCTACCGTCGCTGAATTGGACCCTAACCGACTGGCCGTCATCTTCGATCGCAAGAGCCGTGACCCCGAGTCGAACCTGCGCTCCGCTGGCAATCGTGTGGTCTCCCAGAACTTTGTGCAGCGCTGGGCGTGAGATGCCGAGATTCGCCGGCCTGCCCTCGATCAGCCTGGGGGAGGGGATGCGCGCGACCCTGCGACCATCCGGGAGATAGATCTCGACATAGTCGAAGCCAAAGGCCGCGCTCAGGTAGTGGTCGAGCAGGCCAAGCTGATCCATCGCGCGGATGACGTTGGACTGCTGGATGATCCCGACCCCGTAGACCTTCCAGGCGGGGTCCTTCTCGATGACCTCGACCCCGAATCCCTTGCGTCGTAACGCAATAGCCGCGGTCAAGCCACCGATGCCGCCACCGATCACCAGGATCTTTGCAGATTCCACTCCATCCCCCTTGGCGCACCGAAACGCGCAAATGGCGCTCAAGGGTGCTGGGGGAAGGCTATCGCGTGCGGCGTATCTGTAAATTCGATTGTGTGGATGGAAATGTATTGAGCATTCTTATGGAACCGCGCTCACGTCCATTAACTGTAGGCGCAGCCACTGCAAGCCGGTATCGGAGTCCCGCGCCCGGTGATGCTGTGCAAATTCCCGCATCGATGGGAAGTTAAACGGCACCGGCGCATAGGTGATCGGGAACATCTTTGCGACCGTGCGTGCCAAGCGCTCATGCATGAACGCCACGCGTTGGGTGCCCGTTAATATCCAAGGAACCGCGAGGAAACTCCCGGTGGTCACCTCGATGCGACGAGATTTGCCCATCATCGCGAGCTGTCGGTCCGCAAACGACGCTATCGCGGTGCGCCCGACTGCGACCGTTACATGGCCACAGGCCATTACGTCCGCTTCGGTCAGGGGGCGCGAGAACAACGGATTCTCTCGCCAGCCGGCCACCACCTGGTGCTCCTCGAAGAGCAACTCTGCCGGGTGGTCGGGATGGACATATTCCTCGAGGGTGATCAGTAAATCGGCCCTTCCCTGGTCGAGTTGCGCCGCACTATCGTCGGATACAGCCTGGAGCTCGAGCACGATGTGGGGTGCTTTCTCGGTAAGGCGTGCGATGAGCGGCACGAGCAGCGATGCCGCAATGTAGTCTGAACAGATAATGGAGAAGCGCCGGGTCGAGGTTGTGGGGTCAAAGGTACTTGGGCTCGAAACCAGGTCATCCAGCCGATCCAGGCAGTCGCGCACCTTAGGTAGGAGTAACTCGGCATAAGGTGTCGGATACAGCCGCTTTCCATCTGGAACCAGCAGATCGTCGCCAAAGTAGTCGCGCAGTCTGGCGAGCGCGGAACTCATGGCAGGTTGACTGAGGTTCATGCGGGCAGCCGATTGAGAGACGCTCCTGGTCTCCAGAAGGACGTTCAGGGCTACAAGCAGGTTGAGATCGAGCCGCTTGAAGCGCATTTGCCGGTTGACCTATCAGGGTTGTGAATGCAAAGACATCAAAACAAAAAATTATTCTGATGCCAAGTGCGCTGGTCTAATCAATCGTCGCTGGGCTCCAGCGACCTAGAGTGACCAGAGGGGGGATAAAATGCGTCACGCTCTTCTCGCCGTTACGGCGGGCTTCGGCTTATTGGCGGTCTCACCGATCTTCGCCCAGACCTCATCGGGTTCTGGTGCTCAAGCTGTGTCCAGAGGCTCGGACACGCAGCTCCAGGAGGTTGTGGTTACTGCGCAACGCCGCGAAGAAACGTTGCAGCGCGCGGCTGTCCCCGTATCCGTGGTCACCGGAGATCAGCTCGCTTTGGCCGGCGTCACGCAGGTGGAGGACCTGTCCAAATTGGTCCCCTCCCTGCAGGTTGCTCCGGCAGCCGGACCTTACACCCTTTTCTACCTCAGAGGCGTGGGCAACTTTAACGGCAACGCCCTTTCAGACGCGGCGGTTGCGTTTAACGTGGACGGAGTCTACGTGGCTCGTCCGTCCTCAACTGAGGGCGTTTTCTACGATGTTGATCGTGTGGAGGTGCTGAATGGGCCTCAGGGCACCCTTTACGGCCGTAACGCGACAGCCGGTGCCATTAACGTCCTCACTAAGGACCCGGACCACGTCCTCGGGGCCGGCGGGGAAATCGAGGGGGGCAACTTCAATGATTTTCGTGCCACGGGGAATGTAAACCTTCCAGTCAATGACTGGATCTCCGTGCGTGGGGCCTTTCAGGTCGTGAGTCGCTCTGGCTACATGGATGACGGCACGGACGACGACTACACCCAGTCTGGCCGCCTCAAGGTGCGCTTTGATTTCTCCGACAACCTGAAGCTCATCGTCGGAGGGGACTACACCCACGTGGGCGGCAACGGTGTCGGCGCCTCGCTGCTATCCGGGCCGAATCAATTTGTTGGCGGCAATGCGTGGCTGGGTAATACCTCGCCGGCGGCGGGTGCTGTCTACGCCAGCACGCTCGTTTTCACCGCTGGCAATACGCTTTCACCGCTGCCCTTAGACAGTCAGGCAGCCGCGCACTGCGGTCTGTTCGAGGAGAATCATCCCGGCCAAGGATGCCCGCTTAATAGCAACTCGGTGTTCCAGGACAACAAGTACACCGGCGTGTACGCCGATCTTACGTGGACTACGTCCGCGGGCACCCTGACGGTAATTCCTGCCTATCGGCACGCCGACCTCGATTTCATGAGCGCCGCAGCGGGGTTCCGTATCGACCAGGCTGAGGCAGACAATCAGACCTCTCTCGAGGCGCGCTTCGCCTCAAACACGGACCAGCCCCTGCGCTATCTGGCGGGCGTGTACTACCTGCACGAGGGTATCGACTCCAATCCTGGATACGATCAGGAGTACAACTACAGCACCGAGCACGTGGACGCTACGACCAATACCGTAGCGGGCTTCGGGCGGCTTACCTGGGCCTTCACTGACGCCTTCCGGGCGACCGGCGGCGTCCGTTACACGTGGGAGCGTAAAGAGGCGGACGGCAGCTATCTCACGATGAACACCATCTGCCCGGGCGCGTTTATCCCGCCTCCTGCCGGGCCCCAGTTCTGCTTCGGGGGTTTTGGCCAGGTCAACGTGCCAGCCCCACCCATCAACGTGAACCAGAGCAACACCTGGGACAAGGTCACGTGGCGTGGCGCTCTTGAATACGATGTCTCTGCTGAGTCGCTTCTCTACGCCTCAGTGGAGACTGGCTTTAAATCGGGCGGTTTCTCGATGTCGTCCAGCTATCCGGTGTACCAGCCCGAGACGATCACGGCATACACCTTGGGATCGAAGAATCGCTTCTTCGACAACCGCCTCCAGGCGAACCTCGAAATTTTTGATTGGGACTACAAGAACCAGCAGATCTCGCATCTCGCGTACGACACCAATGGAACGCTGGTGTTCCCGACCCTCAATGTGGGTCACTCCACCATCCGCGGTGCAGAAGCCAATATCCAGTGGCTGGCGACAACGAGCACGCTGCTGGGCGTCGATGCGCAGTACCTCCATTCGCGCTACGACGACTACAACTACGGAACGCCGTACTTCGGCGTGCCTCCATCGAGTGGCTGTCCGTACACGGTTCAGCCTGGGCCGCCAGCCCTTGCGGTGCTCAATTGCAGCGGCATGACTCCGCCGCAGTCACCGGAGTGGACGATCAATCTGAACGCGCGCCAGACCGTGCATATCGGTAGCTACAAGCTCGTCGGAACGGTTGATGCGCACTATCAAAGCCAGACGATGACCGGACTCGACTTCCTGCCCGTCGAGGAGCAGAAATCGTATTGGATCACCGATGCGTACTTGAGCCTGGAGCCGCCCAGCGGTCACTGGACGCTCACAGGCTTCGTCCGCAACCTGTCGAACACCTCCGTGCTCACCACGACCTTCCTGCAGCCGTTGACCGGGACCGCACTGCCAAATACGACCGTCGCTCCGCCACGCACGTACGGTGCGATTGTGGGCTTTCGGTTCTAGGAATCTTCGGCAGCCGCCCGGGCGCGTGCACGCTCGGGCGGCGACAAGCTAGGAGTACGATCCAAGTCCTCCGGGCTGGGACTGGACGCAGCGCACCGAGCCGGCGACGCGAGAGCTGCACGCGAAAACGTCTCGTTGCCTCCATGCTGTGGAGGTAACCTGATCCGGCCACTCGTCGGGTGTGGCCCACCCGTAAGCGCCGTGTGCGGCGCTTACCTGGGTTGGCTAACCATGCAGTTCGTCGTGCCGCCCATAGAGCAAGTGCGAGGAAGTCATAGTTGAGCTCAGAGGACACGATACGTATGCCGCAGCCGTCCACAGCCGTGCGTGCCCCCGGTCGGGTAGTGGTGATTGGCGCCGGTCCTGGCGGCATGGCGACAGCACTGGCCTGTCACCGAGTTGGCCTGCAGACCCAGCTGTACGAGCGCTATCCAGAGGTGAAGGCGGCTGGAAACATCCTGAACCTCTGGCCGCCGCCACAAAAAGTCCTGCGTGTGATTGGCGTGGACACCGAGGATCTCGGAGCCCCATGTCACACTGAGTTCCAGCGTTTCGACGGCCGACTGCGCGCTGACGTCCATCTTACGCCCGACGTCGAGCGGGAGTACGGTGGAGGTTTTATAGGTCTTCTGCGGTGGGGACTCTACCAGCGCATGCTCAGCGCCCTTCCGGAGGGCGTGTTACAGCTTGATCATCGTGCTACCAAGATCGAAGACTTGGGCAACGAAGTTCGCGTCAAGTTCGCGAACGGCCACAGCGTGACGGCCGATGTGGTTGTCGGCGCCGACGGCATCAGCTCCTTTGTTCGGACGGCCCTTTGGGGCGAGGAACCAATCCGGCATCAGCGCTTGCATCTGGTAGGCGGCTATCTATTCACTGATGGACCGACGCCTACCGAGGGGGTCATCGCGCACAACCGGACAACGCAGGCGAGCTATAGCCCGATCCGGCATCAGGGTCGTTCGGGATACGAGTGGTGGGTCCTGGAAGCCTGCGAGCCGGATAAGCCGATGTCCGAGGACTATCTCGATTTCGCCATGCGGCGCAGCCAGGGATTCTCGGAGAAGCTGCGCCAGATGATTGCACAGACTCCCCGCGAGCATCTGCAAAGATGGGAGATCCGCGATCGACCTCCGCGCAAGCAATGGTCCAAGGGCCGGATCACCCTGGTAGGTGATGCAGCTCATCCGACCTCACCGTACGCAGCGTATGGTGCCGGCATGGCCATCGAGGACGGATATTTCTTGGCGCGCGAGCTAAGGGATAGCGGTGTCTCTGATACCGAAGCTGTTCAGAGGGCATTGCAGCGCTATGAAGATCGTCGCAAGCCGCATACGGCGCAAGTCACGGAGCAGGCATACTTCAATGGCAGGATCTTCCATCACACCCCGAAGCTCCTGCAGCCGCTGCGGGACTTGGTGTTCGACAATACGCCGTTCCTTCAAAGGGTCATTGGCGATGCAACACCGGGGCACATTCTCAAGCAACTGGCGGAAATCGATGACGAGCCGCTTGGGCCGCTGAAGACCCGCTGACAGGGGGTGACGTGCGTTCGACTCAGGTAGTGATTGTCGGAGGCGGCCCCTCCGGTCTATTGCTGTCACAGCTGCTCAGTCGAAGCGGGATTGCTTCAGTCGTTCTGGAGCGGCAGTCGCGCGCCTACGTGCAGGGTCGCATCCGGGCCGGCCTTTTGGAGTGGGGCACGGTTAAGCTACTGCAGGAGGCAGGGGTTGGCACCCGCATGATGCGCGACGGCCTGGTCCATGAAGGACTTGAGCTCGCCTTCGGTGAGCAGCACCACCGGATCGACTTGAAGGCATTGGCTGGCCGAAACGTACTTGTTTACGGACAGACTGAGGTCCAGAAGGATCTCGCTGAAGCAAGGGATGCTGAACCTGGCGCGGTCGTATGGGAAGCCGCAGAGGTTCATTTGACGGACTGGGATACGGCGCGCCCGACCGTTAGTTACTTACACTGCGGCGTACGGCACTCCATTGAATGTGATTTCATCGCTGGCTGCGATGGATATCACGGCGTCAGTCGCGCTAGTGTACCGCCCGACCGGATGCAGCAGCACGAACGAATCTATCCGTTCGGCTGGCTTGGAGTGATGGCCGACGTGCCGCCGCTGAATGATGAGCTGGTATATGCGAATCATGAGCGCGGCTTCGCTCTATGCAGCATGCGCTCTAATAGCCGCAGCCGGTACTACCTGCAGTGCTCTCTCCAGGACTCAGTGGACAGTTGGCCCGATGAGCGCTTCTACGCGGAACTCGCAGCACGACTTCCGCGTCAATTTGCCGAGCGGTTAGTAGTGGGGCCGTCAATTGAGAAGAGCATTGCGCCCCTTCGAAGCTTCGTTGTCGAGCCCATGAGATTTAGCAGTTTGTTCCTCGTGGGGGATGCGGCACATATCGTGCCGCCCACCGGCGCGAAGGGACTGAATCTGGCCGCTTCGGACGCTGGCACCCTTGCGGAAGGTCTCATTGAATTCTATCGGGGCGGGAAGAGCACCTTGATCGATGAATATTCCGCACGCGCCCTGGATCGCGTGTGGAAGGCGACGCGCTTTTCCTGGTGGTTTACGACCCTAATGCACAAATTCTCCGAGGATTCATTTTCGCACCAGCTGCAGCTGGCGGAGCTTCGGTACTTGGCGCAATCGGACGCCGCGTCTCGTACGATGGCCGAAAATTACGTTGGCTTGGCTTCAGCTGCATAGCGGCGGAACCGCAGAAAACTTGCATGAACCCCATTCCGCACTTGGATATCAATCCCTTTGGGGAAGACTTTCTAAGCCAGCCCTATTTGTATCATAAAGCGATGCGTGATACGGGATCTGTCTTCTGGCTTCCCGACATCGGAGCGTACGGGATCGCGCGATACGCCGAGGTTAAGTCGGCCCTGGCCGCCCACCAAACCTTCTGCTCCGGCCGCGGCGTAGGGTTGAGTGACTTTACGAAAGAGCCCCCCTTCAGGCCGCGGTCTCTGTTGCTGGAGGCAGATCCTCCGCTTCATGATCGCACGCGCGCCCTGATGAATCGCATCGTCTCACGAGCCGCATTGCGAGACCGGCGCGCCACTTGGCAGGGAATCGCGGACACATTGGTTTCGGAGCTGGTCGATAAGCGGCGATTCGACGGCATGACCGACCTGGCCGAGACATTCCCGATGCGGGTCTTCCCAGACACCATTGGTCTGAGGCAGGACGGACGCGAGAATCTTCTGGTCTACGCGTTCACCGTTTTCAACGCCTTTGGGCCGCGCAACAAGCTTTTCGAGCAGGGACAGCGTGGAGCTGAGGGAGCGATTGAGTGGGTTGGTCAAGCGTGCCGTCGCGCTAATCTGCTCGCCGGTGGCTGGGGAATGGCAGTCTTCGAAGCCGCGGACTCCGGAGAATGCACGGAGGCAGAAGCTGAGCGTTTGGTGCGCTCATTCCTGTCCGCGGGAATAGACACCACCGTCAATGGTATTGGGCATATGTTGCTTGCGTTTGCGACTTATCCGCAGGCGTGGGAGCAGGTGCGTGCGAACCCTTCGCTGGCTCGCACGGTTTTCGACGAGAGTCTGCGGTGGGACGGGACGGTGCAAACCTTCTTCCGCACAACAACTAGTGACGCGAACGTCGGGGAGTACGTCGTTCCCAAGGATTCAAAGGTGGTCTTGTTTCTCGCTGCTGCAAACCGCGATCCGCGCCACTTCGCGAGCCCGGAGCAGTTCGACCCGGCGCGCAAGAACTTAGGGCACGTAGGCTTTGGATTCGGGCTTCACCAGTGTCTGGGTCAAATGGTGGCACGGCAAGAGGCAGAGGTCGTCCTGAGTGCGCTATTGGCGCGAGTAGCATCGTTCCGCCTTACAGGACCCGTGACTCGCCGGCTGAATAATACCTTGCACGCCCTGGGATCACTGCCGATCGAAGTGAGACCTCTGTAATTAATCTGGGCCTGAGGGCTGTCAATAAGCGCTGGCGATGGGAAAGGATACATTAAATGAATTATTGCTCACTTCAGGTCTTAAGTAGACTGGACCATGGGCGGGAGTTTAGCGTTGGCCTTCGTCATCAGCTTGGTCTCAGGCGCTGCGCCGTTGCGGCGATCGACAGCCTGCGGCGAATCGTGGACTGTTGGACCGCGGCGCGTTTTTCTGCAGATGCCTGCACCCCCTTGGGACGCCGCTTAAGTGCGGACAGAGCTCTTCCGGGGCACATGTCTCACCCGCTGTGACTCGAATGGAGGCAATTCGGTGAGCAGAAAATTTGTCGATCTCTCCATATATCTCGAAAACGAAGTACTTTCTGACCCACCTCCACTGGCGCCGAAAATCGAGTATCAGCGTCATAAGGACACCGTTCCGGAGTTTCTGCGCATGTTGCCGGGGGTTAGGGCCGAGGATTTTCCGGACGGTGAGGCAGCAGCGGCTGAATGGGTGCGACTGACGACCCACAGCGGCACCCACCTGGACGCCCCCTATCATTTCCACTCCACGATGAATAAGGGCGAGCGCTCGATCACGATTGATGAGGTCCCGCTCGAATGGTGCTTCCAGCCGGGGGTGAAGCTTGATTTTCGACACTTCCCGGATGGCTATGTCTGCACCGCTGGCGACGTGGAAGCAGAATTGAAGCGCATCAATCACACGCTGCAGCCGTTGGAGATTGTCGTAGTGAACACCCGAGCAGGGTCACGCTACGGCCAGAACGACTACGTCAACGTGGGCTGCGGTATGGGCTATGAGGCCACGATGTACCTGTTAACGCGCGGCATTCGTCTTACAGGCACGGACGCGTGGAGCTGGGATGCGCCATTCTCCTTTACCGCAGAGAGGGTCAAGGAAACAGGTAACAAGGCCTTGATATGGGAGGGTCACAAGGCAGGCCGCGATATTGGCTATTGCCATCTTGAGAAGCTTCACAATTTGGAAGCTATCCCCGGTGACGGATTCTATATTTCCTGTTTTCCTCACAAAATCCGGGGTGCGTCCGCTGGTTGGACTCGCGCGGTCGCGATCTTCGATGACGTCTTGCTGCCACAGAGCGCCGCGCACACGGGCACGACGGTTTGAGCGCGTGGGCACGCCAAGGCTGTTAACTTCAGGCTAACGAGTACTGGCGTACCTGTGAATTCAACGACACTGTGCGCAGATCTTCGAGAGTCAATGGTTCCAGTGCGGACTGAAGACATGTGACGAGCGAACCGGCGGTCGAGCACGAAAGCGTCGACAGCATGCTCCACGGCCGCATGATCGCCGCTTGGGTTGGAGAAACCTTCGAGGCCGCCACGCCTACTCGGGAAGCACCAGGAGTAAGTTCATGCGTCGTATTGTCACCGGTCATGACGATGCCGGGAACGCGATCATCTTTTCAGACGCTAACCCCGAGAGGATTCAGAAGATCGGGGAACACGGGCCGGTCTTCTACGAAATCTGGAATACGCGCGAGACACCGGCGCGGATTAGGCGGCGCAGCCAAGAGCCGACCGACGCGCAACTTACGCTGCCCCCACCGCGGAACGGTACCCGGATACGAGTGCTCGATATCCCGCCAGAAACTGCTGAACTACGAAACGTCGATGCGGCGGCCGCGAAGGCCCACTTTGCAGAGATTGGAGCGGCGGCGGCGTCTACCTATAGCGGAGCCGATGCCGCGCACCCATTTATGCATCGGACCCAGACCATCGACTACGGTATCGTCATCGAGGGTGAGATCACTCTCATAGTTGATTGCGGCGAGACGATCGTTGGGGCGGGCGATGTAGTCGTTCAATGCGGCACTAATCACGCGTGGGCCAATCGCTCGGGGAAGAGGTGTCGTATCGCGTTTGTACTGATCGACGGCGTGTTCGACGAGGGCCTATAGCGTTGCAGGAACGCTACAGCTCGAGAAAGATGAAAATCCTCATTACGGGAGCTGCGGGATTCCTAGGCCGCGCGTTGAGCGAGCGCTTGCTCTCGGATGGAGCTCATCGCGACGACCAGATCACGCTTACGGATCGCGTACCTATCTCACTAACGGATCCGCGGGTGAGTTTTACTGTTGGAGATCTGAACGATCCTGCGCTGGTACGCGAGCTGGTTGCCGGAGCGCAGGTGATCTATCACTTGGCTGCCATGCCAGGCGGAGCCGCAGAGCAGGATTACGAGGGCTCCCGCAAAGTCAACCTTGGAGCCTCGTTGGAGCTCATGGACCAGGCGGCGGCCGTATCGGATCGACGAGTCCGGTTCGTATATGCCAGTTCCATTGCTGTATTCGGAGAGCCACTCCCGGAGCATGTCGACGATAACACCTGCCCAAGACCGGGCATGACCTACGGTGCGCACAAGTTGATGGTGAGTATCGCTTTGTCCAACCTCGTGCGAATGCAGCGGCTGGACGGGTTCGCCCTGCATCTGCCGGGCCTGGTGGCCCGGCCGCGCTCGGCCGCGGGAATGACGTCGGCATTCATGAGTGACGTCTTTCACGCCTTAGCCAATAGCGAACGTTATGTGTTGCCGGTGAGCCCGACCGCTACCGCATGGCTAATGTCGCTTTCGTGCTGCGTTGACAATCTGGTGCATGCCGGATCTCTGCCGTCAATACTCGGCGCCGGTCGACGCGCATTCACTCTACCCGCCGTGCGCACGTCGATGCGAGACCTCGTTGATGAGATCGCTCGGCAAACTCGAGCAGATCCGTCTTACATCGGGTTTGCGCCAGACGCCGAGGTCGAGGCGCGGTTCGGGCGCTTACCCCCACTGAGGACACCCTGGGCTGAAGCGCAGGGCTTTCGTAGTGACGTCTCGTTGCCGGCGCTCGTCACACGTGCGCTCGCGGCCGCAGGATACGACTGTATGCGAGCGATTTCGATTTGATCGGCCAGGGACCAATGAGGGTCGTAGGGTGAGGCACCTCCCGACCGAACGCTGACCGGGGCTCGAAGCGGCTCTGCCACACAATGGAAATTGGGGGCAGTCATGCCGGAAGTGTATGTCCTTCCCTCGGCGGGGCCCGCGCTTAGGATGCAGAGACGAACCAGTGGGGTACGCGGCGGGGTAACTTGACGGTCCAGGTAAAAATATTACGCAGAATCAATAATATATGAGCGCGTTAGATCCCCTTCCGCTCCAGTTGTGCCCCACCAATACCGTGCGATACGCGAAATACTTAATGTAATTTCGAGTATTGTTTCAGCGCACGTTGTGTAATGCGTTTTCTTTTGAGTGGTTGCGGTGTTCACGCAATCGATGATGACGTCATCTGCACCACGAAGCATTTGCTCCACGAGAAATAAACTCTGCGTGGAGCGCGCACGCCATGGTTCACGCGCCAAAAGTGTTATTTCGGAAATCCAAAATCGCGAGATCGCTCAGGTGCGATCAACGGTGTGATCCCGACCCAAGAGAAATAAAACAGCCGAACGCACAAGATCGCACACAACGGCGGCTCTACATGAGGGACCGGCTGCCTGGCGGCCGGTTGTGACGCTTCCGGGGGAAGGCTGTTGCACCGCGGCCCGTCGGATCACTACGGATGGACAAACCAGACTTATGCTCCCATTTCCTTCTACACCTGCACATGAAAGCGCAACGCAATAATGGACGCCGGTCCCCGATCGCGGTTGTATGCCGGATTCTGCACTCGCTGGAAGTCGAGCGTGATCAGAATTGGTTTGAACGCACATAGGGTGTAATACGCCTCGGCGATCTGCTCGTTGCCCGCGTGTGGCAATTGGCCATCGCCGACAAGCACGCCGAGCCCTCCGGCGGCAAGGTAGCGGCGGCGCTCCGCAGAGATTCCGTTGACCACGAACGCGAGACCCACGGTGTCCCTGGCGCTATCCCAGTGCGCAGTGCCGATCGAAATGCCGGTAGCCAGTGAATGATCGATGTCGGTGAAGTCGTAGGTTTCCACGTTGCCGGCCGAGGTTCCCGCCCGGAGGAACAGACCGACGCCGTCGCGAACTTCCTGCTCCGCGTTAAGCGACACACCTTGCCGCTCGCGAGCCTGCCGAACGGGCGCCGGATCCGGCGCGGTGCCGTGGGCGGCGCCCCAGGCGATCGCATCAGCGAGCAACGCCATACGCGCGTGGGTGGAGAACGCCGTTGCGGCGACCTTGCCCGGATGCCCCCCAACCGTAAAGTGCCGTTCAAGCTCGGCGATCCACTGGAATTCATCGAAGCCGGGTTCGAGATGCGGGCTGTTCGGCACATCGGAAACGTCAAAGAAGCCGCCCCTCAGCGTCCAGGCGCCGTGATACCACTCCAGTGCCGCGCCGACGGTGTATCCCCAGGCGTCGGCCGCGTAGTCGAAGCTCCCCGAATCGATAACCGACCAGTTCAGGAAGTCCCCGCGCGGGTCGTGTGCGTAGCGATTGGTGTCGAAGACGTCTCCCACGCCGAACTTGCCGACGGTTAGCACAAATCGGTTCGTGGAGATCTCTCCAGAGAATTGGTTAGGAGCGGCTTCGATTGCCGAGCTCTCCCCCGCAAGACTCCATGTCTGACGCACAAAGGCACGTTGCCAGCGAAGGTAGGGCTTGGAGCGGCCGACCTTGTAGGCCTCGCCGCTTGAAAAGCCTGCAAGTCCCGTCGTGTCGTTGAGCCCGAATCCCTGGTCCAGTTCCGGGTTGATCCAGAGCTCCGCGCCTTGCCATAGCCGTGCGCCCGCGTACAACGTGGCATCGGCCGTCTGCTGGGACTGGTTGGGCGTCAGACTATTTCCACCCGAGTAGGGCGCTTCGAAGTGATCCACGTGCTGTTGCACGTAGGTGGCTTGGAAGTGCCACGCAAAACGGTCCCCGTCCTCCGCCGAGTACGCCGGGCAGGCCAGAGCCAGAAGCATGCTCGATACAACGAGTCGGGTTGCGTAAGTCATCGCCTAATTCTCTTGTACAGTTGTTACAAATGCCGTGTTAGCTGGCAGATCCGCACGATGACCATCACGACGGCCACCAGCAAGTAGGCGCGTAGAACCAGTAGCCAACCGCGATCAAGCGCCGTGAGCTTCAGCCGCGGCAGCTGCGCCAGCGGTGGCATTTGCCAAGTCGCTTTGGGCGGCGCCGAGTTTCGAGACATTAGTTCGTGGGCGAATATTGGCTTCGTCTCGAGCCGGGAATATGCTGTTAATCATTCTGATTCATAGTGATTAGCATGGCTACTCGAGTTGTGACCGCACACATCCCGGACCAGCTCGCGCGCAAGCTGGATAGCCTTGCCGAGCGACTTGAACGGCCGCGAGGGTGGCTCGTCAAGGAAGCGATCGAGGGTACCTTGCCTTGGATGAAGAACGCCATCGCCAGACGTTAGCCGCTCTCGAGGAAGTTGAGTCGGGCGCAACGATTGACCATGCTGAGGTCGGCGCCTGGGTGAAAGACCTCGCGGCGCCGCGTCGGAAGTCACGACGCTGAATCTGTAGTGCTGCGCTGGACTCAATCGGCCTATGCGGATCTGCGCCGTCTCTACCACTTCCTCGAACCCGTCGATCCCCGCGTAGGGCTGCGCGCAGTACGGGTGATAGTCGCTCGCGTCGAGCGCATAGCTCGTCAGCCGCGCCTAGGCGAGAAGCTCCAGCGGTTCGGAGCCCGGGAGGTCAGGCGCGTTCTAGCCGCGAACTACGAGATTCGCTAGGAGCTGACAGTCAAAGAGGTCGTCGTACGGAGTATCTTCCACACTCGGGAAGATCGGTGACGGTCGCCCGACTGTAGGTCGCGAGCAGGTTCGTGGAAGCGACCTGACACACATGTCTGAAGATCTGAATCCATGGACCGGGTCGAGGCCAGCCAATGGGCCGACTCGCGGCCTCGGATGCCTAAGCCGCTCTCGCGTGTCAGTGCCGCGCAAAGTTGACTTTGCGACCGCGATCATCGCGTCCTCTGGGGTCGAAGACGCGATCCCGACCCGAGGGCCTCCAGATGTGCTTTCTCCGGGGTCGCGCAGCACGCCTTCCAATAGACGGTAAGCGTGCTGCGCGCCGGTCCACCCCTCTTTCGGCTTGCGGCTGGAGTCGCAACCTAGCAGCTGGATGTCACACAAGGTCTGCCGAGGCAATAAGGCGGTCAACCGGATAACCGCGAGCGGCCGCCCCGTCGACGAGTCTTCTGAATAGGCCGCGGTTCATCGTCGGCTGCCGTCCTAGGAGCCAAAGATACTTACGCGTCGGGCTTCCCACGACTGACCACTGGTACTCGCTGTCCAGATCAATGATCCAGTAGTCGGCCCAAACGAACGGGAGTCCGTACAGCCAGGGCGGGACGAAAGTCACTTTCAGAGCGCCAGGGCGATCCCCTAGCTTGGCGATACCACGGGAACACTCGCCGGTGCCCGCGTGGGTGCGACAGGCATTCAATACGCCTATCGTCCCATCAGACTTCTGTGTATAGGTTGCTGTGATTTGGTCAGCGCACTTGCGCTGAAAGAACATCGGCAAATGCGCCATCTCATGCCACAGCCCCAAGTAGCGTGCCAAATCGATGGAAGGTACCGGCTGGTTAGGGGACGGGTGCATATTCATTGTGACTGTCGGGTGGTGGTCGGCGCGCTCGGTGGATGTGGCCTTTGTGTCCTACGGCAAGTGTGTCCTTTCCGCGCGTTAAATGAAGTCGGCGAATGCCGACAATAGGGAGTCTGACCAGTACCGCAAGTGTGAGCGTCTCGGTTCGATTCTGGCCCGAACTCCTTCCATGTCACTCCTCGATGTCTGGCGTGCTGACCGACCAGTGGGCTCAGGCGGACCGCGGTGTCCCGGGCCGGACGCTTCTCGCGCCATTCGAATGCAAACCGCTGAATCGACTTCCTTCGCTGGCGAGAATGTAGAGGCCTTAGACCGGGTGCTAAGCGCAGTACGCAAGCTGCGAGAGGCAGCCTGGTGGGACTATCCAGTCAACATATTAATGGAGGTTGAGGTGCCTCGCGCGCGCTGGGTCAGCCCGAAGACATGGCGCGGCAGCGACGACGGGCTGCGCGAAAACCCACTCGATCACATCTCGAGATTGGAAGATGCTTCGGATCGCCCGCGCACCTAGCCTAAGTGTCGTACAGGCGTCTTGTCTGGAGTCGCGGTTACGCCCTGCGCAATAGCCGAAGCGCGCAAAGCACTACCGGATATTGCGTCAGGCTCTTCGGCGTGGCCATCGACAAGCTCGGGAGTTAGGTCCCACCTCAAAGATCGGTTACTCTTTGCGGGCCGAACCGTGCACCGAAAGCGGATCACGAAGGAAGAGGTACTCGTTGCGACGGCCGCGCGCAAGCGGCGAACAAGGCCGTCGAGCTGTGCATGGGATTGCGAATGACCACTATGAGTCCAGCACCACATCCGGGTCATCGCACTAGGCAGGGCGTCACGCGTGTTTCCAATGAATTGCTGGAGCAGGCGCGCGCCGATACCGAGACCGTCCTGAGGTCGCTTGAATCGCGATTGGACGGCCTGACCCAGGCGGAAGCCGAATCGCGCTTGAAGCAGTACGGGCTGAACGAGATTGCGCGCGAAAGGCGTCAATCGGCCCCGATGCGCCTCCTGAGCAACATCAAGAATCCACTGGTACTCCTGCTCACGGCGCTCGGCGTGCTGTCCTATCTGACCGGTGACGTACGGGCGACAGCGGTCATTTTCGTGATGGTAATCCTGGGCGTGGTGCTGCGCTTCTACCAGGAGATCCGCGCCGACAATGCCGCCGAAAAACTGAAAGCGATGGTCAGCAACACGGCGACCCTAGTGCGCGATGGCAAAGAAGCTGAATTGCCCCTCAAGATGTTGGTGCCGGGCGACATCATCCGGCTGGCCGCCGGTGACATGGTCCCAGCCGACGTACGGGTTCTCGCCGCCAAAGACCTGTTTGTGAATCAGTCGACTCTTACCGGCGAATCATTGCCCGTCGAGAGGAAGGCCGTCACCGCGTCCGGCGACGGCCAAAATCCGCTGGAACTGCCCAATATCTGCTTCCTGGGCTCCAACGTAGAGAGCGGCTGTGCGACCGCCGTAGTCATTCACACCGGAAGCGAGACCTACTTTGGATCGTTGGCTGCCAGCATTGTCGGGCAGCGCCAGCTTACGAGCTTTGATAAGGGCGTAAACAAGTTCACCTGGCTGATGATCTGGTTCATTGCCGTGATGGTTCCGGCGGTGTTCCTGATCAACGGACTAAGCAAACACAACTGGTTGGAAGCCTTCCTGTTTGCGATGGCAGTGGCCGTTGGACTGACCCCCGAGATGTTGCCCATGATCGTGACGGTCAACCTTTCCAAGGGCGCACTGGCGATGGCGCGCAAGAAAGTTATCGTCAAGCGTCTGAACGCCATCCAGAACTTTGGGGCAATGGACGTGCTGTGCACGGACAAGACAGGCACGCTCACTCAAGGCAAGATCGTTCTGGAAAAGCATCTGGACGCGCACGGCGATTCCAGCGAAAAGGTACTGCAATACGGCTACCTGAATAGTTACCACCATACCGGGCTTAAGAACCTGCTAGACGAGGCGATCCTCGCCCATGAGGAGTTGGAGGAACGCCTAAAAGCCAACGAGAAGTACCGCAAGATCGACGAAATCCCTTTCGATTTCGTGCGACGGCGGATGTCGGTGGTCGTCGAAGATACGACCGGATTGAATACCCTAATCTGCAAGGGCGCCGTCGAAGAAGTGCTTGGCCTGTGCACGAAGGTGGAAGTGAAGGGGGAGGTCATCGAGGTCTTGCCCGAGTACGATGCCAAACGTCGGCAGATCGCGGACGAACTTAACGGCCAGGGCTACCGGGTGATTGCCCTGGGCTACAAGCAGATGCCGGGGGCGAAGGATGAACCGACCTACGCGGTCAAGGATGAGTGCGACCTGATCCTGCTTGGCTTCCTGGCCTTCCTCGACCCGCCCAAGGATACCGCTGCGGAGGCGTTGAAGCGGCTCCACCGCTTAAGCGTGGACGTAAAGATCCTGACCGGCGACAACGAGATCATCACCACATTCATCTGCAAGGAAGTGGGCCTGCCGGTAGAACAGCTCTTGCTCGGCTCTCAAATTGAGGCGATGAGGGACGCCGAACTTGCCGAAGCCACCAGCGCGACCAGCGTTTTTGCCCGGCTTGCCCCGGCCCACAAGGAACGTATCATCCGCGCGCTCCAGAGCAGGGGGCACGTGCTGGGATTCATGGGCGACGGCATTAACGACGCTCCTGCCCTGAAGGCCGCCGATATAGGCATTTCAGTAGACAGTGCGGTGGACATCGCAAAGGAGTCATCCGACATCATCCTGTTGGAAAACAGCCTGCTGATTTTGGAGCAAGGCGTGCTGGAAGGCAGGCGAGTGTTCGGTAACATCGTCAAGTACATCAAGATGGCTGCAAGCTCGAATTTCGGCAACATGTTCAGCGTCGTGGGGGCCAGCGCGTTCCTGCCATTCCTGCCCATGCTCCCGATCCAGGTACTGACCAACAACCTTCTCTACGACTTTTCGCAGACCACCATTCCCACCGACGAGGTGGATGCCGACTGGCTCACCCGACCGCGCAAGTGGGAAATCGGCGGAATCTTGCGCTTCATCCTATTTATAGGACCGATCAGCTCGATCTTCGATTACCTGACGTTCTTCGTGATGCTGTACGTGTTCAGTTGCTGGGACAATCCGGCGCTGTTCCACACCGGCTGGTTCGTCGAGTCGCTCTTCACCCAAACGCTGATCATTCACGTCATCCGCACCAACAAGATTCCGTTTCTCCAGAGCTGGGCCAGTCGTCCGCTCATCGTCACTTCGATCGTAATCGTCACTCTGGGCGCCTTGCTAACGGTTTCGCCCCTCGCCGGCGCGCTCGGGTTCGTTCCGCTTCCGCCACTGTACTGGTGTCTTCTGGCGATCATCTTGGTGTGTTACGTGGTCCTGACGCAGTTGATCAAGAGTTGGTTTTACCGAAGGTTTGGCGACTGAGCAGAAGGATCGAAAAGTCCAGGCAGCCCTAGCGCAACGGCCGTGCCCTAGATGGGGACGTCGCCCGGGCGAGCTATCAGATGTCCGTTACGGCGATTGGTTGCCGCCCGCTGAGACCCACGCAAGTGACCTGGGTCTCTGGAGGGCAGAAGTTCCAAAAAAGGCGGTCGCTCGAGTGGGCTCTGGAAGTCGATCCAGATCGATGAGCCGGCGGTTGCGGAGGAATTCAGCATTGGGACTAGCTATCTTATCCATCGCTGACGGATGCCGGACTATTGTCCTAGTGATTTGCAACAAATTGCTGTGTGGAGTGCGATTCCGTGCATCGCCGCAAGCTTGAGGACACCAGTTATCGGGCGCACTTCTGTCAGGATAGAAGACATTGGCCCGCAGCCGCAGCCATTCGACATTGAACGCGCGAGCAAGACAAATACGACCTACCGTTCGGTCGCTTGGAGTGGCCGCTACCTGCAAGTGACCCTGATGTCGATCCCGGTGGGAAGCGATATTGGTATTGAAGCGCATCCGGAGACCGATCAGTTCCTGCGCCTTGACGCTGGCAGTGGCCGAGTTCAGATGGGAGCCGCGAAGGTCAAACTGACTTTTGAAAAGGACGTCTCAAACGGTTGGTGCGCGTCCTCGTTCCGGCGGGGACTTGGCACAACATCACGAATACCGGGGCGACGCCAATGCAGGTCTATCCGATCTATGCGCCCGCCCACCACACGCCCGCCAAGATGCAGACGAGGGCGGCGGCGGCCGAAGCGGATAAAGATGACGAGCCGGCCGCTTGGTCAGTGCAGCCAAAACATGCGCCAGATCGCCACGGGTGAGCCAAGTGTCAACCAGTGACGCAGAGTTCCTAAGGAGCGTCTCGACGTGAGCGATCCGGAGCGCGGACGATCCCCATGGTCATGGTGCTCAGTATCGCAATCGGATCGGCAGGTCCAGGCTCTGCCCATCATAGATAAAGCTGGTGGCTGAGAATTGGTGTGCCGAACGACGCTTTGGCGTCGTTTGAAAAGGAGCGCTCAAGGGTCGAGCGAATTCGCACGGCACCGCTGCGCTTCTATTCCCGCTCAGGGCGTAGCGCCATACGGCACGCCTGTCTACCCGGCCTTGTCAGGGTCATACCACACCGCTTCAATGTTATTGCCGTCCGGGTCATAGACAAATGCCGCGTAGTACCCGGGGGAGTAGTCGCGATATCCAGGTGCCCCGTTATCCCTGCCTCCTGCCGCCAGTGCATCCTTATAGAACGCGCGCACTTGTTGCCTGCTGGCGGCCTGAAAGGCGACGTGCGTGGGCGTGATCGGGCCCTGTTTGGCGATCCAGAAGTCCGTGTTGCTGCCATCGTTGAAGCCGGCAGACTCCCCGAACTCCATGTTATTCGTGTAGCCAAGCGCCCGCAGTGCCTTGATATAGAACGCCTTGGATCTCTTGTAGTCGCTGACCGTCAACGAGGTGTGCGCAATCATTGAATATTCCTTAAGACCCCAGGGGAAGCGCTGTCCCATTACCCTAGCAACTCGCTAGTGGGGGACGGAAGCGTTGTCGCGAGCTCGGCGGCCTGTAGAAAGAATTTGGTGGCCCCGGAGTCCACGCCTTTGCGTGCTAACAATCAACCGATCGGCCGACCCCGCTGCATCAGTCCTGGACGGCGCATCGGATGTGGTCAACGGCGCGATGTGGGAGGCCAGCAGGGCGCTGGGTGGCGCCTGGCACGAGCCCTGCTGTCAAAACTTATAGCGCACGCCGATGGTGGGGTTGATGTTGGTGGTGAAGATGTACCCGCTCGCCATGCCGTCGTGTACGCCGCTGTACATGGCGCCGAGGTAGGCGTCGAAGTGTACGTTGAAGCGGTAGTCGGCATCGAAAGAGAAGGCCCCGAGGCTGCCGCTGCACACGCTGTGTGCAGCCGTGTCGCAATCGGTCTGGGTGCCGGTGCCGTAGGTATCCTGGTGCACGCCGTAGTAAGCCACGGTCAGGTCGAGCTTGGAAGTGGCGCTGTAGCGCACGCCGGTCCAGTAGACCTGCACGGCCTTGGAGTTGACGTAGGCATTGTTATTGACGAAGGCCAGTACGTAACCGCCGATGTCGATAAAGCCGGCAGCGAGCGGAGTGCGTGGGTTCTCGTACTTGATGTGCTCGTAGCCGGCGAAGAGCTTTACAGGGTCGAGCCTGTACAGTCCCATGAGAGCGTACGCCGTGTTGTCCGAAATGGCGGCCGACAGCGAGTTGGATACGGAGTAGCCCAGGGCTGGCAGCAGGGCGACCTGGGCGGCGCTCAGGGAACTGGCCGTGATGGAGCTGTTGACCTTCGAGTAGTACGCATCGAGCGAGGCGCCGGCAAGACTCGTACCGACGTTCGCTTGCACGGCGGTGTCGGCCGAGCCATTGGAGCCGTTGAACTTGTACAGCGCGGCCAGGTGCAGCCCCTCCCCGAAGCCCACTGCGTACTTCACCGTCGAATCGAGCCGGTTGTTCTCGCTGCTGCCACCGCCGGAATAAGTATTGGAGGCGCCCAGCAGGCTGAACGCGGTCGCGTTGTAGTTGGGGTCGTACTTGGTGGTGCCTTCCGCCAGCAGCGTCTGCTGGCGACCGAAGGTAAGGGCGCCGAAGCGGACGGATCGCATCCCGACGAAGGCCGTCTGCAGCAGCTGGCCCGCCGAGCTGCCATCGACTGAGACGCTCTGGCTGGTCACAGGTACGCCGTTATTCATCGTTAGGGACTTCAGAGAATTTGCAAGCTCGCCGGACTGCGGATTGAAGAAAGTCTCCGCCTGGAATACGGCTGACCAGTCGTCGCCCAGGGGTGCGATGCCCTGCAATCCGATCCGCGACTGCCCCATGTTACTCGGCGTGAGTCCCGTCACCGACTGATGGCTGTTCGCGCGCACGATGTTGCCGCTGGCGGAGGGACGGTAGGGGGTGAATGGCGCGCTGTGCGTATCGTGCTGAAGGCCGATGTCGATAACCCCGTACAAGGTGATGCCATTCCACATCAGGCTGTCGTCCTTGGAGAGGCTGGGTCCGGTTTTCTGCTGCGCCAGCGCGGGCGCGATGCTCAGGGCAGCGCACAAAATCGCGGCGCCTGTGGCTGCTCCACCGCCGCCTCTGCGTGAGGTGCTATTTGAGCCACCATGCGTCTTGGTCATGAATCGCCAGCTCGCTGTTCAGCAGGTGCAACAGCGGCAAGTGTTGGTAACTGGCGGTTACGGCGTCAGTCGGAGGACGGTTACAGACCGGTAGCATGGGGCTCGTGGAAAGGCGACTTGCTTGTGACGCTATAAAGAACCGACGACTACCGGTCGAGTGCGGCACGAGCGCAGGTAGAACCACGGGTCATGTAAAGATGGCGTTTCCGTATGCCCGCGGGGCTGCGCGCAACGGAAATGTTACCGCCAAGCGAATAAGGTGCAGCCGCCTCGCTGTTACTTTGCCCGTAAACACCGCAAGCACACTGCGGCCGTCGATGGCTCGCATGCCCTCCCTCTTCGGGGATAGTACCTATCACTCGCCTGCAAGCGGCCGCGGCGCGCCATGGGCCGTAACAATGTGGTGCGATGATCTCCGGAAATGTAGCTGTTGAATCCTTTTATCATGCGTGGACACCAAGGACGGATCGACCTATGAAAATACTCTCCGCCAGCAAGCTCAAAGCATTTCACCTGGCGGGCATGACCGGCAGTTTCAAGCATGCGGCCCACTTACTTTCCGTAAGCCCGTCCGCGGTGAGTGCGCGCGTGCGCTCACTGGAGCGCGATCTGGGCGTCCGGCTCTTCAAGCGCGGGATCCGCAAGTTGAGCCTTACGGAAGCCGGGGCGGACTATATCCGCGAGGTGGAAGCGAGCTTTGCCAACCTCGAGATCGCGACCCGGGAGCTGCGCATGCGGTTTGGGGAGTCGGCAGCGCGGGGACGCGGTCCTAGCATCGACAGCCCATTCCATGGGGCAAGCTGAGTACGGGGTGGTGCTGGGGCCGGACTGGGCCTGAGTCGGGCTGCCGCGCCGCGTGCTGAGCGCTGTATGGCGATGCGGTCGCAGAGTAATATGCTCTGCAGGCTGCCATGTGTGCGATCCGGGGATGATTGTTGGGGACTCGTGCCCATAACGGGCATTCCTTCTTGTGAGCCCCGACGGAGCGCGGTCCGGCGCCAACGGTGCCACGATTGAGAAAATGGCAGCATCAGCCGGTGGCGGGATTGCGCCGAACAGTCAGGTACAATTGCCCGACGAGCTGCCCCCGTAGCTCAGTGGATAGAGCGACCGCCTCCTAAGCGGTAGGTCGTCGGTTCAACTCCGGCCGGGCGCGGGTCTGTTTTAGAATTTGCTATGTGTCCCCGTAGCTCAGCTGGATAGAGCACCGCCCTCCTAAGGCGGGGGTCGCCCGTTCAAATCGGGCCGGGGACGCTTCATCTAGTCGTAAAGCGCTCATGCCTGGAATGAACGGCCGTCTTAAGAGCGCTTGGGGCGTGCCCACAGCGTTTTACCCAGTGAGCCACCCTTCCAGGACCCGGCTTTCCAATTGTAGAAGCGGCTGACGTACAGCTGATCGCAGTGCTTGGTCGAGCTGACGACCTGCGGCGAGCTCGAGCCGCCGCCCTTGTGGAAGGCATGGAGCACTTTCATCAAGCACGCGATCGAGTTGGCCTGCCACCAGATGTCCTGGGTGAAGCCTTCAGCGGAGTGCACCTGATTCTCATCGTCGCCGTAGCCGACGAGGGTGCCGTCGGTGAGCGCAGGTGCGAGGATCTTCTGGTTACCCGTGGCGTTGTCGTTGTCCACGTCAGCCCAGTGAGCCCGCGGAAGCGTACAGTACGATACGTACCTGTACAGCAGCGGCTTTTCCTTAACTTCGACGGTTTTTGCGCCGGCCAGCGTTGCGGTCATCCCGAGCACCGCCACGCCGGCGACGCCATCATCCCTCTACACACTGATCCGTTCATGCTACCTCCACTGCCTCTACTCGCCAGTACCTGCGGTTTATGCGCAATCCTCATTACATAGGCTTGTGGAACTTCAGGATGAACTGGTCAGTGTGTCCGCGAATCGACTGGTCGAACACTTTGGCCGTGCGGGGGTCCGCCGGATTGGCGAGAATCGAACTCTCGGAGTCGAACTTGAAGCCCGCGGCTTCGACCTCTCGGCGCACGGTCGAGGGCTCGATGCGATGCAAGGTCTCGGTTACATTTTCGGGAGCACCCAGAGCGGCGGAATGATCGAGAATTACATATACGCCGCCGGGCTTCAGCGCACTATAGACGGCCTTGTTAAACGCGGCGATGTCGACGGGGCCCATGAACTCGTCGTGTAGGTCGTGATAATTTCGGGAAATCCAGAACAGGTCGAGCTTCTCGGGGAACTTTAGTCCTTCGAGCGCCGCGGCAGTCGTCACCGTTAGGTTCGGATGAGCCACGGCGTAGCCCTGCAGCTCCGCGACTTCCTTAACGAAATGCTCGAACTTGAAGAAGGCGGTGGGCTCCACGGCGTAAACGTGACCCTTGGAGCCGACGACGCTAACGAAGAGACGCGTGAAATAGCCTTGGTCGGCGACATAGTCTGCGACCTTGTCCCCTGGCTTAATGCCTACGAACACTAGAGTTTGCGCCGGCTTTCGGTCGGCATCCCGTGTTGTGTCAGAGTCCGGGCGCGACGGATCGGCGACCGCCATTGCGGCGGCGGTTGAACTACTCATGTTGTCCGAGGCAATCGCCCCAGAAACAAGCGCGACTACTGCGATCAAGATAGCCATCATTTTCATATCGAGTCCTATCGTGAATATTCTGGTTTAGCCCCGCGTCTCAACTTGATGAATCGCAGTCGATAGATCCAGAAGCCGCGGCGCTTTCACCGCGACGTCCCTGAGCTCGCACGAAATATTGGCGCGCGCTCTTTGGGCACGTATGACAATTTCACTCAAAAACAAGTTCACGAGTCACTTCAGTGCCCAGGACTTTTCTGATTTCATTCCGGTGCACTCTGGCCTGGTTTTGACAGGCGTTGCTACAGATTACTTTCTCCGTCACTGCTTCAAATTCGTCGACTTTATCGCCGATGTCCCCGGCATAAGCCGCCATGTTTTTATAAGTGATCTCCAGATACATATTGGGCTCGTCCGGTGATTTTGGAGCGGCCCGAAAGACCTTGTAATCGATGATTAGCCCAGCTTTCTTCGCAGCTTGCATAGTCGGCACCCATGTCGACGTTACCCATGCGATGTACTCATCAAAGTGCCCGTACTGAATTGCAATGTAGTCCACCTCAGTGACCGGGCCGTCGGTATACCCGCGCTGATCTTGGGCACGTGCATTGAGCGGAAGCAAGGAAGTGGCAAAACACACGGATAAGATAATTGTCTTGATCATCTTCCTTCACCTCTTGTGATACATCCAAATTGCCTCAAAGCATGAATTCCCAGTACTCTGCCTTACGACTCAGGCGCAGACGGCGGCACTTCGATTTCGTCGCTTTCGACGACGAGGTCGATCTCAACGCAGGCCCCAAGCGGCAGCGCGGCCACCGCGATCGTCGTGCGCGCGGGGAAGGGATGACTGAAATACTTTGCGTAGATTTCATTCATTGCGACGAAGTCATTCATGCTCGTGAGATACACGCCGGCGCGCGCAACGTGATCGAAACTCCTGCCGGCCGCCTTGAGAACCGCCGAAAGATTCCGGAAGACGCGACGGGCTCACCGACATCGACCGCTGTCCAGTTCCGAACCTTGGGACCGCCCGTCTGCCGAATTTGCATCGCATGAGGCATGCAGATTTCCGCAACAACATGAATTCCGTAATACTCTGATGCGCGACAGGTAATTCTACAACTTCATTATTCTCACGATTATAATGCGAGTGCCGCATGATTCTGTTATTCGTCGGAAAAACGCGTTAGGAACCCCCCATGCTCGAAGATTTACGCGCCCTCGTAGAGTTCGCCCATGCCGGGTCCATCGCCGGTGCAGCCGATCGTCTATTCCGCACGCCCTCTGCGATTACCCGGCAAGTGCAAAGGCTGGAGGCTGCATTGGGTGCCGAGTTGCTCGACCGCTCGGTAAAGCCGCCCCGTCTGAACTCGCTTGGCTCCAGGGTGCTCGAACTAGCGCAAGATCTGCTACACCGGACCGAGGTGCTGAAATCACTTACCTCGAGCGACGCCGAGCCTCACGGCCTCTTGCGCATCGGGCTCTCGCATGCCCTGGCCGAGGGGACGCTTATCGAACCTATTCAGGCGCTGACTGAGAAATACCCCAAGGTCCGACTGCGGCTGTCGAGCGCTCTGACCGGTGAATTAATTAACCGACTGCTCGCGGGTGAACTCGAGGTTGCTGCCGTGCTGTTGGCAGAAGGTAGAACCGCGCCTCCACCTCTTCTGACGAATATCATCGCTCGCGATCGCATGGAGATCGTTCAAGGCGCAGCAGGCAACCTTGACGGTGATTGGAAAAGTTTGGGCCGAGCACCCTGGGTGCTTAATCCGCCCGGGTGCATTCTTCGGGCGAGCCTTATCGATCGGATGGAGCGTGCCGGCTTCACTCCCATGATTGCGGCTGAAATCCACAACATGCATATGCAGCTGGCGTTCGTTCAGTCCGGTTATGGTGTCGGGCTGCTACCCGCTCGCTTCATTGCCAGGAATCGTTCTATTGATCCTGTGAAAGTATTGCATCCCCCGTCGTTTGACCTGCACCGATCCGTCGCGATAGTCCGGGTTGCGCAACTCGGAGCCCTGGGGAAGGCCGTCGAACTGTTGGCGCACGGGTTTCGGCAGTTGTTTGAGGCTGTCGACACCAAGAAGCCCGTGACGAGGCACCGGAGAGGTGTGCCCGCGAATCGGCGGGCGGCGCGACCGCTCAAATAGGCGTGCCACACCGCAACGCTGCACCTTCCAGTAAAAGCCAATGGCGGACCAAGTCCCCTCGCGATGCGGGCGCTCGGGCGATTGATGCATCGGTCTCAACATTTCCTAAACGCCATCCCTCTCACCCCAGAATCGAGGCCTAGCCGCGCGTGCGTGTTGCGCTTATGGGGGCTGGGGATGGCGTGCTGATGGGGGTCGAATCATTTGGTCGGTAGGAGGCTGCGAATCTGCCTCACCGCGTAATCGACCTTCAGGTCGATTGCGCGCTTCCCCAGCTCCACCGTTGAGCGGCGCGCGTCACCCTGGATTCCGTTATACGGACTCTGCGGCCCGATCTGCACCTTGCCATCGACGACCGGGTCTCCCACCGCAGAGGGAACCAGATCTCTGCGCACCCAAGTGTTGTCCTTGTCGAGATACAGCATTTCCGAGGTGTCAAAAATGTACCCGTGGAGGCCGGCTGGATAGCCGTGCTGCGCCAGGTACTGATCGAATGCATCATTGGCTGGCTTATAGACCTGGTCACAGTAGAAGACACGGAGAGCTCCGTAGCGTGCGTTGAGCTTGTTGGCGACCTCCTCGTAGACGCCGGGCTGGCCGCCAGCGTGATCGCCCATCAGAATCACGTTGCGGAAACCGTTGAGGAACGCTTGCTCCGTGATGCGCTCGAGCATGGCAGCGAGCAGCTCGTTCGTAATCCCGATGGTACCGGGAATCGGTTCCGCATCGTTCGGAGAGTAGGGCAACACGGGCAAGAAGATGGCATTGCCGAGTTCTCTCGCGATCGCTTCGACCGTTGCATGCGCTATGAGGTTATGGCCACCGTTCGCGTTCTGGGGGCCTCGTTCCTCGACACCGCCGGTGTAGATGAGCGCCGTCGTCTTGCCCGACGCGATCGCGGACTTCACTTCCACCCAGGTCATCTTCTCGAACTCCACCAGTTCGGTCTGCGCGCGCGACGCAGCGCGCGCAGATCCGGCAATCAGTAGCACAGAGGCCGTGCCGCTAGCGATCAACATCAGCAAGGAATGCGAAACCGAACCAATGCGCATGTCATTGTCCGTGTAACCCAATATCTCTAACAGCAGGTCTACCCTGACCTGTCCCGAATGTTCTTGATATCTTTATGCTAGATAGAAAATTACACAAATTCATTATCCTCACGATTATAGTGCCTCTGAAGCATGATTCTGCGGTTGTCTGGAAAACGCCCTAGGAGACGTCCCCTTGTTCGCTGATTTTGCGTACCCTCGCTCCCGCCCTGACCCCATCATCATCGTCGTGCCGCAACCGTGCGGATCGTGATGTGCTGAACGGCTTTGCAACCGATCCGAGCCTCGAGTTCGATTCCTAACTGCTCACAGGCTTGCACGAGCGCGTCGAACGCCGACCGCTGGCTCCGCTGGTTCAGGTTGCAAACGCAGGATCAGTGTCGCGTATGGATACGTTGGATTTCGCTCAGTGCAAATTCAGTGCACTGACGAGCTCGTAGCGACACGGTGGCACACTTTTTGGCGCGTTTGCTGTACGTACCAATAGTGTTGGAATCAAGAGCTTACTCCGTGTGCGAGCGCGCTCCCTTGAGTGTTGACGAAGAGGCCGAGCGTCTGTTGATCCGCGGGTGCACGGTGCGATTCGATCGCGTACCAGGGCCTGGTCCGCTGCAGGAACAGCGGCCTGACAACTGGGTGGTCTGACGGGTACGGCGGCGGGTATCTCTCACTACGCAGTTCCCGAAAACCCTCATTAATCCTCGGCCTACATTCCTGATTCAACTCCGGCCGGGCGCGGTAGTATTTAGGCTTTTGGGCAAGTCCCCGTAGCTCAGCTGGATAGAGCACCGCCCTCCTAAGGCGGGGGTCGCCCGTTCAAATCGGGCCGGGGACGCTCCCTATTGATGCGCCTGAGTCCAGTACCCGTTCAACGATGCCGTCCAGTGCTCCGCGCAGCCCGTGCGATCTTGGTGCGGCGGGTGACCTTCATACTGCTCGGCAAGTCCGCCGATTTCTGCAGTAAGTCCCAGCGCCCCGTACTCACCAAGAACAAGTGGAGGAACGTGTGAGGTAGCAACGTGCGGCGACGAAGAAGGAGCCGTCTACTCGGGCATGATGCATACTTTGCAGGGTCAATTCGGGGCAGGATTCTCGAATATCCGCAGGAGGAGGGCGGCGTGGGGCGGTAGCGGGGCCTGCACCGCTAATGTCGCAAGGCTTAGGCAGCCTGTGGTACGAGCTTCACCCCGAGGGCACGCATGGCCTTCACGATCGTATCGAAGCTTGGGTTGCCATCCTTGCTGAGCGCCTTGTGTAGTCCGGCGCGTGTGATCCCGGTCTCGTTCGCAAGCTTCGTCATGCCGCCATGCGCACGTGCAGCGTTGCCGATCACGTGTGCCATGTAGGCGGCATCGTCACCCGCCTCCTCGAATGCGGCAATAAGATACTCGACTACATCCTCGGGGGTTTTGAGGTAGTCGGTGGAATCGTAGCGAGCAACTTTCTCGCGCTTTTTGGATCGAGCCATAAGTCACCTCTTCACATCTGTGGCCATCGCGAGCGCGCGCTTGGTGTCTGCGCCTTGCGTGCCTTTCGTACCCCCGCACAAGAGGAGGTACACGATCTTGCCGGCGCGCGTGTAATAGACTCGGTAACCGGGTCCAAAATCGATCCGCAACTCACTCACGCCGGAGCCTACGGGCTTGACGTCACCAGCATTCCCTGCCGCAAGCCGGTCAATGCGTGCCGCGAGCCTTGCTCTGGCCTTAGCGTCTTCGAGACTGGTGAACTACGCGTGAAACGATTCCGAGCGGCGTATTTGGTACACGCCAGCCAGTGTATCCTATAGGAAACCGAAGATAAACCATAGTTTACAACCCGTCCTCGAACCGATAAGCGATCCTCACGGGCACATATGCTCGCTGCGACAACGCGGGTACCTCGGCGGGTATCTCAATCGAGACGGGCGGAAGAAGTTCAGGAGGATCAATGGGGTAAGGTAGCGCCTTCAACTCCGGCCGGGCGCGGTAGTGTTTAGGCTTTGGGTAAGTCCCCGTAGCTCAGCTGGATAGAGCACCGCCCTCCTAAGGCGGGGGTCGCCCGTTCAAATCGGGCCGGGGACGCTCCCTAGTAGATGCGCCTGAGTCCGGTTCCCGCTCAACGAGGCGTCCAGAGCTCCGCGGATCCCAACGAAAGCGGCCGATACAGAAAAATCACGCACGCGAAATCTCCCGAAGGCGGTCGCGAATCAACGGCACGCGTGCCTGACTCGCCTCATCGCCCGGCACGTGGCCCGCCAAGGCTTGAATGAAAGCGGCGTTTTGAAGCAGTGCGCCGATCTCGTTCGCGAGGTAGGTGCGCACAGAGGGCGCGGAGGCGAGTACTTCACGTGGCAGATCGGGCCGCCCGTCGACCACGGTCACGATATCTTCGAGATCGTGGCTGGCCCGGAAATCCCCCCCACCCCGCGTCCGGAACGCTTCCAACTTCGTGGCGAGGAACAGGGGAGAGGTAACGAGTCTGATCGCATCCCCACTCGGCAGGCGAACCAATTCAGCTGAGCGTATCGCCTCACCGAACCAGCGGTTGCCAAACCCCAGTATCCTTTCATCTGTTGGCATGACATCCAGCAGGCAATTGGCGACGACCCATCGGCACACAGGCGCATCCACACCGCGATCATGGGCGAAGCCGGCGCTTTCAAGTTCGCGTTCGAGTGCGTGATAGTCGGCTAGTGTCAGGACTTCAACAATCACGTCAACGTCCTGCGTCGCGCGCACAGGCGCGGCGGCGACGTCCGTTAGTAACATCCCGGTCGCGCAGCCGCCGACGAAGACGAAGCGATCCCGCAATGCTCCGAGGGCACGCACGACCGCTGCGAGAAGCAGACGATTGGGATCAGCGAGGTTCACGCGAGTCTTTCGCTCAGAAGCTGGCCTGCGAGCTGTCGTTCCCGCGCGGCGCCACCGCGCAACGCGTCAAAAAGCGCGAGAAGTTCGTACAGCAGCGGATCCTCTCGCGCTGCCAGGGGCGCGGTCGGATAGAGCGGATGAAAGGCCACGCCCCGTTGGTGCCCCGCCGGGTCGGGCCATACCGGCGGTGGCTCCTTCGGTTGCGAAACCCGCGTAAATAACGGTGGTGCCGCATAGCCGGTTGGAATGCCGCGAGTCATGGATCCGAGGGTTGCCGGGAACGCGTACTTCGCTCCGTGAAGAAGGAATTCCCTGAGGGCCGCGCGCACCACGACCGGCCGCTCATCCTCAACGTCGATCAGGCGTGCTGATCTACCTCGACCGATGCTTGCGTGGACTTCCGAGGATGACATGCCCAGGGCTTGGGCGAGTTCCACGTAAGTGGCTTCCTTGCGACCCAAAGCAAGGAGCTTCAGCAAGACCATCAGGTCCTGAGGCTTCAGCGCAATTTGCTGGTTGGTTCTGCGTTTCATGGCCACATTCGCTATTTGCGAATAGCGAATTTACCGAGATTTCGGTTTGCTGGCAACCGTTCCGGTGCCAAGCGCGAGTGACCTGGGTCGGCGGGTATCGCAACGGGTACCGCGCGCCAGCGCGACGCAAATGTATGAGGCGGATCAATGACTTAGAACGCCCCTTCAACTCCGGCCGGGGGCGCCAACAATCGTAGAGGCGCGCGCACGGCGGTCATGGCGGCATCTGCGGGCCGGTCCGCGGGATCGGTCCGCTCGAGACGGCGGCAAGAATGCCGGCGAGGATCCGCCTGGGACTCGGCGGACAGCCAGGCACAGCTACGTTGACCGGAATGACGTTCGCGACGCGCCCGCAGCTGGCGTAGTTCTCACCGAATATGCCCCCTGTGCATCCGCAGTCGCCGATTGCCACCACAAGTTTGGGGTCGGGAGTTGCCTCGTACGTGCGCTGCAGGGCGACCTCCATGTGTCTTGATACCGGTCCCGTGACCAGGAGCAAGTCCGCGTGCCGGGGACTCGCGACAAATCGAACTCCCAGTCCTTCGAGGTTGTAGAGCGGATTGTTGAGCGCGTGGATCTCCAGCTCGCACCCGTTGCACGAGCCTGCATCGACATGACGGATACACAGAGCGCGACCAAGCAGCGCCCGGATGTGCGCCTGCAAGCCGGCGCGGATGCGCAGATCCTCCTCGGGCGACGGTGGAGGCTCTGAGATTATGCCGACGGAGGCGATCTGACGCAGGATCTTCAGCACGGGCGCGCTCTACAGGTCATGGCCGCTGTAGGAAAGATTGAAGGACTTATTGATGAGCGGGAAATCCGGGACGATGTTGCCGATGATCGCGTGCTCCAGCACTGGCCAGTTCTGCCACGATGGGTCGTGCGGGTGACAGCGCCGGATGGTCCCTGTCGGACCGGATTCGAGGGCGACACAGACCGGCCCCCGCCAGCCTTCGATCAGCCCCACGCCAATCATCCCGTTGCCAGGTTCCGGTACGGGGGTACGATGCGGGCCACCCGGGAGCTCGGCGAGAATGTGCTGAATGAGTCGGCAAGACTCCAGGAGTTCATCGAACCGAACCGCGACGCGGGCAGCCACATCGCCCTCGGCGCGCACCATCTTCTGTACCGACATCAGCGGGTAGGGTTCGCAGGGCAGGTCACACCGCAGATCGAACGCCTGGGCGCTCGCGCGGCCGGCAAGCCCGGTAAGCCCCAGCCGGGCTGCGAGCTCCGGCGTCACGATACCGGCGCCGTTGAATCGATCCCGTACGCCCTCATGCTCGTCGTAGATGATCCGCAGCCGCAGCACTTCGTCAGAGATTTCCCGCAGGCTGCGCTGCAGGTGGGCGCCGGATCGCGCGAGGTCCAGCCGGGTACCCCCCGGCTCGAGGGCGTCCATCAGGTAGCGGGCGCCCAGCGCCTCCTGGCAAGCTCGCAGGAGTTGTTCCTTTAGTCGGGAGAATTGCGCCCATCCAAAGGCGAACCCCGCGTCATTGCCGAGCGCACCCAGGTCACCCAGATGATTGGCGACCCGTTCGAGTTCCAGGTACAGCGCCCGCAGCCAGGCCGCCCGCGCGGGGATCTCACAGCCGGTGATGCCTTCCAGCGCCTGACAGTACGCCCATGAAAAAGCGACCGCCGAATCGCCTGAGATGCGCGCGGCCAGCCTGTGCGCTTCAAGGATAGGCATCTGTGTGAAACGCTGCTCGATCCCCTTGTGTACGTACGCGAGTCGCTCTTCGAGCCTGAGCACCTTCTCTCCCACCACCGAGAATCGGAAGTGTCCGGGCTCGATGATGCCGGCGTGCACGGGGCCGACAGCAATCTCGTGAACCCCATCCCCCTCGACGCGTACAAACCCATAGTCGTCTGCGATCCCGTGCGGGGCGGATGGCGGCAGCACAGGGTCGACCAGGGGTCGATAGCCCTGCGGCCACGCGGCGTGACGCAGCCACGGGCGTGGATCTGAATCGGTGGATTCCAGTCCGGTCAGATCACGGATGGCGCGTTGCATCCGTGCGGCGACCGGAAACAGGTCACTAAATCCAGGATAGGCAGACTCAGGACGGACCAGTGGCATGGACAACATGACCCCGTCCGCGGTGCCGAGAAATACCGCACGAATCGTGGGCGTTCCGAGCGGATCGGCGCTCGCCCACAGCGTGACCAAACGATGGCCCGCGGCGGCCAGGTCCTGCGCTATACGGCGCCACTGATCCGGGGACACCGTGAGCGCGCGCAGTCCCGGTGCGCCGGGCACCGGGTCGCTGTCGGTGAGCCAGCTTCGCAGCGGCATCTCACTCGCCTCCGATCAGGCGCGCGGCTGCGCGATACCAGTCCGCAAGATACGGCGGCACGTAGAGGCCCAGCAGGAGCACGAGGGCCAGGTGCGCAAACACTGGTAGGAGCGCAGGCGGGTGCGGCAAGCGCTTCGCGGTGGTTTCACCGAATACCATCGGCTGCACGCGCCCAAAGATGGCGGCGAACGCGACTCCCAGGGCCGCGAGCAAGATCGGCGTGGCCCAGGGCTGCTCGCGCATCGCCGTAGTGAGAATCAGGAACTCGCTGGCAAAGACGCCGAAGGGTGGCATGCCGAGAATCGCGAGCGTCCCCATCATGAGCCCCCATCCGATGGTGGGGCTGAGCGTAATGAGTCCGCGGATGTCCTCCATCAGCTGGGACCCTGCCTTTTGCGCCGCGTGCCCGACCGCGAAGAAGATGGCCGACTTGGTGAGCGAGTGCACCGTCATGTGCAGGAGCGCGGCGAAGTTAGCCACCGGCCCGCCCATGCCGAAGGCGAACGTAATAATGCCCATATGCTCGATCGAGGAATAGGCGAAGAGCCGCTTGATGTCACGCTGACGCCAGAGCAGGAAGGCTGCGAGCACCACCGAAAGCAGCCCAAAGGCCATCAGCATCTGGGAAGGGAGGTGCGAATGCAGGGATCCTTCGACGAGTACCTTGCTGCGCACCACGGCGTAGATCGCGACATTGAGCAGCAGTCCGGAAAGTACTGCGGAAATGGGGGTCGGACCCTCCGCGTGCGCATCGGGCAGCCAGTTGTGCAGTGGAGCCAGGCCCACCTTGGTTCCGTAGCCGACGAAGAGGAACACAAACGCAAGCCCCAGCACGGTGGGTTCGAGGCTCCCCTTGACCGCATTGAGGTGCGTCCAGAGCAGGGCTGTCGCACTGTTGGGCCCAAGCGCCTTCTCGGCAGCGAAATACAGAAGGATGGTGCCGAAGAGGGCCTGGGCGATGCCGACGCCGCAGAGGATGAAGTACTTCCAGCCGGCCTCGAGGCTGGCCGGCGTACGATACAGCGTCACCAGCAGCACCGTGGAAAGGGTGGCGGCCTCCATTGCGACCCACAGGAGCCCCATGTTGTTGGTCGTAAGCGCGACCAACATCGTCGTCATGAAGAGCTGGTACATGCTGTGATACAGGCGCAATCGCGCGGTGGCCACCCGGCCGTGGGTGGTCTCGACGCGCATATAGGGGCGCGAAAAGATCGCGGTCGTGAGCCCGATAAATGCGGTGAGGGAGACGAGAAAGACGTTGAAGGGATCGATGAAGAATTGCTCCCGCCCCAGCAACAGGGGACCTTCGCGAACCACTTCAGACGTCAATGCGCACGCAGCCAGGAAGGTGATCAGGCTCACCAGGACGTTCAGAGCGGCCGCCCAGCGCCTGGCCCCGTACAGGCCGAGCAGCAGGGCGCCACAAAGGGGGGTCGCGAGCAACACGAGAAGTGGCACGGCTCAGTCCTCCTGCACCGATCCGGGCGATGCGGTCGAGTTGCCCGTGCCCAGCAGTGCGGGTCGCTCCTTGAGCGACTCCAGGTGATGCAGATCGAGACTGTCGAACTGCTCGCGGATTTGAAAGAAGAACACCCCGAGGACCAGCACCGCGACCAGTACGTCGAGTGCCACCCCGAATTCCACGATCATTGGCATGCCGTAGGTGGCACTCATCGCGCCGAAGAACAACCCGTTCTCCATCGATAGAAAGCCCACGACCTGCGACATCGCCTTGCGCCGCGTGATCATCGTCACGAAGGACAGCAGAATCACCGCCACCGCGATCCCAATGGCACTGCGGGTAGCGGTGCTGGCCAGTGCGGAAATCGGTTGCGCAAGGCCAAAGGAAAATATCACAACGAGCAAACCCACCAGCATCGTGCCTGAGATGTTCAGTAACGGCTCGGTGTCCCAGTAGACCTGCAGGCGGCGAATTAGGCGCTGCAGCAGCCAGGGCAGCAGAATGACCTTAAGCGCCAGCGTCAAGGCGGCGGACAAGTACAGATGCCGCTCCCCCGTGCGCCAGGCCAACAGGAGCGTTGCTACCAGCAGCAGCACGCCTTGTACCGCCAGCAGGTTGACGAGGATGACGATCCGCCGCTGGGCGAGCATTGCAAAGGACAGCAGCAGCAACAGGGCCGCACAGAGATTCAGAAGCTGCAGATCCAAGGGGGTTCCACTCACTGACTAAGCTCCAAGGAGCAGGTGAACGAGGAGCCCGAGGACCGCGAGGATGAACGCCGTCGCGAGAAACTCCGGCGCTCGAAACACGCGCAGCTTCGCCGATACCGTCTCGATCAGGGCGAGTCCAGCGCCAGTGACCATGAGCTTTGCGGCCAGCAGCGGAATCGAGGCCACGAGGGAGACTGGATCGTCACTTCCGGTAGAGACTCCCCATGGCAGGAACAGGGCGAATCCGATGCACGCGTAGTTGAATAGCTTCAGGGCAGCGGCCCACTCCATCAGTGCAAGGTGGCGCGCGGAGTACTCCAGCACCATGGCCTCGTGGATCATGGTGAGTTCCAGGTGTGTCGCCGGGTTGTCAATCGGAATGCGCGCATTCTCGGCCAGCAGAATCAAGGTGAATGCCAGGGCGGTGAACGCAAGGCTCGGATAGAGTCCGACCGCATGCGTTGCCAGGTTCTCGGCGATCGCCGGAAGGGCCGTAGTCGCGGAGATCATCGAAGCCACAAAGATGATCATCAGCAGGGCGGGCTCGGCCAGAAATCCCACCATCATCTCGCGGCGCGCACCCAAAGTGCCAAATGCCGTGCCGATGTCCATTGCCGCCAGAGACAAGAACACTCGGGCGGTGGCGAGCAGGCCGACGAGGGCAATGGCGTCCGCCGCGATGGTCAGCGGCAGCCGGGTGCCCATCGAGGGAATGATGCCGGCCGCTAGCACCATTGAGCCGAAGACGATGTACGGGGCTACGCGGAAGAGCGGCGAGGCGTTCTGCGCAAGGACCGCGTCCTTGTTGAATAGCTTGCGAATCCCTCGGTAGGGCAGCCACAGGCTCGGCGCGCGGCGGTTTTGGAGCCAGGCGCGACACTGATTCACCCAGCCGAGAAACAGGGGCGCAGCCGCTAGCGCTGCGACTAACTCGAGGGCCTGCGTAACGATCTCCATCGCTGTCATAGCATCAGCGCCAGAAGGACCACGAGTGTTGTGAAGCTGTAGGTCAAGTAAGTCGAGATTCGACCCTGCTGCACCCAGGCGAAGGTGTCGGCGGTGCGCCGCACAAGCGCCCCCAGCGGCACATACAGCCAATGCCACAGTCGGTCGCTGACCCGGACGCGGTACCTTGGTGCCGCGTCGAACGCGGAGGGCAGTTCCCGGTTCACCGCGAAGAGGGCGCCGAAGATATGGCGGATCGGCTGTCCAAATCCTTCCGCCGTGTCCTGCATGCGGGCAGTTACGCCTCCAAAGCCGCAATCCCAAGTCGCGGCGCGGCGCACGCGATGGTGGTAGAAACGACGCACGAGAACGGCCGTCACCACGACCAAGCTGGTGAGGGCGATCAGAAACACGGGGGCGGAATATGAGGCTTGCCGGCTCGACAGGGGTACCAGCAGCCACCAGGGTGCGTCGGAGGTGGGGAGCGACGCTCCGCTGAATTGGGTGACGACGCGGCGCAATGCGTCGATGACATAGGCGGGCAACAATCCCAGGAGCAAGCAGCCGGCCGCAAGCCATGCAAGGCCGATCCGCTCCAGCACGCCCGCGTCATGTGCGCGGGCCAGAGTCGCCTCTCGCGGCTGGCCGAGAAAGATGACCCCGAAGAACTTGACCATGACGTAGGCGGCGAGCGCCGCTGAAAGGGCGACCAGGGCCGCCCCGACCGGCAGGATCATGTGAACGAAAGTACGCGGCACCTCGTGCGCGAAGAGAAACGCTTGCAGCAACAACCACTCGGACACGAAACCGTTTAGTGGGGGCAGCCCCGCCATCGCCAGCGCGCCGATCAGCGTGAGCCAGGCGACCCACGGCATGCGGTGGATCAGGCCACCCAGGCGTCCGAGGTTGCGCTCGCCGGTCGAGTGCAGTACCGCGCCCGTACCCAGAAAGAGCAGACTCTTGATGAAAGCATGATTGAGGCTGTGATACAGCGCTGCGATCAGCGCGAGGGCGGCGAGGGTAGTCATCCCAACCCCGTGGAACACAATGCCGAGCCCGATTGCTGCAAAGACGATGCCGAGGTTCTCGATGGATGACCACGCCAGCAGGCGCTTCATCTCGGTCTGCACAGCGGCGAACGCCACACCGTAGAGGGCGCTGAAGAGCCCGACGGCCAGCAGCACAAGGCCCCACCACCACTGAGGATGGCCGAGAAGATCGAAGGCCACACGCAGCACCCCGTAGACCGCAATCTTCAGCATCACGCCGCTCATGAGTGCAGAAACGGGCGAGGGCGCGGCGGGGTGTGCCTCGGGGAGCCATACGTGCATCGGTACCAGGCCCGCCTTGGCCCCGAAGCCCACGAGCGCCAGCAGGAACGCGACCGAGGCCCAGGCGGGGCTGAGTTGAGCGGTCCGCATCGCATCAAACGTGAAGTGCCAGCTACCCCCTTGCAGGACCCCGAAGCTCAGGAGGATGGCGATCGCGCCGACGTGCGCAATCAGCAGGTAGAGAAACCCCGCACGACGGATCTCGGGAAGCCCGTGCTGCGTTGTGACCAGGAAGTAGGACGTTACCGCCATGGTCTCCCACGCCACCATAAACGCGTAGGCATCATCGGCCAGCAATACAAGGCCCATGCTCGCCAGAAAGAGATGGTACTGGAGACACAGCAGACCTGGCGCCGTGCCTTCGCCACGGCGGAAGTAACCGGCGGCAAAAATAGAAACACCCGCAGCGGTCGCGCCAAGGAGCAACAGGAAGACGCTTGCGAGCGCATCCTGCCGCATGTGCATCGGAAGGTCCGGAAGACCTACCGGGAGGATCGCTTGCTCTGGAGCGACGCTTAGGCTCAATCCGGCCACCAGCGCGAGCGCCAGTCCGCAGAGCGCCCCGAGGGGAAACAGCATCCGACCAACAAAACCTACGCTCTTCGGGCGCACGAGCCCGGCGACTCCAATGAGCGCCCACAGCGCCAGGAGTGCGAGACACGCCTGCAGCGGAGAGTCGATTGGCAATGTCATCGCACTGGGTACTACTCTGAAACGAGTTAGATTATAATCAAAGTAGACGAATACTATCGCACCCGCAAAAAGGATGAACGTGGCCCTCGAGGCGCGCACCGCACGATTGACGATTTTGATCGACCCCCGCAAGAAGGAGCACTTCGAGCACCTGTGTGCGGAGGAGGACTCGACGCCCTCGCAGGTCGTCCGGCGCCTGATTCGGCGCTATATCGAAGAGCGCACCGGAAGTCCGTGGACCCCTCCAGAGGAGGCACCGGAGGCGACCCCGGCGCGGCGCGCCGCCGGATCGTAAGGGGGTGTCAGTCGGGGCGTGGGCGAGAACCGAGGAACGCTAGGAAGGCTGGGCCGCGGCGCCTGGAGCAAGCAGACGGCCACCAGGAGAGGGCAGCGTGCTCAATGTGGCACCGACGCGAGGTGGGCTCTCCAAAGTCCCCGAGGCCGTATTCGCGTCCTCGCGAACCCCGAGTGGTTGCCGATCTTGGCAGGGTGGAGGATCTGAGGCACCTCGCCGAGCTGCGGCGTACCGCCTCAGGCGTATGGGCCATTGTGCTGTGCGATCTGCAGTCGGATCCGGCGGTTCGTCTTGCGCGCCGCCGGGGCGCAGATGCCGTACTGTCCGCGCCGTTCTCGCTTGATCTCACCTCGCGTTTGGCCGCCTTCTCGCGGCGATCCCGGCCGAATTCTTGAAACACCTCCTTGAAGCGGTGCCGCGGCATCGCCTCCGGCGAGCGCTTGTCTGTGCAGGGCCTGATGGCAGTCGCGGGAAGGTGTCGGCCAGCGTCACGACTTCAACAATCACATCAATGTCCTGCGCCGCGCGCACAGGTGCGCCTGACGACTTGAGGTGGTGGACTTAAGTCAACCCGGGGCCCCCGACCGTGAACCGACGGGTGAACTCGCCGTCAATAGTCGCTCGATGCTGCAGATCATGAGTGCCTTTTCCAGCTATGTGGAGGTGCCGGGGGCGGACTTGGCCAGCCGGAGCGCTGTGCCAGCGGTTGCGGAGAACCCCAGCGCACCTGATCACTCGCAAGCGGTTCACGTGTTCAGCGGCGACAGTAAGCCGAAGAACGCCTTTACTGCGGTGCACTACCGGGATCGCTGGTTTTGGATTGACGATAGCGACTGGAAAACAAAACGCGCACTCACGGCGACCATGTTCTTTTTCACGCTTGGCGAGAACAGCGGCAGCGGCAACCTGCCGGTGGTCACCATTCCCGCACAGTAGGGCTCCCGTTGGAGGTCTAACTGGGGGCGCGCGGGCTGCCCGCAAGGATGGCCCACGCCAACCAGTGCGGGCCGCGCCTCAGGCTCTTGGAACATGTGAGCGGCCGCTGCTCAGTAGCGACTTAAGTTCGATCGCCGCCCCGGATTTTCAGGAGCGTCAGAATCTCGAAATGCGCTCCAGTACCCAGTAGCTGGCAACACCACCGATGGCGTAGGGCGGAATTCGCCAAACCCAGGAGGGGGCTCTGACCGCGAGCCGGCGGGCGGCCCAGCGCACGCAGGTGGTGACTGCAAATATCGCCGCGATGAACAGCAGCTGCCCGATCTCCACTCCGACGTTGAAGAAGAAGAGGGCGATGGGGATCGAGAGCGGCGGCAGACCGACTTCGGCCAGCGCGCTGGCGAAGCCGAGCCCGTGCAGCAGCCCGAAGGTGAATGCGACCAGCCAGGGGTAACGCTCGGTGATGCCAGGATTACCCGCGCGCGAGTGCATGATCTCGCCTGCGACGAAGACAATCGAGAGCGCGATGCAGGCCTCGACCGGCGGTCCCGGGACGTGCACCCAGCCGAGCGTGGCGGCCACCAGCGACAGGCTGTGGGCGAGGGTGAAGGCCGTGATGGTGGCGATGAGCCGCCGTACTCCCTTCACCAGAATCACGAGGGCGAGCACGAACAGCAGGTGATCGAAGCCGGTGAGGATGTGTTCGATGCCCAGCACCGTATAGGTGCGCATGACCTCGAATGCCCGTGGACTGCCCGTTACGGCGAAGCTCGGGCTTGCCGGGAACACCCGCGCCAGCTGCACCGTACCGTCACTGCGCACGAGGCGCACCAGGATATCGATACGGGTAGTCGTGACTCCGGGGAACTCGATCGCGCGGCCCTCAAGGCCTCCCGGCAGGCTGATGGCCCAGCGCTGCACCACCGCGCCGCTGGCGAAGCTGCTGCGCAGCGGTTTTGTCGTGATGGTGCCGTCAGGGAACACCGGCTGCACCTTGAGTACCGTGGTCTCATCCAGCGCCGGCACCTTCCACAGGACCTCGTAGTTATCGGCCGCGGTCTGTGTCAGTTGCAGGTAGGCGGGCCGGAATTCGTCGGCGAAAGCTGCCGGTGCCAGCAGCAGTGCGAACAGCAGGTACCAGCGAATCTTCACGAAGCGGGCGGCAGCTTGGCCTGGATTACGACATCGTAGTTGGCGCGCATGCGCTCATAGCTGGCGTCCAGCGCGCTGTGCCGACGCTCGTTCTCCCATTCGCGCTGTACCTCCGGCCTTATCTGCGCAAGGCTCGGGCTGGCCGGGGCGGTCCAGGCCGAGACGCGCACCAGGTGGACCCCGAGGCCGGAGGTCACCGGCCCCACCCAATGGCCGATCGGCAAGGTCGCCAGTGCGGTGGCAAATTCGTTGCCGAAATCGCGCCCCACCATGTCGATTTCCTGGCTGTCGATGTGCCGCGGCAGCATGGTCGGCCGGCCGAGTGCGGCGGGGTCCTTCCCGGCTGCGAGCGCGGCCTTTGCGGCGGCGATCTGGGCCGCCGTCCCGGCAGCTGGCGTGCCGAAGTACAGTTGCTCGAAGCTCACGACCGCGGGTCGCACGAACTTCTCCGGGTGTGCCTTCAGGTACGCTTCCAGGTCACCATCGCTGGGGGTGTTGCGCGCGCTATCTTCCTCGGCCATGACCTCGATTTTCTGGCGGACCCGCCGCTTGATCACCGCATCCTCGCGCCCGAGTCCTGCGGCCATGCCCTCACGGTAGAGGATCTCATCGTGCACGTAGGAATCAACGAGGCTGCGCAGTTCCGCTCCGGTGGGTGGTCGGCTCCAGGTCAGCCGGAACTGCTGCGCCAGGTCATCCACCTGTTGTTGCGTGACGATGATGCGCCGGTCGTCGCCGCCGCCCGGGGCGTGGTGCCCGTAATAAATGAACAGTGCAGCGCCGATGAGCAGGAAATGCAGCAGCGGTTCACGCAAGACCCGTCTGAGATTCACGAATTAACTCCAGCGCATGCGCTGCATTTTGGACCGGCGCGGCAGTCCCGTGTGCACACGAGGTGACCGTGGAGGGCCGCGGACAACCGGCGCTTTGCGGCGTGGCTGCCGCCGGACACCCGCGCCGCTGCTAACAGCGGCGCGGGGCCCATGCCTGCGGTCCCTAGGGTGCCGCGGGCGTGTACCAGATCGGCGACGTCCATGCGCGCTGCTGGACGGTTGTGGGCTGCTCGGTGTTGGGGGGCACGTGCAGCTTGGCCGCCCAGTACGTCGACCAGCGGGGCGTCGGGATCTCCAGTACGCGCGCATAGTAGGTGGCGTGGGCCTTCGGATCGAAGGCCTTGTCCACCCACTGTGCGCTCAGCTCGGTGCTGCCGATGGTGTTGGTGTAGGTCGCCGTGCTCACGTCGACCGTGTTGCCCACCGCCGGTACCTTGCCGGTCTTCGGGTCAGGCGTGCGATCCCCGCTCCAGGCGACGTCGAACACCTGCTCCTTGCTGATGCCCTTGCTGGTGGACACCTTGATGATCTGGATGCGGTCGAGGTTGCCGCTGTTGGGGTCCTTCACGGCCGAGACGATAAAGGTGGGGTTTCCGCCCGCGTGCGGCGGCAGATCGCCGCCCATCGGGACACCCTTGTCATAGGCGGTCTTGACCCACTCCGGGCTCTGGGTCAACTGCTCCGGATACTCCCAGCCGGCAAACATGCGCACCTTGATGCGCACGCCGGAGGTTGCGAAGGTCTCCTTGCGCTTCATGGCCGCAAACAGCGACTGGCGGGTGTTCTCCTCGGCCCAGATGCCGGTGAGGCCGCCAGAGCCCAGCGAGGTGGGCGGCTCGCCGCCGATGGAGGTGGTGTCGGTGACCACTTTGGCTGCGAGCGCGGGGTCACTGTCCTGGTTGCCGTGTGAGCCCGGATAGTTGCTGGCCTCGGTGGAGGAGAGGCCGGAGTGATAGTCCGTGCCGGCCTCCAGGCCGTACTTGAACGGGTTGACGCCCAGCTTCGCCTGCAGCTCCTGGCCGACACCATAGGCCTGGCGGATGTAACTGCCGGTGGCGGACTTCGCGATCGTGTTGGTGCCGATGAGGTACTTCCACATCTCGAAGCGGGCGAACTCGTCGTTCTTGGACAGTTCCGGGCTGGTGTCACTCTGGCCCTTGCCCTGGATCATCTCGGCCAGCGGCTCGTTGGCCATGCGCCGCTCGGCGTAGTCCCGGGTGAGCGGGCGGCCCGACATGTCCCTGACGCTGAACATCAGGCCGTTGCTGGCGTTGCCGTTGTGGGGCACGGCAATGACTTCGTGTCCGAGCTTGCGCTGGGCTTCGAGGTAACGCCACAGCTGCTCCGGATCCTGCGACTCAAAGGCGGTAAAGGGCATCTCCGGGCCCTTGTCGAGGAAGATGACGCAGCGGTGCAGGTTCTGGAATTCCGGCGCCGAGGTCCATTCGAAGGCGACGAAGGCGGTGAACTTGCCGGGGTCATTGTATTTTTCGGCCGCTTGGGCGTAAGTGGCCCACGCGGTGCGCAGCACGGCCGGATCTGAGAATTCCGGCAGCGGCTTGTTCACGACCGTGGACCCAATCAGCTTCCGGAATGCCTCCGCGGAGACCTTCGGATCCGTGCTGGTCATCATCTTGAACCATGCGGTGTTCGCGAAAGGACCGTTTGGGTCGATCGTTTGCGGCACGACACCCAGGTACTCCGAGTGGTCGGTGAGGGCGAGAAAGTCCAGCGGTGCCAGGCGCTTCTGCGGCCGCCCGAAGTAGTCGACCGTTTCACCCTTGGCGTAGCGGAACGCGTCTTCAGGGGTGGTACGGGTTCCCATCGCAAAGGCGTCCATCGAGTAGCTGCTGTGCAGGTGCAGGTCGCCGAAGTAAGCGTTGCGCAGCGGGTTCGGCGGCGGCAGCGCGGGGGCCGCAGCGGCGGCCGGAGCCGGAGCGGTGGCCGGGGGGGATGGGCTGTGTTGTCCGCAAGCCCCGAGCACGATTGCGGTAAGGAGCGGAACGATCGGTCTCTTCATAATTGCGCTTTCGCTCATTTAAGTCGTTGGCACACGGCAAGTGTAATCGGCCACGTTATTGCTCACTCAAGTTTCCGTCCTCTGGGTTCGCGCGTGGTGACCGCTTTCCCCTGGGCCGGTTACCTGGGCGCGGCCGAATGCAACCGCCGCCCACATCGTCGCGAGAGATAGCCCAAGGAATTCGTTTCTGCAGCTCCTTGAGCCACTGCGCCCCGCGTGGGTCCGCTGCTGTCATGGCAACTTAGCGTGCCTAGCGCTGAGCCCACCAGCAGCAGTTTACGGTTCATCAGAGTCATGTGGATGGTACCCGCGCCTCCCAAGCTCTTATAACCCACGATCTGCGCGAGCTTCAAATTTCGATACTCTCGGGACGGATCTGCATTTCTACATGGTCGGCGCCACCGCCGACACGCAGCAGCGTCTGCTGCCGTCATTTCCACTGGCCGGCGAACCTCGTCTGGAGGCGGCCGTTGGAAATGCCACGAGGCGCCGGGGCAAGAAGAGCACGCAACCCCCGATTCGCATGATCGCGCGCAGCGCGCAGCTGAAGCGCGGCGAAGCACGTTCTTCCTGTGGAAGACTCGATCCGCGCCTTCGAGGGCGCGCGGATTCAGGACTAGGTATTTCTCCTAAGTCACCGGTCATTGCATCGATGCTAACCTGAGAAAAAGCTTTGGCGCTTCATGTGGGATCTCGTTCATAAGGCAAATGAATTGGCCATGAAGGTATCTGCGCATCCAACGAACTGAGGAAGACGCGATGAAGACGATGTCCCTGCTGACTGCCGTCGCTCTGGTGCTGTGCGCCAGTATCGCCACGCCGCTCGCCTCAGCGCAGGACCGCGAGGGAAGTCTCGACCGGTCGGTGTTGCCGATTCCAGAACCGAACTATCCGCACAGCACTGTGCTTGACGCCCGCGATGCCACGCCGCCGCCGCGCTTCGAGATCAAGGCGCCCGCGGGTGCGCCGAACGTGTTGATCGTCCTCATAGACGACATGGGGTTTGGCATGCCAAGCGCCTTCGGCGGCCCGGTGCATATGCCAACGGCCGAACAGCTCGCCAACCAGGGACTGCGCTACAACCAGTTCCATACCACCGCAGTCTGCTCGCCGACCCGAACGGCGCTTCTTACCGGCCGCAATCACCACATGAACAATATGGGCGGCATTACCGAAACCGCTACGGCATTTCCAGGCAATACAGGCCAACGGCCGAACAACGTAGCCCCACTGGCGGAAATGCTGCGCTTGAACGGTTACAGCACCGGCTTCTTCGGCAAGAACCATGAGACGGCGCCGTGGGAAGTGAGCGTCTCCGGACCGACGGATCGCTGGCCGTCCCGTTCGGGCTTTGACAAGTTCTACGGCTTCTTTGGCGGCGAGACCGACCAGTGGAATCCCACGATTTACGACGGACTGGCGCGAATCCCCACGCCGCACACGCCCGGCTATAACTTCATGACGGACATGACCGACCAGGCGATCTCCTGGATGAAGTTTCAGAAGGCGCTCACGCCGGACCGGCCCTTCTTCATCTATTTCGCACCCGGTGCCACCCACGCCCCGCATCATGTACCCAAGGAATGGATCGCAAAATACAAAGGTCAGTTCGACCAAGGCTGGGACAAGCTGCGGGAAGAAACCCTGGCGCGCCAGATCAAGCTGGGCGTGGTACCTGCGGGCACCAAACTCGCCAACAAACCCGACGCCATCAAGAATTGGGACAAGCTCAGCGCAGACGAGAAGAAGCTCTTCGCCCGGCAGATGGAAGTGTATGCCGCCTTTGGCGAATACGCTGACCACGAGATCGGCCGGCTATTCCAGGCCATCCGTGAAACTGGCCAGTTCGACAATACGCTCATCTTCTACATCCTCGGCGACAACGGCACGAGCGCCGAGGGCGGCATGGTCGGGATGTTCAGTGAAATGACGTATTTCAACGGCGTTCAGGAGACCGTCCAGGACATGCTCAAGCATTACGATGACTGGGGCGGTCCTAACACCTATCCGCACATGGCCGCCGGCTGGGCGGTTGCCGGGGATACGCCGTTCATGTGGACCAAGCAGGTGGCCTCCAACTATGGCGGCACCCGCAATGGCATGATCGTCTCGTGGCCCAAGGGCATCAAGGGCACCAACCAGGTGCGCTCCCAGTGGCACCACGTCATTGACGTGGCGCCCACCGTGCTCGAAGCAGCGCACCTGCCAGAGCCGAAGAGCGTCAATGGCAGCGTTCAAGAGCCGATCGAAGGCGTGAGCATGCTGTACACCTTCAACGATGCCCAGGCTCAGAGCAGCCACAAGACGCAGTACTTTCGAGATGTTCGGCAACCGCGCCATCTACCAGGACGGCTGGTTGGCCGGTACGCTGCACCGGGCGCCGTGGGAGATGAAGCCGCGCCGGGCGCTCAAGGACGATATCTGGGAACTGTACGACACGCGCAATGACTTCAGCCTGGTCAACAACCTGGCGGCCAGCGAATCCTGCGAAGCTCAAGGAAATGCAGGGTATCTTCATGGCGGAAGCTACCAAGTACCGTGCGTTGCCAATTGATGATCGCGTCGTGGAACGGGTCAACGCCGCACTAGCGGGCCGGCCCGACCTGATGGGCGATCGCACCTCGCTGACGCTCTCCGCGGGCATGAATTCCATGAGCGAGAACGTCTTCATCAACATCAAGAACCGGTCGCTGTCCATCACGGCGGACGTTGAGATTCCGCCGGGCGGCGCCAACGGAGTCATTCTGGCCCAGGGCGGGCGGTTCGGCGGCTGGAGCCTGTATCTGAAAGACGGCAAGCCCATGTATTGCTACAACTTCATCGGTCTGCAGGAGTACAAGGTTGCAGCTACGCAGCCTGTCGCCTCCGGCAAAGCTACCATTCGGATGAATTTTGACTATGACGGCGGTGGCGTCGGCAAGGGCGGCATCGCGACCATCATGGTCAACGGAAGGCAGGTCGCCAGGGCCGGATCGAACGCACGGAGCCGATGATCTTCTCGGCTGATGAAACGGCCGGCGTCGGCGAGGATGACGCCACCCCGGTCACGGCGGACTACAAGGAGCGTGACAACGCCTTTACCGGCAAGATCAACACGGTAGTCATCGACGTGAAACCCATTGGTGCCGCAGTCAAGGCGGATACCGAAGCGCTCGATCGCTTGCAGATGAAACGGGCGTTGGAGGAATAGCGATGGCAGGCGCGACTACTCGCAAGAACAGATCGTGTATGGTCGCGGTCAGGCCTCCAGGTGTTGGAACTGGCGCCTTTGGTCCAGCTGAACTACGACGACGGCTACGGAGCGAGTGGCAACGGCAGCCGCTGGACACTGAACGTGCAGCCGGTGGCGCCGGTCTCGATTTCCGATTCGTGGAACATGATCTCGCGCACGATCATGCCCCTCATCGACCAGAATTTCGCAGCTCCCGGCAATCAAGGAAACAGGGCTGGGGGATATCTGTTGTTCCCCAAGTAAAGCGCGCGCAGCGGCTCAGGTGCGCGCTGCGGAACCGGAGGCGGTCTTCGGGAACAGGCTGATGCACAGGATCATCGCCACCGCGATGACGGCGGTGGCGAGCGGACGGCTCAGGGCCAGTCCCCCTTCATTGAGCGGCTTGTCGAGGAAATCCCCGACCGTGGCACCCAGCGGGCGGGTGAGGATGAAGGCGGCCCAGAACAGCCATACCCGCGACAGGCGCGTCCAGAAGTACGCCGCGGCGATCACCGCGAGCAGGGCGGCGAAGAGCAGGGCGGATTTCTCGTAGCCGAGCCCGCTGTCATCGGCCATCCAGTCACCCAGCGCCGTCCCCAGCGTCTGCGAGCAGGTGATGGTCAGCCAGTAGAAGGCCTCGGCCCTGGGATCCTTCAGCATCTGCAGCGAGATCGGGCCCTGGGTGCGCTGCCACAGCCACAGGCTCGCGAGCACGCAGGCCAGCAGCAGCAGCGCGCCGCCGGCGTAGCCGATGCCGAGCGAGCGGTCGGCGAAGTCGGCCATGGTGGTGCCCGCCGTGGTCGAGGCCACGATGGTGGCCCAGTACAGCCACGGGCGGAACCTGCTGGCACGGATCTGCAGGCAGACCAGCACCACGAGCGCCCCCAGGAACAGCGCCGTGCCGGCGAGGTAGCCCCAGTTCATCGTCATCGTCACGGTATCGCCACCGGTCTCACCGAGGGTGGTGGCGAGGATCTTGATGATCCAGAACCCCAGGGTGATGGCAGGTACTTTTCCGGCGTGCTGTTCCATCAGTGGACCGTCCTCAGGGTTAGAAGGTGAACAGGATCGATGCGTACCACAAATAACGCTCGGCAGCGCCAGGATCGCGCAGGTCAGGACCTGCATACGCCAGCAGGTGATAAATGTTGTTGAAGTCGTAGCGCACCCCGGCCCCGGCGCTGAGCGCGCTGCGCATGCCGTAGGTGTCCGGACTCTGGTAGACCAGCTCGGCGCCGAGTTGCAGGTCGGGCCGCAGCTGGTAAGCCAGCGCCCAGCTGGCCAGACAGTAGTTGCGCGACTCCCCGCCGTGGTTGATGGCGCAGCCGCCGCCACCGAAGCTCGACCAGCCGCCCCAGTCCCGCTCCAGCCACACCGGCAGCAGCACCGAGGCGTGGCGTGGGCCGACCGCGCCGGATGCGCTCGGCAGGAACAGCCGCGGAAAGAAGGCGATGTCCCAGCCGGACTCGTGCTGACGGGCGAAGCGGTACTTGGCGCCCAGCTCGATGTTACCCAGGCCCGAGGACGCGGGGGCATCGCGCGCTCGCTCGTACGCCTGCGGGACCACCACCGTCAGCTGCAGGTCCGGCCCGGCGCCGTAGTTGAAGTCCACGCCCGAGGCGCCGCTGGTGCCCTGCTCGGTGCGCAGGCCCTGGGTGAACAGGTAGATCTCGAAGTGACGCTCGCTGGTGGGTTGCGGGTCATCGGACACGTAGGGAGGGCCTGCGTGGGCTGGTGGTGCGAGCGCGGCCAGCAGGAGCAGGCGGGCGGCGCCTGGCCACGCGCGCGCCACCCCCGTCAATGGGCCTGCTCTGTGCAGGGCAGGCTTACCCGCGCGACCAGCCCGGCGCCGTCGGAGCGGTTGTGCAGGCTGATGCTGCCCCCGAGCTGGCGCACGAGGCTCTGCACGGTGGCCAGTCCCAGCCCGCTGCCGGCGCGGCTGTCGCCGGGTGCCTTGCGGAAGCGCTCGAATACCCGGGGGATCTCCCCATCGGGAATGCCCGGTCCCTGGTCGCGCACCTCCACCGTCGCGGTGCCGCCGCTGCGCAGCGCGCGCAGCTCGATGCGGCCGTGGGCCGGGGTATAGCGCAGCGCGTTGTCCAGCAGGTTGCCGAAGATCAGCAGCAGACGCCGCGCATCGGTGTGCACGCGTGCCTGCGAATGCACATCCAGGGCCAGATCAATGGCGGCCAGCGAGGCGGCGGGATCGTAGAGCGCATGCACCTCCTTGAGGGCGGCATCCAGATCCACGGCCGCGGTGGCGATTTGCGCGCCCGAATCTATGTGCGCCTGCTCCAGCAGTTGCCCCGACAGACGCGTCGCTCGCTGGATGCCCGCGCGCAGCTCCGCCAGGCGGACGGCGCGCTCCGCCGGGTCGCTGGAACCCTCCAGGACGTCCGCCTGCAGCTGCAGCGCCGCCAGTGGGGTGCGCAGGGCGTGGGCGGCATCGGCAATGAAAGTGCGCTCGCGTTGCGCCGCCTCGCGCTGCCGCGCGAGCAGCTGATTGATCTCCTCCACCAGTGGCGCAACTTCCGAGGGCAGGCCGCGCGAATCCAGGGGCTCTGCTGCGAATGCGTCACGCCGCGCGACCGTGTGCGCCAGTTCCCGCACCGGCTGCAAGAGCGCGCGGATGACCAGGGCGATGACGATCGCCAGTACCGGCATCAGCAGCAGAATCGGCAGCAGCGCGGCCAGGACTGCGGCCGTCGCCTGATCCTTGCGCAAGTCGATGGGCTGGGCAACCTCGACGTGCAGGTCCCCGAGCTGCGCGGCGTAGAGGCGGTAGGGCTCCTTGTCGAGAATGACATCGGAGAAGCCCTGTGTGGTGGCGCGTTTCTCGTGCAGCCGGTCAGAGGAGGAGTACTGCAGCGTGCCGTCGCGGCGCCAGATGGCCACGTCGATGTCGCTGTCCCTGTCCTGCGTGCGGGGCACATCCTGGGTATTGCGGCCGGCAGCCAGGGCCGCCAGTTGCTGGAGCTGGCTGTCGAGCAGATCCTTGGCGTAGTGATGCACCTGGACGTAGGCGATGACGGCCGACAGTGCGCCGACGCCGCAGACCGCGAGCCACAGCGCCACGAGTAACCTGCGGCGCAGGGACTTCACCGGTCACCGGGTACGCGCCAACCCAGGCCGCGCAGGTTCTCGATCTGGTCGGTGCCGATCTTGCGTCGCAGCGAGTGCAGCAGGAACTCCACGGCATTGCTCTCGATGGGATTGGACCAGCCGTAGATGCGCTCCTCGAGCTGGGTGCGCGAGAACAGCGTCCCGGGCCGCTGCATGAGTGCCAGCAGCAGCGCGTACTCGCGTGCCGTGAGCTGGATCTGCCGTCCCTCGCGGGTCACGCTGCGCGAGGCCGGGTCGAGCAGCAGCTTCGCGGTGCGCAGCTGCGGCTCCACGCGCCCGGCGTGCCTGCGCAGCAGCGCGCGCATGCGCGCCTTGAGCTCGGCCAGTTCGAAGGGCTTGACGAGGAAGTCATCGGCGCCGCGGTCCAGTCCCTCGACGCGGTCAGCCAGGGCATCGCGCGCGGTCAGGATGAGAACCGGGATGTTGTTGCCGCCGGCGCGCAGGGCGCGCAGCACCTCGATACCGCTCTTGTGCGGCAGCCCCCAGTCGAGCAGCACCAGCTGGAACTCGGCGAGCCGGTCCTTGAGCACGCCCTCGGCGGCCACCCCATCGCGCACCCAGTCCACCGCATAGCCCTCGTCCGTCAGTCCGCGGACCAGGCTGGACCCGATCATGGGATCGTCTTCGACGATGAGAATGCGCATGGGTTTGAGCGGAAAAGCCTTTTCAGGCCAGTCTGGGGCGGTAAACTTAGCGCAAAATTAGTTCGGCCGGGCGGTGCCGGCGGCTCGCCGCCGGGGTGCCCGCGCGCTCGGGGCCGTCGCATTCTTATACCCCGCGTTGCGCACTTACCCTTTGTAACATAGAGTCAGCTTAGCAACATGCGCCGAAGCTGCGAGCGCCGCTCAGACACCCTTGAAAACCAGTTCCATCGCGCATCCCACGTCCGGGCCGCTGTTCGCGGCGCTCCGATGGATCTAGCGGGCGCCGCGGTCCGCAGGCCCGCGCGCCTTGAGCCGCAGGGTCACGCGGCCAGCCCGGCTGAACCGGGCCCGGAACTGTCGATCATCGTGCCCACGTTCAATGAGCACGGCAACATCCAGGAATTGCTGCGCCGTGTGCATGCCTGCCTGCCGCAGGCGGTCTGGGAAGTGGTATTCGTCGATGATGACTCGCCGGATGGCACCGCGGACCTGGTGCGTCAGCTGGCCGCCGAGGACAGCCGGATCCGCTGCATCCAGCGCGTCGGCCGCCGCGGGCTCTCGTCCGCGTGCATCGAGGGGATGCTGTCAACCTCGGCTCCGTACCTGGCCGTGATCGATGCGGACCTGCAGCACGACGAGCGGCTGCTGCCGCGCATGCTCGAGGCACTCAGGATCGGGGATCACGACATCGTGATCGGCAGCCGCTACGCGGCCGGCGGCGATATCGGTGAGTGGAGCGAGCGCCGGGCGCGCCTGAGCCGCGCGGCCACCCGCATCAGCCGCGCGCTCGTGCCGGCGCAGCTCACCGATCCGATGAGCGGCTTCTTCATGATGCGGCGCGAGGTCTTCACCGACGCGCACCGCCAGCTCTCCAGCCTGGGGTTCAAGATCCTGACGGACCTGTTCGCCTCGAGCCCGGGGCCGCTGCGCTTCACGGAGTTCAGCTATACCTTCGGCGCCCGCCATGCCGGGGAGAGCAAGTTCGATTCCGCCTCGGCGTGGGACTACGCCATGCTGGTGCTGGACAAGCTGGTCGGGCGCTGGGTGCCGGTGCGCTTCCTGGCATTCTCGATCGTCGGTTCCCTCGGCGTCGCGGTGCACTTCGCGGTCCTGTGGCTGCTGTTCACCGGTCTGAAGAACACCTTCGTCGTCAGTCAGGCTGCGGCCATCACCTGCGCGATGACCTTCAACTTCGCGGTGAACAACCTCCTCACCTACCGCGACCGGCGGCTGCGCGGCCTGCGCTGGGTGCGCGGCTGGCTCACCTTCCTGCTCGCCTGCAGCCTGGGCGCGCTGATGAACCTCGGGCTTGCCAGCTCGCTGTACCGCGCCGATCATGCGTGGCCGCTGGCCGCGCTCGGCGGCATCCTCGTCGGCGCGGTCTGGAACTACGTCGCTACGACCTTCGTCACCTGGGGACGGCCGCGCGCCTAGCTCCGCGCGCCACGGACCCCGCGACCGCTGACCGCCGCACCGTGAACAGCGTCCTGCGCCTGAGCCGGGGTCTTCTCAGGCCACTCGTCGATGCCGCCGCATTCCTGTTCGCGGTGCACGCCGGCCTCGCCTACGGGCTGGCCCATGTACTGAGCTTCCTTCTCGCCTGGGTGATCGCAGCCCTCGCCGGTTCTGTAGCGTCGCGGCGCGAGGGCCCGGCGGCAGGTGCACCGCCGGTGCGGTGGGCCGCGGTGAATCTGCTGGCGCTGCTGCTGCGCGGCGGGGTACTGGCATGGCTGATCGGGGACCTCGGGCTGCCCGCGGCCGTGGCCATCGCAGCCGCGGTGCTGGCCTCGAGCTTCATCCTGCGCAGCGGCGCGCAACTGCTCACCGGGGAGCCCGCCGCCGGCGCTGAGGCCACCCCGTGGCGGGCGATCGCGATCGCGCTGGGGGTCTATGCGGTGCTGCTGCGGCTGGCGTACATGGCCTCGGTCGACCTGTTTCCCGAAGAAGCCTATTACTGGAACTACGCCCAGCACCTGGATTTCGGCTACCTGGACCACCCGCCCATGGTGGCGTGGCTGATCCGCGCCGGCACGGCCGTGTTCGGCAACTCGGCATTCGGGGTGCGCATCGGGGCGCTGCTGTGCATGGCGATCGCCTCGCTGTTCGTCTACCGCTCGACACGGCAGATGTACGGCAGGCCCGGCGCGCTGGTCGCGCTGGTGCTGATGCAGGTGCTGCCCGCGTACTTCCTGGCCGGCCTGTTCATGACCCCGGATACGCCGCTGGTTGCCGCCTGGGCGGCGGCGCTGTACTTCCTGCAGCGCGCGCTGCTGGGCGGGCACGAGCGCGCCTGGTGGGGCGCCGGCATCGCCCTGGGGGTGGGCCTGGTCTGCAAGTACACGATCGCACTGCTGGTCCCGGCAACGCTGGTGTTCGTGCTCTGCGACCGCCCCTCGCGCCGCTGGCTGCTGCGCATCGTGCCCTATGCCGCAGGCGTGCTGGCCCTTGCGATCTTCTCGCCCGTGATTGTCTGGAACGCCCGGCACGAGTGGGCCTCCTTCGCGTTCCAGACCTCGCAGCGCCTGGCCGAGGCGCCGCATTTCTCACTCCACAAGCTGGTCCTGGCGGGGCTGGCGCTGCTGACCCCGGTCGGTGCGGCGGCACTGCCTTACCTGCTGCGCCGCACGGCGCCCGGTCCCGACGCGGCGAATACCACGGACACGACGGCAGACGTCCGCCGCCTGCGCTTCCTGCGTGTCTACGTGCTCGTACCGCTGTCGGTGTTCATGCTCTTCAGCCTGCGCCACCCCATCAAGCTCGACTGGACCGGTGGCGTGTGGGTGGCCTTCGTGCCCGCGCTCGCCCAGGCGATCGCCGCCGGCAGCGCCGCTGGCCTGCCGAAGTGGCTGCGCCGCTCCTGGGGAACCACCGCCGTGGTGGTGCTGCTGCTGTGCGGCGCGACGCTGCACTACCTCACCCTGGGCCCCCCCGGGGTTCCTTACAGCCGGCAGCTGCAGGCGCTGCCGGTGGCCTGGTCTGACCTGGGCAGGCAGGTGGACGCCGTACGCGCCCAGATGCCCACCCCGGCAGGGGCCGCCGCCCCGCTCGTGGTTGGCATGAACCGTTACATGATCGCGAGCGAGCTCGCCTTCTATGCAGGCGATCCGGTGCACGCGGCGCAGAATACCGCCAGCCAGCACCTGTTCGGGCCGAGTGGCTTGATGTACGAGCAGTGGTTTCCGAGCCCTCTGCAGGAGGGGCGCACGCTGCTGCTGGTGGCACTGGAGGCCGCCGAGCTCAATGACGCGCGCCTCAGCCCGCACGTGGGCGCGCTCGGGCCGCTGCGCTCCGGGGTGCTGCGGCGTAACGGCCGCATCGTCGGGACGTACTTCTACCGTACCGCCTCGGGGTACCGCAGCGTTCCGCAGGGCCCTTGAGGCTGGGCGGGCCGGGTCGTGGCGCGCCGGGGCCTAGGGCATCGTGGCGGTGTAGACCACGCGGCCGTTATTGACGTTGGCGCCGCCATAGGTGCCGGCCGGGGGCTTGGTGGCATTCGCGTAGGAGTAGGTCCACTTGGCATCCTGCACGATGACCTTGCTGGCCGGGGCGGTCAGTACGATGTTGCCGCTCGTGCCATTGACCAAGGTCGGCGCCGGCAGCGCGGTCGCAGAAGTCAGGGTGGTCGCCACGGTGGTGATCTGCGTGTAGGCGATCGTGTCCCCGGCGCCATCGCCCAGGGCGCCGCCGCTGGTGGCGTTCAGGGTGACGTTGCCGCCATTGCTGACGACCGCCGCGGTCTCGACACCCAGCGTGAGATCACCGCCGGTGCCGGCCACCGGGGTGCCGTTACCGACACTGGCCGCCGCGGGAGCAAACTGAATGAGGTCGACGGTTCCGACCGAGGTCAGTGCCCCGGTGGTGTAGCTGGAGCCGGTGCCGACGCGCAGGTACAGCACCTTCGGGATCGTGACCTGGAAATCCACGTGCGCGGTGGCGCCGGGGGTCGCCGTGGCCGCACCGGTCTGCACGTTCGATTCGGCGCGGCTCACCAGGGGCAGCGCAGCGGCGAGGGCTGCGCCCACAAGAACGCCGGTGACAGTCGAGATCCGCATGGGGGCTGTATCCCTTAACTACTCTGGAGCGCCCGTTCCCTGGAGCGGGTCGACATAATATTACGCAGGCGGCGCTTCCTGCCTCTGTTAGCTGGGTCACGCTTCCGCCAGGTGCCTTAGCCGGCCGCTGCGGCCGCGGCCCCGGGGCGCGTGGCAGCGCCTTCCTGCACCCCGCGCGCACCGGCCGCCGCTTCGCTGGAGACATAAAGCAGCGAGCACGGCGCCTGGTTGAGCACCTCTGCAGCCACCTCACCGAAGAACAGCTGCTCGGCCGGACGTGGACTGACGCCCATGACCAGCAGCGTGTAAGCGCCGCCGCGCGCGTAGCCTGCGATGGCAGCGGCGGCCTTGTCGACGGCGTGGATCTCCGCCTTCACCGCCACGCCATAGTGCTCAGCGAGACTCTCGATCTCGCGCATGGTGGCCAGGGCGCTGGCCTGCGGCGCGAGTGCCCGCCCGAAACGCTGGCGCCAGCGCAGCGCGGGCCGGGCACCGGTGACGTAGAGCGCGGTCAGCGAGCCACGCGAGGCCTGCGCCAGGGCGATGGCAACCTCGGCGCCCTGCAGCGAGATGCGCGTGCCGGTGACGGCGACCAGTATCTTCAGTGCTTGCGTGGCGTCCGGCTGCCGATGGACGCCGCGGGCGATGGTGAGCGCGAACGGTCCGGAGAAGTCGGTGACGTTGCGCGTTACCTCCGCATCGAAGGCGGTACCGGCGGCGCAGGGCTCGCGACCGAGAACCAGCAAGCCGTAGCCCTTGCGCGCCTCTGCCGCAATCGCCTCGTCCACATCCGTGTCGGCCTCGGCGCGGCTGACCACGTCGGCCTTGTCGGCGACCGTGATCGCGCTCTTGTCACCGGCATCCACGCCGGCCTTCAGCGTTGCCGTGGAGCGCGCGGCCGCACGGCGCAGGTGCTCGGCATCCTGTGCCGTGCTGCCCAGATGCAGGATGGTCGTCGGGATGCGCCGCACGCCGGCCAGCAACCCGACCAGGCGTGAGGCGAGCAGTCCACCCGGGCTGGCATCGACGGCCACCAGCACGCGTTCCACCCGCGTGAGGAAGGCCTGGCTCTCGTGCTGCTCGCGCTTGAGGCGGTCGTGCTCCTCGGGCCTGACCGGCAGGCGCCCGAGTGCCCAGCGCAGCGTGGGGGGCATCGCCAGGGTGGTGACCACCGCCATGGCGACGATGGCCGTGAACAGGCTGGGGGTGAGGGCGCCCATCGACAGGCCGATGGTCGCGACGATGACCTCGGTCGAGCCGCGTGCGTTCATCCCGCAACCCACGGCGAAGGACTCCGCGTAGCCGAGCCCGCCGATGCGCCCGCCCAGGAAAGCGCCGCTGAACTTGCCGAGGCTGGCCAGCAGGATGAGTCCGGCAGTCAGCAGCAGCAGGTCCGGCTTGCCCAGGGCGGCCAGGTCGGTGCTGACCCCGACCAGGGCAAAGAACACCGGCATGAACAGCGCGATGATCAGGCCGCGCAGCTGCGCATCGATCTGCCGGGTGAGGATCGGCGACTGGCCGATCAGGATGCCGGCGATGAAGGCCCCGAGGACGAAATGCACCCCGATCGCCTCGGTGAGCAGCGCGAGCGCGCCGCCGATCGCCAGGATCATCGAGATCGGGGCCAGCTCGCTTTTGAGGTTGTCGTTGGACCAGCGGATCAGCTGAAACACGACGCGTCGGCCGACGGTGAAGGCGAGGCCGAGGAACACGGCGGTGCCGAGCACGGCGCGGCTGACGGTGGCCAGATCGATCTTGCCGGTCAGCGCCAGGCCGAAGATCACCGAGATGATGATCCAGCCGAGGGTGTCATCGAGGATCGCCGAAGCGATGATGACCTGTCCGACGGTGCGGCGCAGGAATCCCAGGTCGCGTACCACCAGGGCCACGATCTTCACCGAGGAGACCGCCAGCGCGGTGCCAAGGAACAGCGCGGTGATCAGCCGCGCGCCGGCGCTCGGCAGCATCGAGGCCGGCAACAGCAGGCCCACGGCCGCACCGCAGCCAAACGGCACGAGGATCCCGCACAGGGAGATGCTGACCGCCGGCCGCCGCGCCTGGCGGAACACCGACAGGTCGGTCTCCATGCCGGTGAGCAGCAGCAGCAGGAAGATGCCCAGCTGGGCTACGGCATCGAGCATGGCCTTCTGGCCCGGGGCGGCCGGGAACAGCTGCTGTTGCAGATGCGGGGCAAGGGCCCCGAGCACCGAAGGTCCCAGCACCACCCCCGCGATGATCTGCCCGATGAGCGGCGGCTGGCCGATGCGCTGCATCAGCTCCCCGGCGATGCGCCCGACGATCAGGAGCACCACGATTTGCAAGAGAAAGACTGCGACCGAGGGCCCGTGTTCCATGCAAGACCTGTAGGGCAGGGAGTGCCGCGCACGCTGACTGCCGAAGCATACGGAACTTGCGCCCGGCGCGAACCGCGAGTGAAGATCGATTGACCGGCGCAGCGTTTGAGCCTGCTGCTGAGCTCAAGGCAACCGCCCCACGGCACACTTGTCAGGTGGGTGACGCGGACAGATGGCCGAGAAAAAGGACGCGCACCTGGCAAGGCAGGCCGAGAGCGTCCAGCAGATCGCGGTGCTGGCCGGGATCTGGCGCGTCAGGGTCTGGCGACGGGGGCGGGGTTGTGCGGCCGCCGCGCCACGGTGCACTATTTTCCGGCGACGCTGCGGACGCGCCGGCCGGTCACTGCAGCTGCGGCAGCAGCGCATCTGCGGCCCCGCACGCCCACTGAGGATTTTTGCCCCGTTTCAATCAAGAACCGACTGCCCCGGGAGAGTCTTTTATGTGCGACCACGATTCGATGGATGACCTGCTCGCGTACCAGATCAAGGCGGGGCTGTCGCGGCGCGAGTTTGGCGCCCTGACCCTGGGTGCTGGACTGATCGCGGTGCTGCCGCGCGGCGCCGACGCGGCGGAAGTCAGCGAGGCCGAGGTCGATATCAAGACCCCGGATGGGGTGGCGGATGCCTACTTCGTGCACCCGGCCAAGGGCAGCGCTGCGGCGGTGCTGATCTGGCCGGACGCCTTCGGGCTGCGCCCGGCTTTCCGGCAGATGGGCAAGCGCCTGGCCGAGTCCGGCTACGCGGTGCTGGTGGTGAATCCGTTCTACCGCAAGAAGCACGCGCCCACCTCCCCCCCGAACCCTGACTTCAACGACCCGGTGGTGCGCGATGCCCTGATGGCCCAGATGAATGCCCTCACGCCGCAGACCGCAACGACCGATGCCACCGCCTTCCTCGGGTGGCTGGACAGCCAGCCGGCGGTGGACCGCAGGCGCAAGGCCGGCACGACCGGCTACTGCATGGGCGGCGCCCTGACGATGCGGACCGCCGCTGCGCTGCCGGAGCGCATCGGCGCGGGCGCCTCGTTCCACGGCGGGGGACTGGTCACTGACAAGCCGGACAGCCCGCACCTGCTGATCCCGAAGATCAAGGCGCAGTACCTGATCGCGATCGCCGCCAACGACGACGAGCAGCAGCCCAACGCCAAGAACACGCTGCGGGATGGCTTTGCCGCCGCGCATCGGAAGGCGGAGATCGAGGTGTACGCGGGCACCATGCATGGCTGGTGCCCGCCGGATTCCAAGGTCTACAACCCGCAGGCTGCCGAGAAGGCCTGGGCGCGCCTTCTGGTGCTGTTCAAGGCGGTGCTCGTCTAGAGGCCGAGGGCCGACAACCCGGGGTGGTCCTCGGGCCGCGCGCCGGGGGCGGCCCAGTGGAACTTGCGCTCGGTGGCGGCGATCGGCAGGTCGTTGATCGAGGCGATGCGCCGCTGCATGAGCCCGTCGGGTGCGAACTCCCAGTTCTCGTTGCCATAGGAGCGGAACCAGTGGCCCGAGTCATCGTGCCACTCGTACGCGAAGCGCACGGCGATGCGATTCTCCGCGAACGTCCAGATCTCCTTGATCAGGCGGTAGTCCAGCTCGCGTGCCCACTTGCGCACCAGGAACTGCTGGATCGCGGCGCGGCCCTCGATGAACTCGGCGCGGTTGCGCCACCGGCACCCTTCCGTGTAGGCCAGCGACACGCGCGTCGGATCGCGCGAGTTCCAGGCGTTCTCCGCCATGCGCACCTTGGCCGTGGCGGTGGCGAGGGAGAACGGCGGCGTGATCGGTGCGGGGGCTGCTGCGCCTGCCGAGCTCATCGGGCCACTCCTGCCGCGCGGCCCTTCAGGCGCACCATGCTGACCACCGCGCCGGCGAGCGCCAGCGCGGCGGCCACGCACAGCGCAACATGCGCACCGGAGTCCGTGTAGGTACTGAACAGGATCGCCACCATCGCCGCCCCCAGGGTCTGTCCGAGCAACCGTGCGGTGCTGAGCATACCGCCGGCGGCGCCGCTGCGCGCGCGCGGGGCTGCTGCCATGATGGTGCGGTTGTTGGGCGCTTGGAAGAAGCCGAACCCGACCCCGCACAGTGCCATGCGCCAGATGAAGCCGTGCGGCGCACCGCCTGCCGGGAAGAACGCCAGCAGCCCAAGTCCGGTGGCGAGAGCCAGCAGACCCAGGCCCCCGAGCACCCCGGACGGGTAGCGGTCCGACAGGCGGCCGGCGAGCGGCGCGGCGAGCGCCAGCGCCAGCGGCCAGGGCGTCATGAAGAGCCCGGTCTCCACCGCGCTGTAGCCGAGGCGCTGGATCTCGAACGGCAGTGATACCAGCGCCGTCATCTGCGCGGCGAAGCTGACCACCGAGGTCGCCAGCGACAGGGTGAAGATGCGCACCCGCAGCAGGTCGAAGGGGATGATGGGGGCCGCGCGCGGCCGCTCGTGCCGCACCAGCGCCCAGCCGGCGAGCACGCCCAGGCCGATCTGCAGCAGCGCGAGCACGGTGGCTTCGTGGTGTGCCAGCGCCTGCAGGCCGCTTAGGCTCAGGCCGAACGTGACCGCCGAGAGCGCGGCGCCCACGTAGTTGAGTGGGCGGCGCGTGCGGTCGCTGTTGGGCATCGCCCGCAGTGCGATCACCGTGGCAACGATGCCGATCGGGACATTGATGCCGAACAGCCAGCGCCAGTGCGCCACGGCCAGCACGGCTGAGGCCAGCGTCGGGCCGACCGCGGCGGCCGTGGCGATGACGAAGGCATTGATGCCCATCGCCCGCCCGAGCGAGGCCTGCGGGTAGGTGAAGCGCACCAGGGCCGCGTTCACGCTCATGATCCCCGCCGCGCCCAAGCCCTGGACGACCCGCGCGATGCTCAGCAGCGCCAGCGTCGGAGCGAGCGCGCAGGCGAGCGAGGCCACGGTGAAGACGATGATCCCGGCCTGGGAGACGCGCCGGTAGCCGACGATCTCGCCCAGGGAGGCCAGCGGCAGCAGTGCCATCAGGATCGCCATCTGGTAGGCGTTGACGACCCACACCGAGGCGGCAGCGGCGGCGTGGAAGTCGCGCGCGACCGAGGGCAACGCGATGTTCACGATGGTGCTGTCGAGCACGGACATGATGATCGCCAGCAGGATCGCCGCGATCGACCAGTAACGCCGCGGCACGGGCAGGCCGTCCAGGTGAACGAGCGTTGCGGGTGCGGGGGTGCGCGGCGGTGGCATGCCGGTGCGATATATATATGAGTGGCCGCCCCGTGTCATAAGTAAAACCATGCCGGCATGCGGGCTGATGTGAACTGCGTCACAGCCGACTTTTCGCGCGCGTGTGCGCCGCCTCGCTAGAATGAGCACGCGGCACCCTCGCGGAATACAAGAAGAACGCCACGTTCATGCAGGCCACCGAACACACTCCCGCGCGCCGCGAACCGGTCGAGCGCAGCGGCGCGGATCGTCGCTCGCGCGTGCTGCGTGGGCTGCTCTATGGCAGCTGGCGGCCGCGGCGGCGCGGACCGCGCCGCGCCGGGGAGCGCGGCGTCACCGCCGTCGACTGGCATCACCCGCAGTGGCTGGCGGTGGCGATGCTCATCGTGCTGTGCTCGTGCGTGGATGCATTTCTCACCCTCGCGCTCGTCGGCCACGACGTCGCCGAGGAGGGCAACCCGATCATGGCGCCCCTGGTGGGCGGCTCCGGGATAGCCTTTGCGCTGGTGAAGATCGGACTCACGGCCGGGGGCGTGCTGCTCCTGACGCAGCTTGCGCGCCTGCGGGCCTTCGGACGCATCCCGGTCGGTGTGTTCCTGTACGCGGTCCTGGCGCTCTACGCGGCGCTCATCTTCTACGAGGTCGGGCTGCTGAACGGCGCGTAGGACCCCGTGCGGCCGGGCTTTCCCCCGCTGCGGCCGTTTCCGCTAAACTGCCCGTCTGCCGGCCTTCTCTTCCTCCTCATGCTCGAACCTACAGCCCTCTACGGCGGCAACGCCGACTATCTCGACGCGCTCTACGAGCAGTACCTGCGCGAGCCTGCGAGCGTTGCACCGCAGTGGCGCCGCTACTTTGACTCCCTGGGGGTCACGGCGATCCCGGAGCGCTCGCATGGCCCGGTGCGTGCGGCGATCGCCGACCGCGCTGCCCACCTTGGCAGCGGCTCCAGCGCCGCACTGGGCGCCGATGCCCGCCAGGCAGCCGTCTCGCGCCTGATCCAGGTGTGGACCAACCGCGGGCACCTGGTGGCGCACATCGATCCTCTGGCGCTCACCCCGCGGCCGCGGCCGAGCGTGCTCGACGTGACCTATTTTGGCCTGGCACCGGCGGATCTCGACCACGAGTTCTTCACCGGCAGCCGCACCGCCGCGGTGCCGCGGCGCCTGAAGCTGCGCGACATCCTCGCGCAGCTGGAATACATCTACGCCGGCAACGTCGGCGCCGAGTTCGCGCACGTGTCGGATTCGGAGGAGCGCCTGTGGCTGCAGGATGAGTTCCAGAACGAGCGCCTGCTCGGGAGCCTGAGCAACGAGGAGAAGCGCAACCTGTTGTGGCAGCTGACCGCGGCCGAGGGCCTCGAGCGCTACCTGCACACCAAGTACGTCGGCCAGAAGCGCTTCTCGCTCGAGGGCGGCGATGCCTTGATCCCGCTGCTGGATGACCTCATCCAGAACGCTGGCGTCGCCGGCATCGAGGAGGTGGTCATCGGCATGGCGCACCGCGGGCGCCTGAACGTGCTGGTGAACCTGCTGGGCAAGTCCCCGGCCGTGCTGTTCTCCGAGTTCGAGGGCGTGTACGACCCGAAGCGCCTGAAGGGCTCCGGGGACGTGAAGTACCACAAGGGCTTCTCGGCGGACCTGCGCACCCCCAAGGGCAACGTGCACACGGTGCTGGCCTTCAACCCTTCGCACCTCGAGGTGGTCAACCCGGTGGTGGAGGGCTCGGTGCGTGCCCGCCAGGAGCGCCGCGGCGATACCCGGGCCGAGCGCGTGCTGCCGCTGCTCGTCCACGGGGATGCAGCTTTCGCCGGCCAGGGCGTGGTCATGGAGACGCTGCAGCTGTCGCAGGCGCGCGGCTTCTTCACCGGCGGCACGGTGCACGTGATCATCAACAACCAGGTCGGCTTCACCACCTCCGAGCCGACCGATGCGCGCTCGACCACCTACTGCAGCGACGTCGCCAAGATGCTGGAGGTGCCGATCTTCCACGTGAACGCGGACGATCCGGAGGCGGTGGTGCTGGTCACGCGCCTGGCGCTCAAATACCGCATGCGCTTCCGCAAGGACGTGGTCATCGACCTGGTCGGCTACCGCCGCCACGGGCACAACGAGGCCGACGAGCCCGCGGCGACCCAGCCGGGCATGTACCGCACCATCCGCGAGCACCCCACGGCGCGGCGCCTGTACGCGGACCAGCTGATCAAGGCCGGGATCCTCTCCGAGGCCGACGCCCAGGGCATGCTCGAGCAGTACCGCAACGGCCTGGACGAGGGCCGCCCGCAGGCGCGCGCCTCGCTCGGGATGATCGGCAACAAGTACACCGTCGACTGGAGCCCGTACGCGCAGGTGGACTGGACCGAGCGGGTGCCCACCGGGGTCGAGCTGCCGCGACTGCACGCCCTCGGCGAGCGCATCACCGAGGTGCCGCGCGAGTTCACGCTGCACCCGCGCGTGGCGCAGGTGATGGCCAACCGCCGCAAGATGGTGCAGGGCCAGATGCCGCTCGACTGGGGCTGTGCCGAGACCCTCGCCTACGCCGCGCTGGTCGAGGACGGCTTCGGGGTGCGGCTCACCGGCCAGGACAGCGGCCGCGGCACCTTCTTCCACCGCCACGCGGTGCTGCACGACCAGAAGACCGATGCCACCTGGATCCCGCTACAGCACCTCCTGCAGCCCCAGCCGCGCGTGCAGATCATCGACTCGGTGCTGTCGGAGGAGGCGGTCATGGGGTTCGAGTACGGCTACTCGACCACCGAGCCGAACACCCTCGCCATCTGGGAGGCCCAGTACGGGGACTTCGCCAACGGCGCGCAGGTGATCATCGACCAGTTCATCAGTTCCGGCGAGGCCAAGTGGGAGCGCTTCTGCGGTCTGGTGCTGATGCTGCCGCACGGCTATGAGGGCGCAGGACCGGAACACTCCTCGGCGCGCCTGGAGCGCTTCCTGCAGCTGTGCGCGGAGAACAACATGCAGGTGTGCGTGCCCTCCACGCCGGCGCAGATGTTCCACCTGCTGCGGCGCCAGATGCGCCAGTCCTTCCGCAAGCCCCTCATCATCATGTCGCCCAAGAGCCTGCTGCGCCTGGACATGTCGGTCTCGCCCCTCGAGGACCTAAGCCGCGGCAGCTATGCGCGCGTGATCGGGGAAGTCGATCAGCTGCCCGCAGCCCAGGTGCGGCGCGTGGTCTTCTGCAGCGGCAAGGTGTACTTCGACCTGCTCAAGGCGCGCCGCAAGGAGCAGCTGCGCGATGCGGCGCTGGTGCGCATCGAGCAGCTGTACCCGTTCCCGGTGGAGGAATACCAGGCCGTGCTGGCCGCCTACGCGGAGGCGCGCGAGATCATCTGGTGCCAGGAAGAACCGCAGAACCAGGGAGCCTGGTACCAGATCCGCCACCGCCTGCAGGAGCTGGCCGGCCGGCGCCCGGTGCTCTATGCCGGTCGCGCGCCCGCGGCCGCCCCGGCCACCGGCCTGGGCAAGATCCACGAGATCGAGCAGCAGGCGCTGGTGAACACTGCCCTGCACGCCACGGCCATCGAAGAGACCGCCCACGACACCCAGCGCCTGACGCCCGCCAGCGCGCCTTTGAGAAAGAGCTTATGAGCACCGAAATCCGCGTCCCGCAGCTGCCCGAGTCGGTGGCCGATGCGACGCTCGTGGCCTGGCACAAGCAGCCCGGCGATGCGATCCGCCGTGACGAGAACCTGGCGGACCTGGAGACCGACAAGGTGGTCCTCGAGGTGCCGGCGCCGGCCAACGGCATCGTGCGCGAGCTGCGCGTGAGCAGTGGCACCGTGGTGACCAGCGGCCAGGTGCTGGCGGTGATCGAGGAGGGCACGGCAGCGGCCAGGCCCGCCGCCGCGCCTGCCGGCAAGCCCGCGGCCACTGCCAAGAGCGCACCTGCCGCGCCGGCTGCCGCCGAGGAGGGCCGCGAGGCGGGCAAGCTCAGCCCGTCCGTGCGCCGCCTCGTCGAGGAGAACCAGCTGGACCCGCAGGCGATCCCGGCCTCCGGCCGCGACGGTCGCCTCACCAAGTCCGACATCGTCGGCTTCCTCGGCAAGAAGCCCGCCGAGGCGCCCCCCGCCGCGGCCCCCGTCGCGGCGCCGCGTCCGGTGGCGGCACGAGCGCCGGTGGCCGCCGGCGCCCGCACCGAGCAGCGCGTGCCGATGACGCGCCTGCGCGCGCGCATCGCTCAGCGGCTGATTGAAGCGCAGTCCACCCAGGCGCTGCTGACCACCTTCAACGAGGTCGACCTGACGGAGGTGCAGGCGCTGCGCGCGCGCTACAAGGACCGTTTCGAGAAGGAGCACGGCGTGAAGCTCGGTTTCATGTCCTTCTTCGTCAAGGCGGCGATCGAGGCGCTCAAGCGCTTCCCGGTCATGAACGCCTCGGTCGATGGCAACGACATCGTCTACCACGAGTACTACGACATCGGTGTCGCGGTCTCCACCGACCGCGGGCTGATCGTGCCGATCGTGCGCGATGCGGACAGCAAGGCCTTCGCGGTGATCGAGAAGGAAGTGGGCGACTACGCGCGCAAGGCGCGCGAGGGGTCGCTGGCGATCGAGGACCTCACCGGCGGCACCTTCACCATCACCAACGGCGGGGTGTTCGGTTCACTCATGTCCACCCCGATCGTCAACGCACCGCAGAGCGCGATCCTCGGCATGCACAAGATCCAGGAGCGGCCGATGGTGGTGAATTCAGCGGTGGTGGTGCGGCCGATGATGTACCTGGCGGTGACTTACGATCACCGCATCATCGACGGGCGCGAGGCGGTGCAGTTCCTGGTGGCCATCAAGGACGCCCTCGAGGACCCGGGGCGCATCCTGCTCGGGATCTGAACCACGGAGCTGCGCCGAAGAAGGCCGCCTCAGCACCCAGGCCACGATGAGCTTGCGCAGCATCGACACCTGGCCGGGACCGGCAGGCCGGCCCTGTCGGCCGCGCCGATCGTGAGCATCGCGACCCTGCCCGCGTTACCGGGACGCTGCCCGCCACCTCAGGCGGGACAGCCGCAATGCACCTCAAGCCGCTGAAGGAAAATGCCTTTTCCACCCCTGGATTGGCCTGCGGGCGCCGCAATATCTGTGAGTGCTGAGCTGAGCGGCACGGCGGTGGCGCGAGGGGACTGCCGTGGCCGAAGCGCTGCCGCCGGTATGCTACTGTCCCGACCCTCAAAAATTTCGGGCTCCGACCACGCCATGGCCAACGACGACAAGAAACCTGCCGCCACTGCCGATTCCTTCGATGTCATCGTCATCGGCGGAGGACCTGCGGGCTATCCGGCGGCCATCCGCGCCGCCCAGAACAAGCTCTCCGTGGCCTGTATAGACGAGTGGAAGAACCGTGACGGCACGGCCGCCTTCGGCGGCACCTGCCTCAATGCCGGGTGCATCCCCTCCAAGGCGCTGCTGGAGTCGAGCGAGCTCTTCCACCGCGTGCACGGGGAGTTCGCCACCCACGGCATCAAGGTCGCAGGTGCCACGCTCGATCTGGCGCAGATGCAGAAGCGCAAGGCCGGGATCGTGCGCACCATGACGCAGGGCATCCTCGCGCTGTTCAAGGGCGCCGGCGTCACCGCGCTGCAGGGGCACGGCAAGCTGCTCGCCCCGGGCAAGGTCGAGTTCACCGCGCACGACGGCACGCGCCGCACGCTCACCGCCCGGCAGGTCGTGCTCGCCTCCGGCTCCGTACCCATTGAGCTGCGCTCGGCGTCGTTCCACTCCCCGCAGATCGTGGACTCCTGGGGCGCGCTGGACTTCGATGCCGTCCCCAGGCGGCTCGGCGTCATCGGCGCCGGCGTCATTGGTCTGGAGCTCGGCAGCGTGTGGCGCCGCCTGGGCGCCGAGGTCGTGGTGCTCGAGGCGCTGCCCGAGTTCCTGGCCTTCGCCGACCAGCAGCTGGCGAAGGAGGCGCTGCGCGCCTTCAAGAAGCAGGGGCTGGACATCCGCCTGGGCGCAAAGGTCACCCGCGCCGCGGTCCAGGGCGATGCGGTCGAGGTGACCTACGCGGACGCCAAGGGCGAACAGCGCCTCACCGTCGATCGCCTGGTGGTGGCGATCGGCCGCCGGCCGTATACCCAGGACCTGCTCGCCGCAGGCACCGGCGTGCAGCTGGACGAGCGCGGCTTCATCAAAGTCGACGAGCATTGCCGCACCGGGGTCGAGGGGATCTGGGCGGCCGGGGACTGCGTGCGCGGCCCGATGCTCGCCCACAAGGGCAAGGAGGAGGGGGTCATGGTGGCGGACCTGATCGCCGGGCGCTACGGGGAGACCAACTACAAGGTCATCCCCGCGGTGATCTACACCGCCCCGGAGATCGCCTGGGTCGGTCTCACCGAGGAACAGGTCAAATCCAGCGGCCGGGCGTACAAGGTGGGCGTGTTCCCCTTCCTCGCCAGCGGTCGGGCGCGGGCGATGGAGCAGGCGAGTGGCTTTGCCAAGGTGCTGGCGGCCCAGGACAACGATGAGATCCTGGGCGTGCACATCGTCGGCCCGCTGGCCGGCGAGCTGATCGCGGAAGCGGTCCTGGCGATGGAGTACTCGGCATCGAGCGAGGACCTGCAGCGCACGATCCACGCGCACCCGACGCTCTCGGAAGCGGTGCACGAGGCGGCCCTGAACGCCGACAAGCGCGCGATCGACAACATCAACCGCTAACACGCGGCGTCACGCTAGATGTGGCGCCGGGCCTCGATCACGTTCGGCACCGCCGCCAGGCGCTGCAGCACGCGCGCCAGCTGCGCCAGATCCGTCACCGCCACCGTGAGGGAGAAGTGCGCCAGCCCGGTGTCATGGTCGGTGCGGGTGGTGGAGGCCTCGATGCTCAGGCGCTCCACCGCGAGCACGTCGCTTAAGTCGCGCAGCAGCCCGCGCCGGTCATAGGCACTCACCCGCAGCTCCACCTGCAGGGCACCGCTGTCGGCGCTGGCCCATTGCACCTGCAGCATGCGCTCGGGCTTGAGCGCGCCCATGCGGGCAAGTCCGGCACAGTCGCGGCGGTGCACCGTGACCCCGCGCCCCTGGGTCACGTAGCCGACGATCGGCTGCGGCCGCAGCGGCGCGCAGCAGCGCGCCAGCGTCACCGGCAGGTCGCCGACCCCCTCGATCTCCACCGGCGAGGCGCGCCGGCGCGGCGGCGGCCGGCGCACGGCCCGCGCCGGCGGCGGGGCCTGCGCCCCGAGCACCCGGGAGACCGCCTGCAGCAGCTGCGTCACGGTGATCTCGCCCTCGCCGAGCAGCTGGTAGAGGTGCTCGGTGTCGCCTGCCTTGAGCTCCTGGGCGAGCGCGCCGAGCTGCTCGGTGCGCGCGCCCACGCGCGCCAGTTCACGCTCGGCGATGGCGCGGCCGGCACTGCGGTTATCCCCCACGTCGAGCTTGCGGAACCAGGCGCGCACCTTGGCGCGGTTGCGCGCGGACACCAGGTATCCCTGCTCGGGCGCGAGCCAGTCGCGGCTGGGAGCCTCCTGCTTGGCGGTGATGATCTCGACGATCTCCCCGTTCGCGAGCGCGTGCGTCAGCGGCACGATGCGCCCGTTGGCCTTGGCGCCGCGGCAGCGATGGCCGAGGGAGGTGTGCACGCTATAGGCAAAGTCCAGCGGGGTCGCCCCGTGGGGCAGGTCGATGACCTCCCCGCGCGGGGTGAGCACGTACACCCGGTCGGCGAACAGCTCCGTGCGCATGCCCTCGATCAGGTCGCGGTCGGCATCCGCACGCGCACCTTCCGCCGGCTCCAGCAGGCGCCGCACCCACTCGATCTTGCGCTGGTAGAGCGCATCGCGCGCCCCGCCCTCCTTGTAGGCCCAGTGGGCCGCGACGCCCAGCTCGGAAGCCTCGTGCATCTCGCGGGTGCGGATCTGCACCTCCACGCTCAGGGACTGGGGCCCGATGACGGCCGTGTGGATCGAGCGGTAGCCGTTGCCCTTGGGGGTCGCCACGTAGTCATCGAATTCCCCGGGGATGTACGGCCAGCGCCCGTGCACCACCCCCAGGGCGGCGTAGCAGTCCGGGATCGAGGCGACGACCACGCGCACCGCACGCACGTCGTACAGCTCGCTGAAGGCAAGCTGCTTGCGCTGCATCTTGCGATAGATGCTGTAGATGTGTTTCGGACGCCCGTACACCTGCGCCTCGATGCCCGCCTCGTGCAGCTGCGCGCGCAGCACCCGGCACAGCTCCTCGATGTAGCGCTCGCGGTCGGCGCGGCGCTCGTTGAGCGCGGCGGCGACGCGTTTGTACTCATCCGGCTCGAGGTAGCGGAAGGCCAAGTCCTCCAGCTCCCACTTCAGCTGCCACACCCCCAGCCGGTTGGCGAGCGGGGCGTATACGGCGCGCGCCTCGAGCGCGCGGCGGCCGCGCTCGGCGGCGCTGAGCGCGCGCGCGTGCCGCAGCGCGACGAGTTCCTCGGCCAGCCGCGCCAGCACCAGCCGCGGGTCGCTGACCACGGCGAGCAGCATCTTGCGCAGGGTCTCGGTCTGGGGCGTGTCCAGCCCCTGCGCCGGGGACCAGTCGCGCGGCAGGCCGAGGGCCCCGAGGCGCAGCAGCGCGCCGGCGATCTGGGCCGCCGGCGCCCCCACCACACGGGCCAGTTCCTCCGGTGTGACCGACCCGGCGCCGAGGGCCGCGCGCGCCAGCAGCGCAAGGGAGAGTTCCAGGTTGCCGGTGAGTGCGCCGATGATGCCGCCGGCTTCGCTGGCAAGAGCCAACTCAGCATCGCTCCCGTGCGCGCCCAGCTGCGCACGGGCGGCATCGAGTGCGTCGCGGATCGACGACGGGCAGGCCTGGCTCGTTTCCACGGCAGTGAGGGCCTTCTGGAGATAAGGCGGGGCGGGGACGGCGCAGCGTGTCGCCCGCGCAGGATTACCGCTATCATACGCGACTGTTTTTACCGCGACGTGCGAGCATGGCCGGTCACAGCAGGTGGGCTAACATCCAGCGCCGCGAGAGTGCCCAGGCGCGCCGGCGCGGGCGCGAGACGCTCGCGGACTCGCACGAGCCGCTGGAGCGGGTGCGCTTCGAGGGTTACGGACCTGGCGGGGCGGCGGTGATGGTCGATTGCCTGACGCGTGACCGCGCCGGCAGCGGCCTCAAGGTGCGCAGCACCTTCGATCGCTACGGCGGCAACCTCGGCGCCGACGGCTCGGTGAGCTACCTGTTCAACACCGTCGGACTGATGACCTACCCGCCGGGCACCGACGAGGAGCAGTTGATGCGGGTGGCGCTCGAGGCCGGCGCCGAGGACGTCGTGCCGAGCGATGACTGCTCGGTGGAGGTGCTTGCCGACCCGCTCGAGTTTGACACCGTGCGCGCGGTGCTGATTCACAGCGGCTTCGCACCGGCGACCGCACAGGTCACGCAGCGGGCAGCGACCCCGCTGGAGCTGTCGGGCGAGAGCGCGGAACTGATGGCGCACCTGTTGGCCGCCCTCGAAGAGCTGGACGAAGTACAGGACGTTTATTCGAATGTCGAGATATCGGACGAGGTCCTGGCGCGCATTTGAGCCGGCCGCAGGCCCAGCCCGCCTCACCACCGCTGCCACGGTGCGCATCCTCGGGCTCGACCCGGGCTCGCGGCGCACCGGCTTCGGCTGCATCGAAAGCAGCGGCGGCACGCTCACGGTGATCGCGCACGGCTGCCTGAACGTCGCCAGCGCTGCCCCGCTGGCGCGCCTGCGCCTGATCTTCGAGGGGCTGCGCGAGCTGATGAGCGCGCATGCACCGGTGGAAGTGGCCGTCGAGCGGGTGTTCGTCAGCCGCAACGTCGACAGCGCGCTCAAGCTCGGCCAGGCCCGCGGGGCCGCCCTGTGCGCAGTCCCCCGGGGCATCCCGGTGTTCGAGTACGCCCCGCGCGCCATCAAGCTCGCGGTCGTCGGCTCGGGGGCGGCCGAGAAGCTGCAGGTGGCGCATATGATCCGCACGCTGCTGGCCTTGAGCGAGCGCCCGGGAGCCGATGCCGCCGATGCCCTGGCGGTGGCGGTGTGCCATGCGCACACCCGCACCCTGGGCCTGCTCGCCCAGGGCGCCGGGATGCAGCGCCTGCGGGTGCGCCGATGATCGGCTCGCTGCGCGGCCGCATCGCCTCCAAAGCGCCCCCGCAGCTCACCGTCGAAGTCTCAGGCGTCGGCTACGAGGTGGAAGCCCCGATGTCCACCTTCTTCCACCTGCCGGCGGTGGGCGCCGAGGTGCACCTGCTCACCCATCTGGTGGTGCGCGAGGATGCGCACATGCTCTACGGGTTTGCCACCGAGGATGAGCGGCGGCTGTTCCGCGCCCTGATCAAGGTCTCGGGCGTGGGTCCGAAGATCGCCCTCGCGCTGCTTTCGGGGGTGAGTGTTGCGGACTTCAACCACAGCGTGCAGGCGCAGGACATCAGCTCCCTCACGCGCGTGCCGGGCATCGGCCGCAAGACCGCGGAACGGCTCATCGTGGAGATGCGCGACCGGCTGGTCGTCCCGCAGCTCTCGACCGGGACCGCCGGGGAGAGCGGCGGTGCCAGTCCTGCGAACGAGGCCTACGATGCCCTCATCGCCCTGGGCTACCGCCCGGCCGAGGCCACGCGCTTGCTCAAAGCCGCCGGTCCCGGTACACACTCGACCGAGGAACTGATCCGCCGCGCCCTGCAGAGCGCGGTGCGGGAGTAGACCGTTACGACTGTGGCAGAAGAACGCATCATCAGTGGGCTGGCGAGCACCGAGGAAGAAGCGGTCGAGCGTGCCATCCGGCCCCGGCGCCTGGCGGAGTACATCGGCCAGACCCCGGTAAAGACCCAGCTGGAGATCTTCATCAGCGCCGCGCGCGGCCGCGAGGAGGCCCTGGATCACGTGCTGATCTTCGGTCCGCCGGGCCTGGGCAAGACCACCCTGGCGCACATCATCGCCGCGGAACTGGGCGCCAACCTGCGCCAGACCTCAGGACCGGTACTCGAGCGCCCCGGGGATCTGGCGGCGCTGCTCACCAACCTGCAGGCACGCGACGTGCTCTTCGTCGATGAGATCCACCGCCTCTCGCCGGTCGTCGAGGAGGTGCTCTATCCGGCCATGGAGGACTACCAGCTGGACATCATGATCGGGGAGGGCCCGGCGGCGCGCTCGATCAAGCTGAACCTGCCGCCGTTCACGCTGGTCGGCGCCACCACCCGTGCGGGCCTGCTCACCTCCCCGCTGCGCGACCGCTTCGGCATCGTGCAGCGCCTGGAGTTCTACGACATCGTGGACCTGGAGCGCATCGTCAAGCGCTCCGCCGCGATCCTGGAGGTGCCGATCGATGAGGGCGGGGCGCGGCGCCTGGCGCAGCGCTCGCGCGGCACCCCGCGCATCGCCAACCGCCTGCTGCGGCGCGTGCGCGACTACGCGCAGGTGCGCGCCGACGGCAGGATCACCGAAGGTGTCGCCGATGCGGCGCTCGACCTGCTCGAGGTCGACCGCCAGGGCTTTGACACCCTTGACCGCAAGCTGCTGACGGCCATCATCGAGCGCTTCGACGGCGGGCCGGTAGGGATAGACAGCCTGGCGGCGGCGGTGGGCGAGGAGCGTGGCACGCTCGAGGACGTCACCGAGCCTTACCTCATCCAGCAGGGCTTCCTGGTGCGCACCGCCCGCGGGCGCATGGCGACGCGCAACGCCTACCTGCACTTTGGCCTGAAGCCCCCCGAGCGCATCAACCCCAACATGCCGCTGTTCGAGGAGCCGCGGTGAGCCCTTTCACCTGGCCGGCGCGGGTGTACTGGGAGGACACCGACGGTGGCGCGATCGTCTACTACGCCAACTACCTGCGCTACCTGGAGCGCGCGCGCACCGAATGGCTGCGCGCCCGCGGTTACTCGCAGCACGCGCTGGCGCGCGACCCGGGCATCCTGTTCACCGTGGTGAGCCTGCAGGTGGATTACCGCGCGCCGGCGCGCCTGGATGACCTGCTCACGGTCTCCTGCGAGCCGCAGCCGGAAGGGATGGCCTCGCTGCGGTTCCTGCAGCGCATCCACCGCGCCGCCGAGGGCGCGCCGGCGCAGCTGCTGGTCGAGGCGCGCGTACGGGTCGCATGCATCGATGCCCGCACGCTGCGCCCGCGGCGGCTGCCGGAATTCCTGGTCGAAGACACGGTGGAGAGCTAGAGCCAAATGGGCGAACAACTGTCGATCCTGCGCCTGATAGGCCAGGCGAGCATCCCGGTGCAGATCGTCATCACGATCCTGCTGCTGGCCTCGGTGGTCTCCTGGAGCATCATCTTCCGCAAGCGCGCGCTGATTGCCCGTGCGCGCCGCGAGGCCGACCGCTTCGAGAACCGCTTCTGGTCCGGGGATGACCTGGCGCAGCTGTACCGCACGATCGAGTCCCACGGCGGGGCCACCGGCATGGCGGGCATCTTCGAGTTCGGGTTCCGCGAGTTCGCCAAGCTGCGCCAGAGCTCGGTCAGCACCGACCAGCTGCTGGAGGGCTCACGGCGCGCGATGCGCGTCGCGCAGCTGCGCGAGATCGACCGTCTCGAGCACAGCCTGGCGACACTGGCCACGGTCGGCAGCACCAGCCCCTACGTCGGCCTGTTCGGCACCGTCTGGGGCATCATGAGCGCGTTCTCCGGGCTGGGCAACGTGCAGCAGGCCACGCTGGCCATGGTGGCCCCGGGGATCTCCGAGGCACTGGTGGCGACTGCGATCGGCCTGTTCGCCGCCATTCCGGCGGTGGTGGCCTACAACCGCTTCGCCGACCAGGTGACGCGCCTGGAAATGCGCTTCGACGCCTTCGGCGAGGAGTTCTCCACCATCCTGCAGCGCCACGCCGCGCGCGGTGCCTTGGCCGCCGCTCCCCAGGAGCGCTAGGGGTGGCCGCGGTCACGCGTCGGCGCCGGCTGATGGGCGAGATCAACGTCGTCCCCTACATCGATGTGATGCTGGTGCTGCTGATCATCTTCATGATCACCGCCCCGCTGCTGACCCAGGGGGTGAAGGTCGACCTGCCCAAGGCGGCCGCGGAACCAATCGATCCGCAGCGCATCCAACCGCTGGTGCTGTCGGTGGATCGCCAGGGCCGGCTGTATCTGAACGTCGGTGGCAGCCCCCAGTCCGCCCTGGATGAGGGCACGGCGGCGGCGCGCGCGGCCGCGGTGCTGCGCCGCGAGCCGCAGACCCAGGTGCTGGTGAAGGCGGACAATGCGGTCGCCTACGGCCGCGTGGTGCAGGCGATGGTGATGCTGCAGCATGCCGGCGCCCGCAAGATCGGCTTCATCACCGATCCGCTGCCGGCACCGGTGCGCCCGAGAAGCTGACATGTCCGCACGCAATGCCGCTACAGAGTGACCGGTGGACATCCGTGGGACTCGCCTTGCTGCTGCACGCATTGCTGCTGGCAGCCTTGATGTATGGCTGGATGCTGTTCCGCTCGCCCCCGCGGCCGATGCCCACGCTGGCCATCGAGGCCACGGTTGTTGATGCCCGCACGGTAGCCGGGGCGCAGCGCGCCGCGCCGCCGCCGGCGCCGCCGGTGGCACCGGCGAGCCCGCCCGAGCCGCAGGGACCGCCGCCGCCGACTCCCGAGGAGCGTGCCGAGCGCGAGCAGCAGCGCGCTCAGGAGCGGCAGAAGGCCGAAGCGGCCCTCGCGCAGAAGGCGGCCGAGGAAAAGGCCCAGGCGCAGGCCGCGCAGGCCAAGGCGGCGGAGGAATCCCGCAAGGCCGAGGAGCAGCGCGCCGCAGAGCTCAAGCGCAAAGCCGCCGAGGCCAAGGCGGCACAGGAGAAGAAGGCGCAGGAAGCTGCGCAGGCGAAGGAGAAGGCCGACGAAGCGCAGGAGGCCGCCGAGCGCGAAGCCGACCTCAAGCGCAGCCTCGCCAGCGAGGAGCACGCGGTGAGCTCCGGCCCGGCACTGGCCAGCTGGCAGGCGCAGATCGCGGCGCGCATCAACCGCGCCTGGCTGCGACCGCCGACCGCACGACCCGGGATTCAATGTATGTTGTACGTTACCCAGGAACCGGGGGGGACGGTCACGCAGGTGAAGATCGGCGACTGCAACGGCGACCAGGCGGTGCGCGAATCGATCGAGGCGGCCGTGTACCGTGCCTCACCGCTGCCGCCGCCACCGGATCCGGCGCTGTTTGACCGCAACCTCAAGATCAACTTCAAGCCCGACTAAGCTATGCAAGCCAAGCACTCCCTGTCGCTCCTCGTCCTGCTGGGACTGGTTTTCGCACCCGGCGCCCAGGCGGCGCTTGAGATCGAGGTCACCTCCGGGGTGCGCGACCCCGTGCCGGTCGCGGTGGTGCCGTTCACGGCCGCCCCGGGCGATGGCGGGCTGGACGTCGCCGGCGTGATCCAGAACGACCTGGAGGGGAGCGGGCGCTTCAAGGCGCTGCCGCGCGAGCACCTGCCCGCCACCCCGGCGCGCGCCGAGGACGTGGCCGCGCCTGCCTGGAAGAACGCGGGCAGCGATTACGTCGTGGTCGGGCGGATCACCGCGCTCGAGGGCGGAAAGCTGCAGGTCGACTTCGACCTCGTGAACACCCTGACCGGGGTGAAGCTGGCCTCGCAGCGCTTTCTCGCGGTAGCCAGTTCGCTGCGCAACGCCGCGCATCGCGTGAGCGATGCGGTCTACCAGAAGATCCTCGGCGTGCGCGGCGCCTTCGCCACCCACGTGGCCTATGTCGCAGTCGAGGGCGAGCCGCCAGCGCAGCGCTATCAGCTGTTCGTGGCCGATGCGGACGGGGCCAACCAGCGCCGCATCCTCGAGTCGCCGCGGCCGCTGATGTCCCCGGCCTGGTCGCCCGATGGGCAGTGGCTGGCCTACGTCTCGTTCGAGAGCAAGCACTCGGCGGTGTACGTACAGCTGGTCAGCACCGGAGAGCGGCGCCAGGTCTCGGCCCGTGCCGGCATCAACGGCGCCCCGGCGTGGTCCCCGGATGGGAAGAAGCTCGCGCTCACCCTGGGCGGTAGCACCGGCAACCTCGACATCTACGTGCTCGACCTGGCCACCCAGGCCCTGACGCCCATCACCAGCGACCCGGCCATCGACACCGAGCCTGAGTGGGCCCCCGACGGCCGTTCGCTCTACTTCACCTCCGACCGTGCCGGGTCACCGCAGATCTACCAGGTCAGCGCGCAGCCCGGGTCGCACCCGAAGCGCATCACCTTCGGCAGCACCTACAGCGCCCGCCCGCGCATCACCCCGGACGGCACGCTGCTGGCGATGGTGACCCTGAACAGCGGCGACTACCGGATCGCGGTGCAGGAACTGGCGACCGGCACGGTGCGCGTGCTCTCGCACGGGCACCTCGATGAATCGCCGAGTTTCGCACCCAATGGCGCTACACTTATCTACGCGGAGCGCGATGGCAATCGCGACGCGCTGGCCACGGTCTCGACGGACGGGCTCACGGGACTGCGCCTGAAGGCACCCCAGGACATCCGCGAGCCTGCATGGGGACCGTTCGTGCCCTAGGCGCGGCAGAATTGGATTTTGAAAGGACTTGGAATGGCGGAGAAAGCATCAATGCACCGGGTATTCATCACCTTGCTGGTGGCAGCCGCGCTGGCGCTGACCGCATGCGGACCTAAGGTCAAGAAGCCCTCGAGCACGGCCGGCACCGAGGTGGGCGGCAGCGCCGCGCAGGGCAGTGGCGCCGGGCTTTCCGGCAGTGCCAGCACCGCGGGCACCGGCAATCCGGATGACGAGACCGCCGGTCCCCAGGGCGGCCTGCTCGCCACGCGCATCGTGTACTTCGATTTCGACAGCAGCGACATCAAGGGCGAGGCGACCGATGTCGTGGCGGCCCATGCGAAGTATCTCGGCACCCACCAGAGCGCCCGGGTGCGCCTGGAGGGGCACACCGACGAGCGCGGCTCGCCTGAGTACAACGTCGGTCTCGGCGAGCGCCGCGCGCAGGCCGTGCGGCATGCGCTGCTGCTGCAGGGGGCTACCGATGCGCAGATCTCCACCGTGAGCTATGGCGAGGAGCGGCCGGCGGTAGCCGGCCACGACGATGCCGCCTGGGCCAAGAACCGCCGCGTGGAGATCATCTACCTCACCCCGGCCGCCGTGCCGAAGTGACGCGGGCAGGAAGCACCGCGATGCGCCGCGCCCTGATCGCGCTCGTGCCGCTGCTGCTGGTGGCCGGCTGCGCGAGCACCCCACCGGAGGAGGATCCGCTGCAGATCAAGATCAATGATCTGGAGACGCGCATCCAGGTCCTGGAGCACAGCCTCGCCAACCAGGCCGCCGCGGCGGCGCACACCGAGGAAATCGACGCGCAGCTGCGCGAACTGCGCGGCCGCATCGAGGAGCTCGAGCACCGGGCCGAGGCGGCCGTGAAGCTCACCCCGCCGGCGGCTGCGGCTGCGGCCACGGCCGCCGGCGCGGCCGCTGGTGCGGCGGCTGCCCAGCCTCCGGCGGTGGTCGAGCCGTCCTCCACCGAGCAGGCGATCTACTCGCAGGCCTACGATGCGCTGAAGGCCGGCAGTTACTCGATCGCGATCACCGGCTTCAAGGACTTCCTCGGCACCTATCCGACCAGCCCGCTGGCGGAGAACGCGCAGTACTGGCTGGGCGAGGCGTACTACGTCAACCACGACTACGACGCGGCGGCCGGCGCATTCCGCACCGTGCTGAAGAACTGGCCCGAGTCGCGCAAGGCCCCGGATGCGCTGCTGAAGCTCGGCTATACGCAATACGCGCAGAAGCAGTACCCGGCCGCCAAGGCGACCCTCACCGAGGTCACCCGCAAGTACCCGGGGACCGACACCGCGAAGCTCGCCGCCGACCGGCTGCACCGCATCCCGCAGTAGCGCCGCATCCACGCCGTGCCCTGCAGCCCCTGAGCGAACGTGACCCGGCTGAAGATCACGGAGGTCTTTGTTTCCCTGCAGGGGGAGGCCGATACCGCGGGCATCCCTACGGTGTTCGTGCGCCTCACGGGCTGCCCGCTGCGCTGCCAGTACTGCGACACCGCCTACGCCTTCCACGGCGGGGAGTGGTGGGAGATCGACGCCATCCTCGCGCGCGTGCAGGAACTCAGGGCGCGTTACGTATGCGTCACCGGCGGGGAGCCGCTGGCCCAGAAAGGCTGTGCCGAGCTGCTCACGCGCCTGTGTGATGCCGGCCTGCGCGTTTCCCTCGAGACCAGCGGCGCGATGGTGCTGGCGCAGGTCGATCCGCGCGTCATCAAGGTCGTGGACGTCAAGACGCCGGGTTCGGGGGAGCAGGGGCGCAATCGTTACGAAGAACTGCCGCGCCTTTCGGCGACGGACCTGGTCAAGTTCGTGATCTGCAGCCGCGCGGACTACGAATGGAGCCGCGCGCACCTGGCGCAGCTGCAGCTGCCGCCCGGCTGCACGGTGCTGTTCTCACCGAGCCACGAGCAGCTGCCGGCGCGCGAGCTGGCCGACTGGATCCTCCAGGACCACCTGCCGGTGCGCTTGCAGATCCAGCTCCACAAGTATCTGTGGGGCAACGTGCCGGGAAGATGAGGTGAGGCAGCGCGCGGCAGTGGTGCTGGTCTCCGGTGGCCTGGACTCGGCCACCGCACTGGCCATCGCGCGCGCGGACGGCTTTGCCTGCCATGCGCTGTCAGTGGACTACGGGCAGCGCCATATCGCAGAACTCGAGGCGGCGCGGCGCGTGGCGGCAAGCCTGGGTGCCATCGAGCAGCGCACCATGCGCGTGGACCTGGGCGGCATCGGCGGCTCGGCGCTCACCGATCCCGGCATCGCGGTGCCGGAGTCACCCACCGCCGGCATTCCCGTCACCTACGTGCCCGCGCGCAACACCATCATGCTCGCCCTGGCACTCGCTTGGGCCGAGGTGCTGGGCGCGCGGGACATATTCCTGGGCGTGAACGTGCTCGACTCGAGCGGCTATCCGGACTGCCGCCCGCTGTTCATTGCCGCCTTCGAGGCGCTCGCGGCGGTGGCAACCAAGGCAGGCGTCGAGGGTGCCGCCGCCAGGATTCATGCCCCGCTCATCGAGTGGACCAAGGCGCAGATCATCGCCGCAGGGACCGCACTGGGAGTTGACTACGCGCAGACCGTCTCGTGCTACCAGGCCGATGGGCGGGGGCAGGCCTGCGGGCGCTGCGATTCGTGCCGCCTGCGCCGCGCGGGGTTCGAGGGGGCGGGGATCGCCGATCCGACCCGCTACCAGAGGCTGTAGTATCATGCCGCCCCGCGCGGCCAGCCTCTGTCCAAGAGGATTCCAGCACGCCGCACCCGCCTTGCGGGGCGTTAGCTCAGTCGGTAGAGCATCGGACTTTTAATCCGCAGGTCCCCGGTTCGATCCCGGGACGCCCCATATTTTATGCTTAGAAAGCAATGAGTTATGCGGATCAGAGAAATCCCTGCGTGCGCTGCGCCGGGACTTCCGCGCAACCCCGGTACTCCATGTCTCTGTAGCGAAGGTCGCGAGTTAGGCGCTATCCGTATCCACGGCCGAATGAACGTGTGGAAACAGCCACGACCAGAAGAGCCATGCCGACAGTTCTCGCACTCGGTACTTTCCACGATGCCCTTAGCAGCGCCGGAGTGCCAACCTGTGCACGAATGTTCGTGCCTCTTAGGGCAGTGTTCAGTTCATCGCATCCGGTGCTAGGTTTGCGTTGCAAGCAGTATCAATCGACAGAACCCTTTGGCGGTATCTGACATGCAGTTTGACGGTGACAAGTTCCGTCGCTGGTCGCAGCGGCACAATTCAGCCGCACGGTCGCAGTGGAAAGCACTCTGGGACGCAACCCATCGAACAATGGAACCGAGGGCAGCAGCGCACAACAGGGAGGCTCAGTTGGGTTCGGTGTGCCCCGGCTCGATTGGCGGCCTAGAAGCCGACGCCTGCAGAGATCTGGACTGAGTAGCCCTGGTAAGTCCACTGGTTTGAGAACTCATCAAAGTACTTGAAGCCTAGAGTCACCTTCCGGGCCGGTAATATGAAGTTCAATCCCACGCCCAGCGCGTTGACCCTGTAGCGCTGCGCTTCCTGTGGGAGTGTGATGCCCGGGCCCGTCTTGGCGGTCGTCTGCCATGCGCCGTAGCCGACCAGTCCGGCTTGCAGCCGCGAGTCCGGAAACCTGAATGCCCTCATTAAGGAATAGTCCAGGTCAAACGTCTCGCCCGGATGAATATGCGTGCCCGACTGAGTGCCATGAAATTCGTACATCTCAAAGGCGGAGAATGTCGTTGCCTTATCCTCGGATAAGTAAAGGGTTTCGCCCGCGGCGACCACGGGCGTCCAGTACCCGTTGCCCACGTTGTCGGTCTCGCCGGCGTTGAATTTCCCGGTAGGTGCCAAGAAGCCCAAGATCCCGCGAAGGTCGGCGCGCTCCATGCGCCAGCCAAGAATGGCGGGTTGAAGGTAAAGATCCCCGAGACCGCCGCCACCACTGAGTAGCACCCTGAGCACTGGAACTTAGCGAATTGTTGGCGATCGGAATGGTTACGGCGGATGAAAACCGGGCACCGCCCAGCATGGCTATTTCCCCCGTGCCCGCCCAAAGAAGCGTGTTCATGTCCAGCAGAACCGATTGCTGTCCCGTGGCGACAACCTCACTGTCGGCTCCCTTCTGCTCGCTACGCGAGTAAAACAGGAAGCTGTTGTTGTACGTGAGTCCGGGTTCGGGACTGACGCCGGAATTGATGGCACTCAAGCCGAGTGGATAGACGCCGCGGTTCTGCGCCTGGACTGAGGTCGCGACCAAGCACAGCAAAGCGGCGATCAGTAGCCAGCGCCGCCGCCCGGTTGCCACATGCTGCATTACTTACTGCCCGGCGCCTCCGGCACGTTTAACGGATTGTCGCTGTCCGTCGGGCAGACGCCGAACGCGCAGGCCGTCAAATGCGGCGTACTTGTAAGCGTAGCTGTAGGTCGGAGTGTTGAGCGACATGTTAGCGATGGTGTTCAGGGTTGCGCCGCAGCGAATCGCCATCTGGCCAATACCGATGATCTCGGAGGCGATGTCGCCGATGCAGTGGACCCCGATCAGCTTCCGATCGACTCTCCGGAAGATGAGCTTAAGGAGCCCGCCCCGGCCGGCAATGGCGCCGCGCGGAGTGAGTCCAAGGTCAGCCCGCCCCACTGCGTAATCCAGGCCTTGCTCACGGCACTGCTCCTCGGTGAGGCCTGCACCGGAAACCTCCGGCATCCCATAGATCGCTGAGACGGGGCAAGGGTCGACGGTTCCCTCGAATGGGATACCAAAGGCATGACAGGTCGCCACTCGTCCTTGCTCCATCGCGATCGAGGCCAGAGTCGGCCGAACCACGTCGCCCGCGGCGTAGATACCCGGAGCGGACGTGCGGAAGTTCTGGTCCACGACGATGCGCCCCCGCGAGTCGCGCGCCACCCCTAACGCCTCGAGGCCAAGACCTTCAGTGTTCGCGATGCGACCGGCGGCAAACAGCAGCGTGTCCGGGCAGAGCACCTGGCCCGTCGACAGCTCGACTTCCAGGCCCGCATCGCTCGCCGCGACGCGTTCCGCGCTCGCGCCGAACAGGACGGTGATGCCCCACTTCCTGAAGAGGTCTTCCATATACTTCGACACTTCCCCGTCCATTGCGGCAATGAGGCGGGTGCCGCGATCGAGGAGCGTCACTTTTGCACCAAGCGTGTGGCAGATTGTCGCAAACTCGATGCCCACCGGTCCGCCGCCTACGATGACGATGTCTTGGGGGACGCGGCCACGCTGCAAGATGGTGTCCGTGTCGCAGACCCCTGGGATCTCGAATGAAATGTTCTGCGGCCGAGCTGGCCGCGAACCGGAGGCGATCAGAATCACCGTGGCGCGGATCCTGCGTGCCGGTTCATCCCCATCAGACACCATACACTGCCATCCGGATCGAGCCGGGCGGTACCGCGAATATAGTCAACATCGCGACTTGCGATGTTGTCTGCCGTAACCTTTTGCAACAGCTCGCAAACAGCCCGAGTCCGCGTGCGAACGATATCGGTTGCGATCTCAGGGGGTGCCGCCAGCCGGAGTCCGTAAACGTCGCCTTCACGGAATCCTGTGAGGTACAGCGCCGCCTCGCGAAGCGTCTTCGTCGGTGCACCGCCGGTCGTTGTCACCGTCCCGCCCGGTTGGGCCTTTTCGATCACCGCCGAGCGGTGGCCAAAAAATGCTGCAAGTTCGGTGGCGCTTTCGCCCGCCGGGCCCGCTCCGATGGCAACAAGATCGTATGCTTCCGTCATGCTCCAGGCCCGTTTACTGCATGGTGGCAACGTTCCGCCAAAAGTTCTTCAGACTCTGCGTAACGCCAAACAGCGTGGTGAAGTGTGTCGAGTCCACCAGTACGATGTCTCCGGCACGTTGCTTCTCTGGCGGCATCCACAGGAGGCAGTTGAACTCCGTGTTCCCGGCCGTGGTAAACGGGTGCGGGCGCTCCGGCTCGATCGGCTGGCGCGCCAGCAGGTGAATCTTCTTGCTGTCCTTTTCGGTGATCTCATAATGTGGGAGGTGCCGATGGAAACTGAGCGCCGTGACGTCCTTGAGGAGCCCGGGCTTGTCGAGGTCGCGGAAAGTCTTGAGCGGCGCGATCTCCGTCGTCCCACTGACCCGAGCCGGACACAGTCCCCAGGTGTTGTGCACCGGTACCCCGAGTGCCTTCATGAGCGAGCGACCGTACTGCGTAAAGCGCTGCTGACGCGGCACGAGTCGATCGCCGTGGTGCAGGTATTCCACCTGGCGCTGCTCCAGGGCGTCGGTGAAGCCGACGTCGTGGTGCGGCGCCAGCAGCAAGCAGGTGCCCTCGCGCTCAAGCCAGGTGCGAATAGCCGCGACTTCTTCCGGTTGGCACTCCTCCCCGGACTGTAGGTGGTCGAGTCCGAACACCATGAGTGTGTCAGTGTCGGCCAGGATCCGATCGTCAATCGGAAGCCTGAAGCCCGCCTGATCGACGCGCTGGAATACCGCGACGGAGTGGCCGGTGACCTCGCCCGCCAGTTGCTGGAAGTTGAGCGCGGAGCGATGGAACAGCTCCAACGTACCGGCGATCCCCTGTAAGAACTGTCCCGCACTCCATTCGGATTTCTCGTAGAGCGGCCACAGCACGTTGCGCACTTCGGTCATGGTGGAGAAGCGATTCTCCATCGCGGCCGGATCGCGCTGCGCCTCGTACGGATAGCTCCAGGTCCAGTAGATGCTCAACCGACGCTTGCCCGGTGTGTACTTGCGGGCGGCGTGGTTCTGGTTATAGGTGCGGGGTGGGCGTGCTCATGATGATCTCCCGGCGTGCGGATCAGCACGCTTTACCGCCTGCTGCGAGCCAACGCAGCGCCTTAAGTCCAGGCAGAAAGAAGTAGGCACCACCGCGCACGGTGGTGAACGCGGGCAGGCCCGTGATCTTTCTGCGAATCGGCCGCTTCGGGATCTTGAATTCGAGCGTGCCATCGTGAGTGCCGATGATCGGGTCACGCTCATTGCCGAGTTCGTGGAAGTTCCTATCGTTCACCCATACGTTCTGCGCGAACTCGTACTGCCGGATGAGACTGGCGCAGACCACGAACGCCGCGATGCCACGCTCCTGGCCGTCATCCGGGGTGCCCTCCGGAAGATACGGCCCATAGGTTGCGCCGCGGCGGATCATGCGCCGACGGTTCATGTTGGCCGCCGTATCGCGCGGGTTCATGCGGCGCATGTGCGAGCCGAGAGGCACGGCGTAACCCTGCGGGTCCTGGTGCTTGTAATTGAAATTGTTATTGCGCTGCAGGTCGGCCCCGAGCACCGGATCGTCCCTGTCGGGTGCGAGCACCAGCGGCGCACCGCTGCGCCAGCGTCCCATTAGCTTCGCAGCGACGAGTTCCTGCTCCCCGGGCGTCGCGCCATTCGCGCGCAGGAAATCACGGAAATTGCCCACGTGCTCCTCCATCCGCCGATACGCCATGAAGCTGCCGTTGCGGGAGAGAATTTCTGGCTGCGGCAGCGGCGGACTCAAACCGCTCTCATCCGGGTAGCCGAGGATGAACTCTCCCGCCTTTAGCGGGGCTCCGGAGCCTGGCGTCGGTTCGTCCCCCGAGCCCTCGATCACTGGCTGCGAAAGCCGGTCCCGGTAGCCGAAATGGTCGTGCGCGTAGTCAAAGGGCGGGGTCGCCTCCAGGTCGAGCGTTGATAGCGCTTCGACGCCTTTACACTGGGCGATAAGCTTGCCGTGCTCGATGGCACTGCGTCCTCGTTCCGTGGCATCGCGCGCAAACAGAATCGCGATGGCGTGCAGATCGGGGCTTGTCGTCTTGTCGACCCACTGCGAGGGATCATTTGCTCCGGTGTCACCGAGCATCTCCGCGCGCGCCACCATGCCCTGGCGGAACTCCTCCGGGAAGGTGGCGAGCGCGGTCTCCTCGACGCCTAGAGCCCGCAGGCCATTCCAGGTGAATGCCACGGTGACCCAGCGCTTCTCCTTCTCCACGGATGCGCGCATGGTCTTCGCGGAGTGCACCTTATCCAGAATTGCGGCGAGCCATGCCCGCCCACCCGTGGGATCCTGGAACGAGAGGAACTCGTACCGGCCGGTGAGCGCCGGGGCACGGGTGAGCAGCATGTGCTGGATGTCGTCGAACTCAAGCACTGAAAGGCGGCTCGCGGCTCATTGCATCTGATCAAGCATCTCGGAGAGAGAGGCCTTCACGCGCAGCGCCTTCTTGATCTCGTCCGCGCTCACGAACGGGTATTCGCCATATTCCAGGAAACTCGGGCAGTGGTGATCACGCACGAACTTGATGAAGGCGGGCGCATTCGTCGCCCAGTCCTTCGGGAAGCCTTCAAGATTCTCGAAAGACGTGTTGATGCCTGTCGCCCCGAAGAGCGTTACGGCATCCTCGGTGTACTTGTCGAAATCGGTGTCGAAGATGCCCTGATACATGAAATAGGTCTCGCCCTTTATCGGAAAGAGCACCCAGCGCAGGTAGTGGAGCTTCAGTACGGAGAGCGCATCCGGCTGAGCAGCGATGGTCTTCTCAATGTTCCGCGCGAACTCGTAGAAGGCCTCCTCGCGCCCGGGAATGACCTTCGCGATGATCGAAAAGCCGTAACACGCGGGCGTCTTTGGAAAGATCGGGCCGTATCTGCCCTGCTCGACCTTGTCGGGGAAGAATCCGCCCTTCGGAATCGCCACCGCAGCAGGCTTAGTCCAATCCTTCTGATCTGATGTTCCGGACATAAAGACACCTCACGCTCATATGAACGTCCTTATCGCATCTAATCACAGAATCACGACTTTAGACTCAGTTCGGGGCCGATCCCGGCTCCCCAGACCGTCGTCTCGGCGGCCACATCCTCTAGCTGACGCTAAAGGCTGACCCGGCGACCGGCGGGTGGTCCGCCCCGGTTTCTTATGAAAGGCGCACTGGGGGATACGTCTGAGTGGATACAGCCTCGAATCCGCTCGAAGGGTTCAAAGGCGATCGCCAAGGCCAGCCCAGTATCCGCAAATAGGCAGTGGCGCGGCTGTTTCAGATGCAAGGAAGGCAGGTGCATCAATCGCAGCCGGCGCGGGCGTGAATGGGGGATGAGGACAGCCTTGCGCGGCGTCACCTGCGCGGCGGTGCGGCCTCTGCTCCCGCATGCTTACCAGCGGAAGGTTGCGCCCACCATGGGTCCGCTGAAGGAGAGATCCCCGATTCGGCTCGACTGTGTGCGGTACTCGAGATACCGCCACGACGCGGTGATCTGTCCCCACTGGTATGAGTAGCCGATGCCGAGCAGCCCCTGATCGGTGAGTTGCGAATCGCCGGTGCCGATATCCAGGTAGAAGGGGACAAACCACTTGCCATCCGCCCCGAACGCATACTGCCCTTTGACGCCGACGATGCCGTCCCAGATGTGAGCACCTGTCGCGGAGGCACCGGTACGGCTGGCCGGGGGAAGCGGTCCCAACCCCCCGGTGATCGACCAATTGAGGTTTGTGCTCACATCCAGATAGCGCGTGCCGGCGAGCAGGTCCACGGTCCAGGCCGCATCCTGCGCGACGCGGTATTCACCGGCGAGTGTCCATACCCACGCTTTCAGGCCGAAGTGCAGGTCCGCACTGGTAGTGGCCGGGATCCCGATATTGCCGAAGCTGAAATCCCGTGTATCCGCCTTGCTGCCACTCAGGTTCATGTAAATGACGTCGGTGAATGCGCCCCACCGCCCGTGATGTACGTCAAACGCCCCCATGCCGGCCATCTCGAGGTGACTCAGGAGCTGGCTGGCGTCGACGTCAATGTCCGTACCGGTGCCAGGTACGGGGAAATCCACCGTGCTGCTCACGCTGGGGAGCCACAGGTAGAGGGATGCCGAGAACTGCCAGCTGTCGGGTGGCGGATCGGAAGAGGCTGTCGCAGCGAGCGCAAGAGCCGGCAGGATTCCCAGAATTGCAAGCGCAACAAGGCAGGCTGGTTGCTGGATGCGCGCTCTGATCGTCATCGGGACCTCGGCTGTAATGAAGCAATTGTGGTTGTCTGCGTAGCAGAACGTGACGGTGCCGATGGTCGCCCGCATGTACGGCAAGAGCATCGTGATGTCTATCCGCTGGCTGAAGCTTCGATCGAGACAGCGATTCGGGAGAATCGGCACTCTGCTACGCTGCGGCGAAGCGCAAGAGCTTCGATGACCTCGCAGGGAATTACATCGCAGTGGCCCCGGCAGCCATGTGCCCGGGGTGGCACAGGAACAGGTCATGCACTGCGGTAGCGCGGCAGATCAACCGTGAAAATGCATCCGCTGGTGGGTACGTCCCTGACCTTGAGTGTGCCTCCATTGGCTTCGATGCTGCGGCGACAAATTGCCAGCCCAAGTCCGAGACCCGACCGATCCTCGCTGCTTTGGGTGAAAGGAACAAACATCTCGCTTGCAAAGCCTGGTGGAAGGCCGCCGCAGTGATCCTCCACCTCGATGAGGACGCGCTCACCGGTCGCATGCACGCTCAGTGATACGCACGTGCCGGGCTTGGTGAATTTGAACGCATTCTGCAGCAGATTGCCCACCGCTGAGAGAAGCATGTCCCGATCGGCGTCTGCCATTAGCTCATGATCAACTTCCGCCACCCGAAAATCACAGCCACGCGCGCGCGCCTCGAGGGAGGCCGAGATTTCAATCTCAGTGACGAAGTGGGCAAGCGACACCATTTGATGCCGCGGGGGCAGGCCGGCGGTAACTCGCACATCGGCGAGCGATCGATCAATGAGGCTGCGAAGTCCGATCAACGAGCGATCAAGTATCGCGCCGGTCGCGCCATTGAGCCCCACGTTACCCATTTTCAGTGCGGTAACGGCGAGGGTTGCGGTGTGCACAAAGTTCCGCAACTCGTGCGCGAGGATTCCCAGGCGTTCATTCAAAGCCTGGGCACCTTGCCGTGCTGCTACTGAGTTATGCTGATTCGCATATGCGGTCATTGCCTCGGCGATGCCGTTATCCAGGCAGCGGTTGAGTGTTCGAAATTCGTCCGCGGATATCGGGATGCCGCGCTCGATCGCCAGATCTGTAATGGCCTGGCACAGATCGCCATAGTCATGCACGACTTGGTCGACGCTGAAGCCGTGGGACAACAGCTCGCGCCCATGCAGCGCTGCGCTGGTGCCAATTTCTGAAAAGACCGGCGTCGCACCCCCGGCAGGACCGGAAACCGCACGACTACGCATCGGCTCAGACGTTTGCTCGACCGCGAGCGTCCTGATCAACTGATCAAGAAAGAGCGGTATCCCGTGGGTGATCTCGGCAGCGGTCACTTTGGGTGAGCACCTTGCGGCAACCTTGCCTCGGCACCGTTGGATCAAATCGCTGCGATGCAGGGTGAGGAACTCATGAAGCATCGCTCCACCTTACTCCAGTTGCACCGGGAGCGGCGGGTGCGGTTCTTCTTCGGCACACGACACTCAGCAAAGGCGCAGGGGTCTGCAGCCGCTTCTGAGCTGAAAAAATCGTGCGCCGAGGATCCTAGCGCCAGCGGATTTGACAGTATTCCTTTAGAAAACGCAGTCCTTGCGGCGCACCGTCCGTGCCGGCGAGCGCTGTGCACCGAAGCGCTACCCAAAGCTTGTCCGTACAGGTTGACTCGCATGTGCGCAGCGCAGTTGCAGCCGGGAGCGTTTGGGGCCGAAGGTGCGAATCTTATCTAGTGCGCGCGGTACAGGCTCTGGCTGAGCGCACGGTGCAGAACCGTCGCGGCATCAGCAGCCGCGGCCGACTCGCTGCGCCAGGCGACGAACCCGTCCGGTCGCACGAGCGATGCACCTGTGCTGGTGATGCCGTAGGCCTGTTCAAAGCCGCCTTCGACCTCCTCGATGTCCTTTCCAACGCACACCGCATCCATCGGCAGCGGTTCACGGCCTAAGCCCGCGGCGGCAGCGCGGGCCGCATCGACCCACGCTTGTCCGTCTCGGCCGGCCAGCAGCAGATAGCGGCCCATGAGGTCAAGCGTCGACAGGGGCTTGCCCGCGCGAGCCAGCCAGACGTGCGGTGCCCGGGAGCCGGGGACGCCGCGCGTTGTCCGGGGATCGGCGTGAACGCCGAGCGGGGAATCGTACAGGTAGCCGAGTTCGATATCGAAATCCTCGGCGAGCGCCTGCGGCTGCTGGCTGGATGCCAGCCACGGCGCAGTGCGCGCCACGTAGCGCGAGAAGGCCTGCTCGACCGTGAAGCGTGCGACCGGCTGGCGCTCGGTGGCGTAGCTGTCGAGCAGGCCTGCGCCGGCATGTCCCTGGATGACCAGGGCGAGTTTCCAGGCCAGGTTGTGCGCGTCATGGATTCCCGTGTTGCCGCCGAATCCGCCGTTGGGCGGCATCAGGTGCGCGGCATCGCCGGCGATGAAGATGCGCCGGTCCTGGAACTGCCGTGCGACATGCGCGGTCGCCCGCCAGCGGGTGTAGCCGTCGATCCGCACCGGCAGGTTCGGTGCGCCGACGCCGGTGCGCACCAGCTCGATGAGCCGACTCTCGCTGACATCGGCGGCGGCATTCGCGGCGGCCTGCGGATCGAGGCTCGGGTCACCCAGGGTATTGATGGCAAGGAAACCTGCCTGCGCGCTGCGGTTCAGGCGGAAGAATCCGCGGAACAGCGGGTTGTTTACGTAAATCAGGCTCCAGGCGTGGTCGCCGATCCAGGGCGACAGGTCCGCGGTGAAGTAGATCGTGACGGAATTGGAGAATGCGCCGCGACCTTCATAGGGGATGCCCAGGGACTCGCGCACCCGGGAATGCCCGCCATCGGCGGCGATGAGGTAGGCGCCGCGCAATTCACGCGCGTTGCCGCCGCCGACATCCTCGATCGCAACGCGCACGCCGCTGCCGTCCTGGTGCACGTCGGTGACCCGGGCGCCCTGCACGATGGTGGCGCCGGCCTGCCGCGCACATTCGCGCAGAATCGGCTCGAGGCTTGGCTGGTTCAGAAACAGCCGGCGGCAGGGGCTCACGGCCTCAACGCCCACGTTCAGGTTCGGCACGATGTCCGCCAGCTTGCGGCCCGAGAGGCTGTCCATGGCGATGATGGCGCCCTCCGGGACAAACTCCAGCGCGGAACGCTCGCGCACCCGCTGCTCGATTCCCAGCGAGCGGAACATCTCCAGCGTGCGCATGTGGAAGAACGCGGCACGCGGCAGCGGCGAGCTTTCCTGCAGCCGCTCGATGGTCACGGAGCGCACTCCCTGCTGCGCGAGAAATGCCGCGGCCGACAGACCGACAAGTCCACCGCCGGCGATCAGCACGGGAGTTTGGTCCGTCATGGGATGAGCGTACTACGAATGGCTGGCCCGCCGCAGCCGCTGCCGGCCCGCGCGGCGCAGCACCGAGCGAGTAAACGGTGGGCGGCCTCCTGACTTGCCCAGGAGCTGAGCGGCGAGGCCACGCCGCCTCCTATGCTATCGTCGCCGCCGCAGGGCGTCGCCGTGCGCGGCGGCAGTCTTTACTTGTTGGTGAGACGCGCAGGAGAGGCCGATGCGTGATCGAAGGGTGTGTTGGAAGCTCACGGTACTACCCGTCCTCTGCACCCTGAGTATTGCAGGACCGAGGGCTTACGCCACCGAGTCTGTGGCGGCGCCAGCCGCTGCGCAGGCGCAGCCGGCAGCGGCACCGTCGGGCCCCGCCGCTGCCGTGCCCGAGCGCCACGGCACGGAGTTCGGGTTCGCGGTCTTCCAGCAGCACTGCGTCTCCTGCCACGGCAACCCGGCGTTTCAGAGCGCCCCTTCACCGGCCACGCTGCGCACCATGACCCCGGAGCGCATCTACACGGCACTGACGACGGGAATCATGAAGCCTGTCGGCGACACCCTGACCGAGGAGGACCGGCGGCGCGTGTCCGAGTCGCTGGCCGGCCAGCTTCTGGGTACCAACCGCGCCGGCGACGCAGCCAGCATGCCCAATCGCTGTGCGAGCAATCCACCCGTGCGGCTCTCCGGCACGGCCGACTGGAACGGCTGGGGAAATGGGCCTGGCAACAACCGCTTCCAGTCAGCCGCCGCCGCAGGACTGAACGATGCCTCGGTTGCTCATCTGAAACTGAAATGGGCGTTCGGATATCCGGGAGGCACCAGCGCATACGGACAGCCCACGCTGGTCGCCGGGCGCGTCTTTGTGGGCACCGACATCGGCTACGTCTATTCGCTCGATGCGGCCACCGGCTGCGTCTACTGGTCATACCGTGCCGCGGCTGGCGTGCGCAACGCGATGACCGTTGGAGCGATCAGCACCCATGGCCGGGTGCGCACCGCGGTGTTCTTCGGTGACCTCAAGGCCAGTGCCTATGCCATCGATGCCCAGGACGGGAGCGAGATCTGGAAGACCCGCATCGAGGAGCACTACGCCACGCGCGTGACAGCTGCCCCGGCGCTCTACCAGGGGCGGCTGTATGTCCCGATCTCCGCCTGGGAGGGTTTCCAGGCGCGCATCCCCGACTATCCGTGCTGCACGGCGGTCGGCAGCGTGAGCGCGGTCGAGGCCAACACCGGCAGGCTGATCTGGAAGACCTACACGATCGCCGAGCGCCCGCACCCGACGCGACTGAACTCCAAGGGGGTGCAGCAGTGGGCGCCGGCCGGGGTTCCCGTGTGGAACACCCCGACCGTCGATGCCGCGCGAGCCCTTCTGTACGTCGGCACCGGGGATGCATCGACCTACCCGGCACCGGCGACCAGCGATGCCGTGCTGGCGCTGGATATGGCGACGGGCAAGGTGCGCTGGTCACAGCAGATCTACCCCCATGATGCGTTCATCGTCGGCTGTGGCGGGGCAGGGCTCACGGAAAACTGCCCGCAGGTCATAGGACCGGACTGGGACATCCCGATGTCCCCGATGCTGGCAAGTCTGCCCGGCGGCAAGGGGCTGTTGGTCTTCGCCACCAAGCCCGGGGAGATCGTGGCGCTGGACCCGGCGCAGCGCGGCCGCATCCTCTGGCGCCGCTACGGCGCAGCTCACTCCTCCACCTCCGATGCGCTGGGTCCCAACGGCGGCGCGAGTTTCGGGCCGTTGTGGGGCGGCGCGCTGGATGAGCGCAATGCCTACTTTGGCTCCAGCACCGGGGGCGCATCGGCGGTGCGCCTCAGCGACGGACAACGCCTGTGGTATACGCCACTGAACTCCACCGCCGACAACAAGGTGGCCCACTCGGCGGCAGTGACCGCAATTCCGGGCGTCGTGTTTGTCGGCGGCTCCGATGGACGGCTGTGGGCGTTGGCGAGCAGCGACGGGCACGCGCTGTGGTCTTTCGAAACTGCCCGACCTTTCGACACGGTGAACGGCGTCCCGGCACATGGTGGATCCATCATCGCCCCCGGCCCCACCGTCGCGGGCGGCATGGTGTTCGTCGGTTCCGGCTACGGCGTCGTCATGGACCAGCCGGGTAACGTGCTGCTCGCCTTCGGCGTCGAAGCGGCGCGCTGACGCGCCTGACATGGCAAGTCCTCGCGCCGCCCCGTCGGCCGATGGCTTGACCCGCGGACCCGGCCAATGGTATGCAACGCATACAAGATCCGGGGGGATTGAGAGTGACAACCGAAGTCTTGCACGAACCACTCTGCGGTCACGTCGCCACTGAGTGCTTCCGTGCAGCGCTGGCGCACCGCCCGGCACGCCCGGCCAGCACTGCCCGCGTGCTGCAACTTGCCGCCCTGGGTTTGCTGGCCGCGGCCGCCATGGTGCACTCCGTGCGCGCAGATGCCGGTGCCGCGGTCGATGGCAAGGCGCTCACCGCAGCCGGCGACAATCGCACGGACTGGCTGACGCATGCTCGTACCTACGACGCGCAGCGCTACTCACCGCTCCGGCAGATCAACACCGCTAACGTGCAGAAGCTGGGCCTGGCCTGGTTTGCCGACCTGGACACCGCACGGGGACAAGAGGGCACCCCACTGGTGATCGACGGGGTGGTGTACATCACGACCGCCTGGTCGAAGGTGAAGGCCTACTCGGCCACCTCGGGCAGGCTGCTGTGGCAGTACGATCCCAAGGTGCCGGGGGATGCGGGCGTGCGCAGCTGCTGCGACGTCGTCAACCGTGGCCTGGCAGCCTGGGGGCAGCGGCTCTACCTGGGCACGCTGGATGGCCGCCTCATCGCACTTGACCGTGGCACCGGGCGGGTGATCTGGTCGAAGCTCACCGTGGATCCGTCCAAGCCCTACGCCATCACCGGTGCCCCGCTGGTCATCGCGGGCCGGGTGATCATCGGCAACAGTGGCGCGGAGATGGGCGTACGCGGCTACGTCGCAGCCTACGACGCCCATGACGGTAGGGAACTGTGGCGCTTCTACACCGTCCCGGACCGGCCAGGTGCCAACACCGAACCGCATCTGAAGCGGGCGGAAGCCACGTGGAAGGGTACCTGGTGGTCGCTCGGCGGCGGCGGGACCGTGTGGGACTCGATGGCCTATGACCCGAAACTCGACCTGCTCTATGTCGGCGCGGGTAACGGCACCCCCTGGAACCAGGCGTATCGTTCTCCGGGCGGCGGCGACAACCTGTACATCTGCTCGATCATCGCGCTGCGGCCTGCGACCGGGGAGTACGTGTGGCACTACCAGACCACCCCCGGGGATACCTGGGACTTCGACGCGACGCAGCACATGATCCTCGCGGACCTCAAGATCGGCGGTGCGACGCGCCGGGTGCTGATGCAAGCCTCCAAGAACGGCTTCTTCTACGTGCTCGACCGCGCCACCGGCCAGTTGATCTCCGCGAAGAACTTCGTGGCAGTCAACTGGGCGACGGGTGTGGACCCGAAGACCGGCCGGCCCATCGAGAATCCGGACGCGCGCATCGACAAGACCGGCAAGCCCTTCGTGGTGGTGCCCGGACCCGGCGGCGCGCACAGCTGGCAGCCGACCGCGTTTGACCCGGCAACCGGGCTGGTCTACATCCCCGCGCAGGAGGCCGGCTTCCCGTACATACCGGACGCGCATTTCCAGGCCAGCAAGCAGGCCTTCAATACGGGGATGGATTTTGCGGCCGCCGCGATGCCGGCCGACCCGAAGGTGCGCGCCGGCGCGCTGGCGGCGACCAAGGGGGCACTGATCGCCTGGGACCCCGTCGCCCAGCAGGAGCGCTGGCGCGTGGCCTTCAAGGGACCCTGGAACGGAGGCCTGCTCGCAACCGCCGGCGGCCTGGTGTTTCAGGGCAACGGTGCCCAGGAATTCGTGGCCTACGATGCCGCCAGCGGCGCCAAGCTGTGGGCAAGCCGCGTGCAGACCGGCATCACCGCGCCGCCCGTGACCTATTCGGTCAATGGCCAGCAATACGTCGCGGTACTGGCCGGTTGGGGCGGTGTCTGGGCACTGGCCCCGGGGATCCTTTCGGAGGTCGGCGGACCGGTCCGCAACATCTCGCGCCTGCTGGTCTTCAAGCTGGGCGGCACCGCGCAGTTGCCCCCGGAGTCACCGTTGGTGCGCGCGCCCCTGGAGCCGCCGTTTCCGAGCGGTACACCCGAGCAGTTCGCTGAAGGCGCGTTGCAGTACGCGCGCTACTGCGGCGGCTGTCATGGGGATGCGGCCTACGGCAGCACCGTACTGCCGGACCTGCGCCGCAGTGCGCTGATCCGCGACGGCGAGGCGTGGGCGAAGGTGGTGCATGGCGGGGCCCTGCATGCCCAGGGGATGGTGAGCTTTGCCGATGTTCTTAACCTGCAACAGATCGAGGCGATACGGCACTACGTCATCAAGCGGGCCAACGAGGACAAGGCGCTGGGACTGCAGTGAGGGTGACTCCGTCCAGGGCTTGGCGGGATCCCATTTGCTGCGGCCAGCCGTTCGGCAGTACCCGGAAGCCCCGTTGATCAGCGCTTTGGCCGTGCAGAAATACCGTAGAAACTGAATCTTACGGCATCCAGGCGCCACATCGTGACCTCACCAGATATGACCTTCATTGACAATTGGGATCCCAAGGGGAAGACTGCCTGCGCGCAGTCGGGGCCCCATGCAATGAACCGCCATCAAACAAGAGCGATCGTACGCATCCGCGAGATGGTCCTGCGGGGGGAACTGCGTGCCGGTGCGCGCGTCGCGGAAGCGCCACTTGCAGAGCTTCTGGGCATGTCGCGCACCCCGGTACGCCAGGCGCTCCCGGTGCTCGCCCAAGAGGGCTTGCTCGCTGAGCACGAGACCCGCGGTTACGTGGTCCGCGGCCTGAGCAACGCTGACATTCTCGATGCGGTTGATCTGCGCGGGGTCCTTGAGGGACTTGCCGCGCGGCGCGTCGCCGAGCACGGCGCCTCGCGCACGCTGCTGCAGGCGCTGCGCGTGTGCCTCGCCGAAGGCGATCACATCCTCGCCGAGGGCCATGTGGCCGACAAGGTTGAAGCGCTGTACGTCGACATGAACGTGCGCTTCCACCAGCTCATCGTGCTCGAATGCCGCAGCTCGATCATCCAGCAGGCCCTCGAGCGTAACGCGCGCATCCCCTTCGCCGGTCCCCAGGCGCTCGCCATCGACAAGAGCAGCCTGCAGCAGATGCATGAGACGCTCACCTACGCGCACCGCCAGCATCACTACATCGTCACCGCCATCGAGCGCGGCGAGGGTTCACGCGTGGAAGCGCTGATGCGCGAGCACACCAATCCGGTCAAGGACAATCTCAACATTCACGGAACCGGCAGCGAGTTCCGCGATGCGAAACCGCATCTCGCCATCGTCAGGTGAGAGAGCCAATGAACAGGACGCGCAACGGTACGGACCGAGACCGGGTTGCCGAACGAGGCATGTAGCGTCGAGCGTTCCAAAACGTGCTGGGTGGCATTTCTGAGGGGGGATACCAATGAATTTTTCGTTTACGAAGAGAGCCGGTGCCTGTGCGCGTCCGGCGCTTTACGGTGCACTCGTGGTGCTGGGCTGCGCGCAGGCCGTGGCGCAGGAACAGACCCAGTTGCAGGAGGTCGTGGTCACAGCGCAGCGCCGTGAAGCGAATCTGCAGGACGTGCCGATCGCGGTAACCGCCTTCAGCGGCGACGCCCTGCAGCAGCGTGGCCTCGGGGACATCACCGCACTGAGTAAACTGACGCCAGGCGTCAATCTCGATGCGGGCGCGCCGTTCTCCGGCGACAAGTCCGTGCTGTCGGCCTCGATCCGCGGCATCGGCCAGGATGACTTCGCCTTCAACCTGAACCCGGGCGTGGGTGTGTACCTGGACGGGGTATACCTCGCGCGCACCATCGGTGCGAACCTGAACCTGCTCGACGTGGACCGCATCGAGATCCTGAAGGGCCCGCAGGGCACGCTGTTCGGCGCCAATACCATCGGTGGCGCGATCAGCGTGGTCACCCATACCCCCGGCAACGAGGCGCGCTTCATCGGCACCGTGACGGGAGGCGAGTACAACCGGCGTGACGTAGGCTTCACCGCGGACATCCCGCTGATCTCCGATGTCCTGCTCAGTTCGATCACCGTCTCCTCGCAGAACCAGGACGGCTGGGTGAAGGTCATCCCCTATCCGAGCACGGTGCCGCAGGGACAGACCCCGTTCGTGGTCGATCCGCAGACCGCCTATCCGAAGGCCGGCTACTCGACCAACGACAACTACGGCGGCACCGGGGTGACCAGCATCCGCGGCAAGATGCTGTGGCGGGTATCCGACAAGCTGAACTTCACCTTCACCGGCGACTGGACGCACGAGGACCAGACGGCGCTGCCCTACACGGTACTCGGCGTGTTCAGTTCGAACTTCAATTCCATATTCTCGACGATGTACAACCTGTGCATCAGCAATAACGCCTCCTCGATCGCCGGCGCCATCGAGGGCGCCGGCGGGCCCCCGGCATTCCTGCCGCCGTCTGCAAACCCGTTCCCCGGCCTGTGCAGCCAGCCGCGGGCGCAGGTTCCCGGTCTGTCGCAGGGCGGTGCGCCACTGCTGGGCGCCGGCTACGTCGGGGGGCCTCCGGGACCGTACAACGCCGGCAACATCGCCAAGGGTCTGCCGTACCTGGGCTCCAATTCCCCGCGGCTGTGGTTTGACTACGCCGCCACCAATACCGGCAACCTCAACACCACCTATGCGAACGGGCCGGACTTTGCGCGCCAGGACCAGTTCGGCGGGGGTCTCACCGGGGTCTATAACTTAAGCAACGATCTGACCCTGAAGTCGATCACCGGCTACCGCCAGATCGGCTGGGAGATCGGCACCGATCTCGATGGCACGCCGGAAACGCTGCAGGAAGTGACCGACCACCAGCATCAGTGGCAGGTGTCAGAGGAGGTCCAGCTGCTCGGCAAGGCCCTCGACGACCACCTGAACTGGGTCGGCGGCCTGTACTACTTCAAGGAATCCGGCTACGTGCACGACTACGTGCCGTTCGAGAGCCTGCTGTACGTGTATGACGTGGCGAACGACGTGCAGAACACCGACTACGCGGCGTTCCTGCACGCCGACTGGAACGTGACGGATCGCTGGGGCCTGACGGCCGGCGGCCGCTACACGCATGTGAAGGCTAACTTCCTCGGTGGCCAGAGCGATCTGAACTCCTTCCCGCTCGGCTCGACCCTGTTCCCGATCATCACCGGCGAGCCGTACCTGCGCTACTTCCCGGCCATCCCCGACAGCCAGAGCTGGGACATCTTCACTCCCACGGTCGGGGTGCAGTTCCACATGAGCAAGGACGTGATGGCGTACGCGAGCTGGAGCAAGGGCTTCAAGGCCGGTGGCTGGACCACGCGCCTGTCGGCGGTGATCACCGATCCGAAGACCGCGGAGTACAAGCCGGAGTACTCGAGCACCTACGAACTCGGCCTGAAGTCCGAGTGGCTCAACCACACCCTGCTCGCCAATGCCGCCGTCTACTACACCGATTACACCGGCATCCAGCTGAACATTCAGCAGGGCATCTCGCCGGTGTACACCAACGCGGGTAACGCCAAGATCAAGGGCGCGGAACTGGAGGTGTCGTGGCTGGTGGGCGCGCGGCCTGCAGATCAACGCCTCGGGCGACTACATCGACGCGTACTACACCGAGGTGAACCCGAACGCCAATATCCCGCAGTACGCGAACCCGGACGGTTCCACCGTGTGTCCGGCGGGTCCGCCGATCTGCTCCGAGGCCTGGGTGGGCGTGAGCGCACTGGATGCGAAGCTGCCGAAGACTCCGCGCTACAAGTTCTCGATCTATCCGCAGTACGACTGGATGCTGCACGACACGTCGGTGCTGCGCTTCCTCGCGCAGTACACCTACACTGCGGAGATGTTCAACGACTCGCTGAACACCCCGCAGCTGCGGCGGCCGCCGACGCACATGCTGGACGCCTCGATCCACTACCTGTCGCCGGGTAGCACGTACGACTTAGCGGTCGGCGGCACGAACCTGACCGACGACCGGTTTGTCACCGCCGGCTCCCCCAACTACGGGGCCGGAGAGGTCGGTGGCTACTACAACCCGCCGCGTATGTGGTACGCCTCGATTCGGGTGAACTTCAACGCGCACTGAGGCCGCAGCCCGCCCGGCGCGCGAGCGCCGGGCGGGCAACCCTAGGAGGATGAGCATGGCTACTGAGACTGCACAAAAACCTGCCGCCCAGCGGCAGGCGACGGACCCCAAGCCCATTACGGCCCCGCCGTCCACGGCTTACAAGATCGTCGACGTCCCGGAAGTGCACCGTGAGGTGATCCAGCGGCTGGCGGTGCCGGGCACCTACGTCGGGCAGGCGAAGAACGAGAGTCCCTGGGTGCCGTTCGGCCCGAATGCGGCGATCCGCCACCTGGCCTTCGACGTGCGCCACAACATCTTCAGCAACGTCCTGTGGGTCAAGTCCAAGGGGGTGGTCGGCACCCACAAGCACCGCGGCACGGTGGTGATGATGTGCATGGAGGGCAGCGTGCGCTACCTGGAGTACGACTGGGTGGCCACCCCGGGGGACTTCATCTACGAGACCCCCGGGCTGACGCACACGCTGGTGAGCGATCATCCGCAGGGGGTGAAGCTGTTCGGCTGGCTGCAGGGGCCGATCGAATTTTACGACGAGCACGGCGTGCTGGCGGAGACGGTCGACGTCTGGTGGTTCATCAACCACTACGAGACCTACTGCCGCGAGAACGGCATCCCGATCAACAAGCAGCTGTACATCTGACCGCCGGCCCCTGCCGGGGCCCCAAGGATAGCTGTACATGGCGAGGATCGTAGGCGGCATCGGCTCGTCGCACACGCCGACGATCGGCTTTGCGCTGGATGCCAACAAGCAAAAGGACCCGGTGTGGGCGCCGATATTCGCCGGCTACCAGCCGGTGCGCCGGTGGCTTGCGGACAAGGCGCCGGATGTCCTGTTCTTCATCTACAACGACCACGTCACCTCGTTCTTCTTCGACCACTACTCGCACTTCGCCCTGGGCGTGGGGGAGGAGTACGCGGTGGCGGACGAGGGCGGCGGTCCGCGCAACCTGCCGCCGGTGAAGGGCCACGCCGCTCTTGCGCGGCATATCGCCACCGCGCTCACCGCCGCGGAGTTTGATCTGTCGTTCTTCCAGTCAAAGCCGCTCGACCATGGCTGCTTCTCGCCGCTGTCGGTGATGTGGCCGCACGAGGGGGGGTGGCCCGGGGCCATCGTCCCGCTGCAGGTGGGGGTGCTGGAGTTCCCCATCCCGACCGCGCGGCGCTGCTTCAGGCTCGGCAAGGCCCTGCGCCAGGCGATCGAGAGTTATCCCGAGGAGCTGAAGGTGGCCATCGTCGCCACCGGGGGTCTCGGCCACCAGGTGCACGGTGAGCGTGCCGGTTTCAACAATACCCCCTGGGACCTGCAGTTCCTGGAGCTGCTCGAGAATGACCCGGAGCAGCTCGCGCAGCTCACCATCGCCCAGTACGCCGAGCGTGGCGGCCTGGAAGGCGCCGAGATGATCATGTGGCTGATCATGCGCGGGGCCCTGTCGGCGAAGGTCAAGAAGCTGCACAGCGCCTATTACCTGCCTTCCATGGCGCCCATCGTCACGGTCATCTTCGAGGATGACTCCCCGGTGGTCGCCGCGGAGAGCGATGCCCAGTTCCGTACGCGTATCGCGCACGAGCTCGAAGGGGTCGAGCGCCTGCCGGGGACCTATCCGTTCACGCTCGAGCGCAGCGTGAAGGCTTACCGTCTCAACCACTTCCTGCACGGGTTGATCGAGCCGGAATACCGGCGGCGTTTTCTCGCCGATCCGGAAGCGATGTTCGAGGCGGCCGGCCTTACGGCCCAGGAGCGCGACCTGGTGCGGCGGCGCGACTGGCGGGGGTTGACGCACTACGGGGTGATCTTCTTCCTGCTGGAGAAGATGGCGGCGGTGCTGGGCATCACCAACCTGCACGTCTATGCGGCGATGCGCGGTGAGAGCCTCGAGGATTTCCAGAAGACGCGCAACGCCCAGGTGCTCTACTCGGTCGCCGGCCAGGCACCGCAATTCAAACAGTGAACGACAGCGAGGAATTTCAGCGATGAGCGGCCAGAGTCTGGAGAGTCTTCTCAAGGGGGCCGGCAACACGGTCGAGCTGCTGCGCAATTCGCAGGTCGGTGCCTACGTGTACCCGGTGGTGCCGATCGAGTTCAGTAACTGGCGCAGCGAGCAGGTGGGCTGGCAGAAGACCGCCGTGCTGTTCGATCAGTCGCACCACATGGCGGAGCTCACGGTGTCGGGGCCTGATGCCCTGAAGCTCATGTCGCACCTGACCATCAACAGTTTCGCCAACTTCACGCCCAACAAGGCCAAGCAGATGGTGCCGTGCAGCTACGACGGCTACGTGATCGGTGATGGCATTCTGTTCTACCTGGACAAGGACGAGCTGCTGTTCGTCGGGCGCACGCCCACTGTGAACTGGATACAGTTTCATGCCGAGACCGGCGGTTACAAGGTGGAATTCATCCGTGATGACCGTTCCCCGTCGCATCCGCGCGGCAAGGCGGTCTCGCGCCGGCACTACCGGTACCAGATCCAGGGGCCCAGCGCGGCCAAGGTGCTCGAGAGGCTCAACGGCGGCCCGCTGCCGGATGTGAAGTTCTTCACCATGGATGCGATCAACATCAAGGGACGCAAGGTGCGCTGCCTGCGCCACGGTATGGCAGGGGCGCCCGGGCTCGAGATCTGGGGTCCGTACGCGCAGGCGGACGAGGTCCGCGAGGCCATCATGGAGGCGGGTAAGGACTTTGGTCTGGTGCAGGTGGGGGCGCGTGCCTACTCCAGCAACACGCTGGAGTCGGGCTGGATCCCCTCGCCACTGCCGGCCGTCTACACCGGCGAGCGCATGCAGCGGTATCGCGAGTGGCTGCCCGCCGGCGGCTACGAGGGCACGGCCTCCATCGGCGGCAGCTTCGTATCCAAGAATATCGAGGATTACTACACGACCCCGTACGCGCTGGGCTACGGGCCGTTCATCAAGTTCGACCACGACTTCATCGGGCGCGAGGCGCTGGAGAAGATGGCCGCGGGTCCGCACCGCAAGAAGGTCACCTTTGCCTGGAATGCGGATGATCTGCTGAAGGTCTTCGCATCGCTGCTGGTGCCGGGCGGGGAGAACTACAAGTACTTCGACTTCCCGAACTGCAACTACGCGTCCTCGTCCTTCGATCGGATCGTGATGGGTGGCAAGACGGTCGGCTTTTCGATGTTCGGGGGCTATAGCTACAACGAGCGCACCGCGCTGTCACTCGGGATCGTGGACCCCAACATCCAGGTCGGGGACGTGCTCACACTGGTCTGGGGCGAGGAGAACGGTGGCACGCACAAGACCACGGTCGAGCCGCACCGCCAGCTGGAGATCCGGGTGGAGGTTGCCACGACCCCCTACGCACGCGCGGCGCGTGAGGGCTATCACCAGGGCTGGCGTACGCGCCAGAGCTGAAGCGGCCTCAGGCAGCGCTGAGCGTGCTCGTGAGCCATGACACAAGCTGCGCGCTGACTGCCGCGGGCTGCTCCATGGGCGCCATATGACCGCAGTCCTCGATCACCGCCAGCTGCGAAGCCGGGATGAGCCGCTGCATCGCTTCGTGGCGCGCCAGCGGGCTCCAGGTGTCCTCGCGGCCGCATACCAGCAGCGTCGGGCAGCGGATCCGCGGTAGCACGTCGGCCGCCTCCGGGCGCGCCAGCAAGGCGCGTATCTGCGCCGCCAGCACCTCGGGGTGCGGCGCTCGACCATCCCGAGGATGGATTCAACGAGCGCCGCATCGGCGAGGCGGCTGCGCAGCACCATGTCCTGCACCCACACCTCGCCCATGGCCCGCATGCCCCGGGAACGGGCCAGCTGCACCAGCCCCTGGCGGGCACGCACCTCGGCCTCCCCGGCGGCCCCGCTGGGGCGCCCCTGGTAGCCGGTGTCGAGCAGCGCCAGCGCGCTCACGCGCGCCCCGGCCGTGCGCATGATCTCCAGCGCCACGCGGCCTCCCATCGAGTGCCCCATGAGAATGAAGCGCGGCGGCGCAAGGGCGAGGGCCGCCTGGGCCATCTGCGGCAGCGAATCGATTTCGCCGTATTCAGCCACCAGGCAGCGCACCCCGGGGCTCAGGGCGGCGATCTGCCCTGCCCACACCGCCTGATCGCACAGCAGGCCTGGCAGCAGCAGCGCCGTCGCGGTCTCAGAGGCGATAGTCCTGCTGGCGCTTGGCATAGTCGATGAAGAAATCGAGTGTGCTCGGGTCCGCGACGGCACTGCGGTTGGCGGCCTTGTCCGGCGGTTCCCCCCGCAGGATGCGCCGCACCGGCACCTCCATCTTCTTCCCGGTGAGGGTGTAGGGGATGCCCGGCACCTGGTAGATCTTGTCCGGTATGTGCCGGGCGGTGTATTCGCGGCGCAGCGTGCTGCGGATCTTCTCCTCGAGCGCGGCATCGAGGGTGGTGCCGGGCACCAGTTTCACGAACAGTGGCATGAAGAACGCGCTGCCCGGCAGGTCAAGGTTCACGATGAGCGCATCCTGGATCTCGGGAATATGGCCTAGCGAGCGGTAGATCTCGGCTGTGCCGATGCGCACCCCGTAACGATTGAGCGTGGCGTCCGAGCGGCCGAGCACGAAACTGCGCCCCTCCGCGTTGATCTTGAAGAAGTCCCCGTGGCGCCAGATGCCCGGCCACTCCTGGAAATAGGTCTCGAGGTAGCGCCGGTCGCCTGGGTCGTTCCAGAAACGCAGCGGCATCGAGGGCATGGGCTCGGTGATGACGAACTCGCCGACCTCGTCGATGACGCTCTCGCCGCGCGCGTTGAAGGCCTTGACGGCGACCCCCAGCGAGGGGGCCTGGATCTCGCCGGCGCGCACCGGCAGGGTCGGCACGCCGCCGACGAACCCGGTACAGCAATCGGTGCCGCCGCTGCCGTTGGCGACCCACAGGTCCTCCTTCACGTTCTTGTAGAACCACGCCATGTTCTCGGGGCTCGCAGGGGAGCCGGCGAGATTGATGGTGCGCAGCTTGCTGAGCCGGTAGCGCTCACGCGGCACGATCCCGGCGCGGGTGAGCTGTTCCACGTAGGTCGGGCTGCCGCCGAAGGTCACGACCTGCGCCTCGTCGGCCATCTTCCACAGCACGTCCGGCGTCGGGTAGGCGGGGTGTCCGTCATAGAGGACCGGCACTGCGCCGGTGAGCGGGGTGCCGGTGAGGAAGTTCCAGAGCATCCAGCCGGTGGTGGTGAAGTAGAAGACGCGCTCGCGCGGGTGCAGATCGAAGGCGAAGGTGCCGTTCTTCAGGATCTCGAGCAGGATGCCGCCGTGGCCGTGCACGATGGGCTTGGGCAGTCCGGTGGTGCCGGAGGAGAACAGCGTCCACAGCGGATGATCGAAGGGCACCTGCGCATACTCGAACTGCGCAGCCGTGACCGGCGGGTGCCCCAGGAGCGTGTGCCAGTTGAGCGCTGCGGGTCCGGGCAGGGCAGTGTCATCCGGGTTGAGGTAGGGCAGGTACACCAGGTGCTCGAGCGAGGGCAGGTTGGCGGCGATGTGGGCAAGCTCGCTGCGGCGGTCGAAGGCCTTGCCCCCGTAGCGATAGCCGTCGATGGCGAACAGCAGCTTCGGCGCCAGCTGGGCGAAGCGATCCAGCGTGCCGCGCTCGCCGAAGTCCGGTGAGCAGCAGGCCCAGATCGCCCCGATGGCGGTGGTCGCGAGCATCGCGATCATGGTCTCGGGAATGTTCGGCATCCATGCCACTACCCGGTCCCCGGGCTGGATCCCCAGGGCGCGCAGCTGGGTCGCCAGGGTGCGGACGCGGTTGCCCAGCTCCTGCCAGGCCAGCGCGGTGAGCGGGCGGGTCTCGCTGATATGCAGCAGCGCCTCGCCGCCCCCGGCCTCACGGCGCAGCACGTGCTGGGCGTAGTTCAGGCGGGCGCCCGGGAACCACTCGGCACCGGGCATGCTGCGCCGCCCCAGCACCTTCGTGTAGGGGGCCGAGGCCTGGATCTGGAAGTAGTCCCACAGCGCCCCCCAGAACCCCTCCAGGTCCTGCACCGACCAGCGCCACAGGGCGTGGTAGTCGGGGAAGCGCAGCCCTCGCTCGCGCGCCAGCCACTCGGCGAACAGCGTCACGTTGGCCTGGCGGACTCGCTCAGGCCCCGGGGTCCACAGAATCTCACCGGGCTGCATGCATCGACTCCCTCCGCGAAGAGGAAAATTGTAAAGCAGCACGGTACTTGAGCGGGCGTTGTTGCACCCTCAGGCCACCGCCGTTGCGCTCTGGATCCTCGCCCGAAGGCGGCTCTGGGGGTACCCTTGAGGGCGAAGTCATGTGCCCCGGCTCGACTGGCCCTGCCCCGCGCAGGCAGCGACGCCGCCGGGGGCGGAGAGAACTGCCATTAATAGCGCAACCCAGAAGCGCGCCTTTCCTGCGCCGAGCTCGCTGCAGGTGCTCGCCGGCACCGAGCGCGCCCAGGCCGCCTATCCCTACTACATGCAGTTCACCCCTGCCGACGATGGCAAGTTCTGGTTTTACAACTCCATGCACTTCCCGGAACCGATGTCCGCGTTCGACATGGTGACCGCGGAGGCCGCGTACTGCGCGCTCGGCTCCTCGGTCACGCGCGTGCACTGCCTGCCCACGACCCTCGGGATCGACTACCGGATCATCAACGGACGGGTGTACATCGGCGGCAATGCCGTGACGGATCCGGCCGAGATCGCACGCCGCACCACGGAGTTCCAGCAGCGCGCCTTCTACTACTATGAGCACTGGGAGCGCCTGTACGCGCAGTGGCGCGAGAAGATGCTGCAGCTGATCCGCGACGCCCAGGGGCTGCCCACCCCCGAGTTGCCCGAGTTCGAACCGCTCGCCAACGTGCATGCCGGCCGCGGCATCGCCGCGAACCACACGCTCCTCGAGACGTACCAGAAGACGCTCGAGGGCTACTTTCGTATGTGGCACCACCATTTCGAGTTCCTGCTGCTCGGCTACGGGGCCTACATGGCCTTCTTTGCCTTCTGCAAGAAGGCCTTCCCCGAGATCACCGACCAGACCGTGGCGCGCATGGTGGCAGGCATCGATGCGGAGATCTTCCGCCCCGACGAGGAGCTGCGGCGCCTGGCGACCCGCGCGGTTGAGCTCGGCGTCGAGGCAGAGTTCCAGGACGGGCGCACGCCGCAGGCGATCATGGCGGCGCTCGGCAAGCGCGGCCGCCCCGGGGAGCAGTGGCTGGAGGAGCTGGCGAGCTCGCGCGATCCGTGGTTCAACATCAACGTCGGCGACGGCTTCTACCACTACCATCGCTCCTGGAACGATGACCTGTCCATGCCCTTCTCGGGCCTGCCGGGCTACATCGCGCAGGTGAAGGCGGGGCAGTCCCTCAAGCGCCCCATCGAGGCGCTGCAGTCACAGCGCCGGCAGCTGATAGAGGACTACCGGGAGCTGCTGGGTTCGGAGGCGGAGCGCCAGGCCTACGACCAGATGATCACGCTGGCCCACCGCGTCTTCCCGTACGTGGAGGGACACAAGTTCTACTGCGAGCACTGGTACACGAACCTGTTCTTCAACAAGGTGCGCGAGTTCGGTGGCCTGCTCGCGGCGCACGGTTTCTTCGCCGACGCCGAGGACATCTTCCAGCTCACGCACTACGAGGTCGAGTCCGCCATCATCGACCTCATGACCTCATGGTCGAACGGCTCCCCGCCGCGCGGGCCCTCGCACTGGCCGCAGCTCGTGCGCGAGCGCCGCGCGGCGATCGCCGCGTGGGCAAAGCACAGCACGCCACCGGCCCTGGGCCCGGTCCCCGATGTGATCGATGACCCGGCGATCGTGATGCTCTGGGGCATCACGCGCGAGAGCCTGGATGCCTGGCTGAATGCCGAGAGCGGTCCGGCCAGCGACGAGCTGCGCGGGTTTGCCGCCTCCAGCGGCGTGGTCGAAGGTCCGGCGTGCGTGGTGAGATCGGTCGAGGAGATCTCGCGCGTGCGCCAGGGCGACATCCTGGTGTGCCAGATCACCAATCCCACCTGGGCGCCCATCTTCCAGAAGATCGCCGGGGCCGTATCCGACATCGGCGGCTCGATGAGCCACGCCGCCATCGTTGCCCGCGAGTTCGGCTTGCCGGCGGTCGTGGGCACGGGGACCGCGACCACGCGCATCAAGAACGGTCAGCGGATCCGCGTCGATGGGGGCCGTGGCATCGTCACCATCCTCTCCTAGCGAGCCTCATGGACAGCGGCGGGCACATCGCCTGGTTCGAGGACATCGGCCTCGGCGACCGGGAACAGGTCGGCGGCAAGGGTGGCAGCCTGGGTGAACTCAGACGTGCCGGCATCGCCGTACCGCCGGGGTTCGTGCTGCGCACCGGCGCGTTCGAGCGCTTCCTGCGCTCGCTCGAGGATGAGGCGCCCGTGCGGGCGGCGGTGACGGCGCTCAAGGCGGACGACCTTGAGGCGATCACGGCCTGTTCGCAGGCGCTGCGCCAGCGCGTGGAAAGCGCGCCTCTGCCGGCCGATGTGCTCGATGAGCTGGCGGCCGCCCACGCCAGGCTGGTGCGAGCGGACGCGCCGCAGGCGGTGGCAGTGCGCTCATCGGCCACCACCGAGGACTCGGCCGATGCGAGCTTCGCGGGCCTGCAGGACACCTACCTGTGGGTCATGGGCGCCGAGCAGGTGCTCTCGCGCGTGCGCAGCTGCTGGGCAAGCCTGTACTCGGTGCCCTCGATCAGCTATCGCCTGCGGCACGGATTTCCGGAAGAACGCGTCGCGATGGCGGTCGTGGTGCAGGTCATGGTGGATGCGGGCGTCGCAGGCGTCATGTTCACCCGCAGTCCGACCACCGGGGACCGCTCGGTGGTCACGATCGAGGGCGCCTGGGGTCTGGGTTCGGCGGTGGTCGGCGGGGAGGTGACCCCGGATCACTGGGTGCTCGGTAAGATCACCGGCGAGATCTCCGTGCGGGAGGTTTCTGAGAAGCGCGTCCAGCACGTCCCCGTGCCCGGCGGTGGCACCGAGGCCGTCGAGGTGAGCGCCGAGCGGCAGCGGACGCCCTGCTTGACCGACGCGCAGCTGCGCGACCTGGGTGCCCTGGCGAGGAGGGTCGAACGCCACTACGGGTCGGCCCAGGACATCGAGTGGGCGCTGGATCGCCACAGCGGCGCGATCCTCCTGCTGCAGAGCCGCCCGGAGACGGTGTGGTCGGCCCGCGATGCCGCCCCGATTGCCAAGCCCCAGCAGGATCCGCTGATGCACGTCCTGTCGATCTTTGGTACGCGCCAGTGACCCTGACTGCCAAGGACGTTGCCGAGATCACCCGGCTGCTCGAGGAGTCGCAGTTCGAGGAGCTGCACCTGGAACACGAGGGCTTCAGGCTCACGCTGCGGCGCGGCGCGGCGGCGAACCCCGCGCTACGCACCCCTGCGGTGGCGGTCACGAAGGCTGCGGCCACGCCAGCGCCGGCCCCGGAGCCGGCTGCGCCGCGCGCCAGCGCTCCCGCGGCTGACCCCGGGGGCGTGCTCCAGGATGTGGCGGCACCGCTCTTGGGGACTTTCTACCGCGCGCCCAAGCCCGGGGCCGATCCGTACGTCGCGGCCGGGTCCGCGGTGCAGGCGGACACCATCATCGGGATCATCGAGGTGATGAAGCTCATGAACACCGTGCGGGCGGGAGTCGTCGGCACGGTCGCCGAGATCCTGGCGCAGGATGGTGCGCTGGTGGAATACGGGCAGGTGCTGTTGCGGGTCTCGCGGAGCCCCGGATGAGGATCCGCCGGTTACTCATCGCCAACCGCGGCGAAATCGCGGTGCGTATCATCCGCACCTGCCGCAGCCTGGGCATTGAGACCGTGCTGACCGTGTCGGATGCCGACCGTGATGCACTGCCGGCCCGCCTGGCCGATCGCACCGTGTGCGTGGGAGCTGCGCATCCGGTGGACAGCTATCTCAAGGTGGAGACGATCGTGCAGGCGGCCCTGGGTGTGGGCGCACAGGCGATCCATCCGGGGTACGGATTTCTCTCCGAGCGCGCGGCACTTGCGCAGCTGTGCGAGGCGCACGGCATCACCTTCATCGGTCCCACCGCGCAGCAGCTGGCGGTGGTGGGGGACAAGCTCGCCGCGCGCGCCGCCGCCGAGGCGGCCGGTATTCCGGTGGTGCCCGGCGGGGCGGTAGCAACCGCCGCCGCAGCGCGGCAGCTGGCGCAGCGCATCGGTGTGCCACTCCTCATCAAGGCAGTCGGCGGCGGTGGCGGACGGGGCCTGAAGCTGGTGCGCGCAACCGTGGACCTCGGTGCCGCCCTGGAGCTTGCCGCCGCGGAGGCCGCCGCCGCATTCGGTGATCCGCGGCTTTACCTCGAGCGCTTCGTCTCTCCCGGACGACACGTCGAAGTGCAGGTGCTCGGTGATGGCGCCGGACGGGTGATCCACCTGGGCGAGCGCGACTGCTCGGTGCAGCGTCGCTACCAGAAGATCCTTGAGGAGACCCCGGCGCCGCACCTGCAGCCGAGCCTGCGGCAGGCGCTGCACGATTCGGCCGTGCGCCTGGCGGCGAGCCTGCAGTACCGCGGCGCGGGCACGGTCGAGTTCCTGGTCGATGCCGAGCGCGGCGCTTTCTACTTCCTCGAGATGAATGCGCGTATCCAGGTGGAGCACCCGGTCACGGAGGTCATCACCGGGGTCGACCTCGTCGCCGAGCAGCTGGCCGTGGCGCAAGGGGAGGGCGTGCGGCTTGCCCAGGAGGCCGTGCGGCCGCGCGGCTGCGCCATGGAATGCCGCATCAACGCGGAGGATCCGGCGCGCGATTTTCAGCCGAGCCCAGGTACGGTGGTGCGCGCCAATTGGCCGAGTGGGGAGGGCATCCGGGTCGACACGCATATCGAGTCCGGCTCGCGCGTCCCGCCGTTCTACGATTCCCTGCTGGCGAAGATCATCGTGGCCGGTCCGGACCGGTCCGCGGTGCTGCGCTCAATGCAGGAGGCCCTCGCGCGCACGCAGGTCGTCGGCGTCGCCACCAATATTGCCCTGCACGCCGCAATCCTTGCGGACGCGCGCTTCGCAGACGGCGGCGTCGATACCGGCTTTCTGGCCGGCCTGCTTGCGCGCGCCCCGACTCCTCTGGAGCGCGCGCATGGCTGAGATCGGCCTCATAGACACCTCGCTGCGCGATGGCAACCAGAGTACCTGGGCGGCGATGGGCATCGACACCGCCAAGACGCTCGCGATCGCTCCGCTCATGGACCGCGTGGGCTTCAAGGCAATCGACTTTACGACCTCGACGCACATGGGTGTCGCGGTGCGCTACAAGCAGGAGGACCCCTGGGAGCGCATCCGCCTGATGGCGGCGGCCACGCCCAACACCCCGCTGCAGTTCATGTCGACCGGCTTCCGCTTCATCTCCTGGGAAACGGCGAGCCCGGAGTTCATGTCGCTCGCCTTCGAGGTGCTCGCGCGTAACGGCATACGCCGCTTCTGCCTCGCCGATCCGATGAACGATGCGGACTCCAACATCACCTGTGCGCGGATGGTGAAGCGGGTGGGCGGGGAGTTCGTGATCGCGGCATTGGTATTCACGCTCAGCCCCATCCATGACGATGAGCACTACGTGGCGGCCGCGCGCAAGCTCGCAGCCTGCCAGGAGGTGGACGCGATCTACATCAAGGATCCGGGCGGCTTGTTGTCACCGCGACGGGCCGCCACGCTGATCCCGGCGGTCAAGGCTGCCATCGGCGCCAAGCCCCTCGAGCTGCATTCCCACTGCACGATCGGCCTTGGCGAAGTGGTGTACATGGAGGCGGTGGACTATGGCGTGAGTGCGCTGCAGTGCGCCTCGGGTGCCACCGCGGACGGGATCTCCAACCCGCCCAGCCTGCGCGTGGCGCAGAACCTGCGCGCCTTGGGGCACACGGTGCCGGTCGACATGGAGGCCCTGGCCGAGGTGAACCGCTATTTCACCCGCATCGCCGAGGGCGAAGGCCTGCCGGTCGGCGCGCCCCTGCCGTTTGATGCCGCCTACCTGCACCACCAGCTGCCCGGCGGCATGATCGGCACCATGCGGCGACAGCTCGCCGAGCACCGGCTCTCGCACCTTGAAGGGGCGGTCATCGAGGAGATCGGCCGGGTGCGCGAGGAACTCGGCTGGCCGATCGTCATGACCCCCTTTGCCCAGATCCTGCTGACGCAGGCGTTCCTGAACGTGACCGGCCCTAAGCGCTACGGGGTCATCCCTGATGAGGTCATCCGCTATGCGATCGGTCGCTTCGGCCGGCCCAATATCCCGATAGCCCCGGCGGTGATGGCGCGGATCGAGGCGCTGCCCCGCACCGCTGAACTGAAGGCGGAGAGCGCCATGGCGCCGTTGGCGCAACTGCGCGCGCGCTTGGGGCCAGGTCTGTCCGACGAGGAGTTCCTGCTGAGGGCCACCATGCCCGCGACCCAGGTGGATGCAATGCGCGCGGCGGGGCCGGCGGCGCGCGACTACGATCCCGCGAGCAAGCCTGTCATGGAGCTCCTGCGCCGGGTCCTCAAGCTGCAGAACGTGGCGGATCTGAGCATCGAGAAGCAGCAGTTCCGGCTCCAGCTGCGCGGTCGTGTCGATCCCGCCGTGCCCTCGCAGTGAGCTCCAGGCAGCAACCGCGTGCCCCGGCACGAATAGGTGGCGTCATGTTCGACGTCGATGGCACGCTGCTCCTCAGCAACCGGAGCCTCGGCGACTACGAGGTGCTGCCGGGGGCGATCGAGGTCCTGGCTGCCCTGCGACAGCGCGGCGTGCCGTTCGTACTGCTGACCAACGGCAGTGCCTATCCACCGGCTGAGCAGGCCGCGAAGCTGCGCGACAGCGGATTACCGGTCGAGGACGCACAGATGCTCACGCCTTCGAGCATCGCGGCGGAGCTCATGGTCCGGCACGGGGTCCGGCGGGTTCTGGTCCTCGGCGGCGCCGGCGTGGGCCATGCCTTGCGTGCAGTGGGCATCGAGACGGTGCACCCCGGAGAGCCGCAGGCCGGGGAGGTCGGAGGCGTCTTCGTCGGCTGGCACCCGGAATGCAACATGAAGGATATCGAGGCTGCCTGCCGGGCGATCTGGGGCGGGGCACGGCTGTATGTGGCCTCTGACGTGCCCTTCTTCGCCACCCGGCAGGGACGCACGATCGGCTATTCCTATGCGATCACCGCAGCGATCCGCCGCCTGACGCGGGCGCCGATGATCCTGACCGGGAAGCCCTCGGTGCATGCGCTGCGGTTCGTCGCGCAACGCCTCGGCGTGCCGATACCGCAGGTGGCGGTGGTCGGGGACGATCCGCTCGTGGAGGTCCTGATGGCCCGCCGTGGTGGCGCGACTGCACTGGCGGTGACGACGGGGACGACCGGACGGGCAGAGTGGGCGCGGCAGCCCCCCGCGCGCCGACCGCATGGCATACTCAGCGATCTATGTGAGGTGCTCGACTGGCTCCCAGGCGCTGCGGCCCCGGCAGCCAGTTCCCGGTCGCGCCTGCACCTGGTGTCGAAGCGCACCCACCCGCGCATCGCCGCGCGCTCCCGGCCGGCGGCCAAGGGCCGCCGCAGCACGCGCCGCAAATGAAATCCGGAGCACGAAGATGTCACTGAGCAAGCCCTACGCGGACATTCCCGGCACCACGATCTTCGATACCGACCAGGCGCGCCGCGGGTATCACCTGAACATGTTCTGCATGTCGCTCATGAAGGCAGACAACCGCGAGCGCTTCAAGGCAAACAACCGGGCGTACCTGGATGAATGGCCGATGAGCGAGGCACAAAAGAGCGCGGTGCTCGCGCGCGATTACAACGGCATGATCGCCCTGGGCGGCAACATCTACTACCTTGCCAAGCTTTTTGCCAGCGACGGCAAGAGCTTCCAGTACGTGGCCGCGCAGATGGCCGGCATGTCGCAGGCGGAGTACGCCAAGATGATGCTCGAGGGCGGACGGTCACCCGCAGGCTAGCGGGGCACGGCAGCAGACCAGCCATGCGCGCAGCACTGTACTTCGGCCGCCAGGACCTGCGACTGAGCACCGTGGCGGAACCGGAGCCCGGGCCCGGCGAGGTCAAGCTGCGCGTGCACTTCAACGGGATCTGCGGCAGCGACCTGCATGAGTACTATGACGGGCCGATAACAACCCGCAGCACCCCGCACCCGCTCACGGGTGTGCAGAATCCGGTGATCATGGGTCACGAGCTGTGCGGGGAGGTGGTCGGCCTGGGCGAGGGGGTTGAGGACCTCGAACTCGGCGATCTCGTAGCGGCCGAACCGGCCGAGAGCTGCGGTGCGTGTCTGCACTGCGCAATCGGTCAATACAACCACTGCCCCTCGCTGGCGATCCAGGGCTACAACCGCGCTGGTGGGCTTGCCGAGTACACGATCGTCAAGCGACCGCTGGCGCACCGCCTCCTGCCCGGCGTGACGGCGCTGCAGGGTGCGCTGATCGAGCCGCTGGCAATCGCCTGGCACACCGCGAACCGCTGCGCAGTCAGCGCAGGCCAGGTGGTGGCCATCCACGGCGCAGGTCCGATCGGCGTCGGCGCCTTCCTGACGCTGCGGCGACGTGGCGTCGAGGCCATCATCAGCGACCCTTCCGCCGCACGGCGCGCCGTCCTGGTGGCCCTCGGTGCACGCCATGTACTCGATCCGGGCACGTGCGATGTGGTTGCGGCGATTCGCGATCTCACCGGCGGCTACGGTGCGGATGCCTCGATCGACGCGGCCGGGGTGCCGAAGTCCTTTGCCGCGATGCTGCACGGCACGCGTGTCGATGGAACCGCGGTGGTGGTCGCGATCCACCACCAGCCGGTCGTGATTCCACCGTTCGACCTGCTGATGCCGGAAGTGCAACTGACCGGCGTGGCGCTGTCAGTGAACGCCTTCCCATCGGTCATCGCCGAGATGGCCCGCGGCAGCTACCCGCTCGAGGGCTGGGTTGAGACAATCCCCTTTGACCGGGTGATCGACCAGGGGATCGAGCGCCTGCGCCGGCAGCAGGGCATGAAGATCGTGGTGGACGTCGCCGGCCCGGCGGCGCGCGCGTCTGCGCGCACCGACCCTGCAGCATGAAGGGTGCGGGGCCTAGGCCCGGGCGCGCGTGGTCGGTGCGGCGCGCGACAGAGCGCCGCGAGAGGGCATCAGTGGATCAGCCCGGCAGCGCGGGCCGAGATCACCGCCTGCAGCCGCCGGTGCACGTTGAGCTTGCCGAATATCTGCTTCCAGTACCACTTGACGGTGTGCTCCGAAAGCACCAGGCGACGCGCGATTTCCCGATTGGGGACGTCGCTTGCGGCAAGCTCGAGTATGTCGACCTCGCGGTGCGAGAATTCCCCGGCGTAGGAGCCGATGGATGCGGGCAGCGGCGGGCTTCGCTCGCTCCATGACTTCTCGAGCGTGAAGCCCCGCAGCACCTCCTGCGCAAAGCCGCTCTCCGTCGCAGTCAGCTGCTGGCCACCGACGGCCGCCTGCAGCAGCTGATGGATCGGCCTGCCCGCGTCGACGAATGAGCGCAGGTACCGATGCGGCGCCGCGATGCGGATCGCCTCGCATACGTGATGCCGCGCTGCGCTCAGGTCGTCGCGCTGGCAGAAGAGCGTGGCGAGCTCGAGCGCAAGGCGCAGGCCGGAGCGGTGGCAGCGTCGCTGCATCGTGAAGCGGTACCAGTTCTTGAGCAGGCGGATTGCCCCGTCGGCATCACCACTTGCGCGCGCAGCGTACGACCAGCAGATCGCCAGCCGTTCGGTAACGGAGGTCACGCCATCCCGCGGCTGGAACGGCATGCAGCCGCCGAGCAGGCCCTCCTGGCGCGCGACATCGATCACCGCCGCCGAATTGCCCAGCAGCAGCAATTGTCGCAGGCGCTCACACAGGACATTCACGTGCAAGCGGAGGAAGCCGGTAACGCGCGCGCATTGCTCGCCCTGATCCAGGGTTTGCTGCGCCAGTTCAAACTGCCCGTCGCCGGCTTCCAGGCGCGCCTTGGTCACGTAAGCGGCGATCAGCTTGTCCACATAGCCCAGTCCGTGCGCGATACCCAGATAATCGCCGATCAACGCGCGCGCCAGGGGCAGCTGGTTCTGCTCGTAGCAGACCTCGGCCAGCAGCAGTGCCGGCATGGAGGCGAGCGGTGAGCGCGCACCATGCAACGAGGCGGCCGCGGCTAGCGCGCGCTCGTAGGCTTCCCGAGCACGCGTGGCGTTGCCCACCTGCAAGAACACAAGCCCGCTGACGCAGTCCTGAAAGATCTCGCCAAAGCTCCACTGCGCCTGCTGGTACTGCTCGTGCAAGGCGGCCGCTGTGGCATCTATTCCGGCACAATCGTAGTGCTCGCGCCGCGCCGCAAGCAGCGCGCCGGCGGTGGAGATGGCCATATGCGGGTCTGCGCTGTGGCGTGCAGCGAGCCAGCCCTCGCATGCCTTGAGGGTCCCGGGCATGTCGTCGCTCACGAACAGCACCATCATCTCGCGGTGCGCGATCTTCGCCGCGATGTACTCCACGTCAACGTGCGGGGGAACCGACCTCTGGCCGCCGCGCCATTCCCGCAGCACGTGCTTGAGGCGGTTGAGCCCTGCACGCGAGCGGGTGAAGTCCCAGTCGGCCTCCCAGCCATAGATTCGCTCGAGCTCCAGGTTAGGGAACTGCTCAAGCACGCTCTTGGGAATCTGCTTGGCGAGGTGCTCCAGGGGTCCGGCCTGTCCCTTGTCGAACAGGCCCAGAGCATCGAGCAGGCGCGCGGCACGCTCGTACGCCTGTGCCCGCAGTGCAAGTTCGATCGCCTCCAGCGGATATCCTGACTCCTCGAACCAGACCGAGGCCCGCTCCTGGAGCTCCCGGGCGCGCGCGGGGTCGCGATCGCACAACCGCTGCTCCAGGAACTCGGCAAACAGGTGGTGGTAGCGATACCAGCGGCGCTCATCGTCCAGCGAGAAGATGAAGAGGTTGAGCGTTTCCAGCAGATCGAGGCGCGGGCGGGCATCGATGCGCCCGGTGACGAAGTTGCACAGTTCTACACTCAGGCGCGGCAAGACGGAGGTGGCGAGCAAAAATTCATGCGTGGCATCGTCGAGTTTCGAGAGCACCGCATCGCGCAGGAAGTCCGCAACGTTGCGGTTGGCGCCGGTAAAGCCACCGATCAGCTCCGCCCGGGAATCACCCGAGCGCAGTCCCAGTGAGGCGAGCTGCAGCCCGGCGACCCAGCCCTCGGTGCGTTCGGTGAGCAGGCGCGACACGGATGGCTCGAGTGCCGCGCCCACGGCACCGCAGAGGAACTCGTGACCTTCGGCGTGACTGAACTTGAGCGCCTGGGCGTCGATTTCGCGCAGCTCGTTCAGCAGGCGCAGCCGGCTCAGCGGCAGGCAAGTGAGCGCTGTGCGGCTGGCCAGGAGCCAAGAAATGCTGGAACGGGGAGCCAGGAGCAGTTGCGACAGAAGCTGGATGCCGGAGGCATCATTCAGCAGATGCAAGTCGTCCACGCAGATTGCGAGGCAGCAGCCGGAGGCGTCCAGCGCCGTGGTGAGCAGGTCCGCGCAGGTACCGGGTGCGAGCCGTGACCCGAAGCGCAGTAGTTGCTTGAAATCCCGGCCGGTCTGGACGCCGCTCCCCTCGATTGCCGCCAGCAGGTGTGCGAGCAGGCGCAGGTAGTCATTGTCCGAGGCATCCAGGCTCAGCCACGCCGCCGGCTGCTCACCGCGCATGCGCTCGTAGCACTGGCTCAGCAGGCTCGTCTTGCCAAAGCCTGCGGCCGCCTGGATGGTCGCGAGCCGGTAGCTGCGCGTATCGCAAAGACGGCTCACCAGCTGCGGGCGCGGCACCAGCCCGCCCCGGCGCGCGGGCGGGCGCAGCTTGGTGCGGATCACGATCGGCTTGGTCAGCTGTGTGCGCATCAGGGCCCGTTGCCTCCGGACTCACGATGCTGCCTCAATGCGAGGTATCCGGGCAAGGGCGCTCCCTGCCCGGCACGATTGCACAACAGCGCGGGCAGAAGATCGCGCGGGCGCGGTTGGGGAGTGCGGCTAAGGCTGGTACAGCGATGCGTCCAGCAGGAGTGCCTGGGCCCGGATGCGCTCCGCACTGACGGTACCGGTGGGCAGGGCACGCAGCAAAGCGGCAGCGCGCGCTTCGAGTACCGGGCGTATCTCCGCGTGAGTGAGGATGTACAGATCGTTGCGCCGGACCGCCGCCAGCACGTACTCCCCGACCGCCGCCCCTGTCGGGGCGGTTTGAAATATGGGCGTCGCGCTGCGGTCGGTGCCGGGCGGCACGACCGGCACTGAGCCGCTGGCGGCAAGTCCCGCCGGCCGCACTGCCTGCGTACTTTCGAAGATCTCGGACTGCACCGGCCCGGGGCACAGCACGGACACACCGACGCCAGCTGCCATCAGGTCGGCCCGCAGCGACTCGGCAAGACCCACGAGGGCATACTTGGAGGCGGTATACACACCCACCCCGGCGCCAGCGAACAGCCCACACACCGAGGCCGTGATGACGATGTGACCGCCGCGTCCCGCGGCACACATGGGTGCGGCAAAGGTGCGTATCGCATTGACGGTTCCGCCGATGTTCACCCCGAGGGCGAAGTCCCAGTCCTCGTACGTCGCGGTCTGCGTGGGCCCGACGAAATTCACGCCGGCATTGCTGCAAAGCAGGTCCACGCTGCCGAATTCGCGGTGGACCCGCTCAGCGCAGTCAGCCCACTGTCGGCGGTCGGTGACGTCGAGCACCATGGGAACCACAACAGCGCCGGCTGTGGCCAGCTGCGCGGCGGCGGCCTGGAGTGCCGCCGGGCGTATGTCGGCGATGACGACCTTCATGCCTGCGCCCGCGCAGGCGCGGGCGATGCCGAGCCCGATGCCGCTCGCAGCGCCGGTGATGAAGGCGAGCTTATTCTCGAGGTGTTCCATCCGGGCCTCCCAGGGGTTCGGCGTCGAGCCTGACTGCGATGCCGGCAAGACTCGGATCCGGCGCACGGTAGCGCTTCATGACAAGCGGGTCGTGACCGGGCACGATGAATTCTGCTCGGCTGGCCAGTTCTTTGAGACGGTCCCATCCGGCGACCATCTGCGTCACGTCGGCAACGATGGGGAAGGGGCGTCCCGAGCTCATGTTGGCCCAATAGTGGGCGGCATCGGAGGCAAGCACCACCCAGCCGATGCGCGTCCAGATCCGCGCCACCTGCAGGCCGTGGGTGTGACCGCCCACGTGATGCACGGAGATGCCCGGAACGATCTCGGCGTCACCGTCGTGAAACTGCACGCGTGCCCCATAGGCCAGGCGCACCATCGAAAGCACGCCTTCCAGCTCATAGGCGTGCGCGAAGAACGGGTGAGCCATGTGTCGACCCGTCGCAAACGCCAGCTCACGGTCCTGCAGATGGAAGCGTGCCTGCGGGAACAGCGGCAGATTGCCCGCATGGTCATAGTGAAGGTGCGTGATGATGACGTGCCGCACCTGGGCGCAGTCGATCCCCAGCCGGCGCAGGCCCTCGCCGGGCTCGAGCAGCAGCTGCCGCCCGCGCTTCCCGGCCGCGGCCAGGTCAAATCCCGTGTCCACCACGACGGTGTGCAGTTCGTTGCGCGCGACCCAGACGAAGTAATCCATGGCCAGGCCGCTGTGGTGCGGGTCTCCGCCGATGAAGACTTCCGCCTCGTTGCGTTGCACCGTGGCGTAGCGAATCGCATAGACCTCATAGGGTCGCAGCTCATTCATGGGCACCTGCCCCGTCGGCCTCTGTCAGGTACTTCACGATCTCGGTGTTGTCCGCGCCGAAGCCGAGCCGGCGCTGCGCGGCTGCCCACAGACTTGCGCATTCGCCCAGCAAAGTCGCGGGGGTGCCGACGGCTGCGGCGAGGCCTTGTGCGATGCGCAGATCCTTTGCCATCAGGCCGAGTGCGAAGCCGGAGTTGAAGCTCTTGGAGAGGACGAAGGCCGGGTACTTCTGCTCAGTGGCAGTATTGCGTCCCGTGGAATGATTCAAAATCTCCAGCATGACCGCCGGATCGATGCCGAAGCGCTCGCCGGCCAGCATCGCCTCGGCCGTTGCCGCCAATGCCACCGCGGACAGGTAATTATTCAGTGCCTTTACCGCATGTCCGGATCCGGAGGACCCGGTGGGAAACACCTCGCCGAGTGCCGCCAGAATCCGCCGGCAGCGCCCGATGGCGGCGGCTTCGCCGCCGGCCATGATGGCGAGAGTACCGGCGATTGCGCGCTTGACACCTCCGGACACGGGAGCATCGACCAGGGAAACGGCGGCCTGCGCCAGTTCGAGCGCCAGCGTGCGCGTGCCGACCGGCTCTGCCGAACTCATATCGAGCACCACCGCGCCTGCGGCAAGGCCGGCTGCGACCCCCCCAGCGCCGAGCAACACCTCACGCACCGCCGCGCCATCGGGCAGCATGGTGATCACCACGCGGCAGGAGCGGCCCAGCTGCCCGAGCGATTGCGCCCGCTCGCACCGCACCGTGCTGCAGAAGCGCTCCAGCGCCTCAGGGTTGGCATCCGCCGCCACCACGTCAAACCCGGCAGCGGCCAGATGCGCGGCCATCGGGGCGCCCATATTTCCCAGGCCTACAAACCCCACGCGCTCCGGCGGTAAGAACTCGTCTTGCATGAGTAGGACCGGTGACTTGAGGCTCAGCGCGCGCGGCGCAACGGCAGCGTGAGCAGGAACCAGGCGGTGCGCCAGTTGAGCAGTTTCAGCGCCTGGCGGGCCTCCTCCGGGCGTATGCGGGCGGTCATCGGCATGGCGCCGAAGATCTTGCCCTTCAACACCAGTTCCCGGCCCTCGCGCTCGATGGCCGAGATGGCGATCATTTCCTTGTTGTCGGCTCCGAAGATCTTCACGGCACTCCGGGTCTACAGCGCTGCGGACACGGTGATGTCGGAAAGGCGCTGGAAGCGTTCGATGTTGTCGAGGTTGTTCATGACCCCCGCACTCAGGCACACGAAGGTCAGCTCGCGCAGCGGGTCGACCCAGTAGAGTGCACTGCCGGCACCGTAGTTGCCAAACGTGCCACTGGAGGTGAGCGTGCCGTACAGATGATGGCACATCGCCGTGCCGCGCAGCGCAAAGCCCAGCCCGAGGTAGGCGGGCGCGGCGGGCCAGCCGCGCTGCGCAAACAGGGCCTTGTAGAGCTCATTCGGCCGCTCGCCGGTCCAGTTGCGGGTCGCGAGCTCCAGGGTCGCCGGTGCGAGGATCCGCGTGCCGTCGAGCTCTCCGTGCCGTCGCAGCATCTCGGCGAAGCGGAACATGTCCGGGACGGTCGAGGCCACCCCGACCCAGGGCATTTCCGCCTCTTCCTCCTCAAATGCCCCGTTGGGGCCGAGGTTGCTGTGGCCGGGGTGGGTGATCGGGAAGTTGCCGCGGAAGTCCGGTACCACGTGGCGCGCGCGCAGATCGCGCCGCAACCCGACCGAGGTGTCACGCATGTTCAGCGGGGCGAGTAAGTCCTCCTGGACGATGGCGCGGTAAGTGCGCCGTTTCGGGTCCGTGCGCCGCAGGGCCTCGCCCAGCAGGACGTGGTTTGCCAGCGGCGAATAGGCCACCCGCTCTCCGGGAGGTTCCTCGGAGTGGATATGCGCACACACCGCCGCGACCATTTCATCGAGGCGGTCAATGTACATATCCGGCCTGACGGCGAAGACGATCGGCAGCCCCGAGGTATGCGTCAGCAGGTGATGCACCGTGATCTGGTTGCGCAGCCCTCCTGCGAACTCCGGCACCAGGTCACTGATGCGGGTCGTGAGCGCAAACCGGCCAAGCTCGATCGAGCGCAGCGCCAGTACGTTGGTGATTGCCTTGGTCACGGAGAAGATACTGAAGACGGAATCCAGGCGCAGTGGCCGGCTGTGCGCCTGGTCCGCATGCCCGATGGCCTCGTGAAGCCCGAGCTCGCCTGCGCGTGCAACGGCAATCACGGCACCGTAATAGCGCCCGGCGGCAATGTCCTCGGCAATCACGGTTCGCAGATGCGCCAGGCGCGCCTGATCGAACGCCGCCCCACTCATGCGGGCGGCCCCGCACTCATCAGCCCCATCACGTAGTGGCTGTCGAAATACTCGCGCAGCGTGTGAATCTTTCCGTCCCTGACTTCGACCGCCCACGCGTACAGGTTCTCGTACGGACGGCCGTCCGCCAGGGCGCCGCCGCTGTGGGACTCGACCATGACGAAGGAACCCCGCGAGGCGATGGTATCGACCACGATCTTCGGGTCGCCGGGGCGGAACAGCTTGCGGATCGGGGTGAGGAAGTCATCCACAATGCCGCCCGGACCGCGATGAATGCCGGCACCGGGAACGCTGCGCATCTGGGGTTTCCAGGTGGCGTCCGGGTGAAGCAGGCGCCGCACCCCTTCGAGGTCACCGGCGCTCAGTGTCGCAAGGAAGCGCAGTACCAGCTCTTCGCTTTCAGTCTTGGCTTCGACGCCCATCGTCATTTCTCCTAAGCGTTCGCGGGGGCCGCCACAAAGCGGACCGGCAGTTTTTCGGGCCCGTGACCGATCGTCGTCATCCAGGGCTGCGGCTCACCGGCCGGCTCAAACGCCTGGATGTGGCGCGCCACTGCGCCCAGCAGCGCATCAGCCTCGAGTCCGGCCAGCACCCGCCCCACGCACGCATGCACGCCCTGGCCCCAGCCCAGATGGGCGCGATTGTCGCGGCGCACGTCGAAGCGGTCAGGGGCGAGCCACTGGCGCGGGTCGCGGTTGGCGGCGCCGAACATCAGGCCGCAGCGCTCGCCCTTGGGAATCACCACATCATCGATCTCCACGTCGCGCATCGTGATGCGTCCGGCCATGCGCGAGGGTGAGTCCCAGCGCAGGCTCTCCTCAAAGGCGGCCCGCACGAGGGATGGGTCGGCCCGCACGAGCTGGTACTGGTCAGGAAACAGGGCAAAGGCGCGGATCGCATTCGCCAGCGTCATCACCGTGGTGTCCGCGGCGGCCGAGAGCAGAATTCCCACCAGCAACTTGGCCTCATCCTGCGTCACCTCGCCACGGTCGGCGGCCAGGAACATCTGCATCCCGAGGCCGCCGGATGCCAGGTTCTGCCTGCTGCAGCAGCGTTCCACCCATTCGATCACCGGCCCGGTGTCCTGCATGGCCTGGTGAAACAGCTCGTTCACGGGCCCGAGGGTCGCCCAGACCATGTTGCCGAAAGCGTACATGTGTTCGCGGCCCTCGGCTGGGATACCGATCAGGTCGGGCAGTACCTTGTAGACGAACGGCCGGGTGATCTCGGCGACGGCATCGATGGTGAGGCCGCTCTTGTGCTTCAGTGCGCTGACCAGCGCCTCGGCGTCGGCGCGAAACGCCGTACCCATCCCGGAAAGCGCCTGGGGCGAGAGCGCCGCGGCGACGACTGCGCGTACCGCGGTGTGCTTCGGCGGGTCATCGACCAGCAGCAGTTCGGGACGCACGGAATTCGGATCGTGCCAGGGGCGCGAGGCTGATGAAAATGCCTTCCAGTCGCGCAGCCCGGCCGCGACGTGCTGGTAGCGCGTCACCAGCGTGATGTTTTCCCGCGACAGCTTCACCGCGGGCGCCAGCTCGCGCAGCCGGTCATCCACCGCGCGCGCGTCGCGCACCGCGCCAGCGCTGAAGGGGTCTTCGTCGGTCACCCAGATCTCGCGCGTCATGTCACCCCCGGATCCTGCGGCATCGTCATTCCGTCCTGAGCTTCCAGCCCTGGCCCTCGCGCACGATCCAGCCGGCGGTCGGATCGCAGAAATGGCTGCCGATGACCAGGGTCGGCGTGTCCCCGAAGCGCTCCACGAACGCCTGGCGGGTACGTCCACCCTGCGGCTTGTCCATGTCGAAGTTGCCGGGGCGCAGCGGCTCGATGAGCTGGATCGGATGATGCATCAGGTCGCCGGTGATCACCGCCTGCTGTCCCTGCGAGCGGATGAGCACGCTCACATGCCCTGGCGTATGCCCCGGGGTGGGAAACAGGGAGACTTCATCGGTGACCTGGTAGTCCGGGGTGATGTAATCGACCAGACCGGCTGCCACGACCGGGTCGATGGAGTCGTGCAGGTGCTGCACGTCGTGGTAGCCGCCGGTGTTGCGCAGGTGCGTCCAGTGCTCGAACTCCTGTCTGCCGAACAGGTAGCGCGCCTGCGGAAACGTGGGCACCCAGCGCCCTGCCACCAGGCGCGTGTTCCAGCCGACGTGATCGAAATGCAGGTGCGTGCACAGTACCGCGTGGATGCTGTCGGCAGGGAAGCCGGCCACCGCGAGATCCTCGAGGAAGCTGGTTCGCAGGTTGCAGAAGACGTCGTACTCGCGCTTGCGATCGGCGCCGATGCAGGTGTCGATCATCACGTTCTTGCCGCGGGAGCGCAGCACGAACGCCTGGAAGGAAATCTTCATTAGCCCGGCGGCAGTGGCGAAGTGCGGCTGCAGCCAGCGGTGCTGTTTCACGAACTCCGCCGTCTCATCCTTGAGCAACATGGCGATGTTGTCCTCGAAGGCGTTCACCTCGACGATCCGCGCCACCTCGACCGCGCCGATCCGCCAGTGCCTGATGTGCTCCGCGCTCATGTAGTCACCCTCCTAGGACACCCTGCATCAGGCACTGACGCGGTGCGCGCCGGCGGCACATCGAGCGGGCGCGGCGCCGGCAGGCCGCGAATCATGTCCGCTGCCTTTTCCGCGATCATCACCACGGCCGCATTGGTATTGCCCCCGACCAGGCGCGGGAAGACCGCAGCGTCGGCCACCCGCAGCGCAGCGATGCCGTGCACTTCCAGTCGTTCGTTGACGACGGACTGCGCGTCCGGGCCCATGCGGCACGTGCCGCAGGGGTGGTGCACGGTCGCGGCGGCGCGCCGGATGTAGTCGATCAGCGCGGCGTCGTCCTGGACGGGTGGTCCGGGCTGCACCTCCACGGCCCGGTAGCGCACGAAGGACGGCGCGCGCGTCACCTGGCGCCCGACCTTCAGGCCACGCAGCAGCGTCGCCACGTCGTCGGGGTGACTCAGGAGCTGCGGATCCACCTGCGGCGCCGCCCGCGGGTCCTGGCTGGCCAGGCGCACCCGGCCGCGGCTCTTCGGATACAGGCCGACGAGACTGATGGCGAATCCGTGGCCGAGCGGAAACGGGAAGGTGTTGCGGTTGCGCCGTGCGGCCTGGAAGACCACCTGGACGTCCGGCCGCGTGAGTCCCGGCTGCGTGCGGATGAAGCCCGTGGCCTCGAACACGTTGCTGGCGAGCGGGCCGCTGCGGAACAACGCGTACTCGAGCAGATTGCACACCCCGCGGGGGGCCGCGCGCCACGAGATCCCGTACGACTCGGCGTTGCTCATCTCCATCAGCACGCCCACGGCCAGGTGATCGTGGTAGTTCCCCCCGACCCCGGGCAGGTGTTGCACCACCGGGAGGCCGGCGGCGCGCAGTTCCTGCTGGTCGCCGATGCCGGACAACATCAGCAACTGGGGCGAAAGGATGGCGCCGGCCGCCACGATCACCTCGCGGCGTGCGGCCAGTGGCCGCGTGCCGGCAGCGCTCAGGACACTGACCCCCACGGCGCGGCGGTTCTCGATGGTGATCTGTGCGGCGCGCGTGTTAGTCAGGACCGTGAGATTGCGGCGGCGGGCGGCGGGTCGCAGGTAGGCGGTGGCGGTGGAGACGCGACGGCCGTTGAGGATGGTGCCCTGCCGGGGACCATAGCCTTCGCTCGTGGGTCCGTTGAAGTCAGCCGTGCGCTCGAAGCCCAGTGCCTGCATGGCCTGCAGGAACGCCGGCGTCATGGGATTGGGCCGCTCGATGAACTTCACGTTCATCGGGCCATCGTGACCGTGGTAAGGCGAGTCGGGGTAGGCCTCGTTGTGCTCCGAGCGCAGGAAGTAGGGCAGCACCTCGCGGTAGCTCCAGCCCGGGTTGCCGGCCGCCGCCCAGTCGTCAAAGTCGCTCGGGTGGCCGCGGAAATAGACCATGCCGTTGATGGAGCCGGACCCACCGACCACGTGCCCGCGCGGGATGGGAATCGAGCGGTTCGCCAGCTGCGCCTGCGGCACCGTCATGAACCGCCAGTTGATGGCCGGGGTGCCAATCGCCGCCGCGACCGTGGCCGGGATATGGATGAACGGGTGGGTGTCGGGGGGGCCTGCTTCGATCAGGGCAACCTGCGTGTCGGGATCCTCCGACAGACGGCTGGCCAGCACGCATCCGGCGGTGCCCGCCCCGACCACCAGGTAATCGTATGCCTCCCCGGACGTACCCATCCGCGCTCGCATCCCCTTTAGGTGTTGCGCGCCACCCGGCGCCGCGACCCGCAGTCAACGTACCGGCCGGCTGGCCGGCCGCCACCACCCTTTGGGGTGGAACTTCGGCCCGCAGTCCACCCAAAAGGGGGGGCTCAGCAGCCGCCGGGGACCCTAGAATCCCCGGGCGTGACCATCAGGCTCAACGAAACCTTCCTCGCGGGCGAGCACCGGGTGCCGGTCAATGGCAGCTGTGAACCGAAGTTCCGGGCCGTGCTGGATGCCTTCATGGAGAACTACCGGTGCGAGGACGAGGTCGGCTCGGCGGTGAGCGTCGTCGTGGACGGTCGCACCGCGGTGGACCTGTGGGGCGGCTGGCGGGATGCGGCGCGCCAGCGAGAATGGCAGCACGACACGATCGTCTGCATGATGTCCGTGTCCAAGGGGATCACGGGGCTTGCCTTCAGCCTGCTCATCGACCGCGGCCTGGTCGATGTAGACGAACCGGTGGCCAGGTACTGGCCCGAGTTCGCCCGCAACGGCAAGGAGACCCTGCCGGTGCGCTTCATCCTCGATCACCGCGCGGGGTTGCCGATCGTGGCTGACCCGCTTTGGCCGGGGGCCATTTACGACCACGAGGCTATCTGCAAGGCACTCGCCGCGCAGGCGCCGATGTGGGCGCCGGGAACGGTGGCCGCCTACCATGTCCACACGCAGGGTTACCTGCTCGGGGAAATCGTGCGCCGCGTGACCGGCAAGACGGTGGGCACCTTCCTGCGCGATGAGATCACCGGCCCGCTCGGGGCGGACTTCATGATCGGCGGCCTGAGCGCCCACGACCAGGCACGCTGCGCGGAAGTCATGCCCAACATGCAGGCGCGGCTGTTCGCGGCCAAGGAAGTCGAGACCGACACGCTGCGCGCGAAGGCCTTCGTGCAAAACCCGGCGGAGCCGTGGCCGGTGACACTCAACTCCAGTATCTGGCGCGAGCGCGAGATCGCCAGCGGCAACGGCCACGGTAACGCGCGCGGGGTGGCGCGGATCTACGGCGCCTTCGCCCGCGGCGGCGAGCTGGACGGGATACGACTGACGCGCCCCGCCACCATCGCCGCCGTGACCACCGAGCAGCACAACATCACCGAGCTCATGCAGGACCGGCCCTACCACCAGGGGCTCGGCATCCTGCTGAATACCCCCGCGGCGGTGTACATGGGACCGAACCTGCGCGCCTTCGGTCATCACGGCATCGGCGGCTCGCTCGGGTTCGCCGATCCGGATGCGCGGCTCGGCTTCTCGTACGCCGCGAACCGCATGCACGCCGTGGGCACCAATGGCCCGCGGGCGGCGCGGCTCATCGACGCACTCTACGGGGCGCTGTAATGCGCAGGATCGCTCGTGCCACCGCCACCTGAGCTTGCCGAGCAGGCGGTCCTGATCACCGGCGCCGGGCGGGGCCTCGGGCGCGCGATCGCCGTGCGGCTCGCGCAGGGCGGGGCCGCTGTGGGTCTCATCGACATCGACGCGGCGACCGTCACCGAGGCGGCGCAGCAGATCCGCGCCGCCGGCGGCCGCGCCTGCGCGTACGCGGCCGACGTGGCCAACCGGACGGCGTTGATGGAAGCCGCCGGCCAGTTCGCCCGCGAGCACGACGGCCTCGACGCCGTCATCAACAACGCCATGCTGCTGCGCTACGAGCCCATCGCCGCGATTACCGAGGCCGTGGCCGATCAGATGCTCGGGATCGGCATCAAGGGGGCGATCTGGGGCAGCCAGGCGCTGCTGGCGCACATGAAGGCCGGGCGTGGCGCCGCGCTCATCAACATGGGTTCCCCGGTGGCCGAGCGCGGCTATCCGAACACCGCGCTCTACAGCGCGGTGAAGGGCGCCCTTACGACGCTGACCCGGACGCTGGCCGCCGAGCTCGGGCCACGCGGGGTACGCGTCAACGCACTGGCGCCCGGCTCGGTACCGACCCCCGGGGCCATGGGCCTGAACGACCCGGCAGAATACGAACGACGCGCGCGCACCATTCCCCTGCGCAGGCTCGGCCACGAGGACGACGTCGCCGCGGCGGCCGTATTCCTGCTCAGTCCCGCTGCCGCGTTCATCAACGGCGAGATCCTGCACATCGACGGCGGCATCGCGGCCGCCGGCTGACGGCGGCCCGCTCCTCCGCCCGCATCGGGCCGCTGCGGCTCAGGCCATCCGCGGGATCTGCGCGAAATCGATCTTCAGGTCCTCGCACAGCCGCTGCGCGGTGGCCCGTCCGGCGCCGAACACGCCGCCGCCGGGATGCTGGAAGGGTCCCACCAGGTACAGTCCGGCGGTGCCGGGCACCACGAACTGTCCGAGTTCCGGCGTCGGGCGGTGTGCGCCGAGCTGGTAGCTGGGCATGGCGATGCCGTGCAGGTCGCCGCGCACGAAGCTTGAGGAGGTGCGCTCCATGTCCAGCGGAGAGTCGCAGTGCCAGGCGATGAGGTTCTCCGGGGTCAGGTTCGGGAGGAAGCGGGACATGTGGGTGAGCATGCGCTGGGCGTACTGCGCCTTGGTCTCGTCCCACGAGCGCCCGTCCGCGCGTTCATAGGGAACGTAGTCCCAGGCATGCAGGGTCGCCTGCCCGGGCGGAACCCGCGAGCTGTCGAACTCGGACAGCGAGCCGAGGCCGATCAACGGATAACTCGACAGCTGCCCGTAGCGCAGATCATCGAACGAACGGCGCAGCTGCTCGTAACGCGTGGGCAGCAGCTCGGTCATCACCGAGCGCAGCGGCTGCCCGTGCAGGGTGCGCAGCGGTTCCCTGAGGGCTGCGTGCACGGTGATGCAGGCATTGGCGGAGATCTCGGTGGCGGCGGCATCCGCGGCGATCCCCGGGTCGATGCCCTGCACCAGCCGCCCCAGGTGATGCGGGTGGATGGCCGCAATCACCGCCTCCCGCGCGGTAAACTCGCGGCCGTCGCGGCTGCGCACGCCGGTCACCTTGCCTGCACTCGTGAGCACCTGCGCCACGTCGACGTCGGTGAGCACGCGACCGCCGTGCGCCTCGATGCACTTCACGAGCGCCTGGGTCAGGCTGCCGCTGCCGCCGACCGCTACTCCGAAACCGTAGGCCTCGAGGAAGCCGAGAAAGATATAGATCCCGATGCCGGTTCCCTTCTCATCCGGGGCGACCAGGTTCTCGGCGGCCACGCGGGCAAAGTGCATCCGTACCCGGTCATTCTCAAAGGTGCGGCACAGCAGTTCGTGGGTACTCATCTGACCTATCCGCCACAGTTCGCGTCCCTCGCGCGACTGGTCCAGCATCGCCGTGGATGCCCCGAGCGGCATCGGCGCCGAGTACAGCGTGGCGGCGATCATGGGGAGCCAGGCCGCCGCCTGCCCGGCAAGGCGGCGGAAAGCCTCGGCATCGGCGCGGGAGAACTTCGCGATTTCCGCGCAGGAGCGCTCGCGGTCGCGGTACAGCGCCAGCGTCTGGCCGTCCTCGAACAGCGAGGACATGGGCGATTCCGGGAATAGGTAGCGCAGCCCAAACCGGGCTTTCAGCTTCAGCTCGTCCTCCAGGAGCAGCGGGTTACCCTGGATGAAGATGTGGGCCATGGAATGCTGGTCGTGCCGGAAGCCCGGCACCGTCAGCTCGCGGGTGACCACACCGCCGCCGAGCCAGGAATTGCGCTCGAGCACCACAACCTTCTTGCCGGCCACGGCCAGGTAGGCGGCAGCCACCAGCCCGTTGTGACCGGAACCGACCGTGACGATATCGAAGGATTCCGGCACAGGTCCCCCTTGCACACCCGCTCCCCAGTCTCAGTCTAGTGGCAGCCCGCCGCGGCCATCTCCACCCAAAAGGGGGGTTTGCCGCTGCCGGTCGTATGATCTGCTTCCCACGACCCGCAGGAGAGACCCGTGCCGGATGACGCATACGAGGAAGGACTGAAGATTCGCAAGGCCGTGCTCGGCGCGGAGTACGTGAACCGGGCGCTCGCGAGCGTCAACAGTTTCAATGCACCCCTGCAGAAGCTGGTGACCGAGTATTGCTGGGGCAAGGTCTGGGGCCGGGCCGGGCTGGATCGCAAGCAGCGCAGCATGCTGAACCTGGCGATGATCGGTGTCCTCAACCGTCCGCACGAGCTGAAGGCCCACATCCGCGGCGCACTGACCAACGGGGTGACCCCCGAGGAGATCTGCGAGGTGTTCCTGCAGGTCATGATCTACGGGGGCGTGCCTGCCGCCGTGGACAGCTTCCGCATCGCGAACGAGGCCTTTGTCGAGCACGGGGTGAAGATACCTGAGGCCCCCCAAAGCGGCGCACGCCCCGGCGCCAGTGCCTGAGCGGGCGCCTCCCTCCAGCCTGAGAAGCAGCGCATGACCCTGAGGATTTCAGCGCTGCTGCGGCAGTTGAGCGCCGCGACGCTCGCCGCCGTCCTGAGCGTGGGCCTCACCCTCGCGCAGCCAGCCCTGGGTGCACCGACGCCCAAGAAGCTGCGGCTGTACATCCTGGATTGCGGGACGATCTCGGCGATGGACCCGGGGCTGTTCGGCCTCAAGCCCGAGGAGGTGGGCCGCGAGGTCGGCTTCGTGAGCCCGTGCTACCTCATCGTGCACCCGAAAGGCACGCTCATCTGGGAGGTGGGGCAGGTGCCGGACAAGGCTATCCCCGATGACGGCACGGAAATCGTGCAGCAGAAATACCTGAAGGCGAGGCATCGCCTGACGACGCAGCTCGCAGCCCTCGGCTATCAGCCCAGGGACATCACTTACCTGGCGATGTCGCACTACCACGCCGACCATACCGCCAACGCTAACCTGTTCGCAGCTTCCACCTGGATCGTGCAGCAGGCCGAATATGACGCCATGTTCAGCGATGCGGAGCTGGCGATCCGCTCGCCCGAGACCTATGACCGGCTCAGGGACGCCAAGCGCATCACGCTCAACAACGCGGACCACGACGTGTTTGGTGACGGCACCGTGATCATCAAGACCGCCCCCGGCCACACCCCCGGGCACCAGATGCTGTTCCTGCGGCTGGCGCGCTTCGGGCCCTTGCTGCTGGAGGGAGACCTCTACCATCTGCCCGAGGAGCGCACACTCGACCGCGTGCCGAGCTTCGACTTCGATGGGGCCATGACGCGGCAGACGCGCAGGCAGGTGGATCAGTTCCTGCACCAGACCGGCGCCACGATGTGGATTCAGCATGACGCGGCCACCTACGCCGGGCTGAAGAAGGCGCCCCAGTTCTACGACTGAGCCTTGCGGGGCTGCGGCCTCGTTCGCTCCGCGGCTAGCGGGCGACGCACACCTCGAGGAGGATCGGCTGCGTGGCTCGGAACGCCATGCGCAGTGCCGCATCAAGCTCTGCGCACGCGCTGACGCGCATCGCTTCGACTCCCTGAGCGCGCGCGAGGGCGCAGAAATCCAGGTGCGCAAGGCGCGTCCCGGGTGGGGTGGCCAACCCGAAGTGCGGTGCGAATTCATCCAGCGCGCGATAGCCGCCGTTGTTGATGATCACAAAGGCAACCGGCACGGCGAGTTCTGCGGCGCTCCACAGTCCCTGGATGGCGTACATGGCAGAGCCGTCGCCCAGGATGCTGATCACCTTGCATCCAGGTCGTGCGAGCGCGACCCCGACCGCGGCCGGCAAGCCGTGGCCGAGACCGCCGCTGGCGCAGGTGTAAAACGAGTCGGGCGTCGAAAACGGCAGGTGGTCATGCATCGCCGCGCGGCTGCTGGGGGCTTCCTCCACGACAATGCTGTCGGAGGGTCGCAGCGCCGCGATCTGCTGCAGAAGATACCCGTCGGTCAGGCGCTCCGGCGGCAGCAACCGGACACCGCGGCGGACCGCCGGGGCCATGCGGGCCGGCGCCGCCACCGCGCGGAGGGCGCTGATCCCGAGCCGGAGGTCGGTGACGATGGACAGTCCGACCGGCGCGCGTGCGGCGGCGGCCGGGTCGTCGGTCAGCTGTATCAGGGAGGCCGTTGCCGGGATGTGCGGGCCCTCACCCTCGACGTGATACGTGAACACCGGTGCGCCGAGTACCAGGACCAGGTCGTACCCTTGCAGCGCCGCGACGATCGCGGCACGGTCCGCGGGCAGGAAGCCGGCGAACAGCGGATGCTGCTCCGGAAAGCTGTTGCGCGCAGACAGCGGGCTTGCCCATACCGGCGCCTGGTGCTGCTCGGCCAGCGCGATGAGTTCCTGCCACGCCCCATCGCGCGCCACCGCGGCACCTACGACGAAGACCGGGCGCCGCGCGGCGGCAAGGCGCGCGGCCGCGCCCCGCAGCAGGACAGGGTCGCCGCTGACGCTGTGGCTGACCTCGCGCACCGCGAGGGGCTCGCAGGGCCGGTCCCAGTCATCGACGGGCACGGACACGAATGTCGGGCCGCGCGGGGGCTGCATGGCCACGTAGTAGGCACGTGCCACGGCCGCCGGCACGTCCGCGGCGCGCGCCGGCTCGCAGCTCCACTTCACGTATGGGCGCGGCAGGTTGGTGGCTTGTTCCGAGTACAGGAACGGCTCGAATGGCAGGATGGAGCGCGCCTGCTGGCCGGCCGTCACCACCAGCGGCGTCTGGTTGCGGTAGGCGGTGAAGAGACTGCCCATGCCGTGCCCCAGGCCGATGGCCGAGTGCAGGTTCACCAGTGCCGCGCCGCCGCCGGCCTGCGCGAAGCCATCCGCCATGGCGACCACCACGGACTCCTGCAGGCCCAGCACGTAGCGGAAGTCGTCCGGGAAGTCGCGGAACATCGGCAGCTCGGTGGAACCGGGATTGCCGAAGACGGTCGTCAGCCCGAAGTCGCGCAGCAGCGCGAAGACGGCCTCGCGAACGGTGACGGTCGTGCCGGGCATGCGCCGCGCAGGCCTTCAGGTGGCGAGCCGGGCTTGCCCGGCTACCGCGCCCACGCGCCTGGGGGCGGTCTCCTTCAGGCCCAGTGCCAGGAGTGCGCCGAAGAGCGCGCAGCCGGCCTGGATGAGCATCGGTGCCGCCAGGCCGTAGCGATCAGCGGCCCAGCCGGCTCCGGCCGGCGCCCCGACGCCTCCCAGGATCTCCCCGATTCCGACCGTAAGCCCGAGCGAGGTCGCCACGTAGCGTGCCGGAATGGTCTCCGACGGGATGGTCCCCATGAACACCGGGAATGTGCCGCTGGCGGACCAGCAGAGGAAGATCAGAGCGCCGAGCAGGTACAGCGAGCTGTCGCAGTAGAGCGCGGCCAGCGGTACGCCCACGCCGATCAGGTTGAACGCGAATACGACCGGGCGGCGACCGAAGCGGTCTGACAGCCGCGGCACCACGAAGCTGAAGAACGCGGCTGACAGCCCGAGCACGCTCATGAGTACGCCCATCGAGCTTGCCGAGATGTGGCGGAACTTGGTGTAGAAGAGCGGCAGGAAGGCCCAGCCCAGCACCATCCAGGCGACCATGACGATGCTCATGAGCACGCACAGCAGGATGTTGCGGTGGCGCAGCATGGCGAGGGGATTGAGGTCCGTCGCCGTGCCGCCGGCGGCGAGCTCCGCGGCGGGCTGGTGCAGCGGCTCGCGCACGTAGCGCGCCAGCAGCGCCGCCATCAGCAGTCCCGGGACACCGGCCAGGAAGAACGCCGCGCGCCAGCTCCAGTGCTGGGCGATGGCCACCATGACCAGCGGCGCGAGGAAGGAGCCGAGGATGTTGCTGCCGAAGTTCTGCATGACCCCCATGTTGTGGCCGCGCCGCGCGGGATCCGACTCGCTGGCGACGAGCGACTGGCACACCGGCAGGAATGGCCCCTCGGCGAGCCCCATGAGCAGGCGTGCCCCGAGCAGCGCCACGAACGAGCCGGCGAGGCCCGAGAGGAAGGAACATAGCGAGAAGGCGATGACGCTCGCGAGCAGCACCGCCTTGCGCCTGCCGGTGCGGTCCGACAGCGCGCCACCGAGGTAGGCCGACAGGGCCCAGGTGAAGGAAAGCGCCGAGGCAACCAGGCCGACCTGCTTGTTGTTGAAGTGCAGGTCGTCGGTGATGAACGGCATCAGGTAGCTGGCCGCGTTGCGATCGAAGAACAGGAAGCCGAAGGTGATGCCGAGCACCCAGATGAGTCGCTGTTCGTAGCGCATAGTGTTCCTGCGGTCCCCCAGGTCCAGACCGCCACTGTACCCGAGCGGCCGGTGAGCGGCTTGCCCTCCGCAGCCACCGCCGATTTCGCTGTCGGTTGAGCCGTACTGCGTTCAGCAGCGTGTTTCTGGCGGGGCACGGGACCTGCGCGTACAGTCAGCTGACGGCGTCCGGTCGCGCGCCGCGTCGGGGTCGACCAGGCCGGGATCAAGCGAGGGGCAGGCTATGGGTCAGGTGGGATTCGGTCAGCCGGACGACGGCATCATCCAGATGTCCTACGTGGTGCCGGACCTGCGAGCGGCGATTTCCCAGTGGAGCCGGACACTGCGGGTCGGGCCGTGGTTCGTGCTCGAGCATTTCACCGGTGACAACCCGGTGTACCGCGGGCAGCCTTCGAAGGCGGAAATTACCCTCGCCATGGGTTTTGCCGGCCACATGAACATCGAGCTCATCCAGATGAAGAACGATGCGCCATCGGTGTACCGCGAGGTGGTGGAACGGCGCGGCTATGGTTTTCATCACTGGGGCCTGGCGACCTGGAACTTCGACGCGGAGGTGGCCAAGTACCAAGGTGCCGGCTACCAACTCGGCTTCCTCGCCGCCGTACCCAGTGGCGGACGGGTGGCCTACATGGATACCACGCAAGTGCTGCCCGGCTTCACGGAGCTGATCGAACTCGGCGGCGCCTTCGAGGAGGTATTCGGCCGGTTCTACCGCGAGAGCCTCTCCTGGGACGGCAAGGACCCGATCCGCTCCTTCATCTAGGGTGCGCGGCGCGCGCAGGCGGCACAGCGGCCGCAGCGGCGCCGGCGCCAGCCGCATGGCACTCGCGGTATTCGCGAGGCGTCATGCCGAACCTGCAACGGAACGCGCGGCCGAAATGCGTCGGGCTGTTGAAGCCGTGGTCGAAGGCGATCTCCGCGACCGTGCGCCCCAGCTGCACCGCCGAAGCCAAGGCGCGGGCAGACTCCTCCAGTCGACGCCTGAGCAGGTAACGTCCGACGGTTTCCTCCGACTCTGCGAACAGGTGATGCAGGTAGCGCGGCGTGATGCGGCAGGACTGCGCCACGCGGGTCGGCGTGAGCTCCGGATCGTGCAGGTGCGCCTCAATGTGGTTGAGGATGCGGATACGCTGGGTCGTGGCGACCGCCGGGCGTTCGCAGTGCGCACGCGGCACATCGGCATAGGTGGCACCGAGCAGGTCGAGGACCGCACCCGAGACGCGCGCGGCGGCCTCGGGGTCCAGCTCCTGGTGACAGGCCACCCAGAAATCGCGCAGGAACCTCGAGAACAGGGCGGCGACGCCGCCGCCCGCGCGTACCGGCACCGCCACGAGGGACTCCGGACAGGCGATCTGGCGGCGCAGCTGTGTGTCCGGGATTCCCATCACCAGCATGCGGTTCGCCCCGGGAAAGACGATCTCGTACTGCTGCGTGGTGTCGCACAGCGTAAAGTCGCCGGGCCTGAGGAACGCCTCGCGCCCGTCCTGCCGATTGCGGCTCTCGCCGCTCAGCTGCAGCATGAGAAAGAACAACGAACCGCGCGTGCGCGCCACGTGCGCGCGCGAGTGGCGCACCGTCTGCGCCTCGGTGCAGGCCTCGGCTAGAGTCAAGTCCCCGATCGCAGTGCGCTCGATCGAGCCGTGGAAGGCGCGGATGTCCGCCGGATCCGACACCAGGGGCGAGAAGCTCTCACCGGCGCGCTCGTTCCAGTAAGCGAGCTTGCGGCGCGGGTCGAGGCCGGAAGTCGTGAATGACTGCATGGGTACCATCGTACGGGGACTTCCTCTGGCTGAGCGGCTAACCCTGGGCCTGCAGTTGCCGTTCGAGACCGGCGAGGGTGCGATAGCAGGGCAGCACTTGCGCAACGCTCGCGTTCGGCTCGCGGTGTTCCTCGATGGCCGTGAAGAATTCACGGTCCTGCAGCTCAATCCCGTTCATAGACACATCGACGTGTGACACGTCGATCTTCTGGTCCCTGCCGTCAATCAGGTCGTCGTAGCGGGCGATGTAGGTGCCGTTGTCACAGATATACCGGAAGAAGGTGCCCAGCGGACCGTCGTTGTTGAAGGACAGGGACAGGGTGCAGATCGCCCCAGTGGCGCTCTTGAGCTGGATGGACATGTCCATGGCGATGCCGAGCCTCGGGTGCAGCGGACCCTGCACGGCGTGCGCGATCGTTACCGGCGCGCCGGTCTGATAGGCGAACAGGTCCACGGTGTGCGCCGCATGGTGCCAGAGCAGGTGATCGGTCCATGAGCGCGCCTGGCCGAGCGCATTGATGTTCGTGCGACGGAAGAAGTATGTCTGTACGTCCATTTGCTGGATCGCCAGCTCGCCCATGGCGATCCTCCTGCGGAGCCACTGGTGCGATGGGTTGAAGCGGCGCGTGTGCCCGACCATGCACACCAAGCCGGTCTGCTTCTGCAGGTCTGCCACCGCCTGCGCGTCAGCCAGGCTGTCAGCCAGCGGTATTTCGACCTGCACATGCTTGCCGGCCTTGAGGCAGGCGATGGCCTGGGAGGCATGCAGCTGCGTCGGGGTCGCCAGTATGGCTGCCTGCACGCCGGGTCGTTGCAGTGCTTCCGACAAGTCGGTCGTTGCGTGCCCGATGCCGTAGCTCCTCGCCAGAGTCTGGGTCGGCTCCAGCGTCCGGCCGACGAGGGAGACCACCTCCACGTTGCCAATGGTCTTGATGGCGTCCAGGTGTTTTGCGCCGAAAGCGCCCCCGCCTGCGAGGATAACCTTCATGGCAGGCTCTCCAGCACCAGGTGACCGACCGCGGTGTTGGACGCGGGCACGTGGTAGAAGCGGTGGGCGGTGCGGACTTTCTCGCTGAGCGCGCCGCGCATGATGAACCACATCACCAGCTCAATACCCTCGGATCCGGCCTCGCGCACATATTCAAGGTGTGGCATGCGCGAGAGCGTCTCCGGATCATTGATCAGACCGTCGATGAAGCGCTGGTCCCAGGGTTGGTTGATGAGGCCGGCCCGCGGTCCCTGCAGCTGGTGACTCATCCCGCCGGTGCCCCAGACCTGCACGTTGAGATCGGTATCGAACGCCTCGACTGCGCGGCGGATCGCCTTGCCGAGCTCATAGCAACGCCTTCCGGAGGGCGGTGGATACAACACCACGTTGACTGCTATGGGAATCACCTTCACCGGCCATGCCGCGGGCTGCCCGAAGAGCAGTGACAACGGCACGGTCAGGCCGTGATCGACGTCCATGCGATTCACGATGGTCAGATCAAAATCCTGCTGGATCACCAGCTGGGCAACGTGCGATGCCAGTTCCGGGTGGCCCTGGACGACCGGCACGGGTCGCGGTCCCCATCCCTCGTCCGCCGGCGTGAACTGCGCCGCGCAGCCGATGGCAAAGGTCGGCACGATGTCGAGGCTGAAGGCGCAGGCATGATCGTTGTAGACCAGGATGACAACATCCGGCTTCTGTTCAGCGATCCAGCGCTTGGAGAAGTCATAGCCGGCAAATACCGGCGCCCAGTAGGCATCCTGCGACTTGCCGTTGTCCAGGGCGGCGCCGATGGCCGGGACGTGCGAGGTGGTAACGCCGGCGGTGATGCGGGCCATTAAGTTCTCTCCCCGCCCGTGCGGTTGGCGCCCGACACGCGGGCCTGCGGTCCATCAGGGCTCATGGGCGTTCCTCAGCGGCTCCAGTAAAGGCGTGCCGGGTTATCGGTCAGCAACTGCCGTTGCAGCTGCGCGGTGGGCGCGATCCGGGGAATGAAATCGACCAGCGCGCCATCGTCAGGCATATGTGTCTTGAGGTTCGGGTGCGGCCAGTCCGTCCCCCACAGCACCCGGTCCGGGAAGCTCTCCACCAGCCGCCGCGCGAAGGGGACGACATCGTCGTACCCCGGCGCACCCGTTCGCGACAGCCGGTCAGGGCAGCTGACCTTGGACCAGATGTTGGGCTGCTCGCGCATCAGTTGCACGAACAGTCCGAACTCAGCTCCGTCAGGGTCTTTGGTGACGTCCGGTCGGCCCATGTGATCCACGACGACCGTGGTCGGCAGCGAGGCAAAGAAGTCATAGAGCTCGGGCAGTTCCGCGGCCTCGAAGTAGATGACGACATGCCACCCGAGTGGCGCGACACGTCGTGCGATCTGCAACAGCACCTCGCGCGGCGTGGTATCGACCAGGCGCTTGACGAAGTTGAAGCGCACTCCGCGTACCCCGGCCTCGTCGAGCTCGGCGAGCTCGCGGTCGGAAATTCCCGGCGCCACGGTCGCCACGCCGCGCGCGCGGCCCGATGAGTTGCGCAGGGCATCGACCAGGGCGCGATTGTCGGCCCCGTGACAGGTGGCCTGCACGATGACGTTGCGCTCAAAGCCCAGATAGTCGCGCAGGCCCCACAGCTTCGTCTTGGGCGCATCGCACGGGGTGTACTTGCGCTGCGGCGCATACGGGAACCGGGCACCCGGTCCGAACACGTGGCAGTGTGCGTCCACTGCGCCAGGTGGCGGCCGGAAGTGCGGCCGGCTGGGTGCCGGGTGAAACGGCAGCCAGTCAGCATCCATAGTGAACGGCCCGGATGCGGCCAGCGCGGGCCAGGCCGGATCGCCGGGGCGGATGCTGCTGGGGGCACTCACAACCCGCGCGCTCTGAGTCGCGCATCCAGGCGCGGAAATACCCGCCGGGCGTTGGTTTCGAAGATGCGCTCCTTGTCGGCGGCGGGGATGGCAAGCGCATCGATGTAGCGTCGGGTGTCATCGAAGTAATGACCGGTCTGCGGGTCGATGCCACGCACGGCGCCGACCATTTCGGAGCCGAACAGGATGTTGTCGATGTCGATGACACGTACCAGGAGATCTATCCCGGGCTGATGATAGACACAGGTGTCGAAGAACACGTTCTTCATCACGTGTTGCTCCAGTGGGGGCCGCTTGAGCATGTCCGCGAGGCCGCGATAGCGACCCCAGTGATAGGGAACCGCGCCGCCGCCGTGTGGAATGATGAAGCGCAGCATCGGGAAGTCGTGAAACAGATCCCCCTCGATGAACTGCATGAACGCGGTGGTGTCGGCGTTGATGTAGTGAGCGCCGGTGGCGTGGAAATTCGGATTGCAGGAGGCGGAGACATGCACCATCGCCGGCACGTCCAGCTCCACCATCTTTTCGTAGAACGGGTACCAGTGCCGGTCGGTGAGCGGGGGCGATGTCCAGTGCCCCCCGGAGGGATCGGGATTCAGGTTGCAGCCGATGAAATCCAGCTCGCGCACGCAGCGCTCAAGTTCGGCGACCGAATGCGCGATCGGCACGCCCGGGGACTGCGGCAGCTGGCAAACGCCGACGAAGTTCTCCGGATACAGGTCCACCACGCGCCGGATGAGGTCGTTATTTGCGCGGGCCCAGGCCGCTGAAACCGCTTCGTTACCGAGGTGATGGCCCATCGCCGAGGCGCGCGGGGAGAACACCGTCAGGTCCGAGCCACGCTGCTTCTGCAGCCGCAGCTGGTTCTTTTCGATGGTTTCGCGGATCTCGTCGTCCGAAATGGCGCCTGGATTTGCCAATGGCGCCGTTGGGTCCTTGAGTGCCGCGATCTGTGCGTCGCGGAATTTCTGGTGGGCGGCGGGAGCGGTTGTGTAATGGCCGTGACAGTCGATGATCATGGGTACGCGGGCTCCTGCGATCGCTCTGGCGGTGGCACTTGCGCCAAGAGATTGTCGAGCATCTCAGTCAGGCCTGTCGCGCTTAGTGCCTGGGCGTGGCCGCTGGCCCATGCCTGCCGCTCGACGCAGCCGCGGCTCATCCACGGCTCGAAACCGGCCTCCGCCACGGTGCGCGCCGCTTCGCGCATCTCCTCTGCACGCCGTTGACCGTGCTGCAGCGACCTGGAGATCATGTAACGGGCAAGCTTGCGCCAGTCCCCGACGGGGAACAGGTCACCAAGAGAACCCAGTACCGCATCCTCGACGCCGTGACGCCGGGCCGTCAACAGCGACTCGGCGAGCAGCGCTTCCATTCCCTTGATGATGACGCTGCGGCACATCTTGGCCGCAGAGGCAGCACCGATCGTCTCCGAATACACGGCCGCGCCGGTGAATCCCAGTGACTGCCCCAGGGGCAGGAAGTCTCGCGCATGCGGGCCACCCAGCCATATTGGCGAGGCGATCCGCTGCGGGCCGATCGGGGACATGACAGCGGCCTCCACATAGCGGCCACCGCCTGCCTCAATGGCGCACGCGGCCTCGTGACGGGTGCCCGGCGATACCGAGTTCAAATCCACATAGAACGCCCCAGGGGTGAGTGCCGCGGCGGCCTCCCGCGCCGCGGCTACGCATTCGCCCGCGGTTACCGCGCAGATCACAAGGGTACTGCCGGTCACCGCCTCGGCCATGGAACTGGCAGGCCTGAGAGACGGCAGCGCTGCGGCTGCACGCCTGGGCGCGCTGCCCGCCACGGCAAAGAGCCGATCCCAAGCGTGCAGGTTGGCACAGCCTGCAGCGCTCAGATCGTTCGCCAGCACTTGGCCGACCTCTCCCAGGCCGACCAACGTACGGCGCTGCGCGCGGCTCACGGCTCGCTCCACGCGCTCGAGGGCACAAATACCTCTCCTTGCATCAGCTTGCGCGCCGTACGCAACAGCGCGGAGCGGTTGACCGTGATGCTGCCGGCGGCCAGCGTGACGTCCATCTCCACGGTGAAGAATCCGGTGGGGTGCTCTATCTCCAGGCGTTGTGACCCCGAATGCGGGCTGATCCCGGCGACTGCGGCGGCCACCGAGCCCGGCGTGAGGCAAGCGGTGGCCACGCTGACCGCCCCAAGCACCCCGATCGCCTCATGCACCCGGTGTGGTATGAAAGTTCGCGTTGCGATGACCCCGCCGTGGCGCGCGGGTGACACGAGGCACATCTTGGGCACGGTCTTCCTGGTGACGTCGCCGAGGTTCATTCTCGGTCCCACGGCCAGCCGGATGCGCTCGACTCGCGCCGTGAGGGCGGCATCGGCTTCGAGTGCCTCAGGGGACTCATCGCCGCGTTTGCCGAGGTCTGCCGCACGGAGGACCACGACTGGCATGCCGTTGTCGATGCAGGTCACCTCGATGCCCTCGACGTAGTCGCTCGGCGAGCCGGTCGGCAGCAGCGTTCCGCAGGTGGAGCCCGCCACGTCCAGGAAATCGATAGGGATCGCCGCGGCACTTCCCGGTACTCCATCGATGCGGGCGTCACCCTCATACTCCACCGCGCCGCGGGGCGTCGGCACGTGTGCCACGGCAATGCTCGCGGTATTGAGCATGTGAATGCGCACCGCCGTGGAATTCCCCGTGATGCGCACCAGACCATTCTCGATTGCCCAGGGACCCACGCCTGCCAGGATGTTGCCGCAATTCTGCGAATCGCTGACCTCGGCCTTGTCGACTACGACCTGGAGGAACAGATAGTCCACGTCCGCATCGGGCCGCTCCGAGGGGCTGATGATCGCGATCTTGCTGGTGAGCGGGTGCGCGCCGCCAACGCCATCGATCTGCCGCGGATCCGGCGAGCCCATGGCAGCGAGCAGTACCCGGTCGCGGGCCGCGGCTGATTTCGGCAGGTCCCTGGCGTGAAAATACAGGGCCTTGGAGGTGCCGCCGCGCATGAGGGTGCTGGGAATGGCGTGCAGCATGTCGCATCACTCCGGCAGTGCTTGCTCGCGGTAGACCAGGCCGCGCTGCGCGAGCTTGTCGCGCATGCCGTACAGGTCCAGGCCCAGTTCGCCTTTTTGCAGCCGTGCGCGGACGGTGGCTTCCTTGGCTTCGCGGGCCTCGCTTGCCTTGAGTGCTGCCGCCGCTTCGCCTCGCGGGACAATGCACACCCCGTCGTCGTCGGCGATCACCACGTCACCGGGGCTTACCATGCCACCTGCGCACACGATGGGCACATTCACCGAGCCCAGCGTCTCCTTTACGGTTCCCTGCGCATTGACGGCCTTCGACCAGACCGGAAACCCCATGGCCGACAGCTCGCGCACGTCGCGGACGCCCGCATCGATGACGAGGCCACGCACCCCGCGTGCAGCCAGCGAACCGGCCAGGAGCTCCCCGAAATAGCCCGCGTCCGAATAGGACGTGGGCGCGACGACCAGCACGTCGCCGGCCTGGCACTGCTCGACGGCCACATGGATCATCCAGTTGTCCGCCGGTGCAAGACTCACCGTGATCGCCGAGCCGGCGATGCGGGCTCCGGGGTAAATGGGCCGCAGCACAGGTCCCAGCAGGCCGGTGCGACCCTGCGCCTCGTGGACCGTTGCCACGCCGCAGCGCCCCAGACCATTCACGACCTCGGCGTCGGCGCGGCGGATGTTGGTGTACACGACGTTCATGAGTGGCACCTGCAGCCTCGGGGACGGTCGATTGTCCGCCTGAACAGGCGGTGGCAGGTAATTGCAATTCCGGTCCAGGTATAAGAAATTGTGGACATGAGGATCCGAGCAGCCCCGGGCCCCGGTGCCACGCCCAACCTGCGACACCTGATGCTGTTCGACCAGGTCGTCCGGCGCGGCAGCGTGAGCGCCGCGGCGCGCGCGGCGCACCTGAGCCAGCCGGCGGTCACCCAGGCAGTGCGCCATATCGAGGCGGCGCTGGGGGCCCGCCTGCTGAACCGCAGTTACTCCGGCCTTGTGCTCACGGACGCCGGTCGCGCATCGTCCGAACGGGTCGAGCGCGCCTTGCAGATGCTGCGGGACGCGCTGCTCGCGGCGCGCAGCCGGCCGGCCAGCGGGGGAAACGCGGATGTCCTGCGCGGGATAACCTCTACGCAGCTGAGCGCGCTCATCGCCGTGGTGGAGGAGGGTGCCTTTGCCCGTGCCGCGCGCCGTGCCGGACGCGTGCGCACTGCCGTGCACCGCGCCGCGCGGCAGCTGGAGAAGACCCTTGGCACCGAACTGTTCGAGGTCACAAGCTTCGGCGTGCGTCCCACCCGGGAGGCGGAACGGCTCGCGGTGCGCAGCCGGCTGGCGTTTGCGGAGATTGCCCAGGCGCAGGCCGAGGTTGCCGCCGCCCATGGCACCGGCAGCGGTGCGACCGTGATCGGCGCCATGCCCCTGGCCCGCAGCGTGCTGGTGGCGCGCGCGGTGCTGGAGTTCGCCGAGGAAAGACCCGAGCACGGGATCAGCATCCTGGATGGCCCGTATGAAAGCATGCTGGGCGCACTGCGCCGGGGTTCCGCTGACGTGCTGGTCGGGGCCTTGCGGGATCCCCTGCCGTACGAGGACATCGTGCAGGAGCACCTGTTCGATGATCCGCTGGCGATCGTCGTGGGTGCGCGGCATGCGCTGGCCGGGCGCGGTGTGCCGAGTCTGGCAATGTTGTCACGCTTCCCATGGATTGCGCCGCGGCGCGATTCCCCGCTGCGCCGTCATTTTGACGCGCTGGTTGAGCGACTGGACGCGCCGCCGGCAACCCCGATCGAGTGCAGCTCGCTGGCGGCGGCGCGCTCGATGTTACTGGCCAGTGATCGCGTGATGCTCGCTTCGGAGCACCAGATCCACCATGAACTGGCGACCCGCCAGTTGGTCGCCCTGCCGCACCCATTTGGCGCCGTGACGCGGTCGATCGGACTCACGGTGCGTCGCGGCTGGCGTCCAACGCAGGTGCAGGCGCAGCTGGTGGAAGGCCTGCGGCGCCACGCGCGCTCGGCCGCCTCCCGGCAGGCCAGGCGCGGTGCGGCGACCGGCGCGGGCGAGTGATGGTGCGCTCTACGCAGGTGGCGATCATCGGTGCCGGGCCTTCCGGGCTGTTGCTCGCACAGCTATTGCGCCGCAACGGTATCGACTCGGTCGTACTCGAGCGCCGCTCCCAGGAATACGTTGAAGCTCGCGTGCGCGCGGGACTTCTGGAGTGGACCACGGTCGAAGTACTCACGGAGGCGGGGGTCGGCCAGCGCCTGTTGCGCGACGGACTCGTGCACGACGGCTTCGACGTCGCCTTCGGCAACACCTCGCACCGGATTGATCTCAAGGGAATGACCGGGCGAAGCGTGCTGGTGTACGGCCAGACCGAGCTGCAGAAGGACCTCGGAAAGGCGGCCGCGGTCGCACCGGCTGCCCTGCTGTGGCAGGCAGACAAGGTTGCGCTGCACGACTGGGGGACACCGCAGCCGTGGGTAAGCTATACACACGCCGGCACGTCACATGAGCTGCGCTGCGATTTCATCGCCGGTTGCGATGGCTTTCACGGGGTCAGTCGGGCAAGCGTTCCGCGGGAGAGTCTGGCGCACTTCGAGCGCGTATACCCGTTTGGATGGCTGGGCCTTCTGGCCGATGTGCCGCCGCTGCACGAGGAGCTTGTGTATGCGAATCACGAGCGCGGCTTTGCACTTTGCAGCATGCGTTCCCAGGACCGCAGCCGCTACTACTTGCAGTGCGCGCTCGAGGACAACGTGGCGCAGTGGCCTGACAGCCGTTTCTGGGATGAGCTGCGTGCCAGGCTGCCCGCGCGCTACGCTGCGGGGCTAGTGACGGGCCCGTCACTCGAGAAGAGCATCGTGCCACTGAGGAGCTTCGTGACCGAACCGATGCGCTTCGGGCAGCTGTTCCTGGTCGGTGATGCCGCGCACATCGTGCCACCCACAGGGGCGAAGGGCTTGAATCTCGCGGTCGCTGACGTGCGCGTTCTGGCACAGGGCCTCGCCGAGTTCTATCGCAGCCGCCGCCGGACGCTGCTGGATGAGTATTCCGCCCGTGCACTGAGGCGGGTGTGGAAGGCCACGCGATTTTCCTGGTGGTTCACGACGCTGCTGCACCGCCTTTCCGACGACCCCTTCGCGCAGCGCCTGCAACTGGCCGAGCTGGAGCAGTTGGCTCAGTCCGCTGCAGCCTCTCGGGCGCTGGCCGAGAGCTACGTCGGATTGAGCTTTGACTGAGGCGCCTCGCCCGTCCCGCTTGACCGGCAGCCGCGCGGATGGTATGCAACGCATACAAAATCACGGCCGGGCTCGATGCACAGCGTCACCTTGTACCACTGGGAACCAAACGCCAATTCCGGCAAGCCGATGCTGGCGCTGATGGAAAAAGGCGTGCCCTTCAACAGCCACTACCTCGACCTGCTGAATTTCGACCAGCATCGTCCCGAGTACCTGGCGATCAATCCGCAGGGCACGATCCCGGCGATGCTGCACGGGCAGCGCGTGCTCACCGAGTCGACTGCGATCATGGAATACGTGAACGAGGCGTTCCCCGGTCCACAGCTGATGCCGAGCGAGGCGCGCGACCGGTGGCGCGTGCGCTGGTGGATGAAGTTCATGGATCAGTGGCTCGGCCCGAGCTTCTCCATGATCGGCTGGAGCGTGTTCGTAGGCCCGGCCGTGCGCTCCAAGGACCCGGCGGATCTCAAGGCCGCGATTGAGCGGATCCCCCTGCCGGAGCGCCGCGTCGCCTGGCGCAAGGCCATCTACGCGCAGTTCAGCGCCGCGGAAATGCAGGAGTCGCAACGCCGCGTGGCGCTGGGCATCCGCATGCTTGAGCAGGCACTCGCGCAGCGGCCATGGCTCGCCAGCGATCACTACAGCCTGGCCGACATCAACGGCTTCAATCTGGCATTTGCGCTGCCGCTGTCGCAGCCGAAGCTGTCCAACGACGAACTCACGCCGAACATACTGCGCTGGCTGCGCGCGATCTACGCACGCCCGGCCACCAAGGCATGCTGGGCCATGGGCAGGACCGACATGGCCAAGCGCGTCACCATCCTCGAGCAGCCGCACATCGGGCGGAGCGCGCCAGCATGAGCGTGACTTTGTATCATGGCGAGCCAAACGGCCCCTCGCTGACCGTGCTCGCGGCGCTGTTCGCCAAGCAGGTCCCGGCGCAGCTGGTGTACGTCGATCTTGCCAGCGGCCAACGCCACGCCCTTGCATGCGCGCAGGACACGCTGGTCGCGATGAGCGTCGAGGGGGAAGGTCCGGTGCTCGTGGTCGATGAGGAGGCGATGACCGACTCGGTGTTCATCGCCTGCTATCTGGACGAGGTGGGCCAGGGGCCGCCGCTGCGCCCCACCGAAGCCTACGCGCGCTGGGAAATGATGACTTGGTGCCGCCAGATGATCGAGCGCACCGCGCCGGCTGCGGCGTACCTGGGCTGCCACGCGCACCCTCCACAGGCGGCCGAGGCGCTCGCGCGCACCATCGGCAGCGCGGACCTGCGCACGCGCTGGGAACAGGTCGGCTCGGGCGAGTTCTCTGAAGAGCAGCTGGCCGACAGTAGGACCAAGATCGGGCAGGCGGTGGAGAAAATCGAGGCGCGCCTGGACGGGCGGGAGTGGCTCATGGGGGAGTTCTCGATCGCCGACCTGGAGAGCGCTGCATGGCTCGCCGGCATGGTGCCGCTCGTGCCCGCGGCATTCGCGGGCAGGTCGCGCACGGCTGCATGGCTGGATCGCGTGGCCCGCCAGCCGGCTGTCGCCAAGGCGCTGTCGCTGGCGCGCACTGCTGATCCGGCGGCGAGCTGGGCCGTGGGACCGGAGATCAATCGCTGGGGCTGAGGGCCGTTACCGCGCTCGCAGTTGTTGGAAAATACGCCGCCGAACGAGAGGCGCAGGCAGGAACACTATGTCCATCAAGCTCTATACGGCAGCGACTCCGAACGGCTGGAAGGTCTCGATTGCGCTCGAGGAAATGGGTCTGCCGTACGAGGTCCAGGTCATTGACTTTGCCACCCTGGAACAAAAGTCCGACTGGTACCTCAAGCTCAACCCCAACGGCCGCATTCCGACCCTGGATGACAACGGCTTCGTCATCTTCGAGTCGGGCGCCATACTGATTTACCTGGCAGAGAAGACCGGAAAGTTCCTGCCCCGCGACCTGCAGGGCCGCAGCCGCGTGATGCAGTGGCTGATGTTCCAGATGTCAGGGGTCGGACCCATGATGGGGCAGGCGAATGTGTTCTTCCGCTACTTCCCCGAAAAGATCCAGTCCGTCATCGACCGCTATCAACGCGAGGTGACGCGCCTGTTCGGCATACTCGACCTGCAGCTGGCAAGCCACGAGTACGTGGCCGGAGACTACTCGATCGCCGACATGGCGCTGTGGCCCTGGGTGTCCGGCTACGAATGGTCGGGGGTCAGCGTGGCCGAGTTCCGCAACCTGCAGCGCTGGCTGGCTCTGGTTGGCGCGCGCCCAGCGGTGCAGGCGGGACGCGACGTGCCGATCAAGCGTGATCGGGCGGCAGAGATCGAACAGGCGAAGAACGCCGGCCCCAAGATGCTTGCCTGAGGAGGTAGCGCCCGTGCGTTGCCGCCGATCGCGTCACCTGGGAAGCGCCGGGGTATCCTCGGCTACTGAGCCCAAACTACGCAGAGTGCCGAATGATTGAGCTGTCCAAGATTCGCGCGATAGACATGCACGTGCATGCCGAGGTCTCATGCCACGACCCGGAGGACCCGGTCATGGGCCGGTTCTTCGATGCGGCCTCGGCCTACTTCAAGGCGCCGCGCGAGCGTCCCAAGATTCCCGAGATCATCAGCCTGTATCGCGAGCAGCAGATCGCGTTCTGCCTGTTCACAGTCGACTGTGAAAGCAGTCTGGGCGCCAAGCGCGTCAGCAACTACGAGATAGCCGAGTACGCGGCCAAGAACAGCGACATCGTGATTCCGTTTGCCTCGATCGACCCGCGCAAGGGGCGAATGGGCGCGCGCGAGGCGCGCGACCTCATCGAGAATCACGGAATCCGCGGGTTCAAATTCCACGGCATCATGCAGAACATCCACCCGGCCGATACGGTGGGCTACCCGCTGTACGAGGTGATAGCCGGCCACAAGCTGCCGGCCATCTTCCACACCGGGCACTCGGGCATGGGCAGTGGCCTGCGCGGCGGCGGCGGCGTGCGCCTGAAGTGGGGCCAGCCAATGCTCATCGACGACGTTGCGGTTGATTTTCCCGATATGAAGATCGTACTGGCGCACCCGAGCTGGCCCTGGGTCGATGAGAGCCTGTCGATGGCGCTGCACAAGGACAACGTCTACATCGATCTTTCCGGCTGGAGCCCGAAGTATTTCCAGCCGCAGATTATCCAGTACGCCAACGGGCCGCTGCGCAAGAAGATGATGTTCGGCTCGGACTTCCCGCTGATCCGCCCTGACAAGTGGCTCGAGGCGGCGCAGCAGGTGGGTTTCAAACCCGAGGTAATGCCTGGGATCATGAAGGGGAATGCGGCGCGACTGCTGGGGTTGGCTTGACTGAGTTCGCCAACCGCCACGTGCTGGTCACTGGTGCCTCCAGCGGCATCGGGCTGGCGACGGCGCGCATGTTGGCGCAGCGCGGCGCACGGGTATTTCTGATCGCGCGCAACGAGGCGAGACTTGCCGTGGCCCGTGACGGAATCGTAGCCGCCGGCGGCACGGCGGCCTCTTGTGTTGCCGATGTCGCGGACCGTGCGTCCCTGCTGGCTGCGATCGGGAAGGCCGAAGCTGCCTTCGGGCCCGTGGCGGCACTGTTTGCCAATGCCGGAAGCGGTGGGCGCTTCGCGCCGCTGTGCAACTACGACGACGAACTCTTCGAGACGGTGCTGCGGACCAATCTCACCAGCGTCTATTGGGCGATCAAGCGGGTGCTGCCCGCCATGCTTGAGCGCCGCACTGGCAGCATCGTCGTCACGGGCAGCCTCGCCAGCGAGCGCGGCATGCCTCACAACGTCGCATACGTCGCATCCAAGCACGCGCTTCTGGGACTGGCGCGGGCGGCTGCGGCGGAGGCGGCGCCGCACAACGTGCGCATCAATTGCGTAGTGCCGGGTCTGATCGAGACGCCGATGCTCCTGCAACTGGATCCGGGCGCCTCCCCGCAGGCTATCCGCGCACGGCTTGGCCAGAGCGTTCCCATGGGCCGCATCGGCTCTGCAGAGGAACTGGCGGAACTGGTTTGCTTCCTATTGTCTGATCGCGCCAGTCACATCACCGGGCAGTCGATAGCGGTCGACGGCGGGGTGCTGGGCACTCTCATACCACGGTAGGTTCCCTATGACGCTCAAATACTATCACGCAGAGCCGGCAGCGAATTCGCTCAAGTCCATGATTCCACTCATAGAGAAGGGACTGCCTTACCAGAGCATATATGTCGATCTACACAAGTTCGAGCAGCACGCGGCCTGGTTCGTAGCGATCAATCCCGAAGGCCAGGTGCCGGTGCTCGATCACGACGGCGTGATCATCACCCATACAACTGTCATCAACGAATACCTGGAGGACGTCTTTCCCGATATCCCGTTGCGGCCTCGCGATCCGGTCGGCGCGGCACGCATGCGCTACTGGAACAAGTTTTGCGACGAGCAGGTGATGAACTACGTCTCGATGCACGGCTGGCACCGCATGGTCGGGATCATCGCGCGTAAGCTCGAGAGTGGCGAGTTTGAGCGTCTGATGGAAAACATCCCGCTGCCGGACCAGCGCACGAAGTGGCGCACGGCGCGCTCGGGGTTCAGCGAAAAAGATCTCGCCCATGCAACCGAGAAGATCGCCTACGCGGTTGACAAGGTGGAGAAGCAGCTCGCCCAGAGCGCCTGGATCGCGGGAAATGACTACACGCTGGCCGACATCAACTTCTATTCCTACTGCGGCATGATGGTGGAACGTATGTTTCCTGAACTGAATATCGGCACACGCTGTCCGCGCCTGGTTGCGTGGCGCGAGAAGATGAACGCGCGCCCGGCAGTGGTCCGCGCACTCGCGGCGGAGGATCGCACGGCCCCGGGCCTGCGCACCTGGACGGGGCATGCGCGATGAGTACGGCGGCGAAGATGCGCGCGTGGCAGCTGCCGGCTGGGTGCACGTCCGTTGAGCAGCTGAGCCTGCTCGAGGTGCCTCGACCGGCGCCGGGGCCAGGTGAGGTACTGGTGCGCGTGCACGCTACCTCGCTCAACTTCCGCGACCAGGCCATCGCCAAGGGACACTATTTCGGCGGCGCCATCAAGGCGGCCGGCGTGCCCCTGTCGGATGGTGCCGGAGTCATCGAAGCCGTCGGTGCGGGCGTCACCGCATTCGCTGCCGGCGACCGGGTCGCCGGCTGCTTCTTTCAGGGCTGGCTCGAAGGACCGCCGACCCCGCTGCTGGGCGAGGCGCTCGGCTGTCCGCCCGCCAAGGGGATGCTTGCCGAGTACGTGGCATTGCCGGCAACAGGTGTGGTAGCGCTGGCCGGCTCGCTGAGTTTCCAGGAGGCAGCAACACTGCCGTGCGCCGGCGTGACCGCATGGAACGCGCTGATGACGGGCGTGCGCCCGCTGCAGCGCGGCCACACCGTGTTGCTCATCGGCACCGGCGGTGTTTCGCTGCTGGCGCTGCAGATCGCCAAGGCAGCCGGCGCGCGGGTCATCGCGACGTCCTCCAGCGACGCGAAGCTCGCCCGGGTAAAAGCCCTCGGGGCCGATGCCACCATTAACTACCGGAGCGAGCCACAGTGGGGCGCCAAGGCGGCCGAGCTTGCCGGAGGCACCATTCACCACGTGATCGAGGTGGGGGGGCTCGGCACACTCGGCCAGTCACTGCAGGCTGTCGGCTTCGGCGGGGAGGTTGCGCTGATCGGGGTGTTGTCCATGCAGGGGGAGAGCAACCCCATGGCGCTCATGGTCAAAGGCGCGAGCCTGCGCGGCATCTTTGTCGGCTCCGCCGCCATGGCCCGCGACCTGAACGCCTTCGTCGATCAGCACCACATCAGGCCGGTTGTGGACCGGGTGTTCGGTTTTGCCGAGGCAAAGGCCGCGTATGCCTATCAGGCCTCCACGGCACTGTTCGGGAAAGTGGTGATCGCCGTCTGAGCCCATTCCGGGCTCGGGCGGGCCCGAGTCACCTAGTGCGGCCCGGTGGCCGCGCGTTCCGGCATTCGTTTGTGTTACATACAAAATGCGATATTATTCGCGGTCCGGATAACCCAAGGGGACTGACTGATGGCGCCGCGTAACCTGGAAGAAATCCTCGGCTCAGCCGGCAATCCCGTGCAGATGCTGCGCAATTCGCAGCTCGGTGCCTACGTCTACCCAGTGGTGCCTGCGGAGTTTCACAACTGGCGTACCGAGCAGTGGGCCTGGGCGCACAGTGCCGTGCTCTTCGACCAGACACACCACATGGTGAACCTGTACTTGCGCGGCAAGGATGCACTGAAGCTCCTGAGCGATACCGCGATCAATTCGATGAAGGGCTATACGGTCAACAAGGCCAAGCAGTACGTGCCGACCACGCCGTATGGCCACGTGATCGGCGACGGAATCATCTTCTACCTGGCCGAGGAAGAGTTTGTTTACGTGGGCCGGGCACCAGCATCCAACTGGCTGCGCTTCCATGCCGCTACCGGGGGTTACGACGTTAAGGTCGAGCTGGATGATCGCTCACCGATGCGTCCGATGGGCAAGCCGGTCACCCGCTCCGTGTGGCGTTTCCAGATTCAGGGACCGAAGGCCTGGGCGGTCATCGAGAAGCTCAACGGCGGTCCCCTTGAGCAGCTGAAGTTCTTCAACATGTCGACGATGAAGATCGCCGGCAAGACTGTGCGCACGCTGCGGCACGGGATGTCGGGCGCCCCGGGGCTGGAGATCTGGGGTCCTTATGCGGAGCAGGAGGAGATCCGTGCCGCCATCCTTGCGGCCGGCAAGGAATTCGGCCTGCTTCCCTGTGGCAGCCGCGCCTACCCGTCGAACACCCTGGAGTCGGGATGGATCCCATCGCCGCTGCCGGCAATCTACTCCGGCGACAAGCTCAAGGCGTATCGCCAGTGGTGCGGCGCCGACAGTTACGAAGCCACCGGGTCCATCGGCGGCAGCTTCGTTTCGGACAAGATCGAGGACTACTACCTCAATCCATTCGAGCTCGGTTACGGACCGTTCGTTAAGTTCGATCACGATTTCCACGGTCGCGAGGCGCTGGAGAAAATTAAACCTGAGACGCAGCGCAAGAAGGTGACGCTCGCGTGGAATCCGGAAGACATGGCGAAGATTGCAGGGTCGCTGTTCAATCCCGAGGGCAAGCAGTACAAGTTCTTTGACGTGCCGCTGGCCAACTATGCCTCGTCCAACTATGACCGGGTCATCGACGCCGGCGGCCGAACCGTAGGCCTGTCGATGTTTACCGGCTACAGTTACAACGAAAAGCAGGCCCTTAGCCTTGCGACGATCAGCCCTGAGATCCCCGTCGGCACCGAGTTGAAGGTGGTATGGGGGGAGGAAAATGGCGGCACCAGGAAGACCACCGTCGAGCCGCACGAGCAGCTGGAGGTGCGAGTGGTCGTCAGCCCGATTCCGTACAGCCGTGTGGTGCGTGAGACCTACAAGGAAGGCTGGCGCACGCGGGGCAGCGCCTGAGGAATTCAGCAGCGAGCGCACGCAGCGCGCGCTGCCTTCACCCGGCGAAGAAGTTTAGCTCCAAGAGCACCGCATTCGGGTCGAGGACGAAGACCTGCCGCAAGCCGATAGCAGGAACCTCGTTGACCCGGTATTCAAGGCCAGCGCCCTCGAGGCGCGCCCGCACCTCCTCGTAGCCCGAGCATCGCAGGGCCACGTGATGCATGGCCCCCGTCGGCCCTGGGTGCACCTCGCGGTCATAGGCTCGGGGGCAGTCGAGGCTGTTGAGGTGCAGTATCGCGCGCCCAGCCTTGTCATACATCCAGCGCGCATTTGCGTGCGTCAGTGGCGGGGGTCCGTCGCGCGGCTCGAGCCCAAGCAGCTGGGCGTAGAAACGCGCGCTGGCCTCGATGTCCGAGGTGATGATGTTGACGTGGTCGAGGGCCTCGACGTGCGTACTCATGGGGCTTTAAGACCCCGGCGTTGGGTTCGGTAACTGGCACGACGTGTCTTCTCGAAATCGATCCGCTGCGTAAAGCCCGGATCCGTCGGGTAGTCACGGAAGTCGTCGAGAGTCTCAGTGAAGACCTCACTGAGCTCATCCTTGAATTCCGGATGCGAAAAGATGTGGAAGCGGTCCTCGCGCATCGCCTCCAGTACGCGCGCGCCGATCACGTCTGGTTCCATGCCGAACTCGTGCACAGCGGCGAGGCGCTTTACGGCCTCCACATCTACCGGCTTTGCTCCGGCCTTGAGTGCCTCGGGCCGCACTTCGTCGCTTGCGTAGATGTATGACTTGACCAGTCCCGGGCACAGCACGGACACCCCGATGCGGTGGGGCGCGAGGCTGGCCCGTAGCGATGCAGACATGCCACGCACCGCAAACTTGGTCGTGTTGTAGATGCCGCATACCCCAGCTGCAAGGAAACCCGCCATGGATGCCGTGTTGACCACGTAGCCGCCGTTGCCGGCGCTGATCATGCGCGGCACGAAGGTCATGACGCCGTTGATTGGGCCGTGCAGGTTCACGCCCATGATCCAGTCCCAGTCATCGTAGCTCGACTGCTCGATGGACTGGAACAGATTGACCCCGGCGTTGTTGAACAGCAGGCTGACGGGACCGAATCGCGCTTCGACCTTGTCTGCGGCCGCAGCCAGTTGCTGGCGCGAGGACACGTCCACGGTGACTCCCATGGCGCGTGGGTTGTCCAGAGCCTTGAGCGCCGCATCGATGGATGCGGACCGGATATCAGCGACGGCGACATTGCATCCCTGCGCGAGCAGCGTGCGCACGAGTCCGATGCCCACGCCATGAGCGCCGCCGGTGACAAATGCGGTGCGGCCTGCAAAGTCTTTCATCGCTTGCCCCTTTTCTGACGCGCGGTCTCGGCGGCGTGGATCGGATTGCGGAAGAGGACACTGAACGTGCGCTTGTATTCGTCGTTCTCGGGAAGGTCGGGGACCGCCGCGCACATGGCTTCAGCGCGGTCCGCAACCCCCTGGCGGAACTCGCTGTGGGTCATGATGTAGAGCTCATCGTTGAGGATGCCCTGCAGCACCCGCTGACCGATCGCTTCCTTGGTGCTGAACAGGTGGAAGAAGCTGCCGAGCTGCTGGCGCCGCTTGTCCGCCTCGGCGTAGCCGGTGGCGGCGAGTGCTGCAGGCCGGGTCTTGGCCGATTCGGCGATGTTTGACTGTACCGCCCCCGGGCAGAATGCCGAGCAGATGATTCCCTCAGGCTCGAGTTCGCCGCGCATGCATTCGATCATGTGCACTACCGCGCCTTTGGAGGTGCCGTAGAGCGTGGCGCCCGGATGCGGCACCAGCCCCGACATGGAAGCAGTGTTTACGATATGACCGCCCTCGCCATGGCGCCTGATCCGCGGCAGGACGGTGACGATGCCGTTGACGGTACCGCCCAGGTTGACGCCCAGCACCCAGTCCCAGTCGGCGAACGTCGCAAGCTCGGTGGGGCCGACGACCGCGACGCCGGCGTTGTTACACAAGAGGTGGATCTTGCCGAAGCGCGCCTCAGCCGCGTCCGCGGCGCGGGCATAGGCGGCGCGGTCGGTGACGTCGAGCTTAAGCGCCAGCACACGTTCGGGAGCGTTCAGTTCCACGCTGGCGGCGGCTAGATGGTCGTCGCGAATGTCCGCTATCACCACGTTCATGTCCGCGCCGAGGAGGGCTTTGGCGATGCCGAGCCCGATTCCGCTTGCGCCCCCGGTGACGAATGCGCTCTTGCCCGGCAGGTCCTGCATGTAACGTTCCCCCGAAACGATGGCGGGGGCCGGCGCTCGTGAAGGAGCGCTGGACAAACCGCCGCAACTGATATTGTATCTAACACATACAGTCCGGGGCTGGCAAAGAGACTGCCGGGAAGAGGGGGGTATGGTCGCGGAAGTTACCGGGACGGGGGGCGCTCAGGCGCCGCAGGTACGAGCGCAGGCGCAACCGTGGCCCGCGCCCAGGTTCGGGTATTACGGGCTGTTCGTGATCATTCTCGCGACGGCGCTGAATTTCATGGACGCGCAGATCTTCAACATGATGGCCCAGCACATCAAGGCTGACTTTCACCTTACCGACGAGCAGCTGGGCTTCCTGCTGGGACCGGCCAACATCATCTTCTACGTACTGGTCGGAATTCCCCTCGCGCGCCTGGTGGACCTGTACCCGCGCAAGTACGTGCTCGCCGCAGGCATCACCTTCATCGGCGGCATCACTGCCCTGGGCGGACTCGCGCAGAACTTCGTGCAGCTGTTCATGAGTCGCATGCTGGTCGGCGCCGGCGGCTCGGCACATGCCCCCGGATCGTACTCGATGCTATCGGACTACTTCCCGCCGGAAAGGCTGCCCCGGGCCATCGGTTTCCTGCAGCTCGGGTTCATCGGCGGCAACGTGCTCGGCATCTACCTCGGCGGGATGCTGCTCACGCTGGTCTCGGCGTGGCCGGTGGCTCACTGGCTGGGCCTGACGATCCACGGCTGGCAGTGGGTGCTCATGATGGTCGGTGCACCCGGCTTCGTGATCGCGGTCCTGCTGCTGCTCGCCAAGGAGCCGCCGCGGCGTGGGGTGACAGTGGGCGCGCAGGCTGTGCCGATGTCGGCCGTGTTGCGCGAGATCTGGACGCGCCGCTCGGTGTACCTGCCGCTGTTTATCGGTCTTGCCTTCAGCGCCACGGAGTTCCTTGGCCTCGGGGTCTGGCGGCCGGCGTTCCTGGCGCGCTCGTATGGCTGGACGCCGGAGCATATCGGCCGGTGGTTGGGCATGGTGACCCTGGTGTCGTACCTGACGGGAGCTTTCGTCGGCACCGTGTTTTCCGAGTGGATGGAAAAGAAATACGCTGACGGGCACGTGCGCGCTGCGACCATACTCTTCACCCTCGCTGCGCCCTTCGAGATCATCGCGCCCCTGATGCCCACAGGGGAGCTGGCGCTGCTGTGTGTAGCCGGAGGTGGGATATGCGCCCTGGCCTCCTCAGTGCCGCAGAACGCCGCGATCCAGCTCATCACACCCAATGAGATGCGTGGCCGGGTGACTGCCATCTACCTCTTCATGTTCATATTCTTCGGGGCGCTCGGCGGCCAGCTGATCGGCAGCGTCACGCAACGGGTCTTCGGTTCCGATGCAGACCTGTGGAAGGCCATCGTGCTGACGGCGGCGGTCCTGCTGCCGCTGGCGGCGTTCACGATTTCGCGAGGCGTCAGGCCCTACGGACGCGAGAGGGTGCGGATGAAGGAGCTTGAGGCGGCTGGGGCATCGTGAGTTACCCCGAGCTGCACATGATCATCGACGGGGAGAAGGTCCCCGTGGGCCGGCGGCGCACCCACGGCGTGGTGAATCCGGCGACCGGGGCGGTGCTCGGCCAGCTACCGCTCGCGGACGCGGCGGACCTGGACCGGGCCCTCGCGGCCGCGCAGCGCGGCTTCAAGCTGTGGCGCGACGCTCCGGCGCAGCAGCGTGCAACCGTCCTTTCGGGAGCCGCGCGGCTGCTGCGCGAGCGCCAGGAACAGATTGCGCGCATCGCGACGCTGGAGGAGGGCAAGACGCTTGCCGAGTCGCGCATCGAAGTGATGATGAACGTCGGCCTGTTCGAGTTCTATGCCGGCGAGTCGCAGCGACTGTACGGACGGCAACTGGTGCGTCCGAATGGCATGCGCTCGACTGTCGTGTGCGAACCGGTCGGGCCCGTCGCCGCCTTCGCACCCTGGAACTTCCCCATCGGAAATCCGGGTCGCAAGCTCGGCGCTCCCATCGCAGCCGGTTGCTCGGTCATTCTCAAGGCGGCCGAGGAGGCGCCGGGTTCGGCGCTGGCGGTTTTACAGTGCCTGCTCGATGCGGGCCTACCCAAGGAGGTCGGGCAGGCCGTGTTCGGCGTCCCCGCCGAGGTGTCGCGCCACCTGCTGTCCTCGCCGATCATCCGCAAATTGAGCTTCACCGGCTCAACCGTCGTCGGCAAGCACCTGATGAAGCTGGCCGCCGAGGATTGCAAGCGTACGACCATGGAACTCGGCGGGCATGGTGCGGTTCTGGTATTCGATGATGTGGATGTCGAGCAGGTGTTGAACACCATGGTGGCCTCCAAGTTCCGCAATGCCGGCCAGGTCTGCATCTCGCCGACCCGCTTCATCGTGCAGGAGGGGGTCTACGAACGCTTCCTGGCCGGTTTTACCGAGCGTGCCCGCCAGTGGCGGGTGGGAGACGGCCTCGGCGATGGCGTGCAGATGGGGCCGATGGCCAATCCGCGGCGTCCTGAGGCGATGGAGCGGCTGATCGGCGGCGCCGTCACCGCGGGCGCGCGCCTGCATACCGGCGGCGCCCGCATCGCCGGTCCGGGGTATTTCTTTGCTCCGACGGTGCTGTCGCAGGTACCGCTCGACACGGCCATCATGAACGAAGAGCCCTTCGGCCCGGTTGCGCTCATCAATCCGTTCCGCACCGAGGAGGAGATGATCGCAGAGGCCAATCGGCTGCCCTATGGGCTTGCCTCCTACAGCTGGACGAACGACCCGGCGCGGCAGAAGCGCCTGGCGCGGCAGGTGGAGGCCGGCATGTTCTGCATCAACACCATCGTACTGGGCGGGCCGGACTCCCCGTTCGGCGGCGTCAAGTGGTCGGGGCACGGCTCGGAGAACGGCCCGGAAGGGGTGATGTCGTGCATGGTGATCAAGGCGGTCCACGAGGGTTGAACCATGAGCCACGAACTTAAGACCGGCGGGGATCGCGGCTACCTGCGGATCGCCACGGAAGAGGCCTTCGCGACGCGGGAGCAGATCGACTGGTACCTGCGCATGGTGAAGGACGGGACCGCAGACCGGGGGCTGGTGTCGCTGTGGGGGTTCTACGCGCGCAGCCCGTCCGAGCGCGCCACGCAGATCATCGATCGGTTGCTCGACCTCGGTGAACAGCGTATCCGGCACATGGACGAAACCGGGATCGACAAGGCGATACTGGCGCTGACGGCTCCGGGCGCCCAGGCGCTGGTGGACCTCCGTGAGGCGCGCGGCCTGGCGCAGCGCGCCAATGACTACCTCGCCGAACACGTGGCAGCCCGGCCGCAGCGCTATGTCGGCATGACGACGGTCGCCCCCCAGGACCCTGACTGGTCGGGCCGCGAGATCATCCGCGGGGCACGTCAGCTGGGGTTCAAGGGCGTGCAGATCAACAGCCACACCCACGGCGAATATCTCGATCATCCGAAGTTCGACCCGATCTTCCGTGCCCTCGCCGACACCGCCCAGCCGCTTTACATCCACCCGCAGACGCCCCCGGACGCGATGATCGGACCGATGCTCGAGGCCGGGCTCGATGGCGCGATATTCGGTTTTGGCGTCGAGGTGGGGCTGCACCTTTTGCGCCTGATCACGAGCGGCATCTTCGACCGCTACCCAGACCTGCAGATCATGGTTGGCCATATGGGCGAGGCACTGCCGTTCTGGCTTTACCGGCTGGATTACATGCACCAGGCCAGCGTGCGCGCCAAGCGCTACGAGCGCATCAAGCCGCTGCAGAAGACCATCAGTGAGTACCTGCGCAGCAATGTGCTGATCACGACCAGCGGCGTTGCCTGGGCGCCAGCCATCAAGTTTACGCAGCAGGTCGTCGGCGAGGACCGGGTCATGTACGCGATGGACTACCCGTACCAGTTCCACGCGGACGAAGTGCGCACGCACGACACACTGGACATCCCGCTGGCGACGAAGAAGAAACTGATGCAGACCAACGCGGAGCGCTGGTTCAAGTTGTGAGCCGCACGCCGCTCGTACGCACCGCCGGCTATGCGCTCGCGCTCGTGGCGCTCACCAACGCGATCAGCCTCCTCGATCGCAACATCCTCGCGATACTTGCGCCGCGCATCAAGCATGATCTGGGTATCGGCGATGCGGAGATGGGGCTGCTATACGGAACGGTGTTCGCGCTGTTCTACGCCCTGTTCTCGCTGCCGCTCGGGCGCCTGGCCGACGGCTGGGTGAGGACGCGACTGCTGGCGATCGCGCTGGCGTTCTGGTCGCTGGCGACGGCGCTGGCGGGATTCGCGCAGGGATTCGCACTGCTCGCGCTGTCGCGCCTCGGCGTCGGCATCGGCGAGGGTGCGGCGCAACCGGCCGGATTTTCGCTGGTGTTCGATCGCTACGCCAAGCCGCGGCGCGGCTTCGCCACCGCGGTGATCGCGGCGGCGATCGCGCTGGGCCTCGGCGGCTCCTCGGTGCTCGGCGGTGTGGCTGCCGACTGGTGGGATCACCTGCACTCCGGGGCCGGTGCGCCGTTAGGACTCAAGGGGTGGCAGTTCGCATTCCTGGTGGCCGCAGCGCCCGGGTTCATCCTGGCGGCGCTGCTGTGGCGGATGCCTGAGCCGCCGCGTGGTCAGCTCGACGGCATCGAGTCACCGCCGGACCCGCAGCCGGTCCGCGCCAGCATCGCGCTGCTGGCCGCGGTGACTCCCGGCACCAACTGGGTGGCCATGGCGGTACGGCGTGCGGGTGCTCGCTACTGGGGTGTAAGCCTGCTGGCCATGCTGCTGGTGGTCGCCGGCGCCGTGGCACTGACCCGGTTAACCTCAGGGCTGTCGCCGCGCCCGGCGCTGCACCTGGGCGCTCTCACGGTGAACCCGCATGCGCTGCAGTGGGGCGTGGTGGGCTTCGGTGCGCTCGTGATCCTCAACCTGTTGCAGCGGCTGCAGAGCGCCGACCGTCCCGCCTTCGAGGTGATCACGCGCTCGCCCGCGTTGCTGCTGTGCATCGGGGTGGGGGCGCTGCAGATGATGATCAACTACGGCACCATGGGTTTCACGCCCTCGTTCCTGATGAAGCACTACGGCCTGTCGCCTGCGACCACGGGCCTGCAGTTCGGCTTGCTGGCCGGAGCGCTCGGGATGGTCGGCCCGCTGATTGCCGGGCCATTGTCGGACCGCATCAACGTGCGCTTTCCCGGCGCCGGTCGCGCGTGGGTGACACTGGCCTCCCTCGGCGTCTCACCCTTGATCGCTATCTGGGTCTACCACGCTCCGACCCCGGGGGCGTTCTATGCGCGCTTCGTGGTCTACAGTCTGGTACTGACCGCATGGTATCCCCCGCTGTACGCGATCATGTTCGAGCAGGTTCTGCCGCGCATGCGCGGTATCACCTCGAGCCTTTACATCATCGTGACGACGCTCTTTGGCATCGGCATCGGTCCGTTCCTGGTAGGAATGATCTCGGATGCCAATGGCGGCAACCTGGCGGGGGCAATCCTCAGCATCAACTGGGTGGCCCCGGCCATCGTCGCAATGCTCATTGCGCTGGTGCTGTGTGTGAACCGCGACGAGGAGCGACTCATCGAGCGGGCGCGGCGCGGTGGAGAGGCTCTCAGCGGACCAAGGGTCGCTCCCGGGGCGTAGCGCCGGCGGTGGCGGGTACCTAGGCGGCCAGCCCGATGTCGGCGGCGTCCGCCCAGTTGCCGTGCAGACCGAAGCGCATGCGGATCGGGATCTGCAGGGTCGCGATCGGTCCCTTGGCGATCGCCTGTGCTTCGAATAGCAACAGGTCACTGCGCCGCTCATCCAGGCGGTTGCAGATCTGAACGATCCAGCCATCGCCCTCGGGTGCGCCCTTGTAGCGTGGAATGAAACACGGCTCCTGTAGACTCGAGACCGGGCCGCACCACCAGTGCTGCTCCGCGCCGGTGGCCAGGTCCTTGTGGAAGAGGCAGTTCATGAGCGCGCCGCCGGCGCTGCCACCGACCAGTTCGACCGGGCGGCGCATATCCATCTCCAGCATCCAACCGTGTCGGTACGGCATTCCTGAGAAGCGGTCATCGATCCGGGGAAACTCGGCCGCGGTATCGGTCAGCCGCTTGATGCCGTCAAAAGCCGTCGAGCCGGAACCCATGTCCACCGTCCAGCGCGTGAGGTGGGTTATCGCCTCCGCCCCGTTGAAGGGTGCGCCGTGCACGTCCGGGAAGAAGGGGAAAAAATTGTTCTTCGCTTCCGGGGTGTCGAAGTGGACCTTGGTCCCGTCCTGGAAGGCGTTCAGCACATGGCTGGCGAAGCAGTTGTCGCGCTTGAACCAGCGCAGCTCGCCCGCGGTGGCGCCGGCGCCGCGCGGCAGCACCCCAAGGTACACCGGCAGGGTAGTGTCGAAGCCGAAGTGCGGTAGTCCCTGCTTCAGCCGTTCCCAGCTGCCGATGGAAGGCACGATGTGGAATAGCGCGTAGTCCTCGGTGATGGCGAAGTCATGCATCATGCAGTAGTAGGGCGCCTTGAACCACAGCTCGCGGACCAAGCTCCCGTCCGGCGTGATTTCGTAGAACGTGCAGTCGTCGCTGCACAGGCCGGAGGACGCATAGCCGAAGGCGAGCATGTTGCCGGTCCTCGGATCCACCTTAGGGTGCGCGGTAAAGGTCTGGCCGGTCATCTTGCCGCCGAAAGTCGTATAGCCCTCCGTTTCCAACGTCGCGGGGTTCATGACCAGCGCCGGGGAATCTTCCTTCAGCGCGTATAGCTTGCCGCCATGGATCCAGGCGTTGGTGTTGGCGGTGCCGCGGATCTTGCCCCTCACCGATGCATCGTCGGTGAGCGGATTGCGATAGGCGCCGAACAGCGCGCGACCCGCCGCGCGCTCCAATTGCCACTTGTCGGTGTGAGCCCAGCGCTGGCGAAAGTCGCACTGGCCGTCGTGAAAGTGGAAGCGGGTGATCATGCCGTCGCCATTGAAGGCGATGTCATCACCCAGCAGGGGCGGGAACTGCGGGTCGGGCTGCACGCGGAAGAACGCCCCGTTCAGCTCACGGGGGATCGCACCCTCGTGCGCTAGGTCTACAATGTCGGCCTCCACGCGCGAGGGCGTGTTGAAGCCGGTAAAACTCGGCGTCCGGGGAAAGTGGGCCATTGGCAGGTCCCCTTAGCATTGGCCTTTTGTAAGCTATACTAACAATCATATGCCAGGTAAGCCGATGTCGAGAGTAAAAGAGACGATCTCCATCACTACACCCCATGTTGCGGGGGATGAGGACATCGGGGAGATTCGCAATATCGTCGGTTTCCACATCCGCCTCGCCCACGGTGCGGTATATCGGCACTTCACCGAGACCTTTGCCGACCTGGAACTGACGCAGAAGCAGGTTTCCGCACTGTGGCTGGTAGCGGATCACCCGGATATCGCCCAGACCGGTCTTGCTCAGCGCATGCGCATGGACCGCGCCACGACGATGGCCATCGTCAATCGCCTCGAGTCCAAGGGATATCTGCTGCGCAAGCAGTCGCGCAGCGACGGTCGCAAGCAGGCGCTGAACCTGACGGAGGCGGGACGCCGGACGCTGGCAACCGCCAAGCGCGCGATCCTGCAGCACGAGCGCTGGCTCAAGTCGCGCTTCAGCGATAAAGAGGTCGCGCAGCTGATCGAACTGCTGAGCCGCGTTCACGAATGAGGCGCTGCTGAGTACCGGGGGAGCTATGACGGGCAGGGATCCGAAATCCATCATCGATGATGGCACCATGCGGATCGGCCAGTGGCTGGCCGTACTCGTCACCGTGGGACTGAACGCACTTGATGGATTCGATGTGCTGTCGATCAGCTTCGCATCGCCGGGCATTGCCAAGGACTGGAGCATCGATAAGGCGACCCTCGGCTGGGTCCTGTCGATGGAACTGCTCGGCATGGCGGTCGGCTCTCTGGTGCTGGGCGGCGTGGCCGACAAGAGCGGCCGGCGACCGACCATCCTCGGTTGCCTGGTCGCCATGGCGATCGGCATGTGGGGGGCAGGTCATGCGCAGGGTGTGCCTGAACTGCTCGCCTGGCGGCTGCTGACGGGCATCGGCATCGGCGGCACGCTGGCCTCGATCAATGCGGCGGCCGCGGAGCTGTCCAACCGGCGCTGGCGCAGCCTCGCCCTGGCGGTGATGGTGATCGGCTATCCCGTCGGCGGCGTCCTCGGTGGCCTGTTCGTGCAGAGGCTGCTGGCAAGCGCCACCTGGCACTCGGTATTCTTTGCCGGGGCTTGGGTGACTGCGGCGTTCATTCCCATCGTGTGGTTACTGGTGCCCGAGTCGGTGGCGTTCCTTGACCGGCGCCGTGGGCCCGGGGCGCTCGAGCACATCAATCGCATCCTCGCTGCGCTTTGGCCATCCGGCGGCGAGCGTACTGAGCGGCTCGGCGCAGCAAGGCGAGAAGCGCTCGATCGCCGACATACTGAAGCCGGGGCTGCTCGCGACGACCGTACTCATCACGTTCGCCTATTTCACCCACATCACCAGCTTCTACTTCGTGCTCAAGTGGGTGCCGAAGATCGTCGTCGACATGGGCTTCGCGCCGCAGGCCGCGGCCGGCGTGCTCACGTGGGCGAACGTCGGCGGCGCCACCGGTGGCGCGATCTTCGGCCTGCTCGCCATGCGCTTCGGTGTGAAGCCCCTGACCATCCTCGTGCTGCTGGGCGGGGCATTCATGATCGTCCTGTTCGGCCGCAGTTCACCGAATCTCGACGGACTCAAGACCACGCTCGCAGTCACGGGCTTCTTCACCAACTCGGCGATCGCCGGGCTTTACCTCCTGATCGCGAAGGTATTCCCGACGCACGTGCGCGCCACGGGCACTGGCTTTGCCATTGGCGTGGGCCGCGGCGGCGCGGCGCTCGCGCCGGTGCTTGCCGGATATCTTTTCCATGCTGGCTTTCGCGCTGAAGACGGTGGCCGTGTTCATGGCCGGCGGGTCGCTGCTGGCGGCGGTGGCCCTGATGGCGCTCAAGGTGCGCGACGCCGACGCAGTTTCACCGGATGCCGCGGGCACTCACTTGGATTTGTCGTAGCCGGTGAGCCCGGGCTTGTAGGTCTTGTCGTCCAGGAACTGCTTCATCCCGCGGTGACGCCCGTCGGACTTGTCGTGGAAGTTAAGTGCTTCCTGGGCGCGGATCAGGTAGTCCTCGGCGTTGTCATAGCTCATCTCGCGAACGCGTCGGATCGCATCCTTGGTGGCCTTGAGGGTGTCCCAGTTCTTCTGCAGCAGCTTCTGCGCCACCGCGGTCACCCGCGCCTCGAGCTGATCTGCGGGAAGCGACTCATTGACGAGCCCGGCCGCGGCCGCCTCACGGCCCGACAGGTTCTCGCCGAGCAGTGCGTGGTACATTGCCTTGCGCATCGGCATCAACTCCACGGCCACCTTGCTCGCGCCGCCGCCGGGCAGAATCCCCCAGTTGATCTCCGACAGGCCGAACTGCGCATCGTCGGAACAGAAGGCCAGATCGCAGGCAAACAGCGGGCCATAGGCGCCACCGAAGCACCAGCCGTTGACCATCGCGATGGTGACTTTCTGGAACCAGCGCACTCGCTCCCACCAGGCGTACGCCTCGCGCTGTGACCGCCGCACCCCCGGCAGTCCCTGCGCCTCGGTCTCGCGGAAGTACTCCTTCAGGTCCATGCCGGCTGACCAGGCCGTGCCCTCGCCGCTGAGCACGAGCACCCCGACATCGTCCGCGGAACTCCAGTTCAGTGACCACGCGCAGCATCTGGCGGTTGAGCTTCGGGCTCATGCAGTTGCGCTTTTCCGGGCGATTGAACTTCACCCAGGCGATTCCGCCGCTGACGCGGACCGCAACGGTATCGGCTTCGGCTCGTTCACTCATGGGCTTTCTCGCTGGGTCGCTGGGTGGGGATGTGCGCGGATGCGGACTGCGGCGCTGCCGATTGCGGCGGCCGCGCCGGAAAGATTGCTATGACTGCATAGCATTGTAGCTCGCAGGCACCGCCACTGACAATCGCCATTCGCATGAAGGATCCACTGCTCGATCTTCCCGGCTACGTGCTGCGGCGCGCCTCGGCGGCGGCACTGGCGGCGCTCAACGAGCGCCTCGCGCCCCTGGAGCTGCGGCACGCGGACGTGGCCCTGCTGATGTTGATCGAGGCCTCTCCGGGCCTCACCCAAAGCCATGCCGGCCGCATCCTCGACATCCAGCGCGCCAATATGGTCCCGTTCGTCGGCCGCCTGGAGGGGCGCGGGATCATCGAGCGGCGGCAGGTGGACGGGCGTTCGCAGGCCCTCGACCTGACCGGTAGCGGGCGTATGCTGCGTTGCGAAGGCGCGGCGCGTGGTGGCAGCGCATGAGGCGGCGCTGCTCAAGCGGGTGCCCAAGAAGCTGCGTCCCCTGGTGCTGCCCGTCCTTACGGCGCTATGGGGGAGGGAGCCGGAATGATGTCGCTCTTGGGCTGCAGCGGGGCACTAGCATGCATACGCGCGCGTTGATCGCCTATGCCGGACGGCGCGTCGCCCGCCCGCGCTACTACGCCAACGACCACAGCCGCGACGTCCTTGACATCGCGCCGACGGAAATGGAGATCACGGACGCGCGCGGACGCGAGATGTCACTCGATGGTGCCGGCTTCACGCTCGTGCCGCACCGCAGCGCGGTGGCCGACTTCACCGACCGAGCCGCGTGCGAAACCATTTACCGCGAGGAGATCGTGGCCCTGGTGGCGGAGGTCTCGGGAGCTGACCGCGTGCTGGTCAACAGTCCCGGGATCCTGCGCTTCAGCGAGCGTTCCGCCCTTTCGGGCGCGCTGGACAACTCACGTCCCGCGCGCTTTGCGCACGTCGACGTGAGTGACACGACCGCCGCCGCTTTCGTGCAGCGCGCGGCGCCCGCGGCACGCAGGGTCGTGCGCTCCGTGCATTACAACATCTGGCGCGTCGTTTCCGCGCCGCCGCAGGACGTGCCCCTGGCCGTGTGCGATGCGCGCACCGTGAGCAGCGCTGACCTCATCGCCGCCGACGCCGTGTTCGATGCGCCCGACAAGCCCGAGTGGTCGTTCGAGGGCCTGGTGGTCGCACACGCCCCGGCGCATCGGTGGCACTGGTTTCCTGACATGCACCGTGACGAAGCGATCCTCTTCAAGACTCACGACAGCGAGCCGGGATACGCGCACTGCGTGCCGCACGTCGCCTTCGACAACCCCCTGTGCGCGGCAGATGCGCCGGCGCGCGTGAGCATCGAGATGCGCGCGCTTGCCCTGTGGTTTGCGTGAGGGCTTGCTTGTCAAGGTTACGCCCAACGCGCACCATCACTCGCGCGGCCGATAGGCTTGGTGGAGCGCCATGAACGCACGCGGCTTTCCGGACTTGCCCGAGTTCACGGGCCTGAACACGCCCATCGGTGAGGAGTACGAGCTTGAGGCGCTGCCGGTCGAGGGGCGCATCCCGGCCGAGGTCGCCGGCACGTTCTTCCGCGCCATTCCCGATCCTGCCTTTGCGCCCTACGTGGAGGACGGCGCGGCCGTCATCTCCGGTGACGGCATGGTCTCGGCGCTGCGTTTCGCGGCTGGCAAGGTGAGCTTTCGCGATCCGCTACGTCCAGACCGAGCGGCATGCCGCGGAAGTGCAGGCCGGACAGGCGCTGTTCGGCAAGTATCGCAATCCCTTTACAGACAAGCCGCAGGTTGCCGGCCGCGACCGCACCGTCGCCAACACCACGCCGGTCTGGCATGCCGGGCGCCTGCTGATGACCAAGGAGGATGGCCGCCCCTATCGCGTTGACCCTCACACCCTGGCAACGCTCGGTCGCTATGACTTCGGCGGTCGGCTGAAGAGCGAGACCGTTACCGCGCACGTGCGCATCGACCCGCAGACCGGGGAGATGTTCTTCTTCGGCTACGAGGCCGGGGGCCTGGCCACCACCAAGGTGGCGTACTGCATCGCCGACCGGCACGGCGACACTGGTGCGCGAGCAATGGTTCGATGCGCCCTTACTGCGCGCTGATGCATGACTTCGCCATTACGCAGAACTCACGCGCTGTTCCCGGTCTACCCGACGACCTGCGACCTTGCGCGCCTCAAGGCCGGCGGTGATCACTGGGTGCACGAGCTGCAGCGCGACAGCTGGGTGGGCGTCATGCCACGCCACGGGTCGGTTGCCGAGCTGCGCTGGTTCCGCGGGCCGAAGGGTGTCTCCTGCTACCACATGATGAATGCCTTCGAGGATGCGGACGGCCGCCTTCATCTCGATCAGTGCCTTGCCAACGTGAACGCGTTTCCCTTCATCCAGCGTGCCTCGGGACTCAACATCGCACCACAGGATGCCGGTGCGCGCCTGGCGCGCTGGACGCTCGACCTGCGCGGGGGGAGTGAGTGCGTGAATGAGACCGTGGTCGGCCCGCCGGGGGACCTGCCGGTGATTCCCGCCGCCTTCCAGGGACGCCCGTATACGCACGGCTGGCTGCTCACCATGAACCCCGACTTGCCCGGGCCGCCGGTGGCCGGGGGACCGGTCGGGGTGATGTTCAACCTGCTGCTGCGGGTCGATTTCACCGGCAAGCCGCCGCAGGCGCTGGCGCTGCCGCCCGGCCATTGCTTCAGTGAGCCGGTGCATGTGCCGTCCTCGCAGCCCGCGCACCAGGGCTGGCTCCTCACCATCGTCGACCAGCAGACGGGGCCCTCCGACTTCCGGCATGCGCTATGGATTCTCGATGCCGGTGATGTCGCGGCCGGGCCGGTCGCGCGGGTCGCGATCGCGCATCGCCTGCGACCCCAGGTGCATGGCTGGTGGGTGAGTGCGGCGCAGCTGGCTGCGGCATAACCTGCGCGCCGCCGCGCGGCGCAACCTTCAGCCCCGGGTGAAGTAAGCCATCCCGCGGAATTCCATGGAGCGGCGCGGCTGCGCATCAGGCCGCGTAGTGTCGCGAAAGGCGGTATGCGGGCAGCGCCATGCCTTGTCATGGTCCGAGTCGTAGAACTTGATGAGGATCACTTCCTGCGGCTGCATGTCCGGAAAGTACCACCACCGGTGCGCGGGTGAGTGGTGGAAGATGGTCGCCGCCGCCATGTTCTCCTCGCCCTCGATGGGCGCGTACAGCGCATCCCCGGTCGGAATCTCCGCCACGTCCACCTTGGTGTTGTGCGTGCCCTCATCGTTGCGGACCGAGCGTCCCTCGCAGAGCGCGACCGGCATGTCCTGGGGCGGCGGCGACAAAGCCCGCCACAAGCTGAAGGCAATGAAGCGCTGGTAGCCCGCTGCACCCGGGCGGGCGCTGCGGTAGAGTCGCTCGGCGATGCCCTCCGGCGCACGCCTGCGTGAAGTCGACGTGTGCCTCCGCGGCCGGGGGTTGCACGGTTGCGCTGGTCTGGGCGGCGGAGCGCATCATGCCGCCCATCGGCACCACGAAGTCCGCGCCGCACAGGCGCATGACGACCTGCGCGACCTGGCCGGCGTAGGCGGAATCAGGCCCGTACTGGTTTGCCAGTCACTGATTGCGGTGGGGTGCCGGCCGAGGCAAAAGCCGTGCTCATCGAGCGTGAAGGGTCCTGCGAGCCGGGCGTTGCGGATGACCACGGGGTAGGGCGCGTAAACCCCGGTATTGAGTTCCTTGCCCGGTGCCCAGAAGCGCCGGTTGATGCGCGAGCTCGGCAGGAGGTAGTCGATCGTCGCGTCGACCTGTGCGGCCGCTTGGCTCATGGCGTGGTCACGGGGAGCGGAAGTCCAGGCTTCCGCGCCGCTCCGCGAAGCGCCAGCCGGCGGCAGTCCTCACCAGGACGTCCGCATAGGTGCCCAGCAGCGGCGGCGCGCCTGACTGTATCGGCAGCCCGCCATCATCAGCGGCACTGCCGGTAAACAGCAGGATCTGGCTCGACGCCTGTGCGCGTTCCGCGCTCTCAAGTGTAACCAGTATGTTGGCCACCAGGTGCCGGGAGGCGCGGCGTGGCCGCGACCTGAATGCCGCGAGAATCGCGGTGCGCCCGCTGATGAAGTCATCGGGGGCGATCGGTCGGCTCATGCGCCCGTCCTCGGTGTAAAGCTGCGTCAGTGAGTCCCAATTACCCGCATCGCTCAGGGCCGCGTAGCGCGTGATGAGTTCGGCGATGGCGGCCTTGGCTGTCCAGGCAAGCCGCCTCATCCATCCTTGAAGCCCTCGCGCGCGCGACGGTTGTCGAGCACGATCGGCTGGCCGGTCACCGGATGGGCATAGTGGAACGGGACCGTATCGGTTGCCGGCCACAGGCGCGGCTGCGGCTTGATGAGCGTGTCCGGCCCCAGAGGGTCTTGCGGATAGCACTTCTTCGCCATGGGCACGAAGTCGATCGGAGTCTTCGCCCAACCTTCGGCAAAGCTGCCATGCCAGAAGGGGAAATAGCGCAGCGCCTTGATCTTCCAGACCCCGTTCTCACGCACGTACTCATTCTCGTAGATGCCGCCCTCCCACCAGGCGCGCTGGTTGCCATCGGCGGTGTGGTGCAGGCCAGCCTGCATCATCGAGCGACCGCGCACCTGGGCCGTGCGCCGGTCGGGGGCGACGTCGATGACCATCTGCAGCTGCGGATGGTCGAGCAGCCACCCGTAGCGCGGGCCGTTGTGCCCCTGGGTGAAATTGGTCTGGAAGCGCTCGATGTACAGGCGGCGCACACCTGCCTTGCCCCGGTAGATGCCGCCGAGGAACCACACCTCGCCGTCGTCGGCAAACAGGTCAACGACCTCGTTGTACTGGGACTTGTCGATAAAGTAGCCGTAGGTGTACTGCAGCCGTCGCACCTGGTGAATATCCTGCTGCACTGCGAGCTCGTGCTCGAGTTTCTCGATGCGGGCTGACAGCGTGGCGATGTCATTCATGTTGAAGTCTCCCCCGTCTAGCGACATATTTGTATGCCTTGCCTACAAAAGGCAATAGGAGCGCCATGGCGGAGATCCTTACAACGCACGTCGGCAGCCTGCCGCGGGGGCCCGAGCTCGTGCCGCTGCTGCTGGCGCGCGATCATGGCAAGCCGTATGACGCGGCCGCCCTCGATGCGCTCGTGCAGGCCGCAGTCAGCGATGCCGTGACCCGGCAGGAGGCGGCCGGCGTCTCGATCGTGAGCGATGGTGAGCTTGGCAAAGTGGGGTATTCGACCTATGTCACCGAGCGGCTGTCCGGCTTCGGCGGTCACGTCGCCCGTAAGCCCGCGCTGGACCTGGCCGCGCTCCCGGAGCTGCGCAAGAAACTGGCCGCGATCATGGGTGAGCAGGAGTTTGTGCGCGCCAGCTGCGTAGGTCCGGTGAAGCTTCTCACCCTGGAACCGTGTCACGCGGATATCCACCGCTTCACGCGCGCGCTGCTCGGGCGCAGCGTACGCGGCTTCATGAACGCGGCCTCGCCCGGGCTGATCACGGCGTTCCAGCCCAATGCTTTCTATCCGAGCCACGAGGCGTATCTTGCGGACCTCGTGAGCGCCATGCGTCCGGAGTACCTGGCCATCGCCGCCAGCGGCCTGCAGCTGCAGCTGGACTGCCCGGATCTGGCCATGTCGCGCCATACCGCCTACCAGGACTTGAGCGAGGCGGAATTCCTCAGGATCGCCGCGGCCAACGTCGAAGCGCTGAATGCTGCCACCGCGGACATTGCGCCGGAGCAGATGCGCATGCATGTGTGCTGGGGCAACTACGAGGGGCCCCACGATTGCGATATCCCGCTCGAGCGCGTGCTCGGCATCATCCTGCGGGCGCGCCCGGCGACGATCCTGTTCGAGGCGGCCAACCCACGCCACGAGCACGAGTGGCAGGTGTGGGCGCGGGCGCGGATCCCGGCGGAGAAGATCCTGGCGCCGGGGCTCATCGACACCTGTTCCAACTACGTCGAGCATCCCGAGCTGATCGCGCAGCGCATCGAGCGCTTTGCCGCCATCGTCGGGATCGAGCGCGTGATCGCCAGTACCGACTGCGGCTTTGGCACCTTCGCCGGCTACGGCAAGATCGACCCCGCCGTCACCTGGAAGAAGCTGCGCGTGCTGCGTGAAGGCGCCGACATTGCGGCCGCCCGGTGGCACTGATGCCCGGGGCCCAGCCCCCCTATTCACTCCAGTTGCCCGTAACTGCCTAAGGAGACTTCCATGCGCCCATCGGTCCTGCTGCTCACTGCGACCCTGACCTTCGCGATCGGGCTTGCCGAGGCCGGCGAGTGTCGTCTGACGCCCAAGGAGGTGGTCACGCAGTTCATGACCAAGTTCTACCTCGACAAGAAGGTGCGCGAGGCGTTCGAGACCTGGGTGGAGCCCGGCTACATCCAGCACAACCCGATGGCGGCCACCGGTCGCGACGCGGCGATCGCCTTCCTCGAGCCCTTCTTCCAGAGCCACCCGGATGCGCACTACTCGATCAAGCGCATCATCGCCGATGGCAATCTCGTCGCGGTGCATTCGCACGCGAAGTTCACCGCGGATGATCGTGGCCTGGCGGTGGTGGATATCCTGCGGGTCGAGGGCTGCAAGGTCGCCGAGCACTGGGACGTCGCCCAGCCGGTACCGGAGAAGGCTGCCAACTCCAACGGGATGTTCTAATGCGCTTCACGGGTAAGAGCGTGCTGGTGCTCGGCGGTAACAGCGGCATCGGACTGGCCGCGGCGCGCGCCTTCCAGGCCGAGGGCGGCCGGGTCGCCATTACCGGGCGCGATGAGCAGACGCTGGCGGCCGTTGCCGCGGCGAGCGGTATGCTTGCGGTGCGCTCCGACATCAGTTGCGTGGCGGACAGCCGCGCGGTGATTGGCCGCCTGGCAGGTCAGCTCGGCGGTATCGACGTGCTGTTCGTGAACGCCGGCATCGTCGGCTTCGCACCGGCCGTGGAGGTGACCGAGTCGTCCTGGGACAGCATCCACAGCATCGACCTGCGGGGCGCCTTCTTCGCGCTGCAGGCGGCGCTGCCGCAGCTGCGCGACGGCGGCAGCATCGTGCTCACCGGCTCGGTCGCCGGCAGCCGTGGCTTTCCCGGCAGCGTGGCCTACGCGGCCGCCAAGGCCGGGTTGCGCGCCGTGGCACGGGTACTGGCCGCAGAGCTGCTGCCGCGACGCATCCGCGTCAACATGGTCTCCCCGGGCCCGACCGAGACGGAAATCTTCAAGCGCGGCGCGAGTCCTGAGCAGGTTGCGGCCGTGCGGTCCCACCTGCTGGCGGCGGTACCGATGCAACGTATGGGAGAACCGGAGGAAGCGGCACGCGCGGTGCTGTTCCTCGCGTCCACCGAGGCGAGCTTCATCACCGGCATCGAGCTATTCGTCGACGGCGGCTGCAACGCTCTGTGACCCATGGCGCCGCAGCCGCGCCGCGCAAACCTCAGCTCAGGTCATCGAGGTTGATGTGCTGGCCGGCCGCCGCCGCCGCGTTGGCGGCCCGGCGCAGGCGTTCGATGCGCTGCCGCGCCTCGGGCACCGGCTCCTGCGGCAGGGCCGCGTGGGAGGCGCGGTGGATCTCATCGAAGTCCTGCCCGAACTCCGGGTGCGTGAAGATCACCGCGCGGTTCTCGAGCATGCCGGCCAGGGTCTTCTGTCCCACCTCGAGGGGGTCCATGCCGGCCTCGAACGCCTGCCCGAAGCGCTCGAGCTCGGCGCGCTCGGGCGGGGCGAAGCCCGAGTCGGCAAATCCCGCCGGTCGCTTGAGCGCTGAATCCCAAGCGTTGGTGCGCGTAAGTCCGGGGCACATCAGCGAGACGCCAATGCCGTAGGGGGCAAGGTTGTAGCGCAGGCACTCGGTGAGCCCGCGCACGGCGAACTTGCTGGCCGTGTAGATCCCTGCCTGGGGCCCGGAGAGGTAGGCGGCCATGGAGGCGACGTTCACGATGTGACCGCCAGGTCCCTGTGCCTTGATGCGCGGGATCAGGGTGACCAGCCCGTTCACGACCCCGCCGAAGTTCACGCCCATGATCCAGTCGTAGTCCGCGTAGCTGGCGGTATCGGTAGGCCCGAAAACACTGACGCCGGCGTTGTTGACCAGGATGTTGAGCGGGCCCACCTCCTCGGCCACCTCACGCCAGCGCTCACGGTCGGCCACGTCGAGTGCGATGAAGCGCGGCGCGCGGTGGCCGGCCTGGCGGAACCAGGCGGCTGCTCGCGCCTGGTACTCGGGATTGCGGTAGGTGAGCACCAGGTCGATGCCGGCGGCCGCGAACGCCCGCGCGATGCCGAAGCCGATGCCGGAGACCCCGCCGGTGATCAGTGCCGTCTTGCCTTTGAAGTTCACGCTGCTACCCCCTCGCTGCGCCTCCTATGATTTGTTAGTGTTACAAACAAAGCAATCGGCTGCGCGTGGGGTAGTCATGTCCGAGCTCGAAGCACGTCTGGCAGCCCTGGAGCATCGCGTCGGCGAGCTTGAGGACGTCGCGGCCATCCGGCGCCTGCACTGGGCGTACGGTTACTACATTGACTTCAACCGCGCCGAGGACGTGGTGCAGCTGTTCGCCCCGGACGGGGTGGTGGTGTTCCTGTCGGGCGAGTATCACGGCCATGCGGGGGTGCGCCGCCTCTACGGCACCTGGTTCCAGAACTTCTTCACGCAGGGGGTCAACGGTCCTGTGGACGGCTTCCTGCTCGATCATTTCCAGATGCAGGACATCATTACCGTGGCGGCGGACCGCAAGACCGCGAAGGGGCGCTTCCGCGGACTGCTCATGGGCGGCAGCCACGAATCCGCGCCTACAAGCCCGAAGGCCTGCCGCTGCAGTTCTACGAGGCCGGCTTGTATGAGAACGACTACGTGCGCGAGGCGGGCGTGTGGAAGATAAAGCGCCTCGATTACATGATGCAGTGGCAGGCGGACTACGAGAAGGGCTGGTCCCGCACCGTTGCCCACCTGCAGCCGGCGACGCAGACCTTCCCGGCCAACCCGCTGGGACCTGACGTGCTGCTGCCGGCCAGCCAGATCAGGCGTACGTGGCCGTACCGGCAGGACGTGCCCATGCACTTTGCGCACCCGCGCTTCGGCACGGTGCTTGCCGCGAAGGTCTGAGCGGGCAAGCCCTCACCCGGAGTGCGGGTGCTTGTCGCGGGCAGGTGAGGATCGGGAGCCCGGCGCCAGGGGGGCAGACCCGGGCTGTGCGGGACCGTATGTTGCAGCCCGCTACAGCCTGCCGTGCTAACAATTGATAGGGTCTTGCATTGGGCAAAACTTGTTTGCTCTACTTACAAAAAATAAAGAGGACGCATTCCGGTGCGCTCTGATCACTGACTGACTATTAGAGGGGGAAGTGACATGGGGGCCAATCCGCGCCGGATTTCCAGCCTGCGTTCATGGTGGTGGGCAGTCTTGCCGCGCTGGCCGTCTTGGTCAGCAGCCTCGTTGTAGCGCAGACCACACAACCCACAGCCGCGATCAACTGCAGGAAGTGGTGGTCACCGCGCAGTACCGGGCGCAGAACCTGCAGGAAACGCCCATCGCGATCACCGCGATCACCTCGGAGATGATCGAGCAGCAGGGCGCAACCAAACTCGCCGACGTCCTCGGTAACGCGCCCAGCGTGGTGTTCCGCGAGCAGTCGGCCGCCTTCGGTAATTCGGTGACAGCCTTCATCCGCGGCTTTGGGCAGGCGGACTTCGATCCGGCCTTCGAACCGGGTGTCGGCCTGTACATCGATGACGTCTACTACCCGCGCCTGACCGGCGCGAATTTCGACCTGATGGATGTGGAGCGCGTGGAGGTGCTGCGCGGACCACAGGGCACGCTCGAAGGCCGTAACGCCGAGGGCGGCGCGATCCGATTCGTGACCAAGAAGCCCACCGGCGACGGCGACGCCTACATCGAGGGCACGTACGGCACGCGCAACCGCATGGACCTGCGCGCCGCCATGGACTTCCGCCTCGGGGAGCACCTGTTCGCCCGGCTTGCCGGGACGATGGCCAGCCAGGACGGCTACGTCGACGTGTACAACTACGACTGCGCGCACACCGAAGCCAACGCGTCCCCGGCCGTGGGCGGCATCAAGTGCAAGGAGTATTCACTCGGTAACACCGACTACAAGGCGCTGCGCGGCAGCCTGCGCTTCAACCCCTCGGACAGCCTGGACATGCTGCTGAGCGCCGACTACATCAGCGATCACCCGAACAACGGCGCAGAGATTCTGGTGTACGGTGGCAATATCAACCCGAACGTGAATACGCCGAATGGCCTGCCATTCGACAATCGCTTCCTGTGCGGCAAGTGGTGCAACTACACGACCCTCGGCAACGCCGCCGGGAGCTTCGTGGGGGGGCTGATCCCGCCGCTGGACGGCTTCCCGATGGCCGCATCGCAAGGCCAGCAGCAGAACGATTACGACGCCTATGACTTCGCGCTCAACATCGACATCGGCATTACCGACTCGATGCGGCTGAACTCGATCACCGGTTATCACAACTGGACCAACTCCTTCAGCATCGACCAGGACCTGTCACCGGCCCAGGTCCAGTTCGGCAACAACACACTGGATCACTGGTTCTGGAGCCAGGAGCTGCGCCTGAACACGGACTTCGGCAAGAGCATCCACACCACTCTCGGGGGCTACTATTCGGACGAGAAGACTACGTATTACACGCTGCAGGACATCCGCTACGTGGGCTTCGGACCCAGCGTCCCGGGGTTCGTGTGCGCAGGGGTAGGTGGGCTGCCGACGCCCGGCTGCCCCATCTACCCCCTGCAGTTTCTCGGCAATGACCCGGTGAAGACCACGTCCAAGGCCGGTTTTGGCACGGCGATATGGGATATCACCGAGGCACTGTCCCTCACCGGCGGGCTGCGTTACACGAAGGACGAGAAGGAGTACACCTTCTATCGCTACAACTTCGACGGGGTCACGATCAACGCATTCCTCGATCCGGTGGGCGCGGCGAACGGCGTCGGCTACAACGGCCCGAACGGGGTTGCACTGTCGGGCCACACGGCAACATTCTCCGGCAGTCGCACCGACTGGCATGCCAGTCTCGATTACCGCTTCACACCGGCAATCATGGCCTACGCCTCGGTCGGAACCGGTTACAAGGCCGGCGGCGTCGGCCCGCGGCCGTTCAGCACCGCGCAAGCGATCGGGTTTGGCCCTGAGACGCTCACGGCGTACGAGCTCGGCCTAAAGAGCGACTGGTTCGAACATCGCTTCCGTGTCAATGCGGCGATCTTCTACAACGACTTCAAGGACGCACAGCTGGTGCTCACGAGCTGCCCGCAATACGGTGCGGGGCTTCCCTGTGCGCTGCCCCAGAACGCCGGAAACGCAGGCGTCAAAGGCGTGGAGCTCGAACTGTTCGCCACCCCCGTGGCCGGGCTGCAGTTTGACCTGTCCGGATCCCACCTGAACTGGGACTGGAAGTGCGTGAACCCGCAGGTCGTGGGTGCGGCCGGGAGTGGCTGTTCGAGCGATCCGGCGGTGATCGGCGTGCTGACCGGGACCCCGATCGGATTCATCAAGGACCAGGCGCACGCCGGCCTCCAGTACTCGTTTGGGTTGAGCAACGGGACCAGCCTGACCCCGCGCCTGGATGCCAACTACCAGGGCGCCCAGACTGGCAACAATCTCGCCGCCGCACCGGATTCACCGCAAGCCCTCTATGGGCAGGTGCCGGGCTTTACGGTGGTCAATGCGCACCTGACGTGGACCAACCAGAAGAAGGACCTGCAGGCGACGCTGGAAGGCACGAACATCTTCAACCGGTACTACTTCTACTCGAAGTTCGACCTGAGCGGCCTGGCGGGCACCATCACCGGCTCGCCCGCGCCCCCACTGGCCTGGGCCCTGACGGTCAAGAAGACCTTCTAAAGTCCAGATCCCGGCTTGGCAAAAGAAAAGGGGGCGAACCGCGCGGTTCGCCCCCTTTCTCTTATTACTCGTCTGCAGCCGGGCGGCTGCCGCGACGCTCGGAGCACGCTTACATCTTGATGATGACGGTCTTCAGCTCCGTGTACGCCTCGATGCCCTGGCGCCCCTGTTCGCGGCCGATGCCTGACTGCTTGAAGCCGCCGAACGGCAGCGCCGGGTCGATCACCGCGTGGCAGTTGCCCCACACGGTGCCGGCCTTGAGCTTGGCAGCGAGCTGGTGCATTGCAGTTACGTCCCGGGTCCAGATGCTGGCGGCGAGGCCGTAGGCGGTGTCGTTGGCGGCTTTCGCCACTTCATCGAGCGAGTCAAAGCGCTGCGCGACCAGCACCGGTCCAAAGATCTCCTCGCGCACGATGCTCATGGAGGGCTTCACGTTCACGAGCACCGTCGGATTGACGTAATAGCCCTTGGCCGATGGGGAATCTCCGCCGATGGCGACCGCGGCGCCGTCGCGCTTGCCGGCTTCGATGAATCCCATGACGCGGTCCATCTGCTCCTTGGACACCAGCGGGCCCATGTGCCCCTGTGGGTCGAGCGAGGGGCGCGGCTTCCAGAAGGCCGCAGCCCCCGACACGCCCTCGACCATCTTGTCGAAGATCGAGCGATGGGCGAACAGGCGCGAGCCGGCCACGCAGATCTGGCCTGAGTTGAAGAAAATGCCGCCGGCGACCGCAGGCGCCACCTCGTCGACATTGATGTCGGGCATCACGACCACGGGCGACTTGCCGCCCAGTTCCAGGGTGACGCGCTTGAGCGTGTCGGTCGCGTTGTGGTTGATGATCTTGCCGACCTCGGTCGAGCCGGTGAAGGCAACCTTGTCTACGTCAGGGTGTTTGACCAGCCGGTCACCGGCGGTATGCCCGTTGCCCGTGACGACGTTGATGACCCCCGGTGGGAAGCCCGCCTCGGCCACGAAGTCCGCCAGGCGCAGCGCCGTCACCGAGGTCTGCTCGGCGGGCTTGAGGATGAGCGTGCAGCCGGCCGCGAGCGCCGGGGAGATCTTCAGCGTCGCCATCAACAGCGGGAAGTTCCACGGCACGATCTGCACGCACACGCCGATGGGCTGGCGAGTGACGTAGCTGAACGTGGCGCCGCGCGGCATGCCCTGGGGGTCCAGGACCTCACCACCGAGCTTGGAGGCCCAACCGGCCATGTAGCGCAGGTGATCTACCGATCCGGGGACGTCGACCACCGTCGCCATGCCGACCGGCTTGCCGTTGTCGATGGCCTCGAGTTCGGCAAATTCGGCGGTGTTCGCCTCGAGCAGGTCCGCGAGCTTGTTGATGATGCGCTCGCGCGCTTTCGCCGGAAGATTCGACCAGCGCCCGTCATCGAACGCGGTCCGCGCGGCCTTGACGGCACGGTCCACGTCCGCGTCCGAGGCGTCCACGATGCGGCCGACTTCGCGACCGGTGGAGGGGTCTTCCACCGCCAGCGTCGCCCCATGGCTCGAGGACACCCACTCATTGTTAATAAAGAGTGCCGGCTTGCGTGCCAGAGCCCGCTTTACCGCAGGCGAGTAGTCCCGCTGGATGAAGGAATCTGCTTGCTCGACAATGGGTTGCACGGTAGCCATATCAGTGTCCTCAGAAAGTTTCGAGGCGCGGTCCACCCGCCCCTCACTGGGCTAATTGTTTGTGTAGCGTACTAACTGGTCCTGCGAGGGTCAACGTCGGGGCGATTCTACTCCCCCGGCCTGCCGGCGCCCGGCGTGGGCAGCGTTGCGGAAGCCGGTCATGCCCGCTCGCGAGGGGCCTGCCGGACTCGGGAGCCGGCCGCAGGATGCGGATTTGCTACGCCAGCGGTCTGGGTGCGAAATTGCCCGAGCGACCAACAACCAAACACGGGAAGAGCAATGAGCAGCAAAGACGAGCGGCGCGCGCGCGGCAAGCAGGTGTTCGAAGCGGTCTACGGCGGGGTGGTGCCGCTGCCGCCGAACAGTGACTCCATCGGCTTCATGCAGCTGCTGCTGGACCAGACTTTTGCGGAAGTGTGGTCGCGGGAGGCATTGTCAATCCGTGACCGCCGCCTGATCGTCATGGGCGTGCTGGCGGCGCTGGGGGAGGATGCGCCATTCGTCATCCAGATGAAGGCGGCGCTCCTGAAGGAGGAGCTCACCGCCGAGCAGGTGCGGGAGATCCCTGCGTTCCTGGCGCACTACGTGGGCTTTCCGCGAGCCTCGCGGCTGTTCCAGGCGGTGGCCGCGGCAGGTGTGCCCGTATAGCAACCCGGAGGCCGCGCGCGCCCAGGCGCCGCGGGCCATCGGCCGCGCAATCGAGGGAAACCATCATGAGAGTCGGCTTTATCGGCTTGGGGAACATGGGCGATCCGCAGGCCACCGCGATCGCCAGCGGCGGCTTCGAGCTGGTGGTCTACGACGCATGCCCCGGCAGGCTCGAGTCATTCCGGGGGCGGGCGCAGCTGGCCTCCTCGCCAGCGGAGCTCGCCGGTCAGGTTGACCTGCTGGGCATCTGCGTGCGCGACGACCCGCAGGTCCGGGAGGTGATCGCAGGGCCGGAAGGTGTACTGACGGCACTGCGTCCGGGGTCGCTCGTGCTGGTACACAGCACCGTCAGTCCCGCGACGATTACCGCCATGGCCACCGCCATCGCGGCGCGCGGCGCGCAGCTGATCGATGCCGCCGTCACGCGCACCCGGTTCGGGGCCGCGCCGGGCCCGTTCGTCCTCACCATGACCGGCGGCGATCCTGCCCTGACGGAGCGCGCCCGCCCGGTGCTGAGCACCTTCTCCACGCAGGTGGTGCACGCCGGGCCGCTCGGCTCCGGCATGGCGCTCAAGATCACCAACAACTTCGTGACCTGGGTGCACGTGCTGGCCATCCAGCAGGCATTCGCCCTGGCGCAGGCCGGGGGTGTCGAGATCGACAGGCTGCGCGAGGTGATGAGCGGCAACGGCAACCTCACCCCGGTCTCTCGTGCGGTGCTGGAGGGACTGGTGCGCGATGCCGGATCGATGGGCGAGGAACGCCGGGCGTTCGCCGAAAGCCAGGGAAGGATCGGCGAGAAGGACCTCGAGCTGGCACTGGAGTTTGCGCGCGCGGGGGCGGTGAACCTGTCGCTGGCGCGTGCCGCGCGTGAGGGCATTCTCAAGTCAATGCTGGGTGGCTGAGCGGCCCGGTTCGGCGTTCGACTCTGCGCTAGGCCTCGCGGCCGACGGAATCCCCGCCGGCCGCGACCCGCCGCAGCGGTAGCAGCCAGCGCGGCGTACGCGCCCGATAGCGCTGCCACTCGGAGCCGAAGTGGCGCTCCACCCACACTTCCTCGAGCAGGCGGACGCGCACCAGCAGCACGCACAGCGTCACCACCGTGTAGATGCGCAGCCCCGGGGAGTCCCACAGCACACTCCAGCCGATCAGGATAATGAGCGTGGCGACGTACATCGGGTTGCGGGTGAAGCGGTAGGGGCCACTGGTCACGAGGCGTTTGGGGCGGGCCCAGGGCGCCAGGGTGCCGCGTCCGGCGACGTAGAATTCACGCACGCACCACACCAGGATCGCGGCGCCGAGCACCACGAGGGTGAGCGCCAGCGCCGCGTGCTGCGGCGGGCGGCGGGTCACGATCCCGGTGGCGATCGGGATCGCAAACGCCACCAGCCCGGGGACCGCGATGAAAGCGGTCATCGCGCGCGCCAGCATCGGCAGCTCCCGCGCGAGAAATCACGGCCGCGATTCGGCCAGAGCAGGCAGGTCACCGATCCCACCCCAGTCAGCCTTCGTGGTGGCACAGCGAATACCATAACCCAGCCACTGGCGTCGAGTCTGAAGGCGTGGCACCGACTCCCCGGAGCGGGCACGCAGGGGAAACGCTGGCGAAGCGGCAGGGGCTGGAAGGGCAGCGCCCCGCTACGGTTGCGGTGGTGGTTGGAATTTGCTCTAGTCGCCGAGCCGAGGGAGCCGGTCCTGTCCTTCGCACCATCAACGGCGGGAGAGCACATGAGATACCTTGGGTACTGGGGCGCACCGGTGTTCGCGTTGGCACTGGCGGCGGTCGGGCTCGCGAACGCCGCCGCCGGCGATGACGGCAGGGACCGCTTCCTCGCCACCTACAAGGAGCTCGTCGAGACCAACACGACGCTCTCGGCCGGGGACTGCACGCTTGCGGCACAGCGCATGGCCGCCCGCCTCAGACAGGCCGGCTACCCGGATGCGGACGTGCGGGTGTTCGTGCCGGAGGGCCACCCGAAGGAGGGCGGTCTGCTCGCCCGGCTGCCCGGCTCCGACCCGCAGGCGAAGGCGATCCTCATGCTGGCGCACGTCGATGTCGTGGAGGCGCGGCGCGAGGACTGGACACGGGACCCGTTCACGCTGATCGAGGAGGGCGGCTATTTCTACGGCCGCGGCACGAGCGACATGAAGGCGCAGGCCGCGGTCTGGGTCGACAACCTCGTGCGCTTCCGCGAGGAGGGCTTCCGGCCCAAGCGCACGATCAAGCTGGCGCTCACCTGCGGCGAGGAGACCAACGGCTCGCTCAACGGGGCCGGCTGGCTGGCCGAGCACGAGCGCGCGGCAATCGATGCACAATTTGCGATCACCGAGGGGGTCGATGGCGACCTGGATGCGCAGGGGCACCGCATCGCGCTGGAGGTGCTGGCCGCCGAGAAGGTGTCACAGAACTACGTTCTCGAGGTGACCAACCCGGGCGGGCACAGCTCCCGGCCCGTGCCGGACAATGCCATCTATCACCTGGTGCGCGCCGTCGACCGCATCAGCCGCTACGAGTTCCCGGTGCAGCTGGATGATGCGAACCGCGCGTATTTCTCCGGCATGTCCAAGATCGTCGGCGGCCAGGACGGGGCTGCCATGGCGGCCGTGGTGGCCAATCCGGCCGACGCGGCGGCGGTGGCGGTGCTGGACAAGAACCAGAACTGGCACGCGATGCTGCGCACCACGTGCGTGGCCACCACGCTGGCAGCAGGGCATGCCACGAATGCGCTGCCGCAGCGCGCGCGGGCCAACATCAACTGCCGCATCTTCCCGGGCGTGCCGCGCGAGGAGGTCCGCGAGCAGCTGGTGAGGGTGGTTGCAGACCCGGCCGTGTCGGTGACGGTGCCGGAGGTGCGCGGACCTGTCGCCAAGCCGGCGCCGCTCACCGCTGCGATCCTGGGGCCCGTGGAAATGGTGGCCCATCAGCTGTGGCCCGGCATCCCGGTGGTGCCGGCGCTCGAGCCCGGAGCCTCGGATGCCCAGTTCCTGAATCCCGCCGGCATCCCGACCTACGGCATCACGGGCATGTTCACCGATCCGGACGGCGGCGGCATCCACGGGCTCAACGAACGGATCCGCATCCAGTCCGTCTACGAGGGGCGCACGTTTCTCTACCGGCTCGTGAAGATCTACGCGAATCAGTGAGCCGCCGGCCCGGCGGGTCAGTGCTTGCTGAAGCGCGTCATGCGCTCGAGGATGATGGCCAGGAGGACGATGGTCAGTCCGGCCTCGAAGCCGACCCCTACCTGCACGCTGTTGAGCGCGCGCACGACGACCACGCCGAGCCCTCCGGCCCCGACCAGGGCGGCGATCACGACCATCGAGAGGCTCAGCATGATGCACTGGGTGATGCCCGCCAGGATCAGCGGCGCAGCGCTCGGCAGCTGCACCTTGAACAGCAGCTGCAACGGCGTGGCGCCGAAGGCCTCACCGGCCTCCAGCAGCGCCCGCGGCACGCCGTTGATCCCCAACTGCGTCAGCCGCACCGGTGCCGGCAGGGCGAAGATCACCGTCGAGATCAGCGCCGGCACGACTCCCAGTCCGAACAGCACGAGCGTGGGGATGAGGTAGACAAACGTCGGCAGCGTCTGCATCAGGTCCAGCACCGGGCGCAGGGCGGCGGCCAGGCGCGGATGCTGGGCGGTGACGATGCCGAGCGGCACGCCGATGGCGGTGGTGAGCACGGTGGCCACGAATACCAGGGACAGCGTCTCGAGCATTGCCTGCCAGTAGCCCTGGTTCATGATGAACAGCTGCGCGGCGATCACGAACAGCGCCAGCCATAGTGAGCGCTGCAGCACCCAGGCCAGCAAGCCCACCAGCAGCACCAGCGCCCATGAGGGCAGGACGCGCAGCAGGGAAGTCGTGGCGGCGACCATGCCGCCGACCGCCCAGGTGACCGCGGCGAAGAAGCCCGCGCCGTGGGTCTTCAGGTACTCGACCTGGACGGCGATGGCGTCCCCGAGCGGGATCTTGTGTCCGGTGACCCACGCCTGGGCTGCCGCGACGGGGCCGCGCGCCGCCGGCGCGATGCCGTTGGCCGCGAGCGTGCGCCCATCGAAGGTCCTCACGCCCTGCAGCCACTCGGCGCGCACCTCCGGATGGGCCTTGAGCCACCCGGCGGCAGCCTCATCCGGGGTCTGGTGGCGCTCGAGCATGCCGGCCATGACCTCGCTTTCGGCACGGGCGGTGAACGTGAGGTTGCGCAGCAGGCGCGCCAGATTGGGGCACTCACCGAGGTAGCCACGACGTGCCAGCGTCAGTACCGAGGCCCCGCCGAAGTTAGGACCGAAGCTGGCATCCCCGCCGCTTAAGTAGCGCAGCTCGAAGCGCAGGTTCATCGGATGCGGGTCCCAGGCGAGGAACACGATGGGCTCGTGGGCGGCGTAGGCACGGGCGACCGCGGCAAGCATGCCCTGCTCGCTGGACTCGACCAGCTTGAACGAGCCGAGCCCGAGATCGTTGTGCGCGATCATGTCCAGCACGTGGTGATTGCCGTCATTGCCGGCCTCGATGCCGTAAATCGTGCCATGCAGCGCCGCGCTGAAGCGCTGGATATCGGCAAAGTCGCGCAGGCCTGCGGCGTACGTATAGGCCGGGACCGCCAGGGTGTACTTGGCGCCGGCAAGGTTGGTGCGCACGATCTCCACCGAGCCGTCCTCCAGATAAGCGCGCCGGTCCTTGGTCTGCGCGGGCATCCAGTTGCCGAGGAATACGTCGATGTTCCCGGCCTTCATGGAGGCAAAGGTCACCGGCACCGCCAGCAGCGTGGTATGCGGGACGTATCCCAGGTCGCTCAGGAGGTTGCTGAGCAGGGCCGTGGTGGCGGTCACGTCCGTCCAGCCCACATCGGCCAGGCGTACATCGCGGCAAGCCCTCGGCTCGCGCGCAGGGGCACTGCCGGTTGCCGCGTCGGCCGCTGCCGCGCCGAGTGCCAGGCACAGGCAGGCCAGCAGCCCGGTGCTCGTTGCCCGGCTCCCCGGCACCGCCGCGCGCGGCATGGCGGCTGGCTCAGCGGCGCTGCGGAAAGCGTGCCATGGCTTCCAGATCATTCAGCTCCTGGTCGTTGCGGATGTACAGGCGGCTGGCGTCCCGCAGCGGCTGGAAGTCCCAGGGCGTGTAGCGCCCCTGGCGCAGCGCCGCATAGGCGAAGTGGCGGCGCTGCTGACTGGCCAGCACCGCCGCGTGCACCTCGGCCAGATTCCAGCGCCGTGCTACCTCGGCGCGCAGTTCGGCCACCCGCTGCACGTGATCCGGCCGGGCGGCGAGGTTGGTCAGCTCGTGCGGGTCTTGGGCCAGCTCGTACAGCTGATCCGGATCGACCGGGCAGTGGATGAACTTGTAGTTGCCGCGACGGATCATCACCACCGGGGCGATCGCCCCTTCCGCCAGGTACTCGCCGAGGACCTCCGCCGGGGCGCTGCCACCTTCGAGCGCCGCCAGCAGGCTGTGGCCGTCGATCGGGGCGGCATAGTGCGCGGCCTGCCCGGTACGCGCCAGTTCGGCGAGCGTGGGCAGGATGTCCAGCAGGGAGGCCGCTTCAGACACCCGGTGGGGTGCGAAGCGTCCCGGCGCATGAACGATGAGCGGTATGCGGCAGGAGGGCTCGTAGAAGCTCATCTTGTACCAAAGGCCGCGTTCCCCGAGCATGTCGCCGTGATCCGCCAGCAGCAGGACCACCGTATTGCTGTCCAGCCGCGCCTGGCGCAGGGTCGCCATGAGTGTGCCCACCTGATCATCGACGTAGGACACCGCGCCATAGTAAGCGCGGCGTGCATCGCGAACCTGCGCGTCGCTGACCTGGGTCGTGTCCAGGCCGATCACGTGGCGCACGCGGCGCGAGTGCGGATCCTGCGCCGGCGCCGGTGCCCTGGGCATGTCGATCTCGGTATCCGCGTAGCGCTCCCAGTACGGCTCGGGGGTCACGTAGGGATCGTGCGGGTGGGTGAGTGAGACCACCATGCAGAACGGTCGCCGATCCTTGCCACGGGCAATGTCGAACAGCTTCTGCCGCGCAGCGAAGACGACCTCGTCATCGAAGTCCATCTGGTTGGTGCGCGTACACGGCCCGGCCTGGGTTACCGAATCCATGGTGTGGTACCAGCCCGGGCGGTCCTCGAAGCGCGTCCAGTCCGGGGTCCAGCCGAAATCTGCCGGATAGATGTCCGTGGTCAGGCGCTCCTCGAACCCGTGCAACTGATCCGGCCCGCAGAAGTGCATCTTGCCGCTGAGCGCGGTCTGATAGCCCGCCTGTCGCAGGTAGTGCGCAAAGGTGGGGATCTGCGCCGGGAACTCAGCGGCGTTGTCGTACGCGCCGATCCTGGAGGGTAACTGGCCTGAAAGGAAGGAGAAGCGCGAGGGCGCGCACAGGGGGCTGTTGCAGTAGAAGGCATCGAACACCACCCCCGTGCGTGCCAGCGCATCGATGTGCGGGGTCTTGGCCACGCGGTTGCCGTACGCGGGCAGCGCACCGGCGGTGAGCTGATCGGCCATGAGGATCAGAATGTTCGGCTGCTCTGGCATCTGCTGAATCCCGAAAGAGTGCGCGGGCGCGCCGCGCAAAGTATGTCACAAACGTGTGTACCGCCCGACCGCGCAGGCCTGGCTGTCCGTCGCGGTTGCGGCATGCTCCCCGCCCGTGCCGCGCGCTGTGTGTCCCTGCGACGGAGCGTGCGCATGCCGGGGCGAAGGCCGGTAACGGCCGGCCCGGGCGCCCTATAATGCACGCCACACACGCTTCCAACTTCCAGGGAACACCATGCGACGGATCCTCTCGCTCCTTATTCTGTCCTTGCCCTTCGGCTGCGTGGCGCTGGCCCAGCAGGTCCCGGCAGCCTCGCTCAGCCGCGCATGGATCGAACAGAGCAACGCCTTCACGAACCAGCTGCTGAACGTACAGTTCCAGCACAACCCGGAGAGGGGCTCACACGAGGGGCTGGCCGAGTTCGACACGCGCATCTCGAAGCCCACGCTGGCCGATGAGCTGGCCGAACGGCAGCAGCTGAAGGCGGTGCTGAGCAGGATCGCTGCAGCGCGTGGCGGGGTCTCCGACAAGCGGGTACTGCAGGATATGGACATCCTGGCGAAGGCGTTTGATCTGAGGTTCCGCAAGCAGGAGTTTGCGCTCAAGCACGAGGTGCCCTTTCTCAACGCCAGCGCGCTCTCGTTCGAGGGTCTGCACGTGCTGCTGGATGACCAGGTCGCCGCGGAACGCCGTCCGGCGGCGCTCGCGCGGCTGCGCAAATACGCCGGCGACGAGCCCGGCTACCAGCCCTTCACCGAATTGCTGAAAGCGCGCGAGCTGGAGCAGATCGCCAAGCCCGGGGTGATCTATCCCTCCAAGGGAGAGGTCGAGACCGAGCTCGGCCGCAACGCCGCCTACCGCGAAGGCATTGCCGCACTGTTGCGCAAGTACGGCGTCCAGGGTTGGGAGGCTCCGTATGCCAAGCTCAAGCAGCAGCTGGAGGGTTACGATACGTGGGTGCGCCAGGCCATTCTTCCCAAGGCACGCACCGATTTCCGCATGCCCCCCGAGCGCTACGCACTGGCATTCGAGGAGTACGGCATTGACGTCCCGCCGGCGAAGATCGCCGCGATGGCGCATGCCGCCTTCGCCGAGTACCAGTCGCAGATGGCGGCACTGGCCAAGCAGGTGGCCCGCGCCAATGGCTACCCGGGCGATGACTACCGCGCGGTGATCGCGCAGCTGAAGAAGAAGCAGATCACCGGCGAGGCGATCCTGCCCTTCTTCGATAGCCGGCTGCACGAGATCGAGAAGATTATCGTCGCCCAAGACCTGGTCACGCTGCCTGACCGGCCGGCGATCATCCGCCTGGCGACGCCGGCCGAGACCGCGCAGAGTCCGGCGCCGCACATGTCGCCGCCTCCGTTCCTGCACAACACCGGGCAGCGCGGGGAATTCGTGCTGCCGCTCAACATTCCCTCCGACTCCGGTGGCGCGGAGGATCGCTACGATGACTTCACCTACGATGCGGTCACCTGGACGTTGATCGCGCACGAAGCACGCCCGGGGCACGAACTGCAGTTTGACTCCATGGTTGAACAGGGCGTAAGTCTTGCCCGCGCGCTGTACGCCTTCAATTCCACCAACGCCGAGGGCTGGGGGCTGTACTCCGAGTACATCATGCAGCCCTATGAGCCCGCCGAAGGGCAGCTGCTCACGCTGCAGCTGCGCCTGCTGCGCGCGGCGCGCGCGTTCCTCGACCCCGAGTTGCAGAGCGGCAAGGTGACCCCGGAGCAGGCGTACCAGGTGCTCGAACAGGATGTGGTCCTGAGCCATGCCTTCGCGAAGGAGGAGGTCGAGCGATTCACCTACCGTTCACCGGGACAGGCCAACAGCTACTTCTACGGTTACACGCGCCTGCTGGACCTGCGTCGTGAGACCGAGGCGGCGCTGGGTGCCAAGTTCAGGCAGAAGCGCTTCCACGACTTCGTGCTCGGCCAGGGATTGCTGCCCCCGGAGCTGATGCGCAAGGCGGTTCTGGAGGACTTCGTGCCGGGCGAGAGATAGTCCGCGGAGGCTGGTTAAGGCGATTCCTAGCTGATCAGAGGAGAGCTTCACATGTGGCGTTACTGCGCATCAATGATCCTGGCGGGACTGGCGGTCCTGGGCGCCGGCTGCGGCAACACCGTCAACGGCGATGTGACCGCTACGCGCGAAGGCGGCAGCACCGTCAACGGCGCCATCCGCGTGCCTGCCGGCCAGCAGGCTGGCCCGGTGAGCACCGTCAATGGATCAATCACGGTTGAGAATGGCGCCACCGCGGGCGCGGCACGCGCGGTCAACGGCGCGATCAGACTGGACACTCATGCGACGGTGGAATCGGCGACCTCGGTCAACGGCTCGGTAGTCCTGGCGGACGCGGCGCGCGTCAAGACGGATGTGAAGAGCGTCAATGGGGAGATCGAACTTCAGAAGCACGCAGAGGTCAGCGGCTCCGTGTCGACGGTCGACGGCGCAATCAACCTCACCGATGCGAAAGTGGGAGGCGGTCTGAAAACCGTGGCCGCCAACATCAGCATCATGGGCTCATCGCACGTCGACGGTGGCATCCTGGTGGAGAAGGCCAGCGGCATCACCTTCGAGACCTCCTCGACTTCCCGGCCGAGGATCGTCATCGGCCCGGGCGCCGTGGTGCAGGGTAACCTGACCTTCAAGCGCGAGGTGCTGCTCTATGTCAGCGACAAGGCCACGGTCGGCCCCGTCGCCGGGGCCACTGCCGTGACGTTTAGCGGTGACAAGCCCCCCGGCTAGCGCTGCGCGACCCCCGCGATGTGCCCCCGGGCGGCGCAGCCGCTGGCGATCTGGCTGAGCGGCTCGTTCATCGAGTGCTTGGCGGACTCCAGCAACTCGTCGATGGCGACCGGCCGGTCGGGATTGAAGCGCGCGATCCCGACGCTCAGGTTCAGGGTGGGTATGGCGGTGCTGCGGTGGGGCCGGCACACCCGCAGCATCACGGCATCGCGGGTCGCGTACTGCTCGCTGGTCGTGAGCGCTGCGAACTCATCAACGGCCAGTCGGCCGAGTACCTCGTACACGCCATAGCTGGGGAACATGTCGCGCAACAGGTTGCCGGTCTGGCGGATGGAGATCTCGCTGGCGGTGGCCCCCAGTGTCTGCTCGATGCGCTCGAGTTGATCGATGCCGAAATAGACCAGGTGGGCGGTCTGTCCGTCGCGCGCCGCCAGGTCCAGCAGCCGGGTTCCCGTCTGCACGAAACCGCGGGCATTCAGCAGACCGGTGACGTCGTCGCTCATCGTCGCTGAGCGCAAGGACCGCACCAGGTGCAGCAGTGCCTTCTGCTGCAGGGCAATGCGTTGCCCGCGCGACAACCCCTTGCAGCGCAGTAACTCGGACACCAGGCGCGTGATGCGCACGTCATCGCCCTTCAGCGCCGCCGCGCGCAGTTGACTGGCGAACTCGCCGCTGCGTGCGCGCGCCGTGGCGGCGTTGGGGTCAGATACTCGTGACACTGATGCGGCTTCCAACATGGGGCTCCCCGGTGGTTACACGGTGTGTGCGCAGCTTAAGGGCACGGTAGCGCCGGCAAAGACGGTTGGCAGCGCAAGCCACCGTCAGCATGCTTCACGCACGCCGTAGGTGCCGGCCTACAGCGCCGGAGCGGCTGGCCCGCTGCCGATTCGTGGTGCAACGCAACGGCCAGTCCGACGCGTGCATGGGGCTTCAGCCGACACCGGCGCGGTGTCCTTACGCGCATGCTCGATATTCAGCATCCAGCAGGCCACCCCAGGAGAATTCCATGACATCCACGACGCACACACGCACGCCGGATGCGGCGCGCCCGCGACCGCCCGGGCAGATCCCCACCCAGTCGCAGGAGGCGCAGGCGGCTGACGGCAAGGCGCCGCACATGTTGCCGCCGCTGCCGTATGCCGAGGATGCCCTGGAGCCGGTGATCTCCACGAACACGCTGGCGCTGCACCACGGCAAGCACCACAAGACTTACGTGGACACCTTGAACAAACTTGTGGCGGGAACGCAGTTCGCGGACCTCACGCTCGAGGCGGTCATCCTGCAAGCCGCCGGGCGGCCCGAGCACCTGAGGATATTCAACAACGCCGCGCAGGCCTGGAACCATGCCTTCTACTGGCATTGTCTGACGCCGCCCGGGGTGAGCAGCGTGCCGGCGACGCTCAGCGCCAAGATCAGGCAGTCCTTCGGCAGCGTGGCGCGCCTGAAGGACGAGTTCGCCCAGGCAGCGATCGAACAGTTCGGATCTGGCTGGGCGTGGCTGGTGCTCGATGACAACCGCCTGAAGGTTGTGAAGACCAGCAATGGCGATGATCCACTGCCCAAGCACCAAAGAGCGCTGCTGACGATCGACGTCTGGGAGCACGCCTATTACCTGGACTACCAGAACCGGCGTGCGGATCACGTGCACGCGGTGCTCGACAAGATCATCAACTGGGAGTTCGCGGCGGCCAACCTGCCCTGAGCACCGGGGTAGCAGCTCACGCGGCGGGGGTGCGGCTGTAGCCGTGCGCCTACAGCTCTTGGGTCCGCGGCCCGACCGACCTGTCCGCCGATCGGATGGATAGTAGCCGATGGCGCTGCCCGGCGCAGGCGACGGGCAGCAGGCATAACTTAGCGATTTAACGATCGGGAGCAGATAACCGTGGAAACGACAGCAGGTGATTTCAGGCGCGATGGGCGCGGGCTCGGTGGTGCGGCACGCGATGCAGCACAGCAGGCCGGTGCGGCCGCCAGCGAGGAGGTGCAGAACCTGATCGCGGACGTGGAAGATCTGATCGGCCGGGTGGGCGATGCCGCCGACCCGGAGCTGCGGCGCCTGAAATCGAAGGTGGCAGCGGCGGTGGCCAGCACCAAGAGTTCACTGGCCGATGGCGCGGAGCTGATTCAGCGTCAGGCGCGGGAGACTTTCCAGATCGGCGACCGCTACGTGCACAACCGCCCCTGGGAGGCGGTCGGGATCGCGGCACTCGCCGGCCTGGCAGTGGGGTTTCTCGCTTCACGACGCTGATCCGCGGGAGCGACCGGATGATCGACCGCCTCACCACGACAGCGGCTATCGCAGTCAGGCAGGCCGGGGCGTACACCGACCTGATCTTGAGTGACCTGGAGGTCTCCGCCGGGCGGGTGAGGCGCCGCGTTGCCTGCGGGGTGGTCGCCGTACTTGCGGTCCACCTCGCGCTGGTGATGACGTGCGCCCTGCTGGTGGCGCTGAGCTGGGACTCGGCGTATCGCTGGTGGGTAATGCTCGGGCTGATCCTGGCCTTTGCCGTCGTCGCAGCCCTTGCGGTGTGGAGACTGGCCGTGCTTGAGGCCGGCGCTCCGGGGGTGCTGCAGCAGACGGCGCGCGAATGGGCCAAGGACCGACGCCTGCTGGAACAGCTGCTGGCGCAGCAAAGGGCGGAGGCCCGATGAGCCAGGAGACGGACCTGCGGGCCGAGGCGGCACTGCTGACGATGCAGCGCAACCGTGAACTGCTGCTGGCCGCGTACACCCCGTCGGCGCCGGGGCCGGGTCAGTTCCCACGCAGCGCCACGTTCCGCTGGCTGACCGCGCATCTCAGCGGCGGTTCGCTGGCCTCGACACTGGTGTCCGCGGCACTGTTCAAGTCCTCGTGGCTGGCGTTACTCGGGCCTTTCCTGACGCGGCGCCGCACACGGCAGCGAACTTCGACATGACATGGAGGCTGGACGATGAACAGGACGGGGGCCTTCGCACTGCTGGTACTGGCGGCCGGCGCGCTTGCGGCATGCGATCACCCCAAGAGTGCTGCGCAGGTGGCGCGCGACACGGCCGCGGCTGAGCAGACCGCCGCGAACAATGCGGCAAAGGCCCAGCAGGAAGCCGACGCGCGTCTCGCCAGTGCGCGCGGCGACGTGCGGGACGAGCAGCGCGACCTTGCCCATGTCGAGGCGGTGGAGACGCAAAGAGTCCCCGATGCGCAGGCCGCTGGTGACTACAAGGTCGCTCTCGCCCGCTGCGAGGCGCTGAGCGGCGCCACTCAGCAAGCCTGCAAGGACCAGGCGAGCGCGGACTACGACGTTGCCCGGGCCAGAGCAAAGCAGGACAAGGCCGGCTCGGATCCGAAGCCGTAGGGCAGGCGCGAACTTGCAGCAGGCACATCACCCAGTGCTGAAAACCCTCTCCCCCCGGGTCTTCGCCTCGATGTGCCTGCTTTTTTTCTAGTCGTGAACGCACGCGAGGTCGTGAGATGCGCATTCTGATACTCGGTGGAGTCATGCTGCTGGTGGCCGTCGCCGTTCTGAAGGTGCGTCGAGCCGCACACCGCGTGCGCGCTGGCCGCCAGCCCAGCCGCAGCGCGACGGAGCGATGGGAGGACGAGGGAGGTGCGCTTCGCGGACGCCGCGCCTGAGGCGCTCCGTCGGCTGCTCGCCGGCATCCGGCCACGCTATGATGTGGCCTCCAACTGCTGTGCGGAGTCGAACTTGCCCGTGCCGCCTGAGATTGAACGAACGCGCTGCAACCGCGCCCGTGCCGCTGCGGGCTGCCGGAGTCCGTCATGGCCGTCCTGAGCTCCACGGCGCGCCAGGTCATCGTCGTCGGCCTGCTGCTGGTGGCCATTGTCGGGCTGTTCATCGCCGCTACCACCGGGCAGCACCAGCTCGAGGAAGCAAGCCACCGGATCGAGCAGGCCGCCCGCCGCGCGCACGCGCTGGGGGAGGACATGCAGCTGCTCAGCCAGGCGGAGAGCGGCCAGCGCGGCTACATCCTGCTCGGGGACCCGGCGTATCTGGGGCCCTACGAGGATGCGGTGGAGAAGCTTCCCGCCACCTTGCAGCGCCTGGACGCTGCCTTCGCCTCCTCGGACCCGACGGTGCAGGCTGATGTGGACGAGATCGCCAAGCTCAGCCGCAGCAAGTTCGCCGAGATGCGCGAGACGCTCGACCTGTATCGCAGCCGGGGCCGCGGTGCTGCAACGGCGCTGATCCGCAGCGACTATGGACAGCGCATGATGTCGCAGATCAGCGAGCGCGTGGGACGCATCCAGGCCGCAGAGACCTACGACATGCTCGATGCCAGTCTCTCCTGGCACAGCAATCGCTGGCTCAACCTGGGGATCATGAGCGGTGCCTTGGCGGCATGCATCTTTCTGGTCTTGCTGCTGCGGCGACTGATCGTGCGCTACATCTATTCCAAGGAGCAGGAAGCACAGGGGCTCGCCGAGCGGCAGGCCGAGCTCGAACACCTCGTGGAGAAGCGCACCGAGGATCTGTCGGACCTGTCAACGCAGCTGCAGACCGTGGCGGAGAAGGAGCGGGCGGCGCTGTCGCGGGAGCTGCATGATGAGCTGGGCGGGCTGCTGGTGGCGGCCCGCATGGATCTTTCGTGGCTGGAGGAGAAAGTGGGCTCTGCGGATCCGGATATTAAGGCGCAGTTCAAGCGTGTGCAGGACGCCCTGCAGGCGGGCGTGGACCTGAAGCGCAGGGTCGTTGAGCACCTGCGGCCGACACTGCTGGACAATCTCGGCCTGCTGTCGGCGTTGCGCTGGCAGGTCGCCGATTCATGCGGACGGGCCGGACTGAACTGCGTGGAGCACTATCCGAGCGAGGAACTGAACCTCATTCCGGAAGCCTCGATCGCGATATTCCGCATCGTGCAGGAGTCGCTCACCAACATCCTCAAGCACGCGCAGGCGCAGAATGTCGAGGTTTCCGTCGCTGTGGTCGGTGAGTCGCTCGTCATACGTGTCGGCGACGATGGCGTCGGGCTGCCCGTGGACCGGCGCCGCACCCTGCGTTCGCACGGACTGGCGGCCATGCGCCACCGGGCGATCGGACTGGGCGGGGAATGGCGCATCGTGCGCGCCGAGCGCGGTACGCAGATTGAGGTGCGGTTGCCGATGGCGCGCATCGAGGTGTCGCGGGCAGCGTAAGACGGGCGCGTCGGCCTAGTGCGCCCCGGGTCCGCCACGGTCTCTGGCGAAGTCGCGCAGCAGCGCGGGCAGGCGGAAATAGTCGCGTGACTTGTCCAGGAACGCTTCGACGCCGAAGTTCTCCGCCTCGCGGCGGTACTCCGGCAGACCAAAGTTGGTCAGGATGACGATCTTGGGCCGGCGCGTCTGTGGGCCACGCGCAAGCGAACGCAGCACCCCGAAGCCGGAGCCGGTGCGCAGGTGCAGGTCAAGGATCAGAACGTCCGGCAGTGCCTCGCTGATGCGCTCGACTGCGTCGGCCTCGGTCTGTACCGTGCCGATGAGGTCCACGTCCGGCAAACGGCCGATGAGCTCTCCGAGCCGGGCGGCCAGCAGCGACGAATCCTCCACCAGCAATACGCGCAGTGAGGTGCTATCGGGCATGACGTAGCGAGCCGGGCAATGAGATGTCAATCCATCGAGCATCTTGGGGGGCCGGTGACAAAAATTTAGGCCTCACAGCATAACCAGCCGCCCGGGCTTGCAATAGCGGATGGAGGATTGGAGGGACGTAAGAACTCGCCGACCCTCCTGGCCGGCGCTACTGGACGAGGCCGTTTCGGAGCGCATAGGTGGTCAGATCCGCATTGGTGTCGAGATTCATCTTCTCGAGCACGCGCGCGCGGTAGGTGCTCACGGTCTTGACGCTGATGAACAGCTCCTGGGCGATTTCCGAAACGGAGCGGCCCACGGCAAGCTTGCAGAGGATCTGAAATTCGCGCTGCGACAAGGCGGCATGCAGCGGCTGATCGGTCGGATCGTCCAGCGCGCTGACGAGCATCTCGCTCAGGGTCGCGCTGACGAAGCGGCGTCCGGCGAGCACCGTGTGCACGGCGCGCATGAACTCCTCCGGCGCCTGGTCCTTGGCGAGGTAACCCGAGGCACCCGCACGCAGCACATTGATGGCATATTGCTTTTCGGCAAAGCCGCTGATGACCAGAACCTTCGTGTCGGGATGACCCGAGCGTATGTGCCGCAGGATGTCGATTCCGCTGCGGTCGGGCATATTGATATCGAGGATCACCAGGTCCCAGTGACCCTCGCGCAGGCGCTGCAGCGTCTCGGCCCCCGTTCCCGTTTCCCCGATGTTATCCACCGATCGGTCGAGCTCCAGGTAGTGCCGTAGCCCCGTCCGGATCATGGCGTGATCGTCCGCAATTAGAACACTGGGCATTCGGCCTCCTGTGGAGCTTCGCAAAGTGGTCGTGTGAGTGTTCACCGCGGCGACAGTACCGGCTCCGAAGCGCCTACAGCGTACTCCATTGGCCAGACCGTCTGTAGGCGTGATCCTACAATTGCCTACACGGATTGTGCAGGCTCCCCAGGGCTCCCGGCTGGGCCGCAGGTACTGCGCGGCAGAGCGAGCCCTGTAGCCAGCGAACTCGCTGGATGACTGACGCCGGATCGCAGGCCATGGAGCTATGGCGGGGCGATGCCGCCGGCCTGACTGTCGCCGGCCCTCACTTTAACGCTAGCCGTGGCGATCCACTGATCCGCCTCACGTTCACATGGTAGGCCTGAACCTACCGCTGCATGCGTTTTGTGGGGACGGCATCCGAGCGCTGCGCAATGTCAGCATGCCAGCAGACGGATGCGAATCAACGAGGATGTGTATGAACAAGGATCAGGTCAAAGGACGGGTGGATGAGGCAGCCGGCAAGACCAAGAAGGTGGTCGGCAAGGTGATCCACAACGAATCCCTGAAGCAGAGGGGACGCCTCGAGGAGGTCGCCGGCAAGGCGCGCGCGACTTATGGCGATGCCAAGGAGCAATGGAAGAAGGACGAGGAAGCGGAAGCGGATGAGGACCGGGCGCGCTAGAGCTGTGCGCGATCTGTCCGGAAACTCAAGGAGGTAGGGTGATGAAGATGACCCGCAAAGGAATTGTGGCTTGCGTGCTTGCGGTGTCGCTGGCCGGACCGGCATGGGTAGCGGCCGCGGCGCCGACGGATCTGGACAGCGCGCACCCGACGCAGTACATGAAGGACTCGGCGATTACTGCGGCCGTCAAGACCAAACTGGCCGCCGACCATCTCAGCAGCCTCACCAAGATCAAGGTCGATACGGACCGTGATGGCACGGTTTGGCTCAGCGGCACGACGGAGACCCAGGAGGCCGCGGACCGCGCGGTCGACATCGCCCGCAACACCGATGGCGTTGCGCAGGTGAAGAGCAACATCGTTGTTGCTCCAGCGACGAAGTAGGCGCTGAGGTGCAGGTGGCCAGGCCGGGGTCCTTGCCCTGGCCACCTGCCTTGCACACAGCCGGCGCGCTGCCAGTCAGCCGCTGGCCAGGGGTTCGTCCAGCTCCAGCGCGGCGATGCGAATCGCATCCGACTGCGACGGGTAGATGTGCATGACCTCGGCCAGTGCGCGCAGACCGATGCCGGTGCTCATCGCCACGCATACCTCGTTGATCATGTCGCTGGCCCTCGATGCCACGATGGTGGCGCCAAGAATACGGTCGCTGGCGCCGGCTACGTGCAGTTTCACGAAGCCAATTTCCTGGCGATCGGTGATCGCCCGGCCGACGTCCTGCATCATCGCCGTGAAGGTACGGATCGGGATGCCTCGTTCCCGCGCTTGCCAAACCTGCAGCCCGACGTGGGCGATCTCCGGGGCGCAGAAGGTGCACCAGGGAATCGTGAGATCGGTGTGCCGCTGGCGCCGGCCAGTGCCCAGGCAGTTGCGGACCGCCAGGCGCGCGGTGCGCTCGGCCACGTTCGTGTAGCGGCGCGGCAGGCATACGTCGCCGGCGGCGTAGATGCGCGGGTTGCTCGTCCGCAGGTAGGCGTCGACCGTGATTCCGCGGTCCGGATCGGACCGCACGCCGGCAGCTTCCAGATCCAGATGCTGGGTGTACGGCGTACGGCCGATACTCACCAGCACGCGGTCCGCGCTGACCTCGGCCTTGCGCTGGTAGTTCTTCGTTTCCAGAGTCACACCCTCGCCGTCGAGGCGGGCCGCGACCACTGAGGTGTTCAGGCGGATGACGACCCCGTCACGCGCCATCGACTGGGCGAGGACCTGGGCCGCGTCGCGCTCCTCGCCCGGCAGGAAGCTGGCTTCGTCCTGGATGATGGTCACGCGAGAGCCGAGACGGCAGAAGGACTGTGCCAACTCGCACCCCAGGGCCCCGCCGCCAATCACGGCCAGATGATCCGGAAGCCTGTCCAAGCTGAAGATCGTGTCACTGGTGACGTAGGATCCCTCGACAAGCCCGCGGATCTGCGGCTGCGTCGGCCGTGCGCCGGTCGCCACCAACGCGTGCTTGAAGTCGAAGCGGCGTGAGCCAGCGGCGAGCACCTGTTCATCGAGGAAGCGCGCCGCCCCGAAGTGCACCTCGATGCCCGCACGCTGCAGGCGCTGGGCGGAGTGATAGCCGCCGATGCGTCCCTCGATGCGGCGCAGGCGTGCCGCTACGCGTTGGAAGTCCGCCACCGGCTCGGCCTGCCCGGGCAGCTGCAGCCTCGCGGCCTCGCGCATGCCGGCGAACAATGCCGCCAGGCGGATCAGGGCCTTTGAGGGGACCGAGCCGGTATTGAGCGAGGTGCCCCCCAGACGGTCGGATTCGAGCAGTGCCACGCGGGCACCAAGGCTCGCGGCAAGTTCCGCGGCGGCGATTCCCGCCGGTCCTGCGCCCACGACGACCAGATCGTATGCCCTGCGGGCGCGCCGGCCGGCGGCACGTGGCGGCGGCGCCCTCAAGCCAGCCAACCGCCGCGGAAGCCCGCGCGCTTGAGGCCCCGGCGTACGTACGGGGAGGCGCGCAGCAAAGACCAGATCAGTCCGCTGCGCGCGTTCTCGATCATCATCACCAGGAGGCCCTGGTCAAGGCCGTACCACCCCTCCGAGAGCCAGCCGCCGCGGTCCGCCGCTTCCGTGGGATTGAAGCCGCTCGCGAAGCGGTCTTCGCTGCACACCTGCGGGTAGCGCTCGAGCAGGGTCCGCGTACCGCGCAACGCCGCCTCCGGCGTAAAGGGCAGCGTGGCGAGCATGGCCCATGGGCACAGCGTGCCGTCGTCTGGCCCGAAGGGCACCCCGCGCGCCATGTAGCCGAAGTGGCGGTGATCCTTGGCGAACTCGTCCGAGCCCAGTGCGCCCGGGCCGTCGCCGGCACTGATGCCCCAGATGTCGCGGCAGTACCCGGCGGTCTCGTGGGGATTACGCTCGCAGTACTCGCGCTGCAGCGCCACAGTGCGGCAGGTGTTCTGGAAGTAGTCGCTGCGCTTCTCGCGCATGAATGTGTCGCGGATGCCTCGCAGGTCGAGCCACGCGTGCGGAAACAGGTGGGTGAACAGCGGCCCGGAGTACAGCACGTCCTGTCCCAAGAGATGCTCCCACTGGTAGGTGAGGGTCCAGTTCTCGAAGCACGCAGCCGAGAGCGGCGCCGTTGGGGAGCCCAAGCCCAAGATGTAGATGATCAGGGCCTCGTTGTACCCCTGCCACCCGTAGTGCAGGAAGCCGTAGTCGGGGTGCCACCCCTGCGTGAGGGCAGGGGAGCCGTTCTGCGCCCACGTCCAGTCGACCCGTCGGTAGAGCGAGTCGGCCAGCAGCCGAATGAGGCTCTCGGTGCGGTTGGCGCGCTCGAAGTACTGTCCGGCGCTCAGGACACCCGCCATCAGCAGTGCGCTATCGATCAGCGAGAGCTCGCAGTCCCACACGCGCCGGCCCGAGGTCATGTCGAGGAAATGGTAGTAAAAGCCCTTGTGGCCGGTGGCGTCGGCACCGCTGCCCTGGTCGCTGTTCCAGAGGAACTCCAGGGTGGCGAGCACCGCCCGTGCGGCACTGCCGCGCGAGCGCCAGCCTCGCGCTGCCGCTATCACCTGGCAAGACAGCGCGAAGCCGACCACCGCAATGCTGCAGGGTGAACCGGGGCGTGAGGTGTCCGCGACCAGCCCGGTGGCAGAGTTGGTGTAGCGGGATACGTAGTCAAACGCCCCGCGCTGCAGTCGCCTCGTGAGCTGCGCGTCCGTTTCCCGTGGCCTCAGGGAGGGTTGTGCGCGAAGCTTTGCCGGTTGCGCCGCACGCGAAGTGATGACCGACAAACACGCTCCTTGAGGCTGCAAACACTGCCGAGCCTAGTTGCCTTGCCCGATCGGCGCCATAGGCCGGCGCCCACTTTATTTTTTGTTTGTAATGCGTAACCTCAACTGCCATGTCATTGTGTACCGGCATCACGCGGCGGCGGTGTCCTACAGGAGCGCCCCAGACGCGGCCCTAAACTCGACCGAAGAAGCTGCTTCGCGATCAAGGACTTGGCCCGGACACGTACTCGGGCCTTGCCCGATCGTCCAGCCGCGCAAGAACGCGCAGCAACCATCGGCGCCGCTGGCTGAAACGGACTCTGGAAGATGGCAATTCTCGAGCTGCAGGAGAGACGCGCAAGGCGCTGGTTCGAGCTCGATTACTTCCAGTCCGGCGTGGAACACGCGCCTATCCGCTCAGAGCTGCTCAGCGTCGAGCGGCTCGAGCAGTTCGCCGCGGTCCTGGCCAAGTCACAACCGGTGCTGCGTTCCTCACGCCACGGCCGTGCGCTTTTGCGCCGTTCGCGCCAGAACGCGCGCGTGCTGCGCAGCCATTTCGACAGCATTGCGCACACCACCTCCAGCCGCCGCAGCGTAACCCCCGCGGCCGAGTGGTTCGTCGATAACTACCACGTCGTCGAGCGTCAGCTGCAGCTGATCCGCGATGATCTGCCCTCCGGGTACTACCGGCAACTGCCAAAGCTGGCCGACGGGCATCTGGCAGGTCTGCCCCGCATCACGGGCATCGCCTGGGCGTTCGTCGCACATACCGACAGTCACCTGGATGTCCCGATGCTGGTGCGCTTCATCTCCGCGTACCAGCAGGCGGAGACCCTGACCATCGGTGAACTGTGGGCGATGGCCAGCATGTTGCGCGTCGTGCTGATCGAGAACCTGCGGCGCTGCGCGGACCGCATCGTCAGCGGCCGCGCCCAGCGCGAGGAGGCGGACCGCCTGGCCGACCGCCTGCTCGGCTCCCCGGCCCGCGCGACGGAGCCAGCCGAGCGCGTGCTGGGGGCCTATGCGAGCAAGCCGCTGCCGCGCGCACTCGCGGTGCAGCTGGTGCAGCGACTGCGTGACTGCGACCCGAAGATCACTCCCGCACTGCAGCGTGTCGAGGATCTGCTGCGCGCCCAGGGGCTCAGCGCCGAGGCCGTGGTGCGCGAGGAGCTGCAGCGCCAGGGGGCCGCCAACGTCACCGTGCGCAACATCGTCACGAGCCTGGTGCAGCTCTCCGCGCTCGACTGGTCGGACATCGTCGAGGAACTGTGCGCGGTCGACAAGATCCTGGGGCTGGAATGCGAGTTCTACGCTCTGGACTTTGCCACTCGCAACAGCTATCGCAGCGCCATTGAGGAGCTTGCGCGTGACTCGGCTCATCGCGAGACCGAAGTCGCCCAGCGCGTGGTGGACGCCGTGCGCCGCAACGACGCCCGGATAACCGCCGCAGCCGATCCGGGCTACTACCTGATCGGCCCCGGACGCAGGCAGGTCGAGTCCACCCTCGGCTACCGGCGCCCGTGGCGGCAGGGGTTGCCCCGCACCCTCAAGAGCGGCGGAATCGGCGCCTACGCGTTGATCGTCAGCGTGGCGTGCGCCGCGGTGCTCACGCTGGTCGGTCACCTGCTGCCGCCAATGCCTGGCTGGCAGGCCGCAGTAGCGCTCGCGCTGCTGCTGTTGCCGGTGAGCGAGGCGGTAATTGCCCTGGTCAACAGCGCGATCACGCGCGTCATCAAGCCCGCAGCGCTGCCGGCGCTGGACCTTGCCGGAGTGGTGCCGGAAGAGCACCGCACGTTGGTGGCGGTTCCCGTTCTGCTCAGCTCGTGCGCCGATATCGAGGAGATGCTGTCCAATCTTGAGAGCGAGTATCTCGCCGGACCCCGCGGCGAGCTGTACTACGCGCTGCTGGCGGACGGACAGGATGCGGACGCGGCGGTGACCGCGGCGGACGCGGAGCTGGAGGCGGCCGGCCGCGCCGGCATCGCCACCCTCAATGCCCGCTACGGCGCGGGGCGTGCCGGCCCGCGCTTCCTGTGGCTGCACCGCTCGCGGCAGTGGAATCCGGCGCAGCAATGCTGGATGGGCTGGGAGCGCAAGCGCGGCAAGCTGCACGAGCTGAACAGGCTGCTGCGCGGGGCAACCGACACCAGCTTCCAGCTGGATGCGAGCGAGCGCGCTTCACTACCCCAGGGGGTGCGCTACGTGCTGGTGCTGGATGCGGATACGCAGCTGCCGCACGGGGCCGCCGAGAAGCTGATCGCCAAGATGGCGCACCCGCTCAACCAGCCGCATTTCGACGTGGCCTCGCAGCGGGTGCTGGCCGGCTACGGGATCCTGCAGCCGCGGGTGACGCCCGCGCTGCCCGGTCCCGGGGGCGCCTCGCTGGTGCAGAGCGTGCTCTCGGGTAGCCCGGGGCTGGACCCGTACGCATTCGCAGTCTCGGACCTGTACCAGGACCTGTTTGCGGAGGGATCCTTCACGGGTAAGGGACTGTACGAAATCGACGCCTTCGAGCGCGCGCTCGCAGGCCGCATCCGGGAAAACTCGGTACTGAGCCACGACCTGCTCGAGGGTCTGTTCGCGCGTGCGGCGGTGGTGTGTGACGTCACGGTGATCGAACCGGCCCCGGACCGGTATGACGTGATCGCCTCGCGCGAACATCGCTGGGCGCGTGGCGACTGGCAGCTGCTGCCATGGCTGCTGCCGCGGCTCGGACTGTCAGCCCCGCAGCGGCGCATCGCCAGAGTCTCGCCGCTGGGCCGCTGGAAGCTCATCGACAACCTCAGGCGCAGTCTGGTGCCGCCGGCGACCTTCGCCGCACTCGTGCTCGGCTGGCTGCTGCCCGCGCCGGTGGCCCTGGGTTGGACGGCTCTGGTGCTGCTTGCCCTGGGTGTGCCGCCGCTGTTGCCGGTGCTCATGGCGGTGCGCGACCGGCCGCGCCACCTCAAGCGCGAAAGCGAACGACAGGCGCTGCGCCACGACGTGCGCTTTGCACTGCTGCGCTGGACGCTCGGCCTGGCGCTGCTGGCGGACCGCGCATGGTGGATGGGCGACGCCATCGTGCGCACGCTGCTGCGCCTGCTGGTCACGCACCGGCACCTGCTGGACTGGACGACGGCGGCCCAGGCCCGCACCGCCAGCCGTCTCGACTTGGCCAGCTACGCCCTGCGCATGCGCGGCGGGTTGCTCCTGGGTGGCCTGAGCGCCCTGGCCGTGCTGTATCTGGCGCCGCAGAATCTGTGGCTTGCAGCGCCGTGGCTGCTGCTGTGGGTGAGCGCACCGCTGCTGGCCCGCCGGATCAGTCTCCCGCAGGCGGAGGAGGCCGGAGCGGTGCTGGCGGTGCAGGACGCCACCTACCTGCGGCTGGTCGCGCGGCGCACCTGGCGATACTTCGAGCAATTCGTGACCGCGGAGGATCACTTCCTGCCGCCGGATAATTTCCAGGAAACCCCGCTGCCGATACTCGCACAGCGCACCTCGCCGACGAACATCGGCATGTACCTGCTGTCCTCGGTATGCGCGGTCGACTTCGGCTGGCTTGGGCTGCTGGACTGGGTGCAGCGGCTCGAGGCGACGCTGCAAGCCATGGACCGGCTCGAGCGCCATCGTGGGCACTTCCTCAACTGGTACGACACCCGTACGACGCAGCCACTGACTCCCAGTTACGTGTCCACCGTCGACAGCGGCAACCTCGCAGGACATCTGCTGGCGCTCGCCAACGCGATCGACGCGATCATCCGGCGCCCGCTCTGGGGCCGCGAGCGGCTCGCCGGCATCCAGGATGCGCTGCAGCTGGCGCCCGCGGGCCGCGCACGGGACAGCCTCGAGCAGGCCGCGACAGCGCCGCCATCGGTGCCGGATGAGGTGGCAGTGCGCGTGCGCGCGGTGGCGCGGGCCGCGGCGGCGGCATCGGCCGTGGCGCGCCCTGCCGCCGGGGCGCTCGGCGAAACTGACTGGCTGCACATTGCCCTCGAGTGCGCCCACAGTCATCTGAAGGACCTCGAGGCCCTGGGCGGTGGCTCGGCAGCGCCCGGTGGCGCGGCGGTGACGCTGGAGGCGCTCGCGCAGTCCGAGTCTGCGGCCGCGCGCGAGCTGGTGGGACGGCTCACGCAGGTGGCCGAGCGCGCGCGGCAGCTCGCCTACGAGATGGACTTCGCCTTTCTGCTCAAGCCGCACCGCATGCTGCTGTCGATCGGCTTCAATGTCGCCGAGAGCCGCCTGGATGCGGGGGACTACGACCTGCTGGCCTCCGAGGCCAGGCTCGCCAGCTTCATTGGCATCGCCAAGCGCGACGTGCCGGCGCGTCACTGGTTCCGGCTGGACCGCCGCTCGGTGGCGCTCGGCAACCTGACCGCGCTGCTGTCCTGGTCCGGCTCCATGTTCGAGTACCTGATGCCCACCCTGGTGATGCGCTCGCCCACGGGCAGCCTGCTCGACCGCGCAGCGAAGGTGGCCGTGCAGGCGCAGCGGGACTACGCGGCCACGCGCCATATCCCGTGGGGTATCTCCGAGTCGGCGTTCAATACCCGTGACCTGGACCAGACCTACCAGTACTCACCCTTCGGCGTTCCGGCCCTGGGGCTCAAGCGCGGGCTGGCCAATGACCTGGTGGTCGCCCCCTATGCGACCGGCCTTGCCGCCATGGTCGATCCGGCTGCCGCGGCGGCCAACTTCCGCTTACTGGCCGAGTCCGGCGGACTGGGACGGTTTGGCTTCTACGAGGCGCTGGACTTCACCCCGGAGCGGCTCGCGGACGGGGAGACCGTGGCGATCGTGCGCGCCTACATGGCCCACCACCAGGGGATGACGGTGGTCGCCATCGCCAATGCACTGACCGGCGGGGCCGTGCAGGGGTACTTCCATGCCGAGGCGGTCGCACGCGCCAGCGAACTGCTGTTGCAGGAGAAGCCGCCACGTTCGGTCGAGGCTGCCCCGGAGGCGCTGGAGGCCGAGGCGCGCGAAGCGCGCTTCCCGGTCTCCGCGGGCCGCCGGCGCCTGCAGACCTGGCGTCCGCGCACGCCGCATACGCAGCTGCTGAGCAACGGCCGCTACGCGGTCATGGTCAGCGCCAGCGGCGCAGGCTTCAGCCGCTGCGGCAATCTTGCGGTCACACGCTGGAGCGAGGACGTCACCTGCGACCGCAGCGGGCAGGCCATCTTCCTGCGCGATCGCGGCAGCGGCGAGGTCTGGTCCGCAGGATTCGCCCCGACCGCGGTCAAACCCGATTCCTATCGTGTCACCTTTTCCGAGGACCGCGTGGAGATCGCGCGTCGCGACGGCCCGTGGGCGACGCGCATGCAGGTGCTGGTCTCGGCCGAGCACGATGCCGAGGCACGGCGCATCTCGATCTCCAACCAGGGGGACACCACGCGCGACATCGAGGTGACTTCCTATGCGGAGGTGCTGCTCACCGGTGCTGCGGCGGACCGGGCACACCGGGCATTCTCGAACATGTTCGTGCAGACCGAGTTCGACGCCGAACGGCGCGTGCTGCTGGCCGGCCGGCGGCCGCGGGGGGAGGGGGAGTCGAGCGCCTGGGGTGCGCACCTGGCGGTACTCGAGGCGGACGCCCTCGGCGAGTGCGAATTCGAAACCGACCGGGCGCGTTTCCTGGGCCGCGACCGCAGCATCAGCCTGCCGCGCGCGCTGCTGGAGGCGGCGCCCCTGAGCGGTTCCACCGGCACCGTGCTCGACCCGGTGTTCAGCCTGCGGCACCGCCTGCGGGTGGCCCCGGGACAGACCGCGCGCATCACCTTCTGGACCGCCGTCGCGGGTTCGCGCGCGGACGTGCTGCGGATCGCCGACATGTGCCGCGACGCTTCCGCCTTTGACCGGGCCTCGACGCTGGCCTGGACCAGTGCGCGCGTGCAGCTGCATCACCTGGGGCTGGACCCGGATGAGGCGAGCACGTTCCAGCGCCTGGCGGCCCACGTGTTTTATGCCAATCCCGCGCTACGCCCGGGCAGTGACACGCTGCGGCACAACCGGGCAGGCGCCTCTGCGCTGTGGGCGCACGGGATCTCCGGTGACCGGCCGATCATGATGGTCGAGATCGACGATGCCAATGACCTGGCGCTCGTGCGCCAGCTGCTGCGCGCGCACGGCTACTTCACCCTGAAGAACCTGCCGCTGGACCTGGTCATCCTCAACGGCTCTTCCACTTCCTACATGCAGGACCTGCAGTCCGCGATTGAGTCGCTGACGCGCGCGAGCCAACAGCGCATCCAGCGGGCGACCCCCGCCGGCGGCAGTGTCTTTGCGCTGCGCGCCGAGGTCATGTCCGGCGAGTCGCGCCTGGCGCTGCTGGCGGCGGTGCGCGTGGCCCTGGTCGCCCGCCGCGGCACCCTTGCCGAGCAGCTGGATCGCCTGGAGGAGGCAGCGGCCGAGACCGTGGTGCCGGCGCTGCGCCAGGGTTCCCGCCTGATGCGCCCCGCGGCCGAGCCGCCGCCGCAGCCGGAGCTGGAGTTTGCCAATGGCACGGGTGGTTTCGGCAGCGGCGGGCGTGAGTACGTCACCGTGCTCAAGGCCGGTGCCGCAACGCCCATGCCCTGGATCAACGTGATCGCCCAGCCGCTGTTCGGCTTTCAGGTGTCGGCTTCGGGCGCCGGCTTCACCTGGTCGCACAACAGCCGCGAGAACGCGCTCACCACCTGGTCCAACGATGCAGTCGCCGATCCCCCGCCCGAGGCGCTGTACATCAGGGACGATGACAGCGGCGAGCTGTGGTCTGCGACCGCGGCGCCGATCCGCGACGCCGATGGCACTTACCAGGCAAGCCACGGGCCGGGCTACTCGCGCTTCGAGTACGTCAGCCGTGGCATCGCGCTCGAGCTGCTGCAGTTTGTGCCGCGCGGGCGTGCGGTCAAGGTCTCGCAGCTGAAGATCCGCAACGAGGGCGCGAAGCCCCGCCGCCTGAGCGTGTGCGCCTACGTCGAGTGGTCGCTCGGAGCCTCGCGCACCGCCCATGCCCCGTTCATCGTGACCGACCGCTGCCCGAAGACCGGGGCCCTGCTGGCGCGCAACCCCTGGAATGCGCAATTCGGGGCGCGCACCGCCTACCTGGACATGGGCGGTGCGCAGCTGGAGGGCACCTGCGACCGCCGGGAATTCCTCGGTCTCGACGGCACCCTCGACTCCCCGGCGGCGCTGCGCGGGCAGCTGCCGCTGTCCGGCCGCAGCGGGGCGGGCTTTGATCCCTGTGCCGCACTGCTCACCGCGGTGGAACTGCCCGCCGGCAGCGCCCGTGAGGTGGTGGTGTTCCTGGGCCAGTCCGAGGATGCTGCCGGGGCCGTGACCGACATTCAGGCCGCGCGCAACCTGCACCTGGATCAGGCGCGCGAGGAGGTCATCGGCAGCTGGGACGAGATGCTGAGCAGGGTGCAGGTCAGCACGCCGGACCGGGCGCTGGACCTGCTGCTGAACCGCTGGCTGCCGTACCAGACGCTGGCCTGCCGGGTGTGGGCGCGCACCGCCTTCTACCAGTCCAGCGGCGCCTATGGCTTTCGCGACCAGCTGCAGGACTGCATGGCTCTCACGACACTCGCTCCGGCCATCGCGCGCGAGCATTTGCTGCGCGCTGCGGGGCGGCAGTTCCTCGAAGGTGACGTACAGCACTGGTGGATGCCCGAGACCGGCAAGGGCGTGCGCACGCACATCAGCGACGACCGCGTGTGGCTCGCCTACTGCACGGCCCACTACGTGCGCGCCACCGGCGATCGTGCGGTCCTTGATGAAGCGGTGCCCTACCTGATCGGTGAGCCCATCCCGGCCGGAGCGAGCGATAACTACTTCCAGCCGCTGCAAGCCGCGCGCCTCGACAGCGTCTACGAGCACTGCGCGCTCGCCCTGGACGCGAGCCTGGCGGTGGGCGAACACGGCCTGCCGCTGATGGGCGGGGGTGACTGGAACGACGGCATGAACCTGGTGGGGGCGCAGGGTCGCGGCGAGAGCGTGTGGCTCGGCTGGTTCCTGTGCGCGGCGCTCGAGGAGTTCGGCGCGCTGGCGCTCGCACGCGGGGATGCGGCGCGCGTGCAGCGCTGGAGCGAACATCGCGCCGCGCTGCGCGAGGCGCTCGAGAGCGCCGGCTGGGACGGGGACTGGTACCGGCGCGGGTACTTCGATGACGGCTCGCCGCTGGGCTCGGCACGCAACATGGAGTGCCGCATCGATTCGATCGCCCAGTCCTGGGCGGTGATTTCCGGGGCTGCCAACCCGGCGCGCGCCGCCCATGCCATGGCCGCGGTGAATGAGCACCTGGTGCGGCGCGAGCAACAGCAGCTGCTGCTGTTCACCCCCGCCTTCGTCAGCTCCGAGCCCAACCCCGGCTACATCCGTGCTTATCCTGCGGGCGTTCGCGAGAATGGCGGCCAGTACACGCATGGTTCGATCTGGTCGCTCATCGCCTTCGCCAGGCTCGGCGACGGCGAGCGCGCCAAGGAGCTGTTCGACTTCTTCAGCCCCATCCAGCACACGCGCGCCGCGGCAGAGGTGGAGCGCTACAAGCTCGAGCCGTACGCGGTGGCCGCGGACATCTATGCCGCGCCGGCCCCGGCCGCGCGTGGCGGCTGGTCGTGGTACACCGGGGCCGCCGGCTGGCTGTACCGTGCCGGGCTGGAGTCAATTCTCGGCATGCGCGTGGAGGGCAACGAACTGGTCATCCAGCCGTGCATACCGCGCAGCTGGCGTCGCTACGACATCCAGTACCGTCACGGCAGCACGCTCTATGACATCACGGTGACCAACCCCTTCGGATCCAGCTCCCGGATCAGCCACGTCGAGGTGGATCACGTGACGATCCTGCGGCCGCCGATTCGCATCACCCTGGCGGATGACCGCGCGGCGCACACCATCCGCGTGGTGATGGGTTAGCCGCACTGTAGGCAAGGGCCGACACCGCGGATCTGCGGGCAACCGATACCGCCGCGCTCTTGCCCGGTGCAGCATGGCCGTCCGGTCCCCGGCGGGGCCTGCCATCTACAGAGGAGACGGTCCAATGGATATGCCATGTGTCAGGGTACGACGCACCGGAGAGCGCTGGGGCGTGACGCAGCAGGGAATCGACTGGTTTCTGGCAGAGTTCGCACTGTGGCAGGACGCCATTGATTACGCGCGCGGCCTCGCGGTCGCGGCCGAGAATTCAATCGTCGAGGGCGAGGACTTTCAGGGGCGCATCGCATTGCGACAGATGTTCTCGCGTGACGCGACCGGGGTGGTGCGCGTCAGATCCATCAGCGAGTCATGAGTGCGCGGACGGCCGGTAGGTACCGGCCGTCCGCAAGTCCGATCCGCCAGCGGCGCGCCTTCCTTGGCGCGCCGCTCCTACTTCAGTTACCGCGATTGCGCGCGCGCCAGTCCCAGTACTCCTGCTGCTCCTGCGCGCTCAGGCTGGCAAATTCGCGGCGCGGCAGATGCTCGTCCATGAGGTAGCGCTGGTAAGCGGCATCCTCGTTGGCGTCCCATTGATGCACGGGAGGCGGCGTTTCCGTCTTGCTGGAGGCGCACCCGGCTAGGCCCGCGCCAGCCATGGCCGCGGCGAGGATCAGAGCGCTTCGGTATTCCTTGGTCTGCTGCATCGGACTGTCTCGCCGCTGAGATTGCCTGGACGTAAGTTTGCTCAGGGCGGGCGCGCTCGTGCAGCCGGTGCGCCGGAATGGGTCGTGTCGGAAGCGGCTGACACCGGGTCTACGGTTCGCGCGGGCTGGGTACCGCGCTCCCGCGTGGCAGCAACCGCAGGTTTCCCA
>CAVUJF010000020.1:0-462214 GCA_963741745.1 uncultured Pseudomonadota bacterium | reverse complement strand
ACGAGATGAACTGTGCCCGCAGCCGCAAGCCAACAGCTTCTTCCTTAGCCCAAGCGGGCACCAGACTGGTCTACAGAACCGTCCTGTCGGCCTTCCATAGCCTGCTCCGCCATGCTGGTCTGGGTGCGGGCACCGGCAGGCGCGGCCCGCGGATCCACGGCCTGCGCCACACCGTTCGCGACGAACACGCTTGTCGACTGGTACCGGGCAGGCCACGACGTCCCGGCGTTGTTGCCGCTGCTCTCGACGTACATGGGCCACGTCGACCCGAAGTCCACCTACTGGTACCTGTCGGCCACTCCCAGCTCCTCGGCCTGGCCGCCCGCCGCCTGGAGGACGCCTTCGAGGGGGCACGATGACCCTGCTCGCGCCGACCCTGCAAGCCTTCTTCAGCGACAGGCTCCTGGTCCAGACAAACGCCAGCCCGCACACCGTGGCTTCCTACCGGGATTGCCTGCGGCTGCTGGTCTGCTACGTGCACGACAGGACCGCCACGCTACCGTCCAAGCTCAGCCTCGAGCAGCTCGATGCCACGATGATCGGGGCGTTCCTCGAATACCTTGAGCACGAGCGGGGCCTGAGCATCGCCAGCCGCAATACCCGGCTTGCGGCGGTGCACTCGCTGTTCCGTTTCGCGGCGCTCCGGCACCCCGAGCATGCAGCGCTCATCGGGCGTGTGCTCGCCATCCCGGCAAAGCGCGGAGAGCGTGCTCTGGTCTGCTTCCTCACCGTAGAAGAAGCCGATGCGCTGCTTGCGGGCCGGACCGTTCGCGGTGCACGGGCCGCGAGCCACGGCCTGCTCCCTCGCCGTCCAGACTGGCTTGCGCGTCTCCGAGCTCACCGGCCTTCATCGCAGACCTCAAGCTAGGCAAAGGCGCCCACGTCCGCTGCAGGGGAAAGGAAGGGAGGACCGCCACCCCCCCGACCCGCCGGACCGCCGCCGTCCTGCGCGTCTACCTCGCTGAGCGGGGCGGGCAACCCGAAGACCCGGTTTTCCCGGACCAGCAGGCTCTGCACTCAGCACCGACGCCGTGCGGCGGCTCGTGGAGCGGCACGCAGCCACCGCCGCGAGGTGCTGCCCGTCACTCGGCTCCAAGAAAGTTCGCCCTCACCTCCTCCGGCACACCTGCGCCATGAGGATGCTGGAATGCGGCATCGACCTCGCCACAATTGCGCTATGGCTCGGCCACGAGAGCACCCGGACGACACAAATTTACCTGCACGCCCACATGGCGCTCAAGGAAAGGGCGCTCGCCCGGACCACACCTGCTCACGCGACACTCGGCCGCTACCGGGCCCCAGACGCTCTCCTCGCCTTCCTCGGGCTGTAATTATGCGAACAAGCCCAGCGCGAGGTCCCCCGGCGACCAGGCCCTCAGGAACCAGCGCCGCATTATCGCCGGGTTCAGATTATGCGCGAAGAAGGTCAGCACGGACCGGGCGCGCTGGGATCGCGTGGGGACGTAGTGCTTTTCCAGGACGGGATCGTGGCCCCAGTGCATCACGGCGTGGAAATCGAGGTCGAAAATCGCCTCGTCACTGGCGGCGAGCCCGCTGGCGATCATCGCCTTGTCGAGGGCGGCGAGGAACCGGAGCTGGTGGTCATGCGAGAGCCGGTAGGAGTAGTCGGTGAGCGCGGTCTTCTTCGGCAGGACGGCCAGCCCGGCCAGCAGCGCGGGGGCGGGGTCGGCGAGCAGGTCATCGACGTGGGACACGCGCCGGGTCGCGGTGAGCTTGAGCGCGAGCAGGGACAGCAGCCAGGATGTGGCGGGGATGACGCTGGTGCCGGGGTAGCCGGCCGCGGCGGCCAGGGCGGGCAGGTCCAGGGCGACCAGGTCCGGGATGGCCAGCAGCAGCCCGGCCATCGCGGTATGGGCGCGGGCGGGCAGCGCGGCGAAGTCGGTGACGGCGGCGGCCGGCAGCCGGGTGTCGCGGCCGGAGGTGCCCGGGCTGGTGCTGGCCTCGGGCGCGGGGCCCCGCAGCAGCCGCCCGAACCCTTCCTCGCGCAGGATGTCGCTGGCGGCGGTGCGGCCCAGCGGGGTGCCTTCCCGGGTCAGCCGGGTGCTGATCTCATAGACCGATAGGCCATCCCGGCGCAGCTCGATGACCCGGCCGCGGGCGGCGTCTTTCTTCGGGGCGCTCTTGCGGCCGGGCGTGCCCGGCGGCGCGAACACGGTGAGCCGGCCTGCCCGCAGGTCCCGGACGAGCGATGCCACCGCGTCGCGCGTGTAGCCGGTGGCGTCGGCGGCCTGCTGCAGCGAGGCGCCCTCGAACAGGTAGGCGCGCAGCGCCTCATACCGCCGCTGGTTTACCTGCCCGGCCAGCAGCTCCCAGCCTGGCCGTGGGGCCGATACGGCGGTCATGCCGCTGATCTATCACAGGACTGTGCTTACCCGCCGCTCCTGGCCGGCGCCCGGTAATACCCTTCTCGTGCCAGCTTGATCTCATCTGGGGTGATTCAAATCGGGGCATTTCACCCGGTGCCCCACATGTATCGCCTAGATAACAATCTTTACTCCGGCGAGTTGATCCGTTATCTCACCCTTACTAGGGTGGGGAAGCCGGCACAGATCCCGGTAACGTCGCAGGTCCGTAGCCAGGCCGGATCAATAGGGTGGGGTGGATTTACCGGAGCGGAAGTCCGCGCTAATCTCCGGCCGGATAGTCCCCGGACCCCTTGCCGACGTTCCTGGAGCCGGGGGCGTCTCAGGCCACGGCCCGGCAGACGCCGCCGGCCCGGTGCAGCAGGCCGACCCTAGTCGGCGCTTGAGTCGGGGTTGCGGTGAACGAAGACGGCCGCTTCCCGGTCGCCTGGCCGCCGGCCTCGCGCAGCACGGTGCGCATGCCATTCACGCGCAGCTCGCGGATCCGCAGGGAGTCAGGTCTCATCTGGTTGCTATCGGTGATGGGTGGTACGGCTTAGCTGCCGGCCGGCGCGGCCGGTGGATGGTGACGGCGCAGGTTGCCGGTGATCACGCGCAGTGTCACGGTGGGGTGCAGCAGCCGGGTGGGCGGGTCGAGCAGCCCGATGACGCGCAGGAATTGCTGGGTGAGCGCGGGGTCGTGTGCGGCTGCGGCCTGCAGCCGGCCGATGTAGGCGTTGATGGCACGGACCGGTATCGGGCATGGCGCCGGAACTTGGGGAAGGGCCAGGTCGGCCCCGGCGGTCAGCTGCCAGGCGGTGCTGACCGGCTTGGCGGCGGCCCGGAAGAACCGGTGGGCCAGCTCCGGTTCGCCGCCGGGCAGGGTGTCCCGCAACGCGGCCGCTTGCAGTGCGGCCACGGTCATGCCTTGCCCGTAGATCGGGTTGAAGCTGCACAGAGCGTCCCCCACCACCAGCAGCCCGGCGGGGAAGCTGCGCAGCCGTTCGTAGCGTCGGCGTAGATTGGCCGGGAACCGGTGGGCGCAGATCTCGCCGAGCGGCTCGGCGTTGCTGATCGCGGCGAAGACGTCCGCGGGGGCCAGGCGCTGGGCGAAGGCCAAGAACCCGTCCGGGTCGGCCGGCGGGTGATGGCCGGCGTACCCGGCCAGCGTCAGGATCCAGCGGTCGTCCTCCTGCGCCGCAAGCGCCATGGTGGTGGGCCGTTCGGGTACGGCGCCGATCATGACCACCTTTTCCTCTCCCAGTGCTCCGGGGCGCGGCCGCAGGTACCGGCTGGCGTATTTGATGTCCACCCGGATCTGCTCCTCGGCCGGCGGGTCGTAGCCGAGTTCTTTGAGCCACGCCGGGGTCCGCCCGGTGCGGCCGGTCGCGTCGACGACGAGATCGGCGGCCAGGATCTGTTCCTCTCCGGCGCCGCCGCCGGTGCGCGGCCGCACCCGGGCACCGGTGACCCGGTCGCGGGCCGGTGTGGTGACCAGGCCAGTCACGTCGCACCGGTCCCAGATTGTGACGTTGGGCAGGGCTCGGACCCGGTTGCGGACCTGGTGTTCCAGGTATGGCCGGCTCGGCTGATACGCCGGCTCGCCGGGTTCGCCGTGCTGGCACAGCAGGTGGCCGCTGAGGAGGATCCGGATCTCCCCCAGATGATGGAGCACCGGGACACCGCCGGCGGCCAGGCCGAGCAGCCCCGGGAAAAGCTCGTCCAGGATTTGCGCCCCGCGCGGCAACAGCACGTGGGCGTGCCGACCCTGGGGCACCCCCTTACGGTCCAGTCCGGACTCCGGCAGCGGGTCCCGTTCGACGATCGTCACCCGGCGGTACGCATCAGCCAGGACGCGGGCCGCGAGCAGTCCGCCCATGCTTGCACCCAGCACCACCGCGTGGTCACCCATCTCACTCATCTCCTGCTTCCCCCGCCGGGCATGCTGTGCAAGCTTGGTAGCTCCGGCCCCGCCCGTTTCCAGGCGACACCACAAGAGATGGACAGCAGCTAGGTGCCTGGCACCGTGCGTGATCTGCAAGTAGCCCGTCACCCTGCGATTTATTGTCACCCTTGTCACGTGATGAGGGGTGGATTAGCGTTTGTTGTCTCATCCAGGGAGGTACCGATGGACAGTGAAGTCGCACGGCATCGAGCGGAAGGCATTCTAGCCGCGTGGAACCGGCGAGACTATGACGCGGTCGCCGGCAATGTCAGCCCCCATGTCGTGCTCGTGGACCACATACGCGGCCGCAAGGCGGACGGACCGGCCGGCTATGTCGACCGCTTCCAGCCGACCCTGGAAGCTTTCGAGGACATGCAGGGAGAAACCGTTTCTCTCATAGTGGAGGGAAACCATGTCGCCCACGAAACCATCTGGCGCGGTCGGCACACCGCCCCGCTCAAGCTCTACAGCGGCGCAACGATCGACCCGACCAATGAGCAGGTCACCGTGCACATCGCGACCCACATGGAGGTCGACGAGGACGGCAAGCCAACCACGATCCGTACGTACGGCACCAGGGACGAGATACCTCTTATCGCCCACGCGACCGGCGTTGGCTGAACGAAACCTCCGGCGCGTCCGCGACTCGGCACTGCAGTCACCTTTCGTGACAGTCTCAACGTCGGCTAGCAGCATTAGCGGACTAGAAACCAACGCGACCCGTCGGACGAGCAGCGCCGTAGCGGCTGTCGTAGAGTCGGCGGGATGCCGGTCCGGTTCCTGTCCGACGCTCAGCGGGAGCAGCTGTCGGGGTTCCCCGCGGAGCTCGGACCCGAGTCCTTGGACCGGTTCTTCACGCTGAGCGGGCCCGACCTGGCCGAGGTCCGTCGCCGCCACGGCGACGAGAACCGCCTGGGCTGGTCGTTGCAGCTGTGCGGGCTGCGGATGCTGGGGTTCTGCCCTGACGACGTGACCACCGCTCCGCCATCGGCAGTACGGTTCGTGGCCCGCCAGCTGGGGGTTGATCCAGGTGCGCTGGACGGCTACGGGTCCCGGGCCCAGACCCGCACCGACCACGTGAACCAGGTGAAGGCCCACCTCGGGTTCTGCTCGGCGACAAACGCCGACTTGGACGACGCCCGGGACTGGCTGGCGGCCGAGGCACTGGTCCAGGACCGCCCGGTCGTGCTGTTCCGCCTGGTTTGTGAGCGACTGCACGAGCTGCGCCTGGTACGTCCCGGGTTGAGCGTGATCGAGCAGTCTCTGGTCGGGGCGGCACGGGAGGCGGCCCGCAAGGAGACGGCGGCCCGGGTGGCCCACCTGGCCACGCCCGGGCGGTGCCGGTCGCTCGACGGGCTCTTGCAGGTCGACCCTGAGCTGGGGGCGGCCCGGGCGACCTGGCTGCGCCGGCTGGCGGTGCAGGCATCGCCGCCAGCCATGCACGACGAGATGGACAAGGTCGTTTTCTTGCGCGGCCTGGGTGCCGGGGAGTAGGACCTGGGGACAACTCCCGGCCAAGCGAGTGGCGGCCCTGGCCCGCTGGGCCCAGACGGCATCGAACCAGGCCCTGGCCCAGTCCGCCCCCGAGCGTCGCTACCCGGCACTGCTGGCCTTCGGGGCTGAGCGCCTGGTCGAGGTGACCGACGAGCTGGTGGACCTGTTCGGCAAGCTTCTGGCTGACACCAACGCCAAGGCCCGCCTGCGCCTCGGTGAATACCAAAAGTCGGTGGCGGGGGCAGCCAACGACAAGGTGCTGCTGCTGGCTTAGATCGCCAGGCTGCTGTTGGACCCCGGCCTTCCCGACGAGGAGCGCCTGGGGGCCCTGTTCGACGCGGTGCCCAAGGACCTGTGGGGTGCCAAAAGTCCGCCTGGCCTGTGAGCTGCAGTGATGGGCCAGGCGTAGGGCATGATGATCGACCGTGTCCTTCCGTCTGCTCTATCTCATCTTCGCGCGGCTGTGCAGCTGGCTGATTCTGCTCGGCCGTTCGGCAGCCTCCAAGGACGCGGAGTTGCTCGTGCTGCGGCACGAGGTCGCCGTGCTGCGCCGCGCCAATCCGCGGCCCCGGCTGGACTGGGCCGACCGCGCCGTCCTCGCCGCGCTGATCCGGCTCCTGCCGGCAAGGCTGCGGATGCACCGGCTGGTCACCCCCGGCACCGTCCTACGGTGGCACCGCCGCCTGGTCACCCGCAAGTGGACCTACCCGAACCGGACGGGACGGCCACCGGTCAGCGCCGAGATCGCCGCGCTCATTGAGCGGATCGCCAGGGAGAACCACGGCTGGGGATACAAGAGGATCCAAGGTGAGCTGCTCAAGCTCGGCCACCGGGTCAGCGCATCCACGATCCGCCGGGTCCTCAAAGCGCTGAAGATCCCCCCGGCGCCCAAGCGGCACACCGACACCACGTGGCGGAAGTTCCTGCACGCGCATGCCGCGACAATGCTCGCCACCGACTTCTTCCACGCCGACTGCGCAGTGACCCTCCAGCGCCTGTACTGCCTGTTCGTGATCGAGGTCGGCTCCCGCTACGTGCACATCCTCCGGATCACCGCGAACCCGGACGGGCCGTGGACCGTACAACAGATCCGCAACCTTCTTATGGACCTCGACGATCGCGCCGCAGGCTTCCGGTTCCTGGTCCGCGACCGGGCCGGGCAGTTCACCGAGGCGTTCGACGCAGTGCTTGCCGGGGCCGGGATCGAAGTGGTGAAGATCCCGCCCCGAAGCCCAAGAGCGAAACCTCGGGTTGCATACTGCACCTCTTCGGAGCGATTGGCGGCTAGGTGGCGTTCATGCAGGTCGCATGGTGTCGTGCCGGCGTCCTTGGTGGCGGGGCGGCGGGTTGGGTCCGGGCGGGTCGTAGAGGACTTCGCCTTTGTCGTTATACCGCTGGCCGCTGACAATTCCGGCGTGGTACCAGATCTTGACGGTGCCGGCGGGCACGCCGAGCAACTGGGCCATCTGGCTGAGCGGGATCAGCCCGGCGTCGAGCAGCCGCTGGCGGCGGCTGGGTAGCTGGTAGGTGCGGATGACGCGTTCCACCATGGTGGGGTTGAACTGGCGTCCTTCGCCGTTGGGCAGGCCGCGGCTGCGGAGGATGGCGGCGATCTCGGCGCAGGTGTGGTGGTCCAGCAGCTTGCCGATCTCGGCGATGGTGCTGGCCTTGGTCTGCCGGATTTTCCAGGCCGGCTCGGGCACGGGCAGGGTGAGGGTGCGGGCCTGGCCGCCGGCCAGGCGGACGTGCGCGGTGATGGTGTCGCTGGTCCTGGTCACGGTGACGTCGGTGAGCAGCAGCCGGGCGATGCGCTTGCGCTCGCGCATCGGGGTGGCGGGGTCGTTCCAGATGCCGGGCAGGTCGGTGACGAGCTGGCTGATCCGGTCCTTCTGGGCGGGTGTGAGGGTGCCGTCGTGCTGCTGGCGGGCCTTGTCGTAGGCGGCCTGGGCGTCGCCCAGGGCGCGCAGCGCGGTGTTCCAGCCGGCTTCGAGGGTGCCGGCGACGAGCCGGTTGGCGGGGCCGGCGGCCAGGAGGGTTATCAGAAACTGCCCATGGTGAGCTTTTGCTGATCTCCACCTAATAGTTGTTAAAGTTCCAATTTCGGCCCGGCGTGCCTAAAAGACAACGACTCCCCACATCGGTAGAAAGGAGGTGCTAACCAAAACCCTCAGCCGATGGAGGAGCCGTTGCGTTACCATCGTACCTTCGGACTGAACGCCGAACAACTCGATGAGCTTGAGGACCGTATCAAAGAAATCCTGCCCGGTCCCTGGGATAAGGGAATCGGACGGCCGAAGAGCATGTCGCTGCGGGAAGCGATCATGGTCACGCTGCTCTACAATCGGCAGAATATGATCGAAGAAGTCATTGCCGATCTTTTCGGCGTCTCCCAGGGCACTGTCTCGGACATCGTCTCAAAATTCACCCCGCTGATCGCTCAGGCTACTGAAGAATTCCGACCTGACGCGGAGGAAGCGAAGCAGATGACCCAGGGCCGGCTGGCGCTGGTAGACGGCACGCTGTGGCCGTGCTGGTCGTGGAAGAGCGCCCCCGAGCTGTGGGCCGGGAAATACAAGACTACCGGCCGCGGCAGCCTGATTATCAGCGATGAATTCGGGAACATAATCTTCGTCTCGGACCCGGCTTCCGGATGTGACCATGACATGAAGAAGCGGGAAGGAGAGGTAAAGGAGATTCTCGACCTTGCCGGATCGGTTATCGCAGACAAGGGATTTCAAGGGTCTGGCTACGTCACGCCGGCCAAGAAGCCGCAGGACCGTGAACTCTACACGCGCGAGCACGAATACAATAACCAGGTCAGTTCCATCCGCGCCCCCATCGAGCGCGCGGTTGCGCACCTGAAAACCTGGAAGATCCTTTTCACCGATTATCGACGGCCGCTTGACACGTTTCTTGATTCCTTCCGCGCAGCCATCGGTCTCTATTTCTTTGAATTGAGTTTCTAATAACCCTCCAGGTAGCGGCGGCGGGCCAGGTCGGCGTGGTAGCGGGCGCGCTCGACGTGGGCGGCGCGCAGCGCGTCGGCCTCGGCGGCTCTGTGCTGGAGTTCGGCGGAGACCTGGAGGGCGGCCTCGACGGCCAGCGGGGTGAGGGTGGCGATGAGCAGGGCGCCGATGTGCTCGTCGAGGGTGTGGCCGGGGATCGCGGCGCAGATCGGGCGGGCGTTGCCGGTGCCGTCGCGCTGGCAGAGGTAGGTGGGCAGGTCTTTCCCGCCGCGGGCGTGGTAGCGGATGGTCATCCGGCCGCCGCAGCGGCCGCAGATGATGATGCCCTGCAGCACGGCGGGGCCTTCGCGGGGCGGCCCGGCGGCGCGGTCGCGGCCGTGGGCGGCGGCGTTGGCTGCGAGCCTGGCGGTGTTGGCTTCCCACTGGCCGAGGGTGATGTATCCGGGGTGGGCGCCGGGGATGAAGGAGATCCATTCCTCGCGGGGCACTGTGATGCTGCTGCCCCGTTTCCTGCCGGGCCGCGGCTGCTCGCGGTGCCGGCCGTAGGTGAACGCGCCGGCGTAGCGGGGGTTGCGCAGCGCATGCAGCACGGTGGAATGCCGCAGCGGCTGCCAGTCGGTCTCGCCCTTGCGGGGGCCTTTGCGGTGCCGCCAGGGGAAGGTCAGCCCGGCGGCGCGGAACGCCTTCACCACGGCGGTGGCCGAGCCGACCGCCTCGAACGTGGCGAGCAGGTGCCGGACCGCGCCCTGGAGGGCGCTGCCGGGGTCGAGGATGACGTGCCCGGCGGCGTCGTAGGCCAGGCCGACCGGCAGCGGCATGATGAGCTCGCCGCGGCGGGCCTTGGACAGGATCCCGCCGCGCAGCCGGGCCCGGATGAAATGGAGCTCAGCTTCTTATGCCGACCTCAGGATTATGCCGCGGTCGCCCTCGGCAGATTGAGATTAGCCAGCTCATGCGTCCTGGGAGCGCTCACGAATTCGGCATAATCCAGATACCCGAAGCCGGATCGGCCGACGAGGCACACGTACCCGCACAATGGGGAGGATCTTATCTCCGCAGGTCAAGAGCACGCTTCGCGGTCTTCAGCTGCGATTGTGCCCGCCCCGCCGATGCGGTTAGCTGCCCAAGATGCACCGCGATTATGCCGACCTCAGCGTCACGTTTCCCCGTTCAGACCAGCGATTCCTTCGTCGAGGTCGGCATAACAACGAGGTCGGCATAAGAAATGTATGGGGTCTCCATCTAACCGGAGTAGCGCAGGTCAGCGCCGCGCCGGGAGAAACCGGATGAACAGGCACTCTGGAGCCGTGGCCAGCAATAATGTCGGCTTCCTCCCACGCGTAGCTCCGCTTAGATGGAGAGCCCGAAGAAATGTTATGCCGATATCGGCATAACATTTCCGACATTTGCCCCTTCATGCCCAGGAGCAGGCGGTCGTTAAAGTTCCTCGGGTCGTAGAGCCCGTCTTCGTCGCAGATCAGGGTGCCGGTCATGGCGCAGATCTCGAGGAGCTGGTGCCAGTCGGCGTTGTTGCGGGCCAGCCGGGAGCATTCCAGGCCGAGCACGATCCCGGCCCGGCCCAGTGACACCTCGGCGACCAGCTGCTGGAAGCCTTCCCGGTCTGCGGCCGATGAGCCTGACTGGCCCTGGTCGATGTCGATCACGGTGACCTGGCTGGCGTCCCAGCCCAGCGCTACCGCCTTGCCGCGCAGGTCGTACTGGCGGATCGCGGATTCGGTGTTGCGGATGACCTGCTTGAGGCTGGACTGGCGGACGTAGAGCAGGGTTCTGGACAGGTGGGCGGCGGTCACCTTGGATGCCGCGGTATCAGGGAGCATCGGGTTTCCTTCAGCATGAGCGGTTACGGGGGCGGGCCGGTGATGGTCCCGGCGAGCGCGACGGCCGCCAGGGCGCTGATGAGCTCGGCGGCCACGGGGACGGGGAGCCCGCTGGCCGGGGCGGGCTGCGTGCCGGGCGGCCGGAAGGCCGGTGCCGCCCTGTCTTGCTGCCTGGCGGAGGTCAGCCCGGCCAGGGCATGCCGCCAGGCGGTGACGCCGCTGCCGGTCAGCACGCCGAGCCCGAGCGGGAACGCCTCGGCGCGCGCGTGCAGGGCGGCATGACGCAGTTGCTCGTAGCGGGCGTCCAGCACGCCGCCGGGGGCACTGTCCTGGCCGGCATCCAGGCGGGCGCCTGGTTCAGCAGCCGCGTGGCCAGGTGATGGGAGCAGGGACAGGGACGGGTCATCCTCCTTTCTTGCGGGGGCGGGCAGGTCAGCGGCTTTTGGAGTGGCGCTCCCGGCGGCGGGCCAGCGCTCGCTCGACCGACCGGGGGTGCACGCGCACGCCGAAGGCCTCCTGGATCCGGTCCGGCAGCTGCGCCGGGCGCAGGCCGGGGCCGGCGGCCAGCTGCTCCTCGGCCCAGGCGAGGATCTCCTCGGTGAGCTTGCTGGCCCCGCGCGGCCCGGGCCGCGCGGGCACAAGCCCGTCCAGCCCGGAGGACTCCAGTGCGGCGGCCGCGGCGTAGTACGCGGGGCGGGAGTAGCCGAACGCCGCGGCGGCCTCGGTGACCGGGGCGCCGCCGGCCCTGACCTTGCGCACCATCTCGTATTTGACCTGCACCGCGTCGCGGGCGTCGAAGAAGTCGCTGGCCAGGAACTCCGGGTCGGTGACCTGCTCGGGGCGGGGGTTCAGGCAGCGGGCCCCGGCAAGCGCGGCCTCCTTGGGGTCCGGTCTGGTATCCCGCCTGGCCATGCTGCCTCCTGATCATCATTGCCGTCAGGAAGATTTTGCCGGATACGGATATCGTTCGCGCGCTTATGAGCCAGTGTGTCGCCAGTTTCTTCAGGAACTTCCAGGCAAGGATGCCGACGAGCGGCAGGATGGTCCTCAGTGGGGCAATCCTGTGCGGCATAATTCTACTGACACTCACGGCATAATCTTCTTTACGGCCCCGGCGCCGTCTCGCTGCGCGCGGAGCCGGCCTGCCAGGTCAGCCAGCGCTAGCAGGCCATCGGTGGTGAACGGGCACCGTCCGGCCGCGATTACCACGAACGGGTCCGCCGCCGCCGCGTCGGTCCACCCGGCTGGCAGCGAGAACAGCTGTCCGTCCTCGTCGTGCAGGCAGACCCGGTCCTCGCCCCAGTTCTGGCGGTGCTCGACGAACTCGAAGTCCCGCCCGGCCAGCGGGTGGAACGGGTGCGTCACGCGGACGCGCCGGTACCGATCGTGCGGATCGGGTGTAGTTGACGATGCGGGGCAACGCCTACGCGGAGCGGTTCGTGGGCACGCTGCGCCGCGAGTGCCTAGATCACGTGCTGATCCTGGGCGAGCGGCATCTGCGAGGCGTCCTGACCGAGTACGTCCGGCATTACAACAGCCATCGTCCGCACCAGGCCCTGCAGCAGGAACCACCGCTACGCGGACCCGGCCACGCCGTCGACATCACCGCCCGGATCGAGCGCAGGCAGGTCCTCGGTGGCCTGATCAGCGAATACCGCAGAGCCGCCTAGCGGGCGCGAAGCGCCAGTTCAGCGCCCATGCGGGAGTTTTGGCACGGCACAGGGGCCTCAAAGAGGTGGTGGCGCTTCAGGGCTGAGCGTCACCACCGTGTTGGTTGTTGTGGCCGGTGCGGGCGTTGGCGGCTTGGGCCCGGTCGAGCGGATGGCGCCGAGCTTGACCAGCAGGCCGAACCAGAACTGCGCGCCGGGCGTGAGCGCCAGGATCGTGAGCAGGAAGCCGATGATGACGAGTACCAACTGCCAGCCGGAGCTGCCGTTGGGGTTGAGGATGCCCCGTTGCTGCCACCAGTTGCAAGACGCGCCCTTCACGAGGCAGGCGGAGACCGTAGGCCAGCCGATCGGCAGGCCGGCCTGTGCTACGGCCGACAGGTCCGTCTGGAGACTCGACAGGCATTGCTCCTGGGGCTCGCCCTTCGCGCAGTTGGGGTGGTTCGCCGCCACCATACTCACGGCCGAGCTGACAACGCTGTTGCTGTACAGGGTGCGCCCGATGGTGATCGTGTTGATATTGAGCAGGATGACCAGGATCGCGCCAACCGCGATCGTGATCTTAGCAACGTGCCGCTTGTACCAGCCGGACACACGGTCCATGTGGTCGTCATACCAGTTCTCAATCGAGGTGCGGAACCTGCTGATGTCGTTGGCCGCGTTGGTGGCGAGCGACTGCAGCGATGTGGTGAACGGCAGGTCAGCAGGCAGCTTCTTGAGGCTGTCCTGAATGGATGTCCTCGCTGTTCACTGATCTGTCGAAGTAGCAGCGCCGCCCGGTTGCCCCGGATTGCCGCCAGGCGAGCCTGTGCAGCCGCAGATTGCGTGCCGTTGGAGGCAAATAACGTGAAACAGCCATCATTTGTACGTGCATCTGGGGCCGCTATGCGGCAGCATGGTTTTCTGCGGTCCATGTCACTGAAGCTGGGGTAGATCGCAGCGATTCTGGACCACAAGTCACTGGGCGGTGCCCCGGTGTTTTTCAGGATGGGTCTCGAACGATGCGCCAGGAATGGCTCTCGGCGGTGTGGCGGAAGGTGCGGCTGATGGCTGGTTGCACAGCGCCGGACCGTAGCCTGCTTCGCCCCCTGGCTGCCGGCTGCGCCTTGCTTTGCATCAGCGGCCCCGCATTCAGTGCGCCCGAGGAGCCCCACGGGACGGTGGTCGCCAGCGCGGAGGTGACCGAGCGCCCGCTCGACCCCTTCCTTGCCGAACTGGAGGAGCGCACGTTCCGCTTCTTCTGGGACACCGCGAACCCGGCGAACGGCCTGGTCCCGGATCGCTACCCCACCCCGTCGGTCTCGAGCATCGCGGCCGTGGGCTTTGGGCTGACCGCATACCCGATCGGTGTGGAGCGCGGCTACGTGTCGCGCGCGGCGGCCCGCAAGCGCGTGCTGACGACCCTGCGGTTCTTCGCGCGCGCGGAGAACCAGCACGGTTTCTACTATCATTTCATGGACATGCGTACCGGAGTCCGCGCCATGAATAGCGAGGTCTCGACGGTGGACACCTCGCTGCTGCTCGCGGGCATGCTCTTCTGCGAGTCGTACTTCAGCGGCACCGATCGCCGCGAGACCGAGATCCGCAAGCTCGTGGAGCAGATCTACCGCCGGGTCGACTGGACCTGGGCGCAGCCGCGCGCCCCGGCCGTGGCGCTCGCGTGGACTCCGGAGGCAGGGTTCTCCGAGAACGACTGGCGTGGCTACAACGAGGGGATGCTGGTGTATCTGCTCGCCCTGGGCTCGCCCACGCACCCGATCGAGGAGCAGGCATGGGCCGCCTGGACGGCCGGCTATGACAAGCAGTGGGCCTCGGTGTACAACCAGACCTATCTCGGGTTCGCCCCGCTGTTCGGCCACCAGTACACCCACGTATGGGTGGATTTTCGGGGCATCAAGGATGCCTACATGCGTGGGCATGACCTGGACTATTTTGAGAACAGTCGCCGGGCGACCTACGCCCAGCGTCGCTACGCCATTGCCAATCCGAAGCACTGGCAGGCCTATGGAAAGAACGTCTGGGGAATGAGCGCCTCCGACGGTCCCGGGTCCGGCGGCGAGTATCAGGGAGAGCGCCGGCCATTCATGGAGTACGCCGCGCGCGGACTGGCACCGGGCGGGGTGGTCGACGATGGCACGATTGCGCCGACCGCGGCGATCAGCTCCCTGCCGTTTGCGCCTGAGATCGTGCTGCCGGCGACGCTCGAGATGTATCATCGCTTCGGTGCCGATATCTATTCCGACTACGGGTTTCGCGATGCGTTCAACGCCAGTTTCGGTACTGCCGGCCGACCGGCCGAGCCCAAGCGAGTCGGCTGGGTTGACCAGGACTATCTGGGCATCGACCAGGGTCCGATCCTGGCCATGATCGAGAACTTCCGCAGCGATCTGGTCTGGCGTGTCATGCGCACCAACCTGCACCTTCAGGTTGGCTTGGAGCGAGCGGGCTTCGCAGGCGGCTGGCTCGCGCAACTGAAGTGATCCGGCGCCGGATCCGACGCTTCCTGCCACCGATGACGGGCATGCAGGAGTTGCTGGTGTGCGCGGCCCTGGCGGTCAGCCTTGCGCTGGCGGTCGCACCGGCGCTGGGCCAGTCGGCTGAAACGGTGACCCTCGATGCGCGGGCGCCGGTGCACCCCTTCCCGCACTACTGGGAGCACGTGTTCGGCTCGGGCCGTGCGGTGCTGAGCCTGCGCGAAGGCTACCGCGAGGATCTGCGGGCGCTGCGCAGCGTCACCGGGGTGTCCTACGTGCGCTTCCACGGGATTCTCAATGATGAAGTGGGCGTGTACACCGAGGCAGCAGGCGGGGAGGCCGTCTACAACTTCTCTTATGTCGATCAGATCTACGATGGCCTTTTGGCAGAGGGGGTCCGACCCATCGTGGAGTTGAGCTTCATGCCACAGCGCCTGGCTGCAGCCGATACGCGGCACAGCTTCTGGTATCACCCGGTGGTCGCCCCACCGAGGGACTACGGCCGCTGGGATGCCTTGATAACAGCGCTCGCGACCCATCTGGTACAGCGCTACGGGATCGATGAGGTCAGCCAGTGGTACTTCGAGGTCTGGAACGAACCGAACCTGGATTTCTGGGCCGGCGAGCCGAAGCAGTCGACGTACTGGACGCTCTACGACCACACGGCCCGGGCACTCAAGGCGGTGGACCCGCGAGTGCGAGTCGGCGGGCCGGTGACGGCGCAGGCTGCCTGGGTCGCGGACTTCATCCGGCACTGTCACGAGCTCGGCATCCCCGTTGATTTCATTTCCACCCACGTCTACGGGGATGACTCGGCCAAGGACGTGTTCGGTTCCGCGGAGCACATTCCGCGTGGCCAGATGGTTTGCCGCGCACTCACCAAGGCACACGCGGAAATCAAGGCCTCCGCCTTGCCTGAATTGCCGCTGCTGCTGAGCGAATTCAACGCCACCTACATGAACCGCACGGAAATCACCGACGCACCCTTCCTGGGCGCGTGGCTGGCAGAAACCATCCGCCAGTGCGACGGGCTCGCGCAGGAGATCGCGTACTGGACGTTCTCGGACGTATTCGAGGAAGCAGGCGTGGTGCACAGGCCGTTCTATGGCGGCTATGGCCTCTTCGCGGCCGGGCATCTCCCCAAGCCCGCCTTCAATGCCTTCGCCCTGCTGCACCAGCTCGGGTCGGAGCGCTTGGAAACCGCTTCGCAGGGCGCGCTGGCGACTCGTCGGGGAAATGGGGATCTGGTGGTGGCCCTGTGGAACTACACGGACGTCGGCGCTGCGGGGACTGCCCGCAGGGTCAATCTGGAGATCAGGAACGCGCAGCCGCGCACTGCGGAGCTGCAGGTGCTGGATCGCACCCACGGGAATGTGCTGGCAGCTTACGCGCTCATGGGCTCACCTCAGTACCCGACCCAGGCTCAGCTCCGGGGGCTGCGGGCGGCAGCCGCCTTGCCCGCCCCGACGGTAGTGGCGCTGACGGGCGGCTCACTGAGTCTGGAGATTGCACCGGACGGACTGGTCATCGTCACACTCCCCGTCGCGCCAGGACACCCCCATAGTCACTGACCGGCCACTCACGAATCGGCGGCCCTAACGCGGGAGCTTGCCGCACCGCCAATAGCCAACTCGCACCCCGTCGTGACGAGCCGCCGGATGGAGGCACGCCGACCTCGGACGGGCTGCTGCTTCATTGAGGCTAATGCACGGCGTGTTCTATGCAGTCGTGCCACGCCTGCTCGGACCAATAGGGTGGTGTTCACGGTCGTAGTAGCCCTCCTTGTAACCTTCAGCATAGCTGCTGCTGCCGTCGTGAACGATGTCGTGCTCACGTTCGTGCAGTGCGCAGCCAGACAGGCACAACATCGAGGCGGCCAGGATGAGCCCACTCGGGGCAGCGAGACAGTGCAACAGCTTCATAGGGACCTCACGACGACAGTGTTGACTCAGGTAAACACCGCGGGTTGGCGCGCTGCCATCCGTTGCCTGCGTAACACACAGTGGGCTTTGGCCTACAAGGGCGCCCGGGGTCTCGTCAACAACCGCTGTCCGGGGGCTGCGTGGCATGGGAAGCCATATCGCGCCCGCGGCTTGGTGCACCCGTGGCTATCGCCGCCGGAGGAGTCTTAGACTATCTTAGCGAGGTAGTCGCAAGTTCCCCGGAGGTCAATCATGGGTAAGTCGGGAATGAGCGGGATGGCGCGCCGTGACTTTCTGCGCGCCGCCGGCGGGCTGGGCATTGGCGCACTGCTGGGTGCGCGGCACGCAGCCGTGCTGGCCCGTGACAGCTACACGCTGCCCTTTGCCAATGGCGAGCGGGCCTTGGTTCAGTATCCCCAAAAGCGTCCGCTGATTCTTCAGACTTCGCGGCCTCCACAGCTGGAAACCCCGTTTGCCGTGTTTGACGAGAGTGTCCTGACGCCGAACGACGCGTTCTTTGTTCGCTATCACCTGGCGGGCATCCCAACGGAGATCGATCCTGAGGCATTCAGAATCACCGTCAAGGGTAAGGTGAACACGCCTCTCACACTCAGCCTGGCTGACCTGAGGAAGCTTGAGCCGATCGAGTATGTAGCCGTCAACCAGTGCTCGGGCAATGGACGGGCCTTCTTCGCGCCTCGGGTGGCCGGCGGACAGCTCGGCAACGGCGCGATGGGTAATGCCAAGTGGCGCGGTGTGGCGCTGAAGACGGTGCTCGACATGGCGGGGATCCAGGCCGGCGCCAGGCAAGTGCGGTTCGACGGCCTTGATGGGCCGGTGCTGCCCGTCACCCCGGATTTCGCCAAGGCACTCGATGTCGACCACGCGGCTGACGGCGAGGTCATGCTTGCCTACTCCATGAATGATGCCGACCTGCCGCTGCTCAACGGCTATCCGGTGCGGCTCGTGGTGCCGGGCTATTTCGGAACCTACTGGGTCAAGCATCTCAACGAGATAACCGTGCTCGATGCGGTGCTCGATAATTTCTGGATGACGACCGCCTATCGAATCCCGGACAACCCCTGCGCGTGCGTGCCGGCCGGCACGGCGGCGAAGAAGACCGTGCCGGTCGCGCGTTTCCCGGTTCGCTCCTTCATCACCAATGTGCAGGATGGTGCCACCGTGAAGTCCGATCGCCCCTTGCTGGTGCGGGGCATCGCCTTTGATGGCGGCTACGGCATACGCGAGGTCAGCCTTTCGCTTGACGGTGGGCAGAGCTGGCGGCAGGCGACCCTGGGAACTGACCTGGGAAAGTATTCCTTCCGGCAGTGGCAGACGACCGTTTCGCTCGCCCGCGGGGCGCGCACGCTGCAGGTCCGCGCCGTAAACGCGATCGGCCAGAGTCAGCCGCTCGAGGCGCTGTGGAATCCCGCCGGTTACATGCGCAACGTGGTCGAGACCACCCGCGTTGTCGCAGCGTAGGTGAGAGCAATGAACAGGGCAAAGACACTTTGGGTCATGCTGGCCGTCGGCCTGGTTACAGCCGGGGCCGCCTTGGCTTCGAGTCTGAAAATCGAGCTGCCCGGCGAGACGGCAACCCTCAAACCCGGTGCCGGATCCGAAGCGACCAACGGCCAATGCCTTACCTGCCATTCGGCCGAGTACATCACGACCCAGCCGCGCGACAAGCCGCTGGCATTCTGGAGAGCAGAGGTCGAAAAGATGAAGAAGGCTTACGGTGCCCCGGTCCCGGATGACCAGATCGGCACCATTGCCGACTATCTTGCACGCAGCTATGGAACTGGCGGGTCCTGATCCCGGGGTAGGGGCCGGCGCAACACTGGGGGCGCAGCCCTGCCGCGTTCCCGGAATGCCGCCGTCATACGCGCTATAGGAATTGCCACATGACCCTGAGGCAATTGATCGTGAATACCATGACTTGCACGCAGCGGGAGGGTAAGTGTGACCAGAAGCTCTCGGGCGGGATCCTGGGACGAGGCGTTCAAAGTCATGACCAGGCACATGATGGAAAGGCACCCCCATGTCGCCAAGGAGATGGAGGCCAGGCATGGCAAGGACCCCAAACGGTGGGGGAGGGAAATGAAGGCCAAGTGGGATGCGACCTCGGCGAACGCGTAGAACCGGAACGCGACCGGGTGCCGGTGCGCGAAGACTGCATGGCGCGCGTAAAATGCCGGCAGCCCACACTTAAACTGAGACGCTGTCCGGGTCTCAGCAGGCGTTGCACGAGATTGCGGTGGCCTGAGCAGGCCCGGGGAGGTGTGTGATGCGACCCACGCTGTCAAGGCTGGCACCACTTGCGGCGGTGCTGGCCGCTCCCGCAATGGCGATGACCCTGAGCAGCGCAGACCTTAAGCCCGGTGCCACACTGTCGCCGGCCCAGGTCTACCCGCGCTGTGGTGGACAGAATATCTCGCCGCAGTTGAGCTGGAGCGGTGCGCCAGAGGGCACCAAGAGCTTCGTGTTGACGATGATTGATACCAGCGTGAAGCCGGCGCAGTGGTCACACTGGGTGGTGGTGGACATCCCGGCAAGTACCACCTCACTCGCCAGAGGCATCAGGACCCTGCCCGGTGCAGCCAAGCAGATTCCGAGCAACTTCGGCGACCCGTACTACGACGGTCCGTGCCCACCGGATGGCTCCGGCACCCACCAGTACGAAATCACGCTGTGGGCGCTGCCCACGGCGACGTTCGCGGTGGCAGCGGACATGAAGGCGACGGATCTCAGCGAAGCCTTGAGGAAGGTAGCCCTTGATCGAGCGTCATTGGTCGGGGTTGTCAGCCGCTAGAGTCGAGCGCCGACCCACGGGGTTTGTGCACCGGTGACAAGGCGCGCAGACTGATGACGGGTGCTGCGTCTCAGGGACGGGACGACGGCAGCCACGTGTGTCGAGGTCATCAACGCAGGACGAGTGTGTCCCGGCGCCACTGGTTGTCCTGCCAGCCCCGGAAGTCGAGCAGCAGCTCCGGAGTGCTCGCCTGGCGAATGGGCGCAAGATCATCGAGCCGTAGCACCTCGAAGCGGCGACGAAAGCCGCCGCGTTCCTTGGCCTCCCGGGCGACCAGCAGGCGTCTGGTCGCCGGCACATAGCCGGCGAAGTCCACATACCCGGCCTCCGCACTCTCGATCCCCGGAGACAGCACGTCGATCCTCCAGGTGTCGCCCTTCGGATGGAACACCCATAGCTCGCGCCAGCTGGGCAGAGGCTGTACCGCGAGCACCAAGGCGTGACCTTGAGCTATGGTCTGTGCCGAAGCGAGCCACACGATGCCGTACGTGCAGCGTCGCGCCAGCTGGACATCCCTCCGCTCTCGCGCGGCGACAGCCAAACAGGTCTGACCGGGTTCACCCGGAACAGCGGTCAGGATGAGCGGCCCGGTCTGAGTGGTAACGGGCGTGACTGCCCACCGGATTGCGCTCACTCGTACCAGCGCTTCCGAATAGTCGGCGCGCCGATCATCGCCGAGTTCGGCCGGCCGGGCCGCGAGCAGCTCGTCCAGGGCGCGGCGGGCAGCAATGGCGGTGGAAGCACCGGTACGTGCCTGTTGGTATGCGATGGCCGCCCATACCGTGGCGCGGCGCAGGTTGAGCCAGGTGCGAGTCAGCGCACTGACCCCGTCAGTGCCGAGCGCGTCGAGGAGCCTGGCGAAATCAGCGTCGATGGATGCGCGAAGAAGCGGACTGAGGTTGGGGTCTACGCAATCCGGGCGCGTAAGGCCGAGCGCGGCATGGGCGCGATCCTCGGCAGAGGCTCCGGGCACGGTGAGCACGCGGCGGTAAAGTTCGCCGTCGTAACACACCCGCATGTGGCCGTTGTGCTCGAAGGTATGCGTGCGAATCCCGAACTGCTCGACCACTTCCAGGTGCGCACTTGCCTCGGCAACGTGGGCACCGCTGCCCGAGGCCTGGTCGGCCAGGCGCTCTGCCATGCGTGCGATGGCCTCAAAGGCTTCTGCGCCCAGCACGGTTCCCGGCTCGGCCTTCAGGTAGGCGGCACCGTAGCTGATACCCAGGGCCTCGGAGCCAGGTGTATCGCGCAGGAAGCGCAGTATCGCGAGCAGTTGGGGCGCCTGGGCCGGGCTGGGATCAATGAGGTGGACCGTGTCGCTGCGCAGGTATCCACCCCGTTCGCGATGGTAATCGTAGACCTTGAGATAGCCGGCTCCCTCACCCCGAACCTCCAGTAGTTCCCCCTGCCCAAGGCGGGTCAGCTCCGGAGCACTGGCGCTGGGGGCGGCGCGTAGCGGGATATGGTCCTGGGCCGCGATTGCCAGCGCGGCGGCGACGGCCAGGATCACTGGGCATCCTCCGGGGTTGCAGTTGCAGAGGCACCGCCCTGGTCCGCCCCTGCACGCGTTCCCAGGAGATTGGAGCCGATGAACTGCCCGGCGGCTGGCGTTGGCGCAATGATGACCTGCACCTTGTCGGAGAGCTTGTCCGCCAGAGTCTTCTGGATCAACAGGGGGTAACGGGCGAGCAGCACGCCCTCGCGCTGCATCTGACCCGCGGACGCCTTGCCGACCATCTCGAGCCGGTAGGCCTCCGCCTCGGCAAGCTTCTGCCGCGAGTCCGCTTCGGCGCGTGCTTCGATGCGCCGCGCCTCCGCGGCGCCTTCGGCCGTGCGTATGCGGGCGATCTTCTCGGCCTCGGCCTCGAGCTGACGCTGCTCGATCTGCCTGTGCTTGAAGGGCAGGATGTGCTTCATGGTCTCCTCCTGCGCCTTGGCGGCGATGACTTGCTGTTCTCCTGCAGCCTCCGCCGCCTTCCGCCGCCTGATCTTGTCAGCTTCCCCCTCCAGCTCGTTCTCCTTGAGCTGGGCCTGCTTCAGCTGCAGGTTGTAGGTGATCTTCTCGGTTTCGAGCTCCTCCGCGAGCAGCTTCTCCATTCCGGCGCGATAGTCCTGCGGGAGGTCCACGTTGCCCATGTCCACTCCTCGCAGCCGCAGCCCGAGCATGGTGAGCTTTGGCCCGAGTGCATCCATGATCTCCCGCTGGATGTCGGCGCGACGGCTGGAGAAGATCTCGCGCACCGTGTGCCGCGCGAGCAGCGGGTAGACGATTCCCTGCACGGCCGGGCGCACCAGATCGGCATTGAGGTCCTCCGGGAAGTCCTTGGACATCTGCGCCACGCGTTCGCGGTCGATGGCCCATCGGACCGCAAGGTCCACGCCGATCGAGAGTCCCTCGCTCGACTGGAACGGGGCCTTGCCGGTGGCGCTGGTGCCATCGGTCGGTCGGAAGACCTGGTCGCGGGTGGAGTAGCGTCGCAGCTGATGGATGCCCGGCAGGATCCAGACCGTGCCGCGCTGGTACGCGCTCGCCGACCCATCCAGAACGTTCGTGCGCACGAGAACCTCGCTCGGTTGCACCGAGGCAAAGGGTGGATGCGCATGTAGTTCATAGGCAGCCACGATGAGAATCGCGGCGGCGATCATGCGTCCGCGGACACGGCGGGCACTGCTCAGTAGCGCTCGGGCTGCCGCACCTAGTGCGCGCACCGAACGAGAGCATGCGCTGCCGAGGCGATCGAACCAAGCATCCAGCCGACTTGCCATACACAGTCCTCCTGCGGCCCTTGCTGGGCCTCAGGAAGACAGTCTTGACCTCCTTTGTGGCGAGGCCGTGTGGCAATTGTGGCGCGAAATGGCCGTCCTGACTGTCGCCTGCGCCATTGGCGGACACGCAAATTCGCTGCCGCTGCTGGCCGTGTAGCTGAAATCCATCTGGCAACAGGGCCGGGCGCGGACCGAGCTAGTCGCAACTAAATGGGGTCCTGAGTGCGCTTCCCTCCCGTGCGGCCATTGTGGGCAGGCGAGGGGGGCGCGCCATCGCCAACGCTGCCACCCCCGAATGTGGCGAATGAGCGTCACCGGGAAATACCCGTCAGGCAGCGGACTGGAGGTTGCCGCTAAGGCCCTACTAAGTTCCCGCGCACATCATGCCCACCGACTCCTCGGTCCGAGAGGCGGTGCGTATGGGATGGTATTACCGATGGTCCGTTCTGGCGGCAGCGCTCGTGGCACGGGTCGCCTGCGCAGGTGGGGGGCCGCTTGGCATTGACCATGAGTGGTCACTCGACCAGAGCGGTATCTGGGCCCGCCAGTATCAGCAGGCGCTGGCGGTTGGCGTCATCGCATTCGAAGTCGGAGGGGCGGTCTGGCTGGGCAACGATGACAAGCTTGGGCATAGCCTGTGGCAATCGATTGACTCGACGGTGGTTTCAGGGGTCTCCGCTCAGTTGCTTAAGCTGACATTTTCCCGGGCACGCCCGGATCAGGGCGGTAACCCGGATCTGTGGTTTCAAGGTCATTGCTGCGAGAGTTTTCCCAGCGGTGAAGTGACGCTTCAGGCGAGCTTCGTCACGCCGATCATCGTCAACTACCACAGGGACACCCCCTGGATCTGGGCTCTCGAACTATTGCCCCTCTATGATGGGATTGCGCGCATGAAGTCCCAGGCACATTGGCAGACCGACATCATCGCAGGATGGGCGCTGGGGTCGGGTGTCGGGTACTGGAGTGCAAGCCGCGAAATTCCGATTTCCGTAAAGGTGCTCCCGCGCGGAGTCTCCGTCGGAATCTCGAAGCGCTTTTAGGCGCGGTGACCTTTGGGCGCACCGCGTGACCTTCGTGGCCCGCGATCCGCTCCTAGTCAGCCGCTGCCCGCTCGGTATTCAGACCGGCAATGCCGCCGAATTGGTCTTCGGGCCCGGACAGGCGCGTCACGAAGACTTCCGCGGGGCTGCTGGCAGCGACGTGTGAGCGCCGATTAGCTGCGCGATGCACATTGAAGCCCTGTCGAAGCCGTTCACGCGCACGCTGCAGCAGCAGCTCCGCGATGGCACTGCGGGCATCAGATTCCGTTGTGTTTGGGGGCATTTCGAACACTTCGGTCGGGTCGAATGGATTCAATACCTGCACTGCCGGCGGTCGCGGACGCTCCGCAGCCGCCAGCGTGGGCGCGGTCGCGGTCTTCACCACGATAGCCGGGGCCGGCGGGGGTTCGCCGATGGCCCGCCATCCGGTGGCGACCGTGAGGCCCAGCACCAGCGTGGCGAACGCTGCCGTACATACCCGATCGACCCGGTCGTTCCGCCGGCAGATATAGGCGTCGTAGACGGGCGGGGCTGTCTGCCCCTCGGCCGGTCGTGCCAACGCTCCCGCGGCCTGCCAAAGCTCAAGCTGTTGCTCGGCTGTTAGCTCGAACTCTACCGTGTCGTCGGCCGCTGGCGGAGCGCTGGCTTCCACGGACGGTTTAGCTTCCCCGGTCATCGTAATACCCTGCCTCGTCCATTGGCCTCGGGGCTCGTCAGTTCATACGCTTCACTTTATTGCGGAGCCTTTTATATACCCGCCGGGCTGGCGATAGAATGTAGGCGCCGAGCATCCGGATGTGAGTTTTCGCTGACGTGTCGGCCCGAGCGTCCTCGCGCCTCCGGCAACCTTGTCGTGATGCCGAGGCAAGTGAACGCGTCCCTGCGCTCTCCGATGCAATCAAAAATGGCTTAGGGCCATTGCGGGCTACTAGCCTGAATGTCCGTGGCCTTCATCATGTCCGTTTTCGTGACCGTGACCGTGACCGTGACCGTGGTCACCGTGATCCCCATGCTCCTGCTGGTAGTGCGGTACGTACTCGTTGTTGTACCAATCGTCTCTGACGAAGTAGACCGGCCGGCCGCAAGCGTTGTACGCGGCACAGTGCTTGCTCCAGTGCTTCTCATGGCCAGGCGGGACGTGCAGGTAGACCGGTGCGGCGGAGACATACTCCGGTGCGCGCTGGATCACAACCGGCTGCGGGTAAATCAGCTGCGGCGCGGGGGCGTTGCCGATGTCGAGCTGTCCATAAAATCCCGGCTGCCCGACAGTAATCGAGATGCCAACGTCGGCGGCAAACGTGGGAGCGGCCAGGGCGCCAAGCAGCGCAGCGTAAAAGAATTTCGTCATGGTCAATTACTCCTCACACTCAAGATTTCCCAAAGTTCGGCGTCCCAAATCCAATTTGGATGGCCGTAGGGTTTCCAATCGGTAAGCAGACAATAAGCAGACTATCCTGAACGCCAGCCGAACACGCATTGGGGCGTCGGCATAGACTGCCTCAAAGCCAGAAGTTCAGGCCGCCCGCAGCGGACATTATTGCTTCATCTCTGGGTCGTTAGAATCTGTCGCGGGCAGGCGACGCGAATTGCGGCTTCGGGGCTTGCCTTTTCAACATAACCCTCTGTGAGGCACATTCATCGAGGTGCGATCAGTCGAACGCAGTCAACCCAGCGCGCAGTCCCCGTAAGTGGGTGCCGCTGCGAGGGCGTTTCCGTGCAAGGTGCCTGTTTCGGTGACCTCCGAGAGAGGTCGAGGCGGATCCTCAGGGCCCGCAGGACCCTCGACCAGAGCAGACTCGCACCGCGCGCGTAGGCATTCATACGCGAGCTCCGCTGCCACTGCCGACCGGTGCGGGCGCTGTTGAAAGGGTTGCGTCATAGTGAAGGACGAACTCGGGGCGGCAGAGAAGAAAGCGGTCGTCCTCGGGGAAATAGCGCGCGCGCTCGATATCATCTCCGGCGAATGCGCGAATGGCCGCAGCTCCGGTCCACCAGCTCAGTGTCAAGATCTCGCTGCGCTCGGCATCCAGATCGCGGACCGCGATCGAGGCGGCGAGGTTGCCCCGGGTCGCGCGGTAGGCGGCAAGGCCGGTGGCCGCGACATACCCTACGTACTCATCCCGCAAGGCACGCCGGATCTCGGCGCGCCACACCCTCAGTACTGCCATTGCTTGGTCCTCCTGGTTGAGAAAGCTATCCCCGGTAGCGCAACCGGAACCCGCGGCGCCGTGAGCAGCAGGAAGACGCCCATCACCACCAGAGCCGCGGCAACTAGCATTCGCGGGGTAAGTGGCTCGCCGGCCACGAAGTAGCCGAGCGCTACTGCGACTAGCGGGTTGACGTAGGCGTGACTTGCCACTCGCGTAACGGACATTTGCGTGAGCAGCCAGAGATAGGCCGTGAATCCGATCAGGGAGCCGGCCACAATCAGGTAAAGGAGCGCCACTCCGGCACGCATCGAGACCACGGGCCAGCTGTGCAATTCTCCCGTGGCAGCGGACAGCGCCAGCAGTACCGCGCCCCCGAGGAGCATCTGGGCGCCCGCGACCAGTGCTGCAGAGCGTGGGCGTGGGCGTGAACGCGTCAGCACGGCGCCGAGCGACCAAGCCACGCCGGCGGCGAGGACCACCATGCAAGGTAGAGTCGGCAGGGATTGCCGACCGCCGCGGAACAGCAGGATGACGACCCCACCGAAGCCCAAGGCCACGGCCGTCGCCGTGCGCCAGCGAAACGGCTGCTGTCTGAAGGCAAAGACTTCGAGTCCGACCGTGGTGATAGGAAGTGTTGCCTCGATTACGGAGGTAACACCCGAGGCAAGGTATTGTTCCGCCCAGAACAGCGCTGCGTAGGTCAGGACGAACATGCACAGTGATGCGATGGCGATGCCCCGCCACTCCGGCGCCGAGGGCATGGGCTCACCACGCATCCTCATGAACAGGTAGAGCAGGCCGCCGGCAATGAAGAACCGTACTCCGCTGGCGAACAGCGGCGGGACCTCCAGTACCGCGATGCGGATCGCCAGGAACGTGCCTCCCCACAGCACGTAGATGGCGGCAAAGGCGACGAACACACGCGCGTCGAATGGCTTGGCAAGGCCAATCCGGGTAGGCGTAACCGTTAAAGTGAGCCATAGGCGGTTAGCATATCCGGTTGCTCTTTAAAAGTAACCAGTGAAGTGATATTAAGTGGTTATGACGACAGATCATTCCGAAACAGCTCCGGCTCCGTTTGATCTTTGCGCCGGCCATCCGGCGCTCGATTTCGTCAATTCGCTCGATAACCGCTTCAGTCCGACCGGTTCGAAGGATCTGCTGAGCGATTACGGTGCGCTGCTGCGCTTTGTCGAAGAGACAGGGCTTCTGAGCTCGTCGCAGGCGAGAGCACTGGCCAGAGCGGCAGGTACCGCGAGCGCTGCGCGAGTGCTGCGCTCCGCGCGCGAGTTGCGCGAGGCCATGGCCGCCGTGCTATACGCGGAAGCCGAGCAACGCGTTCCCGCCGCAGCCGCCATCGAAATGCTCGAGCGCCACTTCCATGGAGCACAGAGTCCGGGGCATCTCCACAGGGTTGATCCAGGGGCTGGCGCGGGTGCAGCGCTGCAGTGGCAATGGCGGCCCGACCAGGCCAGGAGGGCTGAATTCCCGGTATGGTTGATCGCCCATTCAGCCTCGCAGCTTATGCTGTCTGATGCCCTCGCGCGGGTACGCGCATGCGAGGCGGATAGCTGCCGGTGGCTGTTCCTGGATACCAGCAAGAACCACACGCGGCGCTGGTGCAAAATGAAGGTATGCGGCAATCGCGCCAAGGCCCGACGATTTCAGGAACGCCGCACGCAGTGAGCGGCGCCTCGCGTAGTGCGGCGCAGAGATTCCAGTGTGGACGATTAGGAGGGCCCGCTGTGAAAATCACGCGAATACCGGCCACCTCTCGCTTGTCCTGCTCGGCGGGGTGAGGCATCGCAGAGGCCGCCCCGGGTGACGAGATCTACGCGCAGCCGGTCCGGATGGTGAGCACCCCCGGAACTCGGCTGAATCTCTACTGCGCCGGAACCGACCAGCCCGCCGTGGTGTTCGATTCGGGCTGGGGAATACGCCGTAGGGCGCACCAGACGCGGCGCCCGCGTGTTTCAGACTGCGAAACGGACGCATTCATGGAGCGGCCGGGCCGTCGCGCGCAAAGTCGGCGAGCTTCTGGTGCAGGAATACCCCGGAGTTGACTACGCGGCCATCTGCAAACTTTATCTGGTACGGCATTCCCGAGAGCGATGATTCGTGATGCGCAGAACGTGATGAATTCTTCCGCTGTCGTAATCCGAGAGCCGGCAGCTCGCAGCTTGAGACGCAGATGGTCTGCAGCGGCATGAGCGTCGTAGGACTTGCCATTGCGGATGAATTGCGCACCCTGCAGCGTTTCAACCGACGCGACTAGATAGTCGATCTTCTGTCGTTCAAGCGAAGAGGAATCGGCGGCGCTGACATACGTACCGAGAAAGATGAGCAACACGAGTCCGAGTACGCGCATGAGCTTCCAATCGCGGAAAAGGCGCAGACGGTGCCGCCCCTGGAGAAATTAGCGCGGGAGCGCGCGGGCAGGACCCGCGACGCTCCCGCGCCTGCTTGGACTAATCATCCTGCCTGATCACGAGAGAGCTCTTGACATCCTTGACGCCCTCCGTGGTTTTCGCAACCGACAGAGCGTGGTCGATGGCTTCCTGGCTACGGGCGCTTCCCGTGAGCCACACCACACCGTTCGCATCGGTATCCACGTGAATGCGACCCAAGCTGGTGATGTGGTCGGCCGCCAGCTTCGACTTGATCGTGGTGGTAATCACCGAGTCCTTAACGAATGCACTCGGGTGCGAGCGATCGACGTCCGCATCCTGTGCCATAGCTAGCGGAGCCAGCAACAGACCCGACAGCAGCATCCCTGTAATGACATTCTTCATGGTGACTTCCTTTGGTTACATTTTGCAGGCTCGATTGTGGCCGCGATCGAGGTTGCGCCGCTGTCCGTGGCCGCGACCAGTGATGTGCGACAATTGCGCAGACCTTGTCAGAGGGATCTGTCGTAGTGCCCGGCTAACCCGGGTATTCCGGCGCCCGAATCATAATTCTTGATCGAGCGGAAGTAGCGAAAGCGTGCGTACCTCCGCTCGCTGCCAGGCGCTGCGCGAAGGCTCCTTGGTGTAGGTAACGGGCGTGCCCTGCTCGACGGTGGTCCAGAGGATGGTCGGCGATTTGCCTGAGTGGGACTGTCGCAGGGTAACTGCATAGGCGTTACCGGGCTGGGTCATGGCGTCAAAGCGTCGCGCGCCCTCCATGGCTAGCTTCGGACTGTAGATAACAAGGCCTATTTCGGTATTGAGCCACCGGGAACGGGCGTCGTAGTTCATCGAGCCAACAAAGATGGTCTTGCGATCGAAGATCAGTAGCTTCGCATGCAAGCTATAGGTGCCATAACGGGTCATCTTGGCGGACTGGCCACTGCCGCGAGTGCTCTCGGGGCGCGTGCGAAGTTCATACAGTTCGACCCCGGCCCGGAGCAAGGGCACCCGATAGTGGTCGTATCCGGCCTCGGCGACAGGATCATTGTTGGCCTCGAGAGAGGTAGTGAGGATGCGGACGCGCCGCCGCGATTCAGTCCGATCAGTGAGGAGTTTCTGTTCATCGGGTGTCGGGACCAGATAGGGCGTAATCATCAGCAGTTCAGATTGAGTTCCGCGCACCGCCTTCGCAATGGTGTCGAACATGAGGCTTCCGACCCGTTCACCCCCCGCGACGGGCTTCTTGTCGGGACTGTCGCATGCAATCTCGGCAGCAGCCCAGCTCACCGGAGCGGAGCCGGCGAGCAGGCTCCGAAGTGGTTCGCCGGCAGTCAGCTTCTCTACAAAGTGCGCATCGGCAGAGGTGGTCTTCTCTGGAGCAGTCCGGCGTGTTGCAAGTGCAGCCGCGCGCTCTGCATCGGCCTGCTGGTGGGGCACGATGGCCTCTGCAGGGACGGCGAGCTCGCTTCCCCAATACTTCTCGAAGGCTTCGCTTAGCTTTGGGATGAGCGGTCCCGTCACCAGAACGTCGTCATCAGCAAGCTGGGAGTCAGGATCCACCTGAAAGTACTGATCCCCGATATTGCGGCCTCCAATCAGGGCAATAGCGCCGTCGACGACGAAGAGCTTGTTGTGCATCCGGTAATCGAGGCGCGACTTATTGAACAGGAATTCTGAGCCGCGCAGGAAGCGACTATGCCCGCGATAGCGCCAGGGGTTGAATATGCGAATGGAGACACTCGGATTGCCTGCGAGCGCAAACAATTGCTCGTCGCCAGCAACAGTTTCACCGTCGTCCACTATCAGACGGATTTTGACTCCGCGCTGCGCGGCCTGCGCCAGGGCCTCGGTGACCAACCGGCCAGACTCGTCGCCACGGAAAATGTAGTACTGCAGATCAAGCGAGCTCTTTGCTTGCGCGATGAGCTCAAGGCGCAGGAGCAGTCCATCGATACCGAGTGAGTACAGTCGAAATGCGGAGGCGCCGCTATGGAGCCGCGTACCCGCAGCAAATGGCTGCGTAAGGGCGACGTTCGGAGCGTTGTTCGCGCCGGTGGGCTCGCGACGCGGAAAGTCTCGGCCGGGTAAGCCCGCGCACCCCACAGCAAGAAACAGGCACAACGCGGCGACACCGTGGAGCCGAAGCCGGGTGTGGGCGGAAGTCAGCGTTCTCATCCTGTGCAGCTCGTCATCTTCGTGCCCTAGGCCGCCTCTTGTGATTGCGGGTTGCAGCACCGCCGCCATCGGAAGACTGCAGCTAAGCCGCGACCGGCGAAGTCGGTTCGCCTCCGGATGAGGTGTAGGTCTTGTCCGTCGCCGGAGTTGGTGTTGACGTGTTCCTGTTGGATTTCTCCCTGTCGGCAAATGGCGCCATGTAGCGCCTGAGTCCGTTGGCCGCGTCAACTTTGAGCGGCAATTGCGGATCTGCAATCCGCTGGTGCGGATTGATTCCCTTTGGCGCGAACGGGCCTGGCATTCGGGGGAACTGGGGTGGGTGCAACTGCAGCGCAACGGATGCCCGGATTCTCGCTGCTCATGTCCAGGGCGCCGAAAACCGGGGCCGCCGCGAGCGGCTCCGGCTTCGGCGCCCCTAGCATTCCTAGCCAATGCACTCGCAGGAGGGCGCGCACGCCTTCCCTGTTCCGCAGGCACAGTCCGGCCCGCAGGTACAGCCGCTGCCACACGGACACTCTTTATTATTGGCCGGACCGATTTGGGCAGTCTCCAGCATGTCGCACGCACAGGACTGTCGGTCTATTTCTGGTTTCATGAGTAACTCCGTTGTATGAGTGGATATAAGCAGACTCGATTCGCGTTCGGACGATTGTGCTCCGATCACGCGGCGCGCAGGATAGAGTCTGTACCGTGGTACAGAGTCAAGGGATTTCGATGAGTCCTGTTTCCCAGCCACAGATGACGATCGGGCGGCTTGCCAACGCTGCCGGCGTGGGTGTCGAGACCGTGCGCTACTATCAAAGACGGGGCTTGCTGCCGAAACCTCCACGGGCCATCGGGGGGTTTCGGTATTACGGCGCGGAAGCGCTGGAACAACTAAAGAGCGTAAGGCGAGCACAGCGGGCAGGCTTCAGCTTGGCAGAAATTGCCATCCTGCTACGACTAGACCGAATTCGCGACCGTCAGGCGGCGCAACGTCTCGCTGCACAAAAGATAGCGGAGATCGATCAGCAGATCGACGCGCTTCAAAAGCTTCGGCAGGCGCTCGGCGGGCTGACGCGCGCGTGCGAGCGTGGGACTGGTGACATTCCGTGCCCGATTCTCGAGGCGTTCCGTAGTTCAACCCAGCCTGCATCGCCGCGCGTGCGCTAGAAACCCGGCATCTTACGCGGCGGGTTGTTCCCCGGACGGCAGACTGGTTAGCTCTCAGTCTCGGGCGCACAGCGCGTTGGGCGAGCAGCATGGCGATCGCGCAGAAGCGAACCGCCTGTTAGCGGCACGACTCATGACAGGCACACGCGCTCCTGCCACGGCACGGGCGGGCTGAGTGCCCGCGAGATACTCCGGCACCTTGGCGAGGATGTCGGAGTGCTTTGGTGTCGGCAGCTCGCGAGCGAGACTGCGTCATCGAAAGCCAGGGATCCGCACTCGATGCCGCCGCAAATCTGATCACGCCGCGCCATCTTGCGAAGAATCGCCGCGTCGAGCGTCGATCTGATCGTTGCGGACATCGCCTCTACGCGGGGGCCTCAGTCCCAGGACACGTGTGCGAGGTGAATCGTATTCCGGACGATGTCGTGGATACGTCATTGTACCTATGTTCGAGCCGGACATTGGCCAGTAAGGTGTCCAAATGGGAAGTGTCAAACTTTTCATTCTTTTGGGTCAATTGCGGCCTTTGTACGACTTCGGGCAGTTGGTCGCGAGTCGTCGGCCCATTGGGAACGGAGGCATCCCGGTGTGGCGGATATAGACGTTCTGTGCACCTTGCCGAGAATGTTCTCGGTTGCGGAGGCGTAAAAGCATCATGAAAGGCAACTGTCGCTATATTCGCTTTTTTGACGCGATTGGGGCCGACGACGTGGCGTTGGTCGGCGGCAAGAACGCGTCTCTTGGTGAGATGTACCGCAATCTGAAGCCCGCGGGCATTAAGGTACCCAACGGATTTGCGATTACGGCCGAGGCATACCGGTACGTCCTTGATCATGCCAGCGCGTGGGGCCCGTTGCATGAAGCGCTTGATGGCCTGAAGCCCGACGATATGGAGGATCTCAAGCGGCGCGCCAAACTTGCTCGGGAGATTGTGCGCAATGCTCCGTTCCCGCCGGACCTCGAAGCGGAAATTCTTGAAGCCTACAGCGAACTGCGCAGGGAATACGGGGAGGGAATGAGCCTCGCGGTTCGAAGTTCGGCAACCGCCGAGGATCTTCCGACAGCAAGTTTTGCCGGGCAGCAGGAGACCTATCTGAATGTCAGTGGCGATGACAAGCTAGTTGATGCGTGCAAGCGCTGCTTCGCGAGCCTCTTTACGGACCGCGCAATACACTACCGTAGCGATCAAGGATTTGATCATTTCAAGGTATATCTGTCGATCGGGGTAATGAAGATGGTTCGCTCCGACCTGGCGGCCAGCGGAATCATGTTCTCGCTCGACACGGAGAGCGGCTTTCGCGATGTTGTCCTGATCAGTGCCGCGTACGGGCTGGGCGAAAACGTCGTGCAAGGAACGCTCGACCCCGATGAATTCATGGTATTCAAGCCAACCTTCGAGCGCGGCGCGCGGTCGGTATTGCGGCGTACCCTCGGGAGCAAGAAGATCAAGATGGTGTACGTGGAAGGCAGTGCCGGCGAAGCGACCGGGAACGTCGCCACACCGCAGTCAGATTGCGAGCGTTTCTGTCTCACGGATGATGAGGTACTGAAGCTGGCCGATTACGCGATCCAAATCGAGCGGCACTACAGTCGCAGGAGCGGCCGACCTGCGCCGTTAGACATGGAATGGGCCAAGGACGGAGTCGACCAACAGCTATACGTGGTGCAGGCACGTGCGGAGACGGTCGCTTCAAGGGCTCGCGCCAGCTACCTGGAGGAGTTCATTGTCACGGGGAGCGGAAAGGTTCTCATAAGCGGCCATGCCGTCGGCACACGCATCGGGGCCGGCACGGTTCGCGTCATCGAGAATGCAGCCCGCATTTCGGAATTCCGTCCTGGAGAGGTGCTGGTCACTGACAGCACGTCTCCGGATTGGGAGCCGATCATGAAACGGGCCGCGGCTATAGTTACGAACCGCGGCGGTCGGACGTGCCACGCAGCGATCGTGGCGCGGGAATTCGGAATTCCGGCGGTGATCGGCTGCGGGGATGCGACTGAGAAACTCACCGCGGGGGACACCGTAACCGTCTCCTGCGCGGAGGGCGACCTGGGCAAGGTGTACCAGGGTAGTGTGCCGTTTGAAACCCGTCGCACCGACCTTGAAACGCTGCCTCGTCCGCAAACCAAGATCATGCTCATCCTCGGCAACCCAGAAATCGCGTTCCGCACCAGCTTCCTGCCCAATGACGGCGTCGGACTTGCGCGCATGGAATTCGTCATTACCGAGCACATCAAGGCGCACCCCATGGCGCTGCTGCACCCGGAGCGCGTGCAGGACGAGAACGAGCGCCGCGCGCTGCGGGATCTCGCGCACAATGACCCCAGCCCGGCGGAGTTCTTTGTGCGTGCGCTGGCGGAGGGGGTCGGGACGATTGCCGCGGCATTTTATCCGAAGCCGGTGATCGTGCGGATGTCCGATTTCAAAAGCAATGAGTACGCCGGGTTACTTGGTGGCCGGTGGTTCGAGGCGCAGGAGGCAAACCCCATGCTGGGCTTCCGGGGTGCCTCGCGCTACGCACATCCGGCCTACGCTGAGGGGTTTGCGCTGGAATGTGCAGCGATGAAGCGGGCACGAGAGGCAATGGGGCTGAGCAATATCAAGCTAATGATTCCGTTCTGCCGACGTGTCGAGGAGGGGGAGCGTGTCATCGAGCGCATGCGCGAACTCGGACTGGAGCGTGGTCGCAACGGGCTCGAGATCTACGTCATGTGCGAGATCCCAAACAATGTTGTGTTGATCGATGAGTTCAGCCGGCTCTTTGACGGGTTTTCCATCGGCTCGAACGATCTGACCCAGCTTACGCTGGGCGTCGATCGCGACTCGGCGATTGTCGCATTCGACTTTGACGAGCGTGACGCTGGCGTCAAACGGATGATTCAACTGGCCGTAGAAGGCTGTCGGCGCAACCACCGTCATTCAGGGATTTGCGGCCAGGCGCCATCGGACTTTCCGGAGATGGCGGAGTTCTTGGTCGGGCTGGGCATCGACTCGATCAGTGTCAATCCGGATTGCGTCGTAAGGACGACGCGCCACGTGCTCGAGATCGAGAAGCGGCTGCGGCTGGAAGCCACCTTACCTGTTCCGGTGGCGGGCAAGGGCTCGGCGGCGACGGCGGCGGATCATCAAGTTGTCCAGACTGCCGGGTAGGTGCACTCCAGATGGCAGACGAACTTAAGCGCGTGGCGGTGCTGACCAGCGGTGGTGACGCCCCGGGGATGAACGCGGCAGTTCGCGCGGTCGTCAGGGTCGGGCTGGCCCGTGGTTACGAGGTATTCGGTGTCCGCCACGGCTTCAGCGGCCTGATTGAGGGTCAATTCATTCGACTCGGCTTGCGCGACGTCGGCGGGATCATCGATCGGGGGGGCACCATTCTCGGCACGACCCGGTGTTTGGAACTCAAGACCGAAGCGGGCCAGCTCGCCGCCGTGATTCAGCTACGCAGGCACGAGATCTCTGGCCTCATTGTCATCGGTGGCAACGGCTCTCAGGCAGGAGCGCTTGCGTTGGCACGGCAGGGCCTGAAGGTAGTCGGCGTCGCATCGACGATAGACAATGATCTGCCGGGTTCGGATACGAGTATCGGTGCGACAACGGCTCTCGACACAGCACTACAGGCCATCGATCGCCTGCGGGTGACGGCCTCTTCACACGAGCGCGCCTTCCTGGTCGAGGTTATGGGGCGTGACACCGGCCATCTGGCATTGGTGGCCGGAATAGCCGGGGGCGCCGAGGCGATCCTATTGCCTGAAGTCAGCACCGACGCCGAGACGGTCGCGACCCAACTGCATTCCGCCTACGAGCGGGGTAAGAGCCACGCGATAGTCGTGGTCGCCGAGGGGGCGGCATACAACGCCGATGCACTTGCCAGCTACTTCCGGGAGCACCAGGCACGTCTGGGATTCGAACTCAGAGTGACAAAACTCGGCCACATACAGCGTGGCGGGGCACCGGGAGTGTACGACCGGATCATTGCCACGGAGCTGGGTGCGAGTGCGATCGATCACCTGACCGCGGGCAGGCATGGCATCCTGCTGGGAATTGCCGGGGGGAAGGTTGCGTCCATGGACCTGTCCGCGGTTGCCAGTTCAAAGAAGACTTTGGATATGCGCCTGTTTCAGCTGGCACAGATTTTGGCGCAATAAAGCAAGGAGAAGGGCCATGTTGTTGAAATCAATCTGCACACTGGAGGTCGCCCGCTGCGGTCCTCAGACGACGGTTCTCGAAGCAGCTTATCTGATGCGTCGAGGGCATACCGGGGACCTGGTCGTGTGTGCCGGTGCAGAGGAGGGGGAAGCGCCGATTGGCGTCATCACCGATCGTGACATAGTTGTTGAGGTCCTCGCAAAGGGCCTGGATCCAGCGGCCACGACGGTTGCCTCGGTCATGCGCACACCGGTCGTGGTCGCAAACGAGACCGAAGACACATCACAAGCTTTGGAGCGGATGAAACACCACGGCGTCCGACGCATTCCAGTAGTCGGCGCCCGGGGTCACTTGATGGGAATCGTAACGGTCGACGATCTTGTCAAGGGTCTGGCAGCCGAGGCGGGGGCGCTGGCAGAGATCCTCGCGCGCGAGCAGAGTCACGAGCAGCGCAATCGGAGATAACTAGCTCGAGCAATCGAAATTGGCCGAAAGTGGTAGACGGGCACATGCGCATGAACGGCGACGTTCTGGCTGTAGCATTACAGCAACGCCGGTAGGTTAGGAATTTCAACAGCCCCGGGGGCATGCGCCGCAAAGCGCCATCAATGGCCGGCGAGATCGGCCCCGCCACTCGAAACATCCTCCCGACCTGCGGATGAGCGCGCTGACGCGCCGCTCCAACGAGACCGACCTTGCCGGAGCACTGCTGACGGCGACTAATCTCGCCGCCGAGTGCTCTTACGGCCTGCAGGGGGTGCGTATCTACCCTTATTGTTTGCGCGCCGCGACGGCGTATCGTTTTTTGTAGCCAAACCTTGGAGCTTGCTATGAGCGCAATCAACGTTCAAACGGCCACAGACGAGGGCAGGAAGCCCTGTCTTCGAGTCTTCAAGGAAATGGAGTCCGTGTATGACCGTATCCGCATGAGAGCATTTGACCTGTTCTCGCGACGTGGCTCCGGTGATGGGCACGCGCTGGATGATTGGCTGACCGCAGAGCGCGAGATCTGCTGGCCTGCAGGTGAGCTCGCAGAACAGAGCAACGCATTTACCCTGGATGTTGCGCTGCCTGGTTTCGAGTCCGCGGACGTTTCAGTCGCCGCCACTCCACATCGGCTGGTTGTGCATGCGAAGTCGACGACTAAGATCAAAATGGGGAAGCCGGCCAAAGAGCCACGAAAGGTGTGCTGGTCGGAGTTTCGCAGCAATGACGTTTACCGTCAGGTCGAGCTACCTAAGGACATTGATCCTCAGTCCGTATCCGCGTCGCTGCACAACGGGATTCTGAAGATCGTCGCCATCAAGGTGGAAGCGCCTGCACCGAGGGTTAGCTAGTCCGGACCGCAGCACCATGATGCACGTAAAAGGTGAGTTTGACTTTGCAAAGCGCCGGAAGGAGATGGTCGAGCACGATATAACGCGTCGTGGCGTCCGCTCAACGCTGGTGCTCGGAGCGATGGCTACCGTACCACGTGAAGCGTTTTTGCCGGACGCCCTGTGGGAGTTTGCCTATGAAGATGCGCCGCTCCCCATCGCAGAGGGGCAGACGATCTCGCAGCCGTACATCGTCGCGATGATGACTGAGGCGCTCGACCTTAAAGGAGGAGAGACGGTTCTCGAGATCGGTACCGGGTCGGGCTACGCGGCGGGTGTCTTGTCGCAGATCGTCAAAGATGTTTACACGGTGGAGCGTATCGGCCAGCTCGCGGAAAAGTCGGCGGCCACGCTTGCCGGACTCGGCTACGGCAACGTTCACGTGCGGCATGCGGACGGGACCCTCGGCTGGCCCGAACACGCGCCGTACGACGCGATTGTGGTGGCCGCGGGTGGTCCGGAGGTGCCGGAATCTCTAAAGTCACAGCTCAAGGTCGGCGGGCGGCTGGTTATTCCCGTGGGAGCAAATCGGCGTGTGCAGGAATTGTTGCGTGTCGTGCGCGTATCGCAACATAAATACACGACCGAAGAACTCGCCGATGTGCGCTTCGTACCCCTCGTGGGCGCTGAAGGCTGGAAGCCCCGCGGACATCGTGCATTGCAAGCCCAGGACGGGACCCTTGCGCAGTCGATTGCCAGGGCCGGCGAGAAGTTCGCATCCATAGACTCGGTGGACCTCGGGCCATTGCTGCAGCGCGTGGGGGATGCGCGCATCGTGCTACTCGGGGAGGCAACACATGGGACTTCGGAGTTCTATCGCATGCGGGAGCGGATTTCGCGCCTGCTGATTGAACGCAAGGGGTTCTCATTTGTTGCGATTGAGGGCGACTGGCCCGACGCGGCGCGCATCGATCACTATGTTCGACATATGGAGTATCCGCCATCCGAATGGACCGCGTTCGCGCGCTTTCCAGTGTGGATGTGGCGCAATCGGGAGGTGCGGGAGTTCGTCGACTGGTTGCGAGCGCACAATGCGGATGTCGCACTCGATAGAAGGGTGGCGTTTCACGGCCTCGATCTCTACAGCCTGTACAACTCAATTAGCTCGGTTCTGGAATACCTGGACAGGGTCGACCCGCGAACCGCGAGGATTGCACGCCTTCGTTACGGGTGCCTTACTCCGTGGCAGTCGGACCCGGCGACTTATGGCCACGCGGCGTTGAGCGGCAACTTTCAGACCTGCGAGCAGGAGGTGACCTCCATGCTCACCGATCTGATGAGGAAACGTCAGGCATATTCAGAGCACGACGGTGAGCGATTCCTGGATGTGCTGCAGAATGCCAGGCTCGTCGCCAATGCCGAGCGCTACTATCGGACCATGTACTACGGCTCTCGCGCGTCGTGGAATCTGCGAGACAGCCATATGTTTGAGACCTTGAAGAACCTTTTGCAATTCCATGGACCGACGAGCAAAGCAATAGTCTGGGCGCACAATTCGCACGTGGGCGATTCAACGGCGACGGAAATGGCGGCACGCAATGAGTACAACATCGGCAACCTGTGTCGACAGGGATTCGGCAATTCATGCTATTCGATAGGTTTTGGAACGAACACGGGCACGGTGGCGGCAGCCTCCAACTGGGATGAGCCGATGGAGATAAAAACGATTGTGCCGGCATTGCCGGGCAGCTACGAGCGCCTGTTCCACGAGAGCAGCGAGCCGCGGTTGCTGTTGCCTCTGCGGAACTTATTGCCCGCGCTGGAAGCGGGATTGATGCGGCCGCGTCTTGAACGGGCCATCGGCGTGATCTACCGACCGGACAGTGAGCTTCAGAGTCATTACTTTGAGGCTGTGCTACCGCGCCAATTCGACGAGTACGTCTGGTTCGACGAGACTCGCGCGGTCACGCCGTTGCACACAGAGGAACTCAAGGGCCTGCCCGAGACCTATCCCTTCGGGCTGTGAGTGCGAAAGGCGGCCCAGGGATGTACGTACCGTATGTCATCGCCAGGTTGGCGTGGATGCGCGCGCAGCAGATCTGGCCGACAGGCCGCAGGTATCTGTGGACGGACGCATTCGGTCTGGTTCTGTTGGTGTCTCTTTACGTCGAATCGGGTGAGCGCCAGTACCTGGATCAGGCGGAAGCGCTGGTCGCTGACGTGGTGCGGGTGCTGGGACGTGTGCGCGGGCTGCGTATTGGCGAAGCTGCCGACCGGGATGGCCAATATTTCCACTACATTGCCATGTGGCTCTACGGGCTCGCCGTCCTGGGACGGCATATTGGTGACTACCGCAGCATGGGCGTGACGTTGGTCCGTCAGGTACATGAGGCGTTTGTCCTACCGCGCCGCGGCGTCATCTGGAAGATGCAGGAAGACTTGAGTGCTCCTTATCCAGGCAGCGGCTTGGGGGCTCTTGATCCCTTTGCGGGCTATGTCGCCTACCACGTCCTTGATGATGGATCCTTGGCTCCGCAGATTACTGACATGCGCATCCTCATCGAGCAAACGGCCGTCGCTTTGGATATCACCCAGGATCTCGGCCTCGGTATGATGTTGTGGATTACGCAGTTTTTTCCGGATGAGGGATGGGCGAAGATTCAGAAGGAGCGTTGCTTGAGGACGCTTGACAAGAGTTGGAGCGAAGACGGTTACTTCTGCCGTGAACCCGGGGCAGGTAATGTGAAGTACGCCTTCACCAACTATGGAGTTTCGGTCGGATTACAGGCGGTCAATGCGCGGCCCGAGCGAGTTCGGCGCCTCAATGAATTCTTTGAGGCCTATCGCTCCGGCGACGCATATGATCGCGATGCCATTACCCATGTAATGGCCTGCAGTTCGCATTTTCCTGGCTATCTGATTCGAGGCTTCGCGGGCGGCAGCTAGGTCTGGATGCCGGCTGTGCGCCGGTGTCACCCCTTCACGATCTGGTTGACTGTGCGCGCACATGCAGCTCGCCTTGGCGTCAAATCGCCGCCGGGAGTCCTCCTCCGGCGTCTAATGGTGTTCGGTTCCCGACGACACTGCCGGTGAGCCATCCGACCAACGAGCTACGGGGATATAAAGCACCGTGGGCTCGAACGGGCCGTTATCGGCCCCGAGGACCGGCGAGCCCTTCAGGCCGGCGGCCCATGCGGCGGCGTCACCGTGTGGAACGAAGAACATCACATGCGGGTACCAGGGACCGCCCGCTGCATCACCTAAATAGCCCTGCTGGGACAGCATAAAGGAGAACGAGCCGGCCTCAGGGGCGATGAAGCGATGGCTCGTGAATTCGGCACGCGCTCTTTCGACTAATTGCTCCTTAGTGGCTCCGGCCAGTGCCCACTCGGTGCGTCGCAGGTATTGCGGTAATACGCTGCGCACCGCGGGCGGATTGAAGCAGTTCGGTGCACGAAGCCTGGGATTCCAGAACTCACCGTCGTCAAAGCCAGCGGTCCACGAGCGCTCAACAAAGCACACAAAGCCGTTCGTGCCCTTTGCTCCAGTTGTGTAGCCGTGCGCACCGAGCACCAACACTTCGGCGTCCGCGGAAATCGATGCCGGTGCCGCGCTACGTGCCAGCGCGATCTCGTCCCGCATGTTGGCGATAAGATACTGCTGTAGAGGTGCCATCACGGGATAGGGCGTGCGCTTTTGCTCTTGCGCATCCACGCTGCCGGGAAGTGTGATCAGTAGAAGAATCGACAGCGCTGCAGGTTTGTTCATGATTACCTCGGGCCGATGGGGACCAAGTAACGACAATGCATGACAGTAAGCGGCGCGCGCAGCTATCCGTTGTCGCTTCGGCGCAGCCTTCCTGAGTACGACGAACAAGCCGCTCCGGAATCGACACTCGCGACAGGATTGTTAATCGTAAGCGTATTCGTGGCAATTACCCGGATTGGCGATCGCAATGCCGCAATCCGCGTCGCCGTGAATTGTTGCAAAGTTGCGGTGGAAGCCGAAGAAGAGCACGGAAGCTGGGTACCGCCAGGCTCGCAGCAGAGTCAACACGTGGTGCGTTTCGCGCTGCTGCTGACTTGCAAGAAACGGCTCCCGGATCTTCAGTCGGACGTTGCCGTAGCCGTTGCCGAATGGCGTGCGGCCAAGAGCGTCGTGACATCTGCGAGCCGAATGTCACGGCTGTTGAGCAATACCATGAGATGGAACACAAGATCCGCGCTTTCAGCAACTAGTTCGCTCTTCGGACCGGTTGCTGCGAGGGCCACCTCGAGTCCCTCTTCTCCAACCTTTTGAGCCATGCGGCGTAGACCGCCGGCAGCGAGTCTGGCGGTGTAACTCCCGGTCTGCGGTCTTGCCAGTCGCTCCGTGATGATTTGTTCCAGTGATGTCAGGAACGTGAGTGAGCTGGCATCTGGAGCGGCTTCCGGGAAGCAGCTCGCCGAGCCGGTGTGACAAGCCGGTCCGCTCGGGCGTCCGAGGACGAGCAGGGCATCCCGATCGCAGTCGGAGATGATCCGTTCGACTGCAATGCGGTTTCCGGACGTTTCTCCCTTGACCCATAGGCATTGGCGTGTCCGGCTCCAGAGAACGACTTCCCGGCGGTCCCACATCAAGGTGAGCGCATCCCTATTTACATAGCCAGTCATGAGCACGACACCGGAGGCGGCATCCTGGATGATCGCCGGGAGCAGTCCACCGCCCTTAGCCCAGTCGAGTCCTTCGATCGCTTCCGGGCTCATACGCGTATTTCGACGCCGTTGCGGCGCAGATATTGCTTGAGTGCGCCGATGCCAATGGTCCCGGTATGGAATACGCTCGCCGCAAGCGCGGCATCGACACCCCGGCAGAAGACTTTGAGAAAATGCTCTTCACACCCCGCACCGCCGGAGGCGACCAGGGGCACCCGGCACCCGGTGCGTACGGCGGACAGGTGATCGAGGTCATAGCCTTCGCGCACGCCATCCGCTCCCATGCAGTTGAGGACGATCTCGCCGGCGCCGCGCTCCTGGACTTCCCGCACCCAGGCGGACACCGAGCGCCCGCTATCGCGGGCGCGCCGGGAATCCCCGCTGTACTGCCAGGCGCGATGGCCTGCGGGGGTCATCTTGCTGTCGATCCCTACGACCACGCACTGGGAGCCAAACCGGCGGCTCAAGATGTCTATGAGGGTCGGGTTATCGAGGGCCGGTGAGTTAATGGACACCTTGTCGGCCCCTGCATTGAGCACGCTCTCCGCGTCTGCGGCACTGCGGATGCCGCCGGCAACGCAGAACGGGATATCAAGCTGGCGGGCGACACGCCGGACCCAGGTTCTATCGACTGTCCGGCCCTCGGGGCTTGCCGTGATGTCATAGAAGACGAGCTCGTCCGCGCCTTCGTCGCGGTAATGCGCGGCAAGCTCCAGGATGTCGCCCGCGCGCTGATGCTCGCGGAAGCGGACGCCTTTTACGACCGCGCCGTCGCGTACGTCGAGGCAGGGGATGATGCGTCGGGCAAGAATGCTCGTAACTCCTCATGACCGATGCGCTCTTCCAGGAGCGCCTTGCCGCTGATCGCGGCGCTGACACCGATGCGGGCGAGCGCGGCAAGATCCCTCGCGTCACTCACGCCTCCGGAGGCCTGCCACTGAAGGTGCGGGAAGGCGGCGAGAACCCTCGCGTACAAATCCAGATTGGGCCCGGAGAGCATCCCGTCGCGTGCAATGTCGGTACACAGTACGTGACGCACGTGAATACTGTACGGCGCGAGTGCGTCCCACAAGGTGACGTTGCCGCGCTGCGTCCAGCCGTGCGTGCGCACGTACGGCTCACCGGTGGGCTCCACGCGGATATCGAATGCCAGGCATACGCGCTCCGCCCCAAACCGTTTCAGCCACTGCAGGACTTCCTGGGGGCGCTGGACGGCGGCGCTGCCGATCACGACGCGAGCTACCCCCGCGTCCAGCAAGGATTCGAGGCCGGCAGCACTGCGGATGCCACCGCCGACCTGCAAGTGGAGCGGACTGGTGGTTGCAAGCTCGGCGATGACCGCATGATTGGCCGGCTCCCCGTCCCTCGCCCCGTCCAGGTCCACCAGGTGTACCCAGCGGGCGCCCAAGGCCTCGTAGCGCCGCAGGAGTTCGGGCGGGGAGGCGGGGTAGGCGGTTTCCTGGGCAAAGTCTCCCTGCTTTAGGCGCACGCAGCGCCCGCTGGCAAGATCGATGGCAGGGATCAGGAGCATTGCTAGAGCCTTAGGAAGTTGTGAAGGATTCGCGCACCAGTGTGCGAGGAGCGCTCGGGGTGAAACTGTGTGCCCCAGAAGTTCTTCTGCCGCACGACGGCGGAGATGGTTGTGCCGTATTCCGCGCTTGCCAGGGTGTCGCGGCTCATCCGCACGGCGTAGCTGTGCACGAAGTAGGCATACTCCCCGGATCCCACCCCTTCCAGCAGCGGATCGGCTCTCAGGGGACGGAGCCTGTTCCAGCCCATGTGGGGCACCGGAAGGCCCGGCCGGGGAGTGAGGCCGCGCACGGTTTCGGGCAGGACTCCTAAGCACTCGGTGCCGCCTTCCTCCGAGTGCTCAAAGAGCAACTGCATCCCAAGACACACCCCCAGCACCGGTTGCGTCAGCGCGCGCAGTACGGAGATGAGATCCAGTGACTTCAGGCGGCGCATCGCGCAGCCGGCCGCCCCCACGCCCGGCAGGAGTACCCGTTCAGCGTTGCTGATCGCATGGGCCTCGGAACTGACTTGCACGCGCGCCCCTAAACGCTGCAACGCGTAGCGCAGGGAGGCCAGATTGGCGCCGCCGCTGTCCACTATCACGACCTCTCTCACAGGGCGCCCTTGGTGCTCGGAAGCATCTGTCCCTCGCACTTGAGCGCCTGCCGAAGGGCGCGACCCACGCCCTTGAAGCACGCCTCCACCATGTGATGGGTGTTCTCGCCCGTCACGTTCACATGGATGGCGGCGCCGAGGCTCTGGCTCAAGGACCGGAAGAAATGCGGCACGAGCTCGGTGGGCAGCTCCCCGACCGCCTCGCGGGGGAAGCGTCCCTGGAAGTCACTGAACGCACGTCCGGAAAGATCGATCGCGACCTGCACCTGAGCCTCATCCATCGGCAGCACGAACCCGTAGCGGGCGATGCCGTGCTTGTCCCCCAGCGCCTGGCGCAGGGCCTCGCCGAGCACGAGCGCGCAATCCTCGACCGTATGGTGCTCATCCACGTGCAGGTCACCCGATGCCTCAAGCTGCAGTTCAAACCCCGCATGCTGGGCCAGCTGCGCGAGCATGTGATCAAAGAAGCCGATACCGGTTGCGACCTGCGGCGCGGCCTCGCTATCGAGCCTCACCCGCGCATCGACCCGCGTCTCCGTCGTCTGCCGTAACACCGCGGCATGACGGCTCGTGAGGCTCTGGGCGACGGCGGCCCAGGTGTGGTCGGGTGCGCCGTGGCTGCGGACCATAAGCCCGCGGATTGCTAAGTGCTTGGCCAGTTCAAGGTCGGTTGCGCGATCGCCGATGACCGCGCTCAATCGGGGATCGATCGGGTGGGCTTTGCGACAGGACTCCAGCAGCCCGAGCGCGGGCTTGCCGCAGCTGCAGCCATCGTGACCCCGGTGTGGACTGACGAATACGGCCTCAAAGCAAATGCCCTGGGAGCTGAAAAGCTCCAGGATAAAGTCCTGACACGACTGAAATGAGTGTTCCGGGGACTCCCGTAAGCCCAGTCCGGGCTGATTGGTCAGCATGACGAATCTGAAACCGTGCTCTGCCAGCTTCAGAAGGGCGGGAATCACCCCGGGCATGAGCCGGACCTTGCTCGGGCAATCGACCGGGGCATCGGCAGGCTCCTCGATCAGCGTCCCATCGCGATTGATGAAGAGCGTGGCCGTGCTCATGTCCACGCCTCAAGGAGCCGGCTGTTCTGGGCAGGCGTCCCGATGCTGATCCGCACCGCGTCCTCCAGCCCGGGGTAGCTGCGCGCATCGCGCACCAGAAGGCCGGCGCCGGTGGCTCGTACGAGGGCGTCGGCGGGATCCCTCAGACGCACCAGGAGAAAATTCGCCTCACTGGACAGGACTGACTTCACGCAGGGCAGATCCGCGAGCGCTTGCTGCATCCGGGTGCGCTCGGCACGGATCTGCGCAAGACGACACCTGAGGGTACCAAGATGTGTCGCATCCAGAACGCTCATCACGGCCTCGAGCACGAGCTGCGGCACCGCATAGGGGGCAATCAGCTTTCTCAGGAGCGCAATGACCTCGGGATCGGCGATCAGCGATCCCAAGCGCGCGCCGGCCAGTCCATGCGCCTTGGACAGGGTGCGCAGGATGGCCAGCTGGGGGCGGCCGGCAACGTGGGCGGTCAGGCTTTCGGCGCCTGAGAACTCCAGATACGCCTCGTCCACGACAATGAGCGCACGTCCCGCCAGGGCGTCTGCGATCTTAAGAATGTCCGCTTCGCTCAGCAGATTGCCGGTTGGGTTGTTCGGCGAGCACAGGAACACGAGCTTGACGTCGGGGGTGTATCGCTTGAGGACCCCCTCGCAGTCCAGTGCGAAGCCATCATCGGCGATGAGCGGTACCGGGAGGACCCGGGCTCCCTGGATGCTGGCGGCCACGGCGTACATGCCAAAGGTCGGCGGGCACAGGAGTACCGCGTCTTCACCGGCGCGGCAGAACGCGCGCACCAGAAGATCGATCGCCTCGTCGCTGCCACGGCTGATGAGAAGCGAAGCGGGGGGCACGTCGTAGAGCTGCGCCAGGCGCTCGATGAGGGCACGCGCCTGGGGTTCCGGGTAGTGATTGAGGCCGGCGACGGACGCATCGGCCGCCGGACGCCAGGGCAGCTCGTTGGCGTGCAGGCGGGTGAGTCCGGGGTCCCAGGCGGCGTGCGGGTATGCCTTCAGGGCCAGGATCTCGGGCCGTGCGAGCTGTCGTACCCAGCTCATGAGGCCACCGCCGCGCTCGCCGCCTTATCCAGGGGGACGGTGAGCACGGCGAGACGCCGCGCGACCGCCTGGGCGTGCCCATCCAGGCCCTCAAGCTCGGCGAGCGTCATGGCGGTGGGACCCAGCGCACAAAGACCTTCCCTGGAAATCTCCTGGACGGAAATGGTCTTGACGAAGTCCGCCACCGACAGGCCGCTCAAGGCCCGCGCATGTCCGTAGGTCGGCAGCACGTGGTTGGTGCCCGAGCAGTAGTCCCCCAGGGTTTCCGGAGACCAGGGGCCCAGAAAGACAGATCCCGCGTTGCGCACCTGAGAGAGCCACTGGCGCGGCTCGCGGACCTGGAGGATCAGATGTTCGGGGGCGTAAGTGTTGCTGATGCGCACGGCCGTATCCAGATCGGCAGCCACGATGCAGCGGCAGTTGCGAAGGGATGCATCCAGAATCGCCGTCCGCGAGAGCGTCGCGCGTTGCGCCTCGATCTGCGTCACCACTTCGCAGGCCAGGGGACTGCTCTCGGTGACGAGCAATGCCTGCGAGAGCGGATCGTGCTCGGCCTGCGCCAGGAGATCCGCTGCCAGAAACGCAGCGTTTGCGGAAGTATCGGCGAGGACCAGGACTTCGGAAGGCCCTGCCGGTAAGTCGCAGGCAGCGCCGCCCGGATCGGTGCTGACCAGGGCCTTAGCCGCCGTCACCCATGCGTTGCCGGGTCCAAAGATCTTATCCACCCGCGGGATGCTTTGCGTCCCGTAGGCGAGCGCCGCGATGGCCTGCGCGCCACCGACCTTGAAGACCGTGTCGATGCCGCATAGCTGTGCGGCGAAGAGGATGGCCGGATGTACGCTGCCATCGGCACGCGGCGGCGTGCACAGCACGCGCTGCGGGCAGCCCGCAAGCCGGGCCGGGACCCCGAGCATGATGACCGCAGACGGTAAGGGTGCGGTGCCGGCGGGTACGTAGAGTCCGACCGCACAGATTGGTCGCAGGATCTGCTCACAGCGCACACCGGGTTCGGTCTCGAGATTGAGCGGAGGGCGCCGTTGCGCCTGGTGAAAGCGCTCGACGTTGGCGACGGCCCGCTTGAGGGCAGCCCGCTGCTCGGCGCTGAGCAAGCTCCCGGCGGCGTCGAACTCGGAGCTGTCCACGGTGAGGCTCCGGAGGCGCACGCGGTCGAAGGCTTCAGTGAGGGTAAACAGCGCCGCATCCCCCTCGCGTCGCACGTGCTCAATCACCCCGGCGGCGACGCGGCTCGCCTCGGCTGCGGAGTGTGCGAGTGGACGGGCGAGCGCGGCGTGGCGGCCGGGCTTATCGAGGGCGTTCCAGTCGAGGATGCGCATGAGCTCTGTCGGGCAGTTTCGGGGTGGGACTAGAGGAGGGGTGGCCCGTTCGAAAAGGACTTAAGCGAGCATCTTCTCGACCGGCAATACGAGCAGATCGCTCGCGCCCGCCTGCTTCAAGCGCTCCAGCGTCTCCCAGAACACGTTCTCGCGACAAACCGCATGGATCGCCACACGATTGACTGTGCCCTCGAGTGGGATGATCGTCGGGGACTCGGAGCCTGGAAGGAGTCTGCGGATCTCACCCAAGGCGCTGCGTGGCGCGTGTAGCATGATGTACTTGCTTTCGCGAACCTGCTGGACGCCATCGATGCGCAGCAGCAGTCGCTCCACCCAGTCGTTCTTTGCCGGCGGCAGTGCGCGGGGCGTGCGGATGAGCACTGCATGGCTCTCAAGAACCGTCTCCACTTCCTTCAGGTGATTCGCCTGCAGGGTTGAGCCGGTAGACACCAGATCACAGATGAGGTCGGCGCGCCCTAAGCGCGGTGCGATCTCGACCGCACCCGAAAGCGTCACGATCTCCGCCTGCACGTCGCGGTCCTTGAGGTAGCGTCCGAGCAGATGCGGATACGTCGTGGCGATGCGCGTGCCGCTGAGGGAGACGATCCCCTCATAAGACCGGGTATCCGGGACCGCGAGTGAGAGCCGGCAGCGCCCGAACTCGAGGCTGCGGAGCGGGGCCATCGGGGCGGGCAGACCCTGCGCCTGGAACTTAAGGCGCTTCTCCTCGAGGACGTTCAAGCCTACCAGGCCCAGATCGCAAACATCCTCCTGCACCAGATCCGGGATGTCGTCGTCGCGCACGAAGAGCACATCGAGCGGCATGTTTTCGCCGAATCCGATGAGTTGGTCCTTGCCGCGCGCGAGCTTGAGGCCGCAGCGGGCAAGCAGTTCCACGGAAGCGTCGGTCAAACGTCCGGACTTCTGGACCGCGATCTTCAGGCGCGGCTCCTCGGATGCGGGGGCTTTAGGCACGGTCGCTGGCGCCCTTGGCTTCCTGCAGTCGCCTCGCGGCGGTCTCGTAGCCACCGTTGCCGCTGGCGAGAAACCGGGCGACCCGGCCGATGGTCGTCACGCTCACGCCCGTGAGCCGGTGAATCTCGCGGTAGGGAAGGCCGCGATTCAGGTGATCCACTACTGCCCAGCGGTCCGCCATGGCCTGGATCTCGGCCGGCGTGCACAGATCCCGAAAGAACGCCCGGCATTCCTCGGGGGTCTCAAGGGCTGCAACCGCGGTGTAAAGCGCGCGCTCGGTGAGCTGCTCCTGGCGGGGAGACAGGTTCTGGTGGCTCTTCATGGCACGATCCAATGTACTAGTACGTTAGTACATTAACATGCTGGCACATACGAAGCTAGACCAGCCAGAGAGACGGCAGGGGTGGCCCCGGGTTAGGTGAATCCTGAGCCGACCGGGCAGGCTGCGAGGGGTCCGATGATCGAGCGCGCCTCGGAGCATGCCCAATCCGTTGAGGGCGTCGTGGAAATGTCGGCCGGCCACAGACGTTCGGCTGATTTCCGTGGACGTCCCGTGCAAGTTCGGTGCGTCCCCCCATCGCAGGGACTGCCACTAGCATCTTCTTAGCGCATGGCAGGGTGGCTTCGGCACATTCGCGCCGCCATTGCCGTTGACAAGGCTGTGATCGCCTGTGCGCGCGCGGTCGCAGTCAGAAGCTGTAGCCGATGAGGAAGTTCAATACCCGGGGTCGCAGCGGGACTTCCGCCTTGATGAACTGACTGGTTGAGATGTTTGTCGGGCCGTAGGCGTTAGTGAGGTTGTGACATTGGATCTGCGCCGTCCAGCTATCCTTGCCAACGCCCAACCCGGCGTCATAGGCGGTGTACCCGGGGATCTGGAAACGCAGTAGCGCAGTGCTGGGGAATCCCGTCGGCGGGTTCTCGCTCGCAGCGGTGCCGTCGGGAAAATTCGCCGGCTGGTTACTCATCGCGGCCATGTGACTCGCACCGACCCAGGCGAAGGGCCTGTAAGCGCCGGCGGCGGTCCAGTCATAGCGCGCGAGCAGGTTGAACATCCAGGGGGGCGCGAATGGCGGCCGGGTACCGTGCTCTCCAAAGGGATTCGTGTAGGGCGCGTCATTGATCTGCGTAATACACTGACCTTTCGGGGTCGGGTTGTGCTCGCTTCTTGTAGTGTTTGGGTCGACGCCGACGGAAACCAGGCAGGGCGTATTTGACTGGCTCGCGCTGTTGACGGAACTGGATCCCTGCACACTGAGCCCATCGGTGATCCGCGCGACGAACTGCACCTCGAATCCCTTGATGTCGTAGCTCGAGCCATTCACAGCAAAGGTGGTGTTGCCCAGATGCGTTGGATCGAACAATGCCTGCTGGATGTCTCGCCATTGCATGTAGTACATGGACAGATTGAACACGAAGTGATGGTCTAGGAATTCACTCTTGAATCCGACTTCGTTGTTGATAAGACTGTCGGAGTTGTAGCCTGCGGGTATTCCGTATTGTTGGGAGTTGCCGTCCGTGGCCGAGTACCGGGCTATCCCCCGAAGCAGGGGCGGTTGGCCTGGATACGATGTCGCACGATTGAAGCCACCGGGATTGAGGCCCTCCGAGTACGTGTAGTAAGCCATGATGTCGGCGGCGGGGTGCCACACCAGGCTGGCGCGCCCGCGGTGCCCGGACTCGGACTTGCTCAGGTTGATCGGCCAGCCGCACGCGCCGGCGGCAGTGCACGCGCCATTGGGGTGGTCCACGACGAGCCCGGAGGTGCTGTCCTCGGTAAAGTACTCCGAGCCATACTCAAACTCATCATATCTGTACAAACGCAGACCACCGGTCACCGTCAGCACTTTTGGAATCAGGTCGAGATCGATGGAAGCAAACAGCGCGGTCTGCTTATAGCCGCGTTGCACGTCCTCACCAAATGCGGTGTTCTCACCGCTGCGCAGCCCCGGCGTGGTCGCGATCGCGCCAGGGAACGGTCCGACCGCTGCGAGACAGTCCGCTCCGCCGGCCAGTGCGATGGCCAGATTGGTCTGACTGCAATGCGGGATCCCCAGGTAGTTGAAGTTCATGTTGTCGTCTATGACGAACTTTTCCCAGAAGGCTCCCACCAGGCCGCGCAGCCGGTGGCCCGCATCGGTGCTGAGGCGGATTTCGTGGCTCTGGTGTTGGTTGGAGATCTGGTCGTGCCAGTCGCCCACCGCTTTCGCGCACTGCAGCGGTTTGCCGGTGAGCTGCGGGAAGAGGAACGGGTTAAAGTAGCCGGCACCCGTCCCGATGCAGGCGTAATAGGACGAGGCGACGTTGCCGCGCAGGTAGTTGGAGTAGTCCTGCTGCGCGTCGATGTGACGGGTCATGTAACTGCCGCGATAGACAAAGTCCAGCGTGCCGGCGATCCTGCCGTTGATCGCAAGGGAAGTGCTTTCGTACCGGTCCTTGTTGAACGCCGGCGTGAAGGCGGTGATCTGATACGGCTGTAGCGCCCGGCCGTCTGTGCTGGTCGGATAGGCGTAGAAATACCCGTCCGAATGCATGTCCTGGTAGTTCTGTTGCAGCAGTGCGTCCCAACTGTCGTTGATCTTCCATAGGCCAGAGACCCGCAGCCCCCGCACGTCGACCGAGTTGGTGTTATCGGTCTGCAGGGGAGCGTTGTTCGCGGTCGGATTGCCGCCCAGATCGTGCGGTATCGTGCCGGGAAGGTAGTCAATGGTCGCGGGGACGTTGTCGATGTAGCCTCCGCGGTGCTCTGAGAAAATTACTGCGCGCAGGGCGAACTTGTTGTCGAACAGCGGCAGGTTCAGAACTGCGTTCAGACTGGCATTCGGGTCGCCGCCGGCCGTGACGCCGTAACCCGCGTTGACTTCGCCGGAGGTCGCCTCCAGCCGCGGCTGGTTGGTAACGTAGCGGATGACACCCGCCTGAGCGCCGCCGCCGAAGAGCGTGCCCTGTGGTCCTTCCAGGACGTCGACGCGCTCCATGTCCACCAAGTAGACATCGTTGTTGCGGCCGGGAAACTGCATCGGCTGATCGTCAAGGTACAGGGTGACGTTCGGAAATGGCGCGGTGGTCGCTTGCGACTGGTTGCCCGCCCCGCTGCTGCCGAGGCCGCGCATGAAGAGATTGCCGGTGCCCGGGCTGTCACCACTGAAGGTCACGTTCGTCGTGTACTTCAGCAGGTCATACGTAGTGGTCGCATTGCGCTGGTGGAGCTGATCGCCGGTAACGGACTGGATGGTAATCGGTACATCCTGCAGTTTTTCTGCGCCGCGACTGGCGGTGACGATCACTTCGTCGCGGATCGCGCTTGCGGGTAGTCGCGGTCCTGTCTCATGCGGAGCAACCGGCGCGACAAAAATGCGGATGCTGCGAGGAGTGAGGTACTCGAAGCGCAGGCCGGTGCCCTGGAGCAACCGAGACAGCGCCTCGTCGCTTTTCAGTCCGGCGGGGACCGCCTGGGATTTTTGGTTGCCGATGGCACTGGAGAGGTAAATGAGCTGCAGGCCGGTCTGGCGGCGGAAGGCGGTGAGCGCTTGAGCGAGAGGCTGAGCGGGAATGTCGGCGACCAGGGCCTTGGATTCAGAGGCGTGAGTCAGCGTCGCCGGAACCCCGAGGAACGCAATGGGTGCGCCGATCGAGCCGGCGTGGAGTAGCCGTGACACTACTGTTGCGATGTTCACCGCGCGTTGACGCGAGCCTCCCATGCGCTTCCCATCGGGGCATTTCGGCTTGCCCTCACCTGTAGCGTAGCCTAGGCGCCCGCGCACCGTAAGGTGCGGCGCAGCAAAGCCTACTGCTGTGATATCAGAATCCGTGTCGCGGTCACCTCAACCCGCACGCCCTTTATGGTGCGCAGAAAAGCAATGAGCGCGTCAGTGTCGTCGGTGGCAAACGCCCCGCTGATCTGCAGCTTCTTCAGCGCAGGTGTGACGATCTCGATGGGCTTCGGGGCGTAACGGTTGAATTCAGCCGCAACGCGCTCCAATGGCTCATGGTCGAATACGATCTCGCGATGCAGCCATGCCGTGGTGTGCTGCGCGTCCACTGCGGTAGGAGAGGCCGGCCATTCGTCCGCGGTCACCCGAATCTGCTGATCGGCTGCCACCTGCACGTACCGCGGTGCGTTGCCGGGGGTCGAGCCAGCCTTCCCCAACATCGGGGTGGGCCCGACCGCGACACGCCCTTCGATCACAGTGACCACGGTCGCGTCTTCCTTCAGGTGCACATCAAATTGAGTCCCGATCGCGATGACCTCCGCTGATCCAGTGAGCACCCGGAATGCGCGAGCGGGGTCATGGGTGACTTCGAACTCCGCCTGGCCGGAAGTGAGCAAAACAAGACGCTCTGTGTCGCTAAAGCGAACGGTGACGGCGCTGTCTGTGTTCAGGTGCAGCACGGAATTGTCTGGCAGGCGACGACTCAGCTGCTCGCCATGACGTGTCTCAAAATGCAGCGTTGGCGTACCGGCGACGGGCGCGGGCCCGGGCCCGGCGAGGTGGACTCTCCACAAGGAGAGCAGGCCAAAGCTCAGCACAGCGACCGCAGCCAGTGTCGCCGCGGTGGCTAGCCAGCGACGAGAAAAGACGCCCGTAACTTCGGCGACCACGTGCGGCCAGTGAGAGCGGACCGGGCTCTCGTCGTCGGCACGGGCCCGGGCGAGAACAGATTCGAGGGAATAGTCGGGATCGGAGCGTGCCTCCCGCAGGTCGCGCGCGATCGCTGAAGCGCGCAGGAACTCCTCGACATGGACCGGCGAGGCCTTCAGCCAGGCGGCGAGGGCGGCGGATTCGCGTGCATCCAGGCCTTCGTCATTCGCGACAGCCAATCGGCAGCCTGTTCGGCGATCGCGGCCCGGACCTGCTCTTCCTTGGAAATCATAGGCTCAACCTAGCCGCGCCATGCGGCGTTGACAGTGACTCAGCCCCTGAGCCACGTACTTCTTGGCCATTTGTGGGGAAACGCCGAGGTGGATCGCGATCTCCCGGTAGGAGAGTTCATGCGTGAACCGCAGAACCACAGCAGTGCGGCATTTCGGACGCAGCTGGTTAAGCACGACTCCGAGGCGGGCGATCCGCTGCCTCGTATCGAGTTCGCCGTCGAAAGCCGGTAGCGTCTGGAGTGCTTCCTGCGCGGGGACCTCGTCGATGTCGATGCCCATCGCTTGCCGACGCTCGAGCGCCGCATGCTCCTTCACCAGGTTGTTGGCAACCGTGTAGAGGTAGTGGACGGGGTTGCGGATCGCGTCCTGGTCGCTGATGCGCAGCATCCGTACGTATACCTCCTGGGCCAAGTCAGGTGCATCGGCCTGGCTGCGGATCCGCCGCCGAAAGAATGTCTGCAAGCCCGCGCCGTGATCGGCAAATAGCCGCTCGACGAAGGATGCTTTCGGGTCAGCCACGGCCACCGCAACTCATGAAAAGTGCCCTCTGTCTGCATTAAGAGTCCCCTGGGTCGAAATTGGCAACCAAAACTTTTGGCGGATACGTCCCGGGCGCCCCGCCCTTCAGTGCTGCCGAGCCATAGGGGTGTCCAATTGGCCCCCGAGAGCACTCGTTACTTATGAACCGAACAATTCGCTCGGATTCATCAGGAGACTTACATGTGTATCAGAACAGCCGTTAGGGCTGCCCGCTCGGTAGCGGGTGCCGTCGCAATTGTTGGTGCTCTCTTGTCTGGGGGGGTTGAGGCGGGGGCGTACGACGTCCAGATTGCCATTCGCGTGAATACACAGGGACTGGATCTCCAGCAGCCGTCGGGAGCGCGGACGCTCTATGACCGCCTTGAGCACGCTGCACAGGTGGCCTGTACGCATGGCAACCGGGTTGATCTCAAGCCCATCTACAATCCAAAGGAGTGTCGTGATCAGGCGCTGGGAGAGGCGGTCCACTCAGTGAATGCGCCCTTGCTCACGCAAGTCTATCTTCAGTCGCACACGCTGCAGCAAGCCGCGGCGCACAAGATCAAGGTGCCCACTCAGGTGGCAGCGAAATGATGGCGGCTGCGCATCCGGCTCTGCCGTTGGGGCAGCCCCGGCCATGGCCGGGGCCCCTTTTTTAGTCCACCGGATACATACTCGAACAGAGGCGATTGCGTTGGCCACGAGGTCAGGTAATTGGCGCCGCCTCGGTGTCTGGCGAGTCGTCAAAATGAGCTGAGACGACGATGCTGCCGGTTGCCACACCCAAGCGAAACCAGCAGTTGGAGGTAGATCAGCGACCAACGGATATGCAATCCGTTGGTTCCAAGGCCAACGCGTTGATCGATGACGCGAATGGCTCGGAAGAGGGTGCATTAAGTACATTTTGAGTGAAGCGGGACGGATAGTCCAACGGCTGCCTACCGCAGCACCGAGTGCGTCAAATCGAGCGGCCTAGTCAGCCCACAATCCTATACGTAAGCCTGTATTGCTCAGCGTACCGTGCCAGGCGGCGTGCAGCCTCGTAGCACCTGAAGTAGTTCGCTGCCCAAGGCTTTAAGTCTGCCACCTGAAGCGTGACGCCCTTGCGCAGATAGTAGTCACGCACCATTCGCATAGAAGCGACATGCGCGGAAAACTCGATGGCATCCAAGATGGAAACTAAGTCCGCCTCGAGGTAGCGCGCGTACTTACCAATCTGCCTCATATAGTCGCGGCACTGGGTATCGTGTTCTGCCATGGCGGCGAGCCAGGTAAGTCTCGTGCTGAACGCGTCTACCACCATGGGTGCGAGATCGGTTGGCGCGATCAACTTAAACAGTCTCTCCACTTCACTTAGGTTGATTGCGTCCGGATTCAACAGTGTTCCCGATGTAGCACCACTGACCATTTGCAGAAAGCCGGTAACACGATTGGAGGTGCCGTCCAGCAGCGAAGTGATTCCCGGGCCGATCCGGTTTCGCTCGACCACTTGCGGTAGTTGATAGGAAATGACAAAGAATATGTATGCCGCGACTGTGGCAGCGAGGAGATTCTCCATCAGCAATCCGAGATCGGGCGCCTTGTTGAACGATGCTGGTATATCGTTGAGCCACAGCAGCTTAACCAGCAGCATCAAGAAACAAGCCAGGCTAAGGAGAGTGACAGTTTTCGGCGTTGTCGAAAGGGCAGACCAAAATAGCCGCATGACGCGCACTCCTCAGCGGTGGAGCATCGTTTGACTGTAGCGTAGGGTTGGGCCAATAGGAATAACCGGTGTTTCAACAAGTAGCGCAGTCGTCCCCCTCAGATGATGTATTCGCCCGCACAAAGGCAGGCTGATCCAGCCACCGTGCCACGCCAGCCGGACCAATACGCCCACCATCGCTTACCCAGTCGGCCAAGCTTAGCCATATGGGATAAGCTGCATGCGCGAAGGGGGGGCTTCCCCTTCCGGCAAATGGTCAGGGACGGTCATGTTTGATCATCAAACAAGCAGTGGGTGTACGCCATGAAGTCAAAATCTACCTTGGCAGCCTTGGCACTGACCGCGGTGCTCGGCTATGGCGGAGTGATGCAGGTGTTGGCCTGCACCGGGATCACTCTGAAGGCCGCAGACGGTGCAGTGGTTTACGGGCGCACCATGGAATGGGGCTCGTTCGATCTGCACTCGCGCGTGGTGGTTGTTCCGCGCGGTTACAAATACGCCGGGCACACGCCGGATGACAAACCAGGCTTAGTGTGGCAGGCCAATTACGGCGTCGTCGGGCTCGATGCCGTAGACAAGGACATGCTCGTCGACGGCATGAATGAAAAGGGACTTGCGCTCGGACTCTTCTATCATCCAGGCTTTGCCGAATATCAGGCGTACAAGCCGGCCGATGCGGGCAAGTCGATGGCGCCGACCGATCTCGGCCAGTATCTCCTGTCGACCTGTGCCACTGTAAGTGAAGTGCGGAGCGCGCTAGCAATGGTGCGTATTGTGCCTGTGGTAGAACCGGCCCTTGGCATCACGCCCCCGGTGCATCTGCTGATAACAGAGCGCAGCGGAAAGGCGATCGTCGTCGAATTCACCAAGGGCGAGGTCAAAGTCCACGAAGCGCCGCTTGGGGTGATCACCAATTCTCCCAATTACGACTGGCATGAGACCAATCTGCGCAACTACATCAACCTGTCCCCCGTCGCACTTCCCGGCAAGGAAATTGGGGACCTCGATTTTAAGCCTCTGGGCGGCGGTAGCGGGATGATCGGCCTGCCTGGGGACTTTACACCGCCTTCGCGGTTCGTGCGGGCAGTGGCATTCAGTAAGACGGCGCGGCCTACTAAGACCGGCGACGAGACGATTTACGAGCTGTTCCGCATTCTCGATAACTTTAACGTGCCTCTGGGAGCTTCGGAGGGCATTGAGGAAGAGAAGACCTCAGGAATGCGCAGCTCGACGCTTTGGACCAGTGGGTACGACACCAAGAACTTGGTCATGTACTACCATACACAGAACAACCGTCGGGTGCGCCGGGTTGATCTCAAGAAGCTCGACTTCACCTCCGGCACCGAGTTGGTGCGACAGCCGATGGATAAGGAGAAGAGTCAAGATTACCTGGACGTCATTCTTCAGAAGTGACGTCGCGGGCAGTCCGTAACACGCGCTCCGGAGGGGCGCGTGTGAAGCCCACCCCAACGCCCAACGGATTGACAGTCCGTTAACACTGCGCCGAGCGCGCCAGGCCCTTTGTCTGACCGACAAGCTTCTTCCCGAAACGATTGGTGTCGTTCCTCTGAGATGAGTCGAAAGCCGGCCGCCTCGTCCAGAGCGAAGATCCGCAACCCGGCGTCCTGGCTCCAGGGCGGACGATGCATTGGGCCAGCTTACGTCGTCTTTTTCCTCATAATTCCAAACGGACCCTGAAGTGTGCCGTCACTGTTTCGAGTGAGGACGAGGTCCCCCGCCATGCCCCCAGCGTGTACGGTAATCGTGTTCCCTTTCACGTCGTAAGGGATGGCATCGCTTGCCATTCCGACCATCGTCACAAAGGCTTTACCGTCTCTGAATTCGACTGTGTTCTGGCCGTTTGAGTTTGCATACAGGCCGTCCAGCTTACCGCCAGCAGTACCGCATGCGGATACCGCCAGACTCGTCGACAGCAACAAGACTGCGAGGAAAGTTCTAAAGAATGAACTGGTGCCCATCATGGCTCCCTTTCTTGTAGGTATTGAGGCCAACGGATCCCGGCCGGTGTCGGTTGGAACCTCCGCCGGTGACATTCTAGCTCCCATCGCAGATGCACCTATCGATGGATTCGTGCTGCAGTGCAGGAGGACAGGGCCATAGAATGCTCTCCTTGGTCCGATACACGGCTCACCACGCGACTGGCTCAAGGCACGGCATGACCATCGCCATGCAATTGCGGGGCTACGTTCCAGGCTTGCTGGCGCTGCTGTGGATCGCGAGTTGTGCTCGCGTGCCGACTGCCCCGGAGAGCCAGAAGGGACAGGTCATCGAACCTGCCGCGCCAGTCACTGTTCCCTGGGCCTCGACCCCGCCTTTTCGCTCCGTCGCAGAAGACCCGAAGGACGGTCCGTGCATTAAGACGACCCATGGGTGCATCGCGCTCAATCCCGACGTGGACGAGAGCACGATCGACGTAACGATCTGCGTATCCGGCTATACCAAGACCGTGCGCCCCGCTACCAGTTACACCAACGGCGTGAAAAGGAAACTGATGCGGGATGCAGGAATCGATGCGGCGCGGATCGGCGACTTCGAGCTCGACCACATCGTGCCACTTGCCCTCGGGGGGCACCCGCGCACGCTCTCAAATCTGATGCTTCAACCTTGGGAGGGAGTACGCGGCGCGAAGGCGAAGGACGTGCTGGAGGTGCGCCTGCAGTCGCTCGTATGCCACGGGAAGCTTGATCTCACCGATGCACAGGTCTGCATTGCCCAGGACTGGACGGCGTGCGCTGTGCAGTACCCGAGCCGATGACCGATGTCACCGGCTGCGTGCAGGAGCGATGCTTGGCAAGTGCGTCCGGTCGCGCGGCGGGGCTGCAACAAGGTTCACGCCGGCGACCGGTACGCTTCACTTCAACCGGGTGTAATCAATCTCCATCGCCGGCGGTACGAATGGTGCCCGTGGCGAGCCATTTGCCCACCGCTCCGGCAACCGGGAAGCTGGGTCCGATGCGTATCAGAAACAGCGGGCTGGTGCAGCGGGTTGGAATGCCGTAGACGTTCCCACGGAAATGAGCGTCACCCTGCTGCGTGAGTTTAACTTCCGCCGTGTCCCGAATGATCTGATCACTCGTCCCCGGATTGCACACCACCGTCCCGGTAACCGTGCTGATGGTCCCGGGCGTGCCGCTTGAGTTGCCGCCGTTGAGGACGAGGCCCCGCACCTCAAAGGTAACCTGGCCGTTTTCGAGGTCGACGCGGGCTTGACCATCGCGCACTGACCACGGGCCTGCTCCCGAGCTGATGCCGGCAACCGCGTTGTTAATCCCGGGAGCGGTGATGACACCAACGATCTGATTCCACTTGACTACGGGGTCAGGCGACTCCTGAGCAAGTACCAGGGCAGGAGTCAACAGCAGTGCAAGTGGCACAAGTATCTTCGCGCGCATTCAGATCTCCCAGAGGATGAGTAGTTGATCGGCATTTCGAGCTCGCGGGCAGACTGGATCCTTCTTAAACTCGAGCTCGGAGTGTAGGTACCGATTGGCGGCCTGACGGTTCGTCCGGGAACGGATACGGGGCGATTCGCCTCGATGCGGTACGGGCGAGCTAGCACCGAGCTCTTGCGTGGGTAGCGCCTGTCGTGGCTCGAGGCGGCGCTGACTTCCCCTGCCCAAGAGCTGCACGAGGCTGCATTATCAGGAACTATTATGATGTCACCTTGGCAAAGAGGATGCGCGACAGATTGCAACCGCGGTGGAGCACTCGGCAACACGAGGATCCCATCCAGAACCGGTGTGATAAAAAGGGCTTACCTTCGCACTCCGACTCAACTCCAACTCACAGGATGCAACGTGACGAAGCATGTCTGGCCACGGATAACAAGGATCCTCGTGGTGTTGACGCAAGCGACATGGCTGGGCGCCTGCAGCGGTGGCGGCGGCTCCTCGATGCCGATGACCGCCCACACGGTCGGCGGAACCGTCACGGGACTCGCCGGCACGGGTTTGGTTCTACAGAACAACGGCGGCGATAGCCTGCCGATATCGGCGTCCGGTGCATTCATGTTTGCCGGAGCCCTCAGTAGCGGTACAGCCTACTCGGTGACTGTGGCGAGGCAACCGTCTTCGCCTGCGCAGACGTGTGTGGTGGGGAAAGGGGCCGGCACGATGGGCACTGCAAACGTGACCAATGTGCAGGTGTCGTGCACGTCCGCATCGTTCATCGCCCTCGCAAACCAGCCTCCCGCACCGGGCGCAGTGGCGCTGCTACTGACTGACGGCAGCGTCATGATGCAGTCCATCGATGACGCAGGTGTGTTCTACAATCTCAAGCCCGACGCGACGGGCTCCTATGTGAACGGCACCTGGCGCCAGCTGACAAGCCCGCCTGCCGGCTATGCGCCTTATGCAGGATCACAAGTCGTGCTGGCCGATGGACGGGTACTGTTCGTGGGTGGGGAATATAACCAGAACCAATATGTGCTGCCGTTCGCGCCGAGCGGTCTAACAAACATGTCCGCTGTCTATGACCCAGTCACTGACAGTTGGGCGATGATCGCTCCACCCGCCGGGGTTGCTTATATAGGCGATGTGCCATCGGTAGTCCTTCCCGACGGGGGCTTTGTCTTTGGCGAAAAGCTTGGCCGCGGGATGTGGCGCCTCGACCCGGCTAGCCTGACCTGGACATCGGTGCCTGCCACCGGAAAGGCGGATGATTTCGCGGAGGAAGGCTGGACCCTGCTGCCCGACGGCGACCTGTTCACCGTCGATGTGGGCAATCCGCAGCATGCCGAGCATTACGATACGGCTGCTGCGCAATGGTACAGCGACGGGAATACCCCGGCGGGGCTGACATCGCCTTCGGGCTCTCCCGGTGGCCTTGCATTTGGTCCGGCGCCAGCTCAGGTTGTCGGTGGGATCAGCTATGGCCCGGGACCGACGGGCACTTATTTTCCGCCTGGGGAAGTCGGTCCGGCCCTGCTATTGCCGAATGGCAAGGTATTCGCGACGAGTGCCGCAAGCGGCGGAACCGCGGCTCATACGGTGATCTACACCCCCGGGCCCACGCATGCGGATCCGGGCAGCTTTACGATGGGGCCGGACTTCGCCAACGGAGACGACGCCGGTGACGCCAGCGCAGCTTTGCTTCCCTCGGGGAATGTGCTAATCGCCGCGCTCTCAGGCCGGTTTTATGAATTTGATGGAGCCAGCATGTCGGTGACAGGAACCCTGCCGAACAACGGTGGTAATACCCTTTATTTCGTTCTGCCGTTGCCCAGCGGGCAGGCCCTCGTCGTAGGAGGTGTCACGCAGGTTTACAGCGGTAACGGCAGCGCTGATCCGGTGTGGGCGCCCGCCATTACTGCCGCACCGGCGGTCGTGACACGCGGTTCGACATATACGATTTCAGGGACGCAATTCAATGGACTGTCGCAGGCGGCCGCTGTTGGCGACGAACTCAACGCGGCAACCAACTATCCCCTTGTGCGCATCACCAATATGGCCTCGGGTCATGTCGCCTATTCGCGCACCCATGATCACAGCAGCATGGGGGTGGCAACTGGCAGCACCATTATTTCCACGCAATTTACGGTTGCACCGGACACCGAGACTGGGGCAAGTTCGTTAACGGTTGTGGCCAATGGAATTGGCTCTCTTCCAACGAGTGTCACGGTGAACTGAAAGCCGTCCCGTGTCTTCCCCACGCCCGCCACGCAGTATAGCGGACGCGGGCAGCCGATCTCGGTGCTGATGAGCCGAACCGAGGCAACGGGCCTGTCGGAATGCGCAGCAGCCCTCGGGCGAGGCCTTTGCCGCAGCGCGGCAATTCTCGAAGGGCGCAAGTTTGTAGAGTACGTTGTCGCGGCTAAAATCCGGACTTCGGCGAGGAAGCGAATCACGCGAGGATGTCATGTCAGTAGATCAAGACAAGCTTAATGCGTTTCTGGGTAAGGCCGTAAGTGATCTGGGCGCCGCAGTGAGCGCGGTGTTGATGTCCATCGGCGATGAGCTAGGGCTCTATAAGGCACTCGCAGCTAATCGCCTAAGTTCCGAGGAGCTGGCTAGAAAGACCGGCACGCATGAGCGCTACGTCCGCGAATGGCTGGGCAACCAGGTTGCAGGGGGATACGTTGAATTCGACGCCGCTAACGGGGTTTACTTCCTGAATCCTGAGCAAGCCTTGTGCCTGGCGGATCCCGCTGGGCCTGTAGACCTGCCGGGTGCCTACCTGTTGGTTCAGGACCTGTTCCATGTCAGGGAACGTGCAATGGAGAACTTCCGTACCGGTAGGGGAATGGAGTGGGGCGAGCATCACCAATGTCTATTTCACGGCACCGAGCGATTCTTTCGCGCGGGGTACAACGCACATCTCATCAATGAGTGGCTGCCGGCAATGACGGGAGTAACTGCGAAGCTTGAGCGGGGTGGCCGTGCTGCCGATGTCGGGTGTGGGCATGGCGCCAGCACGATTCTTCTGGCCAAGACGTATCCCAAATCGGAGTTCATCGGTTACGACTACCATGCGCCCTCGATCGAGACCGCCCGCAAGCGGGCCGCGGATGCCGGAACGCCGAATGCGGCATTCGAGGTTGCCGATGCTGGGAGTTACGCAGGAAGGAACTTCGACCTTATCGCATTCTTTGATTGTCTTCATGACATGGCCGATCCGGCCGGCGCAGCACGTCACGCGTATACAGCGCTGCGTCCAGATGGAGTCTGTATGCTCGTCGAGCCAATGGCCGGTGACACGCTATCGGATAACATCAATCCGGTAGGCCGCACGTTTTACGGTGCGTCCTCGTTGGTTTGTGTACCCGTTTCCCTGGCGCGCAATGGTCCCGCGCTTGGCGCGCAGGCGGGAGAAAGACGCTTGCGTGAAGTCATGACGAGCGCAGGATTCACGAGGTTTCGGCGCGCGACTGAAACGCCCTTTAATCTCGTTCTGGAGGCACGTCGCTGAATGCGTTTCGTGCGGCGGGCGACAAGCAACTGATCGGCAATCCGGCAGTACCAATTCGTAGGTGGTGCTTAGACGCGCTCGGAGCGTTGCCCGGACCTACTTCGGCCTAATTCCAACTGGGGTTTCAGCGGCTCGGATCGCACGCTTTCGATTGCGCCATGCACAGTCAACGCAGTTGTCCAGAAAGTCTCTTGAAATCTCTAATGCGCCAGGGGCACTGCCGTCCCGAATAGCTGCTCACTCGTATCATTCGGTGCCCTCTACAATTCGCAGGTCGCGTTCGGCGCCGTCTCCAAGCGCGCGGAGCGCTTGCTGATATCCAAGGCTGTCGTGTGCAGCAACTGCGCGTTCGAGGCTGTCAAATTCAATGATGACAGTGCGCTGCTGCAGTCCAGCCTCGTATACCCGGCCGGGCAACCCGCGTGCCAAGAACCGTCCACCCTCCGACACGAGTGCAGGGCCGGCCAGTTGCGCGTACGCGGCTAGCGCCTCAGGGTCGCGCACGGAACGATATGCAGTTATCCAATATGCTTTACTCATGATTAATTTCCTGCGGAGGTCATTGAAAGAATGCCTCTTGCAACCGGCCTCGGCAACAAGCGAGTCGGCGATCCCCATTAGGCCGAACTGGTGACGGGGCCACAGGCTGGAAATCCATTGCTCGATTTGCACGAGGGCGTGGCCGGGCAATGGGCAGTAAAATCCGTGCACGTCCCGTGCAACTTCGAGCTTGGCTTATACGAGCCCCGAAAGGACTCGAAATTCGTTGGCGACAGTCCTCAGCTTACAATTGCATGGGTTCCGGCTGGCGGGATGCCGGGACTTGGTACAAAGTTCCGCTATGTGCCGGAGCTGTCGCTGGAATGGGAGGTCGGGCGGCCAGTTCTGTCAGAGTGTCGCGCAAAATGGAACTGGGATCCCGGCACTTATGGCGTCATCGGTTTTATAAACCTGCAGGTAGGTCCCTTTGCCCGGACCAGACGGAGATCAAACGTAGCGAGCGGCAACCCAAGCGCCTCCGCTAAGGCCACATACCAAGCGTCGTAGCTCGTACACGTGTGACGCAATGCCCAGATCCGCTCGGCGAACGGGTCGAAGGGAAATAGCTGGACGTCCAACTGTGTCAGATCATCGTACGCTGCATTTGCGTCAGCGGTTGTGATTTGTTTAGCGCGCTCGAGGCGACGGAGAATATTCGTTGCTTCGACCCGCGCTAACTCGGGCGCAAACAACGATTCAGTCGCGATAAGTGTTTCCGCCCAAACACCCTGCGGCCCGCCATCTACGACCGCTGCAACCAGAACCGATGAGTCGACAACGATGCTCAAGAGCGGTCTAAGTCACGGTCCTTAAGAATCTGCTCTGTTGGCACACGCGCCTGAGTTGCTCGCTTACGCCTACGAACTTGCTGCAACCAGGCTTCGATCGACGGTCTGTTCGCTAGTCGCACCAGCTCGGCCCGCAAGAACTCCTGCATTGATTGGCCCTGCAGGGCCGCACGGCCGGCGAGTTCATCTCGGACCTTCTCCGGTACATCACGAATGGTAATCTGGATAGCCATGCAGGCATTATGAAAGCATCAGTGTCGCAATGCAATCGGTAAGTATGGCCTGACTGCTTGGGGTTAAAAAATAGGTGTCTCGTTGGGTTTCGTGTAGCGCAGCAATCTGCCCCCGCCGGTCATAGGAATTTGGCAGCGCCACCTGCGGTTGTCGCTTCCCAGCACAAGCAACTTCGCTTCGCACCATAAAGTGCACCGATTACTCGAATACTGTATGGGATTAAACGCTTCTTGAGACCATATCACAGGCTCTCGATCGACCTGCGCAGCTCTGGCAACCAGCTCGCCGATCGGCGCGCCTGGCTCGGTAGACGCTGTGGAACGATGGCTGCGTGGCGGGGGAGGGTTGGGCCCGCGCAAGACTCGCGGATTACATTGGTCACGGCCTGTCGCCCGACGGGGCTGGCGGTAGCCGATATCCGCGCAGCGTACGGACGCTGACTCGCTCCCTTGGCCGGCGTACCAGCGAGGTAGAGCTCTTACGTGGAGATGGTCGTTTAGGATGCTCGCATGCGCGGCGCAGCCACTCGTCAATCGGTTTTGCGACGGCCGCGCTGGGAGCGTCGCTCTTGCCGCAGCCGGCGTCACTCTGCGGATCCCCGTATCATCTTCAGAACGCCGCACGGTGCTGTCACGCCGGTCGGTGTGCTTCCTATACACGCAGTGACAAGAACCAGTGAGTGCGCAATCGTGAAGTGGCAGTAGAGGGGCTTCCGTGGACAGGAAGCGCCTCCCCTTGAGCGCCTGGGCAGCCGGACATGCTGACTTCGGCGCCACTATTTCCACGGCGTGCCACGGGTGTTTCTCAACAAGTTCATTTCTGGTCTTCGAAACTGTAAGTGATTCGGCGGACGCAACGACCCGGAAATTCCGGTCCGCTTCCGGCCCGAGCGGATAGCGCGGCAGCACGCCAGGTAGGTTCTTTCCAGTCTCCGCGCTGTACTTGCTCACACTTAATACGCGGGTTTCGATTCCGACCGGCGATCTACTTAGTGGACCGGAGCGCGCGAAGCTTCGTCGTAGACAGCCTTGATTCCACACTCGTAGTCCTCGAAAGGCATGAGGCCCATTCTCTGTCTCCGCTCAGACAGGTGCGCCAAGTCCTCGGTCTCTTCTAGCGTGAATGGGCCGCCGTTCTTGCTTTCAAACTAAGTGCCATATAGCTGTGGGTGCCCTTGGTTACGGCGGACCCGATCGGTGAGGTACGCAACCTCAGGAAGGGAGGCGCCGGAAGCGCCATCTGAAAATTTCGTGAGGACTGCCTCTTGCAGTTGAACGTCGCGATCCGCGTGTTGTACGAGCAGCCAGAAATCTTTCATTCCGTCAGTTCCGATCAAGGCAGTCGTTGGAACTCCAAGTCGTTGAATTATCTCCCTTAAGATCTTGTCGTCCTTACGATCGACCTTTTGCATTCGCTTGAACACCTTTTCATTCATACTTGCGGATCGAAGTTTCTGGCGGCCTGATCTTCTATAACCATCTTCCGCAACTCTGCCACGAGCTTCAAATTGCTACCTTGGTGCGGCGGGGGAGGTCTGCATATTGTCCGGATGAATTTTCTGCCACGCAGCGACACCCGGGCAGGCCGTTCGTACCTTTTCTGTGTCAAAGTCTCCCGCGTAAACCCCACTTGCGGGAGGAACCAGGAGTAAGACGCCCACGATAAACTGCGAACACTTCATGGCACTTCATTACCGCTGGAAACGGTAGACGACACTATATGCGATGTCGTTCGGATCGGATAATTCAGGGGGTTAGGTCCACCCGGTTCGATTCCGACCCAAGGATGCACATAGCGGGGTCATCCGAGATGACCGGTATGCGGGAAACGACGATCAGGAACTGGGTTACCAGCCCCGGTGGCGCCGCGAGAACCCAGTGAACTGAAGGGTCCAAAGGTGCCGTCTCCAACCACTCCGGCGGGGTCGTCGTTTGTCATTTCACATGATATGCCGTAGCATATCGCCTGATATCGCACGACCGTTGGGAAGAAAAGCAGAAAAATGTTCATGCGCCGCGCCCTAGAGACGTTCTGGTAGCGGATGACGTCGTTATCAGCTGAACCTACCGCTAACCGGATACACGGCACCGCGTGCGCCAGCTACCTGAGGAATTCCAGGTTCAGGGGAGTGCGGTGCAGGATAGCCTGCAATACACCGCAGGCGTGTACTACAAAGATGTGCGCACGCCGGGTCAGGTTACCCTTGGAAACATCAATTGTTTTCACCGGGAGGCAGCTCCTACTTTTACACCACAACCGCCCGCGCGATATACGCACAGGGTGAGTACGACTTCCGGACCCTTTCGGAGTCGCTGGCCCGTTTGAAGCTGACGACCGGTGGACGCTACACATGGGACAGTGTAAGCGCTGGCGGTGGCAGCTTTGCGATAGATACCAATAGCGCGCCTACGGCGTGTTCGAATGGTGTAGCCATTACGAATCCCACGAGCTATGCCGACTTTCGCTACCATTGGTAAATGGGCGACGGGCGCTTGGCCTTAAATTCAGAAGATTGGATAAGGACGGCAGGCTTCGAAATGCAAATTGTCAGCCTTCGGTGTGAGTTTGAACGCGAAACGACTTCGAACCGGTTGGTGGCGCGCAGTTGGTTAGAAATCTGGCGCGGGGGAACCTATGCCAATTCGCCGTGACGCAAACGCGCAGCGGCAGCGGATTGTCCGCAGCGCACTGGCCGTCCTGGCTCGCGTGGGATTTGAAGGGCTTTCGATGCGGACGGTTGCACGCGAATCGGGTTGCACAATTGGTTTGATCAATCACTGGTTCTCGTCGAAGGAGGACCTGATTTCAGAGGCATGGCGGGAGGCGGCGCTGCGCATCAATCGCATCTCGCGGGAAGCTGATGGCCAGGGCACCTCGCTCCGCAGATTGCAGCAATTTCTTGCGGTGTCCCCTCTCCAGCGACGCGATCAGGCGGTGTGGCTGGCTTTCAACGCGATGACCCAGGGTAATCGCGAGCGCCGTGCGCTGCAGGCTCAGTACTACGAGGAGGGGCGCGCATACCTTGTCAGGCAATTGAAGGCTGCGGGTACCTCGACGGCGCGCGCAAGTGAGCTTGCGCCGGCGATCATGGCGGCATTGGATGGAATCCTCTATAGCGCGGGCATTGAGCCGAAGTTTTGGTCTGCCGCGCGTCAACGCCGTACACTGGCAATGCTGATTGGCCCTTTGCTTCCTCGGAAAGCAAAGAAGCGAGTCCGGCAGCGCAACTAACTCGGCCGCTCACACTATAAATTGGAGTTGCGCGGATGCGCATGAGCCTTGGACCTCTTGCGGCTGCGCTGATTTGTGTCTGGTCCGGTGCGGGGTTCACCGCCGCCTTACCTGCGACGCAAACCACACAGGGTGCGGGGACGGCGGGCGGCAAGGAAGGCGCTGGGGACGCGCGACGCCATCGACTGCTCGAAGCTGCTGAGGCGCGCGAGTAGCTCGTCAGTCTCAGCTGCGACGCATAGGCAATGCATTCAGAGATCTTCGCTGCCTGCAAATCCAGTAGGAGTAGCAATTGCAGCAGTGGCACGTGAAGGACCGGTGGCAAAGGCATCCACTAAGCGAAGGACGCTCTTCGACGCGTCGAACTGATCAAGAATCTGTTGGGGGTACTCGTGAGCCGTAGGCCCACCGCAGTCATGATCAATTTGCATCATGGCGACGTTCCAGCCCGCCTCTCTGATCACGATGGATTATCGTCGAGTGATGGCGTGGGGTCGGGTTCGCCGTCATGCAAACGGATGATGTGAGGCGGGGACGTTCGCCTCAGACTGCGTCGACACGGTTTGCGCAGGGGCTGGTGATTGGATGACTAGTGCCGATCTCATCGCCAGGAGCGGCCTAATATACGACGGAACCCGCGTCGAGCCGTTCGAGCCCGAGCTTCCGGTGCTCGGCGGCCGGCTCGCTCAGTTCGGGCCAGTCACGGCCTCATCGCCTGAAGAGATCGACGCTACCGGTTGCATCATCACGGCCGACTCCATCGAATTACCGGCATTCCCCGGACGTCTAGTGCGTCGTGCCTTGCATACGCGTCAAGAAGTCGGGGCATGATCGAGCCGGCCACGGTCGTCGCGGCGGCAACCGGCGGCGATGCCGTCTGCGCGGCGTTGGAAGCCCTGGGTGTGCGTTGCGTGTTCGGCGTCCCCAGTCAGCACAATCTCGCCCTTTATGCGGCGTTGGCGCGGCGCGGGTGCATCCGGATGATCGGGGCCCGTCATGAGGCCGGCGCCGTACATGCGGCCGATGGCTACGCGCGCGCCACCGGCGACCTCGGGGTTGCGATTACCAGCACGGGTCCAGGAACCGCGAATGCGATGAACGGCCTCTATGAGGCCGGGTTCGCCTCATCGCCCGTGCTGTTGATTACGACGCAAGTTGATCGCATTCATCTGGGTCGAACGCGCGGATTCATACACGATGCCGACCGCCAGCTCGAGATGCTGCGCAGCGTGACGCGGCGAAGCGAGCGAGTGATGTACGGCCATCAGATCGCCGCAACCATTCTGGCGGTCGCGGCCGATATCTGGACCGGTCGACCGCAGCCCGGCGCCGTCGAGATTCCGACGGACCTTTTGTCTGCGACCGTCGATGTCGGCAATGTCGTGGCGCCGGACCCCGTGCGCATAGAACCCGATCGGGACGCGTTGCGACGCGCTGCGGAATTGCTGAGCCAAGCCAAGCGGCCGTTGCTCTGGCTCGGCGGAGGCTGCATAAGCGCCGGGGCGGCGGACGCGGCGCATGCGCTCACCGAACGGCTCGGTGCTCCGGTGGTCAGTTCGCTCAATGGGCGCGGCATCGTGCCGACTGATCACCCATTGTTCGTCGGCAGCCAGACCCATCTGCCGCAGTTCCGGAACTTGCTGGGCGAGGCCGATGTGGTGCTGGCGATCGGCACACGGTTTCAGGCGGTTGCGACATGGTTCTGGTCCTTGCCGATGCCGCGCGGTTTGATCCATGTCGACGTAGACCCCTCGGTGCTGGGCAAGAATTATCCGCCGCAGGTGGCGGTGGTCGGCGATGCTAAGCTGGCGGCCGACTGGCTGGCGCAGGAATTGGGATACACCACGGTCGACCCGGGGTTTCTCGCTCTCGCGGCATGTGTTCGCGCTGAACTCGCCGGCGAAACCGAGCGACGCATTGGTCGCGACCATGCGCGGATTTGTGACGCGATCGATCGGCTTGCGCCCGCCGACCGCAATGTCGTCTGCGACGCGACGATGAGCGGGAACACTTGGGGCGGTCTGCGTCTGCCGGCAAGGCGGCCGCGTCATTTCACGTACAGTAACAGTCTTGCGATCGGGCCGGCGCTGCCGCTCGGGATCGGTGCCGCCATCGGTAGCGGGCGCAAAACCATCATTATCCATGGCGACGGCGGGATCATGCTGAATGTCGGTGAACTCGCCACTGCGGTCGAAGCAAACGCGCCGGTCATTATTCTGGTCTTTAACGACCTTGGCTACGGCGTGCTTAGAGCTTTACAGAGCCGCGCCGATATACCGCACGTGGCGGTGGACCTTCACACGCCCGATTTCACGGCGCTCGGGGCGGCAATGGGTCTTGAGTCGCGCCATGTCGATAGTGTCGAGGCATTCGAGGTTGCTTTCGGCGCAGCGGTGAGCCGAGATCGGCCGCAGTTGATTGAGATTGACCTTACTCGGATGCAGGAAATTCAACTTTGAGCACGACAAACCTGGCGCGGTCGTGCGGCGGCGGTGCACCCCAACGCACCCTTAGACACGGATGGACGGTCGTCGCTGTCATGTTCCTGGCGCAAATGCTCGTAATAGGCATCACTTCTTACGGGTTCGGCCTATTAGTGAAACCGATAGCCGCGGAATACGCGCTCCGGCGCGCCGACGTGAACGTAGGGCTAATGTTGCTGCTTGTCGGCGTGGCCGTTGCCTCACCGCTTATCGGCTATGCGCTGGATCGCTTGCCCGGACGTACAGTCATCGCGATAGGGGCGTTGGTTTTTGGGGCCGGTACGACGGTAGTCGCGATGGCGACATCCCTCTGGGTTATGGCCGCCGCCGTGTTTTTCCTGATGTCAGCAGGGACGGCGGCGCTGGGGCCGTTGACTGCCGCGACACTCACGTCTCGCTGGTTCACCAAGAGCCGAGGACCTGCGCTGGGCATCGTCACTATCGCGACGTCTACCGGCGGCCTAGTAGTGCTGCCGCTCATGGCTGCGCTCGTGGGGCAAGTCGGATGGCGCGGCGCGCTGGCCATACTCGGCGCAGCCGTGACGCTTTTGATCGGTGGATTGGGTCTGCTCTTTGTCCGGGAACCGGATGCGCGACAGACCAAATGCGGGGGTGAGCCGATGGCGGCCCCGGCAATTGAGAAGAAACGCTGGACAACCGCGCAATTGCTCCTCACGCGAGACTTTTGGCTTATCGCCGTATCCATCGGCCTGCTGTTCGCGGTCGATCAGGCGCTGTTGGCCTCACTCATCGCCTACGGAACCGATCGGGGATACTCGGTGCAGGCCGCCGCGATGTTGGTATCGGTTATCTCAGGGTCCGCCATTGTGGGCAAGCTTGTCTTTGGGGCGCTCTCAGATCGGGTCGATTTGCGCTGGCTGGTGGTAGCCGCTGTGCTCCTCACAGAGGGCTTTCTAGGCGTTTTACTTATCGAGCCGAGCTATTCGATTTTGATGATCGCTTGCGTGTTCGTCGGCGCGGCCGTTGGAGGGTCATTACCGCTGTGGGCGTCATCGATTGGGCTGCGCTTCGGTCTGGCGTCCTATGGTGCAACGATGGGCCTCATGGTTCCTCTGCAGATGCCGCTGGTACTGGTCGCCTTGCGCTATATCGGTCATGTTTACGATGCCGGGCATACCTATGCTCCAGGGTTTTCGGCATTCGCGGTCTTAGTGATCATTGCAGGTCTGGCCATCTTACCAGTCAAGATGGGCGCGCCGGGGGGTGATTCCTCGCGCACCGAGTACCTTCAGCCGTCTTCGGGATGATTTCGCTGCTGGGCCAGCGTATCAATGTCCCACGGAAGGAGACCGCCGTCAGGAGGCCTTCTGGGCATCCGCAGGATACCGAACGACCTAAGGCTGGACGAAGACACCGTCGCGCGCAGGGCAGGGTGTTGATAGCGAGAGACCGTCCGGTTCTGGACTGAAAGAGTCTTATGTCCGACGGACGGCCCTGGCCGGCTGATCGGCCCGGGTTCAGACCACCTTTGCGTGATTTATTGGCCTAACAGCCTACCTCCCGCAGGTTCTATCCACGCAGATCGAAGTTCTCCAGCTTCGGTGCGGCCATCTCCTCGGCGAAGCGGTCGCGGCTCCACGGCCAAGTTAGAGGCACGCCTTGAGCGTCAAGATACCAGCTACGGCAGCCCGAGCCGAAGATTGTGGTCTTTGCCGCCGCGATACGCGCCCTCTCATAGGCCGCCATGGCTGTATGGCTGGCGCTCACTTCGCGCGCGCAGCCCGATGCAATGACATCAATCAGCATAGCGATATACGTCCACTGCTGTTCGGCGATCTCGATCAGCGAGAAGTTGCCGACCGGTCCGGTCGGACCATTGAGCATGAACAAGTTGGGAAAGTCAGGGATGGAGATGGCCATGTAGGCGGTTGGGCGCGCTGCCCAGGCGTCGTTGAGTCCGACCCCGGCACGACCGACGACATTCATCGGTCGCATGAACTGATGCGCATTGAAGCCCGTTGCCAGCACCAGCAGATCGAGCTCGTGTAGCAGACCGTCCCTCGTTCTCACACCCTTGGCTTCGATGCACTCAATCTCCCCGACTTCCAGCTCAACGTTCGAATGCTGGATTGCCCGGTAGTAGTCGGGCGAGAAGATGAGGCGCTTGCATGCCGCGCGATAGGTCGGGCGCAACTTCTCCCTGAGCACCGGATCGGCAACGCTCTGCTCGAGATTGGCGAGCACGGCTGCCTCGAGCTGCGTCATTGCCGCCGAGTCAATGTGAATGATCGCGTCGTTGAACATGCGGACGCCGGTGAGGTAGGTCTCATCATTCTGCATACGTCTAAGCAGTGCTGGGTCAGCGCGGAACGCCGCTTTCTCCTCCTCACTGAAGGGTTCATTGGCGACCGGCATGATCCACTGCGCGGTGCGTTGGAAATGCTTCAGCGTGCCGGCACGTGAGGCCAGCGCCGACACAAGCTGGACCCCGGTAGAGCCATTGCCGATGATGCCGATCCGGCGACCGTCGAGCGGCACCGAATGGTCCCAGCGGGCGCTGTGGAAGCAGGCGCCCTCGAAGCTGTCGAGCCCGCGGATCCTCGGATAGTTCGGATGATGGAGCACACCGGTGGCCGCGATGACGACGTCGGCGACATCCCGCGTGCCCCGGCTCGTCTCGAGGTGCCAGCGGCCAGCTTCGAATCTGCAGTGAACGACCTCCTCGTTGAAGGAGATGAACTCGTCAATCCCATACTTTCGCGTCGTGCGTTCGAAATAGCCCTGTATCTCAGCCCCAGGCGGCAGATGGTGACTCCAGTCGGGGTTTGGTTCGAATGAATAGGTGTAGGCGTGGGACGGCACGTCGCAGGTTAGGCCAGGATAGGTGTTTTCGCGCCAGGTGCCGCCAATGCGATCAGCTTTCTCATAGATTGCCACATCAGAGTAGCCGGCAGTCTTGAGTTTAATGCCAGCCAGGACGCCGGCCATGCCGGCGCCGACCACGACAATGCGCAGATTTCGGTCCGTCGTCATGTCATCTTCATCCGATTCCTCGTGGTGGTGCAACTATTGACGCCAAGGGTAGGACCGCTCCACCTGCGGCACATCATCCAATCGCACTATCGAGCAGGCGACTTTGAATCAGCCAGGGGAGGTGAGAGGTCTGTTGCCTGGGCTTCGAGCATGGCGGCATCGCCGTTCTCGTCGGTGATCCACTTCACCATGCGCCGCAGTGGTTCGATGCCGTCTTGGGGCCCCGGCGTCTGCATAAGAGTCGCTGCTCCCCCGAGCGAGACCAGCCGTTGCGCGCCTTGGTAGGCAAGTCGGTCGCGCAGGGTTTCCTTCAGTGTATCGGGGTAGATGCCGATCGTCTGCGTGTAACTGTTAACCGAGCGTACCGCTGTCTCGAGATCGTCGATGGGCACAATGTTGGCGACACGACATGCGAGCATGCGCGCAAAGTCAACCGGAGTGTCACTCTGCGAGACGATAACCGCGCCCTCGTTCGATCGCCCGCCAAACACGCGGTACTCGTCTTCGACGAAGCGGAGAGCCTCGATCTCCGCTTTTAGCTCAGGGTCAAAAGCCTTGTGCGGCGTGCTTAGGTGCGGCGGCAACGTCTGCAGGCTTTCAAAGGTTAGTTGCCCCAGCCTGTTGGCACTTTCGAGTCCATGGCCATCCGTTCCCGATCTAACATAGACAATGCGAGCGTTGACGCAGCCCTCCTGATTCATCGCTCCGATGTCGACAGCGAGCCGGCGCGCAACGCTTCGCAAGACTATCTCGTCCGCAAAGGCTTCCGCTCCGATAATCGTGGCGCTGTGTTTCGGGTCAAGTGTAATCAGGTCAAGTCCCGGCTGCAGATACTGAGTCAGATGCTTGATGCCCGCAAAGCCACCCCATGCGACAATCTTTTCGATCCGTCGAGGATCGTAAACGTGTTGTTCGATCCGTTGGTCACCGCCCTTCCAGTAGGCCACCGATACATGGCGGGTGATCGGGTGGTCGGGTGCCATGTCGATCATCGTCCGCACCACGGCGGCGGTTGTCAGTGGATCGTTCGATGGTAGCTTGATGATTGCATCGGACCGCGCGACGGCGTTGCGGATCACTGTCGTGACCCCCACTACAGGCACGTTGCCGGCGATGATATGCACGGCGCGCGCGCCGAACGCCCGGATACGCAGGCTTGCGCGGGGGTCGGAAGACGGCGGCTGCTCGACCCAACCTTCCAAATAGTCGATTCCGATTAGCCGTTCGGCCAGATCGCGCACCACCTCGCGCTCGAAATAATGGGGCACGAGGCCGTAGTGATAACGCAGAATGCTGTCAGACAATCCCGAGGTAACCCGTGACAGCGCGAAGGCGTCTTGAAGATAAGAGTTGTGCGCCGGATTGAGACGGCGGCCGAGGGCGGCGAGATAGTCGATGATATCGTCGAAGGTCAGTTCGTAGAGATCCGCCATTCGTGACGGTGCCGACAATGTCAGTCGATCTAAGAACTGCGACACGTCGGGTGTAGAGAAGGCCGCGTCGCCGCGCCGTCCGCCGAATTCGACCTCCTGACTCTCGATCATCTCGCCGCGAATGATTAACGGAACGCGGAAGCCCATGGGCTGTCACCTCTCACTGTGTGCGTTCGAGCAGGAAACTGACTGCGCGGTCATGCGCTTCGGGTGCGCCGGCGCAATTGATTTTATCGTCGCCGCCCCTGGCCTCGCTGTAGCGTCGGATGGTTGGTTCGAGATAGGGACCGTGCCGCCCGCAATCACACGGCGTTTCAAATCCCGCGAGCGTTACCTCGTCACCGGTAACAAGGCCGCCCCAATAGCTATCCGGCAGAAGGTCCATCAGTGCTAGCCGACCAGTTTGCCGGCCTTCCCGGGGTAGTGGTTTGCCGGTGTTGGGGTCGAGCGCGAATGGCACAATCACAGGCGGGAAGTGATAATTGCCCACCGCACAGCGAGGGGCGTTGGCCATCAGTTCGCTCATGCCAAAAAATTCTAAGTGATGGTCGAATCCGAGGAACTCGAAGATAAGCGCCTTATAGTCCGGCGGCAATGGGCGGCCTTTACTGCCGCCACCGGTGGTCAGAACTGAGTTCCGCCCAAATACGCCGCGGAGGCCGCGACTTAGTCCTTCTTGAGCCCAGTCGAAGAGGATCGGCCAGACCGCGAACATGAACACGTTCTGCCCGCTAAATCGCGCGCGAGCCTCTTCAAAAAAGCGGTCCATGTCATGTGGCCGATTCGCCTCGCGCGCTGCAAACTCTTCGCGACGCGCAACGAGCGCTGGCGACAATTCAAGCCGTCCCTGCTCGCCACGCGCTTCCGCGGCGCGCAGACGACCCGCGAGCGACGCGATGTCAGCGCTGAAATACGCGTCGGGATAGAGGAACAAAGCATTGTTCTGGCCACCCGTAAAGTGGCGGGCCATCCAACTCATGCCCCGTACGATGGCGCTCGCACCATGAGCGTATGAGGGAGAAATTAGCGGCAAATGGTTCACTAGCAAGTCAGGTCCTGACCCGGCACCGTTAAGATCGCGGATACAATGAGCATTGATCGTTCCGGCGATTCGCAGCTGATCCTCGGTGCGCGGAAGGAATGATAGTTTGCCTGTGGTGCCGAAGGTGTGAATCACACGGAGCTCGGTGGAGGAGTCAAGGCGAGCGACCCACTCATCGATTGTCTGTACGCCATCAACGTCGACCGCTGAGAGGTCGACTGTCGTCAGTCCGCTCAGCCAACGCGTCAGGCGGTCAAAGCGACCTTGCTCAAGGTATGACAGGGGATAGGATTTATATACGGTGTGGGGAAACAATAGCGGCGCGGCGCCCTCGATGCTGTCGATTGTCTCGATCCCCTGTTCGTCGGCCAACTTGGCGAGGGCGGGCAACTTTGCTTTGAGGGCGGTAAAGCGCTGCTGGATGGCGGAGATCTGCGCCGCTTCCCGCTCAGGTTGTTGCAGCGAAAAGCCCTCATCGTAGGAAGCGTCGACAAAAGTCAACGGTTCCCTCGCCAATTGTGTGTCCAGATCGTACATTGGGCCTCCCCTGTGGACCTTGGGTAGCCTCATCATTGATCAATGTCACGCGACCCGCTTGATCCGTATGCATGATGGCGGTGTTTATAGGCAACCGCTCAAATCAAGATGGTTTGGTCGAATTCTGGCCGTGCGGGTCGTCGTCATGCAAACGGATGATGTGTATGCGCGGTGTTCGCCGCAAACTGCGAGTAACAGGGACCGCTCCTAAGAATGAGATGGAATGAGCACGGCAGATCTGGTCATCAGGGGCGGTCTCATTTGCGACGGAACTGGTGCTGAGCCATTCAGGGGCGACATTGCCGTGCGGGGTGGGCGGATCGCTCAGGTCGGCCGCGTCAAAGCCTCATCACCCGACGAGATCGACGCGACCGGCTGCATCGTTACGCCCGGCTTCATTGACCTTCATACCCATTATGATGGGCAGGCGATTTGGTCGCAGTCACTTACCCCGTCGTCGCAGCATGGCGTCACCACAGCCGTCCTAGGCAATTGTGGCGTTGGCTTCGCGCCTTGCCGTGCCGCGGATCGCGAAATGCTCGTCGGCGTGATGGAGGGTGTCGAAGATATTCCCGAGGTCGTGATGGCGGAAGGGCTTACCTGGGATTGGGAAACCTTCCCGGATTATCTTGACGCTCTGGATCGCCGGCGGCGCGACATTGATGTCGCTGCTTACATTCCGCATTCCGCGTTGCGAGTGTACGTGATGGGCAAGCGGGGTGCCGCACGCGAATCTGCCTCACCGAGCGATCTGACACAAATGCAATTTTACATTCGCGAGGCGATGGACGCTGGAGCGCTTGGGTTCGCTACCTCGCGCCTATTCATTCACCGGACTTCTACTGGCGCACCAATTCCGAGCTTCGATGCAGCAGAGACCGAGTTGCGCGCACTCATAGATGCAATGGGCGGCGATCGCGGGGTATTCCAAATCGTCCTAGACGCGCCGCACACGAGCTGGCGCGATGAATTGGGTATGTTGCGTCGCGTGCTCGGCTCCTCAAAACGAATCGCAATGTTCACGCTTGGTCAGGGAAATGCCCGTCCCGAAGAGTGGCGCGAAGCGCTTGCTCTCGTCCATCAGGCCAATGCCGACGGTCAATCGATTCGGCCTCAGGTCTTTCCGCGCCCGATCGGAATCATTCTGAGTCACTGTCTATCCGCCAATCCTTTTTCCGACCGACCCAGCTATCGAACGCTGCCGGAGAGTTTGACGGATCGAATATCGAGCTTGCGGACGCCCGCCATGCGCTCGCGCATTCTGGCCGAACGACCGGACGGCACGATGACGCCACTTCAGGTAATGAGCAATGACTTCGAGCGGATGTTTCTGCTCGGCGACCCGCCTAATTATGAGCCCAGTCCGGAAGACTGCGTAGCCGCTCAAGCACGTAAGCTCGGAGTGCGCCCGGAAGAACTCGCTTATGACCTCCTGCTCGAGGAAGAGGGTCATGCGATGCTCTACGTTGCAATCGGAAATTATGCCCAAGGTACTCTTGATCCCATCCGTGAAATGCTGATCGACGACAGCACCGTCCTCGGCCTAGGCGACGGAGGGGCTCACTATGGGATGATCTGCGACGCCAGCTACCCGACTTTCCTGCTCACGCATTGGGTAAGGGATCGTCAAAAGGGGCGGCTACCGCTGTCGTGGGCAATAAAGGCACTGAGTCAGTGATCCGGCAAGCGCTGTTGGTTTTAATGACCGCGGCAGGATTACACAGGGTCTTAAGGCGGATCTTCAATATTATCGATCTGGCGAGCCTGCGATTGCACAAGCCGACCGTCTCTCATGACTTGCCGTCTGGCGGTCGTCGGCTTGCTCAGGGCGCTGACGGTTATATCGCTACGATTGTGGATGGCATTCCGATCAGGCGAGACGGTACGCCTACGGGGCAATTCCCGGGGCGCCTCGTGCGCCGAGCATTTCAGCCGAGTTAGGAAATCGGGACTTGATCGAGCAAGAAAGGGATCTTCGGAGCGGCACCGGGCGGTGATGCCATCTGCGAGGCTTTGGCTGCGGGGTGCGTCGCGTGTCCGGTGGCCCGAATCAGCACAATCCCACCCTCTATGAGCCGCTGGCGCGCACGGATTCGGCGGTTGCGGTGATCGTTGCAGGCCTGGCGATCTTACCGCTCAAGGCGCGCGTGGCGCATCGGTAACCGAATGCAGAGTTTGGAATGAGGAGGCATGGCCAACGCCCCTGCAGCATCTAAGACTACCGCGCAAGGAGTCGGCTACCCGCGACCGCCGGCATCAGCCCCTCAGGTCGACAGTGTTGCCACTGAGCTTAGGATCAGTCTGACCAATTCGCTTTGACGACTTGCCCCTGTTCGCTGGAAGATCGATTGTAACTGACTGCGCGCAGTGTTGCGGCGTATGCCCAAAGCCTCCGCTGCTTCGTCAAGGCTTTGACCTTGGCTGATGTGCGCTGCGAGCGCTGCCTCCGCCGGCGTGAGTCGGAACAGTTGTGCCACGACATGAGGCGAAACCGCGGCTCGTCGATCGGGATCCCTCAAAACGACCACCGCCGTGCGGCGCAGCGGGGCGCTTACCGGGGTGGAAGTTGGGGCCTGAGTGTACGATGGCGGTCAACGGAAGCAGGCTTTCTCGCCGCTCGATGGAGATTGGCCGGCCATGATGCTGGGGAGTCATTGTCTGCGCCTCGGCACTCGCGCGAATGTTCTCGTGGAGCAGCCGATTTAGCCGAGGGTCGCGCACGGTCAGAACGCCGTTTAAGATCTTTATCTCATTGCTGGCACCGACAATCTCTCGAGCGATGGCGTTGGTTGTCATGATGTTTCCAACGGGGTCGACAAGCGCCACGCCGACGCCAATCTGGTCAACGACGGTTGCGTAGACACCGCGCTCTCTGTAGACATTTGAGTATCGCATGAAGATGCGCATTGCGCGCCTGACGCTCGGGATCAACGATCGAAACCATTGCCGATCAGCGTCCTTAAAGAGGTGACGGCCTTCGTAGCGCCACAGACCAAAATGAGCCTTGGTCCGCGAATCGACATCAATGATCAGGCTTAGCGATTGGTCGATTCGCGGGCCGTTTCCTAGCCCGTTAGCCAACGCGGCGAGTGAGGTCCGGCACAGGGCCTCATCAGGCGTGTCCGCGCCAAAGTCCCCGAACTCATACATGGCGCCGATTTCGGGGCTCTGCTTCTCGCCGTCGCCACTCGAGACGAATTTCATACGGTCGGGAAAACCAAGACTGCGAGACTCGACGACGAAACTTCCTAGATCCGCACCTAGTATCTCGCAGGCCAAATCGAGAAAAGAGCGCCAGGAAGGCTCCTCCGTGATGCTCTCATAGAGCTGCTCGACCGCCATCATCCGGCTCGATTCAGCATCGCGACGGTCCTTTTCCATAGGCGGTTCTCCTCTGCCTCGACTAGTGCGAGATAGACCAGCATCCAGTAGCCGCGATGTCTGCCTCAGCGCCAGAAACAACGGGAATTCCTAATGCCGACTCACGGATATCCCATTAGTGAACTTTTGGTCCACGACCGTCGCATAACGATACCGCGTCCAGTGAGCAACCGGTCGATCGCTGAATCGAGAAGCCAATATACCCTTGGCGCCCGTCATGCCGGAGACTTCCGGTTAGTGAGCCGGAGTGAGGCACCGCCTTTGCCGTAACTTGTAGGTCTCAACGAGCAATGGCTTGTGTTGTCGGTGCAACCTGGCGCTGGACCTGGAGCCGAAAGTGCTCCCATTACGAATGAGTGTGAGTCAGATTGTGTTGGCCTATTTGCTGTGTCAGCCCAGTTTTGCGGTTCCCATTAATCGGAGCTGCTCGGCCTGTGCAGCTTGATGACACCGTAGGCGCGACCACAGCCGCGCTGACTTCAAGGGAACTGGCGCTCTTGCGTTCAGGCGGTTGACGGCCACATGCCGTCCCGACTGGCTATGCGCGTGCTTTCCAATGCGCGCCCTGCCGCCTAGGATTCTCAGGTCGCGCACTTGAAGTAGTGGACGGTCGAAGTGTCTTGGATGCGCGCGAGCCGCCTTCAGTGACCTTCGAAGCTCGTCTGTGCGTGCGCCGGGCAATTAAGGGTGTGAATTCCGCTGGCAGCTCTTAGTAGTCTCGGATCTCAGCCAAAAACAGGCCGAGTCGCGAATGGTGCTTGCGTGGGGTCAGTCTCAAATCCCCGCGCTGAGCCGCCCAGCGACTGATCCACTCGACATTGTGTGCTTACGTGACTCTTGGCTGCTAACACCTACCTCTTAGCGGCGCCATGTCCGAATGACCCCGAGATTCCATATGGGCTTGATTTTCGCCAGTTAATGCATGCTCTCGATGTCCGGCAATATCCAGGTCTTATCGAAAAGCGCCTGTTCGGGGCCGTACAGGCGAAACACAACCTCGAACCTTTCGGACGCATAAGTCGGAACCCAATTCGACGCTTTGCCCGCAGGCATTGTGGGGCCAAAGTAGATGTCGACCGAGCCGTCCTTGTTAGTTTGCAGACCCGTCGTTTGCGACGACCTGCTGGTCACGGGAGAATTTCTGATGAACGCGTGCGTTGCCCGGTCATACACGGTCGCGGACCAGTATTGCTTGGCTGGAGCGTTCGGGGGAACGGAGAGGCGATAATTCTTGCTGCCTTCCAGAAATCGGCCGTCCTTGTCTTTGAGCGACATGAGGTAAAATTGCCCGACGCCCGGGTGCTTCACGTTGCTGAAGCCCCAGTGGTACATAAGTCCGCGCGCATCAACTGCGTAGCGATCCGGGGTCTCGTAAAAAGTTGCTGCGGTCTTGAGAAGTTCTGGCTTAGCCGGAATAGCCCATTGCTCTCCCGCAAAGTAGGGCGGAAACCAGGACTCGTAGCGCGCGGTGAGCCATGCGTGGGCCTCGCGAAGCGCGGCCAACAACGTGCTTTGAGTTTTGTCGTCGGGCTGGAACGGCTCGCCCTTCTCGATGTCGATCGACCTCAGGATGTCGACCATTGCCTTATCGCGAGGCAGCCATGGCTCATATTGCACGACGCGGTTAAGCGAAGTGAAAAATCGCATGTCATAGGGGATCGACGAGTCGTACACGACCCCGGCAGCATCTAGAAATCTCCCGGGCTGCGGCTCGGCAGCCTGCGATAGGGGATAAAGCTTGATTCGCTTACCGTAGGCAACCGCCGCGGCTACGGCGTCCTTACTTGTGCCTCGAACGATGGATCTCAGCAGGGCGTAGCCTTCGAACGTTCCCGAAGGCAGCACGAAGTAGCCAGCCGGCGGTGGCTGGTCGAAATTTGGAGGCAGGATCAGGTACTTCCCGCCCTTGCCCCTGTCAAGACCCGCCGGTCCCACGTCCTCGAGAGGCGCCTGCCACACGTCCGTGATGGTGCCGGTGATCGAGCCCTCATCCGTGGCGGCGGGGATCTCGAGCACCATCGGGCCGACGTCCTTCGTGCTGAAGAATGGGATGAAGACGATCACGTCGGAATTCGGCGTGAGCATCTGGCTCTTCCAATCGAGACGGCCGGACCAGTACACGATCTGGTTGAATGACCCCCCGATGTCCACCATCGCCTGATACATGCGATCGTAATTCACCGCGGGAATGCCCCAATTCACCGCTTCGATCGCGCGTCTATAGACCGCGCGCTCGGCAAGCTGGGCAGGCGTAAACATCGCTTTCCGTTCGGCCGCGGATTGCGCACCTTGGTCTTGGGCAAAGGCGGGCGCACCGAGAAGGAGGCCCAGCCAGCAAGCGAGCAACTGTCGGCGCTGGGTCAGGCGCGTCTTTGTCCCCATGACTTGATGCCTTTCCGTATGTCGGTCTGCGAGGTGGCGCGTAACAACAAACGACCCCTTTGCTCAAGCAGCGCAATCTCTCAAAGACGACCCTTGAGGCACAGCTCAATGGGGCCAGCACCTCCCGGCCGCGGGCCAAGATGCCCGGTGCGATTGTGTCATGTCACGCGATATGCAATAGTATATCGGTTGATATGAGAAAAACAGCGGACAAGAGCCGGAAAAATGCGTTGGCACTCCCACGCTAAGGGCGCCCTCGCGGAGTGAGATTCTTGGTTCGGGCGATTAAGTCGGAACACTGGTTCCAGTTGGGGGTTAAACGATCATGCAACACCACTACCGGGGCGAATTCGCCCCCACCACACTCTCGATTCTCGCGACGTTGCTCGTGCTTGCTGCTAGCGCCCGCCTACGCACAACAGGCGCAGAGCGATTCCGGTCGGGACTCTGTCCAATCTCAGCCGCAGCTTGTCGAGGTCGTGGTTACCGCTCGCCGGCGCGAGGAGTCGGAGCAGACGGTTCCTGTCGCGATCACGGCGTTCTCGGGCGAGGATTTGCAAGAGCGCCACATCACCAACCCTCAGGACCTCCAGGGGCAGGTGCCATCGCTATCGGTCAGTCCGTACGGCCAGAGTCGCGACGTGGCAATGTTCTCAATTCGCGGTCAGAGCCAGCAGTACACGGCGCCGGCGGCAGTCGTGCAGTACATGGGCGAAGTGCCCCTGGTTGCCGGTACGGTCAATTCGGTTCAAGGGTCGCCGGGGCAATTTCTCGATCTTGCCGATGTTCAGGTGCTTCGCGGACCGCAGGGTACGCTGTTCGGACGTAACACGACTGGCGGCGCGATACTTCTTGAGCCCGCAAAACCTACAGACCAGTTCACCGGCCACATTCAGCTGCAGGCTGGTAACTACGATGACAAAGAGGTTCAGGCTGTCGTCAACCTGCCAATCAGCGATCACCTATTCGCGCGCTTCGCCGGTGAGTTCATCGATCGCGCTGGCTTCACTCACGATACCGTGACGGGCATTGACTACGACAATCGTCATATGTGGTCCGGGCGCTTCGGCCTGACCTGGAGGCCGAACGACAGAATCGATAACTATCTGATGATTTCCGCCTCAGAGAGCGAGACCAACGGCAGCGGCTGGATTCTTGATCAATGGAACATACCGTACATCCAGGGCATATTTCAGCCCTATGGGGGGTGTGCAGGTATAGGACTCGGTGCCGGGTGCTCGGTACTGACCCAGTTGCAGGCGGCGCAACAGGCCAGGGGCATCCGCGATGTATCGCTGGGTCCGAATACCCCTCCGCTTGATAGCAAAATGGAAGGCTGGAGCGCTGCTGACACGTTCAAGGTCCAATTGACCGACAAGCTCGCGGTCCGCAACATCCTCAGCTATAGCAGCCTCAACGCGCTCGGACCGTTTGATGGCGACGGCAGTCCGCTACCCTGGTACAACGCGAACCTACCGCTAACCGGTTATACGGACGAAGCGCGCCAGGTGACTGAGGAACTCCAGGTTCAGGGGAGTGCGGTTCAGGACAGCCTGGAATACACCGCGGGCGTGTACTACGAGGACGTGCACACGCCGGATGAGGTGACCCATCAAGGCCTCGTTCTCTTTTCGGTGGGGGGCAGCTCCTATTCCTACACGACAACCGCTCGTGCGATCTATGCGCAGACCGTCTATGACTTCCGCACCCTTTCGGAGTCGCTGGCCGGTTTGAAGTTAACGACGGGCGGGCGTTACACGTGGGACAGTGTAAACGCCAGCGCCGGCAGCTTTGCGTTAGGTCCGGATAACGCGCCGACGGCGTGCACGAATGGCGTTGCCGTCGTGAATCCGACGAATTATGGGGCCTGTAACCAGTATGGAAATATAAAGTCAAACGCTCCGAGCTGGACAGTGGGGCTCGACTATCTGATCGATAACGCGGTGCTTGTTTACGGAAAGGCCAGTCGTGGCTATAAGCGGGGCGGCTTCAACTATTACGCGGTGAGCCCCGATCATTTGACCTTTCAGCCCGAATACGTCACCACCTACGAGTCTGGCTTCAAGTCGACGTTCAAGATTGCTGATGTTCCTGTCCGTTTTAACGCAGACGTCTTCTATACTCATTACACAGACGTCCAAATCGCGGCTGGGGATTACAACCCGACTACGTTCGCCTCCGGAGCCGCCGTTTACAACGCGGCGTCTGCAAACATTCATGGCGTAGAGGTAGAGGGCGCAGTAAGTCCTATTCAATCCCTGGAGGTGTCATTCAACTACTCGCATATGAATGGCGAATACAGCAATTACACTGTCCAGAATCCGTTCGGGCAATTTGATTGCAGCGGCGCATTTGTAACCGGTACCGTCAACTTGAGCTGCATGCCCTTCTCCTTCCTACCCACTAACCAATTTAGCGTAACGGCGCGCTACGTACTGCCGGTACCGGCCGACCTTGGAAAGCTGTCCGTTACGGCAAACTACGCCTACACCGGCCAGCAGTGGGAGACAGCGACATACCTTCCCCAGTACGAGCCGGGCTCCAACTTCCCGTCGTTTGGGCTGCTCAACTTCACCGCTAACTGGCACGAGGTATTCAAAAGCCCGTTCGACGTTGGCCTTTTCGTAACCAATGCGACTGATAAGGCATACCGCATCACGAATACCGGGGTCTTCAATCAGGTCGGTGTGGCAGCCAACATGTACGGAGAGCCACGCATGTACGGTGCTCAGCTTCGCTACCATTGGTAAGTGGTGGCGGTGGCGTCGCCTGAGATGTGGGAGGTCGGATAAACAAGGATGTACGGAAACGCACACGATCGGACTCCGGCGTGGGTTTGGACGCGAAATGACCTCCACCCAGGTGATGACGGGTAGACGAGGCATAGTTGCACCTCTGCGGCCGGGGTCGAGCGATGGCTGTCTGGCGGGCGACAGCCTGGCAATGTGGTGCGGGGGAAGCAATGCCGATTCAGCGTGACGCTAGGACACAGCGGCAGCGGATAGTACGCAGCGCACTCGACGTCCTGTCCCGCACAGGTGTCGAAGGCCTTTCGATGCGAACGATTGCGCGCGAATCCGGTTGCACGATCGGTCTGATCAACCATTGGTTTTCGTCGAAGGAGGACCTGGTTACACAGGCATGGCAGGAAGCGGCGCTGCGCATTGATCGCATGTCGGAGCGGGTGCGGACACGGGGTATTTCGCTGGCGGAATTGCGGCGATTTCTTGCGACATCTTCGGTACTGCGACGCGATCAGGCGGTTTGGCTGGCCTTCAATGCAATGAGCATAGGTAACCGCAACCTGCACGCGCGCCAGGCACAGTACTACGCTGAGGGTCGCGCGTACCTCAGCGGGCTGTTGAGAGCCGCAGGAGCCTCGAGTGCACGCGCGAGACAACTCGCACCGGCGCTCATGGCGGCACTGGACGGGATCCGTTACAGCGCTGGTATTGAGCCGAAGTTCTGGTCCGCCCACCGTCAAAGCCGCGTGCTGGAGATGCTCATCGGCGATCTGATCCCCCGGAGGTCGAAAAAGCGAGTCGCGCACGGCACTTGACGATTGTGGGTCACTGAAGAAATTCCAGCCATAGAGGAGTTGTACGCATGCGAGCTTTGTGTACTGCTGGGGCGACTGTAGTTATCTGTTCCTGGCTCTGCCTGGGCTTCGCCGGTGCGGCGGCTCCGGTCTCCGGCACACCAGATTCCGAAGCCGCGCCTGTGAAAAATTCCCCGGAGACACTCGACACCGAAGGGTGCTCGAAGCTTTTGCGGCTCTCGAGCAACTCATCGCTCTCAGCCGCGACGCATCGGCGATGCGTACAGGTGATTGCTAACAGCTATCTTCAGTGGAGCGCTGGCAAGATTCCGGCTGAGCAAGTACCGCTTGCAGATGATGTGGCCGTATACGAACTGGGTCAGTCTCCGACCTTCAAAGTCGGTAACCGCAAGGTAATCCTATCGAACCCGGATTACGAGCTCGTGGAGGCGCTTAGGATTCAAAGTTGGAATGTTGACGGAAACACGGCGTGGGCGGTCTATGGCGGCTCACTCAAGGCCAACCCCGGTGTTACGGCATTTTGGGTAATCGAACGATTTACGATCAAGGATGGACTCATTCATGAAATCTTCGCTGCTTGCAAATCGAGTCGCAGTAGCAGTTGCAGCGGTGGTTCGTGATGTACCAACTGCAAGTCGCAGCCTACTCGAGGCAGTCTGGCGTGGCATGGTCGAAAAAAGCTGCCGCACCGACCACCACACTGGCTGCGATGGTGAGAGATGAAGTGGGAGGGAGTGATGACTAGAGCTGCTGTCCTAGTAGCGCTTTGCGTTGCCGCAGGAACGATGGGCATTGGCTTGGCAGAGGAGACAATTGCGGCACCCAGTCCTAGTCCCTACGTCGGAACCTGGAAGAAGAATTCGCGGGAATCGATTGGAATGCCAGATCCGGGTGGCTCAGAGATAGTGGTTATCACCCGTCATGATGACGTTCTCGCCTATACCTGGACAGGAACCGGTTCCGACGGAAAGACCGAAACCTTCTCGTATTCCGGGGCAGTGGACGGCAAGACTCGTCCGCTCCCCGGGAATGCGGGCTTGCGCGGCGCCATGATTCCCACGCCGTCAGGCATCGTGGAGGGGAAGCTTTGGGCAGCGGATGGTTCGCTAGAGGATAAATTCTGCTTCTTGACGACGCCCCGCAAGATGACCTGCTTTGCCACACTTACGGACGGAGCGGGCAAGATATCCTTGTTTAAGGAAGTGTTCGAAAAGGAAGTAGTCCCTTGATTGCGAACAACAAGAACTACGCAATAGCCAGCACCGGGGTCTTCAACTCGATCTTGTCGCGTCAGATATGTACGAAGAGTCGGATGGCACTGCGATGACGCGATGGGCTCTTGCAGTTCTGGCGCTCCTGACCGCGATTGTGGCGCGGACCTCGTTTGCCGCGCAAACCACTGCGCAAGGCGTCCAGGGCGCCCCGGATCAGACCTCTGCCTTCGGGCGTCCCGTGCAGATTGCGACCAGCGGTAAGGGCGAGGAGATCTACGGTCAGCGGTGTGCGATATGCCATGACCATGCGCACGATCGGATTCCCTTGCGGATTATCATCGAGCGCAAATCGCCGGAAGGAGTGATCGCGGCATTGACGACCGGAGCCATGAGAACCATGGCGGCGGGGCTAAGTCAGGAGGAAATCCGCGACGTGGCGGTGTATCTCACCGGCAAGCCACTTGGCTCGGAGCCGCGACCAGATGCAAATCTCTGCACGGCGGAGGCGGTGAGGACTGCACCCGGCGCCTCAGACTGGAGCACATGGGGCGTGACCCCGCGCAACAGTCGCTTCCAGCCGCGCGCTGGTTTGCCGGCCACGAGCGTCCCGCACCTGAAGCTCAGATGGGCCTTTGCGTATCCGGACGGCACGGCCAGTGCCGCGCCTATCGCGGTAGGTGGGCGGCTGTTTCTCGCGACCGGGAACGGTCTCTTTGCACTTGACGCAAAGACAGGATGCACCTACTGGCATAGCGCCGCGGCTTCGGGAGCCAAGATGGTGACCGCATCCGTGGCGACCTCTGGCAACTCTCAAGAGCGACTGTTCGTCGGAACATCCGCGGCAGAGGTTCTCGCGATCGACGCCGCTACCGGCAAGGTTATCTGGAGTACCCACATTGATGAGCATCCGAGCGCGCGAGTGACAGGACCGGTCACGGTCTGGGGCGACCGCGTTTACGTGCCGGTCTCTTCGATGGAGGATCCACTGTCGCATGATCCCGCATACCCGTGCTGCACGTTCCGAGGCAGCGTGGTGGCACTGGACGCGGTCACAGGCAGGCAGCTGTGGAAGAGTTACAGCATTACGGCACAGCCCCAGGCGCTTGCCGTGAAGAGCACCACCGGCACGCAGCTGTATGGCCCGGCGGGCGGCGCGATCTATGCGCCGTTGACCATTGATCAGAAAAGGCACGTTCTGTACGCGGCAACAGCGGAATCGTACCAGCACGAGCATACCGACGGCGATAACGCGATCATCGCATTTGATCTTGAGACCGGCGCTCGCAAGTGGGCGCAGCAGCCGCGTCCAAGTGACAATGCCGCTGCGTGCAAGAATCAGGATGAGGAGGATGCCTGCGAAAACCCCGCCTCGGCACTGTTTGAGTTTGCATCCCCGGCCGTGCTGGCGAGCCTGCCGAGTGGGAAGGAAGTGCTCCTGGCCGGTCAGAAATCGGGCGTTGTGTACGCGCTCGATCCTGATCACGCGGGCGAACAATTGTGGGAACAGCGGGTCGGGCAGGGGGGTTCCATGGGTGGGGTGGAGATGGGATTTGCGGTCGCGGATGGCGTCATCTACGTGCCGGTCTCGGACTCCGAAGTCAAGCCTCCGCGACTTCCCGGGGGCATCGTGGCGCTTAGCGTTGCGAATGGACGCCCCCTCTGGCGTGTGCCGGCGGTGAAGCCGAAATGCAGCTGGGGTGAGTACGAATGCAATGGCGCTCAGGCCGCCTCGCCGGCGGCTATTCCAGGGGTCGTGTTCTCCGGGTCCTGGGACGGACACATGCGTGCATACTCGATGAAGAAGGGCACGATCCTCTGGGATGTGGACACTGCCCAGAGCTACCCGGCGGTCAATGGCGTGACGGCGCTCGGCGGTGCGATCAGCGGCTACCCGGTGATCGTGGCTTACGGCATGGTCTACGTGACCTCCGGTGCAGCCTCCATGACCCATCCTGGCAACGCGCTGCTGGCATTCGGAGCTGAGTGAATGATGCGGGTCATCCTAGCCGGTGTGCTCCTGGCAGCCCAGGGCGCGCCGGCCGTGGCAAACACCGACGAGAGCGCCATTCCTTCGGCGCCGCTGGAATCGGCACGCGGTGCGACGCTGTTCGCCCAACGATGCGCAGTCTGTCACGAGCATCCCAGCGGCAACATCCCCCCGGTGTTTGTACTGAACTACAAGCCGCCCGAGGTGATTGTGGATGCCCTGACCAAGGGACCGATGCAAGCGCAGGCGAGCGGGCTTTCGGCTGAAGACATCAAAGCCCTCGCCATCCATCTCGCACACCGGGCGCCTGGGACAAGACAAGAGCCGAACCCGCAATGCCAACCTGTGCACGGGGCCGCCCGGGCCTCTGGCTTTCGGTCCATCAGACTGGAACGCGATCAATGCGGATCCGGGAAGTACGCGCTATCAGGCAACACCAGGGATCAAGGCGAGCGAGGTTCCGCGGCTGCGGGTGAAATGGGTGTTCGCGTATCCTGGCGGGGCGGCCTATGGCCAGCCCACGGTCGTTGGCGACAGGCTTTTCTTAGGCAGTGCGACCGGACGGGTGTTCGCGCTTAACGCCGGCAGCGGGTGTACCTACTGGAGCTACCTGGCGGATGCGGCGGTGCGAACGGCTGTCACCGTCGGCCTACGGTCGACTTCAGGATCCACAGCGGGAGCCTATTTTGGGGACGAGAAAGGAGCGGTCTACGCGCTCAATCCCCAGACCGGTCAGTTGCTCTGGAAGACCCGGGTCGACGATCATCCCCTTGCTCGAATTACCGGTTCCCCGGTGTTGCATCGCGACACCCTTTACGTCCCGGTTTCGTCCATGGATGAAGGTGCGGAATGGGATCGCAGCCATCCCTGCTGCACGTTCCGGGGCAGCGTGGTGGCTATCAATACAGCAACGGGTGCAATCCGCTGGAAGACCTTCATGATTCCGCGTGCGCCGGTTCCGCTCGGGCGCGCGAACGAGGTCGGTACACCGCTGTCCGGCCCCGCAGGGGCTGCAATTTGGTCAGCTCCGACGGTCGATGAGCAGCGCGGTCTACTCTACGTAGCGACCGGGAATGCGTACAACGACGCGGAGGAGGGTGATACCAACGCCGTTGTGGCCCTTGATCTGGAAACCGGGAAGCGCAAGTGGTCCGTCCATCCCCTGCCAACCGACGATCCGTATACGGTTTGCCGGGTTGCTGCGCGCGCCGATTGCGAGAAACCGGTGCCTGAGCGCATGGAGTTCGGCGCCTCGCCCGTGCTGCGCAAACTGCCCGGCGGCGGGAGTGCTCTTGTCGTCGGGCAGAAATCGGGGGTCGTCTACGGCCTAGACCCCGACCATGCAGGCAAGGAGATGTGGCAGGCGCGCGTGGGCGAAGGCGGGCCGCTGGGAGGGATCATGTATGGTGGGGCTGCGGATGAGGGCGCCTTCTATATTTCGGTCGCCGATCGGGATGCCAAGCCACCGTTTACACCCGGTGGTCTTACGGCGTTGCGCCTGAGCGACGGAAAGCGGCTCTGGCAGGCCCGTGCACCTGCACCCCGTTGCAGCTGGGGTCCGCAGGACTGCAGCAGCGCGCAGCCTGGCGCAGTCACCGCGATTCCCGGAGTCATATTCTCCGGGTCGCTGGATGGTCACCTGCGTGCCTTTTCAGCCGACAGCGGCGCGAAGATCTGGGACGTCGACACCGCGCGAAAGTACCACGCCGTCAACGGCGTTGACGGCGCAGGCGGATCGGTCAATGGCTATCCGCAGATCGTTGCCAACGGAGTGCTCTACGTAAATTCCGGCGGTAGTCTCCTGACCCATCCAGGCAATGTGCTTATCGCCTTCACCGCCAACGGCAAATAGCACTATGGAACGAAAGGCCCCGCAGCAGACCTTTACTCCTCGATTGGGCAGTCCCGCCTCCGGAGTTGTCGTCACGGGCGGCGCCTCCGGAATCGGACTCGCCTCGGCGCAGGCACTCGCGGCCGTCGGGCGGCCCGTCGCATTGTGGGATCTCAAGGCCACCGAGGCTAAGGAACGTGCGCAGGAGATCGCTGACGAATTCGGTGTCATCACGCTGGGAGTCGGTGTCGATATTCGCGACCCGGCCGCAATCCGCGAGGCCGCCGGCACAACGCGCGGGAAGCTCCCGTCGATTGGAGGGATCGTGCACTGTGCGGGCACGGTCGACACGGGCTCGCTCGAAGGCATCACCGCAGAGAACTGGACCGCGGGCATCGATGTTCATCTGCGCGCTATCGTGCTTCTGCTGCAGACGCTGCTGGAGGACTTGAAGCGTCAGCCCGGATCCGCCGTGGTGGCCATGGCCTCGATCAATGCCACGCTCGGAAACGCGGTGAACCCGATCTATTCGGCGGCCAAGGGTGGAATGCTGTCGCTCGTCCGCTCCCTGGCCGACCGCCTCGCCCGCGATGGCATCCGTATCAATAGCGTGTCGCCAGGGCAGATTGTCACGCCGATGATGCAACCGGCTCTCAATGCGATGCCTGGCTTTTTCGAGAAGCGGATCCTTCTTGGTCGTATTGGATTGCCCGAAGAAATAGGTCGAATGGTGCGGTTTCTTCTCTCAGACGAAGCAAGCTACATTACCGCCGGCGAGTTCATCGTCGACGGTGGCAACGTCAGTTCGCAGCGTTCCTAACTCGTTACTGGCAAATAGAGTGCACGCGGTGGCGCCCGGAGCGGCGATGCCACAGCGCGTTGGCTGCCGGTGATGCGAGTTCATGGCCACGGATTGGCGATCCGTTGGTATGCCAGCGATGTCTGTGCGGGCGATTTACAAGCGAGCTCCCGCGGCGCCGCTTGTGCCTTGCATACGGCACGCCGATCGCTTCAGTACTGGATGGATTAAACGCCTACTGCGGCCGCGTCGCAGGCGTTCAACTTACCGTACCTCTGAAGGCCGTGGGATGTCCTAGAGGGGCCTGGCTCACCAGAGCCTTTCACACAACCAGAGATCGATCGGACGCGCTGGCTAGATCCTTCACGAGGCTGCGGCGGACCGGCGCTGCTAGGACTTGGGGCTGGCTTCGGCCGTTATCTTCTCACGCGAAAACGTGAATTGGAGTAACCAGACCCGTGCAGAGTCAGTGGGCGAAAACTTCCATTGCTTGGCAGCGTCAATCACCAGCCGTGCAAAATACTTACTTGGACCGGGGTCCTGCAGCTCTGCCGACGCGACCTTTCCGGTCCGATCTACTCTCACGCGCACTGACACCGTGAAGTGACCCTGAATCGTGGCTTGCGCTTTGCGGGGAACCGCGGGCAGTTGCTGATGCAAGACCGATAAGGCGGCAGGAGCGGCCGGAATGGCAGGCGCAGCGCCACGGGAACTCTGCGGCAGGCTCTCGGGACGCATTTCCCTTGACGGCGGCGACTGGGCGACGCCTGCGGCTACCGGCGTGGAAGGCGGATGGTTGCCCAACCCACGCAGACTGAGCCATGCCAGGAGAATGAGGAGCACGGCGCCAGCCGCGATGATAGCCGGGCGCTTTAGAACACCCCGGACATGGAGCCACGCAGCGGGGCGCTTCCTCGACTCGATGGCACTCTCAGGGGGCGTCGTCCATCCCGGGAAGTGTTCGAGTGCTGCCCGCAGGTCCGACAGCGTGGGCCGCATGGACGGGTCTGAGCTGAGACAGCGGCGTATCGTGTTGCCAAAGTCTGGAGGGACGTTACCGGGCAGCGAGACGGATTCGAGTTGTCCGCCAGTTATCTCTGGAGCTCGTTGGGTAAGCGCCTCGATGAGGGTCACCCCTAGTCCCCAGGTGTCGACAGCGGTGGAGCTTCCCGCGTCCCGTACTTCGGGGGCGTCGTACACCGACATCCCGCGGTTCTTCGGCAGCGCATCTCCGGCGGGACGAATGGTGTCGCTCGCGAGCTTCAGCTGGTCGCCGATGACCAGGAAATTGGCCGGTTTCAGCTGCCCCTGCACCAGTTGCCTGCCGTGGAGAAATTCAAGGGCGTCGAGAGTCGGCGGCACCAAATCGCGCACTTCGTCCGTCGTGAGAGGGCGCTGAAGCAGAACCTGGGCGAGAGTCTGATCGGCATACTCCATCACGACGAAGAAAAATGGATGGCCGCCGATCTCGCAGTGACCCGAGTCAAAGAGCCTCAGCAGGCGCGGATGGGATAGCGAGCGCAGGGTCCGCCAGCGCGCGAGTTGCCCGTCTGCCAGTTTCGGATCTGCCGGGACGAGCTTGATGGCAGCGCTGACGTCAAATGGCCGGTATTCGCTGAGGAACACGACGCTGTGGTCCGAGTTTCCCAGGAACCGTCGCAGTGGGTAGGCGCCATTGACGAGGCGCCCTTCCCATTTTTCCCAAACGTCTGTCATCCCTGTGTGACCTCCAAATCCCCGGTTGGCGATCCCTGCAAACTTCCGGCGATAGTACCAAGAGGAGCCGCGACTCGCAGATTGGAAGGCGTCTGCGCTCTAATGGGGGAAGCACGCGGCGTTAAGGGCACACCCGACCAACCGGCAATCCGATGCCCCATGAAACCGCGTTCCTGGACTTTGGGCGGAAGCGAATCCGAAGGCCAGCGTGCAGCGGCTCCCGGGACCTCCCCGAGTGCCACAGAATGCCCTGTCTCCATCGCGTCTCCCCTGTGGTTACAGGGGTCAGATCCAGATGGCGTCAAGGGGACAGTTTTACGTGTCGCCTGACCGCAGGCAAGCACCCTCGGCGCGACTACCGGCCAATTGCAGCTGCGCCACGACTTGATGGTGCTTTAGGGAAGCTTCAGGCCGCTGGGTAGGTGTCGGCTGATCTTCGGACCGCTGTAGCGGTTGAAGGCATTGTCTTAGCCAGCTGTGACGCGCGGACTTCCCAGTTCATCGCTGATTGTGGCGCCAGCGGCGTCGCAATCCCTTGGAAGTTGCTGCTTCAATGTGATCGGCTCGATCGGGGGCGAGGAGGGGAAGCGCGGGAGAGTCAGGTCCGCATCAGCTGGGAGATTAGGGCAAATGCCGCCTTGACTCCGTACCTAAACGTCTTTCGAGTGTTCGTAGCAAGGCGCAGATCTCGACTACACTACCCCTCGAGGACCTGAACGTAATGACGCGAACGGCTTTGAACATGACCGCTATCCGACGGTGGCACTCATACATGGGCCTATTCATGGCCCCCAGCCTCCTCTTCTTTGCATTGACCGGTGCGGTGCAGCTCTTCAGCCTGCACGAGGCGCACGGCAACTACCGTCCACCCGCCATAGTTGAGAAGTTCAGCTCCGTCCACAAGGATCAAGTGTTCAAGCTGGGCAATCATCATCAGCCATCGCTGCCCAAAGAGAATGCACGAAGGCCTGATGAGGGTGCGACATCACAGCCTGCTGCCCGGGACGATGGCGACAAGGCGAAGATGTCGGCTCTCTTGCTGAAGTCGTTCTTTCTGTTGGTGGCGGTGCTTCTCTTCCTCTCCACGGGACTCGGAGTCTGGATGGGACTGACACAAGTGCGCCAAAGACGAACAGCGTGGATGTTGGTTCTAGCCGGTGCGTTGATCCCGGCGAGTCTCTTGTTGCTCTAATGCAAGGTCGGGACCAGCGCAATTCGCGGTCGCGGATGCGCCCCAGCGCCCACTTCATAACCGGCGGGGCGCAACCGCTTCTGAGCTTATTTGCCGGTTAATGCGTAGTGGAAGTGATCCGCAGTAGATCCTCCAGGGACACGCTTCCACCACAACACAGCAGAACGAGGGTACGACCTGCGAACTGCTGCCGGTATTCAAGTGCGGCAGCCAGTGCAATAGCTCCGCTGGGCTCCAGGACGATCTTGAATTCCTCAAACGCGAGGCGCATCGCCCGCCTTACGACTTCGTCATCAACGGCGACGCCACGTGAGATCAAGTGTTCTGCGGCCTCGAACGGGACGGCGCCAGGGCTGACGGCTTGCATTGCATCGCAGATGGTGCGTGGGGTGCCAATATTGCGCTCGCGCTTGTGGGACAGCAACGAGCGTCGCATGTCATCGCAGCTCTCAGGTTCGACCGCGATTACTTCGGCGCCGTGGCCGAAGTACTCTTCAGCCAACGCGGTACCGGCAATCAGTCCGCCCCCGCCGACCGGACAAAGAATCGCATCGATCTGCGCCTGCTGCCGGTCAGCATCGATCTGAACTTCACGCATGAGCGTGGACTGTCCGGCGACCACGAGCGGATCATCAAAGGGGTGCAGGAGGGTATATCCATGCTCGCGAGCGATCTCGGAGGCGGTTTCACTCGCTACCTCTTCCCGGTTACGATCACCGTGGTCCGTCAGCACCACTCGCGCACCCGCCCGTTCGGTTAGCGCGATTTTGCGTGGTGGAGCATCCCGAGGCATCACTATGGTTACCGGTACGCCTGCGTGGCGACCGGCCAGAGCCAGTCCCTGGGCAAAGTTACCGGACGAGAATGCGACAACACCGCGGCTACGTTGCTCAGGCGACAAGCTGCTGACGCGAAACGAGGCACCGCGGATCTTGAAGGAGCCCCCGATTTGCAGGGATTCGGCCTTGAGGAATATGCGCGCCCCGAGTTCGGAATCAAGATACTCGGAGCGCAACAATGGCGTCCAGCGCACGGCGGGCCGCACAGCCGCCCAAGCTTGGTTCAGCAACTCCTTGTCGATCATGGCAGTAGAGTTCCGTGAATCGTGTCCGGTCGAGATCTGGACCAAGGAATGGCATAAAGCGTGGGCGCCGTTCCGAGCCGCCGATGGTTCCCGGGCATGGAACAACCTACCCCACCGGCCACCGACTTGACAACGCGTGGGGAAAGCTCACTGGCCGAACCGGCCGCGTAGCGTCGATCGCTAACCCCGCCAACCTCGAGCGGGGGGCGGCCTGTGCAGATTCAATGCGGCTGCCGTCCGCCAGGCTTTACCCACGCAATTCGAAACGGCGTAGCCGATCAGATGGCCCCCTCGAGGCGGATTATCAATTCACTACTTTGGCTACGTTGCTCCCTGGCCGTCGGGAATCACGATTCTAATGCGCTAAGGGCCGCTCAAGCGCCCAGATTGAGGCCTCGCTTTCTCTAGGCCGAGGCAGTCCGCCGCCACCTTGGAGTCCCGCAGAACTAGACATGTGGTGCGCCAGAGACCATGCTCACGACCGTGCGATCTTGAGGCGCGATCGATCTGCGAGTCTTAGGCGGACTCCAGTCGAACGCATCCTGGGGTCGAATTTAAGGGCATACCCGTTCGAAAGGCGGGGACGCAAAGCCACCGGTCTAAGGGCGTAACAGCCTAAGACAGCGGGGTTGCCGCTCCACCCGCCGGCGTGAGCGTGCAAGCTCCCCTGCCTTAAATCTGGCGCTCTCCCGACCGTTCGCACGTTCGTTTAGGGGAGCGCCTTATGAAATCCAGATTGGCAGTGCCCGATGGGTCATGGAACCTTGGCCCATTGCATTTGGCGCAAGCCGGCGCTGGCCGCTTCATGATTACGCTGTGCACTCTGGCTGCACCTGTGTTCATTCGGCCGCCGCAATCCCCGCAGTTGAGGCCTTTCAGGTTCTTCATGAGTCAGGCGCGCCGGTCGGATGGCAGTGAGCGACTGTACCTCCACATGGGGTACTTCGACACGCTAGCCGATGCCGAGAAATGGGCAGAATCCGTACGGCGACATTATCCCCGCGCATTTGCAACTCTCGCACCGGACGTACTTTCGCGGCCAGCCAATTCCGAGGCGCCGTCATTGCCGCACGATGCTGGTTACGCGGTGGTGCCGCACAGCAGGGATCCCGCCCCCGTCAATGATGAATCTTTAACCGATACACAGGTTTTGAAGATTCTGGACGCGCGCCGTGTGCCGATAATTCATGACGACGTTGATGAAACGAAACTCGATCAAATCGAGTTGCTGCGTGCTGACGACACATCTACCCGACGGATACTGAAGGAGGCTGTCGTACGGGGCGCGCCGGTGTCCTTTGCTGTACAGCTGCGTTGGTCGGCACAACCGATAGACCTCAACCATGTGCGGGTGCTCCCTATATTCAAGACTCATACGCTGTATGCGACAGAAAGTCGGCGCCACGGGCGCTCCCGCTATTTTCTTCGGCTGGGCTTTTTTGGCGATCCGATCTCGGCGAAGCAGGTCGCTGTCCAGGTGCGCTGGACCTATGACTCTGCAGCCGTGGTGCCGGTTGTCGAGCCGGAGATCACGCGAGCACGTGAAGCGGGAAGGGGTACCTCAGAGATCCCGTATCTCGCAGCGCGCGAAGTCGGTTCGCGGAGCGACTCCGTCGGCACGCAGGGATCGCCGGCTTCATCTGAATCCTTGAACGCCGCGCCGCGCCGCGTTCCCGAAAGCGCCGTGACATTCAAACAGAGGCTTGAGCCGCGTGCCGAGAGGGGAATGTGGGATGAACCGGACTCACTGAGCGAAAGTGGCGTACGACACCTGAGCGTCGAAGTGCAAGAGCATTTGTCGGGGCGCTGGAGAACTATCCGCCTAAGGGAGAAGCCGTCGAACGAGCCGAAGTTCCGCTTCTGATTCATTCGCAGCCCAGCGTGGACAGACATTGGTCTCGGAACGATGGCCAATCCGTTGGCGACCAACGTAAGCCATTGACACGGTGGGCGGGATGGCACTCCTGCGGGGCATACTCTGTGCAGCCATCCTCATGGGTGAGCCGGTCAGGAGGTAGAGGGCGTTTCGTCTTTTCATCCGCAGATCGATGCTCGATTCCGGCACGCCTCAGTCAACATTGAGCTGCACAGCAGGCGGCTTGGAGATGGCACGGTCGCTTGGGCCGCGGTCGTCATTGCTGGTCCGGCACAACCAGCGGCACGGCGCCGCTGACGTGGCGGCCGTCTCGGCAGTGCTCTTCGAGTGCTGTCGATACAGCTCGTCGGTGACTACGAACGCCGCCGCAGCTGCGAGAGCTGCGAGCACGGCAGAGAGCGGACGTTTGCAGACAAACACTTCAGCCTCCTTGCGTCGCGTGCGCCAACCGCAAGACTAGGGGGCCGATTGTGGCTTGCTTACACGTCCAGAAAAACAAGCTAATCTTGAATTCATCGTTCACGATACGTATACAATCCGGGGATGGATCAGCTAACGTGCATCCGCAGTTTCGTGCGAGTCGCGGATCTGAACTCCTTCACGCGCGCCGCTGACGCCCTGGGCTTGTCACGCGCGAAGATCAGCATGCAGATCGCAGCGCTTGAGAAGCACCTACGCTGCCAGCTTCTGCACCGCACTACGCGTCGTGTAGGGCTGACCGCCGACGGGACCGAGTATCTCGTCCGCTGCCGCCACATCCTCGCGGAGATCGAGGCGGCGGACGAAATGCTGCAGCGCTCGCGTGTGACCGTGCAAGGGCGGCTTCGTGTTGATGTGCCAATAGTATTTGGGCGCGCGCTTCTCACGCCCGCGCTGCCGCGCTTTCAGTCCCGTTATCCGGATCTGCAGTTGGAGGTGCAGTTCAATGACCGGCGCATCGACTTGATCTCCGAGGAGGTCGATCTCACGGTGCGCGTCGGTGCTGTGCGGGAGCCCCACCTGGTGGCACGCCGCGTAGTCACCTCGCGGCTGGTCACCTGCGCCTCGCCAGAATATCTGCGGTTGCATGGCACGCCACGACAGATCGAGGACCTGCGCGGGCACAAGCTGATCGCCCATCTCGGCGCGAGCAACCGACGCGCGCAGCCGTGGCTGTTCCAGCGCGGCCGTGTCAAGCGCCGCCTGTCGCCACCCTTCAGCGTGGCTTTTAACTCGGTAGAGGCACAGGTGAGCGCCGCCATACGCGGTGCCGGCATCTTGCAGGCGATGGACCTGGTGGTGGCCGAGGCGCTGGTGGCCAACAAGCTTACTGCCGTACTGCAAGAATGGTCTGCCCCCGGAGCTTCAATCTCTGTCGTATGTCGTGCGGCGGTGCGCGACTCGCCGCGAATACGCGCGTTTGCAGAGTTTGCCACCGGCCTGCTGCAGCAGTACCGATCGCGTGTCGACGGCTTGCTGGAGGGCTAGCCACTCACGGCTGGCATGCACGAGGCAATAGATGTTCTGGTGCGAATAAAAGCTGGGTGCACTTTCGGAGGTAAAGGGCGCAGGGCAACCTGCGATCCTGCGCCGTTTTTCATCTAGCTGCCAAATGCATAGTGGGGTGCGACGTTTCCGCACTTCGCACTGGGCCGAACGGCGGTTCATCAAAGCTGGAGATCGACATGAGAACACGGATCACAATCCTGAGCGCGCTGACCTTCTTTGCCGCCCTGGGCGGGGTGGCGTCACTGGCCAATGCTGATGCGGCTAGTGACGCGGCAGCGCTCGCCCGCTTCCAGACGGCCGAGCGAATCGGTGAGGAGCATTTGACGAAGTTCGATACGCTCGATTTCGATATCTACACCAATCAGAAGTGGGATCGGTTCAAGGAGAACCACAGTCCCGATATCCTTGTCCACTACCCGGACGGCCACACCACCAGGGGACTCGCAGCCCACATTGCCGAGCTAAAACCTCAGTTCGTATTTGCGCCAGACACGCGAATCAGGCGACACCCGGTGAAAATTCAGTCCGGCGAATGGACCTCTGTCATCGGGGTGATGGAAGGGACATTCTCCCAACCGATGCCGACGCCAAATGGACCGATCGCGCCGACGGGTAAGAAGTTCAAGCTTCTAATGTCCACCGTCGGTCATTGGAAGAACGGGGTCATGGACGAGGAGTATCTGTTCTGGGATAACGCCAGTTTCATGACACAGATTGGCCTTGGTAAATAGCCCCGTACTCGGATCGGGACATCCCTGAGGCGGACACACTGTTCCCCGAAGAGCAGCCGGCAACCAACTGACAGCCAGTCAGACGGGGTTAAAACGTAAGCTGCTGGCGCGCGCGGTTCTGTCGACGCTGCGGTCGTCGGTGCGTGCATATTCCGTGCGGTGCTAGTTTCGGGGGCGGAAATGTCGGAGGATTGGGTGTTTCAGGCTGGCCGCAACGAGACGAGCCCGAATGGCAGCGGTAGAACGGTTTGCACCGTCCTGGCGAGCGATCCAAGCAAGGGGAGGGCAGTGGTGGTGGCGGAAGAGACAGCGATGTTTAGCGGCGGGTGCCTGTGTAAGGCCGTGCGTTTTCGGGCGACCGCCCCGCCTGTCGCGGTACGCGCCTGCTGGTGTCGAACCTGTCAGTACCTGGGCGCGGGAAGTGCAACCGTGAATGCGCTCTTTCCGACCGCGGCGCTCACCGTTGATGGAGTTCTTGCCGAGTACTCTACGGTGGCCGACAGCGGCAACACTATGCTCCGGCGGTTCTGTCCGCGCTGCGGGACGCAAGTGCTGGTTAACTCCGCGGCTCGCCCGCAATTTACCGGCGTACGCGTCGGAACGTTCGACGATCCGAGTGCGGTCCAGCCCGCTAGCACGATCTGGACCTCAGCAGCGCCTCCGTGGGCCGCGATCGACCCGAACCTGCCTAGAATCGAGCAACAACCGCCGCCGCCACTCGTCGGCGAGCGGGCCGACGCGGTAATGGACTGCCCGGCTTATACAGCTACCCAGCCGTAGGTCACTGGATGTGGGACGAGTGGCTCTGACCGAGTTCTGAGCGCGGCCGCGCAGGTTCAATGGCGGCCCTGGAAGAACCCGTGCCCATACAGTTGATGCACGCTTCGCACCACTGGATGAGAATTCCACTCCGTGTTTCGGCTTACCTGCCGGTGCATAATTCGCCCATCATGCAACGAGAACTGTTCGCCGGTGCGCCGGCCCCCGCGCTTCCCGGCTTCTGTTACACGCCCGACTTTCTGAGCACACAAGAGGAAACGCAGCTGCTCGCGGTGCTCAATGGACTGCCGTTTCAGGAGGCGCAGTACAGGGAATGGCATGCGCGGCGGCGCGTCGTCAGTTTCGGCGGGCGCTATGACTTCAGCCGCCACCAGTTGAGCGAGGCGCCGCCGATCCCCGAGTTCCTGCTGCCACTGCGCGACCGGATCGCACGGTTCGCGAATGCCACGCCAGGGGCTGTCCAGCATGCGATGGTTGCCGAGTACCCGCCTGCAACCCCACTGGGCTGGCACCGCGACGTCCCTGACTTCGAAGTAATCATGGGCGTTTCACTGCTTGGGCACGCACGCCTGAGATTCCGTCCGTGGCCAGCGAAGCCGAGCGCGCGCACCACTCTTGCGATCGAGCTGGCGCCGCGTTCGGCGTACGTCCTGCGAGACGAGGCCCGCTGGCACTGGCAGCACGCAGTCTCACCCACAAAGGAGCTGCGTTACTCGATCACCTTCAGGACGCGAAGACTGTGACGGAGTATGACGGGCTGCCACTGCGTGTCGTCGGCGCCGACCAGGAGCCGATTGCGGTTCCGCATGCGGAGCTGTCGGCAGAGGCGCTTGTCGGGGTCATCAAGGCATTCGTGCTGCGTGAAGGTACCGACTATGGCGAGCGCGAGTTCACGCTGGAGCAGAAAATCGCGAACGTGCGGGCACAGCTGGAAAGCGGCGATGCCCAGATTTTCTTCGATCCCGACTCCGCCAGTATCGATATCGTCAAGACCCTAAGGCGCGGACGCTGAGGCCGGCGACGGCGTTTCCCACACTGCCGCAGGCGCACCTGCCCCGGCGCGCGGACTATGGTTCTCACGCACTTCGTGTGCTACGAGTCTTCACCGGGGATTGATTTTCGGAGCCGATGGATGCGTGAATGCGTACGCCGAGAAGACCGGCGCGCCATGGGAATCTGGTAGTAACGCCCTGCCGGGGGGCTTGTCAGGTGCCAACACGCGTGGTGTGCTGGCTCCGGCGGAAGTAATGTCATGATTTACACCTGCCCGATGCATCCGCAGATCCGCCAGCCTCGGCCCGGCAACTGCCCTATTTGCGGGATGGCGCTGGAACCGGTGACGCCGCCGGTGCAAGGCGGTCCGAACCACGAACTCGTGGACATGAAACGACGGTTCTGGAGCGGGCTCGTCTTGAGCGTGCCGGTATTGGTGCTTGAGATGGGAGGGCACATCCCAGCGCTTGGGCTGCACGAACTTGTCCCGCCGCGCCTCTCCGCCTGGATCCAGTTTGCGCTTTCGACGCCGGTGGTGTTGTGGGCTGGGTGGCCGTTCTTCCAGCGTGCCTGGGCTTCGGTCGTCAATCGCCGCCTCAATATGTTCAGCCTGATCGCCCTCGGAACCGGAACGGCGTACGTCTACAGTCTCTTTGCGATCTTTGCACCGCAAGTATTCCCCCCGGGCTTCAGGGGGATGGGCGGCACGGTTGCCGTCTACTTCGAAGCCGCCGCGGTGATCACCGTCCTCGTGTTGCTGGGTCAAGTGCTGGAACTTCGCGCGCGCGAACAAACCGGCGGCGCGATTCGTGCGCTGCTCAAACTGGCACCGGAAACAGCCTATCTCGTGAGACCGGACGGTCAGGATGCGGAAGTGGCGCTTGAGCAAGTTCAGGTTGGCGAGCACCTGCGCATTCGGCCCGGCGGCGGCGTGCCGGTTGACGGTGAAGTACTGGACGGTGAGAGCGCAGTGGATGAGTCCATGGTCACAGGAGAATCCATGCCCGTCGCCAAGAAGGCCGGCGATAGGCTCATTGCCGGGACGGTCAACGGGACCGGCGCACTGATCATGCGCGCCGACCAGGTCGGCGCTGACACGATGCTCGCGCGCATCGTGACGATGGTCGCCGAGGCGCAGCGCAGCCGTGCGCCGATCCAGCGAATGGCCGATTCGGTGGCAGCCTACTTCGTTCCGGCGGTCCTTGGGATTGCTGTGGTGGCGTTCGCCGTCTGGGCGTTCTACGGTCCGCCCCCGGCACTCGCATACGCCCTGATTGCGGCAGTCTCCGTCCTGATCATCGCTTGCCCCTGTGCGTTGGGCCTGGCGACCCCGATGTCAATAAGCGTCGGGGTGGGAAAGGGCGCCGCCGCCGGGGTGCTGATCAAGTCCGCAGAGGCCCTCGAGCGCATGGAAAAGGTGGATACGCTGGTCGTGGACAAGACCGGGACGCTTACGGAGGGCAAGCCTCGTGTGACCGCCGTGGTTCCTGCCGCAGCATTGTCGGAATCAGAAATCCTGCGCCTGGCAGCCAGTCTTGAGCAGTCGAGCGAGCATCCTCTTGCCGCGGCCATCGTGGCCGCGGCCCGGGATCGAGGTGCTGCGATCCAGTCCGCGACCGCGTTTGTCTCGGTCACGGGCAAGGGCGTAACGGGCAACGTCGGCGGCTGGTCCGTAGCGCTCGGAAACGCCAAGCTGATGGCAGATACCGGCATCACACTGGGCGAGCTTGAACGCAAGGCCGACGCGCTTCGCAGCGACGGCGCCACGGTGCTCTTTGTGGGGGTGAACCAGGCACTGGGCGGGCTGATCGCCATTGCCGATCCGATCAAGTCCACGACCTTGGCCGCTCTTGATGGCCTGCGCAAAGACGGCATTCGCGTCGTGATGCTGACCGGTGACAATCACACGACGGCCAACGCCGTTGCACGCAAGCTCGGCATCAAGGAAGTCGAAGCCGATGTGTTGCCGCAGGACAAGAGCCGGATCGTCAAGAAGCTCACGGCGGAGGGATGCATCGTGGCCATGGCGGGAGACGGTGTGAATGATGCCCCGGCTTTGGCCGCAGCCGCGGTGGGCGTTGCCATGGGAACTGGGACCGAAGTCGCCATTCAGAGCGCCGGAATTACCCTGGTGAAGGGTGACCTTGCCGGCATTGCGCGGGCGATCACACTGAGCCGCGCAACGATGCGCAACGTCCGTCAGAACCTGGGATTTGCCTTTGCCTACAACGTAGTGGGTATACCGATTGCCGCTGGCGTTCTTTATCCGAGCTTCAGTCTGCTTCTCAGTCCGATCGTTGCAGCGCTAGCCATGTCGCTCAGCTCGGTGTCGGTGATCGGTAACGCGCTGCGCCTGCGCCGGCTAAGGCTATAGCGAGCGCGCCTGGCCGGAGGAGTCCAACAACCAACGGATGGACAATCCGCCGCCGCTGAGCGTAAGGCGCCGGGTTCGCGGCTTGGAAACGCCACCCGCCCTGGCAGGGCGGACCCCCGTGCAGCAGACCGGGATTCTCCGGCCGTTCAGCCCGGCCGGTCGGACTAAGCCAACCAAGATATTCAGCGCAACCAAGCCAACGCCGCCGACCGCAGCGTCATTCATTCGACGTTTGGGTGTCCAAACTGGGCTGCCGGGACTCTTCATCTATAGCTGAAGCATCAAAGCATTGCCGATGGCATCAAACGCCTGCCGCGGTGGCAGCCAAAGCGCTGCCCTGGTGACTCGTGTTGCCGTCGACGTCATGGGGGGCGGCTCGAGATGAAAAGTAACAAGCGTCAGGCGGCACGGTTCCTCTGGTGCGCTGCCTTGCTGGCAGCGCTCACAGCGTGCGGTGGCGGGGACTCTGCACCACCCACCCCTCCACCGCCTGTGGTCACCTATAAGGTCGGTGGCACGGTCACCGGGCTGGCCGGCAGCGGCCTGGCATTGCAGAACAACGGCGGCGACGATCTGGCGGTTTCCAAGGCCGGTGCATTCTCCTTCGCCACGGGCCTCGTCGCGAACGCCTCGTACTCGGTGACGGTGAAGACTCAGCCCTCTTCACCAGCGCAGAGTTGCGTCATCACCAACGCGGCGGGCACGGTCGGGACGGCAGACATAACCGACGTCGCTGTTGCTTGTACGACGTTGGCGACCGTCACTGTGGGCGGTACGGTGACCGGCCTTACCGGCTCTGGCTTGATATTGAACTACAACGACATGGTGAATGCTCCGGTGCAACTTGCGGTGCCCGCGGCCGGGACATTCACTTTTCCGTCAGGGGTCATACAGGGGAGCGCTTACCAGGTGACGGTCGGAACCGAGCCTGGCTCCCCGACACAGAATTGCGTGGTTACGAACGGAACCGGCGTTGTGGGTAGCGAGAATATCAGCAACATCTCGGTAGCATGCTCGGGCGTTGGACGCTTCGCCTATGTAGCCAATGCAGGCGATAGTTCTATCTCGGTGTATGCAATCGACTCTGGAACGGGCGGCCTGACTGCCGTCGGCACGCCAGTGCCCACGGGCACGTCGCCTTATGGCATAGCGGGCAGCCCGGATGGTCTGCATGTGTATGTCGTCAACGAAACATCCAACAATATTTCGGCGTATGCGGTCGATCCCGCAAGCGGAACGTTGACTGAAATTGCGGGTTCTCCCTTTGCGGCGGGCACGGATCCGCAGGCTCTGGCGTTTGATCCGACGGGTGCCCATCTCTACGTCGTCAACAACGGCACAAACAACTTGTCCGCCTACTCGGTCGATGCGCTCACCGGGGCCTTGACTGCGCTGCCAACGGCTGCCTACGCAACGGGCACCGCTCCAACGGCAATATCAGTGGACCGGGCCGGAAAGTTTGCCCTGGTGGCGAACAGCGGTTCGAACGACATCTCCGCATTTACGATCGACGCCGGGACGGGTGCGCTGACGCCAGTGTCCGGATCACCCTTCGCCGCGGGACCCCCTGGGTTTCCCGATGTAAGTCCTCTAGGCCTGGTATTCGTAGACTCCCCGGCGTTCTACGGCCTCTACGTGACTGCCTTCGACCCCTCCAATGGTCTTGTTGTCGTGGCATTCGCGATTGACAACGTGTCGGGGGCTCTGACCTTTGGTTCCGGATGGCTCGCCCCCGTGGAGAACTACGCCGCAACCGATCGCAATGGTGCATTCCTCTATGGTGCGAGCAGGGGCGGCGTCGTTGGATATGCGATTACTGATGCATATGGCGACCTGGGCCCGGCCCCCGGCTATCCCTATCCCTGCGGGAGAAACGCCTATTCAGTGACCGTCGACCCGTCCAATCAATTCCTGTACGTCGCCAACGAGGGTGCCAACAGCGTATCCGGATTCGAGAGAAACCCGGATGGCTCGTTGAGCGCTATCGCCGGCTCGCCATTTGTTGCCGGACACAATCCGGTCTTCATGGCGGTCCTGTGAGGCCATTGCAGGGAACTGCTCTGGAGTCCAGGTGCTTCATCGCGGAAAGTTCAGTGGTCAGGCGAAGCACGACGCAGCTACTGCGAAATGGAGAGTTGATGCCCGCGCTGATCGGCGTCGCCGCGAGCGGCGGTGATTAACCTCTGGCCGGGCGGCGGACGGCTCTCACCTTTCCGCTGCTTCCGCCTCCGCAGAAGAAGCGCTCCCCACCGTCTGATTCAAGACCAGTCACGTTGACACCCGCTGGCATGTCGATCTTCTGCAGGACCGTCCCGGTTTTGGGATCGATGTGCCTCAGGTCACTCTCATCTGCCTCCCAGGTTCCGTGCCAGAGCTCTCCATCAACCCAGGTGACGCCGGTCACGAAGCGGTTGGACTCAATGGTGCGCAGGATCTTCCCGGTCGCGGGGTCTATCTGGTGGATCTTTCGCTCGCGATACTGTCCGACCCACAGCGTCCCCTCGGCCCACGCGAGGCCGGAGTCGCGGCCGCCTCCGGGTGCCGGGATCGTGGAAAGGACACGCCCGGTGGTCGGATCGATCTTCTGGATGCGCTCTTCGGCAATCTGAAACAGATGCTGCCCATCGAACGCCGTCCCCGCATGCGCCGGGATGGCGAACGATTGCAGTGCCTTGCCGTTCGCCGGATCAAAGGACTTGAGCGTCTCTCCCGCGGCAAACCAGACCTGCTGACCGTCATAGGACACCCCGTGAACGTTCTCGACGCCTGGGAAGGAATACTCGCGGAGGATCTTGGCTGCCGATCGCTTCATACCTGCATCCTAGTCCCTAGGAGAGGGTGGCCGGGAGTAACAAAGCCGTCGTGAATCCAGGGACAGCGGGAGTCACCCACCGGCGAGCCCGACCGTGGCCGAATCCCTGCACTTTGCCGGCCGCCGCCAGCGCCTCGAGCGCCCGCTGCATCGTACGCTGGCCCGTCCCGAGCGCCAGCGCGAGTGCTGAGCTCGACCATGACTCACCGTCGGCGAGGCAGGCGAGCACGGCCGCGTTCGCATCCTCCACCGGCGGTGCCAATACGACGACCTCAGATGCCTTGCGCGGCGCCAGCGCAAACCCGCGCCGAGTGGCGCTCACGCCAGCGAGCTGCCGCAGCTCCCGGCGCAGCCGTCCGACCTCGACTCGCAACCGCGCCCGATAGGTTTCATCGGCACGTTTGCCACGAAATGCGCGCGCAACCAGGTACTCCCTCGACACATCGAGCGGCCATGCCTCGCCCAGCGCGCGGGCGAGGGCAAACAGCACGGGGCGTCTTGCGAGCGGGATCACGGTGTTCGCGTCGCGGACGCCCAGACGACACGCGTCCACGATAAGTGCCCCGGAGGTCAGCAGCGCCTCGACTTCCTCCAGCAGCAGCATCCGGTCCTTGCCCGCGGCGATCACACGCGCCGCCGGTGTCGTCAGGACTCGGTCTGCGCTGTCCACTTCCGCGGCCAGGGCCGCGATTCCTGCCGCGCGCGCGGCCTGCTTCGCCTCAGCGAGTGCCTCGCGCGCCGCCCGGATCCGAAGACGCCGTGTGGCGATTCCTGCAATCGCCAGCTCGTGAATCACTCGTAGCGGCGGCGGCAGGCCTCCGGGATCGAGCGGGGCGAGCATGGTGTCGGCTTCGTCGACACGGCCCATCAGTATCAGACGTCGGATCTCGAGATACCGCGCGTGCGCGGCGTTCGCCTGGTCGCCGTGCGCTTCGAGGGCCGTGCGTGCCGCCTGTAGCGGCCCGGCCGACCGTCCCAGCTCCCGCGCGGCAAGCGCGATCTCGGCCTGGGCAACGATGCAGCGCGCGCGCGCCAGGGGCTCCCTTGCGCCAAAGTGGCGCGCGGCGCGCCGCAACAGGTCCTTCGCTCTGGTGAGGTCGCCCAGCTGGGCCATGGCAATTCCGCGGAGCGCAAGCGCGGGAGGGTCGTCCCGCAAGGCGATTCGCTTCAAGGCGCCGAGAGGATCACCCCCGGCGAGCGCACGGGCTGCTGCGGTGATCATTGAGTCCATTGAAATCCCGACACACTTGTCACTCCCGTGGTTGGTCTGACTACGGCTAATTTACCGCACAGCCGGTTAACTGACCGAAGCACGATTGAAGGCGCTCTCCTCAACACCCCACGTAGTCTAATTCGGAGATCCCTAGCACCATGACCAAGACCAAGACCCCTGAAAATGATCACAACGGCGCACAGCCCGCCATGCGTACCCCACCGATCGTGTCGCCGGAAGCCTGGGAGGCTGCGCGGCAGCAGATGCTCGTGAAAGAAAAGGCCACCATGCGGGCCCGCGACGCGTTGGCCGCCGAACGGCGGCGAATGCCATGGATGGCGGTCGAGAAACCGTACGTATTCGAGGGGCCCAGGGGCAAGGCCAGCCTGCTCGACCTGTTCGAGGGCCGCCGGCAGCTGATCGTCTATCGCGCTTTCTTCGAGCCCGGGGTATTCGGCTGGCCCGAGCATGCGTGCCGCGGGTGCTCCCTCGGCGCCGATCAGGTCAGCCACCTCGCCCATCTGAATGCCCGCAACACCACGCTGGCCTACGCCTCGCGGGCACCGCAGGCGGACATTTCACGTCTGAAGGCCCGGATGGAATGGGACATGCCCTGGTACACCATCACCGACAGCTTCGATGCAGACTTTGGTGTGGACGAATGGCACGGCCACAATGTGTTCTTCCGCGAGGGCGAGCGGGTGTTCCGCACCTACTTTATCAATGAGCGCGGCGACGAAGCGCTGGGAACCGTCTGGAGCTACCTTGACATCACGCCGCTCGGCCGGCAGGAGGTCTGGGAGGATTCCCCGGTGGGCTACCCCCAGACACCGCCCTACAAGTGGTGGAACTGGCACGACAACTACCAAGCCGAGACTGCACCCGACTCCAAATGGGTCGCAGTGTCGGAGGCAAAGGAAGCGACCTTTACCCGGGCGCAGCGGTAGTGACCCAATGCCTGAGTGGCCGGGTGAGGAGAGAACGATGGTAGTCGAGCGTCGGACGCCGCTAGCCTCGCGCCCTGCCGAGTGGCTCTCGCTGGCGGCCACTCCGACGTTCGCATTGATGGCGGCTCTCTCGGGCGTCCCACAGGCTGGCGCACATCAGATGTCCTGTTCCGTGGCGACACACATGTCGCCGCTGGGCGGAATGGTCGTCATGTATGCGCTGATGAGCGCCTTCCATTGCCTGCCCTGGCTGAAGCTCATTTCGCTCTGGCGAAGCGCCGCCCACCCATCTTGGCTCGGGGTGGCCACTTGCCGTGGCAGCAGCACGGCGGCCACCCCCGTTCGAGGCGCAGCGATTGCCAGAAACGGCGGGATGGGCAACGAGGCCGCGTGAGGGGACTTTCAAGGTGCCTGTCCCGCGGCGATCAGGCGGGCCCCCGCGGTGGCTGGTATACGGGCGCAGAGCAGGCGAAACCGGCGGCGCGGACCGGCTACCGCGAGCGAATGCGAACGACCAACGGAGCCGCGGTCCGCTGGCGATTCCAAGGTAGTGACTGGGAGCGGGCACTTTGACGTGCCTGGCGTTTTCGGTGCAGCGGCTGCCCGAAGGCCGGTGACCCAAGCAATCCAAGGATTTACGCGGGAGGAGCTTCTGCGCTGCAGCACCTGCTGAGGCAGCCTGCTGGGGGGGCTGACCGGCGGTGCGGGGCAGCACCCCTGTTGCGTGGTGGCCGGTTTCTGGTGCTCCTGGGTTCCGGGCCCTTTTGGCGGCCCGGACTCGACCTGCCATGGACGCACGACATACCATCGGGAGTGACGACGAGTACCTGCCCTTAGGGGAAGCGCAATTGCGGTGTGCTTGTGCCGATAATCCCCGCTACGGTGCAACGCACTGGGCGCAACGACCGGGGCCGTGAATCTCCGGCGGGAACTATTGCTGCACTGCGCGAAACTGGGAGTCGGACGGCGGAATTCGAAGGACCAGCGATATGAAACCTAGTCAGCATCCAGCGCAAGGAGACGCCCGCCGCGTGCTCGTGGCCGTTGTAGCCGCGGTGCTCGCCTTCGGTGACGCGTTGGCACACTTCGCGCTAGCTCAAGCCGCCAACCCGGCACCGCCGGCTGCGCCTGCATCGGTTCCGCCGGCGCCGAAGAGCGAGTCTGCAAAGATTCCGCCCGAGCAACTGGATTCGCTGGTGGCTCCGGTCGCGCTCTACCCGGATCCTCTGCTGGCGCAGACCCTGGCAGCGTCCACCTATCCCCTGGAACTCGTCCAGTTACAGCAGTGGCTGGCAAAGAACCCCGGCCTGAAGGACGAGGCGCTGGCTACGGCCGTCGCCAAACAACCCTGGGACCCGAGCATTCAGTCGATGGCGGGCCTGCCGGATCTGGTGAAGCGGCTCGCGGATGACATCCAGTGGACGACCGATCTTGGCAATGCGTTCCTCGCACAGCAGAAGGACGTGATGGACGCGGTGCAGCGGATGCGCAAGAAAGCTCAGGACAAGGGCAACCTGAAGACCAACGAGCAGCAGAAGATCGAAACGAAGGTTGTGGAATCCCAGAGCGTGATCGTCATTGAGCAGGCGAATCCGCAGGTGGTCTACGTTCCCTCCTACAACCCTACGGTGGTCTACGGCGCCCCGTACTATCCCTACTATCCCTATCCGCCGATCTATTACCCGCCGCCCGGATCTCTCGCCATCACGTTCGGGATTGGAATCATGATGGGTGCGTGGATGAGCGGCGGCTGGGGCTATGGATGCGGGTGGGGCGGTGGCAACGTATACATCAATCACAACAATAACTTCGTCCGCGCGGGGGGTGGCGTCGGCGGTGTCGGTGGTGTCGGTGGCGTCGGTGGCGTCGGCGGAGTGGGCGGAGTGGGCGGAGTCGGTGGCGTGGGCGGACCTGGCGGGGCGGGTGGCGTCGGCGGAGTCGGTGGCGCGGGCCGTCCGGGAGGCGCAGGTGGGGCCGGCGGGAACGAATGGCAGCACCGGCCTGAACACCGGGGCGGTACTCCCTATCAGGATCGGGCGACTGCGGACCGCTTCGGAGGCAGCACCCGCGGTGCACCCGACACAACGCGTGCCGCCGGTGCACAGCAGCAGCTCAGCCGCCAGGGCGGGGTTTCGGCGGGCACCCGTGACATGGGAGCTGGGGGCGGCCGCGACATGGGAGCCGGCGGCGTGGGCGGCAGCGGAGGTTCGACGTACGGCGGGGGAGGAGCGGATCGGGTGGGCAGCCGCGACCTGTCGGGCGGTGGCTCGGGTGCGAGCGGAGATCGCGGCGCGTTCTCGGGGGGCAGCTATAACGGATCGCGAACCAATGCTGCGAGCAGTCGCGGCGCGTCGAGTTCCATGTCGCGGGGCCGCAGTGGCGGCGGCGGGAGGCGCAGGTGAGAGGCCGGATATCTCAGACGCCAGTCAATGGAGCAAGAAGCATGAAATCCGCATCTGCGCAGACGACCATAGCCGCCATCGTGTGGGTCACCAGCGCCGCGTTGGGGGCATTGATGGCGCCAATCGCGGTTGCGGCGGAGCCCGCCGCTCAGAGTGCGCCGGGGAACGCCCCGTCGAGCACGGGAGCCGCCCAGACGTTCGCGAGCCCCGAACAGGCTGCCGAGGCCATGATCGACGCGGCTGAGAACTTTGATGTGCCTGCCCTGCTCAAGCTCGTGGGTCCGGGTGGGGAAGATTTGGTCCTGACGGGTGAATATGCACAGGATCGAGAGCGCGCTCAGGAGTTCGCAGCGCAAGCACGCACGAACGAGCGAGTCGCAGTCGACACCAAGACCAACCGCGCACGACTGCTGGTGGGCGCGGGCGAATGGCCGTTTTCTATACCCATCGTAAAGCACGGAGGCCGATGGTCGTTCGATGCCGCGGCGGGGCGCAAGGAGCTCTACGATCGGCGCATCGGTAGCAATGAGCTCGATGCTATTGAAATCTGCCGCGGCTTCGTGGAGGCGCAATACGACTACGCCTTCCGCAAGCGGGAGGGTTACGACGTTGCCCAGTATGCGCAACGTGTAATTGCGAGTCCCGGCAAGCAGGACGGGCTGGCATGGCAGAACCCGGACGGAACCTGGGACGGCCCGATAGGCAAGAACATTGCGCACGCGATCGAGCAAGGCTACGCGTTGCCATCCTCGCCGTACCACGGGTACTTCTTCAAAGTACTGAAGGGGCAGGGCCCCCATGCGCCGCTGGGGGAAATGGACTTCGTAGTGAAGGGCATCATGATTGGTGGCTTTGCCCTCGTGGCTGCACCGGCGGAGTATGGCCAGACTGGCCTGAAGACCTTCATCGTGAGCAACACCGGGACCGTCTACCAGAAAGACTTCGGCGCCGACACTTCCAGGGCATTCCAGACCATGGAGCGCTTTGATCCGGATAAGTCGTGGACGCCTGTGACCGATTAGCCAGCACTCACCGAAGTTAGCGCCGGATCCGGGTGGCTGAAATCCCTGGGGTCATCTGAGAGCAGCCAGCTCCTGCAGCGGCCGGATTTCGATCTCGCCTGGTCCTGGCATGGGATTGGGACCGCGCTTCACCCAGGCGACCGCCTCGTCCATATCCTTGACCTCCCATAGCCAGAAGCCGGCCACCAGCTCGCGAGTGGCCGCGAAGGGCCCGTCGAGGACTGTCCGGCGGGCACCGTTCGCTGTGCCGCTGTTGCCGGTTACGCATGGGCTGGCCTTCCGGATACTCCTGCGGCAGCGGAGCGAGTCCCGAATGTGGCAGGGTGCTCCGCGCGGCGCGGTTACAGGTGCAGCGATATGACAGCTATCGAGCACCACGATGATGCTCGCCTGTCTGGCGAGCAGTCAGCTGCGAGCGCCCGCGAGGATAGTCACAGGGTTATCCACATCCACTCTTGGCTGTAGGGGACCCGGGACATACCCAGGGAAGGTCCAGTCGGTTCCACCGCGAAGAGGTCGGAAAAGTTTGAGCCGACACCGGCCTCCGGGTCGAACAGGCCCGGTTCGACCGAGAAGCACATGCCGGTGTCCAGCACGGTGTGATCGCCCAGGGCGAGATAGGGTGGTTGGTGACCTTCCATGCCCTCGCCATGGGCGGGACGATGGTAGACCCACTTCTGCACTCCCTGCTTCACTTGAAACTCATGAATGGGGAAGGCCACGTCAGCGCACTCGGTGCCCTTGCGTGACAGGTCCTTCTGCATCAGGCAACAGTCGCGGTTCACCGTCCAGATCTTCTCCATGTGAGGGGTACGCGGGGCAATCATGAATGGCCGGTACAACTCACCGCCGCAGCCACCGATCCGGACCACTCCCTCCACCTGCAAAGCCTGGCCTTTCGCTACCTTGTTATAGAGGAATTGGTTGGGGTGCGGGTAGCCGGTGATCTTGCCCGCCCGGCAGCTCACGTCCACCTCGATGCCGACTGTGGTGTGTGGCGTGCCATCGTGCTTGATATCCGCCATGATCATGTCGACGCCGAACTTGGTGGCCGCCGCAGCGATTTCATAGTCGGTAAGATCCGTTCCCCTGGTGAGCAGCAGATCGCGCGCAAAGGCGTGCATGCGGTCGAAATAGGCATAGGCGCGGCGTGTGAGCGCCAGTTCCTCCGGCGTCTTGCGCATGCGCAGGTACATGCAATGATCGGCGGCCGATTCCATCGGCTTCTTCAGCTCCGCGACCACGGCCTTCTGCAGCGAAGGGACGAATTCCCGGTCGGCGGCAAGCTTCTTGTTCGCGAACCCGCGCCGTTTCAGGCCCTGGAATGCCCAGCGCCACAGGTCCTGCTTCGGTCCCTTGATGACTTTGCCATCGTTGGGCATGGCGCCTGCAACATTCGGGTAGTCGAAGTACATGTCGCCGTCTTCGTACCACCAGCTGCGCACCAGGTCACGATCGAGCGCCGGAAAGAACCAGACCGGATGCTCGCCCCTGGTCGGGATGAAGGCATAAAACGGTCGTTCGGTATTGGTGTGGAACAGCCCGGTGAAGTAGATGATGTTCCACTGATCGGTGAGGAAGATGCCATCGTAGCCGTCCTGTTCCAGACGGCCCTGCAGGGTACGGAAGCGTTCCTTGTGCCAGCTCAGGGGCAGGCGGTCGAACGTAGCCGGTGCAAGGCGATCCGGCGGCAGAAACAACTTGGAAGATTCGGCACCGGTGGCGGCGCTGACGAGATCGCTCTTGAGCGCCAGACCGGTGCCCGCAATCAATGCGCCGGCATTTGACAGCAAGTCGCGTCGGTTCATGAGAATCCCCTTCCGTTCGCCGCGACAGGCCGCGTTGCGTCGATCGTATACGGCACGACGGGTCCGCGCCATCATGCATCAGCACGCGCGGCTAGTTACTGTTCCTTGTCCTGCCCGCTGTCTCACCTGCTGTCTCAGGGGGAAACCGGGGCGAGCTTGAGCTGCTGAATCCTCGGAGGTCGCGTGGGGGTCAGCAGCAGGCTGCCGTTCAGCCGACCGTGCGAGCAGCGCCAGGTGAACTCGCCGGCAAGTGCGCCCGTTGCGGTCAGTGGAGCCGACGTATCGCACTCGCCGACCTGGCTCTTCAGCCGGCCGAGGTCGCGTGCCCACCCGTCGGCATCCCGATCCATCAGGAAGTTCATTGCCAGCGCATCGACGCTTTGCCCGAGGCTTCCACTTTCGTAAATCCTGGCTGCTGTGCGATAGGACTCAAGGAGCTCGGGGGAGGGCGTCACGCCGCGTTCGCCGGGCAGCGCGCCTGCCCTGAGGAGCGAGACCGCTGCGTCCCACACCGGAGCACTGGGGCCGGCATAGGTGCGGTTTGCGAAGGCAAAAATGGCTGCGCCGCGATCGGGCAGAAGAAGCACGTGCGAGCCATACCCCGGGTAGCCGCCGCCGTGACTGAGAGTCAGGCCCAGATCGCAGTCCAGGGCGACGATCATACCGCGGCCGTAGGCCACAGCTTCTTTGCACGTGGGTGATCCGGTGCGCGCAAATCGGTCACGCAGGCGGGGCATGTTCACACCTTCTGCCAGTTCGCGTACGGTGCTGCGCCGTACAGGGCCTGCGTCCTTGCCGTCGCGGGCGGGCCATGCCGAGAGCAGGAAGGACACCCATTTAGCGTAATCGTTTGCGCTCGTCTGCAGGCCGCCCATGGCGCCAAATGCGCCGGGGCCGAGCAGCGGCTCCGGGCGCCAAGCATTGTCTTCCCACCGATAGCCCAGTGCGCGGCGCTCTTTCGGTGCCGCCTCCGCGATGAATCCTGACGAGGTCATGCCCAGCGGCATCAGCAGCGTCTGGGTGATGGTTTCCGCATACGGATGCTGTGACACATTGGTGATGATGCGTCCCAACAGCGCATAGCCCAGATTCGAATATTCGTATGCAATTCCAGGTGCGCGCGTGAAGGGCACGCCCGCGCGCAAGAGGCGCGAGAAGTCCGCCTCGGGCAATGGTGTCTGGCGATCACCCCACGGGTCATCCGTCACGAATCCGCCCGAATGGCTCAGGAGATCGCGCACGCGAATGCGCCGCGAGTCCTCAGTCGGGTACTTCCAGTCGCGCATTTCCGGCACATATTCCTCGGCGTTGTCATCGAGGCGAATCCGGTCTTCGTCGCGCAGCTTGAGGACCGTGAGCGCGGTGAACGCCTTGGTCATCGAGGCAATTCGGAACAGCGTGTCGGCATTGACCGGCCGCCTTGAATCCAGGTCCTGCACGCCGAAAGTGCCCACATGGACCAGCCTGCCGTCGATGAGCACCCCATAGACCAATCCGGGTATGTGTGCATCCAGACAGAAGTCCGCGAAAATGCGGTCGGTGGCCGCGAACGGATCGGCGGAAGTGGAGGGGGTGGACGAGGCGCTCGCTGAAGCTACTGCAGCAAATGCCATCAGGACACCCAGCGCTATACGGATGCGCGACAAGCGTGCGGCCTGTGAAAGAAGGCGGCGGCTCGATGGACGGGCGCAGCCCGACCGTGGAGGGATACGGTGAAGGCGGGCCGGTGGGTTATTAATCGTCGGGCTCCCTGGGGTGTCGTTACTTTTCAGAAGCAATTCATTGTCGTATGCACCGTGGGCACCAATAGTAAGCGACGCCTGGAACCATCGCTGCAGTGACCTCGCAGGCGCGCGCCGGTGTATTTGGTGCGGGCCATACGCGCTAGTTGCCAACTAAATCCTCCACCCTGTTGGTCTCCTGGAATCACCCCTCTCAGGGTGGCGGGGAATCGATTGCGCATAAGTACCTGATTAGTATGGGCGAGATGATTCCGGCGTGCCATGCGAGTGGCTACGGGGCGCCGATCCTGATCGTGCCGGCCAGGTCGCCGACACTGATCGATCATCACGTTCTCAAACCTGAAGACCGCCGAGACCGAGTAGAACTTCTTCGAAGCCGCGAGGTCCTCAACACTCAGCCTTCTTTACGATGCGCACGTGAGCGACGGTCCTCGAGGGGATGTACTCGGCAACCTCGTACCTATCTGAGAGCCCGTCCAATCCCTCAAAGATCCTTTCGCCGCTGCCCAGCAACATCGGCACCAGTACGAAATGCAGCTCATCCACCAGGCCAGCCTTCAGATACTGGCTGACCGTGGAAGCGCCCCCTCCGATGCGAACGTCCTTGCCCTTGGCCGCCGCAAAGGCCCGCTTTAGAGCGGACTCGATGCCATCGTTGACGAAACTGAAGCTGGTTCCTCCTTCCATCTCGAAGCTCGAGTGCTTGTGATGGCTGAGCACGAAGACCGGGTGGTGATAGGGCGGGTTCGGGCCCCACCAGCCTTTCCAGTCCTCGTTGGGCCAGGGGCCGCGCTGCGGGCCGAACATGTTGCGGCCCATGATGGTGGCGCCGATGTTGTCGTCAGAATGGACGAGGAAATCGTTGTCGAGGCCCTCGGCACCACCCTCTTGACCGCTCATCTTGGCAAAGTACTTGGTGGCAAAGGCCCACTCCATCAGGCGCATGCCGTCCTTACCAAAGGGCGCATCGAGCGCTTGGCCCTTGGCGGCGGAGAATCCGTCTAACGAGATGGTGATGCAACGGGCGACGAGCTTGGGCATGCTGGATCCTTGAAGGAGAAGTTCAGTCTTGGTCTTTTTGCAGCACCCGGCCCAGCAGGTCCAACTGTTCGCCGATGCCATGGACCCGCATCTGGGGGCCCTCAGGGTTGCCGTCAAAGTACGCGCCGTGCTCGGTCACGCGCATCAAGGTCCCTGTCCCGTCGGGCAAGAACTCCACCGTGGAGAGCGAGACCGAGAAGCGTTCGCCGGCGGCGGCCAGGACGTAGCTGTTGATGATGCGCTCACCGGGCACGATATCCAGGATGCGGCTGTCGTAGGTGATGAGGGGGCCGCCCGGAGGCGCGCCTTGCTCCAGCTCCTGGCCTCCGACGCGGAAGTCGAGGCTGTGGGAACGCTGGCTCCAGTCTTCGGTGGAACCGAACCAGCGCTTGCGGTACTCCGGCTCGGAGAAATAACGGTAGACCTTGGCTGGCGCGGACGGATAGCGGCGCTCCAGCGTGAAGGTGTCGTGGATCAGGGCATGCTTAGCTTTCATCGGCGCCTCCTCTTCTCTGCCGCCTCATCCTCTTCAAGCAGCTCGCCCAGGCGGTCCAGACGGCTCTCCAACAGGGCCTTGCGCCCCTCGATCCATTTCGTCACCTGGTCCATGGCCCCAAAACGCAGGCGACAATGCCGCGTACGGCCCTGCTTATAAGAGTGCACCAAGCCGCTGGCCTCCAGGATGCGCAGGTGCTGGGTCACGGCGGTCAAGGTCATGTCCATGGGCTCCGCCAGCTCGCTGAGCGTGGCGGGGCCCCTGGCCAAGCGATCCACCATGGCCCGGCGGCCCGGCGCGGCCAGGGCATGGAAAAGATCATCGATCTGATACTGAAGCATAAACTTCAGTATAATGGCAGCCGCTTCCGCGTCAACATTTAGCTATTACTAATGGAGCGTCCGCCCAGGTTCCGTAGGCGAAGTCGCCACTTCGGAAACATACCGGGTATGGAGCCGTCACCACCACCGCGAATTCCCGCTGGCTGGTGGAGTGGCGCCATCGGCCGTTGCGGTTCATTATTGATTGCATATAATTGGAACTATGAAATCGACTGAAGCCATCGACGCCCTGAGTGCGCTTGCCTCGGAATCGCGGCTCGCAGTCTTTCGCCTCCTGGTCAAACGAGGCCCCGAGGGGTACACCCCATCTGATTTGACCAAGCGACTGGATGTACCGGCTCCCACGCTGTCGTTCCATTTGAAAGGCCTCGTTCAGGCTGGACTGGTCGTCAGTCGACGGGAGGGTCGCAATCTCTTCTACAGCCCGAATTTCGAGCACATGAATGCCCTGGTCGGATTCCTGACGGAGAACTGTTGCAGCCTTGCTGAAGAGGCGTGCGGTGCGGATTGCGCGCCGCTGGCCGCTGCGGCCCAACGAAGGAAGCGAGCATGAAGCGTCTACACGTCCACGTGTCCGTCAAGGATCTTGATGCCTCGGTCCGCTTTTATTCGCAGCTCTTTGACACTGAGCCCTCGGTTCGCAAGGCCGACTACGCAAAATGGATGCTGGAGGATCCGCGGGTGAACTTCGCGATCAGCCAGCGCGGCGGGAAGTCCGGCGTGCAGCACCTGGGGATCCAGGTGGAAGATCGCGGTGAGCTTGCACAGGTGTACGAGCGGCTGCAGCGCGCCGCTGGTCCCGTGATCGAGGAGGGCGCGACAACCTGCTGTTATGCCAATAGCGAGAAGAGCTGGATCGAAGACCCCCAGGGCGTCCAGTGGGAGAGCTTTCTGACCTTGGGCGAAAGCACCGTATACGGGACGGACGAGATACGGTCCATCCAGGAAAAGGGGCAGGCCGAAGCACCCTGTTGCGCGCCGAGCTGCCGTGCGCCCGCGGCTACCTGAGCTGAGTGACGCGCGTGACGGAATTGCGTGCTGCAACTGAAGGCGATCTTGCGTTCACCCGCCTGCTCCTGGAACAGGCGGGGCTGCCTACGGGTGATCTTGCGGCCTCCAAACCCAGCTTCACCGTGTTCCGCGAGGACGGACGTGTCGTGGCCGCCGGTGCCCTGCAAGCATTCGGGTCCGCCGCGCTGCTCCGCTCCGTGGTCGTCGCGGGCGATCGCCGCGGGGTGGGCCTGGGGCAGGCCATCGTGCAGGCGCTGGAGAAGCAGGCCCATGCGACCCGGGTGGGGCGCCTCATCCTTCTCACTCAGACCGCCGCGGAATTCTTTGCGCGGCTGGGCTATCGCAGCATCGAACGAATTGATGTGCCGGAGGATGTGCGCGGCAGCGAAGAGTTTCGCTCGCTGTGCCCGGCTTCGGCGACCTGCATGATGAAAGTCCTGGACGACACTCGGTAGCGCACACCGTGGCAGATCGACCCTACAACGTACTGTTCCTCTGCACTGGTAACTCCGCCCGCAGCATCCTTGCGGAGGCCCTGCTCAACCAATGGGGGCGAGGAAGATTTCGCGGCTTCAGTGCTGGCAGCCACCCCAAGGGGACCGTGCACCCTATTGCGTTGCAGCTGCTTGAGCACATGAACTTTCCAACCGAAGGCCTGCGCAGCAAGAGCTGGGATGAATTCGCCGGCGCGGGCGCCGCACCACTGGACTTCGTATTTACCGTCTGCGACAACGCCGCCGGCGAGGTCTGTCCCTATTGGCCTGGGCAACCGATGACCGCCCACTGGGGCGTGCCGGATCCTGCGGCGGTGGAGGGCTCGGACACCGAGAAGTGGATCGCCTTCCGGAGCGCCTTCAAGGCGCTCGACAACCGCATCAAGCTCTTTACCAGCCTGCCGCTGGCCTCGCTTGACCGCATCAAGCTCCAGGAGCGTCTGGACGCGATCGGCAGGACGGCGCCTCCGGGGCTCGCATGAACGCGGCACGTCGCTTGGCCGCCGAAGGGATCGGCTCCCTGCTGCTGGCGGCTGCGGTGGTGGGCTCGGGCGTCATGGCGGAACGATTGGCCGGAGGGAACGCCGCCCTCGCGCTGCTCGCAAATACGGGGGCCACAGTCGCAGTGTTGGCGACCCTGATCGCGCTTCTGGGTCCGGTCAGTGGGGCGCACTTCAACCCAGCTGTCTCGTTGGTCCGGGCGGCTCGTCATGAGCTCTCGTGGTGGGATGCGGGCGCCTATACAGTGATCCAGGTGTTCGGTTGCTGTATGGGCGTGATCCTGGCTCATGCGATGTTCGATCTACCCTGGGTGAGCTACTCGCTTCACGCGCGCACTGGAGCTTCCCAGTGGCTTGCCGAGGGCGTGGCCACGTTTGGGTTGCTCCTGGTGATTCTGGGGCACCGACGGCCGCAGGATGCGCCCTGGATGGTGGCGGGGTGGATCGGCGGGGCGTATTGGTTCACCGCCTCGACCTCGTTTGCGAATCCTGCGATCACGATTGCCCGCTCCCTGTCGGACACGTTTGCGGGGATTCGTCCGGGGGACGTCCCGGCCTTCGTCGCCGCGCAGCTGGCCGGTGCGCTGCTTGCGCTTCTGGCAGCGAGAACCCTGTTCAAGGCCCGGCGTACCGCAGGGGCGGTCGGGTCCCCCCAGGAAGAGGCGCCTGCCAGTCGTGTCCGGGCCGCGGCGCATTCATGACTGATGATCTCGTGCTCGTCACGGTCTACCACAACCCGGGCTGCGCGATGTCTCGGAACACGCTGGCCCCGATTCACAATGCCGGGCTAGAACCGACCGAGACAGGCCAGCGGCTGCGCTGAAGCGCCAGCTTCAACTCGCGGGACCCGGACGGGCACGGGTGCCGCGAAAGACGCCATAGAGTCCGATGGCCATCCACATGACGTTGATGAAGGCGGAGGGGTAAGCCCCGTTCCATCCGCTGTTCACGATGAAGCCGGCACCGGAGAGCACGTTAAGCCACTGGTAGAGGGGCGATGTCGGGGTCAATCGGCCCGTCGTCAGCAGCACGTACGCGGACAGCATCATCGCTGCGGCGAGCCAGCCGATGATCTCGATGAGGATTTTCAAGGCGCTCTCCCGTTAACCGGCTTTCCGTGCACCACCGTGCTTTCAGGACCTATCACGTAGGATCGTAGTGGTGCAGACCCGATCAAGCCAACAAGAACTTTGATGAGTTGCATTGCCCGGGAGGCGCTATCGTGGGCAACGGACTGTCCCAGGCTTCGAGCGATGCCCGTACTGAAGGCCGCTCGCCCTTCCTGCGACCGACCTCTATAATCGTCCGCTGCTGTTATTGATAATCGCCGAACCGCATGGCTACGTTCATCCTCGTTCACGGAGCCTGGGCCGGCGCCCTCATTTGGCGGCCTATCGCGCAGGCACTACGGAAGGCAGGCCACGAGGTCTATACGCCGACGCTCACGGGCCTTGGTGAGCGCCGGCATCTCCTCAGTCGCGATATCGATCTGGGCACGCATACCCGCGATGTGCTTGCAGTCATCGAGTGCGAGAACCTGAGTGGTATCGTCCTCGTCGGACACTCCTATGGAGGGATGGTCGTCACGGGGGTTGCCGATACCGCACCCGATAAGATCGCCTCGCTCGTCTACCTCGACGCATTCGTTCCGGAGGATGGTCAGTCGTTGTTCGGCATGCTGCCGCCGGACAGACCTCACGCGACTGAGCCCGGTGAGGAATGGCTGACGGCTCCGCTGCCCGTGGAGGCGTTCGGCAAGGTGAGCCAGCAGGTTCGCGACTTTATGGCGCGAAATGGCATGTCGCAACCGACCGCCTGTTTTTCACAGTCCGTGAAACTCACGGGGGGAATCGAGCGGATCGGCCGCAAGACCTACATCTATTGCAACGACCCTCAGCCCACCACCTTCACGCCGTTCTACCAGAAGCTGAAGTCCCGGTCTGGCTGGACCGTGCGCACACTGCCCTGCACGCACTTCGTGCAGATGGACATGCCGGACGAGCTCACTGCGCTCTTGCTGGCGGCAGCCTGACCCGCATTCAGTTCGCTGGATGCCGCATGACTTCAGGTCAGGGAACCCTATGTGCGGAACCGCCATGGGCCGGCCCATTAGCTACGGGAGCGGAGATTTCCGGGATCGAACAGGGGTTCGCGCCCCACCGTGGCGGTGCGAGGCTCCCCAAAGACATCAATAGAGAGTTTCGTGCCCACCGCGGTGAAGCCGCTCTTGACGTACGCGAGCACAACGCTGCGATTGAGGGTGTGGCTCCATACGCCGGAGGTCGCCAGGCCCACGGACTCCTCTCCCGCGAATACGCTACTGCAGTAGGGAACGTCGGCATCACCTGGGTCATCCAGGGTTAGGGGTACGAGGCGTCGACTGACACCCCGCGCCTTCTCGGCCACTAGCGCGCTTTTGCCGGGAAATTCGCATTTGCCTAGATCGACGAACCGGTCGAGCGAGGCTTCGAAGGGCGAGTAGCCGGACTCGAGGTCCGATTTCCATCCACGGTAGCACTTGTCGATGCGCAGACTGTCCATCGCATACATTCCAAAATGCCTGAGGCGATGAGCTCGACCCGCGGCCACAATCGCACGGTAAACGCCGACCTGATATTCGATGGGGACGTGAAGCTCCCAGCCCAGTTCCCCCACGTAGTTCACTCGCATCGCGAGAACCTTGGCGGACCCGATTTCGATGTATTTTGCGGAGAGCCATGGGAACGCTTCGTTAGACAGGTCCGCTTCAGTGACCTGGCCCAAGACGTCCCGCGACCGGGGGCCCGCCAATACCAACGTTCCGAGTCGCGCTGAGTGGCTTTCGACGCTGACGGTTCCGTCAGGCGGCAGGGTGGCCCGCAGGATGTCATCGTCGTGATGCTCGGCAATCGCTGCCGAGATCGCATAGAACGTCTGTGGACCCAGGCGGGTGAGGGTGAATTCACTGACGATTCCGCCGGCTGCGTTGAGCACATAGGCCAGGGAGATGCGATTCTGTCGAGGCAGTCTCGAGCACACCAGGCGATCCAGGTAGGCCTCGGCATTGGGGCCGGTAATGATGAACTTGGAGAAGCCGGGGAGGTCCATGAGCCCGATGTCGTTGCGGACCGCGTGCACTTCCGCAGAAACACTGGGCATCCACGAGCGGTCCCGGCGAAAAGTCAGCTTGGGTGCGCCTTCTTGGTTTTGGTCATACCACAGGGAGCGCTCCCAGCCGCCGCGAACGCCAAAATGAGCGCCCATCCCCGAAAGGAGATCATGGAGTGGTGAGGTTCTTAGGGGCCGCCCGGCCGGCCGCTCCTCGTAAGGGAAGGCCGGCGCATATTCGTGTTGATATGTCTCGAGTGCCTTGGCGATCGTATAGGTCCGGGTCGCGTATCCAGTGAAGCGACGCGGATCAATTGACCACAGGTCCCACTCGGGTCCGTCGTTGACTATCCATTCGGCAAGAGCTTTGCCAGCGCCGCCGGCTTGCGCGATGCCAAAGCTGAACGTATTGCAGTGGTAAAAGTTCCTAAGCCCGTGAGCCGGGCCGACGTAGGGCAGGCCGTCCGGTGAATAAGGGATCGGACCATTTACGACGCGCTTTATGCCGGCGGAGGCAAGCACGGGCACGCGACGGAACGCGGCCTCGATATACGTTTCCAGTCGATCTAGCGCATCGTCCCAGAGTTTGTATGAAAAATCATCGGGGATTCCGCCGAGCCACATAGGCGTTGCCTGGTGCTCGTAGGGTCCGAGAATCAGGCCGCCACGTTCCTGGCGCAGGTAGTACGAGACGTCTGGATCGCGGAGGAGGGGAACGCGGTGGGAGCGTTGCAGTAACTCTGGGATGTCCTCGGTCACCAGGTATTGGTGCGACATTGTCACGAGCGGCAGTGTTTGTCCGAGTAACGCCATCACTTCCCCTGCGCGATAGCCGGCCGCATTCACCACCACATCAGCAACATAGTCGCCCTTGTCCGTCGCGATGTGCCACTCCCCGGTCGGCTGCTGCGCGAGCCCGGTGACCTTGGTAAACCGTTGAATTCTCGCGCCCTTCGTTCGCGCGGCCGACGCGAGCGCCTGAGTCAGCTGAGCGGGATCTATGTCTCCGTCGCAGGGATCCCACAGGGCGCCCTTCAGGTCATCGAGTTCGACAAATGGATGACGGTCGCGCAGTTCAGCGGGCGACAGGATTTCATAGCCAAGGCCGTTGGCCTGGGCGAGCCCGCGGACGTAACGGTACTCGTCCATCCGTTCGGCGGTGTGGGCCAGCCGGACCGAACCGGTTACGTGATAGTTGATGGGGTATTCGACGGCGGAACTGAGCTGCCGATAAAGCGCCGCCGAGTACTGCTGCAGTTTCAGGACCCCCCAGGAGGTCGAGAACGTCGGGCAGTTGCCCGCCGCATGCCATGTCGAACCTGAGGTGAGCTCGTTCTGCTCAAGCAGGACCGCATCAGTCCAGCCGAGGTGAGCGAGGTGATAAAGGCAACTGCAACCGACGGCGCCTCCACCGATGACCACAACCCGTGTGCGCTCGACCATGGGTCCCCTGAGTCGGATGCCGCTGCGTTGCGCGATCGAACAGACGCCGGCGGCTCTTCTGCCTGGATGTTGATCCTAATGGCAGTAGATTCGCATTGCTGAAAAAATTTAGCTCATGATTCACGCCTACGGTAGAGTCGTCAGACAATTTCAGTGATCCCGGGGGGGCAGAGGTGGGCCAGAACGTTCCGGCCAACGTTGACATCGTCATTGTGGGGGGCGGCATTGTTGGGACGAGTGTCGCCTACCACCTTGCGAAGCGTGGGGCGAGCAACGTGCTCTTGCTCGAGAGGGGACAATTGACCTGCGGCACGACCTGGCATGCCGCCGGCTTGGTCGGGCAGCTGCGGGCGACCCTCAATCTGACCCGCTTGGCCCAATACACCGCGGGGTTGTACGCCGGCCTCGAAGCCGAGACTGGCCACGCCACAGGTTTTAAGCAAACAGGATCACTGGCGGTTGCTCAAACGCCGGGACGCCTCGAAGAGCTAAAGCGTGGGGCCTCGATGGGTCGCTCTTTCGGACTCGAAGTGAATGTGCTCACGCCAAGCGAGGCAAAGGGACTCTGGCCGCTTCTGGAGGATCGCGACTTGGTGGGTGCCGTCCACCTTCCCAAGGATGGCCAAACCAATCCAATCGACACCACTCGGGCACTGGCGCGCGCGGCGCGCAGTCGGGGCGTCAAGATAATGGAAAACTGTCGCGTGCGCGCAATCAAGACGACAGGCGGACATGTCACCGGCGTGAGCTGCGATGCAGGCGACATCAGTGCGAAGATTGTCGTCAATTGCGGTGGAATGTGGGCGCGCGAGATTGGCGGTTGGGTTGACGCGTGTGTCCCGGTTCACGCAGCAGAGCACTTTTACATCGTTACCGAACCAGTACCGGGCTTGGCGCCGGGACTGCCCAGTCTGCGCGATGCCGATGGGTGCTCGTATTTCAAGGAGGACACGGGAAAACTGCTCATCGGTTGGTTCGAGCCGAAGGCCAAGCCCTGGGGCATGGACGGCATTCCTGACACGTTCTCCTTCGAACAGCTTCCCGAGGATTTGGAGCACATCGAGCCCTTGTTGGCCGCTGCGATACGGCGGGTGCCGTCACTTGAATCAGTTGGCGTGCAGGTATTCTTCAATGGCCCCGAAAGTTTTACGCCCGACGATCGATACCTGTTAGGCGAGATGCCCGAGGTAAGGGGTCTCTTTGTGGCGGCGGGATTCAATTCGATCGGCATTCAGTCCGCCGGCGGCGCAGGACGGGTCCTCGCCGACTGGATTGTGGACGGACACCCGCCCATGGACCTCTGGGACGTTGACATCCGGCGCTGCGCGCCGTTCCAGCGCAACAAGAGATACCTGCATGATCGGACTGTTGAATCGCTGGGTCTTCTCTACGCAATGCATTGGCCATTTCGGCAGGCCGAGAGCGCACGAGGAGTGCGTAAGTCCCCCTTGCACGATCGCCTGGCTCAGCACGGTGCATGCTTCGGGGAGGTGGCTGGCTATGAGCGCGCGAACTGGTTCGCGCCGTCTGGCGTCGCCCCTGAGTATCGCTACAGCTACGGACGGCAGAACTGGTTCGAGTATTCGGGCAGTGAACACAAGGCCGTGCGTGAGCGCGTGGGGCTTTTCGATCAGTCGTCATTCGCAAAGTTTGCGGTGATTGGCACGGATGCGGAGTCTGTGCTCAACCAGATATGCGCGGGCGACGTCGCAGTGCCCGTTGGGAGAATTGTCTATACGCAGTGGCTCAACGAGCGCGGGGGCATCGAAGCGGACCTCACCGTAACCCGCGAAGCGGAGGACCAGTACCTGGTGGTCACGGCGTGTGCAAATCAGACGCGTGATTTTCATTGGCTGCGGGCGCACATTCCTGCCGGCGCGCGTGCCGTCGCAATCGACGTGTCGTCCGCCTATGCGGTACTGGGAGTGATGGGTCCGAACAGCCGCGGGCTCCTGAGCGCCCTTAGCGACGCGGACCTTTCTAACGAGGCATTCCCCTTCGGTTCATCGCGCGTGGTAGACCTGGGCTACGCCCGCGTGCGTGCTAGTCGGATCACGTACGTGGGTGAACTCGGCTGGGAGCTATACATCGAGTCCGAATTTGCGCAGTCTGTGTACGATGAGCTGGTGCGCGTGGGCGCCGAACATGGATTGACTCACGCCGGTTACCACGCCATGAATTCCTTGCGTATGGAGAAGGCGTACCGCCACTGGGGCCACGACATCACGGATGAAGATACGCCTTTGGAGGCAGGCCTTGGGTTTGCGGTTGCCTGGGAGAAACCTGGGGGATTCATTGGTTGCGCGGCGCTGCAGCGCCAGAGAAGTGAAGGTCTTCAGCGGCGACTCGTGAATTTCAAACTAGCAGTGGATCATCCGCTCGTGTACCACAACGAGCCGATATGGCGGGACGGACAAATTGTGGGGCGCATCACCTCGGGTATGTTCGGGCACAGCGTCGGTCGTCCATTGGGTCTGGGCTACGTCACCAACGTTGGCGGCGCTGCTTCGCCCGAGTGGGTGAAATCGGGCAGCTACGAGCTTGAAATCGCTGCGCAGCGCTTCCCGGCAGAGGCATCGCTACAGCCGTTTTACGAGCCCTCGAGCGCGCGCATCAGGACATGAGCCGGACTTCCATAGTCCGCTTGATTCATACTTGCGGGGATGATGCCTGAGGCCGGGCCGTAGAAGCCATCGAGGGAGCGCCGTCGCGGCCATGTCTGAAGATCCAGTAGGCCAGCAGCACCACGGCAATCGAGACAGTGCTGGTCCAGAACTCTACGCGGTGCGAGGGGGTAAAAGCCATGGCGATGATCACCGTTAGCATTCCGGCCACCGCCACGTAGCTCAGCCAGGGGAAGAGCCACATGGGAAGCGTCGGCGGCGGCGCACCGGCCTGCTCGCGCGCCTGCCGCGTGCGAATCTGGGACACTCCGATCATCAGGTAGATGATTGCGATGATCGCGCCCGATGCGTTTACCAGGAAGGCAAACACGACGCTCGGAGAGAGAATGGCAATTACCACTCCTGCGAAGCCTACTGCGCTTGCAAGCAGCACGGCGCGGGCGGGTACGTGGCGGGCATTGGTCTTCACCAGCCAGCGCGGGGCATCGCCACGGCTGGCGAGCACGAACAGCACACGGGAGGCGATATAGAAGGATGAGTTCAGACAGGACAGGACCGCCGTGAGGATCACCGCCGCCATGAACTCGCTGGCATACGGGAAGTGAACAGTATCGAGTGCGAGCGTGAACGGCGATTGACCCGAGACTACTTGCGTCCAAGGCACCGTGCTGACGATCACGAAGATCGAGCATACATAGAAGACTAGGATGCGAGTGATGATGGTAGAGGTCATTCGCGCCACCGCGCGCGCCGGTTCGGGGGACTCCGCCGCAGCGATCGTGACAACCTCCGCGCCCATCATCGACCAGATGACGGTCGTTACGGCAGCGAGCACTGCGAACGGCCCTCTTGGTGCGAAACCGCCATATGCCACCAAGGTCGAGAAAGTTGGACCGGTGGCAGAGCGAAGTCCGAAGGCATGTGCTCCGACTACGACGATGAAGGACACGATTGCGGCGACCTTGATCGAGGAGAACCAGAACTCGAACTCCCCGTAGGCGCGCGCGGACATGAGGTTTACCAACGTCATCAAGAGCATGAGTGCGGTGCCGATTGCCCACATCGGAACAGAGATCCATCGCTGGATGATCCCGGCCCCGGCGATCGCTTCGACCGGAATCACGATGGCCCAGAAGTACCAGTAGAGCCATCCGACCGAGAATCCCGCCCAATTGCCGAGAGCCGCGCGCGGGAATTCGGTGAAGGAGCGCACCTGGGGCATGTCCACGGCCATCTCCCCCAGCATGCGCATGATCAGGAGCACAAGTAGGCCGGTGATGGCGTAAGTGATGATAATCGCCGGTCCCGCGGCTGCGATCGCCACGCTGCTGCCGACAAAAAGACCAGCACCAATGATGCCGCCGATGGTAATCATCGCGACGTGGCGAGGCCGAAGCGATCGACTTAGCGAACTCTGTTCAGCCTCGACAGCCAAGTGTGTATCAGACATCGGTGCAGCATACCCGGCACATGAGGAGACTACAAAAGTCTCAATTCCGAGGCACCGCGCCCGCCGCCCCCAAGGCGGTCCCCGGGCAATGCGGCTGGTGACGAAATCCGTCGAGAATTCGGCCACCCAGCGAGCGCCCGACGAGAAGCTGAGCGAGTCGGTGAAGGACTGGGGCAACCTGGACGAATGGCAGGGTTGGCCGCGACATCGGCTCACCTCTAGCGCGGCGGTCCGGGATTCGAGTGAAGCATCCTGGTGGATCGTCCTGCCGGGATTCGAGCCCTTTTCCTTGGTCGTCAATGGTCCAGATGCTAGATTGGTGGCAGTCAGCGGCTCCCGGGCATGGGATATGAAGAAGCTCAAGCATGAGGCGGAATTGTTCAAAGCGGCCCTGCTCGCCGGGATTCAGTATGCGGAGGGCCGCAAGGCAGTTGAGTTCGAGGTCACCGACTCGGCGAGCGACAAGGCGCTATACATCTATCGCTTGCTGGTGCACGACAGAATCATTTCGCCAATGCCCGAAGATCAAGTAAGCGAGAAGACGATTCGGCATCGACTCGCGACCTGGTATGCGCATCAATTGCCTGATGGACATCCGCTGTTGGAATAGGAATCACGCTGCGGCTGCCGCTGCTTGTGGGAACCGAGGCGCATCGATACCGCTGCTGCCGTTAGCCAAGTGCGTTTCCAACTTCGACGGAAGCGGATACCCTCTACATACGATAAACCTGCGGGAGAGCCTAGATGTCGTTAACTGGGAGCTGTCTTTGTGGAGCCGTTCGGTATGAAGCAAGCGCGGAGCCAGTGTTCAGCGGCCATTGCTTTTGCACGGATTGCCAGAAGGAGACCGGCTGCGGGCATCTGACAATCGCGGCAGTGCCTGACGCCGCGGTTAAGATCACGGGCCCCATCAGCACGTTCACCAAGCTCGCCGCAAGTGAGCAGCCGAACGAGCGAACCTTCTGCTCCAAATGTGGTTCCACACTCTTCTCGCGACCCCGAGCGATGGCGGGAATGACCTTGCTGCGCGCTGGCACCTTGGATGATCCGTCTCAGATCGCTCCGAGCATGAGCATCTACACCAGCCGTGCGCATGCGTGGGATCAGCCCAATGCGAGCATTCCCGGATTTCCAGAGATGCCGCCACGTCCATAAATTGCAGCCGCTTAGTCAACCCAGGCGCGAGTATCGGAGAGGGTGAAGAAGCGTCGCACCGCATTGCGGGAGGCGGGGCTCGGGCCTGTGCAGATCTGGGTGCCGGACAGGCGACGAAGGGATTCGCCATGGAGTGCCGGCGTCAGTCTCTCTCACTACGCGGAGATCGGCTTGAGCAACGAACGCTGCGGTGGCTTCGTAAGGTCGTGGATTCGGACGGCTGGAAGTGAGATTTGCTGACGATCGCCTCGTCGGGCGACTACGGTAAGCCGCGTCCGGCGCTCATCATTCACTCCGATCTTAGAACAGGAAGACTGCAAAGCATCTGGTTACTAACAACGAGGTAATGCCGGTGGCGCGTAAGCTTGATGCACTCTGTTCGCATCTGCGATCCACGACATACCCCAAGGGTCACGGCGATTCAGGATTGGGAGGTGTCCTTTTCTACTGAGCGCGGTCCCAGCCATAGCACTTTGACTAGATCGAACCACAATAGGCAGATGACTCCCGCGGCCAGGCTTAACGCGAGATCGTTTGCGTGCAGCGGCGCGAATCGGAACAACGTCTGCAATGTCGGTATCGTCAAAACGGCGGTCAGAAGCAGCGCCGTGCCGGCAACCACCCACCATAGAGCAGGGTTTGGAAGGAGCAGCGTGCTTACGACCCGACGTGTCCACGATCTGTTGACGAAGATTATGACTAGGAACGATACGACAAGGGTAGCGAAGGCCAATGCGCGCGCTGCGTCCGGGCCGTGGCCCGGACGTGCGATCCAGACGATGCTCAGGCAGAGGACGAGCACGCTCAGTCCCTGAAGTGCGGCAAAGCCCATTGGGCCTGGCGAAAATGGCCGATCTGTGGGCAGGCGCGGAGGGCGGCGCATGACATTGTCTTCGGCTCTCTCAGCTTCGAATACCAAAGAGCAAGAAGGATCGATAATCAGCTCGAGAAAGGCTATGTGTACGGGCAGAAGGAGCAGGGGCCAACTCGTCAGGAACACCGGCACCATTGACAGTCCAGCGATCGGGACGTGCACAGCGAGGATGAACGTGATCGCCTTCTTGATGTTGTCATAGATTCTACGACCGACTTTCACGGCTGCCACTATTGAGGAAAAGTCGTCGTCGAGAAGAACAATGGAGGCAGCCTCACGGGCCACGTCCGTGCCCCTCCCGCCCATGGCTATCCCGATATGCGCAGCCTTTAGCGCCGGCGCATCGTTAACTCCATCTCCGGTCATCGCGACGATCTCACCGTTTGCTCGAAGCGCCTTGACGAGGCGCAGTTTCTGTTCAGGAACTACGCGGGCGAATATTTGGGTTCCGCGGACGCGCATCGCAAGCGCGTGGTCGTCCAGATGCTGGAGTTCCTCGCCTGTAATCACCGTTTCTGGCTCGGCCAGTCCCGCCTGGCGCGCGATGCTGCGTGCGGTTTCCGGGTAGTCACCAGTGATCATGACGACGCGAATGCCTGCAGTGCGGCATTCCGCGACAGCCGCCGGCACCTTGTCTCGGAGGGGGTCTTCAAAGGCAACGAGACCAACATATTCGAGCTGGAGTTGCCGATGCTGCTGCGGCAGTGTGTCGAATGTGTAGTTTCCCCTGGCCACCCCCAGCACCCGCAGCCCCTGTGATGCGAGCCTTCTGACTTCTTCTCCCATACGGGCGCGTCGCTCAGGGGAGGCATGACACAGGTCTGCGATGCCTTCGGGGGCTCCCTTTGATGCTACGACCACCGCGCCATCGGTAGTCCGACGCCAGGCATGACTAACTGCCAAAAGTTCCGGTGTCAGCGGGTACTCCAGCTGCATCGACCACTCGGGCTGGGATACTTCGCGGGAATCAAGCAGCCGATCGCCGGCCATGTGAAGCGCGCGCTCCATTGGGTCAAACGGATCGGACTTGCTTGCCAGAATCGCGGTCTCGAGCAGCGGCTGAAGCTCCCTCGGCAGGGCTGTGGTCGCTTCCCCGATCCGGACCACTTCCGCATCGGCCGCCAGCGCTGCCAGGGTCATCTGATTCCTGGTCAACGTGCCGGTCTTGTCGACACACAATACGGTTGCTGAACCAAGGGTCTCGATGGCGGGCATTCGCCGGGTCAGGACGCGATTGCGAGAGATCCGCCACGCACCAAGCGCGAGAAAGATCGTCAACACTACTGGAAATTCCTCTGGAAGCAGGGCCATCGCCATTGCGATGCCCGCCAAAAAACCCTGCTTCCAGACTTCCCAGTTCCCGCCGCGCAAGGCCGCGTAGGTCACGATGACAAGGACGCAGGCGATAAGGGAGACTACGGCCACGATGCGGACAACTCTTGCAGTTTCCCTCTGCAGAGGCGTTGCTTCCGGCGCAATCCTCAGTGCTGTGCCGATCCGGCCAAGCTCGCTGCGCAGGCCGGTGGAAACGACTTCAGCGACGCCCTGTCCGGAGGTGATCAAGGTGCCGGAGAAGACTGAGGCTAGATCATCTCCACCCGGACGTTGCAGGACGTGCCCTTCCGTCTGATATGACTTACGTACCGGTGCGGATTCTCCGGTAAGTAGGGACTCGTCTACGCTGAGATTTGTCGAACGGCGGAGAATCGCGTCCGCAGAAACCCGATCACCCTCGGAGAGCAACAGAATATCGCCACGTACGACCTCGCGGCCAGCGATGCGCCGGCGTTGACTGCCACGTACGACGAGCGCCCGCGGGCTAGACAAATCGCGCAGTGCGTCGAGAGCCCGCTCCGTGCGTCGCTCTTGGATTACCGTGATCGCAATGACAATCAGAACCGACGCGAGCAGCACCAGGGAGTCCCGGAGTTCGCCCATCAGAAAGTACAAGGCAGCCGCTGCAACTAACAGCAGGAACATGGGTTCCCGGACTACCTCCAGAGAGATGGCCAGCAGTCCGCGCGGTTTGCTCGCGGGGAGTTCGTTAGGGCCATCAGACGAGAGTCTGCTGCGGGCTTCCTGGTCGTCTAGCCCCGAGAACCCGCTAGAGTCCAACTCCGCGCGCGGCCCCGGTCCGCCCCGAGCATTCGAGGAACTGGACGTGATCGGGTTCATCGGTTTCCGAGAACCTCGACGGGATGAAGCGCAACGTGTAAACGCTTGACGTTGTTGCTGGCCCCACCTGACTCCGGCGTGCAGGATCCGCGCGAGGAGGAGTGCAAGTGTATCGGCCGGGCAGACGCCGCTGCGAGGCCTGCGGGGTACGTTCCGAAGTCATTAGCATCTGATGATCTGGAAGGTAATGCCGATACGCTCAACCTCATAACCAAGGCGATCGCGGTCACGATCCCACAAAGCTTGTAAAAAGGCATCTAGCCTCCCCGCTCGAAGCGTGTCTAACTGACCACTCTGTCGAACCCATTCCTCATGAGCTATGAGGACTAGTACGTACAGCAAAGTCCCGGCCGTCGGGCAATGTTTATAAGAAGCTATTGATGAGTTTCGGATTTCGCATGGCCGCCAGGGAGCACTGGGAGACAGTCTATTCAACGAAATCGGCCAACGCCGTCAGTTGGTTCCAAGAGCATGCGGATCTCTCGCTGCGCCTGATTCGCGCGACTGGCATGACGGCCGACAGATCGATTATTGATGTAGGCGGTGGAGCCTCCACCCTCGTCGACGATCTGCTGGCCAGTGGATTCACGAATGTGACGGTTCTCGACTTGTCGGCCGCGGCATTGCGCGCGGCTCGACTTCGGCTGAGCTCCCGAGCCTCGGCAGTTCACTGGGTGGAGGCGGATATCACCCAGGTGCGTCTGCCGGCGCACGCCTACGATGTGTGGCACGATCGTGCAGTCTTCCACTTTCTGACGACGGCCGCGGCACGGACAGCGTATGTCGACAACATGCGCCGGTCGGTTAAGCCTGACGGACATGTCATCATCGCCACCTTCGGACCAGAGGGACCGCAGTCTTGCAGCGGACTTCCGATCTGCCGCTACGATGCGACGACCCTGTCGGGGGAGCTTGGCGACGACTTCACTCTCGCCGAGTCCCTGTTCGAAGTTCATCACACGCCCGGGGGCGCGTCGCAGCAATTTCTGTATTGCCGCTTCCGGCTGAAATGCTCAAAGGTGCGAATTGCGAAATAGCTTGCGGACCGATCGCGATCGGGTGCCGATGCATCGTGAGCTACCCAATAGCTGACAGCCGCGACCAGCAGCCTAAGGCGCAAAGTGGCCGCGGTGTGGAGTCGCACGTTGGCATCTCGCGAAGCGCAGCGGACTGGGTGCCTGGGGTAGTGAGGTCAGTGCCTCGATGTGAGTAGTGTCTTTAGAAAGAGAGGCGGCAGCCGAAACATGGCACTACCGCCTCCGAGGGGCCTATCTGGCTGGGTCATCAGGTTGCGCCTACTCAACCTTGATGTTCTTGACCGCGACTTTCTCAGCGGGGAGCTTGGGCATGTGTACGGTCAGCACACCATCCTTCTCCTCACAGCGTATGGCCTCGACATTGATGTCTTCCGGCAGTGAGAAGCTGCGCGTGAAGTTACCATACAGGCTTTCAACCCGATGGAATCTCTCGGTCTTTTCCTGCTTCTGTTGCTTTCGCTCCCCCTCGATCGTAATCATGCCCCTGTCCACCGTGACCTTGACATCTTCCTTCTTTACAGCCGGTAGCGCAGCACGAATCAGGTACTCGGCATCGGTTTCACTGATGTCAGCGGAGGGTGACCATTCGGACATTTCCCCAGCGTCCGCTGGCAGGCGCGGTAAACCTAAGGTCGATCTTCGCAGCATTCGATTGAACAACGTGTCCATCTCATTGAAGGGTTCCCAACGTATCAAGCTCATTGTCGTATCCTCCTCGATTGAACCAAGAAAATGCATCCCCCACGTGCTTTAGGATGCGGCAATACGGTCGACTGCAAGAGTCGTAGATGTACGTACTAAATGCGCAAGCGCAGCCCATGGGCGCGGCAGCATTCTAGTTTGCGCGACTGGGCGGCGATAACCGACCGGTGATCGGTCGCATGTCGTTACAGTCGATTGCTGCGCGTCACGAATCTGGTAGCGGCCGGCTATCTGGGTCCGCCAAAGCTCTCCAGCGCGATACTTACCTGAATCATCGGCGTGACCGTAAGCTTTGTTGCGTCCTGGAGATGCTGTCCTCGAATTGAGCAACACGGACAGTTACGGTAACCCTGTCGCCAAGGCGCTCCAGTGCAAACTCCGCCTGTGCCGGCCATGCGGTGGTGGCGCGGATGCGCCGCCACCTTCAGGCTCAGCCAATTCATGCGCGAACGCGGATCTCGTTGGTGACGTGAGTGACCCCAGGGGCGGACCACGCGGTCTGCTGCGCCTGGTCGTGTTCGGCCCAGGAGCGCACCTCACCGCGAAGGGTCACGTCCGAGCCGTGGGCATCCACGGAAATGTGGCCGGCATCGACTTGCGCCAGCCGTCGAAATGCCGACTCGATCTTCTGCTTGATATCGCCTGGCGCAACCTTCGGCTCGAGTGTTATCAGATTGAACACGCCAACGACGCCATGGAGGTGCTCCACAGCGCTCTGAGCCCTCGTGCGCTGGAAATTCCACTCGGCCTTTCCTTCCAGTGTGATTCGACCTTCGTGCACGAGCACCTTGATAGAATGATGTGTAAGCGGGAGCTCTGCCTTCAGCGCGGAGAGGGCGGCGCGCGCAATCTCAGGATCACTGGGGCCGCCGGGAACGGGCTTGACCTCGATGTCGTTGGCCACTGCACATACCCCAGCAATACGCTTCACTGCGGCTTCCGCGTGGTACTTCTGAGCGTAGTCCTTTACAAATCCAGTAAGAGTGACCTCTCCACCTTTGGCTTTCACCGCGATGTCTGTGTCATCGACGTCTGGTGTCCACCTGAGTTCAGCGACCACGTCTTGGGTGATTTGAGCGTCGGTCTTCATAGCATTTCTCCACTCTTAAATGCGGACAAGAAGCTGTCTCTCATGCTTTTGAGATACTGCTGCTGCCGATCTGCCGCAGAAATGCGGAGATGTACTTACCGGGTGGCCACGTCTGCCCGATGTGAGCGAAACCGTCACCTTAGCTTGAAGAAGACATCGATAATCCGGCGCTGCTCTTTGACTGCGTGTTGCAGTCCACGATGGGATCAAAAATGGGCGCCGCGATCTTCCGGGAAGCCGCTCCAGGCGGTGCGATTGCCGTAATGCACCTTCTACCCCGCTCGACAGGGTCTATCCCCGTTCAAGGCGGCGGTGGACTACGGCAGGAGAGTACTGCTAAGGCTGGGCAACCAACGTGCACCGTCCAGTGGGCCCACGGCGACGGGCCACGGGACCCGGGCACGACCCGGCTGGCGAGACTACTCACGCAGAGGCATTCGCCCTGTGGACTTCGTGAGTTAACCGAGCGGTCCGCGCGACGATCGAGCGAGACGGCGCCCGGCGCGCGGGAATGGCCCGGCCGGGCACGGTTCCGCTCGGAAGGAAAAGTCACCAATTCCCTGGCATTTCAACGACAGGATCGTATCCTGGAAATCAGGAGTCATGTATAAGACATTATAAAGGCCTTTCGAAACATCATTAAGGGAAGCCTCTACATTGATCACTGCGGCTCAGTTGCGGGCAGCCCGCGCCCTGCTTGGGATGGATCAGCGGGCCTTGGCCCACGCTGCTGGGCTGTCGGTGCCGACAATCCAACGCATGGAAGCGAGCGAAGGCGTCATTCGGGGAACTGTGGATTCCCTCATGAAACTGATTGCGGCAATCGAGGCAGACGGGGTGGAGCTCATCAATGACGGCGAAACCAGCCTCGCGGGGGGGCGTGGAGTGCGGTTGCGCGAAGCGAATATGGTCAAGAAGCACCGAGAATCCACGCGGGCATCGGCCGGCACGAATCGACGGCCCCCCGGTGTCGCCGGCGCAGGCAGCCGGTCAAAAGAGAACAGCTCTGGTTCGTAGCTTGTGGAGGGTCGGGTGATAGCGTCGGCAGCCGTGGTTACGCGTTACCGCCGAGATGCAAAAACATCGGAGTTGTGCAATTGCCAAGTGATGGGCGGGTCATAAACAACATGGCGCGTTGGGTAGATATTCCGAGTCCGTTTGTGCTTGAGCCGGGTACGGTGCGGCTGATTGAGCCGACGGGCGGATTCAGCGATGAGCACCTCGAGCGCCTGCGCAAGGGTACGCTTGGCCGTCCATTCATCATCGATTACGGCAGGGAGCGCAGCCTCTTCTTCACAGTCGACGCCGTGCAGAGCTCAATGCGATTGGACGATCCGACAGCCCTGGTCACTCCGTACACGCGTAAGATGATGGCATTCCTGTTGTTCTTGCCCGCGCCGCGCCATGTTCTGATGATTGGCTTGGGCGGCGGCTCGCTGGCGAAATTCTGTTACCGCTATCTGCCGAGCACACGCATATCGGTCATCGAGATCAATCCAGACGTCATCGCCCTGCGCGAGGCGTTCGCGATCCCGGCCGATGATCAACGTTTTGAGATTGTTAACGACGACGGGGCTACATTCCTCGCCAGAGGTCGCGTGCGGCCGGATATCATTCTGGTGGATGCGTTCGATGCAACCGGAGTGGCACCTGCCCTTGCATCCTCGGATTTCTACCAGCGAGCGCATCAGTGTATGGCACCCGATGGCGTGCTGGTGATGAATCTCGCTGGCGAGAAAGCCCGGTTTGTGACGCATATTGAAAAGATGCGTTCTGCCTTTTCCGAGCCGTTGCGCTTGGTTCCTGTGGAGCGCGCTGACAACGTGCTTGTCTTTGCGTGCAGAAATCGCCAGGTTGCAGAGCTGCCCGACTTTCTAATGAACCGCGCACGCTATCTCGAGCGCGGCTTGGGGCTGCATTTTTCTCGATATCTGCAGCGACTACACGCTGGTGAGGTGCTCGCTGCTGATCTGGATTAGCGAATGGAGGGACTTCTTTGGTCTCCCACCTGCCGGCGCGCGCAAGGCAATTGAGAAGGAGTGGCCGCTGGAAGACTTCGCCGCAGCCTAGTCATGAACAGATTTCCCTTTTTGGCATTAGGGTTGACTTGAAGCAGGGAACTAGCATTGTGATCCGGGTGAAGGTTAAGCCTAATTCCCGCGTTAGCTCATTTGAGCCGGTCGAAGATGGCACGTGGCTGGCGCGCCTGCGTGCGGCTCCCATCGATGGAGCTGCCAACGAAGAGTTGAGGACACTCATCGCTAAGCACTTCCACTGCCCTAAGTCCCTGGTCTCCATAAAGAGTGGTACTGCGAGTCGCATGAAGCGCGTTCGGATCCCAATTTAGCTCACCGGCACAGCTGTAGCTTCACAGCGCGTCAGGTCTTGGAGAAGGCCATGGCTTGCAGCGTGCTGCTGCCGCAGCGGCAAGTTGCGCTGAGGGAAGGAATATATCGGCGTCACCGTCGTGCGGCCGATACGCAATCGCGGGCGGAATTACGCAAATCCTTAACAAGCGCCCGGGACGATTCTTATGTTAATCAGCCGAAGGGCGTACAGGTGTGCCGCAGAGGCGGCCCCTCTTTGGATGGGCGCGGTCGCAAGCACATGAGATGCTGTGAAGAGTGTCTAATGCGTCACTGCCACAGGCGGGGCCGCAGGTGAATATGTGTACTACAAGTACAAGAATGTCTGGCGATAAGAGGATGATTCCGAAAACTGGCATAGGGGTCGGCGCGCACAGGCGGCTGCGGGCGGCGGCACGCTCGCTCGCAGCCACCCTGTGTATGGTTTCCGCGGCCGGTGCGGCGCCGGCGGTCCTGCAGCGCGGCTACGACGCGAGCCTCACCGGTGCCAACCTCGCCGAGACGACGCTCACGACTTCGAACGTCGGTCCGAACACCTTCGGCCTGCTCTTCAAGCTGCCCGTCGACGATGCGATCTTTGCCCAGCCGCTGTACGTGCCCAATGTTGCGATCCCCAACCAGGGAACCCACAACGTCCTCTATGTAGCGACCATGGGCGACTCGGTCTACGCCTTCGACGCCGATACCGGCGGCGGGCCGCTCTGGCACGTCAACCTTGCGACTCTCGTTGGCGCGCAGGTCGTGCCGATCGCAGGGTTCACCCACCTGGGCAACAAGAACATCGTCGGCAACCTCGGCGTACTGAGCACACCGGTCATCGATCCCATCACGAACATCATGTACGTGGTCGCCTGCTCGCTCGAGGGCGGCACCATCGCCTACCGCCTGCACGCCCTCGACATTACCAACGGTAGCGAACCCCTTGGGGCAGGCGTGCTGATTAGCGGCAGCACTAACCGGCCGGATTTCGTGCCGGCCCAGCAGATCCAGCGACTGTCGCTGGTGCTGGCGGCCGGCCAGGTTGTGATCGGCTTCAGCGCCATAGAGCTTGAATCCTCGACGCAGGTGTATTCCGGTTGGGTCATGGCCTACAGTGAGACGACGCTGCAGCAGACTGGCGTATTCGCGACCCTGACCAGCGGTAACGGTGCCGGGGTGTGGCAATCGGGGCGGCCGCCCGTTGTCGACAGCGCAGGTTACGTCTACCTGTTCACCGGCAACGGCTACTCGGGCACCGGCTACGATGGGGTGAACAACTTCAGCGAGAGCGCGCTTAAGCTCGACCCGGCCCACGGGCTGGCGCTGGTCGATTGGTTCACGCCTTCCGACTGGAGCACGATGGACGCCCAGGACCAGGACCTGAGCGGCTCAGGCCCGCTCATGATCCCGGGGAGCTCGCCACCGGTGCTGGCCGGGGGCGGCAAGACTACCTATATCTACCTGCTCAACTCGACCAACCTCGGGAAGAACAACCCGCCGGCCACGGGCGACACCCAGATCATCCAGAAGCTGAACATCGGCAACTCGGAGTTCCGCGGTGGCCCTGTGTACTGGCAGCGCTCAGCAGCAAACGGTGGCCCGCTGCTTTACAACTGGGCAGCGTCGGACTCGGCCAAGGCTTACGCCTTCAACGGCACGCAGCTGGCCACCACGCCACGCACGCATGGCAGCGTGTCGCAGCTATGGCCCGGCGGAATAATGGCGCTCTCGGCGAACGCCGACCAGCCGGGGACGGGCATCCTGTGGGCGACCGTTACCACTGGCAGCAACAACGAGAACAATCCGCCGACCGCGGGCGAACTGCGCGCGCTGAACGCCGCTGATCTTTCCGCTGCGGACCTGTGGAATTCGGCAATGAATGCCACGCGCGACGGTTACGGGAATTTTGCCAAGTTCGTGCCGCCGGTGGTGGTGAACGGCAAGGTCTACGTCGCCACGTGGTCGAGCCAAGTGGCAGTATATGGCCTGTTGTCGAGCTTCACCGTACTGCCGGCGGTGGTGCCTTTCGCGCTGCAGAGCACCAACGTTGCCAGCCCGCCGGTGGCCGTGACGGTAACCAACACCGGTACGATTGCACTTCCCATCACCAGCATCGCCATCGCCGGGGCCGGCGCGGGCCAGTTCGCCCAAACCAACACCTGCGGCAGCTCGGTCGCGGTGGGCGGCTCGTGCACGGTCAGCGTTGTCTTCAATCCCACCGCCTCCGGTGCCAGCACCGCGACGCTGAGCGTCCAAACCAGTGCCGGCGCGGGCACGCAGTCGATCACCCTGAACGGCTCGGCCGCAACGCCTGCATTCGTGGTCGCGCCCACCGCGCTCGACTTCGGGTCACAGGGAACGACGGCGGCGAGTGCAGCCCAGGCCGTGACGCTCACAAACACCGGGACGGTGGCGCTGCCACTGACCAGCCTCACGATCACCGGTGCTAACGCCCCCATGTATTCCCAGAGCAACACCTGCGCGAGCACGGTCGCAGTCGGCGGTGCCTGCACGGTGAACGTGGTGTTCAAACCGAGTGCTGCCGGGGCGACCACGGCGAGCCTCAACGTGAACATCGCCAACGGCGCCGTCACGCAGGCCGTCGCTCTGACTGGTGCAGGCGTGACGCCAAGCTTCACGGCGACGCCGAACTCACTTGCGTTCGGAGTGCAGAGCACGGCTGCCGCCAGCGCGCCGCTGGTCATCACCCTGGTCAACAGCGGCACCATTGCCGTTCCGATCACGAGTATCGCGGTGCAGGGTGCAAACCCTGCACTGTTCTCGCAAACCAACACCTGCGCTGGCACGATCGCAGTCGGCGGCGCATGTACCATACAGGTGGTGTTTGCCCCGATGGCGGTGGGCGCCGCTACGGCGACGATCTACATAAGCGTGGCCGGTGGCATTCCCTCTCAGTCTGTCTCTCTGAGCGGTACGGGGGCTGTGCCGACGTACACCGTGGTACCGGCAGCGGTGGCCTTTGGCACCCAGAGCACCACGGCGGCAAGTGCGCCGGCGCAGCTCACTGTGTCCAATACCGGCAGACTCGTCGTGCCCATCACGGGCATTGCGCTGGCGGGGGCGAACGCGAACCAGTTTTCCCAGAGCAGCACCTGCACGAGTTCCCTGGCGGTCGGAGCGACCTGCACGGTCAGCGTGGTGTTCGCGCCTTCCGTGACGGGTGCAAGTTCGGCCACCCTCAACATTGAAAGCAGCGGCGGTGCGGCGGCTCAGTCCGTGGCGCTCACCGGTACGGGCGCGACGCCCACGTACATGGTCTCCCCGGGCGCGCTGTCATTCGGTAACCAGACCACCGGGTCCGCGAGTGCGCCGCAGACCCTCACGATAGCCAACACCGGCAGCATCGTCGTGCCGGTCAACGCCATTGCGCTCACCGGCGCAGGAGCGGCTCAGTTCTCGCAGACGGGCAACTGCACGAGCGCGCTCGCCCCGGGTGCCAGCTGTACCGTCCAGGTACGCTTCGTTCCCGCAACTCCCGGCAGCCATAGCGCCCAGTTGACTGTCTCATCGGTGCCCAACAGCTATGCGGTGAATCTCACCGGCACCGCGACGATCCTCGCAGTGCTTACCTCCAGTGCAGCCACGACCCTGGTCGCAACGCCGGTGACGCTTACCTGGTCTGCCCTTGGGGCGACGTGCAGCGCGACGGGAGGATCGGCTGCCGATGGCTGGACCGGCAGCCTGCCCGCCAGCGGTAGCCGGGCGGTGACCGAATCGGCCGCAGGCTCGTATGACTATGGGCTCACGTGCTCGGGCGGTGGCCAGAGCGGCCAGGCATACGTCGCGGTGAGCGTGGGTGTGCCGAGTGTCTCGCTCGCACTCGCGGCGGGTGGGGCCACAACTGGGGAGCCGTTCACGCTGAATTGGAGCTCGACGTTCTCGAACACCTGCACCGGCTCGGGCGGCAAGGCCGGGGATGGCTGGGCCGGGGGCAGGCCGACCTCGGGGAGCGCTTCGGTAACGGAGAGCTCGAGCGGCAGTTACACCTTCGTGATGACCTGCGGGACCGGCAGCCAGACGGCGCAGGCGACCGCCGTCGTCACGGTCAGCGCGCCCAGTTCCGGGGGCGGCGGTGGTGGCGCGATAGATTACGGGACACTCGCAACTCTCCTGGGTTTCCTCGGCCTGTGCCGGGGTCGTGCCCGCTGCAAGCGGCCGCGTGTCTCTCGTCGCACTATGACGGCAGCGGTTTAGCCGGGACCACGCGGGGTCAGCAGGAACCACTGCATGATCCAGGCGCGTTGCTCCGCCAGCAGCCGCTGGCGCATCGACGTGTCGTACGGCTCCAGTGCCGCGTTGTCGTAGCCACTCACCTTACGACGGTCATCGATACTTTCGAAGATCTCAAGGTGATGCGTTCGCTCAAAGCGGCGCTTCAGTTTTTCCCCCATGTCCGCATCGAAATAGTCGTGCACTTCGATGAGCAGGGTATGTTGCGCGAGTGCTTCTGCAACCCGAGCGGAGAACAGCGCGATCTCGTAGCCTTCGCAGTCCGATATGACTAGGGCCCGAGTGCCTAAGGGCAGGCTGAGGAGGGTTTGCTCGTCGCAGAAGCTGCGCACCTGTACGCGATCAGCGACGCCGTTCAGATGTGCCATCTGAAGGCACAACCTTCGCGCTGTGGCGTCGGTGTCGAACGCCAGCACGGACGTATTCGGCAGGCGCACAGCGAAGCCCACTGCGTAATAGCCCTCAGCACAGCCCACGTCCACGACGCTGGAAAACTCCTGCGTTGCAAGATCTTCGATCACCCGGTGTAGTTCGCGCTCATAAGAACCCAGCAATTTGGGGACCAGCGCGCTGCCGGCGGACTCCGCGCGCGGGTAGCGCATGCCGCGAAAAGGTCCCGCCAGCACGGTGAGCGATGGAGAGATCTGCAACGCCAGCTGCGCGTCCTCGGCGGCACGTCTTGCCACGGTTGAACTGATGTAGGCAAAGCCAAGGCACTTCGCGATCAACTGCCCAAGACTGTAGAGGGCGCGGTAGCCCGACCAGACAGCAGGAATGGTGCCCGCCCGATCAAGCCAGCCTCTGATCGTACCCTTGATCAATCTCTACCTAACACGATGATGCTCCGCCCAAGGCAATCGATCGGCTGTCGGAGACACGGAACGCGTCCGCTAGCCAGCGAAGGTCAGGAACAAGGCTCAGGGAATGGTCTGCTCTAGTGCCACACTACTCCAACGGGTGCGGCCAGTAGGCGCTGTTGGAAGGGGCAATCGTGGCATAAGTGCTTGTTTTGATTGGCTCCCCGGGTTGGAATCGAACCAACGACCAACGGATTAACAGTCCGACGCTCTACCGCTGAGCTACCGGGGAACAGGCAGGACACACGAAGGGCGCGGATTCTCCGTAACGGGGGGGTCAGAGTCAAGGAAGCTGCCCGGGCGTGCACGCCCAGCGCCTGCGGCGGGCTTCACCACGCCACGGGCAGGCTTGCCGGACCGCGCAAGATCGCCCCGCGCGGCAGGGCGGCATCACGATCGAGCAGCTGCAGATCCGGCAGTCGCTCCAGCAGGGCATCGAGGGCGACGCGAAGCTGCCGCCGCGCCAGGTGCAATCCCGGGCACAGGCGCGGTCCGGGTCCGAAGCTGAGTAGCTTGCGGCGGCTGTCGCGCTCGATATCGAAGGCATCAGGTTGCGCAAAGACGGCAGGATCGCGATTGGCCGCCGCGATCGCAAACAGGCAAAACGTGGCCGGCGGGATCGGGAGGCCGCCGAACTCAACCGCATGGGCGGCCGACAGGCGTGGCAGCACGGCAACCGGCGTCTCCCAGCGCAGCAGCTCCTCGACGGCGTTCTCACGCAGCGCCGGATCCGAGCGCAGCCTCTCCCAGCGGGAGCGCTCGCTCAGCAGTGCAAACAGCAGATTCCCCAGGGCATCGGTAGTGGTCGAGGCACCCGCGCTGAACAGCAGGCGGATGTGTGCAAGGATTTCCTCGTCCGTCAGGCGATGGCCGCCGGCATCGGCCAGGATCAGCGCCGAGATCACATCATCGCGCGGCTCGCGGCGTCGCTCGGCGATGATCGGCTGCAGATAGGCGGTGATCTGCTCGGCGCAGCGCCGCGAGCGCTCCGGGTCCCGCGGAAACTCCAGGAACCCGACCGCCCAGTCACGGAAGGCCTCCTCGCGCTGAGTGGGAATCCCCAGCATGCGGCTGATCACGAGAAAGGCGATCCGGTGGGTAAATGCCGCGGCCAGATCCGTGCGCCGCACCGCGGGCAGCCGATCGAGCAGTTCGTGGGCAATTCTCGCCAGCCCCTCCTGCTCCATGGCGCTGACCGCGCGCGAACGGAACGCAGGGGTGGCTAGATTGCGGTACAGCCGGTGCTGCTCGTCCTCCATCGTCTGGAAGGTCACCCCCTGGACCGGCTCGATGGTAATGCGGTAGGCATCTGCCGGCGGGAAACGCTCGTTGTCACGGAACGCCTGGGCGAGCTCCTCGTAGCCGCTGATCAGGATCGCAGGTCGCCCGGCAAAGCGCACCGGGCTGACCGGAGCGCTCTCCCGCAGCGCGCGCAGTGCCTGGTGCAAATGGTCGCCGGCAAAGAGCTCGACCGCAAAGTCAGCTGGTGCGGTCATAAGGACACCGGGATCGCTCGCGGGCCGCTCCAGCTCATTTCACCGGGCTCTTGAAGTCCTCATCCTTCGCTGGCTGGTAGCCGCTCCGCGGGTAACGGATGCCGTGCTTGACCACCAGATTCACCGTGCGGATGGCGGTGATGTCCCCGAGCGGGTCTTTATCCAGCACCACGAAGTCGGCGGTCTTGCCGGGGACAATCGACCCTAGCTGCGTCTCCAGGCCGAGCGTGCGCGCCCCGATGAGGGTGGCCGAGCGCAGCGCCTGCGCCGGAGTCATGCCAACCTTGTGGACCAGCAGCTCGATCTCGGTATCCAGCTTACTGTCTGCGTCCTTCCAGTCCGGATCGTCGTCCGTGCCGGCCGAGATTTCAACGCCAGCCTCGAAGGCCGCATGGGCCATGTAGGTATTCACCCCTTCGGGACACCAGCCGAAGTTCGGGGGTTCGAAGACGAACATCGTGGCATCGAGAATCGTGCCGCGGCGCTTCATCTCCGCGAACACCTTATCGAGCTTTGGGTTGGGCTGCATCATCTTGCCGCGGTCCAGCGGTGTCTTGTCGTGGTAGTCCAGCACGGGTGGGCTGGAGATCTCGTAGCCGAGCAGGCAGGCATGGCTTACGACGTCGACTCCCGCCGCGACGACCTCGCTCGGCTGCGCGGGAAAGACCGTCGCGTGGGCCCACACCCGCATGTGCTGGCGGTGCGCTTCCGCAGTGATGGCGGCCACAAGATCCGCCGGCAGGTCGGCGTAGATCTTGATGGCGGTGGCACCGGTTGCCCTGGCGGCGGTGACGGCAGAGGGCAGGTCGGTGTGTGCCGTGATCGCCTGCATCCATGGCACCTCGCCCGCAGTACGACCCCGCGCGGCATCGTGCGTGCGCGGATCCTTGAAGAAATCAGGACCTGCCATGAGGGCGACGTAGTAGATGTCGGGTGACGGGACTTCGTCGAATTCAGCTTCGCGCTTGAGCTCCGCGAGTAGCCGCACGTCGCCTGCCATGTCGCGCACGCTGGTGACTCCGCTATAGAGCTCGCGCCGCAGGTATGCGTGCGCCACCGGCGGATCGGCGAGGGTCGCCAGGTGCACGTGCGTATTGATCAGGCCCGGGATGACGTACTTGCCGTGGACATCGATCACCTGGGTGTCCTTGTCGGGGTGAAATCCCTTCAGCGGCTGCACGTCCGTGATCGCTGCCCCGCGGGTCAGGATGACCATGTCCGGGCGGGCCGCCTCGGCGCCGCCGTTGATCAGGGTCGCGCCCACATAGGCGACGGCGGCGGGCGGCTTCTCATCCGCCGCGACCGGCCATGCCGGTGCGAGCGTCAGGGCCACCAGCAAGGCAGCAAGTCGGACAGTCATCGGTGCTCCCGGAGTCAGGGTGGGTCGTGTCTTTGCGCGATGCGGATGACGGGCAAGCCGCGAGCCCGCGGCGCGCTGCCCATCATGGCCTATGTGCGGCGGCCTTGGCGATGCCGCGGGCCTGCGCCAGGCGGCGCTTGAGTTCCGGCACCGCCCCCGCGGTCTGCGGATTTTCGGCGAGCCGGTCGACGGCCTTGTCGATGGAGTCCAGCCCCAGGGTGAGCCCCGTACGGGTGCTTGCCTGTGCCCACGCACTCTGGAACTTCGGGTCCGCCTTCAGTTCGGTCTCGCCCAGGGCTTCCGCCTTGCCGATCAGGTCCGAGAGGACTGATACGGCGCGCGCGGCGTTGGCCGGGGAGGTGAGGTCCTTGGACTGGGTGAACCGGGCAACCTCCGGCAGGCTGGCGGCGAAGTTGCGGATCGCAGCCGCCTGCTGCGCGTTGCGGGGATGATCCGAGTGCATCAGCGCCTGGGCGGCGCCCATGATCGCAAAGGGCGCCATTGCCGCGTGATTGAGCAGCGAGGTTCCGGAGATGACCCCGGTCGCGCCGAGTCCGACGAGTCCCAGTCCCCCGAGGCCGTGGGCGAAATGCAGCGCCTTGCCCTCGATCGCGAAGAACTCCCCGAGCAGCGCCCGCACGGGCGAGAAGGCGAACAGTCCCGCGGCGACCAGGGACACCGTGGCGGCGGTGGACTCACCGTGGAGCTTGAAGTGCTGGTAGGCGACGAAGGCGCCGGCGGCGACGCACAGCGACAGGGTATGCAGCACTAGGCGGGCGAAGAATCCCCGCGTGCGGGGCCGCGCCTCGGCGAGCGCTTCGGGCAGGTGCGGGTCCGGCGAGGTCACGGTGTGCAAGGACTGCGCTCGCCCGTTCGTGCCGTGCCTAGGCGGCGATGCGCTCGGTGAGCAGGCGGCCGATCCGCTGCATGGCCTTTTCCAAAGTCTCCATGCTGCAGGCGAATGAGAGGCGCATGTGGCCCGGCGCACCGAAGCCGGAGCCGGGCACCACGGCCACGCCGGCATCATTGAGCAACAGCTCGGCGAACGCAGCGTCGTCACGACAGCCGAGCGCTGCGATCGCGCGCGAGACATCGGCGAAGGCGTAGAAGGTGCCTGCACCGGGCAGGCAGCTCACGCCCGGGAGGGAATTGAGCGCGTGCACGACGAAGTCATGGCGAGCCTTGAACGCCTCGTTCATCTTCGCAACACAGCCCTGGTCGCCGTTCAGCGCGACCGTGGCCGCCTTCTGGGAGATGCTGGAGGCATTGGAAGTCGACTGGCTCTGGATGGTGCTCATCGCGGCGATGAGCTCCTTCGGACCCCCGCAGTAACCGATGCGCCAGCCGGTCATCGCATAGGCCTTGGAGACCCCGTTGATCGTGACCGTGCGCGGGTACAGCGCAGGCACCGCGCTTACCAGGCTCGTGAAACCTTCCGGGTCCCAGAAGATCTTCTCGTACATGTCATCGGTGCCGATGATGATGCGCGGATGCTCCAGCAGCACTTCCCCGAGCGCCTGCAGCTCGGCGCGCGTGTAGGCAGCGCCGGTCGGGTTGCAGGGGCTGTTGAGCAGGACCAGGCGCGTCTTGGGCGTGATCGCCGCGGCCAGCTGCCGCGCGGTGATCTTGTAGCCCTGGTTCATGCCGGCGAAGGGCATCACCGGGTGGCCGTCGGCCAGCATCACCATGTCGGGGTAGGACACCCAGTAGGGGGCCGGGATCACCGCCTCGTCGCCCGGGTCCAGCAGCGCCATGCACAGGTTATAGATGGTCTGCTTCGCCCCCGAGGACACCAGGATCTGCGCGCGCTCGTAGGTGAGCCCGTTGTCGCGCTGGAACTTGGCGATGATGGCGTCTTTCAGCTCATCGATGCCATCGACCGCGGTGTAGCGCGTGAAGCCCTTCCTGATCGCCTCGATACCGGCCTCGGCGATGTGCGCAGGCGTGTCGAAGTCCGGTTCGCCGGCGCCCAGGCCGATGACATCCTTGCCCTGGGCCTTCAGACGCGCCGCACGCGCGGTCACTGCCATGGTCGGGGAGGGCTTGACGCGCTGGACGCGCCTGGAGACGGACAAGGTCACTGCAATTTCCTGTTATTCGCTTGAGATCCGGCCGTCCCGCTATATTAAGCGATTGTGCCCCGGCTAAGCCATCGAGGCCTGCGGCGCCCCCGTTCCAGAGTGACGTTATTGCATGGATTCGCAGCCGTTCCAGCTCAAGAGTGACTTTTCCCCGGCCGGCGACCAGCCCCAGGCGATCGAGAAGCTGGTCGAGGGCCTGAACGAGGGGCTCGCGCACCAGACGCTGCTCGGGGTGACCGGCTCCGGCAAGACATTCTCCGTTGCCGAGGTCATCCAGCGCGTGCAGCGCCCGGCGATGGTGCTCGCGCACAACAAGACCCTGGCCGCGCAGCTCTACGGCGAGTTCCGCGAGTTCTTCCCGCACAACGCGGTGGAGTACTTCGTCTCCTACTACGACTACTACCAGCCCGAGGCCTACGTTCCTTCCTCGGACACCTACATCGAGAAGGACTCCTCGGTGAACGAGCACATCGAGCAGATGCGTCTTTCGGCCACCAAGGCGCTGCTGGAGCGCCCGGACTCGATCATCGTGGCGACCGTCTCTTCTATATATGGCCTGGGCGACCCGCAGGCTTACCTGGCGATGGTGCTGCACCTGAAGCGCGGCGACCACATGGACCAGCGCGCGCTGCTGCGGCGCCTGGCGGACATGCAATACACGCGCAACGAGCTCGACCTCACACAGGGCACCTACCGGGTGCGCGGGGACGTCATCGACATCTTCCCGGCCGAGTCCGCGCGCGAGGCGGTGCGCGTCGAGCTCTTCGACGAGACCATCGACTCGATTACCCTCTTTGACCCGCTCACCGGGGCGGTCGATCGCAAAGTGCCGCGCTTTACCGTCTATCCGGGTACCCACTACGTGACTCCGCGCGAGCGGCTGATCGGGGCCGTCGACCAGATCCGCGAGGACCTGCGGCAGCGCCTGCACGAGCTGCGGGATGCCGGGAAGCTGCTGGAAGCGCAGCGCCTGGAGCAGCGCACCATGTTCGACATGGAGATGATCAAGGAAGTCGGCTACTGCGCGGGCATCGAGAACTACTCGCGCTACCTGTCGGGTCGCGAGCCGGGCGAGCCGCCGCCGTGCCTGTTCGATTACCTGCCGCGCAACGCGCTGCTGATCGTCGATGAGAGCCACCAGACACTCCCGCAGCTGGGCGCGATGTACAAGGGCGACCGCTCGCGCAAGGAGGTGCTGGTGGAGTACGGGTTCCGGCTGCCCTCGGCACTCGACAACCGGCCGCTGAAGTTCGAGGAGTGGGAGCAACTCGCTCCGCAGATGATCTTCGTTTCGGCCACGCCGGGGAAGTACGAGTCCGCACACACCTCGCAGGTGGTGGAGCAGCTGGTGCGCCCGACCGGTCTGACCGATCCGCAGGTCGAGGTGCGCCCCGTCGCCACGCAGGTGGATGACGTGCTGTCTGAAATCAAGAAGTGCGCCGCCGCCGCCGAGCGCGTACTCATCACCGTCCTCACCAAGCGCATGGCGGAGGACCTCACCGATTATCTCAACGAGCACGGCGTGCGCGTGCGCTACCTGCACGCGGACATAGAGACCGTGGAGCGCACCGAGATCATCCGCGACCTGCGGCTGGGAAAATTCGACGTGTTGGTCGGCATCAACCTGCTGCGCGAGGGCCTGGACATGCCCGAGGTGGCACTCGTGGCAATCCTCGATGCCGACAAGGAGGGGTTCCTGCGCTCGGACAACTCGCTCATCCAGACCATCGGCCGCGCGGCGCGCAACCTGCACGGCCGCGCCATCCTCTATGCCGACCGCATCACCGGCTCCATGGAGCGTGCGATCGAGGAGACCGCGCGGCGCCGCGCCAAGCAGGTCACCTACAACACCGAGCACGGCATCACCCCGGTGGGCATCACCAAGAGCGTCATGGACATCATGGAAGGGGCGCGCACCGAGGCCCCGATGCCCGCCGGGCGCAAGCGCCCCGGCAAGGCCCAGGCCCCGGCGGATTTGAGCCCCCAGGCGCTGGTGCGCGAGATCAAGCGCCTGGAGGGGGAGATGCTCAAACGTGCCCGGAACCTCGAATTCGAGCAGGCGGCGGCGCTGCGCGATGAGATCGAGCGCCTCAAGCAGCTCGAGCTGGGGTTTCCGCCGCCGTTGGCGCATTCGTAAGTACTTGGAATGTCACGGATTAGCTTGCGTCAACCCACCTAAGTCTTGTATCGTTCGCGCCCCTCGTCGCTCACAAGCTTGATTCAGGCGCGTAGCTCAGTGGTAGAGCATCACCTTGACATGGTGGTGGTCGGTGGTTCGATCCCACTCGCGCCTACCAGACGTAAGGAAGAGGGCGCCCGCGGCGACAACCGCAGGCGCCCTTTTTTTGTCGTTGCGACGGGGGCCGGTCCGACCACGGAAAGAAGTGACGTCTATGCCCATTGTCACCCTGCCTGATGGCAGCCAGCGCACCTTCGACCACCCGGTAACGGTCGATGAGGTCGCGGGCGGCATTGGTGCGGGCCTGCGCAAGGCGGCACTCGCGGCGCGCGTGGACGGCAAGCTGGTCGACACCTCCTACCTCATCGACCGCGATGCCCATCTTGCCATCGTGACCGACCGCGACCCGGACGGGCTCGAGGTCATCCGTCACTCCACCGCGCACCTGCTGGCGCAGGCGGTCAAGCAGCTGTTCCCGGAGGCCCAGGTGACCATCGGGCCGGTCATCGAGGATGGCTTCTACTACGACTTCGCCTACCACCGTCCCTTCACCCCCGAGGACCTGGCCGCCATCGAGAAGCGCATGGCGGAGCTTGCCAAGGCGGACGAGAAGGTGACCCGCCGGGTCATGCCGCGCGATGAGGCCGTGGCGTTCTTCAAGAAACAGGGCGAGGTCTACAAGGCCGAGATCATCGCCAGCATCCCGGACAAGGACGAGATCAGCCTCTACGGGCAGGGCGACTGGGTCGACCTGTGCCGCGGGCCGCACGTACCCTCCACGGGCAAGCTCAAGGCCTTCAAGCTCACCAAGCTCGCCGGGGCCTACTGGCGCGGGGACTCCCGCAACGAGATGCTGCAGCGGATCTACGGCACCGCCTGGGCGGACAAGAAGCAGCTCGAGGAGTACCTGCACCGGATCGAGGAGGCCGAGAAGCGCGACCACCGCCGCATCGGCAAGGAGCTGGACCTGTTCCACCTCCAGGAGGAAGCCCCGGGAGCGGTGTTCTGGCATCCCAGGGGCTGGACGGTGTTCCAGGCCCTGATCGGCTACATGCGCGAGCGCCAGGGCGCGGCCGGCTACGAAGAGGTGAGCGCCCCGGAACTGATGGACGCAGCGCTTTGGGCCCAATCCGGGCATCTGGAGAAGTTCGGCGAGAACATGTACCTCACCCGCACCCCGGATGAGCGCACCTACGCCATCAAGCCCATGAATTGCCCCGGCCACGTGCAGATCTTCAAGCACGGCCTGCGCAGCTACCGCGAACTGCCCATCCGCCTGGCCGAGTTCGGCAAGGTGCACCGCTACGAGCCCTCCGGCGCCCTGCACGGCCTGATGCGCGTGCGCGCCTTCACCCAGGACGATGGCCACTGCTTCATCACCGAGGAGCAGATCACGCAGGAATGCGTCGCCATCACCCGGCTGATCCTGGACATCTACCGGGACTTCGGCTTCGAGGATGTTCGCATCAAGTTTGCCGACCGTCCGGCGAAGCGGGTGGGGGCAGACCCGATCTGGGACCGGGCCGAGGCGGCCCTCATGGCCGCCTCCCGCGCCGCGGGCATCGAGTTCACCCTGAACAAGGGGGAGGGGGCCTTCTACGGCCCGAAGCTCGAGTTCGTGCTGCGCGATGCCATCGGCCGGGACTGGCAGTGCGGGACCCTCCAGGTCGACCTGAACATGCCCGAGCGCTTAGGCGCCTATTACATCGACGAGCACAGCAGCAAGAAGACCCCGGTCATGCTGCACCGCGCGATGTTCGGCTCCCTGGAGCGCTTTTTTGCCATCCTCCTGGAGCATCACGCGGGCAAGCTTCCCGCCTGGCTGGCCCCGGTGCAGGCGGTGGTCCTGAGCATCACCGACCGCCAGGACGAGTACTGCAAGAAGGTTACGGAATCCCTGAAAAATCAGGGATTTCGGGTCGAACACGACTTGCGTAACGAGAAGGTCGGCTTTAAAATCCGCGAACACACGCTCAAGCGTGTTCCGTATCTATTGGTTGCGGGCGACAAGGAAGTAGCCGCAAATCTTCTTGCAGTGCGTACACGTAGCGGCAAGGATCTGGGCACGATGGACCCGGAGACGTTCGCCGAACGGCTTCGTATCGAGCTCACAAGCCGCGGACGCCAGGTATTGGAGGGATGACGAATCGCTAGTGCAACAAAGCGGGTAAAGCGCAACGAGGACATCAATGCGCCGCAACTCCGCGTGATCGCGGCCGATGGATCGCAGGCTGGAGTGATGTCTCGGTACGACGCCCTGCAGATGGCGTTGGCGGCGGAACTGGACCTGGTGGAGGTGTCCCCGACCGCAGAGCCGCCAGTCGTGCGCATCATGGACTACGGGAAGTTCCTGTTCGAGGCGAACAAGAAGGCCCACTCCGCCAAGCGCAAGCAGAAGCAGATTCAAGTCAAGGAAGTGAAGTTTCGTCCCGGCACGGGAGAGGGCGATTACCAGATCAAGCTGCGTAATCTGATCCGCTTCCTGGCCGAGGGTGATAAGGCCAAGGTGACCCTGAGGTTCCGCGGCCGTGAAATGGTGCACCAGGACATCGGGCGCAAGCTCCTTGACCGGGTTTCCAACGACCTCGCGCCGCACGCGGTGGTCGAGCAGAACCCGCTCATGGAGGGCAAGCAGATGATCATGGTCTTTGCACCAAAAAAGAAGTAGCGCTTCAGCGCTGCGGCCGTAAGGCCGCGGTACGAAGCGTTCGCCCGCAAGCGGAGCGCACCGGCGACGGCGCGCTCTTGTGAACGGGGCTATTAAAACTAGGAGTTGATTCGATGCCCAAGTTGAAAACCAACCGGGCTGCGGCCAAGCGCTTTCGCAAAACAGCGAAGGGGTTCAAGGGCTACGCAGCCAATCGTCGCCATAATCTTGGCCACAAGACCCGCAAGGTGAAACGCCACGCGCGCTCGGGAGGCTCGAGCCTCGTCGACAAGAGCGATGTCGGCCGTTTGACCCAGCTACTTCCCAATCACAAGTAACGGAGCACCACCACCATGGCACGAGTTAAGCGTGGCGTGACGGCCGGGCGCCGTCACAAGAAAGTACTGACCAAGGCGAAGGGCTACTACAACGCCCGGCGCAAGACCTACCGCGCCGCCAAGCAGGCCGTCATCAAGGCAGGCCAGTACGCCTACCGCGACCGCCGGCAGAACAAGCGCGAGTTCCGGGCCCTGTGGATCACGCGCATCAACGCGGCCGCGCGCCTCCACGGCCTGAGCTACAGCCGCATCATCAACGGCCTGATGAAGGCCGGCATCGAGGTCGACCGCAAGGTGCTCGCCGATATCGCGGTGCACGACGTGGCCGCCTTTGGCGCGATCGCCCAGCAGGCAAAGACCGCTCTCGGTATTGCCTGACCGGGGCCGGTCTTGGCTGACCTTGCGACCCTGACCGGCCAGGCGCTGGCCGAAGTCGCCGCATGCGGCGACTTGGCCGCGCTCGAGGACGTGCGCGTCCGCTGGCTGGGCAAGAAGGGCTCCCTCACCGAGCAGCTCAAAGCCCTCGGCAGCCTCTCGGCTGCCGAGCGCCCGGCTGCGGGCGCCCGCATCAACGAGGCCAAGGAGCGGGTGCAGGCGGGGCTCGAGTCGCGCCGTGCGCAGCTGGCCGCGGCTGCCATCGAGGCGCAGCTCGCCGCCGGGCGCATCGACGTCACGCTTCCCGGGAGGGGCGAGGAGACCGGCGGGCTGCACCCGGTGACCAAGGCGCGGCTGCGCATCGAGACCCTCTTCCGGCGCGCCGGCTTCGAGGTTGCCGCGGGCCCGGAGATCGAGGACGACTTCCATAACTTCGAGGCGCTCAACATCCCCGCCAACCACCCGGCGCGGGCGATGCACGACACCTTCTACTTCGCCGACGGGCGCCTCTTGCGCACGCACACCTCGCCGGTGCAGATCCGCGCCATGCTCGAGCACGGCGCGCCGCTGGCCGTCATCGCCCCGGGTCGGGTGTACCGCTGCGACTCGGACATGACGCACTCACCGATGTTCCACCAGCTCGAGGGACTGGCGGTCGGTGAGGATGTGAGCTTTGCGAACATGAAGGCGGTGCTGCGCGGCTTCCTGTCGGCCTTCTTCGAACAGGACCTGAAGATGCGCCTGCGCCCCTCGTACTTCCCCTTCACCGAGCCTTCCGCGGAAGTGGACATGTCGTGCGTGTTCTGCGGCGGCCAGGGCTGCCGTACCTGCAAGCACACCGGCTGGCTGGAGATCGCCGGCTGCGGCATGGTGCACCCGAATGTGCTGAAAGCCAGCGGCATCGACCCGGAGCGCTTCTCCGGCTACGCCTTCGGCGCGGGCATCGACCGCCTGGCCATGCTGCGCTATGGAGTGAACGACCTGCGCCTGTTTTTCGACAACGACCTGCGCTTCCTCAGGCAGTTCAGGACCTTCAGCGCATGAAGATCTCCTGCGGATGGCTGAGCGAGTGGGTGCAGCTGCCATGGCCCCCGGCCGAGCTTGGCGCACGGCTGACCATGGCCGGCTTCGAGCTCGAAGCGATGGGTCCCGCGGCGCCGCCGTTCACCGACGTGGTGGTGGCCGAGATCGTCAGTGCCGAGCCGCACCCGCAGGCGGACAAGCTGCGGGTCTGCAAGGTCTCCCGCGGCAGCGGCGAGCTGCTCACGATCGTATGCGGTGCGAGCAACGCGCGCGCCGGGCTGAGGAGCGCGCTGGCGATTGTCGGCGCGAAGCTTCCCGGGGATCTCACGATCAAGGCCGCGAAGCTGCGCGGCGTGGAATCGATGGGCATGCTGTGCTCGGGCAAGGAGCTCGGGCTGTCCGAGAACGCCGAAGGCATCCTCGAACTGCCCGCCGATGCCCCCCTGGGCAAGCCTTTGCGCGCCTATCTCGATCTCGATGACACGGTGCTCGAGCTAAATGTCACGCCCAACCGCGGCGACGCCATGAGTATGCTGGGCATCGCACGCGAAGTGGCCGCACTCGCCGGCACCCAGGTTGCCGCGCCCGCGGTAGCGCCATTCAAGGCAACTTCCGCCGAGCAGCTGCCGGTGGCTCTCCAGGTTCCCGGCGGGTGTCCGCGGTTCGCCGGCTGCATCGTGCGCGGCATCGACAACCGCGCCCCTGCGCCGGTGTGGCTGCGCGAGCGCCTGCGCCGTGCCGGCCTGCGCTCCATCTCTCCGGTGGTCGACATCACCAACTACGTGATGCTTGAGACCGGGCAGCCGATGCATGCCTACGATTTGAGCAAGGTCAAGGGCGGCCTGACGGTGCGCTATGCGCGGCAGGGTGAGCCGCTCACGCTCCTGGACGGCAGGGACATCCAGGTAGATGCCGACATGCTGGTGGTGGCCGACGAGCACGGTCCGGTGGGCCTGGGCGGAGTCATGGGGGGCGCACGCACGGCAGTGAGCCCCGCAACCCGGGACGTCTACTTCGAGGCGGCCTATTTCACCGCCGAGGCGATCCTCGGGCGGGCGCGACGCATCGGCCTGGTCACCGATGCCGCACAGCGCTTCGAGCGCGGCGTCGACCCGACGCAGCAGGGCCGGGCGATCGAACGCGCCATAGGCTATCTGGCCGGCTTCGCCGGCGGTGCGGCCGGCCCGCTGGAGGTCCATGAACTCACCGCGGCGCTGCCCCGGCGCACACCGGTGTCCCTGCGCGCGGGTCGCCTGTCGCGCCTGCTCGGGGTCGAGCTCCCGCACGCACGCGTGGTGGCGGCGCTGACGGGCCTCGGGATGCAGGTCAGCACGAATGACTCCGGCTGGACCGTGGTACCGCCGGCGCACCGCTTCGATATCACCATCGAGGCAGACCTGATCGAGGAGGTGGCCCGCATCGCAGGCTTCGATGCGATCCCGGAGATCGCCGCGCGCGCGCCTCAGGAATTCCACGCGCTGCCCGAGGAACGCGCCTCCGAACAGGCGCTCCTCGAGGCCCTTGCCGCCCGCGGCTACCAGGAGGCGATCACGCTCGCCTTCGTGGATCCTGCGCTCCAGGGCCGGCTGTTCCCGCAGCCCGGACTCGCCCTTGCCAACCCGATCGCCAGTGACCTTTCGGTCATGCGCGTGTCGCTGTGGCCGGGGCTTCTCAAGGCCGCGCTGGAGAACCAACATCGCCAGCAGGGGCGAATCCGCCTGTTCGAGCACGGCAATCGCTTTGCCGTGGGCGAGGGGAGCACGCGCGAGGTCGACTCGCTCGCAGGCGTTGCGCTTGGGTCGCGGCTGCCGGAGCAATGGGGTCTCGGCAAGGCGGAACGGGTGACGGTGGATTTCTACGATGTGAAGGCGGATGTTGCCGCATTGCTGGCGGCCACCGGGGACGCGGCGGCCTTTACCTTTGAGACCGGTTCCATGCCGGCGCTGCATCCGGGGCGTACGGCACGCGTGCTGCGCCGCGGTGAGCCCGTCGGCTGGCTCGGCGAGCTGCATCCGACACTCACGAAGTCGATGGATTTTACATATCCGCCGGTCCTGTTCGAGCTGGATACGGCAGCGCTCGGGGTACGCCGCATCGCATACCGGGAGATTTCGCGCTTTCCGCAGGTACGGCGCGATCTGGCGGTCGTGGTGGATGAGTCGGTCACTTTAAGTACCCTCACCGAGCGTGTAACCTTAAGTACATCCAGCCTGTTACGCGACCTGCGGGTATTCGACGTTTATCGTGGCCCCGGCCTCGAAGAAGGTCGAAAAAGTATCGCTTTCGGCTTGATTTTTCAGGATATTTCTCGCACTCTTACCGATGAAGATGTGGAGCGGCTCATGAGCTCCGTGATAGCGGATTTGCGCGAGAATTTGAACGCCAGAATTCGAGAATAAAGAAATGGCCCTGACTAAAGCGGAGATGGCGGAAGCGTTGTTCAATCAGCTTGGACTCAACAAGCGTGAGGCACGCGAGCTGGTGGATCTGTTCTTCGAGGAGGTTCGTGCGGCGCTATCGGCCGGCGAGCAGGTGAAGCTCTCGGGCTTCGGCAACTTCGACCTGCGCGACAAGAACCAGCGGCCCGGCCGTAATCCCAAGACCGGCGAGGAGATCCCGATCAGTGCGCGTCGCGTGGTGACCTTCCGTCCCGGACAAAAATTAAAGGCGCGAGTCGAAGCCTATGTTGGAGCCAAAGAATAATTCCCAGTTGCCGGCGATCCCCGGCAAGCGCTATTTCACGATCGGTGAAGTAAGTGAGCTGTGTGGCGTGAAGCCGCACGTGCTGCGCTACTGGGAGCAGGAATTTCCGCAGCTAAAGCCGGTGAAGCGGCGCGGCAACCGGCGCTATTACCAGCGCCAGGACGTCATCGTCATCCGCCAAATTCGCAGCCTGCTGTACGACCAGGGCTTCACGATCGGCGGGGCACGCAACAAGCTCGGCGGTGAGGAGGCACGTACGGATGTGTCCCAGAGTCAGCAGATCGTCAAGCAGATGCGGGTTGAGCTCGAAGAGCTGATGAAGATGCTGCGGCGCTGAAGGCGCCGTTCCTGAGTAAAATCGGCGTATGATAGGCGCCCCGCGCGGAACTTCCCTGACCGCGCGTTTGATTCAATAAGAACAAACCAATCGGAACGTGGCGCAGTCTGGTAGCGCACTTGCATGGGGTGCAAGGGGTCCCGAGTTCAAATCTCGGCGTTCCGACCAGCCTTTCGTGATATGCCCGAAACCTCCGGTGGTCCCACGAGTGGTCCCATTTCAAAAATAAGGGCTCTGCAGGCGAATCAGCTTTTTCTGCGTAGCTAAACCTTGGTCAAATCGTGGTTATTTTGTGGTTTTAGCCGCGAATGATGATTTATACTCGGTAGATGGCCACTGCGCGCAGCCTTTTCGGTACTGTCCCGAGACAGGATTACCTGGGTTTCTGGGCAAATAAAACACTCAATACGCGCGAAGTTGCGCAGTTTCTTGACCTGGACAAGCGTGATGTCGCGAAGCTCGCGGGCGTTGCGACTGCTTCTGTTCGCTTCGATCAGAAAATCCCTAAGGAAGTGCTCGAGCGCCTTGAGGAAATCGCAAATGTTTGTGGGCTCGTCGCCCAGTTCTTTCTCGGCGATGCCGCGAAGACGGCGCTGTGGTTTAAGACCCCCAATCCGCTGCTCGGAAACATCAGTCCACGCGACATGATCCGTTACGGACGGTACGAGAAGCTCCGTCGCTTCGTTATGAGCGCGATGGAGGAAAACTCCACCGGCCGTCAGGGCAAGGGCAAAGGGCATGCCGCGGAATCGTCGGCCGCCACCTCCTAGCTCTCGCCCGAGGGAACCAGATCTTCCGTCTCTAATCGAGCTGGAACGATTCGATCAAACTTCCCTCCATCAATGGCTGACTGCGAAGGCCAATCTCGACGCGGTACAGCGGGCCCTTTATTTCGAGCTTGAGCCGTTACGCCAGCGCAGTGAAACCAAACTGCTCGATGCGTTGCGATCGGGTGCAATGCCGTGCCATTCGTTCGCTGGCTGGAGTCGCATTGTTGATTACCGCTACAGCATGGAGCCCCTTTCTGTGGCGGGTAGCGTTAAGCGCGAAGGCGGCCGCTTCAATATCGGGAGCGACTTGAGCCCGGGAGCCTTCCCGGCCTTTCCGGCGCTCTACCTAGCCGAGGACTACGACGCAGCTTTCCGGGAGCGGTTCGCAGCCGCATTGGTCCCCAAGCGAAGCGCGCTGTCCGTGGAGGAGCTTGCATTGCGCTCGCCTGGCTCGTTCACTCAGGTGCGCTTGCAAGGATCGATTGAGAATGTGATCGACGTCGGGGATCTCGACGCATTGAAGCCCTTTGCAAAGGTTCTGGCCCGGTTTCCAAGCCCCAAGTCAGTGTACGTGCTGGCGAGAAAGTTGGGATTGCGGCAGTCGTCGTGGGTGATTCGCTCGCCGGTTACCCTGCAGCGCCAGCTGGTGCACCCAAACTGGCGCATGCTCCCGCAGCAGTTTGATCTTCCCTCGAATTCTCAGATTTTCGGACGCATTGCGATCGCATCAGGTCTGCATGGGATTGTCTACCCTTCGGCGCGACAGGCTGGCAAACGCTGCCTTGCCCTGTTCCCGCAGAACTGGGCAAACAGCGGCTCATTCATCGAAGTCGCTGATGACGTCCCGGCCGGCGCTGAATTCACGAGGATTGACGGACAAACGAAGAGATTCAGCTAGCAGATGTGGAGCTCTGAGGCCTCCATGGCTGGTCCTTGGATGTTCCCTGGAGCCATTGCTCGACATCTGATTGCAGCCAGCCTCGTCCGCCGCCGGCTCGCTTGCCCGGAAAAGTCCCAGCCCGCACCCAGCGATAGATCGTGCAGCGGTGTCGCTGCGTGATTCGCTCGACGTCACGCGTATTCAAGAGCTGGTCACGCACTTCAATCCGCTCGGTGTTTCGGTCCGAACTCAGGCGGACAGCCGCAACACGTTTCTTAGGGCTGCATTTTGTTGCAGTGAAGGGCAGCGAAAACTGGTTCTTGTCGGTGCGCATGCGCAGATCTCCAGATCCTTTGGTTTTTTGGTCGATGAATTCCGCGACCCGTCAGCGGGTCCGCTCTTGCTCGCGAACGCGCAGCCTTTCCTCTCCGCGCTGGGCCGCCCTACGTGCTTTCAAATGTTGCACGAGCTCCTCGGTGAGACGCTCGCGGTCCGTCATGACTTTCGGCAGGTGATTAGCAAAGTAGTGGACTTCACCCGCGAGGACGATTTCCCCCTGGTCCTCCAGGATGTTGGCTACCTGGTTCCAGCTCTTCACGACCGCCTCACGGGTGGCCTCGAGGCTGCCGTGGGCCGGGTCCCTGATGGATTTCTGCTGCCTGAGGTCATCGGCGATTCCCCTCATGCGTATCGCCCGGCTGGCGGACCTCCCATGGCGGGCGGCCTGAACTAAGCCGACGGACCTGAAGCGCCAGATCGATACCTTCGTGCACAACTACAACCTGCACCCAAAGCCCTTCCGATTGACCGCGACGTCCGCCTCAATCATCGCTAAGGTCGAGCGCCTCTGTACAGTTATTAACGGGACGCCACACTCTAGTCGATACCGGACAGGTACGATTGGTGATCAGGTCCCGCTAATCAGGGGCTTCAGCCCAAGCAGCTCCTCGAGTCGACGATCCTCCCCGTAGATATCCTCGAAGAAGTGCACCGCTCCATCCTCGGTGGCGATGGCCGTGCCGTAGAGAATCAACACTTGGACAGGTTGGGTCAGATTGACCTGAAAGGTTGAATTGCCATCCATTGCAGCTCGGATCTTCTGCGCGGTCCAGTCACCCGGGGTGCCGCGTAGAGCTTCGACAGCAAGCGCCACCGGATCGCTCACCCGTATGCACCCGTGGCTGAACGCTCGGCGCGGTTCATCGAACAGCCTCTGCGCAGGAGTCGAATGCAGGTAGACGCTGTAGGAGTTGGGTACCACGAACTTGATCAGCCCGAGGGCGTTATCTGGCCCCGGTCGTTGACGCAGGCGCAGCCGGCCGGCGGCCAGGGCCTGGAGGTTCTCCGATGTCGCGGCGAGCGGGGCAGCGGTGGGGCTCCCGTTTATTACGAGTTCGAGGTTCTCCTTGTCCAGGTAGTGTGGGTTCTTGCGCAGCAGCGGCAATAATTCGCGGCGGGCAATGCTGGAAGGGACATTCCATGAGGGCCTGAAAAGCACCGCTTTGATCTCCGAGGCAAAGACGGGAGTGTGCAGCTCCGGGTACGCCTTGCCGACGATGACATTCATCCGCAGCATTCCGCTTTCGCGGTCCACCGCCGAGCGGAACAGGAACAGGCGGAACTGCGGGATGTTGACGATGATGGCGGAGGCCTGCAGCGGCGGCACCCAACGCCAGCGTTCCAGAGTCAGCTCCATTTGCCGCACTCGCTGCGCGAGCGGCACCGTCAGGGCCGCGTAGGTGGGGGCGTCCAAGATTCCGCTTTCGCGCAGACCGTGCAGGTACTGAAATCGTTTCAACGCTGTGTCCAGCGGGACATCGAGGGTCGTCCCAAGATTTCCCTCTTGATCGGGCGACAGATCGCCTAGCGCAACAAGGAGTCGACGCAGCGCCGGGGCTCCTGTATAGGGCTGCCCGGGAGCTACGGAGCGCCCCGGGAGTCGCGGTAATGGGCTCTGGTGTGCGCTGCTGACGAGTGCTCGATAGCGGGCAAGCGCCTGCCGTAGAAGACGATAGTGGAGGAAATTCGGCTCCGCCTGCGCTATGACGGCCGCGGAATTGGAGCCGCCGGCGAGCTGCTCAAGATATAGGGAGTCGTCGAAGTACTCCTTGCGTTCTGGCATGTCAAACTGAGCGGCGCGCGGATTTACCCTGCCGAAATGCAGATCGTGAAGGAACATGAGTGCTGCGTTGGATAGCGCGATGTCGAAGGCCAACCACTGATCCGGTCTCGCAGTGCGATCGGCCTGAAGCGAAGCTACGGTCTCGGTGAGGTTCGCGGCGCCATAGTCCTCGGGCGCTAGCCCGTAGCTCTCAGCAGCGCTTAGCACATCGAGCAGGGCCTGCGCTTGAAGCGTGGGAAGCCCGCTGCGGCTCCACAGAGGCGCTCCGTCGCGAGGGCTATACAGCGCTTTAAGGATAGGTCGATTGTCGGGACGCGTGGGAGGGGGGAGGCCGTGCGACACCCGTTCCGGTAGCTGGGCGATCACCGCAAAAGGCGGTTTCGGATTCCCTGACCCCGAATCCCCTCCTGGGCTGAGGCCGATCAGCATCAGGACACAAAGCCCGAGAATGCGACGGATCTGGGGACGACTCAGGCTCTGCGGCGGGTTGCATTTCACCTGAGGGTTCGCACAATCATCGCGTGGCCGATCGTGACCATGCCAATTGCCCCTGGAGAATGCTCTGCCAGTGCTGCCTACATAGGCTTCCCAGGCCCTCCTCGATGCAAGTAAGCGCACTTCGCAGCCATGCGAGCGGAGGTCCTTTGGCGTATAAAAGGACCCCTAAGAGCTGCGTGTTCATTGTTGCACTCTCCCGACCCAGGATGGACGGTCGGCACACTCTCTCACGCGAGGCCCATGCCCTGAAGTCGTAGGGACCGCATCGGCATAGGTGTTTTCCGCGATGCGGCATGGCCACGCGCTTTGTGGTTAATACCAATTGTCGGGGATTGCATCTGATGGGACAGTTGACGTTCAGGCCCTCTTGCTGAAGCTCGCGGCGCTGCCCCCCGTGAGATGAAGCGTGGCGTCTAGTTCGTAGCTGTGGATGTCGCGACGACATTGTTCGATCCCGCCCGATCCGCCCGAGAAGAATGAGCAGGGCGCTGGGGGACGGACAGCGTGGCGCTCGCATTTAAAGTTACTCATACGCAAACCCTCTACTGGGCATCCTCCATTGATCTCAAATTGGGAGGGGCTGTTCGCTTGAAGGAGACGCCTTGATGACCTCTGGCCGGACGCCCGAACGAACCAATGGTGCCCGTGCGCACGCACATCTTACGGAGATCTACGACCGCCTTGAGCATTCGCGTAAGGCCGCCCTGCTGGTTGCGGTCATCAAGCGGTTCGTCGAGATCGACGGTGCAACCAGCAGCGCGGTAGTGGCAATTCAACTATTCACGGTAGTCATTCCCCTGGTCATTATCGGCTTCGCCTACTTTTCTGGATTCGTTAGCAACGCCAGCGTAGGAGATCTATTCATACGCGATCTCGGCCTACATCACCCCTTGGACGATCGCATGCGAGAGGCATTTGGGGCCGCCTCCAACCTGCGGTCTGTCTGGACATTCGTCGGCCTCGGCGCGTTCCTGATATGGGGAATCCCCATGGCAATCAAGGTCGCGGCAATATTCGGTCACGCATGGCGCCGCAGGCAGTTCGGTATGCCTGAGCAGCTCGCTCGAGGAACCACTTGGTTTGTCCTGTACTGGTAACCATGGCTGCTCATGAGCGCATCGCCTTCGCGGGTAATCACGGCGCCGGAATCCGTACGGCGTTAGTGACTGTGTCACTTGTGCCGGTGTGGATCTTCTGGTCACTCACTCCAGCATTGCTGATGAGAGACGGCGGGCGAGGGGTGAAGTTCTACGTGCTCGCCGGATTATCGGGGTCCTAATCGATGGAGTCATCCTTGGTGCCCTCGTACGACTGGGCTTTCCGGCATTGCTAGGCGGGTGGACGGGGTTCGGCCGATTGGGGTCGCGATGACCCTGATGACATGGTGCGGGGTTCTCGCGACGGGCTGGGTGGTAATCGCGTGCGTGAGCGCAGTCGTCTGGGAACGAAACTCCCCGCCCGAAACCGTTAGTTTGGCCACGGCTGAAGGCGGTACCATCCCGATAACTGATCTCAGAGTTGCTGTGCGATCGGATTGAAATTGCCACCGGAGCCAAAGCTGCGTCACGCTGGGGTGAGCTGTGGTAGGTACTTGTACGGGCAGCGAAACGCAGCTGCTGCAAATAAAATAGTGTTTCTGCGAGACCCTCTAAAGTATTGAGCTTCTGCCTAGCCTATGACCGAACTTCCTCTGAGCTATTGAATGATTCGCACCCGGGATCCGGTGCTGGTAGCGTTGGCGGAGACCGAAGCGCTTGGACTTGCGATCAGCAAGGCTGTAGGCATCGACAGGGTGCCGATTGAAGACCGGAAGTTCGAACCCGGTGAGTTCAAACTCCGGCCGCTTGCTTCAGTCCGAGACCGGTCGCTATTTGTCGTACAGTCGCTGGCAGGCTCCGCGGATGCTTCCGTATCGCAGCGTCTCCTGCGACTTCTAATTTTGCTCTTCGGGCTCAAGGACGCCGGCGCGGCGCGTACGATTGCGATCATCCCCTATCTGGCATTCGCTCGCAAAGACCGGCGCACCCAGCCCCGCGACCCCGTAACGATACGCTACGTCGCGCAACTGCTTGAGGCGAGCGGCGTCGATCAGATCATTGCTTTGGATGTTCACAATCCGGCGGCGCTCGATAACGCATTCCGCATTCCGGTAGATCACCTGTCAGCGATTCCTATGTTCGTGGACTACATTGCAGGGCAGCTCCCAGATGCGCGCATTACCGTGGCCTCGCCAGATGTGGGCGGCGTCAAGCGGGCGCAGATCTTTCGAGAATTGCTCGAGCGGCGACTCGGCAGTGTGGTTGATTTCGCATTCGTCGAGAAGCGCAGGACGGGCGACGTCGTCTCATCGGGACGTGTTGTCGGAGAAGTCATAAATCGGGATGTCTGGGTATTGGATGATCTGTGCGCCTCCGGCGGAACCTTGATTCGAGCGGCGAACGCCATGCATGCGGCGGGCGCGCGGGCTGTGCACGTTGCTTTCACTCATGCGCCGTTTGCCGCCGGTCTCGCAGCGCTGGCGGCCGATCCGGCTATTGCGCGGATCGTATTTACCGACAGTGTGGGATCGGCCTTGCAGCCCCAGCGAGGCACGTCCGAACGCCGATTCCAGACGCTGCCTATCGCACCCCTGCTGGCGGAGGCTGTGAGTCGATTGGTTAGCGGGCGGCCGCTCGCGCCGCTTTTGGATCGCTGGCCGGCTACAGACCCTCCATAGGGCGAGTAACGTCATGGATTCGCCCGCGGGGAACCGTGAATGCCAGATCCACCCGTGGCGTACCATGATTCGAGCTGCCCGACCGCAATATGGGTACAGCAATGGGCCGGTTCAAGGGTGATTCTCTTTCGTGTCCCGCAGTGTGCTACCACCGGTGGCGCAACGATGGCAGATGAGCTACGGTAATTAGATGTCCACGCATACTCAGCGCTACAAGGCAAGACGCCCTCGATGGGTGTCTCTCACGTTCGCTTGCGCAACGGTCGTTGGCACCATCGGCGCCAAGGCCGAGACTATTCCGCCGGCGCTCGTTCGGCCGACCTGCGATCAGAGCCCTGTTCAGCACATTCCGGCACGAGCCGAAACTGCGCCCACCGGCAGCGAATTTGCCCGTCGGGTGCAGGCTCTTTCGGGAGTAGAACGTGACGGCCTAGTCCGATCCGAGCTCCTCTCGGGTAACGTGCCACAATTTTTGCGGCACCTCTTGCCGGTGACTATCCCAGGTTCGGAGCACGGTCACCCGATCAAGATTACCGTATGCGTGCTGCCGGATTACCTGGCTGTCGGCTCCGATGCGGACTTTGTACTGGTACCGTTGGGCTTGAGAGCTGCGCTCGATATCGCCGGGCGCTTCGGTTTCGCATTGCCCACACCGAAGCTGGTGGATGCGATCTATAACGAGTCCTCGGTCAAGCTTGACCCACGGCCGTTGCCGGCGGGTGCCGAAATGCGCAGCACCGCCTATTTCGTGTACCACAATGAGCTGATCAATCGCGAGCGTGCCGGCCTGGCGGCGCCGCTGGGGGAACTCACTTCTGGCGACAAGAAGGACCTGGTGCTCACGAGTCTGTTGTGGCAGCGGCCAGGACGCGTTGCCATCTATGGCTGGCACCGAGGCATGGACCAGCCCATTCAGCCTCTTAGTACCGTGCATGGTGCCCGCTACGCGGACTACAGTCATGGAGTACGCCTCGTCAGCTTAGCCGTGTACGTCGATGGCGCCGAACGACGCTTGGAAGAAGTACTTGCTGATCCAGTGCTGTCTCGGTTCGTCACGCGTGACGGACCCTTACCGCACCTAGGGGAGCGTCTGACGTCACTCATCGCGCAATTGGCTGATCCTGAGCGGCCAGAATGAGGCTCCGGATTGCCGGGGAATCACGCGAGCGAGCCGCTCCGAAAGAAGGCTGCGCGCCGGATTGAACCGCGGAAGCCTCGGGCGCGGCGGCGCCCGGCGACAACGAGTTACAGCACCGAAATCCCAAGTGATAGTTCGCGTGGCTGTGCGGGTCCATGACCCGCGTGCCATGCCAGAAGGGGGCACGCCAGCGACACCAGTCTTCATGGACGCGGTAACTGTCAAAGATGAACCAGCTACCCTTCATCTCCGTATAGCCTAGCGCGGTGCTGCCGCGGCTGGACATCTGCCCCGGATCAAGGGGCAAGTTCATGTGCTCGGCGGCGTTGCCATTCAGGTCGTAAACCTCGAGTGGACTGTGACATGCGGGGAAGTCGCCCGCGGGGTACGTGTTTGACCCGCACTGCGCCCAGTTCCCGCCGTTGCACCCGGGAGTCTTGAAGCTGCCCGTAGCGCAGATGCCGCGCTCGTAGGCGGGGCCGTAACTCCAGCGTTTGTCCACGGCGTGCGCACGGTTGTGCGCCTCACGCATCAAGTGAATGGCCGTCTCAGGTGACACGCCCTGCGCAAGATCGAAGCGATAGTCCGGCGACCCCGTCTCCCCCTGACACGCGTCCTCCCATTCATTGGCATCGCACATGCGCTTACCTTCCGCTGCGCAGATCTGGGCGGCTTCCTCGGCCTTCACCCAGACCACTGGATACGCACAGGGGATGTCTGGAAATTCGAACTGATCAATGCACGCAGTCGCATCTTCCGGACGCGAGGTCTTAGGATCGTAGAGGGGGGCCATATGTTTGGCCCCGCAGATACGCTGAAATCGCGCATTAGCGTAGTTGATTCCCTGCTGTTGAAGCTTCGCCGCGCACTGCTCCGGCGTCACGGGATGCTGGGTAATGGCAGGATTGCCCTGTCCGATGATGCGCGAGGCGGCGAAAATCTCCCGGATGCGTGCCATCTGCGCAGGAGTCAACTGGTGTTCTGCCTGTAATTGTCGAAAGAGCTCCTCGTTACGCTCTGCGAGGGTGGTCTGTGCCCCTATCATCGGGCTGGATAGCATCAGGCCCATGATCAGGAGGGTTCGGCAGCCGTTCATCGGACGTCCTCGTGACGGATCAGATAAAAGAAATCGCGGTCGTCCGGAAAGGAGAGAAAGCGCGGCGCGAGTTTGTTGCCGGTAGTGCGGTCGACGGCTTCCATGCCCTCGACCAGATGCTCGACGAGGCGCTGCTGATTGCGCCGTACATAAAGCGCCAGGTACGTGTGCTCGAGCGCATTCATGTCGAGGTGCATCGCATAGCGGCAGTGGTACGCCTGAAAGACACGTGCCATGGCCGAGGGCGTCGCGGCGGAGAAGTAGGCGTAGATGAGAAAGCGTCCCCGTGAGCTTTCCTGCAAGCACAGCCCTGCCCGCACCGTACGCAGGTCCTCATCCGCCGATCCTGACCAGTTGCCTGGGCCCCAAAGATTGACCAGGGAACCAGGCACGCCTGTTGCACTGGCTGCATCGTATTCGATGAGAGGCACTCCGTTCTGTCGTGCGTACCGCACGTGTGCGAGCCCCTGATCATCTTTCACGGTCCAGGTGCGTAGGTCGGTGGCCCCATTGTCTGTCACGACTACCGTTGCCAGGCCGGGTTGCAGCTTGCTGAAAATCACCCCCTGTTCGATGAAGCCGTAGTGGCTGCCGTGATGTTGCTCGGCGAGCGGACCGGAATGGAACGCGCCGTGAGAGCGCTTGAATCCCCCCGCGAACGTCGCCACGGTCTGCTCCACATCTGTCGGGTTCACCATGCCGTTGGTTACGAGCGGTGCAGCACTCGCCACCCCGTCGGGGCCTGGAAGGCGCGGGTCGTGCGAGGCTGTCGGGGGTCGATCCGACCAGTCCAGGCGCGGATGATCCGTTCCCAACACGAAGTGCAAGTGGAACTGATGGAGGTCAAAGGCGACCAGATATACGAGTGCCTTCAACTCCACCGCATCGAGGGCGTTTACGTGAGCCTCACGTTCCAGCCGCAGACGACTGTCGATGTCATCCGGCGCGATGACGCTCGCCAGCACGCCGGAAAGATCCCGCACCGGATACCACTGTCCGGGCTGGAACTCGCGCTTCGCGGCCACCAGATCGAGGGCCAGGTGTTCTGGAACGATCGCTCCGGCTGCCTCCTCCGGCGCGACCGCGGCCGCTAGCGGCGCAACAGCTGGGGGGAGCGCCGTCGCAACGGTCTTCGCGGGAGTCCCCTGCTCCAGAAATGCATCCCGGTACAGTTCCTCCTTGACGAACGTGATGACGCGTTCTCCGCCCCACACGTGATCGCGCAGAAAGTCCGTAACCCGCTCAAGCGAGGTATGTTGCCCGGCCACGGGGTTGCGCAGGAAGAGTTCTCCTGCGCATAAAGGGGCATAAGGCAATCCACTTGCGTGAGCCTCATCGAGCGCGGCGCGCGTTCGGGCCCACACCGTGCACGAGAAGCCATTCGGGCCGTCAATGCGAAGGCTGGCCGAGTCTCCCGCCTTAAGGTTCAGAGGAAGCTGCCGCCGAGATTCGAGATGGAAATTCTCCGCAGTCGCGCTGCCCGTCCAGTTGAGGGTGAGAAGATACCAGGCGTTGATCTCTGGATTGAGGTTAATGAGCGTCGCCACGCCCTGGTTACCGTCCGCCCGCCGAATGGTAACCTGCGTTTGGATACGGAACGCTTGCAGCTCAAGAATGCTCTTAGGAGCGACGGCGTCATATTGGTCGCGCTGCTGCGCAGCGATCTGTGGTCCCGCTCCACCTAGGTCGGCGGCAGAAGAGCAGGCGACGAGCAACAGTGTCCAGCCGATTCCATACCTGCATGCCGCGAGAGCGCGGCATGTCCGCCGAACAGGTGGCGCAACTACACTGCAAGCCATGCCGTGGCCGCGATCGACAGGATGAGAATGCCGCTCGTTGGGTTCTTGAGCGCGAACACGAGGGGATCGTCCGTCATGCGCGCGCGATGGGCCATCAGCCACATGTAGCTGATCCAGTACAGGAACAGCACGGCCGTCACCCAGATGAGCTCGGAACGGCTGTAGAGCCGCTCGACATTGCCCATTCCCATATAAAGCGCCAGCACAAGCACCGAGAGGACCCCGCTCGAACAGCCGAGCGCCATGATGTACTCCTGATCCTCGAGCAGATATGCACGGGCGTGGGTTGTAGGCCCATCTCGCAGGCGCAGCAGCGCAAGCTCCGCATAACGCTTGAGCAGAGCGAGGCTAAAGAACAGGAAAATGCAAAAAGCGAGCAGGCGGGGCGATGGCCGGATATTCACGGCAAAGCCGCCCTCGAGCACGCGCAAGGCGTAGCCGGCGGCCAAGACCAGTGCATCGAGCAGCACGATGGCCTTGAGTCGCAGTGAGTAGGCGACCATCAGGCAGAAATACAGCCCCAGCGCTGCGCTCGCGTGCAGCCCGAGGGGAACGACCGCAGCGATGGCGCCGACGAACAGCAGCAGCGCCAGGGCGGCTGCAATCCGGGTCGGCAAGCGGCCCGCCGCGATCGGCCGGTTACGCTTGTGTGGGTGCGATCGGTCGGCAGCTGCATCCCGCAAGTCGTTAATTACATAGATGCTCGACGCGCATAGTGTGAAGGCGACCCAGGCACGTGTCGCCGCTCCCAACAACACCAGATCGCCGAGCCGATGCGCAGCGGCGAGTGGTACGAAGACGAGCGCGTTTTTCAGCCACTGATAGGGGCGCAGCGTCTCAACTGCTGCGCACGCTACATCCGAGCTGCGACGGTTCGGTCCTGTCGGAACCCGGGTTCGTGCCTGCGCGAGCGGTGCAACAAGGTCGGGCGCCTGGTCGAGGCTCGGGTCAGAAGAGGTATTTGGCAAGCTGCAGCGCCCCCTTCTTCCAGGGAACCCGATGCGTGGTGCCGGTTGCTACCTTGATCTCCGCACGGTGCGCAACATACCAGTCGTAGTTCCGGATGAGGGCATCCCGATTAGAGTATCGGGGGCTGAATCCAAGCCGTTTCTCGATCCGCTCGATTGAGACATAGCTCTCTTGTGAGGCCGTCTTATAGATCCAGGGATAGAGAGGTGAGAGGTGTAGAGCTTCGAATATCTCCAGCAGTGCAATGGCCGGCTTGGCGGGAAGTGAGACGACGTGAGCTCCATGCCCCGCGCGGTCCAGGACTGCCTGGAAGCTTTCGCGCATCGTACCAAACTCGCGTGCGCCGACATTGAACGTTTCGTTCACGCGCTGCGAGTCGCTGGTTGCGCAAAGCTCAATCGCCTGGCACAGGTCCTCCACATCAAGTAACTGGTACACGTTCTCCCCGGAGCCGAGCACCGGGAAGTTGCGGCCGGAATAGGCCCAATCGTACAGCAGTTCGAACGCCCCGAGACGCTCTGGGCCCACGAAGCTCTTGGGCCTAAGGACGCTCGTACACAACCCGCGCTCGCGCGCCTTCGTGCACAGCCCTTCTGCTGCAATCTTAGATCCGCCGTAAGGGCCTACCCCGAACAGAGGGTCCGCTTCGAACAGGGGATGATGATCCGGCACACCATAGACCGCAGTGGAGGAGATGAACACAAACCGCCGGACCTTGTGGTCTGCGGCACTATCAAGCAGCAGACGAGTGCCGGTAACTGTCGTGGACACGATGTCTTCACGTGGCGCCAGCGGCAGGGCTGCCGCGCAATGCACGACGATCTCGCTCCCATGCAGGGCGCGCTCCACAGCTGTGCGGTCGCGCACGTCTCCCCGCATTGCATCGATCTGAGTTCTCTCTGGGTACTCGAACGGCGCAATATCCAATGACCTCACACGGTGACCCTGGGCAAGCAGGTGCCGGCACAGATTGATGCCTAGAAAGCCCGCGCCCCCAGTGATGAGATAGTTCGATGACATCGAGAACTGAGTCCTCCTGGGTCCGAAGCGACCAGACCCAAAAAGCCCTTGGAAGAATGTGCCAGCTTGGGCGTTGAATTGCCTCAGCTCAATACGCATTTACCGGGGTACGCGGTGCAATCACGGGAAACAGGCGCGAATGGCAGTTGTCGCTAAGGGCAATCCTTGCGCCGTAGCCGGCGTGACCTCGCGTTTGCAGGTGAGGGCACTGCGGCTATGATTTAATGGATATCGAAGACATCGACTGGGTTGCGCCTTGAGCCGCCCGCCCATGGACGCATTGATGCGCGCTCGCAATCCGATCACCCTCGCAGATAAGGTCGCATTCCTGCGAAAGCCGACCAGCTATCCGCGTCGCGTCCGATCCGTTCGGGTCATCGAAACCCATTTCGCCTGGGTATTTCTCACGCCAAAGCACGCTTACAAGCTCAAAAAACCGATGCGACAGCCTGCGATGGACTATCGTAGTTTGGGCGCACGCAGGCGCGGGTGCCTTGATGAGGTGCGACTCAACCGGCGTCTTGCCCCTAAGGCGTACCTGGCGGTCGTGCCCCTCAAGAGCCGCAACGGCTTGCTTCGCCTGGGCGGGGCCGGACGTATCGAGGACTGGTTAGTCAAGATGTCTCGCTTGAACGCCTCCAAGATGCTTGATCGAACACTCAGGAATCGATCGCTCCGCAGTGAAGAGACTGATCGCATTGTTGCCCACCTGGTCAAATTCTTTGCACGGGCGGATTCAGCGCCCGTCAGAGGTGATAGGTATGTGCGACGCTTGCGCCGCGAGGTTTTACTCAATCGAAGGGCGCTCGAGCGGGTGGGTTCCCGTGTCCGGCAATCGCTCGTCAGGACCGTCGCACGCGAACAGAACACGTTCCTTGGCCGAGCGGCGCGGCTACTCGGACGGCGAGGTGCCCGTGTAGTGGAGGGCGATGGAGATCTCCGCGCGGAGCACGTTTCCTTAGGTCCGCCGGTCCGCGTCATCGATTGCCTCGAATTCAACCGGAAGTTGCGATTGTTCGATCCTGCAGAGGAACTCGCCTTTCTGGCGCTTGAGATCGAACGGCTGGGGAATCCAGCGCTGGCGGCAGAACTGCTGCGACGCTTTGAAGTCGCGAGAGGTGACCCAGTGCCCGAGGCGATATTCCACTTCTACCTCAGTCACCGCGCAGCTACCCGGGCTAAGCTAGCGGTCTGGCATTTGGGCGATCCACAATTCTCCGATACCCGACCATGGATCGCGCGCGCGCATTCGTACCTGAGAGATGCGCAACGACATGGAGGTCAGGCACTTCGGCTTCTACGGGAGCCTATGCTAAGCGTGGCCAACAATGTACCGTCGAGTGAGCGTCGAAGCCGAAGCGCCTAGGTTCCTCGCCCGTATGCGAATAGCCGATGGGAATTCTCCGGGGGCTTCTGGCACTGACAACCTGCGTCGGGCAACCAATAAGTCCAAATCGGGACAAGCGCCGTGACACGGCTGGAGCGCGGTTGGGTGGAACTAGAGAACGAGGTCGAGCCGCAGAAATGTCCCATCCTCGTATTGAGCAGTTAGAGCCGCCTTACGGCTCGGACGGCTGCGCCGTTGTATTTGCCGAGGCTTGGATGCGGTGGAGAAGATGGTATCCACCCGCACGTGTGCCTGGGCCAAACCCCAGACTGACATCGCCGCTGTGAGTTCGGCGGGGGGTTCCGTGCGCAATTCAAAGGTCGGTGGGTGTCGTGGCGGGTATCTGCAAATTCGATGCGCCACGAATTTCATTAGAATCAGTTACGTATCCTGCTTATTCAACTCCGGCGATCGGCGACCTGTTCGACCTGTTTCACTTCGAGTGAGTGACACTGTGCGGTTTGTGCACTGAGGCAACAGATACCCTGGCCGTGCGCGCCTGATTCGTCTCCAAGCCAACGGATTGCTTCTCGGTTGATCTCGGCCCCCTGCAACCCGCTGCTGTAGCGTCTGCCGTCGCCGTACTCTCTCGCGGCAGCTCTCGAACCGGTAATTGACGCACTGACATTGTTGCTCTTGTCTGAATCAGGCAAAGCGGGGCCTCAACCTAGACCTACGGGTGGGCCACCCGCTCCGCCGCCGTTGCAGCTCAGTTAACTGTCTTACGGCGAGCGCAGCCGATCAGCACGCCGAATGCGCAGTCGACTGATAGACGACGGCCAAGCAAAGGCGTACGGTACATCGTTGCTATAAGCCGTCTGCATGGACGCGTCGTTACCTTGTCGCGCGGTGCTGTTTCCACCGCGAAGGAGTTCACCATGAAGTCTACAGTCAAGCTGGCCATCGCGGTCCTGGCTGCAATCCCCCTTGTCAACGTTGCGCATGCGCAAAGGCTGAGTTGCGCCAAAGACATTACTTACAGCCAAGAGTTTCTCGCGAAATACCCTGACGCGGGCGCGGCATGCCAGGAAGTGAAGATCGCCAACGGTGAGAAGTGGGCGCGCTTCAACGCGGAGGTGAAGTACAACAAGGATGCCCGGATCACCGTGGACCTCCTGAATACCGCGGGGCGCCATTGGGGAGATCCGTTGACTTTCACGTACACACCCGACGCTACGCTTACTCTGGAGAACAAGAAGGTCAAGGCTGCGTCTGCCATCAAGAAGGGGGACACGGTCGTCGTTTGGATTCCCGAGCGCCGCTTTGGCCTTTTCGCCCAGCCGGGAGCAGCCGAGTCGCAGCAGTTCAAACTCGTCCAGCCTTGATTCGGGCCGGCGCGTCGCTGAGGGCAGGCAGTGCATTTCTGCGCCGCCAAGAGTGGGCGCAGCACTGCTCGCGCATCCCGACGTTGCCATTGCACCAAGGCTGCCGCGAGATCCAGTCGATGACTGCCAGTGCATCGGCCTGCTCCTGGTCGGAATACTCATCCGCCATGGCGCCGTCGGAATCTCCGGTCCCACGGATATCGACCCGGATCAGCGCGATTCCCGTCTTGGCCAGAAACGGCCCCGCAACGTCGTCCCGATAGCGATAGCTGTCACGCTTGCGGTAAGGAAGATACTCAAGGACAGCCCCGGCGGGCTGTGTGTGGGCGGTAGCTGGCAGGAACAGCCGCGCGGCCAGCCGCGTACCGTCGGACATCACAATCCACAGGTTTTCGGTGACCTTGATGTCAGGATCGTCCACCGCGACCAAGGCAGATAAGGCCGATAGCGGCAGCGAAGTCGCCGCCCACGCGGGCAGACTTCCCCCTAGCAGCCCCAACACGTAGCGCCGGGTCTTCATATGCACACTATAAACTGGCCCTCCACGGGTGTCCTTGAGGCAATGCACCGGTAGAGCAGCGGCTTTCCGTTGGTCGGGAGTTCAAATCTCTCAGCCGGCAATCAGAGTTACGGGTCCTTACCGGGCACATCGGTAACTTGGCCTCAATGGATCATCGAAACACTCGAGCCGAGAATATACGCCGGGGTCTTCCAGTCCAGAGTTTCTCGAGGGCGGGTATTTAGTTTCTTGGCGACAGCCTCCAATTGAGCTTGGCTGACGGCCGAGAGATCCATTCCCTTGGGGTAGTACTGTCGCAGCAGTCCGTTGGTGTTCTCGTTACTTCCGCGTTGCCACGGGCTACGGGGATCGCAGAAGTAGACCTTCACGTCGGTTGCGACAGTGAATTTCGCGTGATCCGTCAGTTCCGAACCTCGATCCCAAGTCAGTGACTTTCGCAATGCGGTAGGGAGTTTGCGAACCGCCTTGATGAGTGCATCCAGCAGTTGTCGCGCTGGAACCAAGAATGGATGATACCTATCGTCTCAGGATCGCCTATTCCGGGCGGGACGGTACAAGATCAACGGTCATTCCCCCAATGGCATTTCGTTGGTGAGAGTTTTTTTGCTCCCGTCCACGGCCGTGGCTTGATAACGTTTGATGAGGTACGGCACCCCATCTCCGGCCAACAAATTGGACCGAGACTTGGAAGTGCAGGTGCGGCTCACGCGCATCACTAACCATCCGTCGATGGGCGATTCAGCCTCTCCCGTTCAAGATAGTCCACGATTTCCACATTGTCGGGACCCGCAGCTGTCCACAGAAAACACCCTAAGCGAGCTGGGACGACGTCGCTTCGTCAGTGGCTGACCTGGGGGCGTGATGTCAGCGTACGTGCGAACGATTGAGGTCACTAGAAGGGTGCGCGCCATGTGAGCCCACCGAAGCGCGCGTAGTCCCGGTCGGTTGTGATCCACTCGCATCCGGCCTCGACGGCAAGCGCGGCGAACCAGGCATCCTGGGCAAGATTTCCGGTAGCCTTCGAGGCGCGACATAGACCCTCAAATATCGACCAGTGCCGGTCACCGGGCGTCATGACGGTGGCGCTCGGTTGTTCCAATAGCGCTCGACAGAACGCGAACGCGTCGGATTGCGAGCTTGGACGAGCAAAGATCCGAGGATGCGTGCATACGCGTATCACACTTGCCAGCACCTGTGGGGACACCCCGTAGGCAGAGGACCCGTTGACTACGGATTCCAGCCACTCCTTGTATTTCTCGTGCTCGTGGGAGTCCTTGCGAAACGCGTAGATGAGTACGTTTACGTCCGCCAGGATCAATCGCGTGAGTCCATTCGGTCCAGTAGGCTGGCACTGTCATTGAGGTCGACGCCAGGTAGCGTTCCACCGCCGGCCCGACATTCGGGTAGTGCGATCCTCGGTCGTGTGGACTGCTTCAGGGGCCGGCGGAGCACGAGTTCCAAGCCCTGCTCAATGAGCGAGGTGAGTGTGGTTTTGCGGCGCGTCGCCTCCTCCCTAGCGCGCTCGAGAAGAGCCTGATCCAAGCGTACGGTCGTTCTCATGTGTCACAGCATACAATGCAATATGTCTGTATGTCAATATCAGCATGGGGTGCAAGGGGTCCCGAGTTCAAATCTCGGCGTTCCGACCAAGAAAAACGGGGTCCATTCCGGTCAGATAGCTGACGTTCTATACCGGAGACATAGTTGACACTCTAGCACTGAAGGGATTTGGGGCGCATTCGACGCGGTTGCACTGATCGTCGAAGAAGCCCAAGTCGTAGTGCATGAAGCTGATCAACCAGACGTGGTCAGCGACTTCGCGGACTCCGACGTTCTGGCCTCCGAACACGCCACTGAGATTGATCTTGCGCTTGCCGAAGCACAGGCGGCCGCATTGCGTCACGGTAATGGTCATGTCGTGGAAGGGGTAGTGCAGTTCCTGCAGCCCCGCGTAAGGTCTGGGTGAGGGCTTGTAGAGCTCGCACGGGTAGCGCATACCGATGGCCTGATGCGGTCGCTCCTGGTTGTATTCGCGGATGAAGTGATCGAACTTACTGTGAGCTTCCTGGGAATTCGCGAGGCTCTTCTTAATTAACGGCGCAGCCGCCGTCGTGGTGCAGGCGCTGATCGCTCGCACTTGGCTGCGTTCCCGGGTCCTTACCCAACCGACGTAGTGCGGAGATCGGGGCCTGGCTTGGCCGTCGTGACACTTTGGGCCAGGACGAGCACGGCAGTCGGATGATTCAGATAGGAACCGCTAACCACACTCTACCGAGGCAACTAGCTGTTGCGAAGCCAGCGAATATCCGGTGCCTTCCGAGGTACCGAAGGCGGTACAGACTTCGGATGACCTAAAATTATCGGGGCGACAGGGAGGAAGTCCGGGGGAAGATTCAGTGCTGCCTTCCCGTCTGAGGTTCGCAGCCAACTCTGAGCGAAGCCGATCCAACATGTGCCCAATCCCAAGGAACAGGCGGCCAACATCATGTTTTCTGCTGCGAGTGTGCAGTTCTCGACCGCCCACGCCCCGGCGGTAGTACTGGCAATGACGATCAATGCCGGCGCCCCATAAAATATATCAAACTTCGGATCGCTCAAGATTCCTTGAAAGCGATGTGACGAGTCACTCGCTACCGGAGGCATCTTGAGCATGTGCGCTTTGGATTGACTTGATATTCGGTGGAGCAGCTCTTTATCTGTTATGACCACGAACGCCCATGGCTGCTCATTCACAGCACTCGGGGCCTGAATTGCCGCATCGATCAGCCGACGAATCATCCCGTCGTCGACAGTCTGCGCAGTGAACTCCCGCACGGAGCGCCGTGAATAAATGCTTTTCTCAAGATCCATAAGACATTAATAAGCAGATGACCGCCCTTCGCCTATACGTAGTAGTACGCTTCCAGATCCCCAACCAAGACCACCGGCAGGGAGAAGGGCGTCCTTTCGCAGGGCGGCAGCTTGTTCGGAGGGCTCGGTTATGCGCGCGGCGTTCCGCTTGCGGCGTTCGGCTCCCGCCACCTGTCACCCGGCGACCCGGTTGCTGTCTGCAGCGTACCCGCCCACATCGGCGCGCGTATTCTCGACGAACGCGGCCTCCCTACCTACCTCGAGGGCCCGCTTGGAATCCAGAACGCCGTAAAGCTGGATGAGCTTGGCTACGAGACCGGTCCAACCGGTCTGGTGGCTGGCGCCCAACCCCGCACCATTGTCGCCATGGAAATATTCATAGAAGAGAATGTAGTCGCGCCAGTGTGGATCGCTCTGGAATGTCTCCGTGCCGCCGTAGACGGGTCGCCGGCCATGCTCGTCGCGCAGGAACATCCGGGTGAGCCGGTCGCCAATCTCCTTGCTCACCTCGAAGAGGTTCATGAGCTTTCCCGATCCTGTGGGGCATTCGATCTTGAAGTTGTCGCCGTAGTACAGATAGAAGTTCAGCAACGCCCGAATAATGAGCGCGTTCACTGGCATCCAGATCGGGCCCCGCCAGTTAGAGTTGCCGCCGAACATGCCCGTGTTCGACTCGGCCGGCAGATAGTCCACCCGGTATTCTTGGCCTTGCATCTGGAAGACATAGGGGTGCTGAGCGTGGAACTTGGAAAGCGAACGGATGCCGTATGGGCTCAGGAACTCGTTTTCGTCGAGCATCTTCGTCAGAATCCGGCGCAGCCGCGCCGGGTTGACCAGTGCCAGAATCCCCCGGTCCGCAACGCCAAGGTGTCCCGGTCCCGTGGGGTGGATGGACTCCAGGAGTTCAGGCATCCGGCGCAGGCGTTGGAGCAGCTCAGCCATCGCCTCCGGAGCTCGTTCCCGCGCACTGGCCTCGATGACCGTTGTTGCGCACAGCGGAAGGAGTCCTACCATCGAGCGCACCTTAAGGCGTGTGGCGCTCCCGTCGGGGAGACGCAGCAGATCGTAGTAAAAGCCGTCCTCCTCGTCCCACATGCCGTCCTGGCCCGGCCGGTTCATGGCCGCGCCGATATAGGCGAAATGCTCCACAAACTTGGTCGCCATGTCCTGGTACGTGGGATCGTGGCACGTGAGTTCAAACGCGAGATCCAACATGTTCTGGGTGAAAAGGGCCATCCATGCCGTGCCGTCCGCTTGCTCCAGATGGCCGCCGGTGGGAAGCGGTGCGCTGCGGTCAAACACGCCGATGTTGTCGAGGCCGAGGAACCCGCCCTCAAAAACGTTCTTGCCGAAGCGGTCCTTGCGGTTCACCCACCAGTTGAAGTTCAGTAAGAGCTTCATGAAGGTTTTCTTAAGGAAATCGACGTCCGTGTCCCCGCTCAGGGCCTGCGTTGTCCTGATGAGAAAGAGCGTCGCAAAAGCGTGGACTGGAGGATTCACGTCGCTGAAATTCCACTCATAGGCGGGCATCTGCCCGTTCGGATGCAGATAGACCCCGCGGAGCATCAGTTCCAGCTGTTCCTTGGCGAAGTCCGGATCCACCATCCCGAGCGGAAGCGTGTGGAAGGCCAAGTCCCAGGCCGCATACCACGGGTATTCCCACTTGTCCGGCATGGAAATGATGTCTTCGTTCAACATGTGGAACCACTCGCGGTTCCGGGATTCGCGACTGGCACGATGCAGGGGGTGGGCATGGTGCTCCTCCAGCCAGCTTTCACCGTCGAAGAAGAAGAACTGCTTGCTCCACAGCATTCCGGCGATGGCCTGACGCATCACTCTGGCCGCCTCCGCGGAGACCGAAGGCGGGGTAATCGAGTGATAAAAATCGTCCGCCTCCCGAAGCCGGGTCGTGAGGACATTGTCGAACTCCGTGCCAAGGCCCGATGCGATCGTCTCCTTCCTTCCGCTCTTGCCCGCCTCGGCTTGACCGGCCAGACGCAGCCGTACAGTGGCTGACTGGCGCGGCCCCACCCTCAGTCGATAGTGCGCGGCGACCTTGGTGCCCTGCATTGCAGGATTCACCGTACCCTGCTTACCCAGCACGATGTAGTCGTTGATTCCGTCCTTTACGTACGGGCTGGCATTGGGCTGGTTGGGAAACAACCGCTCGTTGTTCGTCTCGTTCTCGGTAAAGAGCAGCGGTACCTCGCCTTCGCTGGAGAAAATGAATTCGCCCAGCAGCGGATGCATCGCCGCAACCGCACTTGTGCCCGCGGGTGCCTCGATCTGCTCTAGCGTTGGTCTCTCAGTGGCCCTGCTTGGTTCGGCAATCCACGACGACCAGTCGTTCCGGAACCACAGCGTCGGCAACACATGGAGTTCGGCCGTTTCCGGCCCGCGATTGGTTGCGGTGATTCGGATCAGAATGTCTTCCGGACCTGCTTTGGCATATTCCACAAATACATCGAAGTACCGGTCCTCTTTGAAGACTCCGGTGTCGAGCAGCTCATACTCCATTTCATTCTTGGAACGACGGCGGTTCGTCTCCAGTAGATCCGCATACGGATAGGCCGCCTGCGGGTACTTGTAGAGATATTTCATGTACGAGTGCGTCGGCGTGTTGTCGAGGTAGAAGTAATACTCCTTCACATCCTCGCCGTGGTTGCCCTCGCTGTTGGTCAATCCGAACAGGCGCTCCTTGAGAATCGGATCCTTGCCGTTCCACAAGGCCAGCGCGAAGCAGAGGTGTTGCTTGTCATCGGAAATGCCGGCGAGTCCGTCTTCGCCCCAGCGGTAGGCGCGGGAACGAGCCTGATCGTGGGTGAAGTAATTCCAAGCGTCTCCCCCTTCGCTATAGTCCTCCCGTACCGTGCCCCATTGTCGCTCACTGAGGTAGGGTCCCCACTTCTTCCATGCGATGCCTTCCTTGCGGGCATCGATCAATCGTTTCTGTTCTGCAACTTCAACCCTATAGAAGAGGGGTTTCTCTTGAACAGTAGACTTCACGTCTTGCTCTGTTGATTTCATCTTCTCCCCCAATGCACCTTACCTAGGAGGTTCCGCTGGAAGGCACACTAGCGAGAATCCCGTTCGACAACCATTAGGCTCAATACCTATGAGGTGAACTTCGCGAAACCCTAATGGGCCTTTGCGCTTGCCTCGGCTTCCTTGAGCGCCCCGATGCCCTGTTCGTCGGTAATCAAGTCGGCTAACTCTACCGGTGCCTTAGCAGCGCTGGCTTTCATAGCGGTCCCTGCCAAATGAGCCCCGGGAAGCGCGCGTAGTCTCTGTCCGTAGTGACCCACTGACAGCCGGATTCGATAGCCAGGGCCGCGAATCAAGCATCCTGCTCAAGGTTGCTACTGGCTTTTGCTTTCATGCACAGATCCTCCAAGAGTGAAGGGTCCGGAGTCCAAAATCCTGCTGGCCCGACCAGCTATAAGGTGTAGGGTCTAAAGACGCCCGTGACAGACTGGCAGTGGTTCTTGGCAGGAGCCGTTTGCAGGCGGTTGGCCCGTCGAGAGCACCATGTATGAACTTACTCGTCGATCTGCAAGGTATGGAGGGCGGCAGCAGGTGACAGTTGTCCAGTGTCATGAGCAGCCCGCTGCGTTCGATTAACTCTGGCGACTGGCCGGGTCTGCTTCCTTGGGCTTGGCGGGCTTATCGGTACCAACCGCGGTGTGTAACTGCACACTGACGCGTACGGCCCGAAGTCGTTGATACAGTTGCCGTCGCCGATAGAGGGGCAGCCATTCATAGGCAAGCGTCTCGGCGGGGCGCCACAACGTCAACCACGCGAGGATGATCAGTCCTTCGTCGACGGCGGTTGGCATGGCTGGAGCAGTGGCACTCAGGAGGACGCGTGTCCCCATGAAGATGCCGAAGAGGGCGAGGCCGGCGAGCAAACCGAGGCGCGCACTGCGGAAATGCTCCTTAAGTTCGCGGCTTGCGGAGGTGGCGAGGCGATCGTAATAGCTTTCCAACGCGTTCTGCAGCGTTTGCACATCTGCATCTCCAGTGCGCACGTGAACGATCAGATGCCAGGTGTCTGCCCACAGTCGTTCGCGGAACTCACCCTCGATGAACTCGGCGGCGTCGCGGTCGAGATCCCGATCCCAGAAAGGGGAGGGATCGAGCGAATTGTAGAGCTGCGCCAGTTCATGAATGTGAATGCGAACCGGCGCAACGTTGCGTGAGTGGCGTTCGCTGCGTCGGGCGGTCACGCTAACTTCCTGCAGCCCGAACCACATACCCGTTCAACGTTTGCTCTGCTACTCACGGGTCTAACCGTTTTCCGCTGACCATTCCAGCCAAACCGCACTCGCAACGCCAAGCAGCACTGGTCCAACGAAGACTCCTACGAGCCCGAATGCAAGCAAGCCTCCAAATGCGCCAAAGATGACGAGGAGAAACGGTACCCGGGCGACGCTGCTAATCAAGAGGGGCCGCAGCACATTGTCCGTGGGATGCACGAGCAAGACACCCCACGCCAACAGCAAGATGCCTCTCCACATGTGGCCCGCAAGGACAAGCCCCACGCCGAGGGGAGCCCAGATGAAGGCCGTGCCCAGAAGAGGAGCCGTGGAGAGTAGCCCTGTGAGTGCACCTAGGAGAGCAGGGGCCTCAAGGCCAAAGATCCAATAGCCGACGCCCGCTATCACTCCCTGGGCCAGCGCAGTGACGAGAAACCCGTAAACAACTGCCCGGGTCATGACTCCCGCGGCACGTATGTAACGATCGAGCCTGTCGTCAAAGAATCGCCTTCCAATGCGGTGGATCTGCCGAACTACCGCATCGCCGTCGCGATAGAAGAAGTACAACGTGAGTAACGCGATGAAGACCTTGCCCATGCTTCGGCCCAGGCCGCCGAGCAACGCGCCGAGTTCCCCTTTCCAGTCTTGGAATCCCGACGTAATCTCACGCACGAGGGCCGCCGGGTCACCTGCATATCGGTCAAGGCTGTCTTGCAGCCACGAGCCGAACCAGGGGATATTTAGAATGGCACGGGGCAGCTCATGGGGTCCCTGGGAGAGGTACGCACTGACGTTGCGATACGCATCGACGAGTTCGTGCTGGATGAGCACCAGGAGCCAAAGGAGGGGTGCTATCGCACCTGCGACAACCAGCAGCGTCATCAGCGCTGCGGCGGTGTTGTTGAACTTTCCAAACGGCAGGCGGAGTCGGCGATACAACGGCCAGGTGACGTAGGCGAGGATAGCCGCCCACAGGATCGGGGCCAGAAACGGACGCAGTACCAGGACGCAAAGCACTGCCAGCACACCTACAAGAATGGCAAGAAGCGCGCGCCTCAAGAGGAGCGACGCAGCTCCTGGAACATTGTCGGGTTCTGGAACGTCCATGACGACGCCAAACAGTATCGCGCCACCTTGAACGCATTGCTCTACGCATAAACCCTCATGCTGTTCAAGCAACTGGGTGGCACAGTATTCAAGGGCAAAGCGCTGGGAGATAAGTGTGAGTGTCGTTCGGCTTTGTAAACTCCTGATTGTCGGAACGCTGGCTGGGCTGCTGAGCGCCTGTGGAACGGGCAGTCCGGCGCCAACAGTGGATCCGGGCTGGTCAGCGGCACTGGAACAGTTGACCAGTGCGATTGCCGCATCGACCGGCTATTCGCCAACCTCTATAGAGATCCTGGCAAGCCCGGCTCATCTACGCATTTTGGTGAGCGACACCGAACTTGCGCAGGCGGAGCAGTCGGTACGCGAGAGTGCGGTAACTGCGATAGTGCTCTCGGTGGAGCAATCCATGGCAAAAGATTCGCGATTTTCGACGGTGCAGGAAGTGAGTGTGGCCGTGATCCATCCCGCCGGCGCGCAGGGGTCATCAACCGCTTCGCATACGGAGGACGTCGTGGACTTTCGAAGGGGCCCGAGTCAACGTTTCTCGAAGCACATCACCTGATTTCCGCGGCCCGCATGTGAGCGATGGCCGCTCCTGGTGGTGGATGTATGCGCTACCGGCGCTGCGGGGCTGTTATCCGTCTCACCCATCCGCGCTGATGATATTGCGCTCATCGCAGGACTTCCTTGCCTTTTTTGGAACGAGTTCCTCGAGCGCTTTCGCCCGCTCAAACCTCTCAATGCCCGAGGTTATAGAGGACTGCGTGATTATCGTGCATCAGAACCGCGGCGGGCGGTAGTTGTTCCGTACTAACGCGGACAGAACTCCTCGTGCAGCAGGTCGATGATGCGACTCGCGATGCCCGGCATCAGAGAATAGATATTGTTCTGCGATTCGCGCGTTGTGGAGATGATGCCGCAGTCGCGCAAAATGCCGGGGTGCCGTGACAAGGCCGACGGGCTGAGGGGTGTGCGCTGATTTAGTTGTACGACCGACAGCGGCCCGGAGACCGGCGTGCACAGGATCATTAAGCGCTGCTCGTTACTGAGCGTCTTGAGTAGTTGGGCTGCCTTGATGGCCTGGGGTCGCATTTCGCGGCCCGCGCGGGCGAGCTTCGCTAGCGCTGCGAGAGTATTGGGGGCACGGGAACTCATTGTCTCAACCGCGCTACTAAGCGCCTGCTGGGCGGCTCAGCGTGCTGCATACGTATATTCGCGTATGGATCGATCAGGGGTGTACGGGTAGTTTGCCAGTGCTCAGCATTGGCTGATTTGAGGAGGCCATCATGCGATCGGCGTACATTCTTGTGTTTCTGGTAGTAGTGGCCGTCGGTACTCCGGTGCTGGCAACCGATGATTTGATGACGGCAGCGCAAGCGCGATTCAAGCCCATCCCGTCGGCAGCACCGGTGCTGCCCGAGAACCCCGCGACAGCTGCAAAAGTCGCGCTTGGAAAGATGCTCTATTTCGATCCGCGGCTATCAGCCAGTCACTCGATCAGTTGTAATTCCTGTCACAACATCGGCCTAGGCGGTGTTGATGCGCAAGAGACGTCGATCGGCCATCGCTGGCAGCGGGGCGGGCGAAATGCACCGACCGTGTTCAACGCGGTGTTCAATACTGTTCAGTTCTGGGACGGCCGGGCGAAAGACCTCGAAGCACAGGCAGGCGGGCCCATGGTCAACCCGGTGGAAATGGCCTCCCCGACGGCCCATGTGGCGGAGCAACTCGCTGCAACTCCTGGTTATGTTGTCGCATTCCGCTCGGCATTTCCGAATGAGGCGACTCCCGTGACGCTTGCAAACGCTCAGAAGGCGATCGCAGTCTTCGAGGCCACTCTGATTACACCCAACGCTCGGTTCGACAAGTATCTTACCGGCGACGCCAACGCATTGACGGCGAGGGAGAAGGGCGGCCTGAAGCTGTTCATGGATAAGGGATGCTCCGCCTGCCACAATGGCATAAATATAGGTGGCGGGATGTACGCTCCATTTGGTGTCGTAGAGAGACCCGATGCGTCGATTCTGCCGCCCAATGACAAAGGGCGCTTTATGGTTACGAAGAGCCCAGCTGATGAATACGTATTCAAGGTCCCCACACTGCGGAATATTGCTCTAACGGCGCCTTACTTTCACAGCGGCAAAGCCTGGGACCTGGGGCAAGCCGTCGGTGTCATGGGAACGAGCCAATTGGGGGCCCAACTGACTGCCGAGGAGACTGGCACGATAGTGGCCTTCCTTGAAACACTTACGGGAGAGCAGCCGATAATTACTTATCCGATACTCCCGCCGAGTGTCGCCCTGACACCGCAGCCGGAGCCCTAAGGACGCCACCCACGGTTGCGATGGAACGACCGCTATCGAGCAAGTCGAAAGTATTAAGTGCCCCGAGCTTTCGGTGCATCTGAGAACCGGGGGCCGCGGCTGGGCGAAATTCGGAGAATCTCGCGCAGGAGACCCGTGTCACTTCGAGGCACTGACATGGCAATAAAACACAAGGTCGTATTGCAGGCGGCGTGGCTCGAGGCACGCAAAAGGCTGCTGGCAAAAGAAAGGGAATTCCTGCGCATGCAGGAGGCCATCAGCGCTGAGCGCCGTGCGCTCCCCTGGGTCAAGTCACAGAGTCATACGTCATCGAAGGCCCCGAGACGGAGAGGTGACGCTTGGCGAACTCTTTGCTGGCCGCAGCCAGCTCATCGTCTATCACTTCATGTGCACGGCCAATCGTGATACGGGGTGTCCGCACTGTTCCCTGCGCGCGGATGGCTTCAATGGTGTCAATGTTCATCGCGGCCATCGTGACGTAACGATGGTCGCGATCTCGCGTGCCCCTTATCAGAAGCTGGCTGCGTACCGAAGTGCTACCCGAAGAGACGGAGATCGCGTGACCGCCTTGAATTCCAGGCTGTGGCGATGCCCGGCGGACACGAACCTCTTAGGTCCTTCAGGAGGAGGTGGCAGAGGACTTTTTTAGCAGAGTGCGTTGGCCCGTCCAGCCCTGCTGCATGATCAGCTCGCTCAGGAACCGCGCATGCACGGAGCTGGCGTTCAGCGCGGGAATGTATTCATAGCGCTCGCCGCCCGCCTTGAGGAAGACATCGCGGTTCTCGATGGCGACCTCCTCCAGCGTCTCCAGGCAGTCCACTGCGAATCCGGGACACAGCACGTTCACGCTGCGGACACCGCGTCCCGGCATCGCCGTGAGTATCGCGCTCGTGTAGGGCTTCAGCCAGTCTTTGGGACCAAAACGCGACTGGAAGCCTACGATCCACTCTCCCTCGCGCAACAGCAGCTCGTCTGCCAGAAGCCGTGCGGTGGTCAGACACCGCGAATAGTACGGATCGCCGTTTTGCACGTATTGCTCGGGAATGCCATGGAAGGACATGAGCAGGTGCCCGGCGCGGCCGTGCTTCTCCCAGTGCTCCGTAACGCTTGAGCGCAGCGCATCGATGTAACCGGGATGGTCGTGGTAGTCGGCAACGAAGTGCAGTTCTGGCAGCGAACGCCAGCGCTGCAGTTCTGCGGCCACTTGGTCAAACGCGGCCCCGGTCGTGGCGCCGCAGTACTGGGGAAACAGCGGCACGACCAGTAGGCGTTGCGCGCCGCTGGCGGCCAGGCGGGCCAGTGCCTGGGGCAGGTCGGGCGCGCTATAGAGCATGCCAACCTCGACGGCCAGGGGCGCAAGCATGCGCTGCGCGAGCACGGTGTCGAGCTCATTCGCCAGGCGCACGGACAGATCCCGCAGCGGCGAGCCGGAACTGGTCCAGATGTTGCGGTACTTCCGGGCGACACGCAGCGGTCGAAATGGAAGGATGACCCCCCACAGCAATGGCAGCCATAGAGCTCGCGGAAGTTCCACCACTCTCGGATCCGAGAGAAAGCGGGCCAAAAACGCGCGCACCGCCCGAGGCTTGGGTGCGTCGGGCGTACCGGAATTCACCAGTAGTATGCCGATGCGCTCCGCATCTGTGCTGCCCGGCTTCGGAGAGAGCGTCAAATACCGCATGCGATGGGATGACCTCGGTAAACGATTGAACTCCAGACTAATTACAAACCACAGGCGGCGCAAATCTGGGGCGTGCACGCAGGCCGGTCTGCGCCGGCCGTAGTGGTATGAGATCGTTACGACATGCGTGCGGTTGCTGCGCCATCTGGCTCGTGCGGGCGGCCCGTGCTTGTGTATCCCTACGGCTCGAGCGTCAAGCGGTCAACTGTGGCTTTCTCGACGGCCGGTCGCGAGTAAACCAACGGGAAGTAGCGGCCGCTGTCCCACAGGGGCAGGAGGTCGGCATAGTGTGGAGTGCCGGGCCGGCCGCTCTGGCCTGGCGCGTTGACGGCAACCGACCGGTCCCAGTCGCCCGTGTCGATGATTTCCCGGTAGCTCGCGCCCGCTTCCTGGGCCCAGTTCTCGCCAAAGGCGGTGGCGTTTACGGTGTAGCCGTCACCCGGGCGCGGCACAGGTCCCAGGTCGAACTGTCCTTCGGGGCCCGGCAGGCCGTACAGCGGGTGACGGAAGTGCATCGTATGCAGGGCGCCCCAGGTCCACTTCGAGGCATCAGTGCCCAGGCGCCTTTCGAGTTCCTGGCGCGCTGCCAGCAGGGCCTCCGACAGCAAGGCCTCGCGGCCTGCAGCGGGATCCGCGCCGAACAGGGTCGGGTCCGGATTTGCAAGCAGGGCGATGACCAGGTCGGGCGTCAGATCCGCGTAGCGCTCGCCATGTACGGGTGAGAATTTCGCGCCGAGCCTCTGGCAGATCTGCCGCAGCCATACCTCATAGAGAGCCGCCGGGGCGGACTCGCGGCCGAGACTGCCGTCCCAGCGCATGAATTCCGCAATCTCGCCACGCCCTTCCAGGGCGGTCGAGCGCAGGAACGCCTGCAGTTGCACCGCGGGCAGTGACAGCACGTCGTTCTGCAGTGCCTCCATATCCGGCACCGTCAGCTTGTGCTGACTGCGCGCCGCGTCTTCGATGACGGTGCGGATGCGGTGGTAGCGATAGGGAGCATCCCACTCAAACCCGACCCTGTAGGGATAATGCTCGGGTATGGTCTTCTGGTTTGCGGTCGCGACAAAGCCTTCAGCCGGGTTGAAGGCGTGCGGAAGCTCCGCGGGCGGCACGTAACCAGCCCATTCGTAGCCGCCGGAGCCAGGCACGGGCAAGAGGCCGGTCCAGTGACGCAGCGGCGCCAGGCCGACTGAATGCTCGCCGATGTTGCCGGCGCGGTCGGCGTAGACGATGTTCTCCGAGGGGACCTTCCAGCGAGCCACCGCCGCCTCGAACTGGCTCCAGTCCTGCGCCTGGTCGATGGCGAGGGAGGCGAGATATCCTGCCGTGCCAGGCTCGCTTCCGACCCAGCGCAGTGCGAGTGCGCGCTTACCGTCCTCCCAGAGTACGGGGCCGTGACGGGTGAATTTCAACTGGACGGTCCTGGCGGGCGCATCCTTCACCAGGAACTGTTCATTGCGCGTGGTCATCGCCGCCCAGCCATGCGCGGTCCGGTATTCCAACGGATTCAGGGGATTGAGTTCCTCCACGTAGAGGTCCTGCTGGTCGAGGCCGAAGATCGTAAAGCCCCAGGCGATGCTCTGGTTGTGGCCGAGGGCGACGCCCGGCAGGCCGGGTTCGCCGGCACCGATGACATCCCACCCTGGAGCTATCAGGTGGACCATATAGCGCAGGGAGGGCAGGGCGAGCACGCGATGCGGATCATTCGCAAGCAGCGGCTTGCCGCTGCCGGTTAAGGTGCCGGAGATGGTCCAGTTGTTGCTTCCCTCGCGCGGCGGGTGCGCGAACTCGATGCGCTGGTCGCTGCCCACCAGGTTCCTGAGCAACTCCGGCGCGAGGCCGGACAGATCCGTGCCGGGAGCGGGGTCCAGGGCAGTCGGCGGATCGAAGTGCAGCGCGAGGGCGGCTGACTGCGCGCCAAGCTCGGTGAGCGCACGCGCGGAATTGAGTTCGCTGAGGGCATTGCCGGTCATCGAAAAGGCCGCCATGCGGTTCAGGCAATCCTGCGGATGCCAGGCATCGGGTGCGAACCCTGCACGTTGGAACTCAAGCGGCAGGTCTGCGCCGCCCGGGTGACCCAGGGTTGCGATATAGGCATTAATGCCGTCGGTGAAGGCGACCAATATTGCGCGCGCCTCGGCAGCGTAGCTTGTGTATTCAGCCTGCATGTCACCGCGGTACCGCAGGGCGCGCGCATTGATATCGCGCTGCAGCGCCGACTCACCCAGGATCTCGCTGAGCCGTCCCTGGCCCGCGCGCTTCCATATCTCCATCTGGAACAGCCGGTCCTGGGCGGCGACCACGCCCTGTGCAAAGAACAGATCGTGCTGGTTCTTCGCGTAGATGTGCGCCACGCCCCATCGATCCCGCAGGACCCGCACCGGCTGACGCAGGCCCCGCATCTGCAGTGCCGCCGATGGCGCAGGGGTGGGAGCGGCAGAGGCGGGCAGCCGCGCAGGCAATCCGGATGCCGAAGCCAACCTGACGAGCGCGAGCAGGCCCGCGAGGGCCCACAGGATCAGTTTCCGGGTGTGCACAGACCGCTCCAACTACTTGGCATGACCGGGTTGGGTGGCCGCGCGCATGACCGTTGTATGGGTCATACACCGCCGCGCACCTGATTGTCCCGTCGCCGTGAGCTTACTAGCTCGTCTAGTTCGCGGTGAGAAAAAGGATCGTGGGAACAACACGCGACTGCGCGCCTAGCCGGACCGCCGAATGAGCCGGCCCAGTGTCTTCAGCGCACCTTCGGTACGGGGGGTGAACGGGTGCCCGTAGTTCAGCCGAATCGCATGGTGGAACGCCTTGTTCGCCGAGAAGATGGGGCCCGGCGCGAGACTGATGCCGTGCGCAAGCGCGCTGCGGTGCAGCTGTATCGCGTCTGTACCGGAACCGAGTTCGGCCCACAGCAGGTAGCCCCCATCCGGTCGGGTCCACTTCGTCCCCGGCGGCATGTAGGTCTCCATGGCCTGCAGGAATTGCTTCTGGCGCGCGCGCAGTTCGCGGCGCAGCCGTCGCAGGTGGCGGTCATAGGTGCCTTGGCCCAGGTAGTCACCGATCACCGCCTGGATGGGGCTCGATGTGGCAACCGAGGTCATCATCTTCCGGCGTGAGACCGACTGTGCGTAGCGCCCCGCGGCGACCCAGCCGAGACGATAGCCGGGCGCCAGAGACTTGGAGAAGGACCCGCAATCCAGTACAAGCCCGTGCTTGTCAAAGGCCTTCGAGCAGCGCGGGCGCACATCCCCCAGGTACAAGTCCGCGTAGACGCTGTCCTCGATCAATGGGATCTCGCGCATTGCCAGCAAGCGCACCAGTCGCCCGCGCGCCGCCTCGGTCATGGTGGCGCCGAGTGGGTTCTGGAATGCAGTCATGAACCAGCAGGCCTTCACGGGCTGTTGATCCAGAAGCATCTCGACCTCGTCAACGTCGACACCGAAGCTCGGATGGGTCGGTACCTCGAGCGCCCGTCTCCCGAGGCTTTCGATGGTCTGGAGGCATCCGTAAAAGGAGGGCGACTCAATGAGCACGATATCGCCGGGTTGGGTGACGATCTGCAGCGCCAGGCTCAGGGCCTCGAGGGCCCCCGCGGTAATCACGATCTCCGCAGGAAGCACATTGACCCCGGCGGCGAGGTAGCGTCGGGCAATCTGTCGGCGCAACTTCTCGCTGCCCGGAGGCAGGTCCTCGACGGTACGCCACGCATCCAGTCGCCGGGTGGACGGGCCGATCTCTCCCGCCAGTTGCCGCAGCGGAAACAGGTCCGGGCCTGGAAAGGCGGAGCCCAGGGGCACGAGGTCGTGGGAGCGCATCGCCTCCAGTACCTCGAAAACCAGGTTGCTCACGTCCAGCTTTGCCGGCCGCCGGGGGGGACTGGAGCGGCGCTGATGAGAATCGTCGCTGCGCCATGCGTCGCTGATGTAAAAACCGGAGCGCGGCCGGGCCCTGAGGTAGCCGCGCGCCTGCAGCAGCTCATAGGCGTGCACCACGGTGCCCGCGCTGGCACCGCGTTCGCGCGCGAGCTGCCGTATCGAGGGAGCGCGGTCCCCGCTGCGCAATGTGCCCTCTTGAATGAGGGAAATCACCTGGCTGGTCAAGGCTTCGTAGATCTTCATGCGTCGCGTGCCGGTTCCGCCGTGCTGTGCCACAACCCGGCCCTATCTGTACCATAAAGTGATGTGTGATTCTGGATCTGCACCATAAGGCCCGTGGTAGCGATGATCGGATCATGAGGATTGCGAAACCGCTGCTCCTGGTATGTACCCCCGTCGGCGTGCTTGGGGGGTTGTTCGAGGCCTACCGCCTGGCGGGCGGACTGGTCATTCTCGCGGCGGCAATGGTGGGCTTGCTCAGCGTCGCCGCGGCCACGGTCGTGCATGCCGTGCGCCGTGAGGCGGCCGCGGCGCAAGCCATCGGGCCAGGAAAGGGCCGGACTGGGAGGGCAGCGCCGATGGAGGGATCAAGATGAACAGCGAGTTCAGGGTTTTGGTGGCGCTGGTCTTCGTCGGCATCGTTGCCAGCCTGGGCAAGGCGCTGTTCCACATGAGCAGTGGGTCGAGCAGTTCAGGGCAGATGGCTCGCGCCCTCACCCTGCGCATCTCGCTGTCCATCGGGCTCTTTTTGCTGGTCGCCATCGCGTGGCACCTGGGATTGATTTCGCCGCATAGCGGGCCATAGGAGCCTATGGATGCCGAGACGCCTGTGACTCTTCAGGAGGGTCAGCGTTGGGCCATGTTGGCGCCGGTCGATCGGGGACGGCAGGACCTCTCGGTTGCGCTGTCGATATCGATCGCGACCGATTCGTTACTGCGTGCTCGGCACCGACTCCCCTGCCGTCACGCCATGGGCGCCCTCGTAGGCCACGACGGCCTCGTCGACCGTGGGGAAGAAGGGCTTCCAGGCCGTCTGCTTTCCTTCCAGGAAGCGCTTGAGCTTGTCTTTGACCGGGTCCTTCATCTCGGCAAACAGCATTGTGATTCCGGCCTTCTGTAGAACGCCGTCGAGCTCAACCAGCATGTCGAAGGCGGTCACATCGATGCTCGTCACCGGCTCCGCCGCAACGACCAGCCAGCTGACCGGCGTTGGCGCTGAGACCACGGCATCCAGGACCGCCTCACGAAACCTGTCGCTGTTGGCGAAGAACAGGGGCGCGTCCCAGCGGAACAGCAATAGCCCCGGCATCTGGCGGGCGTGCGGGTATCGCTTCAGGTCATGGAAGCCATTGAGGTGGTCCGCGCGGCCGAGAATGGCGAAGTGGGGATTCCAACCATCCCAAATGAACTCGGCCAGGGCAATGCCGATCGCGATCATCATCCCCGGCACTGGGCCGAGCAGGACTACGCCGAAGAAGGCCGCAAGGGACAGCCAGAATTCCCAGCGCTGGATGCGATAGAGGCGCCCCAGGTCACCGAGTTCGAACAGACCTATCGCGGAGGCGATCACCACGGCAGCCAAGGCCGCATAGGGTAGATCGCGCAGCAGCCGCGGGGCGAGGACCAGCAGGAGGGCAATCGCCAGCGCACCGACCAGCCCGGTCAGCTGGGTCTTGGAACCGCTGGCCTCAGCCACGGGCGTGCGCGATGAACTGCTGCTGACGGGAAAGCCCTGGAACAGGCCGGTCGCCAAATTGGCCAGCCCCAAACCGATCATCTCCTGGTTCGGGTTGACGTAACTGCGGCTTTTTGCGGAATAGACTCGTGAAAGGACGCTGGTATCGGCAAACGAAACCACGGCGATCGCGAGCGCCGCGGTCGCCAGGTTACCGATGTCGTGCAGGCTGAGTACCGGAATCGAGAATGACGGCAAGCCCTGGGGCATCGGGCCGATCACGGCGACGCCGAAGCGAGCGGACAAGTCGAACCAGGCGACCGTAAGGAGCGCACCGCTGACGGCGAGCAGCACGCCGGGGAGGCGCAGCCATCGCTTCAGCAACAGGATCGTGAGTAGGGTGCCACCACCCACGGCCAGGGTGATCCAGTTGGTCTTGCCCGAGACCACCGCGGATACCAGCCCGGCAATGCGGGAAATGAAGCCATCGCCCTTGACCGAGAACCCAAGAAGGTTGGGCAGCTGACTGACCAGTACCGTCAGGGCGATGCCGTTCATGTATCCGTAGCGAATCGGCTTCGCCAGCAGATCGGTGATGAAGCCGAGGCGCAGCAGGCCCGCAGCCACACCGAACATCCCGGCCATGATTGCCAGCAGCGCAGCCGCACTTTCAGCGTGCGCCGGATCGCCGGCGGCGAGCGGCAGGATCGCCACCGCGATCATCGGGGCCAGTGATGAATCAGGCCCGAGAACGAGTATGCGGCTGGGGCCGGCCACTGCATAGACCACGAGCGGGATGATCGTGGCGTACAGGCCATGGATCGCCGACAGGCCGGACGCCTGCGCGTAGGCCATCCCGACCGGGACCAGCACCGCAGTCAGCACCACTCCGGCCACGAGGTCGGCCGGCAGCCACGCGGGCTGGTAGTGGCGCAACACGTACAGGCCGGGCAGCCAGCTGTAGATGCCCCGCTGGTCGGCGGGACGGGCGGCGCGGAGCTGCTGATGGCTGGCCTGCTTCAAAGACATACCCGATGGCGCGCAATCCGCCGGCTGGAGAGACCGTGCTCGACCCGCGAAGCGCTGCGACGCGTAAGCGGGGAATGCCAGACCTATGCTGCCCCCTCTCGCGAGCTGGCGCCAGCGTCACTTGCTCGTGGGTCGTCGCGTCCATGGGAATACGGCTAAGTGAACCCCAAGTATGCTAGGTGCGCGACCTAGGTCGACACATCCGCACATGTACCTAGGAGTGCCGTGATGGGCGCGGCAGTACCACCGCACCATCGTCCTGAGTGGGTTCCGGGCCGTTGACGGCCTGTACAGCTTCATGCGTGGCCGGCAGCGCCGCGCGCACCCGCGTCCTGCGCGCAGTCGTCTTAGATCACTGGGATTGCAGCCAAGTACCGCGAAACGGAGTGCCTGGCAAGTGAAGGCGCCGCTACGCTGCAGATGTTCGCCGGGGCCAAGACGTCTAAGATGGCGGCGCCGTGCGGCAGCGCACATCGCAGCTGAGCAGATCGCGCATGAACTACCTTCCCTTCGGGCGCACCGACCTTAGGGTCTCGTCGCTGTGCCTCGGTACGATGTCGATGGGCAGCTCGCACTGGAAGGGCTGGGTGCTTGACGAGCATGACTCGATACCCATCCTGCGCCACGCCCTGGATCTCGGCATAACTTTCTTCGACATGGCCGACTGGTATTCCCTCGGCCGCAATGAGGAGGTGGTGGCACGGAACCTTCTAAAGATGACCACCCGCGAGCGCCTGGTGCTCGCGACCAAGGTCTTCTACCCGATGAGCGAGGCAGCCGAGGATCGGGGCCTATCGCGCGCACATATCCGGAAGTCGATCGATGGCTCCCTGTCGCGCATGGGGACCGACTACGTCGACCTCTATGTGATCCACGCGTTTGATACGCAGACCCCCATCGAAGAGACGATGGAGGCGCTGCACGAAACAGTCCGGGCCGGCAAGGTGCGCCATCTGGGGGCCTCGACCATGTACACATGGCAGTTCGCCAAGATGAACCACGTCGCTGAACTCAACGGCTGGACACGGTTCGTCAACATGCAGTGCCAGTACAACGTGCTCTACCGGGAGGAGGAGCGGGAGATGTTTCCCTACTGCCAGGATCAGGACATTGCCGTCACCACATTCAGCCCGCTGGCGCGTGGTTTCTTGGCACGTGACGCAGGCACGGTACGCACCGCGCAGGATGTCTATCAGGGATTCTACGGCGACGACATCGACCGCGAGATTGCGCGCCGCGTGCGTGAGGTCGCTGCGCGCCGCGGAGTCCCGGGGGCGCAGGTCGCGATGGCGTGGGTGGCAGGCAGTCCCTTCCATAACATCCCGATCGTGGGCGCATCCAAGACCGCACAGCTGGATGATGCGGTGGCGGCGCTGGACCTGCGGCTGGATGTTACCGAGCGACAGTACCTAGAGGCCCCCTACCGGCCGCGCGACGAGATCAACGACCAGAGGGAACTCAGGCGCCCACGCGCGCTGAACCCCGAGTGAGGACCAGCGGGCGGCGGGCGCGAGCTCGCGGCGGCTAGGCCTTGAGCCACGGGCTGTCCTGGCGCACCTCGATGAGGGTCGGGCGATCGGCCATCAGGGCAGTGCGCAGCGCCTGTGCCAGGTCCTCGGCGCTGGCAGGGCGGGTCGCATGGCAACCCAGGCTGCGGCCGAGGCCCAGGAAATCCGGGCTCTTCGGCTCCACCCCGATGCGCGGGATGTTCCTGAGGTCCATCTGCTCCACGATCGCATTGAGCGCATCGTTGTTCCACACGATAACCGGCAGCGCGAGCCGTTCCTCCACCGCGGTCGCCAGTTCGTTCACCGTGAACATGAAGCCACCGTCGCCGGCCACGGCGATCACCGGCCGTTGCGGGGCGCCGATCTTGGCGCCAATGGCCATCGGCAGCGCGACCCCCAGGGCACAGTAGGTTCCCGAGTAGTACCAGCAGCGCTCCAACTCCATCGGCATCGCAAAGCTGCCGGTGTACACGATCTGCGTCGCGTCCCCCATGACGATGGCATCGGCAGGCAGCGCGGCGCGCAGCGTCTGCCACAGCCGGGTGTGCACCCGCTCCAGCTCGGTCAGGGAGGCGCCGTTGGCCTGCAGGACTTCATGCACCCGCTGCTCGCCCTGTGCGCGCTGGGCTGTCGGTTGGCGGCGGGCGAGGGCGGCCGAGAGGGCGAGCATTGCGGCGCGCGCATCGGCCTGGATCGGCACCGCTGCCGGATAGAGGGTGGTGAGTTCCTGAGGGTCGATGTCGATCCGCACGATCTCGCCGTTGATGTCCAGGTGGTGCAGGAAGTGGTCCCCGGGGGCGACCTGGGAGCCGACCAGCAGCACGACGTCGGCGCCGGCGAGGGCCTCCTGGCTGGCTTTCTGCACGATCGAGCACCCCAGCGACAGGGGATGGGATTCCGGGAGGATGCCCTTGCCGGCGTTGGTGGCCAGCACCGGGGCCCCGATGCGCTCGGCGATCTCGGTCAGGGGCTTGCCCGTGCCGACCGCGCCACCGCCGACGAGGATCAGCGGGCGCCGGGCCTGCGCCAGGCGTTCGGCGGCCTCCTCGATCGCGGCCGGATCGGGCATCGGCAGGGAAGGCGCGCGACGGGTCTTCCAGTTGGCCTCGATCCTCTCGGGGAGGACGTCCCGGGGCAGCGACAGGTGCACCGGGCGGGGCCGGCTGCCCCGAAACAGACCGTAGGCCCGCCCGATCAGCTCGGGTAGTTCCTCCGGGTAACGGACCATGGTGCTGAAGGCCGTGAATCCGGCAGTCACCGCGGCCTGATCGTCGAGTTCGTGGATCGCTCCCCAACCCTTGCCGTGCGAGCGCGTGAGACAGGCGCCGGACAGTACGAGCATCGGCTGCGAGTCGCAGTACGCCTGGGCGATGCCGGTTGCGGCATTGGTGACGCCGGGGCCGGCGATGATGGTGCACACGCCGGGCTTGCCGGTGGCGCGGGCGTAACCGTCAGCCATGAGGCTCGCACCCTGTTCATTGCGGCACTGGACGTGCCGGATGCCGCTGCGCCCGATGCCACGATACAGCTCGACGGTCATGGTGCCGGCCATGCCGAATACGGTGTCTACCTCGTAGGCCGCGAGCAACTGCATCACGGCCTCACCGCAGGTCATGGCTGTCACGGCTGCCTCGGGTGAAGTGGTGGCCGGGGCGGCGCTGCCGCCCCGGCCGGGCGGTCAGAATTTATACCCAATCCTGAGCGCAATCACGCGCGGGCGCAGGATGGTTTCCGCGATCACGAATTGGTTGGTCGAGGTGTAGGTGCTCTTGTTCACGTCGGTCAGGTTCTGTGCATACAACTCGGCCGTCCAGGCATCCTTGGCCAGTCCCAGCGAGGCGTCGTACTGGGTGATGGGTGGATTTTCGAACCTCAGCAGGGTCGTGCTCACGTTGCCGTCCTGCGACAGCGCGGGGTTCGCGCTGGACTGCGTGTAGGAATGCGCCGTGTGGGTCACGCCGGCCTGCACGAAGGCGTTGTACGACTCGATCGCCCACTGGTAGCGCAGTCGCAGGTTCCACTGCAGCGGCGGTGAGTTGGCGCTCGGTCCGCCCGGAGGCCCGTACGGGTTCTGCACGCTCAGGATCGGCTGGCCATACTCGGCCTTGCTGGTGGCATTGCCGTTCAGCAGGTCGGGGTTGTTTGCGATCAGGTAGGGCGAATTGGTCTGTTCGCTGCTGTTCCAGGCCGCGGCGCCCTGTGCCGTGAACCCGGGTGCGAGCACGGCGATGATCGAGGTCTCGATGCCGCGGATGCGGTAGTTCGGGCCGTTGGTGCCGAAGCCGACGTTCCCCAGCACGCCCGGATCAAAGAAAGCCACCTGCACGTTCTTCCAGTCCTCCTGGTAGACCGCGCCATTGAACTGCAGCCGGTGACCGGCGAACTCGGTCTTCCAGCCGAGTTCGTTGTTGGTGAGGTTGTCGGACTCGAATGCCAGCGGGGAGCAGTACAGCGGGATCCCTTCCGCGTTGCCGATGTAGCAGCCGGAACTGCGGTTGAAGGCCCCGGGACGGAAACCCTGTGACCAGGTGTAGTACACCAGGGCGTCCGGTGTGATACGCCAGGTCAGGTTCGCGCGGCTCTTGAAGCCCTTGTAGGTGGTGTGCAGGTGCTCGTCATCGATGCTGGTGGTGGAAGCGGTGCACGGTGCGGCACCGGCTTCGTAGCAGCCGAAGCTGCCGGCCACGGTACCCTTCTCGGTGTTGTCGAAGTGGTAGTAACGTGTGCCACCGGTCACCGTGAGCACCTTGGGGATCAGGTCGAAATCGATCGAGGTGAAGAAAGCGGTCTGCTTGTAGCCGCGCTGCACGTCGTTAAAGAAGGACACGTTGTCGTTACGTATCCCCGGATTGTTCACGCTCGAGCCGGGCGCGGTGCCGATGTTGGTCATGCAGCCGACCGAGGTATCATCAACGCAGGCCGGCAGCGAGCGGTACTGCCAGTTGAGCTGGTCGTAGAGGCGCAGTTCTTCATAGAAGGCGCCAAAGATGCCGCGCAGGCGCCAGTCATCGGGCGTGCTGAGACGCAGCTCGTGGCTCTGGTGGGTGGCGCGCTCGGTCTCGTTCCACGTGGCGCTCGGGGAGTAGCAGGTGGCATCCGGCAGGCCGTTCTGCGGCTCCGCACCGTGGCACTGGTAGTAGTCCGCGTACAGGCCGCGCGAATAGTTGGTGTAGTCCTGCACCTGGCTGACGTTGCGCACCAGGTAGGAACCGGTATAGACCGCGTGCAATTCGCCCAGCTTGCCGTTGAGCGTCCAGGCGGTGTTCTCGAACTTGTCCCTGTTGAAAGACTTGTTGAACAGCGTGACCGACTGTTTCGGCAGCGGCTCGCCGTCGGAGCCGTTGGGCATCTGGTAGAAAACCCCCTCGGCATCGATGTTCTGGTAGCTCTGCGTGATGAGCGCGTTCCAGTCGGCGTTGAAGTCCCAGAGCGCCGAGACCCGCACCCCCTGGTAGGTCACAGGATTGATCGCGCGTCCGGAGATGCCGGCATTGTTGATCTGCAAGCCGCTCGCCGGCGGCTGGCACACCGTATCCCCGGGGGCCGCGAACTGTGACTGTACGCAGCCATCCGGGAAGTTCGCGTAGTGAATGCCCAGGTCAGTGCTCTTGCGGGTGAAGGTGCCCGGGACGTTGTTGATGTAGCCGCCGCGCCGGTCGTTGTAGATCACCCCGCGCACGGCGAGAGTGTCCTGGATCAGCGGGACGTTCAGCACCGCGGTCACATCGGCATTCGGGTCGCCGCCGGCGGTCACGCCGTAGGCACCGGTGACGGAGCCTTCGGTGACGTTCATCTTTGGCTTGTTCGTGATGTAGCGGATCACCCCGGCCTGCGCACCGGCGCCGAACAGGGTTCCCTGCGGGCCCTCCAGCACCTCGACACGCTCCAGGTCCGCCGTATAGACGTCGAGGTTGCGGCCGGGCAGCTGGCCGGACTGGTCGTCGAGGTAGATGGCGACGTTCGGGAAGCCGTTGATCGAGCCGCCCGACTGGGTGCCCTGATCCCCGACGCTCAGCCCGCGCATGAAGATGTTCGCCTGCCCCGGGCCGGATGAGGAGGCCGAGACGCTGGGGAGGTATTTGATGAGATCGTCGAAGGTCGTGACATTCAGTTGCGCCAGGGCATCACCGGTGAAGGCCTGCATGGCGATCGGCACGTCCTGCGAGTTCTCCGTGCGCCGTTGCGCGGTGACGACGACTTCCTGAATGCTGTCGCTGGATGCCTGCGGCTGGGTGACCGGGGTGGCGGCATAGGCCGCGGCACCGGCGTGCGCGCTCAGGATGGCGGACACCGCACGAGCGCACTTCTGATTGGGTTTCATGCGCGAGCACCCCACACCTTGTTATTCATCTGCCGGCTCAGCGGGAGCGATGCGATCGGTGGCTTGTTGGGAACGTCAAAGTCCGCTGGGTCGTCCGGCCCGTTGCGTAAATGCAAAACTGATTTACTAGTACCATACCGCTCGGATTTCGGTCAATACTCGTGGCGATGACGCAACCACTCAGACTCCGTTCGTGCAGCAGTCAGGCCGCGCGCCGTGGCACGTGCCTGCGGTGCGCCGTGCCGCGAGCTGCGAATTGAACACCGCAGCGGCGGCCATCCCGTCGTCCCAGCCCGCACCGCCGGTGGAGCGCTGGTACGTTCTGATCGTGATGTGCCTGGTCTACGCCATCAACATCGCCGCCCGGTACGTGGTGACTACGGTGTTCGAGCCGATCCGGCTCGAGTTGAAGCTCACCGACGCGGGGGCCGCGTTCCTGACCGGGGTGCCGCTGGCGCTGTTCTACGTCGTCTTCATGATCCCGATCGCATGGCTGGCCGACCGCTCGAACCGCCGTAACATCATCGCCGCGGGCCTGATCATCTGGTCCGCGTTCACCGCCTTCTGCGGCATGGCCGCCTCGTACTGGGAACTGCTGGTCGGGCGCGTGGGGGTCGGGTTCGGCGAGGCTGGCGCGACACCGCCGTCGGCGTCCTTGGTCTCGGATTGCTTTCCGACCGACCGCCGACCCATGGCGCTGAGCATCTTCGCTCTGGGTGCGCCGATCGGGGCCTGGATCGGTTCCGACCTGGCCGGAGCGGTGGCCCAGGCGTACGGCTGGCGCTACGCCTTCTTCGCGCTGGGAATCCCCGGGGTACTGCTGGGTATCCTCGTGTTCCTGACCATCCGCGAGCCCAAGCGCGGCCGCCTCGATGCGGCGGAGGGCGAGGGCCACGCGTCCATCGGGGAATCGCTGCGGTTCCTGTGGCAGCAGAAGGCCGGCTTCCACGTCATCATGGGCAGCGGGGTGTGCTGCCTGTGGGGCTGGGGACTGGTCTGGTGGACGCCGACCTACCTGTTGCGCGCCTACGGACTCAACGTCGCGCAATCGGGAGCGGTCACCGGCAACATCCACCTGGTGGGCGGCATCATCGCCACGGCCGCCACCGCCTGGTTCATGGCGCACGCCTCGATGCGCGATCCGCGACGCATCCTGCGCGCCCTCGCCTGGGTGATCGGCCTTGCGACCATCCCGTCGATGATCGCCTACTGGACGCACACGCTGTGGGTCGCAAAGTTGATGTTCTGGCTGTACATCCCGGCCATCTACTTCTTCATCGGCCCGTGCATGGCACTGGTGGTGAATGTGGCGACGAGCAACATGCGCTCCATGTTCACCGCCGTGTCGGGCCTGGTGGGGAACGTGTTCAACCTGATCGTCGCGCCGCAGCTCGTGGGCCTGCTGAGTGACTGGTTCGCCGGGGCGCGTGGTGCGGACGCCGTGTCGCTGCGCCTGGCGCTGCTGGTGCTGGCACCGACCGGATTCTGGGCCACCTGGCACTTCGTGCTCGCCGCGCGCACGGTGGTTGCCGATCAGGAGCGCGCCTGCGGCTACGTGCCCGCCCCAACCGCGGAGGCCCTGTGGACCAAGGGAAACTGACGAGAGTCCTGCTCGCGCTGCTGAGCGCAGCGGCCGTGGCGACGGGTGCCCGCGGCGGTGAGGTTCGGGTCATCAACGGCGACGTGCACTTTGCCGAAGGTCCGGTCTGGTACCAGGGCAAGCTGTACTACGTGGAATACGATCGCAACACCGTCGATACCTGGGACGGCAAGAAGAACGCGGTGTTCTGGGAAAAGAAGGGCTGCGGCCCGTCCGCAGTGATCCCCACTGCGCGCGGCGAGTTTCTGGTCACCTGCTACGACAGCAACAGCATCGGTCGCATCGGCGCTGACGGCCGTGACCTGCCGCCTTATACCCACGACAAGGACGGCAATACCTGTATCGGCCCGAATGACTTCGCGCCCGACAGGCGCGGCGGCATCTATTTCACCTGCTCAGGGACCGCCCCCGGGCCGGCCATCGACGGGCAGGTATTTTACCTCTCCGCCGACGGGGTGATCGCGCAGCGCGCTGTCAACGTGCACAGCGCGAATGGCATCGCGGTGTCCAATGACGGCAGGACATTGTACGTCATCGAGACCGAGGTTCACCGCGTGATCAAGTTCAGGATCGAGCCGGATGGTGCACTGTCGGACCGCCGCGTGTTCGTCGAGCTCGATGACCTCACCAGGAACGTGACGCACCTGTATCCAGATGGCATCAAGATCGACTCCAAGGGCGAGATCTACATCGGGCAGAATCCCCGGGACCCACACGCACCGCTCGCGGGCACGATATTCGTGGTGAATGCGGAGGGCGCGCTACTGCGCACGCTGAAGCTGCCGTCCCCGGGAGTGCCGAATCTGGGCTTCAGCCCTGATGAAGCCACGGTCTACGTGGCCGCGCTCGATCAGCTCGACAAGTCACCGTACCAGGGCAAGATCTACGCCATTAGCAATCGCTGATCCGGCATCGTCGGCGCTGATTCGAGATCACCGCGCGGGACTGTGGGGCGGGGGCGGCAGAGTGCCCCTGCGTTGGTGGCGTGTGAGTTCGGCACGAATGATTGCGGCGAGTTCCACAGTGAAGCCGCAGTTACGCAAGGAGCCGGAGATCTCCAGCTGGACGCCCTGACCGGAGCGTCCGCGGTTGCAGATATTCTGCGGATGAGTGGCCGGGAAGCGGTGTGGTTCGGGCATCACGGGGATCCCGGCGCGCGCCAGGCAGGCGGACAGGCCGCCCCGCAGGCCGTGGTCCAAGCCACCCAAGGCGACCTGGTCCTCTTTGCCCTTGCAGCCGTGCACGGTGAGCACCACGGAGCACTCAGCCAGCAGCGCCAGACACTGCGGTTCGTCAAAGCGGTGACTCGTGAGGTGCAGCGCCTCGTAGTTGTGCGTGCGCCGGATGCCCTCCAGGAGATACAGGTTGAAGTCGTGCCCGGCAATGGCGCGGGCAATCTGTGAGGTGCCCTGCTCGATCCGTCCGGCGTGCGGGGCAACCACGGCCACGCCGGATGATGGCCGGCGGCGGATCAGGATCTCGAAGTCCCGGCCGCGCTGGCAGTGTTTCTCCAGATCCTGGAACCCCAGGTAGGCGCTCGCATCCATAGCTCGGGGTATCTTACCGGCGGTCGCGGGGCGATCCAGCGGTGGCGCCTTTCTCGCCGCTGCCCCCTGAACGGGCCGGCATGGCTTCCCTGTGCTTAATGACGCGCGTTCGCGCACAGCCCACCCCGCAGGGGCGTCCTTGCGCGCTGCAAGATGCTGTCTTACGAGCGCGCGCTGCTCAGATCGACCGGCCGGCCCTCCGCCCGCAGCGCCGCCCACATGGCTGACAGCATGAGCAGCGCACCCATCCACTGGAACACCGTTGCAACCATGGGCCCTCCGTTGGCTTGAGGCGCCCGCGCATGATCACCCCGTGGCAGGGGTGGCGCAGTCAGCCGGAGCCGGGCACCGCGTGTCAGCACAGTCCTGCATCGATGGCCGTGGACCGCACCGCGCTGGACTGCCTTGCGAGGGTCGCACGGCCGGCGCCGGGGCATTTCAACCTAGGACCGGCCGGCGGCCTGGGAGGCTTTTTGGCTGCGCCCGAGGAGACGGGGCGCGCCGAACTTCTGGGCGATGGCTGCGAATTGTGTCAGGGGTCCGCGCCACCTGAGCTCCTCGACGGACCCGAACAGCGGTGCATCGGTCCGCAGCGTCGCCAGGCGCTTGAACAGCAGGGCGAGATCGCGGTGCGCACCGAGTACGCTCTCGGGAAAGTCCTCCAGTGGCCCGTGTTGGTTGATCAGGCGTGCCGCGCCCACCTTGCCGATGCCCGGGATGCCGGGGTAGCCATCGGCCGCATCCCCGACGAGGGCGAGGAGATCGGGGATGCGCTCCGGTGGCACGCCGAACTTGGCGCGTACGCCATCGGCGTTACGGATCTCTTTGGTGCGCCGTTCCACCTGCACGACGCGGTCCTTGCGAACGCACTGGGCAAGATCCTTGTCCGGACTCCAGATGCACACCTTCTGCGTGTGCGGATTCGCGGCGGCCAGGCAGGCGGCGGAGGCCAGGCCATCATCGGCCTCCAGATCGGACATCGGCCAGGTCGCGACGCCGAGTGCCTGCAGGGCATCCTCGAGCGGGTGGAACTGTGACCACAGTGCCCGGTCCATGCCTTCCCCGGTCTTGTAGCCGGGCCACAGCTCGTTGCGGAAGGACTCGATGACGTGGTCGGTGGCGACGCCGAGGTGCGTGGCGCCTTCCTCGATCATCTGCAGCACCGTGTTGAGCACGCCGGTGGCGGCGCCAAAGGGCTTGTCGACCCCTTTGTTAAAGCGCCGCAGCCCGTAGAAGTGCCGGAACAGCTCGTAGGTGCCGTCGATCAGGTGAACGATCATGCGCACATCCCCGGCTCACTTGCCAAGGCTGCGCCAGAGGAATTGCCCAGCGGCCGCATGGTGCGACGCAGTTTACGCATGCGGCGGCGGGCGGCGCACGCGCAAAGTGCGCACGGGACTTCGCCGCCGGCGTCCGGCGGCCTTCCTCAGGCGCGCGGCGGGCCGGCGGCACGGGGCGCTCGTGCAGGCGCCGGGCGAGGAGCTGGCGGGCATGCGCTACAACGCCCAGGTGCCGATCCTCATCCACGTGCCCGCGGACGCGCAGGTGCGCTACCGCATCTGGAGTGCCGGTAGCGAGACCAGAACCGCGATCGCGGAGTGAGTCTGCCGGCGCGCAGGCACGCGCCGGCCTACGGGTAGGGGTAGCCCCGAGCGAGCGCCCTGTGCAGGTCCGCGTCGTGCCCGTAGATATCCTGGTAGAAGCTCACCGAGCCGTCAGCGGCCGGCACCGCGGTCACGTAGAGGATCAGCACCGGGAGCGGCTGCGGCAGGTTGACCTGCAGGTTGTCCTGACCGCTGCGCATCGCCTCGCGCACCTTGTCCAGTGACCACTCGGGTCTGCCCTGCAGCGTCCAGGCCGCCAGTTCGTCGGCCTTCTCGACGCGGATGCAGCCATGGCTGAAGTCGCGCCGGTCCTGCGCAAACAGCTGCTGGGCGGGCGTGCTGTGCAGGTAGACGTTGTACTCGTTGGGGAAGATCAGCTTGACGAGGCCCAGTGAGTTGCTCGGACCGGGCTTCTGGCGCACGGCGAGCTTGCCGGCGCGCAGTTGCTCCAGGACCTCGTCGCTGACGGGACCGGAGGTGACCACCTGGCCCTGGTGCGTGGTGACCTCGTAGTTCTTCTGGGCGATGTAGTCGCGGTTGCGGGTGACGGCCGGCACGATCTCCGCACGCTGGATGCTCGGGGGCACGTTCCAGTACGGGCGGAAGACCACGTAGCGCATGTCACGGTCGAACACCGGCGTCTGGTGACGCATCGCCTTGCCCACGATCACGTTCATCGACAGGGCCACGTTGCCGCTGGCATCAAAGGCGCGCAGCCGGAACTCCGGGATGTTCACCACCACCGGGGGCTCCTTGAACGCCGGGGAGATCCAGCGCCAGCGCTCGAGCGCCAGGTCCAGCTGCTCGACGCGGCTGGCGAGCGGGATGTTCAGCTGCTTGAGCGTCTGCGCGCCCAGGCGACCATCCGCGGTGAGGCCGTGGCGCTGCTGGAAGCGCTTCACTCCCTCCACGAGCTCACCCTGGTAGGCATCCGTCGCGATGACCGTGTCGGCGGGCAGATCACCGAGCAGCTGCAGGCGCTGCGCAAGGGGGGCCAGGGCCGGATAGCTGCCGCCCACGTCGACGGTCTTGGCGGGAACCGGCAGCGGGTGCGCCGTACCCTGCTGCGCCAGCTGCAGGTAACGCTGCAACACCGTCTCGGTCGCCTTGTAGCCGCGGAACCGGGGCTCGATCTCCGCGAGCGCGGCGCTCACGTCGGTGCCGCCGGCGAGTCGCTGGCGTACGAACTGCGGCAGGTCGTAGCGTGCATTCTTCTCGGTGAGGTTGAATTTAAAGTGCTTCGGGTTGAGCCTGCCGACATCCAGGTCAGAGCTGTAGCGCATCGCGCACACGGTGAGCGCCGCATCGAAACGCGCCGCGGCCCCGGGCTGTGCGAGCTGGGCGATGCGCGAGGCCCAGCGGGGGGCGTCGTAGTCGTCCGGATTCAGTCCCTTGGTCTCAGCCTGTTGCAGCGCTGCGATGACCGCCAGTGCCTGCGCGGTGGGTTTGCCGTCATGGGTCCATGCCAATGCGTATCCGGTGGGGTCGTAGAAGGCCAGCACCTGGTCGCGGTAGTCGGAGAAGTCCGGCCAGCGCAGGTCGGGGTCCTTGCCGCCGGCCACCAGTGCACGCAGTGGCTCGCCGCTGCCGTCGGCAACTGCCGGCGCGGCAGCGCCAGGGGCTGCCGGGCACACCGGGACTGCGCCAGCTCCCAGCACCAGCAGCATGAGGCCCGCGCGCGGGAGTCGACGGATCAGGGTGAGGATTGGCACGGTGGCCTCCTTCGGATGGCAGGGCGGCTTGGGGGTGAGGGCGGGGAGGCGAGGCTAGCACGATCGATCCGCGGCAGCCCGCCGCAGTCCGCGGCGCGCGTGTCGCCGGTTCGACCTTAGGCTTCGAGCCGGTCGCCCCAGATGCGCACGGCGCCAGTATCCAGGTGCACGAAGTCCGAGACGCGGTAGAAGCCGGTGCCCCCGCCCATCTGCGCCCGCGCCAGCAGCGCCAGGCGCTCGGTGGAAAAACCGCTGAGGCGCACATCGATCGCACGCCCCTGCATGTGCAGGCTGTGCTCGGCCACCCCGTGGGAGTTCCTGCGCAGGGCGGCATTGGTGGCCGGGGAACGATAGCCGGAGATCACCTCGAAGGGCTCGCGGCTGCCGGTCATCACCTGCACGGCGAACAGCCGGTCGAGTACGCCCCGGTCGATGGGGAAGACCGTCTCGGTGCGGAAGTCACGCAGCAGCTGGTTCACCTGCGCGAGCACTCCCGCGCAGTAAGCGCCAGCGACAAAGTAAGCAGCCGTCAGGTGCTCGCCAGTGTGCGTGTGCACGAAGGACAGCTCGCGCCGTTGCTCCTGGGCGAGCGTGCGGCGGCTGGCCGCCAGCCCCACCGCGGCGATCCCGGCGCCGCTCAGGAAGGCGCGGCGGCTAACGCCGGCCCTTTTCCTTGCTATGTCCTTGTTCACGATGAGAATTTGCCACAACTGGTGCAGGGGTGCACGTTCGCTTCCTCATAACCGGCAGCAGGTCACACCGGGGTTTGGAGTGCTCCCGCCGGCGGGGGTTCCCGGCAGGGTGCGTGACCGGCCTCCTGGCCAGCCGCCGAGCGCCCGCGCAGCCGGGCTACTTCGAGACCTGCTTGGCGATGGCGTCCGCGGTCTCGTCGATCAGCTGGGAGAGATTGTCCGGGTTGGTCGTCTTGCTGGTGCTGGCCCACATCAGCTTATCGTCCTTGAGCCGATAGATCAGGGTCTCCACGGAGATGACGGTGTCCGTCGAGACCGACGCCGGCGAGGAGATCGTCGCGTAACCGTAGTTGTAGTACGGGCCGAAACCGCCGTAGAACGCCGAAGTGGTCCCGGGGGTGTAGGTGACCTTCTGGTCCTTGCCCAGGACGCGCATTACCACCGCGGCATCCACGCCTGCGGCCTTGAGGGTCTCGCGGGCCGCGTCCCCGTCGCCGCGGTTGTCCGCCAGCAGGGTGTACGAGGTCACGCCCTTGATGCCGCGGTTGGTGAGGCCATTGGCAATGTAGACCTCCGCCGCGCGCCTCAGGGTTGCGTCCTTGGAGACGAATATCGCGGCCACGGTCTTGCCGCGCAAAGCCCCGGCGCGCACCTCCTTGTCCTTCCAGGTGGAGGTGAACGAGGTGGTCGAGCACGCACATAGCAGGGCCACCGCGAGGACCGGGACGAGGAAAACACGTGACATGTACATATCCTTTGGTAAGGGCGCCGCACGATCCATGCAGGCACCGGGGCGCATCTTAGCGCGTGCGCGCGGGCGCTGCCGCCGGTGCCTCGAGCTTCAGACCCGCTGCCTGCGAGAGAGCACTTCGAGGCCGCGGCGGATCGCGGCCGTGAATTGGCGCAGGTCGGTGTCATGGTCTGCCGGCGGGTGCAGCGCGTGCGAATGGAAGCGTGGCCGTGCGGATGCCAGAGGCCCGGGCTCTTGCGGAAGGGCGCCAGCGCACACCGGGGTGATCGGGGCCTAGCCATCCACAGCCTGCGCGAGCTTGCGCTGCAGCGCCTCCTCACGCGCATCATCGATGGCCGCCATCACGCCGGCAGCGTCCGCGGTCTTCTCTGCGCGCCGGTGGACACCGGTGAGCAGGCTATCGGGGCGCAGGTTGCCGTCCTCGAACAGTGCCCATATCTCGCGCGCGAACTCGGTGGTGAGCAGCTCCGGGGCGAAGCGCCCGAGCGTGCCGCGCAGGTTGTTGACATCGCGCTCGAGCATGGCGAAGGCACCGTTGTTGCCGGCCGCATTGACCACCTGCGGCAGGTCGATGATCACCGGCCCCTCGGGGCCGATCAGCACGTTGAACTCGGACAGGTCGCCGTGGATCAGCCCGATGCTGAGCATGCGCACCACCTCGCGCATCAGGTGCGCGTGGTACTGCCGGGCGGTCTCGGGCGAGAGCTCCACCTCGCTCAGGCGCGGTGCCGGCTGGCCCTGAGCATCGGTCACCAGTTCCATCACCAGCACGTCGTTGAAGTAGCCGAACGGGCGCGGCACGCGCACCCCCGCCGCGGTGAGCCGGTAGAGCGCATCGACCTCGGCATTCTTCCAGGCGGCCTCCTGCTCCTTCTTGCCGAAGCGAGTGCTCTTGGCCATCGCCCGTGCCTGGCGGCTGCCGCGAACCTTGCGGCCCTCCTGGTACTGGGCGCGGCGCTGGAAGCTGCGCTGCGCCATGTTGCGGTACACCTTGGCGCAGCGCGTGCGGTCCCCGGAGCGCACCAGGTACACGGTCGCCTCCTTGCCGCTCTTGAGCGAGCGCAGGACTTCGTCGATGACGCCGTCATCGATCAGGGGCTGCAGATCCTTGGGGGTCTTCATAGGTACGGGCGGGTGCGGATTAGCCGCGCTGCGGCGGCGCGCAGCCTGAGGCTGTCGCGGATGGGTGTCAAGGCGCAGGCACTCGCAAACTGCGCGCCAATCTGGCTGAATCCGCTCATGACCCCGGAGATACACGCCTTCGAGTACTCCCTGGGGCTGTTCGCCGTGCTGATCGGCCTGGCCGTCGCGGACGTGGCCAACAGCTTCCACCGCCTGGTGCGCAGCCGCTTCCCGGTCACCTGGGATCCGCTGGCGCTGCTGGCGGCGCTCTATGCCCTGTGCATGGCGGTGGGGATGTGGTTTGACCTGTGGGGCGTGCGGCATTTCGCAGCGACGCGCCACTTCTTCTTCTACGTGTGGATGATCGCGGAGATGTTCGTGCTGTTCCTCATCGCCGCGGCGGCCCTGCCCGATGAGGCCCATGCGCGCTGCGACCTCTGCGAGCACTACGCGGCCACGCGGCGCTACTTCTGGACGCTGGTAGGGCTGTTTCAGCTGACCTACCTCGTGAACGGCATCTATTTCGTGGGTTGGACGAACCTGCTGCAGGTGCGCGGTGGCATGGTGCTGTTTGCGCTGAACAACATGGTGTTGCCCGTGGTTATCGCCTTCGTGCTCAGCCGCACCGTATCGCGGGGGCTGCACTACCTCGGCATCCTGCTGCTGCTGGTATCTCTGGCCCTGCACTACAGCCGGTACCAGATCAACTGAGCCTCGTTGCAGCACCGGGCGGCAGCGGCGATGCCGCATCCTCTGACCTCCTGCCCCATTAATAAGAGGTACGGTCGGCGTGCCCGGCGACTCCCGTTCACCAGCGGCACCCTCACCCTCGTGCCTGCCTTCCGGGCGCGCTGACGGGCAAGCCGCCCGGCAACGGGCCGCTGCGCCGCGTTCCCGGATCCGCACCACCCGCATCGCAGGTGCCCAGTGGCCTTTACGGGAACGCAGGCGGGCGTTGATTCGCCTATGATTATGCGGGGCTGGTCGCCCCTGCGTGGTGTGTGATGCTTATGCCGAAGCTCAGGAGCGGAGTGTCCGCACTCTGGCTGCTGGCCGTGTCTGCCGCGACACAGGCGGCACCGCTGTGCACGCTGCTGGCCGATGCCGCCACGACCCGGCTGCTCAGCCGCACCGGGGAGCACTGCGAGCGGCGTTTCACCCCGGCTTCGACCTTCAAGATCCCCTTGAGCCTGATGGGCTACGACTCAGGCTTCCTCACCGACGAGCACCTGCCGGCAATACCGTACCGCGAGGGAGCCCCGGCACTGGATCCCTCCTGGAAGACCACGGTGGATCCGAGCAGCTGGATCAAGAACCCGGTCGTGTGGTACTCGCAGCAGCTCACGGTGTGGCTCGGCAAGGAGCGCCTGCAGCGCTACGTCACACGGTTCGGCTACGGCAACCAGGATCTTGCAGGCAATCCGGGCATGAACGACGGGCTGACGCAGGCGTGGCTGAGTGCCTCGTTGCGCATCTCCCCGCTGGAGCAGGTCGCGTTCCTGGAGAAGGTCACGGCGGGGAAGCTGCCCGTTTCTGCGCGGGCGTACGAGATGACACGCCGCCTGCTGTACGTGGGTGAGCTGCCCAATGGCTGGAGCGTGCACGGCAAGACCGGCACCGGCTACCAGATGCACGACGACGGCACGCCGGACCTCACGCGGCAGGTCGGCTGGTTCGTCGGTTGGGCGGCCCGGGGCAAGCGCACCATCGTGTTCGTCTATGCCGTCGGCGATGAGCAGGCGCAGCCGACGCGCGCCGGCCTGCGCGCCCGCGAGACTTTCATGGCGCAGCTGCCCGCCCTGCTGGATGCGCTGCCGGCGCCGGCGGAGACGCTGCCCCAGGTCACGACGGCACCGCGCTGAGGAGCAGCCGATGTCGCCTGCCGGGGCCGCGGCTGCTGTTCCCTGCGGCTGCCTTGCCGCTCTGCCGGGGCGATAATATTCCGGCCCGTACGCGCGGGAACATGTCCCGTCCCGCGCGCTCAAACCCTTGCGGTAGCAACGCTGGATGCTGGAGGAATCATGAAATCGACCAAGGTTCGGACGCAGGGCTCACGCGTGCTGGTGCTGCTGCTCCTCGGCTGTGGTGTCGCCGTGGCGGCTGAGGCCCCTGTGCAGGCCGGCTGGACGCCGCGCGAGTTCCGCTTCACCTACCAGGGCTTTACCGCGCAGTACTCCTGCGACGGGCTGAGCGGCCGCATCAGGGAAGTGCTGTTGCTGCTGGGTGCGCGCAAGCAGGACCTCACTGTGAACCCGACCGGATGCATCGAGGGCTTCGGCCGGGTGACACTCTTCCCCGGTGTCGCGGTGAAGATGAGCGTGCTCGCGCCGCTGGACGCGAAGAGCGCGCCGGGCACTGCGCCGGTCGCCGCCGTATGGCGCAACGTGGACGTGTCGCGGCCCGAGGCGCTCGCGGCGGCCGGTGACTGCGAACTGACCGAGCAGATCAAGCAGGCCATCCTGCCGCTGTTCACCACGCGCAACGTGGAATACCGATCCACCTGCGTGCCGCACCAGCTGACCCCCGGCGGCACGACGCTCAAGGCGGACGTGCTGGTGAGCGCTCCGCCCACGCCGGCGGCGGCACGCTGAGGCGGATCCCGCCCGCACGGTGCGGCCAGCCGGGTATCGCGCGCCCGGCACAGGACACGCTGACGAGGGGAGGGGGCTTACAGGGAGCCTGCGCCCGCAGCGCCGCTGCGGGCGCGCTCACCGCGGCGTGCGCTAGAAGGGGAAGCTGCGCGCGCGCACCTCATCCTTGCGGATGTCCTTGGCGGCGATCACGTAGTGGATCGCCGCCCACAACCCGGTGGGCACGATGCACAGCATCGCCAGCCGCAGCGCGTCTGCCTGGGAGTAGTTGGCGCGCACGAACCAGTCGTTGAGCGTGCCGATCAGCGGCGGGGTGATCAGCAGGTTGCCGACGTTGGCGAGGAATAGCGTCATGGCGCAGAACATCGCGCGCATGCGGCACTGCGCGAGGTTGTTGAGCAGGCCGAAGCACGGACCGATGTAGAAGTAGATGGCCGGAATGAAGACCCAGAACATCGCCTTGGCCAGCGCGAGGTCGCGCGTGTAGTAGGCGATCCCGGAGGCCACCGTGGCGATGGCGGTGCCGGCGGCCAGGAGCCACATGATGCGCCGCGAGTCGGCCATCAGCGGCCGCGCCATCAGCCACCCGGTGAGGACGGTGGCCGCCGAGCCGCCGAACAGGTGCGCATAGGCGGTGACATCGCCCGCCTCTCCCGGGCTCATGTGGTACGTGCGCTGCACGAACACCTGCGTCCAGTACATCAGGCCCCAGCCCCACAGTGCGCACACCGCGCTGCCGATCATCAGGTGCACGGCCGAGCGCTGCGACCACCAGAACTTCAGCGTGGTGGCGAAGGAGGGGGCCGACGCGTCATCGCCGCTGTCCAGGCAGCCGCGCTGCGGCTCGCGCACCGTCGCCCAGATGGCGAGTCCGGCCAGCACCCCGGGCACGCCGAGGGCGAAGAACACCGCGCGCCAGCCGTAGTGGTCGTTGATGGTGCCGGCGACGCTGTAGCCGACATAGGCCCCGACCGGGGCGCCCAGGGAGAACACCGTCAGCGCCATCGCCCGCCGCGTGGCCGGGAAGTAGTCCGACAGGAGCGAGCTTGCACCCGGGGTGCCGCCGGCCTCGCCGATCCCCACCCCGACGCGCGTGAAGAAGAACACCAGCACGCTGTGCGCCAGCCCGCACAGCGTGGTCATCACCGACCACACCACCAGGCAGGCGGCGATGATCTTGCGGCGGCTGTAGCGGTCGATGGCCCAGGACAGCGGAAAGCCCATGAACACGTAGAACAGCGCCAGCGGCCAGGCGGTGAGCCAGGCGACTCCGGCATTGGTCAGGTGCAGGTCCTGGCGGATCGGATCCAGCACGGTCGAGACCACGTAGCGGTCGGCGATGCTGAGCGTGTACACCAGCACCATCATGATCAGCACGTACCAGCGCATCGCGAAGCTGGCGGTGCTGACCGGCGGCACGGTGAGCGCAGCGGCGGGGGCGGTGCTCGATTGCGCTTCGCTCATGCGGTCTTTCTGGGCATCGTGGGTCAGGTTACGCCTGATGCGCGCGGCTGTCCTGCAAAATCAGGTCGGCCGCCTTCTCCGCCAGCATCATGGTCGGCGCGTTGGTGTTCCCCGAGGTCACGTTGGGGAAGGCCGAGGCGTCCACCACGCGCAGCCGGCTCACCCCGCGCACACGCAGGCGCGCATCGAGCACCGTGGTGCGCGGATCGGCACCCATCGCGCAGGTGCCGCAGGCATGGAACACCGTGCCCGCGCGGGCGCGGAAGTCCGCCAGCACGTCCGCGTCGGAGATCACCTGGCGTCCCGGCTCGCGCTCGTTCTCGGTGACGGCGGACAGCGGGCCGCTGCTGGCGAGCTTGCGCAGCAGGCGCGCGCCGTCGAACACGTCCTGCACATCCGCCGCGCTGGCCAGCGAGTTCGGGGCGATGACCGGGGGCACCTGCGGATCGGCCGAGCGGATGTGGCTCGTGCCGCGGCTGCTCGGGCGGCAGGTGTTGAAGGACATGAGGAACCCGGGATAGGGGTCCGGGTTCATCAGCCGGCGCTTGGCGCCGAGCGTGGTCGTGCTGTAGCTGGCGGGGTTGAAGTAGATATGCAGGTTCGGTGCCGACAGTCCCGGGCGGCTGCGCACGAAGGCACCGGCCTGGTTGACGCTCATCGCCAGGGGACCACGCTTGCCGAAGGCATAGCGCAGCGCGGCGCGCACCTTGCCGAGCAAGGGCGCAAGCTGGTTGTTGAGCGTGGGCACGCGCGAGCGGTAGAAGTAGGAGACCGCCAGGTGATCCTGCAAGCCCTCGCCGACCGCCGGTGAGTCGGCCACCACGGCAATGCCGAGCTGGCCGAGCAGCTTCGCGCCGCCGATCCCCGAGAGCTCCAGGAGTTGCGGGGAGTTCAGCGAGCCACCGCACACGAGCACCTCGGCACGCGCCTGCGCCTGCTGCCGCACCCCACCGCGCAGGTACTCCACGCCGCTGGCACGCGTGCCGCTGAACAGCACCCGCGTGGCGAGTGCGTGCGTCTGGATGTCCAGGTTGCCGCGGCCGCGGATGGGTCGCAGGTAGGCGCTGGCGCTGGAGACGCGCACGCCATCCTTGATGGTGACCTGCCACAGCCCCGCCCCTTCCGGGTGCGCACCGTTGAAGTCCTTAGTCTGCGGGATGCCGATCTCCTCGCAGGCCTTGAGGAAGGTGCCGCACAGGGGATGCACCAACGCGGACACATCGCCGATGCCGACCGGGCCGCCGGCGCCGTGGTACTCGGAGGCACCCCAGGGATGGTCCTCGAGCTTCTTGAAGTAGGGCAGCAGCTCGGGGTAGGTCCAGCCCGGGTTGCCCGCCGCCGCCCAGTCGTTGAAGTCGGCCGGCTGGCCGCGCACGTACACCATGGCGTTGATGGAGCTGGAGCCACCGAGCACCTTGCCGCGCGGCCAGAAGCCGGTGCGGTTGTTAAGTCCCGGGTCCGGCTGCGCCTGGTACATCCAGTTGAAACGCGGATCATTGAAAGTGCGCCCGTAGCCGATCGGCACCCGGATCCACGGCGAGCGGTCCGAGCCGCCGGCCTCCAGCAGCAGCACGCGCGTGCTGCTGTCGGCGCTGAGCCGGTTCGCCAGCACGCACCCCGCGGAGCCGGCGCCGACGATGATGTAGTCATACTCGGTCATTGTGTGATAGGAATCGCGCGATGAAACTGACAGATATCAAGACCTTCGTCGTCGGCAACCCGCCGCCGGGCAATGGCGGTCGTTACTTCGTGTTCGTGAAGCTCACGACCAACGGCAATGTACACGGTGTCGGGGAGGCTTACAGCGTGCCCTTCGACCCGCACCTGGTGGCGCAGATGCTCACCGACGTGTTCCGGCGCTACTTCCTGGGCGAGGACCCGCACCACATCGAGAAGATCTGGCGCCGCGTGTACTCGGCCGGCTACACCCAGCACCCGGACCTGTCGCTGATGGGCGTGCTCAGTGCGCTGGAGATGGCCTGCTGGGACATCATCGGCAAGGAAGCCGGGCAGCCGGTCTACAACCTGCTGGGGGGGCAGGTCCACGAGCGCCTGCGCACCTACACCTACATCTACGCGCGCCCCGGGGATAAGACCAACGTCTACCAGGACCCGGACCTGTCGGCGCAGCGCGCGGCCGAGTACCTCGCCGAAGGGTTCACGGCGCTGAAGTTCGACCCCGCCGGTCCCTACAGCGCCTTTGACGGGCGGCAGCTGTCGCTGGCCGCGCTGGACATGTCCGAGCGCTTCATGCGGGTGCTGCGCGAGGCGGTCGGCAGCCGGGCGGACCTGCTGTTCGGCACGCACGGGCAGATGACCGCCGCCGGGGCCATCCGCCTGGCGCGGCGCCTGGAGCCCTACGATCCGCTGTGGTTCGAGGAGCCGGTGCCGCCGGATGCGCCCGAGGAGATGGCGCGCGTAGCGCGCGCGACCAGCATCCCGATCGCCGCCGGTGAGCGCCTGGCCACGAAGTACGATTTCGCACGCGTGCTGCGCGCCGGCGCCGCGGCGATCCTGCAGATGAACCTCGGGCGCGTCGGCGGCATCCTCGAGGCGAAGAAGATCGCCGCGATGGCGGAAGTTCAGCACGTGCAGCTGGCGCCGCATCTTTACTGCGGCCCCGTGGTCGGTGCGGCCAACATCCAGATCGCCGCCTGCAGCGCAAACTTCCTGATCCTCGAGAGCATCGAGCGCTGGCAGGGCTTCCACACGGAGATGCTCGTGAAGCCGGTGCGCTGGGAAGAGGGGTACGTGATCCCGTCCGCCGAGCCGGGCCTGGGCGTGGAGCTGAACGAGGCGGTGCTCGCCCGGCATCCGTACAGCGGCGAGCGCCTGCACCTGGAGATGGCCGATACCCCGCAGGTGTAGGCGCTCCACTAAAGACCGAGCGCCGCGCGCAGGCGCTCTTCGTGCCCGCTGTGGAAACGGCTCACCATGAACCCGTTGTCGCCAGGATCCAGTGGCGGGCGAAAGTGATCTCCAACTCCGCCTCGCAGGTTCACCGGTAGGCGGTCCAGATGGTCTTCAGGTCGCAGTACTTGTCGATCGCGTGCGCGGAGCGGTCGCGACCGGAGCCGGACATCTTGAAGCCGCCGAAGGGCGTGGCCATCGTCGAGCGGTCGAAGGAGTTCACCCACACGGTGCCGCCGCGCAGCGCCCCCGCCAGGCGGTGCGCGACGTTGATATCGGCGGTCCACACCGCGGCGGCCAGTCCGTACGGGGTATCGTTGGCCATCTGCACCGCGGCCGGCTCATCCTTGAAGGTCATCACCGAGAGCACCGGCCCGAAGATCTCCTCGCGCGCCACTTTCATCGCCGGGCGCACGCCATCGAGGATGGTCGCCTGGATGTAGAACCCGCCGCTGTCCTCCATGGCGCGGTGGCCGCCTAGGGCGATGCGCGCGCCGCTGGCGACGCCGCTGTCGATGAAGCCGAGCACGCGCTCCATGTGCGCGCGGTCGATGACCGCCCCCATCTGCGTGCTCGGGTCGAGCGGGTGCCCCTGGGTGATGGTGGCGGTGACCTGGGTGATCTTCTCCAGCAGCTCCTCGCGCACGCTCTCCTGCACGATCAGGCGCGAGCCGGCGTGACAGGTCTCGCCGCTGTTGTAGTAGATGCCCCAGGCGATGTCGTGCGCGGCTGCCTCGAGGTTGGCATCGGCGAACACCACCTGCGGGGTCTTGCCACCGAGCTCGAGCGCGGTGCGCTTGAGGTTCGACTCGCTGGCGTAGCGCAGCATGAGCCGGCCCACCTCGGTCGAGCCGGTGAAGGCGATCAGGTCGACGTCGCGGTGCAGGGCCAGTGCCTGGCCTGCCTCCTCTCCCAGGCCGGGCACCACGTTGAACACCCCCGGCGGCACGCCGGCTTCGCAGGCCAGTTCGCCGAGGCGGATGCCCGACAGCGGTGACTGCTCGGCCGGCTTGAGCACGATGCTGTTGCCCATCAACAGCGCAGGTCCCACCTTCCAGCAGCTGATGATCAGCGGGTAGTTCCACGGCACGATCGCGCCGATGACCCCGAGTGGTTCGCGGCGGATGAGCGCCAGGTCATTCGGCCCGGTGGGGGCCACTTCATCGTAAAGCTTGTCGGCGAACTCGGCGTAATACTCGATGCAGTCGGCGCAGTTGGCGACATCGACGTTCACCGCATTGGTGATCGGCTTGCCGACGTCACGGCTCTCGAGCAGGGCGAGGTTGTCGATGTCGGCGCGGATCAGTTCGGCGAAGCGGCGCAGCACGCGCTTGCGCTCGCGCGGCTCGGTGCGCCGCCAGATACCCTGCTCGAAGGTGTTGCGGGCGCTGCGCACCGCGGCATCCACGTCCGCGCGCCCGCAGCGCGCCACCGCGCAGATCACCTCGCCATCGATGGGGCTGATGTCCTTGAACACCCGCCCGTCGCCGGCGTGGGTGTAGCGCCCGCTGATGAAGGCGCGCCCCTCGGGCTTCTGGGCGGCGGCGAGTGTCTCCCAGCCGCGCCGGTCACGGTGTGCTGCCGAGCTGTTCATGGCTTAACTCTCCATCCTCCGCCGGGGCCTCGCAGCCTAGAAATTGAATGGCCCCATCTAAAAGAGGCATCGGCGCCCCGGGTACCCTGATTAGAATGTACCGCGTCCGCGCGTCATTGCACCCTTCACCTTAGATTTCGGAGAGCCATCCATGGCCACCAGCGCTGCCACCAGATCCCGTAAACCCGCCCGGCGCAAGCCTAAGGGCAAGCCCGCGACCCGCAATGCGCTGCGCACGAAGGTCGCGGCGGGACCGCGGCGCGCGGAGCCGGGGACGGATCTCATGGCGCGCCTGGCACGGGGCGCGGTCATCTGCGCAGAGGGCTACCTGTTCGAGCTCGAGCGGCGCGGCTACCTGCAGGCGGGGGCCTTCGTCCCCGAGGTGATCTTCGATCATCCCGAGGTGGTCGAGCAGTTGCACATGGACTTCGTGCACGCCGGCTCGGACGTCACCCAGGCGCTCACCTACTACGTGCACCGCGAGAAGCTGCGGGTCATCGGCCGCGAGAAGGACCTGGTGCCGATGAACAAGGCGGCACTGAAGATCGCCAAGCGCGTCGCCCGCAGGACCGGCACGCTGTTTGCCGGGGACCTGTGCAACACCAACATCTACGACCCGGGCAGCAAGAGCGCGCTCAAGGAGGTCGAGCGCATCTTCGCCGAGCAGGTCGGCTGGGCCGTCGATGCCGGGGTCGATTACTTCGTCGCCGAGACCCTCTCCTGGGGCGGCGAGGCGCTGCTGGCGCTGAAGGCGATCCAGAAGTACTCCACGGTGCCGGCGGTGGTCACCATGGCCATGCACCGCGAGGACCTGACGCGCGATGGCATGACGCCGGTGGAGGTGTGCCAGCGCCTGGAGGCCGCCGGCGCCCAGGTGGTGGGCATCAACTGTCACCGCGGGCCGGCGACGATCATGCCGATGATGCGCCAGATCCGTGCCGCGGTGAGCTGCCACGTAGCAGCCCTGCCGGTGCCCTACCGTACCACCCCCGCGCAACCCTCGTTCATGTCCCTCACCGACCCGTGCTGCGGCAACCAGCGCGCCTTCCCGGTCGGCCTCGACCCGTTCGTGTGCACGCGCGCGGAGATCTTCGACTTCGGGCGCGAAGCCTTCGCGCTCGGGATCAATTACCTGGGCGTGTGCTGCGGGGCAGGTCCGCACCACATCCGCGCCCTCGCGGAGAGCCTCGGGCGGCATCCGCCGGCGAGCCGCTACACGGTCGACATGTCGCGCCACGCCTTCTTTGGCAACACCGAGCGGATCCTGAAGATCCAGACCGACTACCGCGGCAAGCTCTAGTCACCCGCGCAGCAGGGTGCGCCGCAGCGCCTGCTGCCAGCCGGCACACAGCTGCGCGCGCCGCGCCGGCGGCATGCGCGGGGCGAACACCGCCGCGCTGCGCCAGGTGGCGCTGAGGGCAGCCAGATCCGGCCACACGCCGGTGGCGAGGCCTGCCAGGAAGGCGGCCCCTAAGGCGGTGGTCTCCAGCTCCGCGGGGCGCTCGATGCGGGCCTCGAGCATGTCGGCCAGGAACTGGCAGAACCAGTCATTGGCGGCCATGCCGCCGTCGATGCGGATGGCGCCCGGGCGCACCGCACCGTCGCGCGCCATGGCCTGGGTGAGGTCGAGGGTCTGGAAGGCGACCGACTCGAGCGCCGCGCGCGCCAGGTGCGCGCCCGTGGCATCCAGGGTGAGTCCGCAGATCAGCCCGCGCGCGGTGGGATCCCAGTGCGGCGCGCCCAGGCCGACGAAGGCCGGCACCAGGTACACGCCGTGGTCATCCGGCACCGCCGCCGCCGCCGTGGCCGTCTCGCCGGCGCTGCCGATCACCTTCAGTCCGTCGCGCAGCCATTTCACGGCCGCCCCGGCGATGAAGATCGAGCCTTCCATCGCGTAGGTGATGCGCCCGCCGATGCGGCAGGCGATCGTGGTCAGCATGCGGTTCTTCGAGGCCACCGCGGTGTCCCCGGTATTGAGCAGCGCGAAGCAGCCGGTGCCATAGGTGGACTTGGCCATGCCGGGCGCAAAGCAGGCCTGGCCGAACAGCGCCGCCTGCTGGTCCCCGGCGATGCCGGCGATCGGCAGTGCACGGCCGAACAGGCCGGCATCGGTGCCACCGTACACCGCGCTGCTGTCGCGCACCTCGGGCAACAGTGCCCGCGGCACGCGCAGCAGGGCGAGCAGTTCCTCGTCCCAGTCCTGGCGGTGGATGTCGTACAGGAGCGTGCGCGAGGCGTTGGTCACGTCGGTGGCGTGCACGCGGCCACCGGTCAGGCGCCACAGCAGGAACGAATCGATCGTGCCGAAGGCCAGCTCGCCGCGCTCGGCGCGCGCGCGGGCACCGGCCACGTGGTCGAGGATCCAGGCCACCTTGGTGGCCGAGAAGTACGGATCCAGCAGCAGCCCGGTGCGTGCGCTCACCAGCGCCTCCGCCCCGGCCTGCTTCAGGCGCGCGCACTCATCGGCCGTGCGCCGGTCCTGCCAGACGATCGCCCGATGCACCGGGCGGCCGGTCGCGCGTTCCCACACCACCGTGGTCTCGCGCTGGTTGGTGATCCCGATGGCGGCGATGCCCTGCGGTCCGCAACCGGCCCGCTCGATCGCCTCGCGCACCACCTCGACCGTGTCGTGCCAGATGTCCTCGGCATCGTGCTCGACCCAGCCGGAGGCCGGATAGTGCTGCGCGAACTCGCGGCGGGCGAGGGCGAGGGTACGCGCCTGGGCATCGAAGACGATGGCGCGCGTGGAGGTGGTTCCCTGGTCGATCGAGAGCACATGGGCGGCGTTCATGGAGGCAACCTGGGGGTGTCAGGGCCGTGCGGGCAGCAGATAGGGACGGATGGCCCGCTGGTACAGGCCGCCACCGGCGATGCCGCCCAGCAGCGGCCCGGCAATCGGCACCCACCAGTAGTTCTGCGGTGCCGGGAAGGCCTGGCCGCCCCAGCCGGCGAGGAAGCAGAACGCCCGGGGTCCCAGGTCGCGCGCGGGATTGATGGGCCAGGCCTCGAGGTAGCCGGCGCAGGCGCCGATGGTGGCCACCAGGAGCCCGATCATGAGGGCGCCGGTGTTGGCCGCCGGGGCCAGGGTGTTGAACTGCTCGGTGATGGCGAACACGCCCAGGACCAGGATGCCGGTCAGGATGATTTCGTCCAGAAAGGCGTGCCCCGGGGTGATCGCCAGGCCCGGATGGGTGAAGAACACCCCGGCCGCGCCCCCGTCGCCGGCGCGCGTGAGGTGGTGCGCCAGGTTGTAGTGGTCGATGACCGGCCCGAACAGAAGATAGACCAGGGCGGCGCCGAGGAAGGCCCCCGCGACCTGTGCGCCGACGTAGGGCAGCACCTTGCGGCGCGGGAATCCGCGGTACAGGGTGAGGGCGAGGGTGATCGCAGGATTGGCGTGCGTGCCGGACACCGCGCCGGTGACGTAGATCGCGAGCGTCACCGCCAGGCCCCAGGCGATGCACACCCCCCAGTACGCCTGCTGGTACGGGCTCGGATCGTAGAGGGTGTACATCGCGGCGGCCGAGTCACCCAGGCCGAGGATGATGAAGGTCGCCAGGCACTCCGCGATGAGCTCCCCGGTAAGGGGCCGGCGCGCCCCGGATGCTGCGGATGTGGAAGTCTCTGCGGTCTGCCCGGCTGCGGCCATGATTCCCCCTTGGGCGCACACCCTCTCCGAGAATCGCTGCCGGATCAAGGGTGCTGAAGCCTGCGCTCACGCCAGCGCGCGGCGCGCTGCGTTGCAACCCCCAGGCGCGGGGACGGCGCACCGCCCTGCTGGGGACGGGCGGCGCCTGGGTGATGCCCGGATGCAACAACGGCACCAGGCCGGAGTGGCGCGGGTGCAGGCGGGCATGAAATGTGGATAAAACGCAGCAGGGGCACCTGGCATCACGAGCCTCAGGCGCACCCCGACCCGGAGGGGCGCCGGCAGGCCGCAGCGCCATCGGTTTTTCAGATGGGGCTATTCAATTTCTAGACTTTCGGCCGCGTAGCGGGTATGAAATGCTGGTTCGCGTGCCGTATGACAGCCCGATGACGCAGGGGGAAGGCGGAGGACGACAGCGGGTATGTCATGTCCGGAAGGCGCATTTGTTCATGCAGCCGTCATAGACGTGGTATACAAAGTTTAACGGGGGAGCCGCCTGGCAGCCGGGTGCGTTCGCGTGGCGAATCTACAACCAATCCTCAGGGGACCGCTCGATGAAGCTAAATCCGAAGATCTCTGCCGCCGTTGGAGCCATCCTCAGTGCTCCGGCGTCGATGATCGCCTTTGCCGCACCGGCTGATCAGGCCAGCGAGACCGCTGCCGAGGCGGGCGGACTCCAGGAAGTCATCGTCACGGCCAACCGCCGTGTTGAAAATCTGCAGGACGTGCCGATCACGATCCAGGCGCTCAGCGGTGACACGCTCAAGCAGCTGAACATCACCGGCTTCAACGACCTGTTGAAATACACGCCGAACGTGACCTTCAGCGGCAACGGCCCGGGCACCGGCAACATCTTCATGCGCGGACTGGGTGGCTCGGGCTCGGGCAACCAGTCGCAGTCGACCACCGCGCCGTTCCCCAACGTGGCGCTGTACCTCGACGACCAGTCGATGCAGTTCCCGGCACGTAACAACGACGTGTACCTGGTCGACATGGAACGCGTCGAGATCCTCGAAGGTCCGCAGGGCACCCTGTTCGGCGGCGGCGCCCAGGCGGGCGCGATCCGCTACATCACCAACAAGCCCAAGCTCGGGGTCACCGAGGGCGACGCTAACGCCAGCTACGGCATCACCGCCGGCGGCGACCCGAACTCCAGCGGCAACGTCGTCCTGAACCTGCCGTTCGGCGACAACTTCGCGCTGCGTGGCGTGATCTTCACCGAGCGCCAGGGCGGGTGGATCGACAACGTGCCGAGCACCATCTCGATCCCGCCGATCGGCAACGGTGCGGACGTGGGCTTTCCACCCGGCGCCGGCACTGGCCTGCCGGTGAGCCGTCCGGGCAGCCCGATCGTCACCAATGCCGGCATCACCGGCAACAACCTGAACACCATGGACTACACCGGCGCACGGCTGTCCGCGCTGTACAAGTTCAACGAGCACTGGGACATCCTGGTCCAGCAGAACTACCAGAACTCCGAAGCCGACGGCTACTTCTACACCTACCCGAAGGATGCCAACGGCAGCACCCTCGGCCCCATGCAGCTGGCTGCATTCGTGCCGGCCTACAGCAAGGACAAGTACTCGAGCACGGCCTGGACCATCAACGGTGCCTTCGCCGGCCTGAAGGCGGTCTACACCGGCAGCTACATGACCCGCAGCATCGATGGTCAGCAGGACTATTCGAATTACATGCGCAGCACCCATGGCGCCTACTACGCCTGCTCGGGCAAGGGCGCCAGTTACTTCTACTTCCGCTCCAACAAGCCGACGACCTGCTACGCCCCGGTCGGTGGCTGGCGCGACGTGGCGAAGAACACGCACGTCAGCCACGAGTTGCGCATCAGCACCCCGGATGAGTACCGCTTCCGGCTCCTCGCCGGCGCCTTCTACGAGAAGTTCATCATCTACGACGACATGAACTTCAACTACATGGGCATGCCGCAGTGCAATCCGCAGAACCTGGCCATCTCCCAGGCCGGCGGACCGGACTGCGTGACCACCGTCGGCTCGGTGTTCCCGGGCTACTATGCGTGGCACCCCGGCTACCGCACCGACACCAACACCGCCTTCGGCGAGGACGTGATGCGCGGCTACAAGCAGACCGCGTTCTTCGCCTCGGCCGACTTCGACATCATCCCCAAGGTGCTGACGATCACCGCCGGCGCGCGTCACTACAAGTACGACGAGTTCGAGCACGGCTCGGAGTACTACAGCGCGACCTCGACCGTGCTGAACGTCCCGAACGGCACCTGCACGCACTGCGGCTTCGGCATGAACCTCAACAAGAGCGAGCAGGGCTGGAAGCCGCGCTACAACATCACCTGGCACATCACCCCGGACGTGATGACGTACTACACGTACTCGGAAGGGTTCCGCCCGGGCGGTTTCAACCGCACGCACACGAGCGTGGATGGCAGCCAGGTGTTCCTGAAGGCCGTCGCCCCGTACACCTCGGGTGACAAGCAGTTCCTCAAGCCCGCAGGCTACGAGTCGGACACCCTCACCAACAACGAGATCGGCCTGAAGAGCGAGTGGCTGCAGCACCGCGTGCAGGTCAACCTGTCCGCCTACCAGATGGACTGGAAGAACGTGCAGCTGCCGCTGTTCGATCCGGTGCACCTGGGCAACACGACCTTTGACATCAACGGGCCGACCTACCGCGTGAAGGGTATCGAGCTGCAGCTGGTTGCGCGCCTCTTCGAGGGCTTCACGATCCAGGGTTCGAGCGCCTGGAACTCCTCCGAGCAGACCAATGCGCCCTGCCTGCCCAGCAACAACCCCGCGGCATCCAACCCGACGCCGCTGGGCGAGTGCATCACCCAGGTCAAGGGTCTGCCGTACACCAACCCGTACGGCGTGCTCGGTACGCGGGCGCCGTTCTCGCCGGCCATCATGTTCAACGTGCGGGCGCGCTACGACTGGTCGATGCAGGGCGGCTACAACGCCTTTGCCTGGGCCGGTGCCAACCACATCGGCTCGCAGAGCAACCAGCCGCAGAGCTTCCCGGATGGCAACGATCCGGCGCAGAACCCGCCGACCACGACGCTGCTGCGGTACGAGATCCCCGGTTACACGACCTACGACGCGGGTCTCGGCGTGGCGAAGGACAACTGGACGGTGGACATCACCGCCCAGAACCTGAGCAACTCGGATGCGGTGAGCAACATCAGCTCCGGGCAGTTCATCAAGTCCGAGATCCCGATCCGGCCGCGGGTGATCAACTTCGGAATTGCGTACAAGTTCTGACCAGGCCACTGCGGCAACCGGCCCGCGCGGTTGCAGTAGAATCAAGGGCGGACCGTTCGGTCCGCCCTTTTTCTTGGAGCGCATGGATATAACGGAATCACCTGCAGCCGAGTCGCCTTCGGTAGCCGAGATCGCCCGGCTGCGCGGCCTGCTGCGGGAGGGGAAGTTCGCCGAGGCGCTCGCGGCCGCCCAGGCGCTCTCTGCGCGCGACCCGGGGCAGCGCGATGCGCGGCTGTTCGCAGCCTTTGCCCTGCGCCACCTGGGGCGCATCGACGAGGCCCTCAGGTGGCTCGCCGAGCTCGAGGCGCGCGAGCCGCGCTTCAGCCGCCTGTACGAGGAGCGCGGCCAGTGCTACGTCGCGATGCGCCAGGCGCAGCCGGCGATCGAGGCCTTCCTGGCCGCGGTGAACCGCAACAACGCGCTCCCCGTGAGCTGGGGCATGCTCGAGGGCCTCTACCGCATGACCGGCGATCAGGCCAATGCCGGCATCGCCGCGAGCCACGTGGCGACCCTGCGTGGCCTGCCACGCGAGGTGGTGACCGCCACCAGCCTGTTCATGGATGGCGATCTGGACGGGGCCGAGCCGCTGATCCGGGCGTTCCTGCTGCAGCACGGCGACCACATCGAGGCGATGCGCCTGCTGGCGCGCATCGGCATTGCCCGCAAGGTGTTCGACGATGCCGAACTGCTGCTGGCTGCGGTGCTGGAACGGGCCCCCGACTACCGCCTGGCGCGGGCCGAGTACGCCGAGACCCTCATCGAGCTGCACCGCTACGCGCAGGCGCGCGAACAGCTGGAGCAGCTGATCCGCGAGGAGCCCGGGAGCCGGCTGCGGCTGCAGGGACTGTATGCGACCGCGTGCGTGGGCCTCGGCGAGCACGAACGCGCCATCACGCTGTACCGCGAGCTCCTGTCCGGGATCCCGGCGGATGCGGACGTGCACCTGTCGATCGCGCACGCGCAGAAGACCCTCGGGCGTCCCGAGGAGGCGATCCAGTCGTACCGTCAGGCGGCCCGCAGCCGTGCGGACTTCGGCGATGCGTACTGGAGCCTGGCGAACCTGAAGACCTACCGCTTCACACCTGCGGAGATGGCGCGGCTGCGCGAGCTGACCGCGGACCCCCAGGTGGCGGCGGTGGACCGGGTGCACGCGCTGTTCGCACTCGCCAAGGCACTGGAGGACGAGGGCGAGTTTGCGCAGTCCTTCCACTACTACGCGCAGGGCAACGCGCTCAAGCGGGCCGAGAGCCGCTATGGCCCGCAGATCATCGAGAACAACACGCGCCAGCAGATCGAGGTGTGCACGCCGGAGTTCTTCGCCGCCCGCGCCGGCTGGGGATTGCCGAACCGCGACCCGATTTTCATCGTCGGACTGCCGCGCTCCGGCTCCACGCTGCTCGAGCAGATCCTGGCCTCCCACTCGCAGGTGGAGGGGACGCAGGAGCTGCCCAACGTGCAACAGATCGTCGCCACGCTGCGCGGGCGCGATCCGGACCCGAGCAACCCGCGCTACCCGAAGATCCTGACCGAGCTTACCGCCGATGAGGTGCGCGTGCTCGCCGAGCGCTACCTGGCCGGGGCGCAGGTGTACCGCAGCGGCAAGCCGTTCTTCATCGACAAGATGCCCAACAACTTCCGCCACCTGGGGCTGGTGCGGCTGATGCTGCCGAACGCGAAGGTCATCGATGCACGCCGCGAGCCGATGGCCTGTTGCTTCAGCAACCTGAAACAGCTGTTCGCCAATGGCCAGGAGTTCACCTACAGCATCGAGGACATCGCCCGCTACTACCGCACCTACCTTGCGCTGATGCGCCACTGGGATAAGGTGCTGCCGGGCTGGATCCTGCGCGTGCAGCACGAGGACGTGGTCGCGGATCTCGAGGGCAGCGTGCGACGCATACTTGAATTCTGCGGACTTGCGTTCGAGCCGCAGTGCATCGAGTTCCACAAGACCGTGCGCAGCGTGCGCACGGCAAGCTCCGAGCAGGTGCGCCGGCCGCTCAACCGCGAGGGGGTGGACCAGTGGCGCAACTTCGAGCCCTGGCTCGGGCCGCTGCGCGAGGCGCTGGGCGATGCTGTGGATAACTACCGGAGCTGATGGGTGTGGCAGTGAAACCCAGTCGCAACGAGCTGTGTTCCTGTGGCAGCGGCCGCAAGTTCAAGCACTGCCACGGCGGGCTGGCGAACGCCGCCGGGCTCTCGCCCCAGACCGTGAGCCCACAGCAGATCGGCTCGCTGGTGATGCTGTTGCAGCAGGACCGCCCGGCCGAGGCCGAACTGCAGGCCTGGGAGGCGATCAAGTCCTACCCCAATGCCGGGATGCTGTGGAAGATCCTGGGCGTCGCGCTCGCCCACCAGCGCAAGGATGCCCTGCAGGCCCTGCGGCGGGCGGCGGAACTGATGCCCAAGGATGCCGAGGCGCTGCGCAACCTCGGGGCAGCGCTGCACGACCGAGGCGCGTGGGATGAGGCGCTGCCGACGCTGCAGGCCGCCCTGGCACTGGAGCCGGAGCACTCCGCGGCACTGGTCGATGCCGCCGATTCGCTGCGAGGTCTCGGACGCGTGCGTGAAGCGGTGCCGCTGTACCAGAAGGCGCTCGCTCTGAATGCCCAGGACGTCGAGGCGCTGAACAACCTCGGCAATGCGTATCTGGAGCTGGCGGATCACCAGCGGGCCCTGGAGCACTACGAGCTTGCGCGGCGGCTGCGTCCGATGGATGCACAGGTCTCCGGGAACGTGGCGCATGCGCTGCTGCTGCTGGGCCGGTTGGACGAGGCGATAACCCTGGGACGCAGGGCCGTGACGCTGGACCCGACGCTGGCGATCGCCCACAACAACCTGGGCCTCGCACTGGCCGCACAGGGTAAGCGCGCGGAAGCGGCCGACAGCTACCGAGAGGCGCTGCGGCTGCAGCCCGCGTACGTCGAGGCACTGAACAATCACGGCAACCTGCTGCGCGAAATGGGTGACCGGCGCGCCGCGGTGGCGCTGTACCGCCAGGCCGTGGAACTGGATCCGCGCAGCGCGGAGAGTCACTGCAATCTCGGCAACGCACTCTTCGAGATCCGGCGGGTACGCGAATCGGTGCTCGCCTTCCGCCAGGCCATCGCGCTGCAGCCGCAATATGCGCCCGCCTACCTGAGCCTGGCGTTCGCCCTGCGCCAGCGACGGCGCCCGGACGAAGCGCGGCAAAACTGCGAGGCGGCACTGGCGATCAACCCGAACTACGTGGAAGCGATCGCCTTTCTCGGTGAGCTCCATGCCGACTCCGGGCAGTTCGCGGAGGCCGAAAGGCTGTTCCGACGCGCCATCGAGCTGGATCCGACCTTCTCGCACGCCTTCGCCAGCATCGCGACCCACCGCCGCATGCAGCTCAGCGATGCCAGCTGGCTGCACGGTGCGGTCTCGCTGCTGGCCCGGCCACAGCCGCTGGGCCACGAGATCAACCTGCGCTACGCGCTCGGCAAGTATTTCGATGACGTCGGCCAGTACGACGATGCATTCGGCCAGTACCACAAGGCCAACGAGCTCACCAAGCGCTTCGGGGCCCGCTACGATCGCACCGGCTTGCAGGAACGCATCGACCGGCTGATCGGTAGCTTCGATGCCGAGCTGTGGCAGAAGGCCGAGCCGCTTGCCTCGCAGTCGCAAATCCCTGTCTTCGTGGTCGGCATGCCGCGCTCGGGCACTTCCCTCGCCGAACAGATCCTGGCCTCGCACCCGCAGGTCTACGGCTGCGGCGAAGTGGGTTTCTGGACCGCCGCCTACGAGAACTGGCGCGACGCGGAAAAGCAGGGCCCGCCGCCCCTGCACCTGATTCCGGACATGACGCAGCGCTACCTGGAGCGCATGAGCGCTGTGGCTGGCGGGGCTACGCGCATCATTGACAAGATGCCGGCGAATTTCATGTATGCGGGTCTGATCCGCGCAGCCTTTCCCCGCGCGCGCATCATCCACATGCAGCGCGACCCGCTCGATACCGGGCTTTCGATCTACTTCCAGAATTTCTTCAACATCGGTCCCTGGGCCAATGACCTCGAAGACCTGGCGCACTACTACGGCGAATACGTGCGCATCACGCGCCACTGGCGCGGCTTGCTTCCGCAGGAGAACTTCCTGGACGTCCCGTACGAGGGACTGATCGCCGATCAGCCAGGGTGGACGCGGCGGATGCTTGAGTTCTTAGGTCTGCCCTGGGATGACCGGGTGCTGGAGTTTCACAAGACCGAGCGCGTGGTTATCACCGCCAGCAAGTGGCAGGTGCGCCAGAAGATCCATTCCGCTTCTGCCGGGCGCTGGCACCACTACGAGAAGCACCTGGGCCCGCTCGCGCAACTACCCGAGCTCTTAAACGATCAACGAGCCTGATTGCCAGGCGGGCGGGGCGGCTCCTGAGCGGGGCTTGGGGCGTGCGCACAGGACAGCGGACACGGCGGCATTGGCCTGAGCAGTTGCCCAGCGCCCTGCGGCCGCAGTAGCGCTCGTTAGCGCCCCTCCTGCGATTTTGCCTTGGAAAGCTACTCCGACGAGGCAACAGCCGGAGTGAGCATAGCCTGGAGCTTTAGGAGCATTAGCATCAGCGCAAGGCCTGCGAGCCACGCCCGCCAGGCGATCTGTGAAATGGAGGCGGACAGCGTGCTCAGCTCGTCATGGAAGCGCAGGTCCACGGGTCGGTGTGCGAAGCTCGCGGCCGGGCAGTCAAGCACGAGATTGCCCTTGGTGTCGGCCTGCGTCGCGCAGCCGTGCGCCTGCCAGTACGGGTGATAAGCCTGATGCAGTACAAGACGTACGCCCATGTCGGGCAGCTCGCTACCGGGGGTCGGCTGCACGACGATGTGGCTCCAGCTGGCGAACCGTCCAGAGAACGAACTGGAGGCCAAGATCTGCCCAATGTCAGTGCGTGCTTCTTTGATCAGAGTCGTTCCCGGCGCCATCTCAGAACGGCGGAAGTCATCCATGTCGTAGCAGTCCAGTACTCCCTGCGTGGGTGTGATGAGAGCGCCCTGCGGCGTCTTACCGCGAGCAACGTAGCGGATATCTTGCGGCCCGCTGCGGAACGGCGCACGCAGCTCGTCGGCGTGATACGTGCGGGTAGGCAGCCAGTAGGCCAACGTCGTCTCAAGTTGGAAGCCAAGCTGCAGGAAGATCGCGAACCCCAGGACCCTGCGCAGGCGCTCGCGCGGCATATCCTCGCCGGCAAACCTCCACAGCGCGGCGGCGCCGCACAAACTCAAAGGCAGCGCCAGGAAGCCCCAGTAGCGCCCCGTAATACCGATGGAACGAAACCCGGGCAGCGGCCTTAGCAGGTCGAATGGACTGAGGATCGTGGGCACGTGCAAGCCGCGCAGACTTCCCATGCCCAGCACGATGGAAACACACGACACGAAGACGATCGGCAGGCGCATCGAGTCCGGTAGGCTGGTGCGCAGCCACGCACGCTCGCGCCAGACCAGCCATGCCAGCACCGGTCCGATGTAGACAGTCAGCTCATGGCCGAGCCCGTTGGCCGGCAGCACCTTGCCGCGCATCGGAATGAGCGCAAACCAGACGAGCGTCAGGAAACTGGTGAAGCGATCCGGCGTCAGTCGCGGCTGGGAGTCCTGCGCCTGCAGCATCGGCCACAGGTAGCCTGCGTCCAGTAACAGCGCGAGCATGAGCGCCCCGGCAAGAAACAGCGGCGGTCGCCATGACCGGCAGACAAATCCGAGTGCGACAGCGTACAGGCCGATCCACACCAGCAGGTGAATGATGGCAACCGGCGAGCCGTCCACCGCCATCGCGATCAGGGCTCCCATCAGTGCCAACGCCACGGCGTGACGGACGTGCCCTTGCCAGCCATCGGCGCCGGTGTCGCTGATCTTGTGGAGCGTCCAGAGCAGCAGTGGCAGCGTCAGGAATGGCATGAAGTCGATGTGGCCGTAACTGAAGCGGCAGATGAAGAACCCGTTGCCGATAAAGAGCGCTGCGGCGAGCAGGCGGGGTTCGGCCCTGCGCAGCCAGAGCCCCGCGTAGAGGTAAGCACCGCTCCAGCCGGCGACGAAGTAGATCGCCGTGGCGATCTTCAGCCCCCAGAACGGGCCGCACAGATAGGCCAGCATCATGCTGAGCGACATGAAGGGAACCTGCGGTTCCCCCGCCAGGGACAGACCGCCGCACATCAGCGGCGTCCATTGCTTGGCCATGCCAAAGAATGAGCTGTTCCAGAATTGCAGCTCATGAAAGACCAGGAATTGGTCCTGGTCCTCTGGGCCCACTTTGCCCAGCAGCGCCACGAACAGGATCAGGTATACCGCCACGATGCCGCCCGACAGCGCCGCAAGCCATCGCCGCGCCTCGAGCGATGGCACGCTGCCACCGCGGTGATCGCCAGTCACGATCGGCCCTAACATGGAACGATTCGCCCAGCGAATCGGCCACCAGAAGGCGTGCACCAGAAAATGACCGGTTGGCGCGCAAAGTGGCGCCCGGAGGAGGGCATGAGCGCTCCGCTCGATCCCACGGTGGATCTTGGTGGCTAGAGATGTCTCGCGAATGCGGCGCGAGTTTGAGACCGGGGACTTAGGCGGGGCTTATAGGAACCCGGGCATTAGTAACCAATTGTTACGTTATGCGCGTGGTGCGCAGGCGTTCCTCATCCGGCACGTAGCCCATCCCGGGCGCATCCGTCAGGTTGATAAATCCCTGAGCGTCCACGCGCAGCGGCTCGGCCATCAGGAAGTCACGCCGCTCCAGGCTCCACTCCGGCGGGTCGAAGGGGAACTCCATGAACGGTGCATCGGCCAGGCCGGCCACCAGGTGCGCGTTGGCGGTGACGCCCATGCCGTTGGTCCAGGTGTGCGGGGTGAAGGTGACGTGGTGCTCCTGGGCCATCACCGCCAGGCGCCTGAGGCCGGTGAGCCCGCCGACCAGGGCGGCATCCGGCTGCAGCACATCGACGCAGCCGCCGGTGATGAGGTCGCGCAGCTCGTGCAGCTGGCGGGTCATCTCGCCCGCGGCGATGCGCACGTCGGTCGCCTCGCGCAGCGCGCGCATGCCGTCACGGTCTGCCCGGTGCAGCGGCTCCTCCATCCAGAAGACACCGAGGCGCTCCAGCTCGCGCGCCACGGTGAGCGCGTCCTTGAAGGTCCAGGCGCTCTCGGTGTCCCACGGCAGCCGCCAGCCCTGGTTGCAGTCGACCAGCAGCTCGAGCCTGTCGCCCACCCGTGCCCGCACCGCCTCCAGCGCGCGCACGTCGTCGCGCCAGTCGCCACGATGGAAGCGCAGCTTGAGCGCGGGGAATCCCAGTGCAAGGTAGCGCTCGGCCGCATCCGCCTGCGCGGCCGGATCGCGCAAGGTGCCCGAGGAGGCATAGGTGCGCACGCGCGCCGCCAGTCCGCCCAGCAGCTTCCAGCACGGTGCGCCCAGGATCTTGCCCGCCAGGTCCCACAGGGCCAGATCGAGCGGCCAGCAGCGCCCGTAGTGAAAGTCGATGTTCGAGAGCACGCGGAAGTGCCGCTCCAGGGCCAGGGGATCGGTGCCCACGAACAGCGGCTCGTGGCCGGGGAAGCCGAGCATCCGGTCACCGGAGGCCACACCGGTAAGACCGCTGTCGGTGCTCACGCGCACCACGGTGGCATCGAAGTGCACGCGCGGCTGGGTATCCCAGCTGGCGTGGAAGGGCGGCGCGAGCGGCAGGCGGTGATGAGTGATGGTTACCGCGGCGATCCTGTGGGGGTGCGCGGCGGGAAGGGGCGCGGTGGAACTCATGCGCAGGTGCCGGTCGGGTGCGGGCAGTGAGCCTTTCATAATCACGCCCGGCCTAGAAGCCGAGAAATTCACTGGCAACATCGAAAAAAGGCATTGCCGCCCGCGCCGGGTGCTTGGCGCAGCGCCACCGGGTGGGCGAGTATGCGGCCCGTGGGCAAGATTCCAGGCGCCCGTGAAGGACAGTCCCCATGCAGAAGACCACCGACCGCCGCTGGCTGCCGCTGAATGCGCTGCGCGCCTTCGAGGGCGTCGCCAAGCACGGCAGTTTCACGGCCGCGGCGAACGCGCTCCTGATCTCCCAGAGCGCCCTATCGCGTCACGTGATCGCGCTCGAGCGGCTCACCGGGGTACCGCTGTTCGAGCGCCGGCCACACGCGCTCACCCTCACCAAGGCCGGGCAGCACCTGCTGCCGGCTGTCGCCAAGTCCTTCGACCGCCTCGAGTACGCCCTCGATGACATCCGCAACGAGGGCGCGCCCCTGCAAAGGACGTTGCGCGTGCAGATGCCACCGAGCTTCGCGGTGCAGCTGGCCGTGCCGATCCTGCAGGACTTCCGGCGCGATAGCGCCGGGGTGGACATCGACCTCATCAGTCCCTACGGGGTGGGGCCGCCGCTCGGGGATGTCGATGTGGCGGTGGTGTACTCCAAGCCCACGGTGACGGATCTGGTGACCGACCTGTTGTGGCCGGTGCGCCTGAGCGTGCTGTGCCATCCGAATATCGCCGCCGTCCACCGTGGCAAGGACCTGGCCGCCTTCATCGAGGCGAACGAGATCGTGCACGTGCGCATTGCTGACCTGCCGCGCCACCATGTGTGGACGCAGTTCGTGCGCCAGGAGGGCCTGAAGGGGGTGAACATCGAGCGCGGCCTGGTGTTCGACACCGCCATCCTGGCCGCGCAATACGCCCTGGGCGGCCAGGGCATCGCACTGGTGGATACGCACCTGTTTGCCGAGGAACTCGCTGCCGGGCGCCTGGTGAAGCCGTTCACCGCGACGCTCGATGACGGTTACGGCTATTACCTCACGACGCACGCGGAAGGGCTGGCCGACCCGGCGATCGCGCTGTTCCGCTCCTGGCTGATCCAGCGCTTCGGCGGGCGCGGCAGCGCCCCGGCGGCTCCTGCGGTGCAGCTGGCGGTCGCGAACGAGTGAGCCGGGCAGCTGGCAGCCGGCTCAGGCGATGAAGATGGCCAGGGCATCGGCGGTGAGGGCGGGGCGCTTCTCGCCGTCGATCTCAATGCTGTTGCCGGTGGTGACGAAGTAGCGCCCGCTGCTGCGGGCCTTCACGGACTTGAGGGTGAGGCGGTTGCGCACGCGCTGCCCGGCACGCACGGGGGTCACGAAACGCACGTCATCGAGGCCGTAGTTGACCACCGAGCTCGGGTTGACGCGCGCGACCAGCAGCTCCATCGCGGTAGGGGCGATCAGCGAGAGGGTGAGGAAGCCGTGCGCAATGGCACTGCCGAAGGGGCTCTCGCGGGCCGCGCGCTCCGGGTCGACGTGGATCCACTGATGATCGCCGGTGCAGTGCGCGAACTCCTGGATGCGCGCCTGGTCCAGCGTGATCCAGGAGGACACGCCGACTTCCTCGCCGACGTGCTGGGCAAGATCCGGCAGCGCAATGATCAGATCCAATGAGCCTTCCTCCGAAAAGAGTCGTGCGGTGTGCTGCGACACCCGCTGTGCGGCAGCGCAGGCGGTACCTTGCGGTGTTCGGAATCTTACCAAGGCGGGTCTGCGTTGTTGATGCACACTGGGCAGGCGCAGTGCGCGCGCGGGGCGGGACAGATCCGTCAGAGGCCGCCCGTGGGAGTCTGGATTGTCCTCTGGGTAGTATTTTTTCATTCAATAACTTATGGAGTGTAATTTGCGTTGTTTCTGGGTCATCGCGGGCCTCGCACCGCTGCTGGCGGCAGCCCCGGCGTGCGTGCACGCGCAGCAGGCCGACAGCTCAGCGCCGGCGGCCATGCAGATGCAGGGTCTGTATGGCAGTTATGCGATGACGCGTGAGGGTTCGGGCACCAGCTGGCAGCCGGACACGACCCCGATGCAGGGTGCGCACCAGATGCAGGGCGACTGGCTGACCATGGAGCATGGGTTCATCGATGCCATCTACGATGATCAGGGTGGTCCGCGCGGGGCCACGCAGAGCTTCTCGACCAGCATGCTGATGGTGATGGCGCGCCGCGAACTCGCCGCTGGGGCGTTCGGCATGCGCCTGATGGTCTCGGCGGATCCGCTGATGGGCAAGAGCGGCTACCCGCTGCTGTTCCAGACCGGCGAGACCGCCAACGGCATCGATCCTCTGATCGACCGGCAGCACCCGCACGATCTGCTGATGGAAGCCGCACTCACCTACAGCCACGACTTCGCTGCCGGGGCTTCGGCCTTCGTGTACGCCGGCCTTCCCGGCGAGCCAGCACTGGGTCCGAACGCTTTCATGCACCGCCTGTCGGCGCTGGAGAATCCGGAGGCCCCGCTGTCGCATCACTGGCTCGATTCCACCCACATCACCTGGGGGGTTCTCACGGCCGGCTACGCGGTGGCGGGTGTGAAGCTCGAGGCCTCCGCGTTCAATGGCCGCGAGCCGGACGAGAACCGCTATGACATCGAGGTGCGCGCGCTGGATTCCTACGCCGTGCGCGCCTCCTACAACCCTTCCGAACGCTGGTCGCTGCAGGCCAGCTTCGGGCGACTGGCCAGCCCCGAGCAGCTGGAGCCCGGGGTGAGCGTGCGCCGCAGCACCGTCTCGGTGAGCTACAACGCGCCCGTGGCACAGTGGTGGCAGACCACGCTCGCCTTCGGACGCAACATGCCCTCCAGCGGAGCGGCCACCGATGCCTGGCTGCTGGAATCCTCCGCCGCCGTGTCGTCCGCGCTGACGCTGTTCGCCCGCTACGAACACGTGGCCAAGGACGAGTTGTTCCTCCCGGACCAGCCGCTCTATGGCCGCACATTCACCATCCAGAAACTCTCGCTGGGCCTGGTCTACGACTTCGCTGAGTGCGCCGGGGTGCGCTTTGGGGTCGGCGCGCTGGGGAGTGTCTATGACTACCCGGCCAGCCTGAACGCCAGCTACGGCTCGCAGCCGCGCTCCTTCATGGTATTCATGCGGGCCCGGCTGTAGCATCGCCCCCGATGAACACCTCACTCACGCGCAGACAGCTACTCGCAGGTGGTGTCGCTGGTATGACAACTCTCATGGCGCCGTGGTCGGCACGCAGCGCGGCCACGGCGGAGCCGGCGGCGGCGGCCGGGACGCTGGTAATCGGCGGGGACCTGACGGTCAACCGCATGGGTTTCGGCGCCATGCGCCTCACCGGCGATGGCATCTGGGGCCAACCGAAGGATCCGGCCGAGGCGCGCCAGGTGCTCAGGCGCGCGCTCGAACTTGGCGTGAACTTCATCGACACCGCCGATGCCTACGGCCCGAACGTCGATGAGGAATTGATCGCCGCGGTGCTCTATCCCTATCCGCGCGGCCTGGTGATCGCCACCAAGGGTGGCCATACGCGGCCGAGCGCGGAGCAATGGGTCCCCGATGGGCGTCCCGAGCACCTGCGCGCCGCCTGCGAGGGCAGCCTCAGGCGGCTGAAGCTGCAGCGCATCGACCTGTACCAGTTTCACACCATCGACCCGAAGGTGCCGCTGGAGGATTCCATCGGCGAACTCGCCCGTCTGCAGAAGGAGGGCAAGATCCGCCACGTGGGCGTGTCCAACTTCAGCGTGGACGAGCTGGCGCGCGCACAGCGCATCGTGCCCATCGCCTCGGTGCAGAACCGCTACAACGCCTCGGACCGCAGATCGCAGGCGGTGCTGGAGGCGTGCACGCATCAGCAGCTGGCCTTCATCCCGTGGGCTCCGGTGGCCAGCGGCTCGGCCGCGAAGCTGGCGCAGGAGAACCAGGGCAAGGGGCTGGAGGCGGTCGCGCAGGCCCGCGGCATCAGCGTGTTCCAGGTCGCCATCGCCTGGCTGCTCGCCCAGTCACCGGTGATGCTGCCCATCCCGGGGACCGCCTCGCTCGCGCACCTGCAGCAGAACGTCGCGGCCGCGGCGATCAAGCTGTCGCCGGCGGAACTGGCCGCCATCGGCTGAAGTCCCGGGGCGGATGCCCGCGGATCGCGGCACATCCGCCCCGTGCGTGGCGGCCACTAGCCCTGGGGCATCTGGGCGTTGAACAGTGCCGCCAGCTGCTCGCTGTGCACCGTGTGCACGGCCTGGGCGACCGCCGCGCGCTCACAGGCCCGGGCGCCCGCCACCGCCTCCAGATCGCGGATGTCACCGGCAGCGCACACGGTGCGCGCCGCGTGGTTGATACGCGCGTACAGCGCGCTGGCGCCTTCGCGCGTGCCGAGGTTCAGGTCGCGATAGCTGACGGTGACCGCGTTGGCGGTGTGCGCGGGCTGCGCGACGGCGCAGGCCTCGCCGGCCTGGACGGCGGCGCAGGCGCCGATCGCCACACAGGCGCTGAGCAGGGTGTAGAGGGCGGCACGGCTGCGGGTTGACTGGATTTTCACGGCGTTCATTGGGGGTCTCCGGTTGCGGTGTTGGTTCGCGCCACGCAATGCCCGTGACGTGTGCGTATCAGACACCGCGCCCTGAGCGCTGCGAAGAGTGCCGATGCCGTACTGATCCCTGCAGTCCACGTGTTCGTACCGGAACGCGAGCAGCAGCGAAGGCCAGCGCCCGCGGCAGTTCCGCCCGCAGCTGCGCCGGCCGCGCGGACTCGTCCCTGCCGCTCACGGCTTCGTCCCGGTACGTGCTTTGCCCGCCTCACCGCGCAGGCATTTCCGGCGTACGCTAGGCTCTTGTGGGGCGCTGCGGCCCTTTGGAATACGGAGTCAACACCGACACCATGAGTGCTTCTCCTTTGGAACCGGCGCGGCCGGGACTGCTCGCGCTCGCCGGCAACCTGGCGGCCGCCGCGCCCGTGGCTGGGGGGCGCGTGCGCTTCCTGCCCTATGTGTGGGTGCTCACGGCCTTCTGGGTGTACGTGGCCGTGTCCAATCTCATGTACGCGAACAACATGCAGGCGAGCCTGTCCTCGATGAACATCGAGCACGTGTTCGCCCCCTCCGAGGCGCGCCTGCTGCAGCACCTGTTCATGTATCCGCTGTTCATCCTGTGCATGTGGCGCTCGCTGCGCACCGGCTGGGTGCCGCTGTGGCGCACGCTGCCGATCCAGCTGCTGTTTGCCGTCGGGTTTGCCGTACTCGCCTCACCGGCGCTGGTGGTGGGCGAGACCCTCACCAACACCTGGCACGGCGTCGCCGGCCACGGGATGCCCGGCGGCTGGCCGAGCTGGAAGGACTTCTTCTCCGGTCCGGAGATACCCACCTGGGTCGCCAGCGCCACCAACTTCCTGGTCACCTACTGCTTCGGACTGGCGCTGGGGGCGGGGCTGGCCTTCTACCAGCGCCTGCGTGATGCGCAGCTGCGCGCGAGCGCCCTGGAGCGCGCGCTCACCCAGGCACACCTGGCCGCCTTGCGCATGCAGCTCTCCCCGCACACGCTCTTCAATCTGCTGCACACCATCCGTGGGCAGATCACCTGGGACCCGCCGGCCGCCCAGACGATGGTGGTGCAGCTCGGGGACCTGCTGCGCCGCCTGCTGAGCGCCGGCGAGCGCGAGTTCTCGCGCCTGAGCGATGAGCTGCAGTTCGTCAGCCTGTACCTGGAGCTGCAGCAGAAGCGCTTCGCGGAGCGGCTTGCCGTCTCGGTGCCGCCGCGCGCCGGCCTGCCGCCGGTGTGGGTGCCGAGCCTGATCCTGCAGCCGCTGGTGGAGAATGCCGTGGTGCACGGCATGGCCGGCCACGAGGACCCGGTCAGGATCGCGGTCGAGGTGGAGGTCTCCGGCGAGACCCTGACGCTGCGGGTCACCAACACCATGGCGCCCGGCAGGACGGCCGCGCGCATCGGCATCGGCCTTGCCAACGTGCGCGAGCGGCTGCAGGTGCAGTTCGGCGAGCGTGCCAGCTTTACCGCCGCACCGGCCGGAGCGCAGCTGTGGGTGGCGCAGATCGTCATGCCGCTGCTGCGCGATGGCCCGGAGGTCGCGCGCACCGAAGCCCCGGGGGCGCGCTGATGGACGTCATCATCGTCGACGACGAGGCGGCGGCGCGGCGCAGCGTGCGCGAGGGCTGCGCCCGGGAGCCGGACCTGAACGTGGTGGGCGAGTACGCCGACGCGCGCGCCGCACTGGAGGCGATCCGCAGCAAGCCGCCGCAGGTGCTGTTTCTGGACATCCAGATGGATTCGATGACCGGCATGGAGCTGGCGCGCGCGCTCGACCCGCTGACCCTGCCGCTGATCGTGTTCGTCACCGCCTACGATCACTACGCGCTCGAGGCCTTCGAGGTGAGCGCGGTGGACTACCTGCTCAAGCCCTTCGACGATGCGCGCTTCCAGGCGATGGCGGCCCGGGTGCGGCGCCGTCACGAGGCGGCCGGCAACTTCGACCGGCGCGGTGCGCTCAGCCAGCTGCTGGAGCAGCTGGAGAGCCGGGCACGCACCCGCGGCGAGACCCAGCCGCGCGTGTTGGCCGAGAGTGGCGGCCGCATGCACATGCTCGATGTGTCGCAGGTGGAGCTGGTCGAGGCCGACCGTAACTACGTGCGCCTGGTGATCGGCCGCGACAGCTTCCACGCGCGTAGCACGCTTGCGCAGGCGGAAAAGACCTTCCAGGGCCAGCCGATGCTGCGCATCAGCCGCTCCTGCCTGGTCAACACGCAGCACGTGAAGGAAATCAGCCGCACGCCGCGCGGGGACTTCATCCTGGTGGTCGCCGGTGGCAGCACCGTGACCAGCTCGGAGGGCTACCGCGAGCCGGTACGCCAGTACTTCGAGCGGCTGAAGCTCGCACCCGGCTGAGGCGGCGGGGTAAAGTCGCGGTCGTGCCCACCGCCGACCCCGCGACTTCCGTGAAATCCGCCGGCACCGTCTCGCGCCGCGCGGCGCTGTGGACCCTCGCGGTGTTCACCGCGATCAACCTGCTCAACTATCTGGACCGCTTCGTCATCTCGCCGCTGCTGCCGGTGCTGAAGCAGGAGATGGGCCTCTCGGACACCCAGCTCGGGGCGCTGGTGCCGGCCTTCATGCTGGTCTACATGTTCGCCGCTCCGGCCTTCGGGGCCTGGGGCGACCGGCGCTCGCGCACCCATGCGATCAGCCTGGGTGTCGGGCTGTGGAGCATCGCCACGCTGCTGGCCGGCTTCGCGCACGGCTATGCACACCTGCTCGCCGCGCGCGCCCTGGTGGGCATCGGCGAGGCGGCCTTCGTGGCCATTGCCGCCGCGATGCTCGCGGACCTGTTTCCAGCCGGTGACCGCGGCCGGGTGTACGCGGTGCTGAACATGGCCATTCCGGTCGGCTCTGCGCTCGGGTTCATCCTCGGCGGCCTCATCGGCCATCACTTCGGATGGCGCGCGGCTTTCTTCGTCGCCGGCGCCCCGGGGCTTGTCCTGGCCATCGCCGTGCTGTGGCTGAAGGATCCGCCGCGCGGGGCGCAGGATCACACGCCGCGCACCCGCACCCCGGCGGGGCAGGGCCCGGTGGCGATGTACCTAGGCCTGCTGCGGCGCTGGCCGTACCTGCTGGTGGTCATCGGCTACGCGGCCTACACCTTCGCCCTGGGCGGTCTGGCCTACTGGATGCCCACCTTCCTGGAGCGCGTGCGCGGGATCCCGATCGACAAGGCCGCGGTGAGCTTCGGGGAGATCGTGGTCATCACCGGCTTCGTCGGCACCTTTGCCGGCGGCTGGATCTCGGATTACCTGCTGCGCTACTCGCGCCAGGCGTACCTGTGGTTCTCCGGCGCGGTCACCGTGCTGGCGGCGCCGGCGGCGTACCTGGCGCTGTCGGCGGCGGCACGCCATGTCTACATGCCCGCGATCGTGGTGGCGGAACTGCTGCTGTTCATGTCCACCGGCCCGATCAATGCGGCCATCGTCAATGTCGTCTCGCCGCTGGAGCGCGCCTCGGCGGTGGCACTGAGCATGTTCATGATCCACCTGCTCGGGGATGTGCCCTCGCCGGTGCTCATCGGCTACCTGTCGGACCATGGCGGCTCGCTCGGCCAGGCCGTGCTGATCGTGCCGGTCGCGGTGCTCGCCGGGGGGCTGGTGTGGCTGCTCGCCGCCCGCCTGAACGGGCGGGCCGCGGCAGGCGCGTGAGCGGGCGCGCGCGCCAGCCCGCGCCCGCATCCCCCGCGGCGCGGCCGCTCGCGGGGCTCGGCCGTGCACACCTCGGGGAGCGCTTCGCGGCGGCGCTCGCCGCGGCCGACGGCCTGGCCGGGGCGCACTGCATCCATGAGCTGTGGATGCGCGGGGAGTTTCCCACCCGCATCGAGCAGGCACTCGAGCAGCTGTGGCAACGGTGCGCGCCCTCGATCCCCGAGTGGCTGCCGATGCGCTACATCGACTGGCTGCCGCTCGCCTACGAGGTGGCGCTGCGCTTTCGCGCGCAGCGCACGGGCCGCTCGCACCTGTACCTGGTGCTGCTGGACTACGCCGACCGCACCCGCGGGCCGTTCGGGGTCTACGTCGGCATGAGCAGCTACCCCGCGGCGCAGCGCTTCGACCAGCACAAGGCCGGCATCCGCGCCGCCGGCAGCGTGCTCAAGCGCGGGCTGGAAGTGCTCACCGGGCCGGTGCTGCACCTGCAGTACCTCGCGCGCGCGGAGGCGCAGCTGCTCGAGGGGGCGCTGGCTGCAGCGCTAGGCGATGCCGGCGTGCTGGTGGAGGGCGGCCACTGAGGGCCCCTCAGCGCGCGACGAAGGCGCGCTCGATGAGGTAGTCGCCCGGTTCGCCGATGCCGGGCGAGGCGCGCAGGCCGTGCGCATCCAGCAGCGCGCAGGTGTCGGCGAGCATCGCGGCGCTGCCACACACCATGGCGCGGTCGCCGGCGGCATCGAGTGCTGCGATCCCCAGGTCCGCGAACAGCGCGCCCGAGTGCATGCGCTGCGTGAGCCGCCCCGGGTGCGCATGCGGCTCGCGCGTCACGCACGGGTAGTACGTCAGTTGCGCGCGCACCGTCTCGCCCAGCAGCTCGTGCTCCTGCAGCGCGCGGATGCGGGCGCCGATCACCGCGCTCTCGGCCGCCCAGCGCACGCCGTGGACCAGGATCACCTGCTCGAAGCGCGCATAGACTTCCGGGTCCTTGATGAGGGCCATGAAGGGTGCGGCGCCGGTGCCGGTGCTGAGCAGGAACAGCCGCCGCCCCGGGTTCAGGTCCGACAGCAGCAGGGTGCCGGTCGGCTTGCGGCTGACGAGGACCTCGTCGCCGCTTTGGATGTGTTGCAGGCGTGAGGTGAGCGGGCCGCCCGGCACCTTGATGCTGAGGAACTCCAGGTGTTCCTCGTGGTTGGCGCTGGCGATGCTGTAGGCGCGCAGCACCGCTCGCTCGGCCCCGGCCAGGCCCACCATCAGGAACTGGCCGTTCTCGAAGCGCAGGCCCGCAGCGCGCGTGGTCGTGAAGGTAAATTGGGTCGGTGTCCAGTGCCGCACCGACAGGACCCGCTCGGTTCCAACCTTCCCCATGAATGCTCCGCGCAAGATACCAGGAGGGATGCTAGCGGCTGCGCGGGCGTGAGGTCGGACCTTCCCGTCATGGCCACATAAGCACCCGTTATGAGCCGCGCGACGCAGCACGCATCCGCCGCCGCACCCGGCGCAGTACACTCGCAGGGCACCGGCGGCTGCGCTCTTTTGCGGATGCAACGTATGTCGGCAAGCCGAGCTTCACGGCGCCTCGCCTGGGCGCTTCCCTGGATCCTCATGACGGCCGCAGCCGGTGCCAGGCCTCAGCCTGTGCTTGAGCTGCACAGTGGTGCCCGTGTGGGCCTGGTCACGGTGCTGGATGCGGAAGTCACGCACTACCATGCCGCCGCGCAGCTGATGGCCAGTTCACTGAAGACCCAGCCGGTGCCGTGGCGCGTGGACCTGATGCTCGGCCAGGCACTGCAGGCCCCGCTGAGCGCCCTCGGTGTGGTCCCGGTGCCGCTGCCGCCCGGGGAGGCCTTGAGCGGACTGCGCGAGGAGTGCTTCCTCGAGGCGAACCTCACCAAGCCCTTCTCGAAGCAGTGCGCCGCGCCTTACGCGGCCCTGGCCGCCGCGCAGCATCTGGATGCCATCATCATCCTGGGTCCCGGCCTCAACAACGGCGGCCACGCCGAGGCGACGCGCCGCAAGGACCTGCCGGACTACCTGCGCGGCTGGTGCGTGCTCACCGATGGCCGCATGCCCGCCAGTGCGCCGACGCTGCTGAACCTGACCGAGATGCTGCTCATCGCCAACACGCCCCAGGGGGCGGTGCTGGCTGCGCGGCAGTGGGGTGGGGTGAGTACCAGCGGCTGGACCAACTTCACCCCGCAGCCGGATCCGAAGCAGCTCAGCGATGCGCAGATCGAGCAGCTGCAGCCCCTGGTCGCCGCGATGGTGCGCACCCAGGCGCAGCTGCTCATCGATGCGCTGCGCGTGGCGCGCTAGATAGCTAGAGGCTCAGCCGCAGCCCCATGTCGATGCCCGCGAGCTCGTAGCCGCGGCTGAAGTCGGCGATGTGCCGCTGCATCCAGCGCGTGGCCTCGGCCGCGTTCGCGGCGCGGATCGACGCGCCGAGTCTGGCATGGGCCGCACCGATGCGCGCGCGCGCCTGCGGCACCTTGTCGATGATCACCCGCAGCGAGGGCTCGAGCAGCTGCAGCAGCGGCTCCTGCGCAAGTCCGAGCACGGTGTTGTGGGTGGCGCGCGCGACGCAGCGGAACACCTCGGAGGTGTTGTGCACCGCCGCCTCGGCATCGGCCATGTGGGCGTTGAAGGCGGCCGTGGCGGCATCCAGCGCCGCGAGGTCCTGTGCGCTGCGCGCGCTGGCGGCGGCGGCGGCGATCGGCGGCTCGAGGATGGTCAGCCCCTGCCAGACATCGCGCACCGTGACATCGTGCAGCAGCAGCGCGTGGCTGACCCCTGCGGCGATGCGCTCCTGCGGCGGGCGGCTCACCGACATGAGCTTCGAGCCCGGGCGACGCTCGAGCAGGCCGCGGCTTTGCAGCTCGCGCAGTGCCTCGCGCACGGTCGAGCGGTGCACGCCGAACTGGCGCGCGAGCTCGGTCTCCGCCGGCAGCCGCTCGCCCTCGCGCAGCGTGCGGCTGAGGATGCGTTCGCCGATGGCATCGGCCACCTTGCGGTAGGCCGGTGCAAAGAGGATCTGGTCGAACTCCACGCTCACGCTGCCGCCTCGAACAGCTCGCGCCCGATCAGCATGCGGCGGATCTCCTGGGTGCCGGCGCCGATCTCGTACAGCTTCGCATCGCGCAGCAGCCTGCCTGCGCTGTAGTCGTTGATGTAGCCGTTGCCGCCCAGGGCCTGGATGGCCTCGAGCGCGGCCTGCGTGGCGCGCTCGGCGGCGAAGAGGATGCAGGCGGCCGCATCGCGCCGGGTGACCGTGCGCGCATCGCAGGCGCGCGCCACGCAGTACACGTAGGCGCGCGCGGCGTTCAAGGCGGCGTACATGTCCGCCAGCTTGCCCTGCATCAGCTCGAAGGTGCCGATGGGGGCGCCGAACTGGCGCCGCTCGCGCACGTACGGCAGCACCACGTCCAGCGCCGCGGCCATCAGTCCCAGCGGGCCGCCGGCCAGCACCACGCGCTCGTAGTCGAGCCCGCTCATGAGCACGCGCACGCCCGCATTCTCGGCCCCGACGATGTTGGCCGCCGGCACGCGGCACTGCTCGAACACCAGCTCGCAGGTGCCCGAGCCGCGCATGCCGAGCTTGTCCAGCTTCTGCGCGGTGCTGAAGCCGGGCGTGCCGCGCTCGACGATGAAGGTGGTGATGCCGCGCGGGCCGGCATCGGCGGTCTTCGCGTAGATGAGGAACACGTCGGCGTCCGGGCCGTTGGTGATCCACATCTTGCGCCCGGTGAGCAGGTAGTCGCGGCCGGCGCGCTCGGCGCGCAGCTGCATGGACACCACGTCCGAGCCGGCACCGGGCTCTGACATCGCCAGCGCCCCGACGTGCTCGCCGCTGAGCAGCCGCGGCAGGTACTGCTCGCGCTGCGCATCGCTGCCATTGAGGCTCAGCTGGTTCACGCACAGGTTCGAGTGCGCGCCATACGAGAGCCCCACCGAGCCTGAGGCGCGCGAGATCTCCTCCATGATGATCACGTGCGCAAGGTAACCCAGGGCCGCCCCGCCGAAGCGCTCCGGCACGGTCACCCCGAGCAGGCCCTGGGCGCCGAGCGCCGGCCACAGGTCGCGTGGAAACTGGTTGGAGCGGTCGATCTCCGCCGCGCGCGGGGCGATCTCCGCGCTCGCAAAGCGGCGCACCTGGGCACGGATCTCCTCCAGCTCGGGGCCGAGGCCGAAGTCGCTGTCGGTGCAGGTGAGCGGGCTCATGGGCTTGCCATCCGTTGGTCCATGCTTCTATCATTGTCGGACAATCCGGCAACCGTGACAAGTGCCATGCCCCGCCTGCATTCCCGGGTCGACGTCCACGCGAAGGACTTTCAGGACAACGCCCGCGCCATGGAGGCGCTGGTGTCGGGCCTGCAGCACGAGGTGGGCCGGATCGCCCGGGGCGGTTCGGCGGCGGCCCACGACAAGCACCGGGCCGCCGGCAAGCTCACCGCGCGCGAGCGCATCGGCGTGCTCCTGGATACCGGCAGCCCGTTCCTGGAGTTCTCGCAGCTGGCCGCGCATGCCCTGTACGGCGGGGAGATCGCCGCGGCGGGGATCATCACCGGGATCGGCCGGGTCGCGGGCCGCGAATGCGTCCTGGTCGCCAACGACCCGACGGTCAAGGGCGGCACGTACTACCCGATGACGGTCAAGAAGCACCTGCGCGCGCAGGAGATCGCCCGCGACAACCGCCTGCCGTGCCTCTACCTGGTCGAAAGCGGCGGCGCGTTCCTGCCGGCCCAGGACGAGGTGTTCCCGGACCGGGACAACTTCGGCCGCATCTTCTACAACCAGGCCACGCTCTCGGCCGCAGGCGTGGCGCAGATCTCGGTGGTGCATGGCTCGTGCACCGCAGGCGGCGCCTACGTGCCGGCGATGTCGGATGAGAACGTCATCGTGAAGAACCAGGGACGCGTGTTCCTCGGCGGCCCGCCGCTGGTGAAGGCGGCCACCGGGGAGGACATCGACGCGGAATCCTTAGGGGGAGCGGACGTGCACTGCCGCGAGTCCGGGGTGTGCGATCACTACGCGGAGAACGACACCCATGCCCTGGCCATCGCGCGGCGCATCGTCGCGCGCCTGAAGCCCGGCGCCGCCGGCATCCCGCCCAGGCCCGCGCGCGAGCCGGCCTACGCCTCGCGCGAGCTCTATGGCGTGGTGCCGGTGAGCCTGCGCAAGCCCTACGACGTGCGCGAGGTGATCGCCCGGCTGGTCGATGCCTCCGAGCTGGATGAGTTCAAGGAACTCTACGGCACGACGCTGGTGTGCGGTTTTGCGCACCTGGCCGGCTTCCCGGTGGGGATCCTCGCCAACAACGGCGTGCTGTTCTCCGAGAGCGCGCTCAAGGGCGCGCACTTCATCGAGCTGTGCGCGCGCGAGGAGATTCCGCTGCTGTTCCTGCAGAACATCACCGGCTTCATGGTCGGGCGGCGCGCCGAGGCCGGCGGCATCGCCAAGGACGGGGCGAAGCTGGTGACCGCGGTGGCCTGTGCCAACGTGCCCAAGCTCACCGTGGTCATCGGGGGCTCCTACGGGGCGGGCAACTACGCGATGTGCGGTCGCGCCTACTCGCCGCGCTTCCTCTACCAGTGGCCGAACGCGCGCATCTCCGTGATGGGCGGCGAGCAGGCCGCGAGCGTGCTCGCCACGGTCAAGCGCGACCAGCTCAAGGGCCGCGAGTGGCCGGCGGCCGAGGAGGAGGCGTTCAAGCAGCCGATCCGCGAGCAGTACGAGCGCCAGGGCCATCCTTACTACTCCTCCGCGCGGCTGTGGGACGATGGCATCATCGACCCGGCCGACACCCGCCGGGTGCTGGCGCTGTCGCTGGCCGCCGCGGCGAACGCGCCGCAGCAGCCGACGCGCTTCGGCGTGTTCCGCATGTAGGGCGCAGCCGAAGCGTGATCAAGTCAGTCCTGGTGGCCAACCGCGGCGAGATCGCCTGCCGCATCTTCCGCACCGCGCGCCGCTTAGGGCTGCGCACCGTCGCGGTGTTCTCCGATGCCGATGCCGTCGCGCGCCACGTGCGCGCGGCGGATGAGGCCGTGCACATAGGACCTGCCGCGGCGCGCGAGAGCTACCTCGACGGGGCGCGCATCATCGCGGCCGCGCGCGCCAGCGGTGCCGAGGCAGTCCATCCGGGCTACGGCTTTCTCTCCGAGAACGCACCCTTCGCGCAAGCCTGCGCGGATGCCGGCCTGCTCTTCATCGGGCCGCCGGCGGCGAGCATCGCGGCCATGGGCTCGAAGATCCTGGCCAAGACGCACATGCAGGCCAGGGGCGTGCCGGTGCTGCCCGGATACGCCGGCGAGCAGCAGGACCTGGCGCACCTGAAGGCCGCCGCCCTCGCCGCCGGCCTGCCGCTGATCGTCAAGCCTGCCGCCGGCGGTGGCGGCAAGGGCATGCAGATCATCCGCGAGGCGTCCCAGATCGATTCGGCGCTGGGTGCCGCGCGGCGCCTGGCCGAGAGCGCCTTCGGCGACGGGGCGCTCCTGATCGAGCGCTACCTGGCCGCCCCGCGCCACATCGAGGTGCAGGTGTTCGCCGATAACCACGGCAACTTCGTGCACCTGGGCGACCGGGACTGCTCGATCCAGCGGCGCCACCAGAAGCTCATCGAGGAGGCACCGGCGCCGCAGCTGCCGGATGAACTGCGCGCGCGCATGCGCGCGGCCGCGCTCATCGTGGCGCGCGAGGTCGGCTACCGCGGCGCGGGCACGGTCGAGTTCCTCTTCGACGGCAGCGAGTTCTACTTCATGGAGATGAACACGCGCCTGCAGGTGGAGCACACGGTCACCGAGGCGGTGACCGGGCTGGACCTGGTCGAGTGGCAGCTGCGCGTTGCCGCCGGTGAGCCGCTGCCCTTGGCGCAGGAGGCGATCCGCTGCGACGGCCACGCCATCGAGGCACGCGTGTGCGCCGAGGATCCCGAGCGCGGCTTCCTGCCCAGCGCCGGCCGCCTTGCGCTCCTGGAGTGGCCGCAGCTGCCGCAGGTGCGCGTCGATGCCGGCTTTGCCACCGGGGATGTGGTGCCGGACGCCTACGACTCGCTGCTGGGCAAGGTGATCGCCTGGGCGCCCACGCGCGATGAGGCCGCCGCGCGCCTGGCGCATGCGCTCAACCACACCTACAGCGCCGGCGTGCGCACCAACGAGCACTGGCTCGCGCGCATCCTCAGCGCGCCGCGCTTCCTCGCCGTGCGCCACCACATCGCGCTTCTTGACCAGGCGGCGGGGGAATTCAACTCCCCAACCGCAGGCTCCGTCGAGTCGCTGATCCTTGCCGCCCTGGTGGCGCGCCCGGCGCTGCCCGCGGCCGGGGTCGCGGTGAATCCCTGGGCGGTGGCCGATGCCTTCACACCCAACCGCGAGGCACTGTTGCCGCTGCGCTTTACCTGCGGCGGCAAGAGCCACCTGGTGGCGCTGCAATACCGGTGTGGCCTTCCCGTCAGCGCCCGCTGCGACGGCGCCGGCGCGGTTGAACTTTCCGAGGTCATCGTCGCGGAGGGCAGGGTGGCGGCCCGCATCGGGCGCGCTGCGCCTGCAGGCGCGCTATTTCCAGGACGCGGCGCACGTGCACGTGTGGCTCGGCAGCGAGGCGCGCGAGTTCATCCTCGATGACCCGCGCACGCGGGAGTTCACCGCGACCGCCGCCCAGGGTGGACTCACCAGCCCGCTGCCCGGGGTGGTGGTCTCAGTCCCGGTAGCGGTGGGTCAGCGCGTGTCCGCCGGTGAGGTGCTGATGGTGATCGAGGCGATGAAGATGGAATACGCCATCACCGCCCCGCACGCAGGCACGGTCGAGCGCTTTCACTTTACCAAGGGCGAGCGCGTGCCCGAGGGCAGTGCGCTCCTGGAACTCACGCCGCCGCAGGACGCACCGCCCGGCTAGCATTCCGAGGTCGCGCGCGGGGCAGCGGTGGCGCGCGCCCGCGAAGGCGCGCGGAGTCACCCGCAGCGGCCCCGCCTCGGCCAACGCGACGGTACTACTGGGCCTTTGGCGCCGTTGCCGCGGGCTGTCCGGTCGCATGGCGCTCCGTGCGCACCATGGCAATCACCGCACTGGCGTGCGCCAGGAGATCGCTCTGGTACTTCTCCTCGCCCTGCGTGGCATCGGCCAGCACGTAATACTTGCCGGCCACGGTGAGCGCCGGCACGCTGTCGACGCCGTAGTCCTGCGCCATCTTGTCCGCCTGCACGGTCTGGTTGTTGACCCCGAAGGAGCCGTAGGCGAGGGCGAACTTGGCCGCATCCCCGCCGTTCTTGCCGACCCAGTCGGCGATGGCGCCCTGGTCAAACAGCGGCTGCTTCTCCTCGTGGATGGCCTTGAACAGTGCACCATCGAGCCTGGCGTAGTCGCCGCTGACCTGCAGGGCGTAGAAGGCGCGCGCCAGGTTCACCCACTGCGGCCGCTCGAAGCCGACCGGCACGCGGCGGAAGCTCACGTCCTTGGGCAGCTTCGCCACCCACTGAGTCACGTGTGGGTTGAAGGCCGCGCAGTGCGGGCACAGGTAGGAGAAGAACTCCACGACCTCGATCTTCTCCGGCGCCGGGGCCGGCGCCGGCACCGCGATCTTGCGGTAGTCGGTGCCCTCGACCGGGGCGGGTGGCGCGGCGGCGGCGCTAGCGGCCGCCAGCCCCAGCAGGCAGGAGGAGTGTCATAAGGCGGGTGCGAAGACTCATGCGGGTCCTTTTCATCAGCGTGCAGAGTGACTGAGTACTTTGGGCAGGTAGCGGTCGCGAAGTTCCGTCTGGCGCGAGCGCATCCCCTGGCGCACGCCCTGGATGAACACCTCATCGGCCAGGGAGCTGACCTCCAGCGGGTCGCCGCTCCAGAGCACCAGGTCCGCGGGGCGGCCGCGCTCGATCGAGCCGTTGCGGTCGCCGACCCCGAAGATCTCCGCCGGGTTGCGCGTCAGGGCTGCCAGCGCCGCCGCGTACGGCAGCCCGTGCGCGACCGCAACACCTGCCCCCTGGCGCAGCTTGAACATGCTGTGCGGCGCCGGATCACCGAAGCTGAAGGCAACCTTCACCCCGGCGCGCTCCAGGCGCGCGGCATTCTCCAAAGTCGATCCCACCGCATCGAAGCTCTCGGGCAGGTCGACCAGAGGATCGAGGATCACCGGGACGCTGGCAGCGGCGAGTTCCGGGGCGACACGCCAGGCTTCCGCACCGCCGCGGATCGCCACGCGCAGGTGCTCGCGCCGGGCGAGGGCGATGATGCGGCGGATGTCGGCGGCGTGGTCGGCAGCGAACACGATCCGGCCGCCACCGTTCAAGTAGCCGGCGAACACGCTGCGGCCGGTCGGGGTGAGCAGGCGCTCGTCGCTGGCCAGCAAGAGCTTCGGCTGGCGCACCTCGGTGATCGCCTGGTCGAGCAGCATGAACTGCGCGGCGCGGCTGCCGCCGGAGAGCTTGTTGGCCCCGCCGCCGGTCTCGATGAACAGCGCCCGCCCGGGGGCGAGCGTACCGTCAAAGCGCACGACCGCGCCCTCGCCGGAGACGATGGTGCCGCCTTCGCCCTTGCGCCCGGCTTCCGAGGAGGGCGCCAGCTGGGCGAAGGTCACCCCGCGCGTGCGGTTGACCCCGAGCACCGTGCCGTCCGGATCGAAGGCGAGGCTGACATCAAACTCCGGGCGCATGGCGCCGAGCTTGAGGGCGTAGTCGGCAACGCTCGGCTCCTGGCCGATCTCCTCCATGCCCACGTGGCCGATGCCACCGAAGAACCCGGGAGTCACCGCCCGTCCGGCGGCCTCGATCACCTGCGCGTCCTGCGGGGCGGCGAGGTGCGCGCCGAGTTCGGCCACGCGCCCCTCGCGAATGAGGATGTCGGTGTGCTCGAGCACGCCTGCGGCGCTGACCGTGTGCACGGTGGCATCGCGGATGAGCACGCTCTGCGCCTGCACCGGAGGCTGCCGCGGCGAGCACGCCGAGCAGCAGCACACGGGCGCTCATGGGCTCACCCCGGGGGCGGCGGGCTGCCCGAGCAGAAAGTCCGAGCGCGGCGTCGCCTGCGGGTGCAGCGCGGTCATAGCGCAGTGCGCCGTCGATGAACACCAGGTCCGCCTGCGCATAGACGCTGAACGGGGTGGCGTTCCAGACCACCACGTCGGCCATCTTGCCCGGCTCGAGCGTGCCGGTGCGCTCGAGCACGCCGATCGCCCGGGCCGGGTTGGCGGTGAGCCACGCGATCGCCCGCTCGGGCGGGATGGCGAGGCCGGCGCGCGCTCCCCAGGCCATGGCCTTGGCCGCCTCCTGGTTCAGGCGCTGGATGCCTTCCTCGGAATCGGAGTGCACGATGGCGCAGCCGCCGGGGGCGGCATCCACGAAGGCGATGTTCTCCGGGATGCCGTCGTAGGACTCCATCTTGAATCCCCACCAGTCGGCCCACATCGCCGCGCACACGCCGTGCTCGGCGAGCAGGTCGGAGATCTTGTAGGCCTCGACCGCGTGGTGGAAGGCGGCCACGTGGTAGCCGAACTCCTGGCTCATGTCGAGCACCGCGGCCATCTCGTCGGCGCGGTAGCAGTGCATGTGCACGATGATCTCGCCGTCGAGCGCGGCGGCCAGGGTGTCCAGGCGCAGGTCACGCTTGGGCGGCTTGGCGTCCTTGGCGCCATCCTTCACCTTGCGCGCGTACTCCTGCTGCTCGCGCCGGTAGTCCTGGGCCTCGGCCCACTGCGCACGGTAGCCGGCCATGTTGCCCATGCGCGTGGAGGGAAACTGGTTGCGCTCCCCGTACACGCCCTTCGGATTCTGGCCGCAGGCCATCTTCAGGCCCTGCGGTGCGCCGGGGAACTTCATGCCCTGGTAGGTGACGCTGGGGACGTTCTTCAGGATCACCGAGCGGCCGCCGATCAGGTTCGCCGAGCCGGGCAGGATCTGCAGCGTGGTCACTCCGCCGGCCAGGGCGGTCGCAAAGCCCGGGTCCTGTGGCCATACCGAGTGCTCCGCCCACACGTTCGCGGTGCTGGGCGAGGTGGCCTCGTTGCCGTCGGCGGCAGCCTCGACACCCGGGCTGGCATAGACGCCCAGGTGCGAGTGCACGTCGATCAGCCCCGGGGTGATCCAGCGGCCGGTGCCATCGATCACCACCGCACCGGCGGGCGCGGGCAGGTTCGGTCCCACCCGGGTGATCTTGCCCGCGCTCATCAGCACGTCCGCATGCTCCAGCCGCGCGCCGGCGCCGTTGAGCACCGTGGCATTGCGGATCAGTGTCGGCGGGCTCACCGGCACCTGGTAGGTCGAGGGATACAGCGCCGCCGGGGCGCCGGCGGCGGGCCTGCCCGCCTGGGCGGCACACCCGCACAGCAGCGCCGCGGCGGCGAAGCAACACAGTTTGGTCAAGGCGCACTCCGCGACTGCATTCGATGGGGCGGCATTATTTCCCAACCCGGGTGCCGGAAGCACCCCGCAACACGCGGACACGCGCCGGAGCGGTGGAAACGTACGGCGAAGCGGCGTCGAAGAAGCGCCACGGCCGGTGCGCCCAGTCCTGAGCGTAGTCCACCCCGATGCGGGTCGCGCGGGCGATGCGCGCGGCGGGCGCCCGCGCGGGCGCGTACTCCAGCCACAGCACCGAGCCGCGCAGGTCCGCGCCGTTCAGCTCCCGCCCGATGTGGAACGCCTGGCACAAAAGTCCCGGCCCCCAGGTGCGCGCCCGCGGATCACTGAGCGGCTCGAGCGCACGCAGCAGCACCGCATGCGGGCGCCCCGCGGGGGCGGTGACCACGTTCAGGCAGTTCCACATGCCGTAGATGAAGTACACGTAGGCGTGCCCGGGGGGTCCAAACATCACCTCCGTGCGCGCGGTGCGCCCGCGCGCGGAGTGGGCGGCCAGATCCTGCGGGCCCTGGTAGGCCTCGGTCTCGACGATGCGGCCGCGGTGCAGGCCCGCGCGGGTGCGATGCACCAGGTGCATGCCGATGAGCGCGCGGGCGATGTGCAGGGTGCTCTGCGCGAAGAAGCTGCGGGCGGGCTTTCGGGGGTGACTCACCGCGCGCGATACTAATGGAACCCCTACAATAGGAGTATGGCGTGCGGCGCCGGCGGCGCTCCCCTGTTGTACCCGAGGGTTCCGGACTCATGTTGAGGCTTATGAGGCAGGCGCAGATCGGTCGGTTCCTGAAGGGCGGTGCGCTGCTGGTCGCACTGCTGGGCGCCGTGCCGGCCCTGGCCGCGGTCTTTGCGCTGCCCGCGGACGGCTCCCCGGTGGTGGGCACGGACTTGAGCGTGCGCACGGTGTACGAGGACACGCTGCCCGACCTCGCCCACCGCTACAGCCTGGGCTACTACGAGATCATCCGCGCCAACCCCGGGGTCGATGTGTGGATCCCCGGCGCCGACAAGCAGATCGTCCTGCCCGGCCGGCGCATCCTCCCCCCGGGACCGCGCGAGGGCATCATCGTCAACCTGCCCGAACACCGGCTGTACTATTACCCCAAGCCGGCGGGACACGATAAGCCGGTGGTCATCACCTACCCGGTGAGCATCGGCAAGATGGACTGGCGCACCCCGCTCGGGGAGACGCAGGTGATCGCCAAGATCAGGAACCCGGCGTGGTACCCGCCGGAGTCGGTGCGCAAGGAGCACCTTGCCAACAACGACCCGTTGCCGAAGATCGTGCCCGCGGGGCCCGACAATCCATTGGGGGATTTCGCGATGCGCCTGGCCGCCGGCGGCGGCTCCTACCTGATCCACGGCACCAACAACCCCACGGCGGTGGGCATGTCCGTGACCCACGGCTGCATCCGCATGTACCCGGAGGATGTCGCCGCGGTCTTTGCCGCGGTCCCCGTGGGCACCAAGGTGCGCCTGATCAACGAGCCGGTGAAGGTCGCCTGGGTGCACGGGCAACTGCTGCTGGAAGTGCATCCGCCGGTGGATGCGGAAGGCCAGTCGGGCGATGCCGGTCCCTCGCCCGCGCAGATCGAGCCGGACCTGAAGGCGCTGTCGAAGATGCTGCAGAAGAGCGGCATCGACAAGCACGCCAGCATCCAGTGGCCGCTGGCGCGCGCCGCGCTCCAGAACGCCACCGGCATGCCCACCCCGGTGGGCGTTGCCGCCGCCCGCGACCACGCCGCCGCCGCGGCCCGCGGCAACGCCCACCTCACCGAGGCCGCCAGCGACTAGGCGCGTTCCCCGGCGCGCGGCCGGCGCGCGAGGGTGCTGCGCAAACGGGCGAACACCTGCAGCGCCACCGATGCCTTGGCGGCCATCGACACCGCCGAGCGCGCCAGTCCGAGAAGGGTGAGGATCTGCCGCGGCCGGCGCAGCAGCAGGAGGCCGGCGATCGCCACCACCCAGGTGATGGGCTGCTGCAGCGGCGCCGCGCCGAGGCGGCGCGCGCCGCCCAGTGCCCCCAGCAGCAGGCGGGCGAGCGGTTCGTTCTTCAGTTCCCCGACCCGCACGGCCATCTCGGCGCGCTGCAGCTCGCAGCGGGCGATGAGGAGGCGACGCCGCGACTCCAGCTGCGCCATGCGGCTCACGAGCCACCGCCGACGTGCCGCTCGTCCTCGGCCAGCTGCTGCAGGGAGTTCGCGAACGGGCCGGGCCGGCGGCGCACGCCACGCAGGCCGAGATAGCCCAGCAGGAACCCGAGGGCGACGAACACCCCGCTGCCGGCGAGCAGCCCGAGCGTGCGGTGCGCGTCCCACAGGGTCACGATGATGGCTACCAGGCCGAAGGCCAGCGCCAGCAGCACGCAGGTGAGGGCGGCGAACAGCCACGCCAGCAGCCGGATCAGCACCAGCACCTGGATCTCAAGTTCCACCGCCGCCAGGTCCAGGCGCGTGCGCAGCGCCTCGATCCCCGCGGCGAGCAGGCCGCGCGGAGCCGGGGGCGGCACGCGCGCCGGTTCCGGGGCCGCAGGCTCGCTCACTACCTGCGACCCATGATCAGCCCGAGCAGCAGCGCCACGCCGCCGACCACGGCGACCGTCTGCCAGGGATTCTCGCGCACGTAGTCATCGACCTCGTGCGCCTTCTCGCCCAGCTGCTCCTCCAGCGCGCTCAAGCGGCTGCGCAGCTCGCGCACCCCGGCCTGGGCGCGCTCGTGAATCGTGGCTCCGTCAACGTTCAGGTTCGCCTTGAGCAGCGCCTCGGCCTCGGCGACCAGTGCGCGCAGTTCATCGGCGAGCCGGCCCGCATCGAACTTGTCGGCCATGACAGTATCCTTATGGGTATGGTGAGTGATTTACGCACATCCGGCCCGAAACCGCGAGACTCGCGCGCGGGGCTGCGCTAGGCTGCCGCGCATGAGCCCCGCGCCCCCCAATCCGCTGCTGGAACTGCGCAAATTCGGGGAGAGCGCCTGGCTGGACGACATCAGCCGCAGCATGCTCGAGGACGGCAGCCTCGGGCGGCTGATCCGGGAGGACGGCATCGCGGGGCTGACCTCCAACCCCTCCATCTTCGCCAAGGCGATCACCACCGATGCGCGCTACGCGGCACCGATCGCCAGGCTCCTGCCGAGCATCCCCACCGGCATCGGCATCTACGAGGAGCTGGCGCTCACGGACCTGAAGGATGCGGCGGCATTACTGCGCCCCTTGTACGACTCGACCGGCGGTGCGGACGGCTTCGTGAGCATGGAGGTCTCCCCGCACCTGGCCTACGACACCCCGGGCAGTCTTGCCGAGGCCAAGCGCCTGTGGGCCCGTCTGCAGCTGCCGAATGCGCTGATCAAGATCCCCGGCACCGAGGCCGGCGTGCCGGTCATCCGCGAGCTGATCGCCGCCGGCATCAACGTGAACGTGACGCTGCTGTTTTCCCCGCAGCGCTACCGCGCCGTGGCGCAGGCCTACATGGATGGCCTGAGTGCGCGCGCCGCGCAGGGCCAGAGCGTGGCGCGGGTCGCCTCGGTGGCGAGTTTCTTCCTCAGCCGCATCGACACCGCCGTCGACCAGCAGCTGGATGCGCTGGTCGCCCGGGGCGAGGGCGCCGCGCGCGCGCTGCGCGGCAAGGCGGCGATCGCCAGCGCCTGCCGCGCCTACGAGATCTACGAGCAGCTGCTCGCCGGCTCGCAGTGGCAGGCACTCGCCGGCCTCGGCGCCCGGCCGCAGCGGCTGCTGTGGGCCTCGACCTCGACCAAGGACCCGAGCTTCAGCCCGGTGAAGTACGTCGAGGAGCTGGTGGTGCCGGACACGGTCAACACCATGCCGCTGGAGACGATTGACACCTACCGCCGCGTCGGGCGCCCGGCGTTGCGCCTGGAGCGCCACATCGCCGAGGCCGCCGACCAGCGCGAGGCCTTCGAGCGCATCGGCATCGACCTCGAGGCCGTCGCGCAGCAGCTCGAGCGCGAGGGCGTCACCAAATTCATCGAACCATTCGACAAGCTGCAGCAGTGGCTGCAGCACAAGCGCGCTGGTGCGCAGGTCCGCTGACCTTCGCACCTTGGCCCGGGGGCACAGTGGACAGTGATGCGATACGCGAGCAACTGCGGCGCCGGGCCGCCGAACTGCGCGAGCGCGCCGTGACGGCCGACCGCGACCTGCGCCACGAGGCCGATCCGCTCTCGGCCGACTTTGCCGAGCAGGTGACGCAGCGCGAGAACGATGACGTGCTGGGAGCCATCAGCGACTCGGCCAGCGCGGAACTGGAGCAGGTCGAGGCGGCGCTGCGGCGCCTGGACCAGGGCCTTTACGGCATCTGCGTGGTGTGCGGTGAGCCGATCGAGGCCGGACGCCTTGCCGCGCTCCCCCACGCACCGCGCTGCAGCGGCTGCGCGGAAACCGAGGAGACGCTGGCGGGGCGCTGAGCCGCCGCTGCATCCATGACCGGCCTGACCCCCTCGGGGCTGATCACCCTGACCACCGACTTCGGCCACGAGGGCCCCTTCGTGGGCGTGATGAAGGGGGTCATCTGGGGGCGCTTCCCCGCGGCGCGCCTGGCGGACCTCACGCACGAGATCCTGGCGCACTGGCCCGCGGAGGCCGGCTTCTGGCTGTCGCGCGCGAGCCGCTACTTCCCGCGCGGCACGGTGCACGTGGCGGTGGTCGACCCGGGCGTGGGCACCTCGCGCAGCAACCTGGTCGTGGAGGCGGACGGGCACCTGTTCCTCGCCCCCGACAACGGCCTGCTGGCCCCGGTGGTCGCCCGTGCCAAGCAGGCGCGGATCGTGCGCATGGGGGCCGCGCAGCTCGGGCGCATCGGGGTCCACCACCCGAGCGCGACCTTCCACGGCCGCGATGTCTTTGCCCCGGTGGCCGCGGAGCTCGCCGCCGGGCGCCTCCAGGCTCACGAGCTCGGGGAGGTGACCGACACCCTGGTGCCCTCGTGGGTAGAGGAGCCGACGGTGGATACCCGCAGCGTCGCCGGCGTGGTGATCACCCTGGATCACTTCGGCAACCTCATCACCAATATCGATGCCAGCCTGATCGAGCGCTTCCGCCTGCCCCTGGTGCACGCGGGCAACCATCACTTCGACCTGCTGCGCACCTACGCCGATACCCGGCCCGGGGAGTACCTGGCGCTCATCAACTCCTTCGGGGTGCTGGAGATCGCCCGCGCGGAGAACAGCGCCGCCGAGGGCCTGGGCTTGAGCCGCGGCGCCCCGGTCATCGTGCGCGACCGCACCGACCAGCCCTAGACATGGCGTCCCGCCGGCGGCCGAACGGCCGCGGCCCGGCCGGGCGCCCCGCCAGGGGTCGCGGGGGCGGCAAGTGGTTAAAAGTTGATCGCTGGCGCGAATCCGCTATAGTTCGCAGCCTTGCCCGTGCCATTTTGGCACGTTACTCATTGAATTAACTCGGGATTTACGCCCCCAGATGTCGGAACGAGACAACGAGAGCTTCGACCTCGACGATGAATTCCTGGTCGGCCAGACTGAAGATGGCACCGACTATGACCGCCTGCTCGATCGCGTGGACAAGCGCGTCCGCACCCAGGGCAAGCGTGGCAAGGCTGCCTGGAGCAAGCTCGAGGAGGTCCTTGCGGACAAGAAGCTCGAGAAAGACCTCAAAGACTTCGACGACGAGCTCTAGCCCGAAGCGCCCGTGCGCCCACGCTACCGCCTCTGCCACGGAAAGGGCGCCAGCTTGCAGGTCAGAGCCTCCCCACACCGCCCGCGAGGGACCTGAGTGAGCCCGCCCTCACCCTGGATCGTGCTGAAGTTCGGCGGCACCAGCGTCTCCTCGCTCCCCAACTGGACCAACATCGCCGCCATCGTGGCCGCGCGCCGCGCCGGCGGCGCGCGCGTGCTGGTCGTGCACTCGGCGGTCTCCGGGATCACCGACCGCCTGGAGCGACTGCTGGATGCGGCCATCGGCCAGGCACAGGAGGAGGAGCTGCGGGCCATCGAGCAGCGCCACCGGCGCCTGGCCGCAGACCTGGGCGTGCCGCTGCCGGAGGAGGTCGAGCGCCACCTGGCGGAGCTGCGCGAGATCGCCGCCGGGGTGGCCCTGGTGGGCGAGGTCAGCGAGCGCACCCGCGCGCGCGTGATGGCCAGCGGGGAACTGATGGCCACGCACATCGGCGCGCGCTTCCTGCGCGAGCGCGGGCTCACCATCGCCTGGACGGACGCGCGCACCCTGCTCAAGGCCGAGCGCCCCGGCAGCGCGGCGCGCGCCAGCATGCTCTCGGCGACCTGCAGCTTCGCCCCCGATGCCGCGCTCGAGGCGCAGCTCGCCACGCTGCCCCCGATCGTCATCACCCAGGGCTTCATCGCCAGCGACGAGGAGGGCAACACCGTGCTGCTCGGGCGCGGCGGCTCGGACACCTCGGCCGCCTACCTGGCCGCCAAGCTGCGCGCGCAGCGGCTGGAGATCTGGACGGATGTCCCCGGCCTCTTCAGCGCCGACCCGCGCTTCACGCCCACCGCGCGGCTGCTGCGCGCGCTGCACTACGACGAGGCGCAGGAGATCGCCACCAGCGGGGCGAAGGTGCTGCACCCGCGCTGCATCCTGCCCGCGCGGCAGTACCGCATCCCGCTGCACGTCTATGCCACCCAGGCCCCGGAGCTGGAGGGCACGGTGCTCGGTGTCGAAGGGGCCGACGGCGGGGCGCAGGTCAAGGCGGTGTGCACCAAGAAGGGCATCACGCTGATAGCGATGGACAGCCCCGGCATGTGGCACCAGGTCGGCTTTCTCGCCGATGCCTTCCAGGTGTTCAAGAGCCACGGCATGTCGGTGGACCTGGTGTCCACTTCCGAGACCAACGTCACCGTCTCGCTGGACCCGGCTGCCAACACGCTCGACAACGCGCGCGTGGCGGATCTGGTGGCCGAGCTGTCGCGGCTGTGCCGCGTGCAGGTGATCGGGCCGTGCGCCTCGGTGAGCCTGGTCGGGCGCAACATCCGCGCGATCCTGCACCAGCTCGGCGGCGCGTTCGAGTTCTTCGAGGAACAGAAGATCTACCTGGTCAGCCAGGCGGCCAATGACCTGAACTTCACCTTCGTGGTCGATGAGAACCAGGGCCACCGCCTGGTCGAGCAGCTGCACGAGCTCCTGATCCGCCCGGCCCCCGGGGACCGCGTGTTCGGGCCCACCTGGCAGCAGCTGTTCTCCAAGCCCGCCGCCGGCGCACCCCCGGCCGCCCCCTGGTGGCGCACGCGCCGCCCCGAGCTGCTCAGCGCCTTCGCCGCCGCCGATGCCGCCTACGTGTACGACCTCGGGCAGGTGAGAAGCGCGGCGCGCGCGCTGCGCCGGCTCACGGCGATCGCGCGCGTGCACTACTCGATGAAGGCGAACCCGCACCCGCAGCTGCTCACGGCGCTGCGCGCCGAGGGCATCGAGTTCGAGTGCGTCTCGCGCGGGGAGGTGGAGCGGCTGCTGGCACTGTTCCCGGACCTGGATCCGGCGCGCATCCTCTACACCCCGAACTTCGCCGCGCGCGCCGAGTACGCCTGGGCGCTGGCGGCGGGCGTGCGCGTCACCGTCGACAACGCCTACGTGCTCGAGCGCTGGCCGCAGCTGTTCCGGGGGCACGAGATCTTCGTGCGCATCGACACCGGCGTCGGCCGCGGCCACCACGACCACGTGCGCACCGCCGGCACGCGCTCCAAGTTCGGCGTGCAGCTGTCCGAGTCGCGCGTGCTGGCCGGGCTGGCGCAGGCGGCCGGGGCGCGCATCGTCGGGCTGCAGGCGCACGTGGGCAGTGGGGTGTTCGATGTCACCAGCTGGGAGCACACCGCGCGCGTGCTGGCCGCCGCCGCCAGCGGGTTCGAGGATCTGCGGGTGATCGATGTCGGCGGCGGGCTGGGCGTGCCGGAGCGCCCGGAACAGCCCGCCGTGGACCTGGGCAGGCTCGACACGCTGCTCATGGCCGTGCGCGCCGAGCACCCGGCGCTCGAGGTGTGGCTGGAGCCGGGGCGCTACCTGGTCGCCACCGCAGGCGTGCTGCTGGCGCGCGTCACGCAGCTGAAGTCCAAGGGCGGCGTGCGCTTCGTGGGCGTGGCGACGGGGATGAACTCGCTCATCCGCCCGGCCCTGTACGGCTCGTACCACGAGATCGCCAACCTCTCGCGCCTGGACGAGCCGGCCACCGAACCGGTGAACGTCGTCGGGCCGATCTGCGAAAGCGCCGACGTGCTCGGCCATGACCGCCTGCTGCCGGTGACGCGCGAGGGCGACGTGCTGCTCATCGCCAATGCCGGTGCCTACGGCCATGCCATGAGCTCGCACTACAACCTCAGGGACCCGGCGCCGGAGCTGTTCCTCTGAAGTCCCCGCGCTGGCTGAGGAAGGCGCGCCGCCCGCTGCTGTTCGGGGCCGCGGTGCTGCTGGCGGCCGGGATCGGTTACCTGTGGTACTGGGATCACCTGGTGACCCGGCAGTTCGAGGGCCGGCGCTGGACGCTGCCCGCGCAGGTCTACGCCGCGCCGCTGGAGCTGTACGCCGGGCTGGAGCTGTCGCCTGCGGAACTCGAGCACGAGCTGCAGCGCCTGCACTACCGCCGCGCCGACAGCACCGCGCGCCCCGGCACGTACCGCTGGGCGGGCAGCCATCTGGAGGTCGCGCTGCGCCCGGCGCGCTTTGCCGATGAGACCCGCGCCGCGACCACGCTCGTCATCGCCACCGGCGCGCACGCGCTCGAGGGGCTGCGCGATGCGGCCGGCCGCGAGGTGCCGGTGCTGCGCCTGGAGCCGCTGTTGATCGGCAGCATCTTCCCGAGCCACGGCGAGGATCGCATCGTGGTCGCCCCCGATGAGGTGCCGCCGCTGTTGCCGGCGGCCCTGAAGGCGATCGAGGACCGCAAGTTCGACACCCACCACGGGGTGGACCCGGCCGGGATCCTGCGCGCCCTGTGGGTGAATGCCCGCGCCGGGCAGATCGAGCAGGGCGCGAGCACCCTCACGCAGCAGCTGGTGCGCAGCTACTTCCTGGACTCGCGCCAGACGCTGTCGCGCAAGCTGCGCGAGGCGTTCATGGCGCTGGCGCTCGATGCGCACTTCACCAAGGCGGATCTGATGAACGCCTACATCAACGAGATCTTCCTCGGTCAGGACGGGGAGCGCGCCATCCACGGCTTCGGCCTCGCCAGCCAGTTCTACTTCGGCAAGCCGCTCCCCGAGCTGGACCTGTCCGAGGTCGCGCTGATGGTGGCGATCGTGCGCGGGCCTTCCTACTACGACCCGCGCCGCCACCCCGAGCGCGCGCGGGCGCGGCGCGACCTGGTGCTCAGGGTGATGGCCGAGCAGGGCATCGTCTCGCCGGCCGAGGCCTCCGCCGCGGCGCGCCGGCCGCTGGGGGTCAGCGCGCGCCCGGCCGGGGCCTACTTCCCGGCGTACCTGGACTTCGTGCGCCGCACGCTGCGCCGCGACTACCACGAGGCGGACCTCACCGAGGCCGGGCTGCGCATCTACACCAGCCTCGAGCCGCGCGCCCAGGATGAGAGCGAGCGCGCGCTCGAGCAGGAACTGGCGCGCCTGGACAAGCAGAAGAAGCACCCGAAGCAGTCCCTCGAGGGGGCGGTGGTGGTCACCGCCCCGCAAAGCGGGGACGTGATCGCCATTGTCGGCGGGCGCGACGTCGGCTACGACGGCTTCGACCGCGCCCTCGATGCGCACCGCTCGATGGGCTCGCTGGTGAAGCCCTTCATCTACCTCACCGCGCTGGAGAGCGGCCGCTACAACGCCGCGACCGTGGTGCAGGATGCGCCGGTGGACGTGAAGCTCGAGGGCGGCAAGCACTGGAAGCCGGAGAACTTCACCCGCCAGGTGTACGGGCCGGTGCCGGTGGTGCGCGCGCTGTCCGAATCCTTGAACCTCGCCACCGTCGGGGTGGGGCTGGATCTCGGCCTGCCCAAGGTGGCGCAGACCTTCACGCGCTTCGGCCTTCCGCAGCCGCCCCTGGCCGTGCCGGCGATGCTGCTGGGCGCGGTCGATGCGACGCCGCTGGAGGTGGCGCAGCTGTTCAACGGCATCGCCAACGGCGGCTTCCACAACCCGCTGCGGGCAGTGCGCGCGGTGATCGCCGCGGACGGCAAGCCGCTGAAGGCCTTTCCGCTGCAGGTGACCCAGGTGGCGACACCGGAGAACGTCTACCAGCTCGACCGCATGATGGTTCAGGTGATGGAGCACGGTACCGGGCGCGCCGCGCGCGCCGTGCTGCCGCCGAACCTCACCGTCGCCGGCAAGTCCGGCACCTCGCAGGATTATCGCGACAGCTGGTTCGCCGGCTTTTCCGGTAACCACCTGGTGGTGGTGTGGGTCGGCTACGACGATAACGACCCGACCGGCTTTACCGGCTCGGCCGGGGCGCTGCCGGTGTGGGCGCACGTCATGGCCAACCTCGGCACGCGCTCCTGGGACAGCGCGATGCCCGAGACCCTGGCCGAAGCCCAGATCGAGTTCGACACCGGGCTGCGCGCCAGTGCGGACTGCGCCACCGACCTGGTCGCCATCGCCGTGCCGGCCGGGACGGTGATCCCCGCCAAGCCCGGCTGCAACTTCCACTAAGGGTCCGCGCCGCGCGGCGGTGACTTTCCGGGGCGGGGCGTCGCGATATCATGGGCCATGCACTTTCGCCTGTCCCTGCTCACCGTGAGTGCCGCGATCGCCCTCACCGGGTGCGCGCTGCGCGCCCCGGCGCCGGGCCTTCCGGGCACCCCGGCGCATCCTTCTTCTCCAGGCAGCGCGCACCCGGGCCTGGCCACTCCGGCACCCCCGGCGGAAGCTTCCCCGGTGCCCTCGCCGGAGAAGCCGTACACGCCGGCGCCGAAGCAGTTCCGCCTGGGCAGTGCCTCCCAGGCCCTGGTCGCCCAGGCGCACCAGCAGTCCGGCTCCGGTGACTACACCGCAGCGGCCGCCACGCTGGAGCGGGCCCTGCGGATCGAGCCGGACAACCCGCTGCTGTGGACCGAACTCGGCCGCATCCGCATGGGGGAGAGCAACCCCGCCCAGGCCGATGCGATGGGCCGCAAGGCGCTGTCACTGGCCACCGGGGACCCGGCCGCCCAGTCCTCGGCCTGGCACCTGATTGCCGATGCGCTGCGCGCCCGGGGCAAGAACGGTGAGGCGGCCGATGCCGAGCGCCATGCGGCCGCCGCCAGCCCTCATGCCGGCTGACCTGCGCCACCCTGCGCGGACCGGGGAGCCCCTGCCGTGCCCGCCCGCTCTTGCGAAAGAGCGCACCCGCCCCGTAAACTGCCCTTCACTCATCGAGACCGGCTGAGGGAATAGGCCCAAAGACGCCGGGGCAACCGCCAGGATTAACCACCCTGGAAAGGTGCTACGTCCTGCGACATCGCCTGCGAGGGTGTCGACAGATGAGCGGTCTGCGTAGCCTCCCCGGTCACGGGGAAGATGGACGCGACATATCCGCCCCAGGGTCCCCTGGACGGATGCGCTCCCTCAGGACACACGGTGAGACCGTGACAGCCACGAGTGGAGACGATTCACATGCGCGCCTTCGAAGTCAGTAGCCCGCTCCCCCGTACCGCCTGTGCGCGGGGTGTGTGCCATGAGTAAGTCCCCCCTGCGCCCGGTAGCCCCGGCCACCGCCCCGCTCAGCGAGACCACCCGCGCGGTGCGTGCCGGCATCGAGTGCGACGATCCGACCGGGTGCGTCGTGCCGCCGCTGCACCTGACCTCGACGTTCGCCTTCAAGGGCTTCGGCGAGAAGCGCAAGTACGACTACACCCGCTCGGGCAACCCCACGCGCGACCTGCTCGCCTGCGCGCTGGCGGACCTCGAGCAGGGCGCCGGCGCGGTGGTCACCGCCAGCGGCATGGCCGCGGTCGCGGTCACCGGTTACCTGGTGCCCTGCGGCGGGCGCATCATCGCCCCGCACGACTGCTACGGCGGCACCTACCGGCTGTTCGATGCCTGGCGGCGCCGCGGCGAGCGCCGGGTGGAATTCGTGGACTTCGCGGATGCGGCCGCCGTGCGCGCCGCGCTCGCCACCCCGGCGGACCTGTTGTGGATCGAGACCCCGAGCAACCCGCTGCTGCGCATCACCGACATCGCCGCCTGCGCCGCCCTGGGGCGCGCGGCCGGTGCCCTCACCGTGGTCGACAACACCTTCCTCTCGCCGGCCTGGCAGCTGCCCCTCACCCAGGGGGCTGACCTGGTGGTGCACTCGACCACCAAGTACCTGAACGGCCACTCGGACGTGGTCGGCGGGGCGGTGATCGCGCGGGATCCGGCGCTGCACGAGCAGCTGGTCTGGTGGGCCAACTGCCTGGGGCTGACCGGGGCCCCCTTCGACAGCTTCCTCACCCTGCGCGGCATCCGCACGCTGCATGCGCGCCTGGAACACCACGGCCGCAACGCCCAGGCACTCGCCGAGTGGCTGTGCGAGTGCGCGGCGGTGCAGAAGGTGTGGTACCCGGGGCTGCCCGGCCACCCGGGGCACGAGCTCGCCCGGCGCCAGCAGAAGGGCTTCGGCGCGGTGATCACGCTGGAGCTGGCCGGCGGCCACGAGGCCGTGCGCGCCTTCGTCTCGGGACTGGAGTGCTTCTCGCTCGCCGAGTCCTTGGGAGGGGTGGAGAGTCTGGTGGCGCATCCGGCCACGATGACACACGCGGCGATGGATCCGGCGGCACGGGCACGCGCGGGGCTCACGGACGGGCTGCTGCGCCTGTCGGTGGGCATCGAGGCACTGGCGGACCTTCAGCAGGACCTCGCGCGCGGCTTGGAGCGCGTGAGCCGCGTGCTCGAGAGTGCGCCTATCCGCGCCGCTGCAGGTTGCTGAGCACTGCGGCTCCGGCCTGCGCGGTGCTTGCCGCCGCTGCGGTGGGCGCCATGTCCGCCGTGCGCACGCCCTGCTCGAAGGCCTGGTAAACGCAGCCCTCGAGGCAGGCGGCCTCGGCCTCGAGCTTGAGCGAGTGCCGCAGCAGCAGGGCGGCGCTGAGGATCGCCCCGTAGGGGTTGGCGATGCCGCTTCCTGCGATGTCCGGCGCCGAGCCGTGGATCGGCTCGTAGATGCCGTGGCGCCCGTCGCCTAAGGAGGCCGAGGGCAGAAGCCCCAGCGAGCCGGCCAGCATCGCCGCCTCGTCGGTGAGGATGTCGCCGAACATGTTCTCGGTGACCAGCACGTCGAAGTCGCGCGGGCGGCGGATCAGGTGCATCGCCGCCGAATCCACCAGCATGTGCTCGAGCGCGATGTCGGTGAACTCCTCGGCCACCACGCGCTGCGTCACCGCGCGCCACAGGCGCGAGGTCTCGAGCACGTTCGACTTGTCGATCGAGGTGAGCTTGCGGCGCCGGGTGCGCGCAAGCTGCGCTGCCACGCGCACGATGCGCTCGATCTCCGCCACCGTGTAGGTGCAAAGATCCGAGGCACTGCGGGCATCGCGGCGCTTCTCCCCGAAGTAGATCCCGCCGGTGAGCTCGCGCACGAACATCAGGTCCACCCCCTCCACGACCGCGCGCTTGAGCGTCGAGGCATCGGCGAGGGCTGCGTGCACGGTGACGGGCCTGAGGTTGGCGAAGGCGCCGAGCTCGCGGCGCAGCCGCAGCAGGCCCTGCTCCGGGCGCAGTGCGGCCTCGGGTGCGGACCACTTCGGTCCACCGATCGCCCCGAGCAGGATCGCATCGGCGCTGCGGCAGGCGGCAAGCGTCGCCTCGGGCAGGGGATTGGCGCAGGCATCGATGGCCGCCCCGCCGAAGGGATAGGCGGTGAGGGTGAACGCGTGGCCGAAGCGCTGCGCGATGGCGCTGAGGCAGGCGCTGGCCTGGGCAATGACTTCCGGCCCGATGCCATCACCGGGCAGCACCGCGATGCTCGCCCTCATGGACGCTGCTCGAAGGCCTCGATCGCCGCGCGCCGCTCGAGCAGGTAGCCGAGCTCATCCACGCCCTGCAGCAGGCAGTGCCGGTCGAAGTCCCCGAGCGGGAAAAACACGGCCGCACCGCCGGGCAGGGTGAGGGTGCCGGCCGCGACGTCGAGCGTCACCTCCACGCCCGGGTGGGCGATCAGCCAGTCACTGGTCTTTTCATCGACGGTCACCGGCAGGAGGCCGTTCTTCAGCGCGTTCGAGCAGAAGATGTCGGCGAGCTCGGTGCTGATGACGGCGCGGAAGCCGTAGTCGAGCAGCGCCCAGGGGGCATGCTCGCGCGAGGAGCCGCAGCCGAAGTTGCGGCCCGCGACCAGCACCTGGCAGCCCTTGGACTCCGGGCGGTTGAGGATGAACTGGGGGTTGGGGGCGCCGGAGGCCGCGTAGCGCCAGTCGGTGAACAGCTGCGCGCCCAGGCCGGCCCGGGTGGTGGTGGTCAGAAAGCGCGCCGGGATGATCTGGTCGGTGTCGATGTTGGCCGCCGGCATGACCACGGTGCGCGAGGTGAGGGTGGTGAAGGGTTCCATGGGCGTTGCGGCTCGGTCAGGCAAGTTCGCGCGGGTCGGTGACCCGGCCGGTGAGGGCGCAGGCGGCCGCGGTCACGGGACTGGCGAGCAGGGTGCGCGCCCCGGCCCCCTGGCGGCCCTCGAAGTTGCGGTTGCTGGTCGAGACGGAATATTCCCCGCGGCCCACCAGGTCCCCGTTCATCCCCAGGCACATCGAGCAGCCCGACTCGCGCCACTCGGCGCCGGCATCGAGGAATACCCGGTCCAGGCCCTCGGTCTCGGCCTGGCGCTTGATGTCCTGGGAGCCGGGCACCACCAGCATGGTGATGCCGCGGGCGATGCGCTTGCCGCGCAGCACCGCCGCCGCCGCGCGCAGGTCCGAGAGGCGCGCGTTGGTGCAGCTGCCGAGGAACACCACGTTCACCTTCTGGTCCTTGATCGGCTCCCCGGCGGTGAACCCCATGTAGCTGAGCGCGCGGGCGAAGGCGGCATCCCCGGGGCGCTGCGGGATGACGGCTGAGATCGGGATCACCATGCCGGGGTTGGTGCCGTAGGTGATCATCGGCTCGATGGCGGTGGCATCGATGCTTACCTCGCGGTCAAAGCGCGCCCCCGCATCGCTGGGCAGCGTGCGCCAGCGCGCCACGGCTTCTTCCCAGGCCGCCCCCGCGGGCGCGCGCGGGCGACCCTTGAGGTAGCGGTAGGTCACCTCGTCCGGGGCGATCATGCCGGCGCGGGCGCCGGCCTCGATCGACATGTTGCACACCGTCAGGCGCTCATCCATCGCCAGTGCGCGGATGGTCGAGCCGCGGTACTCGATGACGTGCCCGGTGCCGCCATCGACCCCGATGGTGCCGATGATCGAGAGGATCAGGTCCTTGGCGGTGACCCCGCTGGCCAGGGGGCCCTCGATGTTGATGGCGAGGGACTTCGGCTTTCTCTGCAGCAGGCACTGCGTGGCGAGCACGTGCCCGACCTCGGTCGTGCCGATGCCGAAGGCGAGCGCGCCTAAGCGCCCCATGGGTGCTGGTGTGGCTGTCGCCGCAAACGATGGTCTTGCCCGGCTGCGAGAGCCCGAGCTCGGGACCGATGACGTGCACGATGCCGCGCTGCGCGTTGCGCAGCGCCAGCAGCTCCACCCCGAACTCGGCGCAGTTCTTCTCCAGCTGCTGCACCTGCCGGGCGGCGGAGTCCACCGCGATCGGTGCCCCGCCGAAGACCTGGGCGGTGAGCGTCGGGGTCGAGTGGTCCATCGTGCCGAGCGTGCGGTCGGCGCGGCGCACGGCGAGCCCGCGCTCGCGCAGGACCGCGAAGGCCTGCGGCGAGGTCACCTCGTGGATCAGGTGCAGGTCGATGTACAGCACCGCCGGGGTCGCCTCGGTCTCGGGGCTGACCTCGTGGGCGGCCCAGACCTTGTCAAAGAGCGTGCGCGCGGTGGGCATCTTCGGCGCCGACCGGTTCAGCCGGCCGCCGCGGCGCGCGGGGCGGACATGTCGACATAGTCCAGCCAGCCCCACTTGTCGGGGGTCTTGCCGGAGAACAGGCCGAAGAAGGCGTTCTGCAGGGTCTCGGTGACCGGTCCGCGCTTGCCGTTGCCGATGGTGAGCCGGTCGACCGAGCGGATCGGGGTGATCTCCACCGCCGTGCCGGTGAAGAAGGCCTCGTCGGCGATGTACAGCAGCTCGCGCGGCAGGGCGGCCTCGCGCACCTCCAGGCCGCGCTCGCGCGCCAGCCGCATCACCGAGTCGCGGGTGAGCCCGCCCAGCACCGAGTGCGACAGCCCCGGGGTGAGCAGCACCCCGTCCTTCACCAGGAACAGGTTCTCCCCGGAGCCCTCACTCAGGGTGCCGTCGGAGGACAGGCCGATGCCCTCGGCGAAGCCCAAGCGCCGCGCCTCCATGCCGATCAGCTGGCTGGAGAGGTAGTTGCCGCCGGCCTTGGCGAGGGCGGGGATGGTGTTCGGCGCCACGCGCTGCCAGGAGGAGATGCAGGCATCGACGCCGTGCTCCTCCGCGTCGGCGCCCAGATACTTGCCCCATTCCCAGGCGGCGATCGCGACCTCGGTCGGTGGCTCATGGCGGGGCGTCACGCCGATCTCGCCGTAGCCTTTGAAGGCCACCGGGCGGATGTAGGCGCCCTTGGCGAGCTTGTTGGCGGCGATCACCTGGCGGCAGGCCTCGTTGATCTGCTCGACCGAGAAGGGCAGGTTGATGCGGTAGATCTTGGCCGAGTCAAACAGCCGCCGGGTGTGGTCGCGCAGGCGGAAGATCGCCACTCCCTTGGGTGTCTCGTAGGCGCGCACGCCCTCGAACACCGAGGAGCCGTAGTGCAGCGCGTGGCTGAGCACGTGCACCGTCGCCTTCTCCCAGGGGACGAGCTTGCCGTTGAACCAGATGAACTGCGTGGCCGGTATGGGCATGGGATCTCCTTAAGCGGGGGTGGCCGCGCTGCGCTCCTCGCGCGAGCGGGCCCCGGACTGCGCCAGCTCGATGCGGTTGATCACCTCGAGGAAGGCGCGCGTGGCGGACTCGACGATGTTCGTGCTGACGCTGGCGCCGCGGTACGTGCGCTGATTGTACTCCACGTAGATGCGCGCCTCGCCCTGGGCATCCTCGCCCTCGGACACCGAGTGCACCTCGAACTTGCGCAACGCCACGCGGATGCCGCTGGCGGCCTCGATCGCCTTGAAGGCCGCATCCACCGGGCCATCGCCGGTGGCGCTGTGCTCGATGCTGCGCCCGTCCGAGTGCGCCAGGATCACCGTGGCGCGCGCGGCCGCATTGCTGCGTGCCTCGACGGACAGCTCCTGCAGGTGCCAGGGGCCGGAGGCCGAGCCTTCCGCGGACAGCACGATGGCCTCGATGTCGCCGTCGAAGAGCTCCTTCTTCTTGTCCGCGAGCGCCTTGAATTCCTCGAAGGCGCGGTTCAGTTCCAGCTCGTCCAGCTCGAAGCCGAGCGCCTGCACGCGGTCGCGGAAGGCGTGCCGGCCGGAGTGCTTGCCGAGCACCAGGCTCGAGCGCTGCAGGCCGACATCCTCCGGGCGCATGATCTCGTAGGTGGAGTGGTGCTTGAGCATGCCGTGCTGGTGGATGCCGCTTTCGTGGGCAAAGGCGTTCTCCCCGACCACCGCCTTGTTGCGCGCGATCGGCATGCCGGTGATGGAGGAGAGCAGGCGCGAGGTCGGGTAGAGGCGCTGGGTGTTGATGTGAGTGGCGAGGTTGAAGAAGGCCGCGCGGGTCTTCAGCGCCATGACCACTTCCTCGAGCGAGCAGTTGCCGGCGCGCTCGCCGATGCCGTTGATGGTGCACTCGATCTGCCGGGCGCCGGCGACCACCGCGGTGAGGCTGTTGGCCACGGCCATCCCCAGATCATCGTGGCAGTGCACCGACAGGCGCACGTTCTCGATGCCGCGCACGTTCTTGCGCAGGTAGCGGAACAGTTCGGCGAACTCATCCGGCACGGTGTAGCCGACCGTGTCCGGGATGTTCACGGTGGTGGCACCGCTTGCGATGGCCACCTCGACCACCTGCGCCAGGAACTCGATCTCGGTGCGCGAGGCATCCTCGGGGGAGAACTCCACGTCCTCGCACAGGGCGCGCGCGCGGCCCACCCCCTCGGCGGCCAGGCGCAGGATCTCGTCCTGGGCCATGTTGAGCTTGTACTGGCGGTGGATCGCACTGGTCGCCAGGAACACGTGCACCCGGCGGCGCTCGGCGGCGGCGACCGCCTTGGCCGCCAGCTCGATGTCGCCCGCGTTGCAGCGCGCCAGCGCGCAGATGATCGGCCCGTGCACCTCGCGGGCGACCGCGCTCACGCTGTCGAAGTCGCCCTTGGAGGCGGCCGGGAAGCCGGCCTCGATGACATCGACGCCCAGCTCCGCCAGCGCGCGCGCCACCCGCAGCTTCTCGGGGCGGGTCATGCTGCAGCCGGGGGACTGCTCGCCATCACGCAAGGTGGTGTCGAAGATCATTACGCGGTCGGGTTGGGCGACCATGGGGCACATCCTGATTAGGTGGGTCAGTTAAGCCGCGCCGGCGCTGACGGCCGCGGCGGTGGGTACTTTCAGCGCTTCTCCTCGAGCCAGGGCATGCGCGCACGCAGCTTCGCGCCGACCTTCTCGATCTGGCGGTTCATGTCGGCCTTGAGCAGCTTGTTGTAGCCGCGCTTGCCGTGCTTCTCGTTCTCCGCGATCCACTGCCGGGCGAAGGTGCCGTCCTGGACTTCCTTCAGGATCTTCTTCATCTCCTTCTTCACGCGCGCATCCACCACACGCGGGCCGCGCGTGAGGTCGCCGTACTTGGCGGTCTCGCTGATGAACTGGTGCATCTTGGTAATGCCGCCCTCGTGCAGCAGGTCGACGATCAGCTTCAGCTCATGCAGGCACTCGTAGTAGGCCACCTCGGGCTGGTAGCCGGCCTCGACCAGGGTCTCGAAGCCCTTGACGACGAGCTCCGTCGCCCCGCCGCACAGCACCGCCTGCTCGCCGAACAGGTCCGTCTCGGTCTCCTCGGCGAAGCTGGTCTCGAGCACCCCGCCGCGCGTGCCGCCGATGCCGTCGGCGTAGGCCAGTGCCTTAGCGTGCGCCTGGCCGGTGGCATCCTGCGCCACGGCCAGGAGGCACGGCACGCCGCGGCCCTGCTGGTACTGGCGGCGCACCAGGTCCCCCGGTCCCTTGGGGGCAATCAGCACCACGTCCAGGTCCTTGCGCGGCTTGATCTGCCCGAAGTGCACGTTGAAGCCGTGCGCGAACAGCAGCGTGGCGCCTTTCTTCAGGCCGGACTGGATGGACGCGTAGAAGCCCTTCTGCGCGGTGTCCGGCAGCAGCATCGCCACCAGGTCCGCACCCACCACCGCGGCGGCCGGTTCCGCCACGGCCAGGCCGTCCTTCTTCGCCTTCTTCCAGCCGGGGCCGCCCTTGCGCACGCCGACCACCACGTCGAAGCCTGAGTCATGCAGGTTCAGGGCATGCGCACGCCCCTGGCTGCCGTAGCCGAGGATGGCGATGCGCGCCCCCTTCAGGGCCTTCTTGTCGACGTCTTTGTGCGAATACAGCCTCATCTAGCGTCACTCCTCAAGCCCCGCGCGTGGGGGCGGTTGGCAAACAGGAAAAACCCCGCATCGGCTGGTGGCCGGTGCGGGGTTTTTGTGGTGTCTTGTCGCTCGTGCCTGGTTGGGTTCAGGCGTTCGCGAGTGCCCCGCACCGCTCGCTCCGGCTAAGGAGCAGCAGTACCGGCAGTACCAGCAGCAGGCCGCCACGCGCGCCTGCCGGCGCGACATCGGGAAGGGCCTGAAGGGTGGTTTGACTCATGGGTGCGAACGAATCCTGAATGCTCCGATAGGAGCATATGCGCGAGGAGCTTGTCAACGCGCATGGTGTGCACCGCAGCGGGCGTTTAAGCTTGCCGCCCGTGGCCGCCGGTCGCATCCCCCAGCCCAGTCCCATCGCCGAAGGCATCTTCCGCCGCGAGATCCTGCCGTGGGGGCTGCTCGGCCTCGCCCTGGGGCTGGTGGAGGGGGCCACCGCCGCGGTCCTGGTGAAGCAGCACTTCGGGCGTGCCGCGAGCCTCCTCGGGGTGAACATCGCCGTGGCGCTGGTGAGTGGGGCACCGGCCTTCTCCAATGTGCTCTCCTTCGTGTGGGCGAACGTGGCCCACGGGCGTGCCCGCGTCGGGCTCATGGTGGCCCTGCAGGCCGCCTTCGCCCTGGCCGTCGGCGGGGTCGCCCTGGCCTCCGGCGGCGCGCGCGGGCTTTTGTTCACGGTGGCCTCGATCATCCTGGCACGGGTGCTGTGGGCGGCGATCCTCACCGTGCGCGCGGCGGTGTGGACGGCCAACTACCCGCGCAACGTGCTCGCCCGCATCACCGGGCGCATCGTCATCGTCAACTCGATCGCCGTGGCCAGCTCCGCCGCCCTGGTGGGCTGGGCGCTGGAGGCGCGCGTGGTGGATGCGCGCTGGCTCTACGGGGGCGGCGCGCTCGCCGGTCTGGCCGGGGCATGGCTGTACCGCGCCATGCGCGTGCGGCGCGAGTTCCAGCTGCTGGCCGCCGAAGGGGCGAGCGGGGCCAAGAGCGAGCCGTTCAGCCTGGCGATGCTCACGCTCATCCTCAGGGAAGACCCGGACTACCGCGAGTACATGCTGTGGATGGGGATCTTCGGCGCCGGCAACCTCATGCTCACCGCGCAGCTGGTGCTCCTGTTCTCCGAGCAGATGCACATCCCGAGCGGCACCCAGATCGGGCTGCTCGCGGTCGTGCCGCTGGTCACCCAGCCACTGTTCCTGCCGGCCTGGGCGCGGCTGTTCGACGCCTCGCACGTGGTGCGCTACCGCGCCCGGCAGGGCTGGGCGCTGGTGATCGCCAGCGGCGTGCTCGCCCTCGGGGTGTTCCTGGGCTCGCTCACGGTGCTGTGGAGCGGGGCGGTGCTGCTGGGCGTGGCGCAGGCGGGTGCTAATCTAGGCTGGAACCTCGGGCACAACGATTTCGCCTCCGCGGGGCGCGCGCAGCACTACATGGGCGTGCACGTCACCCTCACGGGCCTGCGCGGCGGACTCGCCCCGCCGGTGGGCGTGCTCGCCTACATGGGGCTGGAGGCGCTGCATGCGGGCGCCGGGAAATACGCGCTCGCACTGCCGCTGCTGATGACGGTGGCCGGAGCGCTGGGCTTTAACCGCATGCGCCGCGCGCGCGGCGAATAGTAAGGAACGGGCAAGCACACATGGCCAGGAAGAAGCTCACCGATCCGCGGGCCTACTCGCGCGTGGTGGTGGATGGGGACAAGCAGGCGCCCTCGCGCGCGATGCTGCGGGCGGTCGGCTTCAGCGAGGCGGATTTCACGCGCCCGCAGATCGGGGTGGCCTCCACCGGGGCCAACGTCACCCCCTGCAACATGCACATCAACGAGCTCGCGCGCCAGAGCTGCGCCGGGGTGGATGCGGCCGGCGGCAAGAGCGTGCTGTTCAACACCATCACCGTCTCGGACGGGATCTCCATGGGCACCCCGGGGATGCGCTACTCGCTGGTCTCGCGCGAGATCATCGCCGACTCGATCGAGGCGGTCGCCGGCGCGGCCGGCTTCGATGGCTTCGTGGCCGTGGGCGGCTGCGACAAGAACATGCCCGGGTGCGCGATGGCCATGGCGCGCCTGAACCGCCCGTCGGTGTTCGTCTACGGCGGCACCATCCGCCCGGGCGCCCAGCGCCGCGACATCGTCTCGGTGTTCGAGGCCGTCGGGGCGCACGCGGCCGGCAAGCTCTCCGACGCGGGCCTGCTGGAGATCGAGCGCACCGCCATTCCCGGACCTGGCAGCTGCGGTGGGATGTACACCGCCAATACCATGGCCTCGGCCATCGAGGCCTTGGGCTTGTCCTTGCCGGGCAGCTCCGCGCAGGAGGCCGTCGGGGAGGACAAGCGCTCCGATGCGCGCCGCGCCGGGGAGGCGGTGGTGCGCCTGGTGCAGGCGGGCTTGAAGCCCCGCGACATCCTCAACCGCCACGCCTTCGAGAATGCGATCACCGTGGTCATCGCGCTGGGGGGCTCCACCAATGCCGTGCTGCACCTGCTGGCGATCGCGCACGCGGCGGGCGTGAAGCTGAAACTGGACGATTTCACCCGCATCGGCCGGCGCACGCCGGTGCTGGCGGACCTGCGCCCGAGCGGGCGCTATCTGATGTCGGAACTGGTGGCGATCGGTGGCATCCAACCGTTGATGCGCATGCTCCTGGAGGGCGGGCTGCTGCACGGGGAGTGCATGACGGTCACCGGCCAGACCCTGCGGCAGAATCTGGAAAAGATTCCCATGTACATGAGTGGGCAGGACATTGTGCACCCGCTCTCCAAGCCGCTGAAGAAGGACAGCCATCTGGTGATCCTCTACGGGAACCTCGCGCCCGAGGGAGCCGTCGCCAAGCTCACCGGCAAGGAGGGGGAACGCTTCGAGGGGCGCGCGCGCGTGTTCGATGGCGAGGAACGCGCCACCCAGGCGATCCTGGCCGGGCAGGTGCGCGCGGGCGATGTGGTCGTGATCCGCAACGAGGGCCCGCGCGGCGGCCCGGGCATGCGCGAGATGCTCAGTCCCACCGGGGCGATCATGGGCCTGGGGCTGGGGGACAAGGTCGCCCTGATCACCGACGGGCGCTTCTCCGGCGGCAGCCACGGCTTCGTGGTCGGACATATTTCTCCGGAGGCTGCCGTGGGCGGGCCCATCGGCCTCTTGAAGACAGGCGACCGGATCGTAGTCGATGCGCGCCGCCGCGAGATCCGCGTCGAGCTTGCCGCGGCTGAATTAAAGCGGCGCCGCGCGGCCTGGAAAGCGCCAAAACCCTATGCCGCAAGCGGTGTGCTCGCCAAGTACGCCGCCCTGGTGGGCAGCGCCTCGCAAGGAGCGGTGACTGAGCCGACGCAGGCGCGCCGGAACCATTCTTAAGGCATCGCCGCAGTTGTCAGTGCGAAAGGCAGCGGTTACAGTTCGGGAAGAGTATTCGTCGCTGCGCGCGTAAGCCGCGCACTCCGTCCGGGGCCGATTCTTATAATCATGGGCCCGCCGGACCGAATGCCGGATAAGATGAATTGACCGTTGATGATGTGGGGAAGGGTCCTGCGGGCATGACTGCCGCTTGGGTCCGGGGTCCGGGTTCTTTGATTGAGGCAGCGGATGCTTCGGCTTTCGCTGCCCCGATTGCAGGTCCGGCGTTTTAGACAGCACGACGATTAGTAACTCATGGCTGCTCATATCGAACAGGATTCCCAGTTCTTTACGCGACGCGGCGTAGTGGTGGGAGCGATCCTGCTGCTGCACCTGTTTATCCTGTGGGCGCTGGTGACCGGGCTTGCCAGTCGCGCCATCGAAGCGCTCGCGCCCCCCGTGCAGGCGGTCTTCACGCCGGAGGATGTGAAGAACACCCCGCCGCCGCCGCCGCCGCCGCCGACCTTCGAGCGTCCGCCGGTGGAGATCCCGCCGACCGACACGATCGTGGAGGTGCCGCAGGCGGTCGCCTCGACGGCCATCACCAACACCACGACGCAGCACGTGGCTCCGGCGCCGGTTGCTCCGCGTGCGGTCACGCGCACCGCGGCCGGCCCTGGCAAGGGCTTCCCGAACAGCGAGGAGTACTACCCGCCGGCCTCCAAGCGCCTCGAGGAGCAGGGCATGGCGGTGATCAACGTGTGTGTGGGGCCGGACGGTAGGCTCACCGCTGCGCCCACGCTCGACAAGACCTCCGGCTTCCCGCACCTGGACGAAGCCGCGATCAAGCTGACCACCGCCGCGTCCGGCAAGTACAAGCCGGCCACCGAGGATGGCAAGCCGGTCGCCTCGTGCAACAAGTTGGGTATCAGGTTCCAGATCAGGTAATTCAGAGGCCGCACTCCTGGCGCAGGGGGTGCGGCATTATTTTTGTCGATTCGAGGAAAACTATGGAAAACCAAGTCGCAGCCGCCGCCTCCACCGTCACCACTTCCAACCCTTACGGCCTCGGTGCGTTGTGGGCGGGCGGTGACATCATTGCCCGTTCGGTGCTCATTCTCCTGCTCATCATGTCGCTCGCCTCGTGGTACGTCATGCTCACGAAGCTGTGGGACCAGAGCAAGCTGAAGAAGTCCGCGCGGATCGTCGAGAAGCAGTTCTGGACCGCCCCGTCGGTCAAGGACGGCGTCGAGCGTCTGCGCAAGGGCGATGAGTTCCGCCTCATCGCCGAGGACGGCCTGCGCGCCGCCTCTCACCACGATGGTCGCCTGACCGACCGCATCGACCTGCACGAGTGGATCACGATGTCGCTGCAGCGCGCCGTTGAGGGTGTGAGCGCGAAGCTCTCCAGCGGCCTCGGCCTGCTGGCAACCGTCGGCTCCACCGCCCCCTTCGTCGGCCTGTTCGGCACGGTGTGGGGCATCCTGAACGCCCTCGTCAGCATCGGCGTCGCCGGCCAGGCGAGCATCGACAAGGTGGCAGGACCGGTCGGTGAGGCGCTCATCATGACCGCCATCGGCCTGTTCGTCGCGGTGCCGGCGGTCATGGGCTACAACTGGCTGCTCGGTCGCAACAAGTCCCTGCAGGACTCGCTGCGGAACTTTGCCAGCGATCTGCATGCCTATCTGGTAAGCGGCGCGCGCATGGTCACCGACGGCCCGGGCACCATGGGCGGCGCCCGTCCGGCAGCGGCCAAGGCCGCGGCGGTCGGCAAGTAAGTTGCTGCGGGGGGCTGCCGGGCACGCGTCAGCGCGCCCCGGCAGTCCCCGTGTGCCTTTGAAGGAGTAGCTGATCCATGGCAATGAACATTGGCGGCGGGTCCGAGGAAGAGCAGGGCGCCATTTCGACCATCAACACCACGCCCCTGGTGGATGTCATGCTGGTGCTGCTCATCATCTTCCTGATCACGATTCCCGTGATCAACAAGACGGTGAAGGTCGACCTGCCCAAGGCGGTCAACATCCCGACCCAGACCAAGCCCGAGAACATCACGATCGCCGTCGACAAGGACGGCAACATCTACTGGAACGACACCCGCGTGGCCAACCCCGAGTCGCTGCTGCTGGATGTGCGGCAGGCGGCAGTCATCAAGCCCCAGCCGGAGATCCACATCCGCGGCGACAAGGAAACCCGCTACGAGGCCATCGGCCGCGTCATGTACATGGTGCAGCGCGGCGGCATCCAGAAGGTCGGCTTCCTCACCGAGCCCGACCACGGCGTGCGCGGCTACCGCTAAAGTCTTCAGGAGCTTTATTCCATGGCAATGAGTGTCGGTTCAGGTTCGGGCGGGGTGATGTGTGACATCAACACCACCCCTCTCATCGATGTGATGCTGGTGCTGCTGGTCACGCTGATCATCTCGCTGCCGGTGATGACCCATGCGGTCAAGCTGGACATGCCCAATCCCAACGCGCAGCCGCCGCCGCCGGACACGCCACCGGAGGTGATCGACCTGGAGATCGACTTCGACGGCACGATCGCCTGGAACGGCACGCCGGTGACCGGCCTGCCGCAGCTGGAGGGCTACTTCCACAACGAGGCGGCCAAGGAGCCCCAGCCGGAGATCCACCTGCGCCCCGACCGGCGCGCCAAGTACGGTGTCGTCGCCCAGGTGCTGGCCGCGGCCCAGCGCAACCACATGCAGAAGATCGGCTTCACCAACGTCGCGCAGTTCGGTCAGTAATCGTTCAGTCCTCGTTCAGTCCTCGTTCAGTACTCGTAAGGTAAATTCGAAACATGAAGGTCACAGTTGCGGTTGCGGCAGCCATCCTCGGCGCCGCGGTTTTGATGACGGGCAACCCGGTCCTTGCCGCCGGCAAGAACACCAACAGCGAGAAGGTGGCAAAGCTGCTGGTACCGGCGCAGGAGGCCCTGAAGAACAAGCAGTACCCGGCCGCGCTGGCCAAGATCCACGAGGCCCAGGCGCTGCCTGAGAAGACCCCGTTCGATCAGTACACCATCGCCGAGTTCGGCTGCAACGCCAACATCGGCGCCGGCAACTACGCGGATGCGGCCAAGGACTGCGAGACGCGCATCGACAGCAGCTTCATGCCCCAGGCGGATGTGCCGCAGCTCACCCGGGCGCTGCTGGCGCTGAACTTCCAGGTCAAGAACTACGACAAGGCCATCGAGTTCGGCCAGCGCGCCATCAAGGGCGGCTTCGCCACCGATGACAACAAGAACCTCGTGGCGCAGGCCTATTACCTGAAGGGCAATTACAAGGATTCGTACAAGATCGAGTCCGCCCTCGTTGACCAGCAGATCCACGCCGGTCAGCAGCCCAAGGAAGATGCGCTGAAGCTCGTGCTCGGCGATTGCGTCAAGATCGAGGACACCGCCTGCCAGCAGCATACGATGGAGCGCCTGGTCACCTACTACCCGAAGACCGAGTACTGGTCGAACCTGCTGTTCTCGATCCGGCGCCAGACCTCCAACAACGACACCAACACGCTGCAGACCTACCGCCTGATGAACGACGTCGACATCCTCAAGGAAGCCGGCGACTACAACGAGATGGCGCAGCTGGCGCTCGAGGCCGGCTCCCCGGGCGAGGCGCAGAAGGTGCTGGAGAAGGGCTTCGACAAGGGCGTCTTCACCGACCAGCGCGTCAAGGACCGCAATACCCGCCTGCTGGAAACGGTGAAGAAGCAGGCTGCCAGCGACCAGGCCTCGCTGCCGAAGCTGGAGAAGGACGCCGATACCGCGGCCACGGGCGTGAAGAGCGCGGCGGCCGGCTTTGCCTATTACGGCTACGGCCAGTACGACAAGGCCGCGGACCTGCTCGGCAAGGGCGTGACCAAGGGCGGGCTGAGCAACGAGGCGAACAGCCGCCTGCTGCTGGGCATCTCGCAGCTGAAGGCCGGCAAGAAGGACGAGGCGATCAAGACCTTCAAGTCCGTCAAGGGCGACCCGTCACTGGAGCAGCTGGCGGGCCTGTGGGTGCTGCACGCCAAGGGCTGAGCGCTTAGCCCCCGCGGGCCTGATGCCGCAGGGTCGGATTGAGACACACAGGGCCGGCGAGAGCATCTCCCGGCCCTTCTCGTTGGGACCGCATGTCTCGAGGGACGTGTCGGTTACTGAAAATACGCACCAGGAGATGAGGCACATGACGATCAAGGCAGGCGAGAAGATGCCCGCGGGCACGCTCAAGCGGATGACCAAGGAGGGACCGAAGGACATCACCACGGACGAGCTGTTCAAGGGCAAGAAGGTCGTGCTGTTCTCCGTGCCCGGTGCCTTCACCCCGACGTGCGATGCCAAGCACCTGCCCGGCTTTGTGGAGCTGGCGGACGCGATCAAGGCCAAGGGCGTGGACACCATCGCCTGCATGGCCGTGAACGACGTGTTCGTGATGAACGCCTGGGGCAAGTCCTCCAGCGTCGGCGACAAGGTCCTGATGCTCGCCGACGGCAACGGCGACTACGCCAGGGCCCTGGGGCTGGAGCTCGATGCCAAGGGCTACGGCATGGGCCTGCGCGGCCAGCGCTTCGCGCTGATCGTCAAGGACGGCACCGCCACGCACGTGGACATCGAGGCCCCCGGACAGTTCAAGGTGTCCGCGGCCGAGCACGTCTTAGGTCAGCTCTAGCCGAGCAGCCGCTCGATCTCGGGGATGACCTGGAACAGGTCGCCCACGAGGCCGATGTCGGCGACCTCGAAGATCGGCGCCTCGCCATCCTTGTTGATGGCGACGATGGTGCGCGCATCCTTGATGCCCGTCAGGTGCTGGATCGCACCCGAGATCCCGACCGCCATGTACAGCTCCGGGGCGATGATCTTGCCGGTCTGGCCGACCTGCATCTCGTTGGGTGCGTAGCCGGCATCCACCGCCGCGCGCGAGGCACCGACGGCGGCGTTCAACTTGCCGGCGAGGCTGTAGAGGATCTTGAAGCCATCCGCGCTGCCCAGGGCGCGGCCGCCGGAGATCACCCGCGCGGCCGTCTGCAGGTCCGGGCGGTCACTCTTGGCGGCCGACACCGAGACGAAGCGGGTGTGGGTGGGCAGCGGCACGTCCACCGCCACCTGCTCGATCGGGGCGCTGCCGCCGGCACCGCCCGCCTCGAAGGAGGCCGGACGCACGGTGCCGATGAGTTTCGCCACCCCGGTGGTATCGACGGTGAGGATGGCGTTGCCGGCGTAGATCGGACGGCGGAAGCGCGTCGCGCTCTCGATCGCCATGATGTCCGAGAGCTGCGGGGCATCCATGAGGCCGGCGACGCGCGCCATGAGGTCCTTGCCGAAAGTCGTCGAGGCGCCCAGCACCAGGGAGTAGGGGCCGGCAATGGCGGCGACCTGCGGGGCGAGCACCGCGGCGAGGGCGTGCTCGTTGGCCGGATTGTCGATGCTGAGCACGCGGCTCACGCCGGCAAGCTGTGCGGCCTGCCCGGCCACCGCGGCGCCGTTGACCGCGAACACGGCAATGGTGATCTGGGCATCGGCGAGGGCCCGTGCGCAGGTGACGCACTTGGCCGTGGCGAGGTTCAAGGTCTTGCCGTCATGCTCGGCAACGATGAGGATCTGGCTGCTCACAGGAGTCCCTTCTTCTTCAGCGCATCGACAAGTTCGGCGGCGTCCTTGACCTTGATGCCCTTCTGGCGCTGCGGCGGCGGCTCGAACTTCACCAGCTTCAGCTGCTGACGCGCCTCGACGCCGAGGCCGGCCAGGGTGAGGCTGTCGAGGGGCTTCTTCTTGGCCTTCATGATGTCCGGCAGCTTCACGTAGCGCGGCTCGTTCAGGCGCAGGTCGGTGGTGATCACCGCGGGCAGGTCGACATCGAGCGTCTCCAGGCCCGCATCCACCTCGCGCGTGACGCGCGCGCTGTCGCCGGTCAGTTCGAGCTTGGAGGCATAGGTGGCCTGCGGGCGGTTCCACAGCGCCGCCAGCATCTGCCCGGTCTGGCCGTTGTCGTCATCGATGGCCTGCTTGCCCAGGATCACCAGCAGCGGCTGCTCGCGCTCGACGAGCTTCAGGAGGGCGCGCGCGGCGGTGAGCGGCTCGACGATCCCGTCGGCCACCACGTGCAGCGCGCGGTCGGCGCCCATGGCGAGCGCGGTGCGCAGCTGCTGCTGGCAGTCGGCCGGTCCGACCGTGGCGACCACCACTTCCTCGGCGCCGCCACGCTCCTTGATGCGCAGCGCCTCCTCGAGGGCAATCTCGTCGAAGGGGTTGACGCTCATCTTCACCCCATCGGTGATGACGCCCGTGTTGTCCGGCTTGACCCGGATGCGCACGTTGTAGTCAACGACACGCTTGATACCGACCAGGATGCGCTTCATTGCAAGAGACTCTTCACGGATGGCCCGCGGGCGGGCAACAGGGGGCGCAGTATAACGGACCCTCCCCGCGGCGGTGTTGCCGCCGGGGGCCGCGGCGTTGACGAATTGCGCACCGTCTCCCTAAAGTCCCGCATGCTGCGCTACCTGCTTCATCGGCTCCTGGGCCTGCTGCCCGCGCTGTTCGTCATCGTCTCGCTGTCCTTCCTCATCCTGCGCCTGAGCCCCGGCGGCCCCTTCGACCAGGAGCAGGGCCTGTCCCCGGTGGTGCGGGCGAACCTGGTGCGCGCCTACGGGCTCGACCAGAGCCTGCCGGCGCAGTACGGCCATTACCTCCGCGCCCTGGCCCACGGGGACTTCGGTCCCTCGTTAAGACAGCGCGACTTCAGCGTGCGGGAACTGATCGCCCAGGGGCTGCCGGTGAGCCTCACCCTGGGGCTCGCGGCGCTGCTGCTCGCCATCGCCGGCGGGATCCCGGCGGGCATCGCCGCGGCCGTCCGCCACGGCCATCCGGCCGACCATGCGGTGTCGCTCGGCAGTGCGCTCGCGCTGGCGCTGCCGGGTTTTGTGGTCGGGCCGCTGTTGGCGCTGGTGTTTGCCATCCACCTGCACTGGCTGCCCGTGGCCGGCTGGCGCTTCGGTGCGCCGCGCTACCTGGTGCTGCCGGTGCTGACGCTGGCGCTGCCGGTGGCGGCAACGCTCTCGCGCCTGATGCGCGCGAGCCTGCTCGAGAGCCTGCGCAGCGCGTACGTGCGCAGCGCACGCGCGCGCGGACTCGGGTTCCACCGCGTGCTGTGGCGCCACGCGCTCCCCCCCGCGCTGCTGCCGGTGGTGAGTTACCTCGGACCTGCGATCGCCTTCGTCGTCACCGGCTCGCTGGTGGTGGAGAGCGTGTTCGGGCTGCCGGGCACCGGGCGCTACCTGGTGCAGGGGGCGATCGACCGCGACTATCCGCTGGTGCTGGGCATGGTGGTGGTCTACGGCACGCTCACCCTGGTGCTGAATTTCCTCGCCGACCTGCTCTATGGCTGGCTCGATCCGGCCGTGCGGCATGGCTGAGGCGCCGCAGCCGCTGCCATCGCCGTGGCGGGCCGCCGCGGGCCGGCTGTGGCAGCGCGGTGCGGCGCGCGCGGCGCTGTGCGTGCTGGCGGGCCTGGTGCTGCTCGCCTGCCTGGGGCCTGCCTTAAGTCCATGGCAGCCGCAGGGGCTGGACTGGAATCACCTCGCGCAGGCCCCGGGTGCGGCCGGGCATCACTGGTTCGGCACGGACCGGCTCGGCCGCGACCTGTACGTGCGCACCCTGCAGGGGGTGCGGCTGTCGCTGCTGTTGAGCCTGCTGGCGAGTGCGCTCAGCCTGGCCATCGGCCTCGGCTGGGGCATGACGGCCGGCTTTGCCGGCGGGCGCCTCGATGGCTGGATGATGCGCTTCGTGGACGTGCTGTACGCCTTGCCGTACCTGTTCATCGTCATCATCCTGACCAGCCTGTTCGCGCGCGGCAGCCTCGCCGTGCTGCTGGTGGGCTTGGGCGGCGTGGGCTGGCTCACCACCGCGCGCATCGTGCGCGCGCAGACCCTCGCGCTCAAGGGCCGTGAATTCATCGATGCGGCGCGCGCCACCGGCATGGGCAGCGCGCAGATTCTCTGGCGGCACGTGCTGCCCAACCTGCTCGGGCCGGTGCTCGTGTACGCCGCGCTCACCGTGCCGCAGATGATCCTGTTCGAGAGCTTCCTGAGCTTTCTGGGCCTGGGCGTGCAGGAGCCCCGGGCGAGCCTCGGCAACCTGATCTTTGGCGGCGCGCAGGAAATGGAGTCGGCGCCGTGGATGCTGCTGGCGCCCGCGGCGGTCCTGGTGGCGCTCCTGGGGAGCCTGAACCTGCTGGGCGACAGCCTGCGCGATGCGCTGGACCCGCGTGAGCACTGAACCGGGCGCTGCGGCGCTGCTGAGCCTTGCCGGCTTCACCATCCGCTTCGCCACCCCCGCCGGGAGCGTGCCGGCGGTGCACGCGGTGGACCTCTCGGTCGCCCCCGGGGAGTGCCTCGGGCTCGTCGGGGAGTCCGGTGCCGGCAAGAGCCAGCTGTTCCTCGGGGCGCTCGGCCTTCTGGCCGCCAACGGCCAGGCGAGCGGGCGCGCGGTGTTCGAGGGCCAGGACCTTCTGAGCCTCTCGGAGCCGCAGCGGGACCGGGTGCGCGGCGCGCGCGTGGGCCTGGTGTTCCAGGACCCGATGACGAGCCTCACCCCGCACCTGGCCATCGGGACGCAGATCGCCGAGGTACGCAGGCGCCACTGCGGGGACTCGCGCGAGGCGGCGCAGCGCCACGCGCTGGAACTTCTGGAGCGCGTGCAGGTGAGTGATCCGCGGCAGCGCCTGCAGCAGTTCCCGCACGAGCTCTCCGGGGGCATGCGCCAGCGTGTGATGATCGCCATCGCGCTCGCGGCCGGTCCGCGGCTGTTGATCGCCGACGAGCCGACGACCTCGCTCGATGTCACCGTGCAGGCGCAGATCCTCAGTCTGCTCGCGCAGCTCAAGCGCGACACCGGCATGGCCCTGGTGCTGATCACCCACGACCTCGGGGCCGTGGCCGGGGTGGCCGACCGCGTGGCCGTCATGCGCCACGGGCAGATCATCGAGACCGCCGCAGCGCGGCAGCTGTTCGCGCATCCGCAGCACCAGTACACGCGCACCCTGCTGGCGCAGGCGCGCGCCCTGGCTAGCCCCGCGCCGCCCGCCGCCGCCGACCCGGGAGCGGTCAGGCTTGAGGCCAGCGAGCTGAGCGTCACCTACCCGGTGCGCAGCGCCCGCGGGGCCCGGGACGCGCAGCTGGCCGCCCTGAGCACGGTCAGCCTCACGCTGCACGCCGGGGAAGCACTCGCGGTGGTCGGGGAGTCGGGCAGCGGCAAGTCAACGCTCGCCCGCGCGCTGCTGAAGCTGCTGCCGCATTCGGGCGGGCGCATCGTGTGGATGGGCCAGGAGCTGGATGAGCTCACGCGCGCGCAGCTGCGTTCCCAGCGCCGCGACCTGCAGATCATCTTCCAGGACCCCCTGGGCAGCCTCGACCCGCGCATGCGGGTCGGGGACATCGTGGCGGAGGGACTGCGCGTGCACGAGCCGCTGCTCGGCGCCGCCGCGCGCGCGGCGCGGGTGGCTGCGATGCTCGCGCGCGTGGGGCTGCCCGGGGACCTTAACGCGCGCTACCCGCACGAACTCAGCGGCGGCCAGGGCCAGCGCGTCGGCATCGCCCGGGCGATGGTCCTCGCCCCGCAGCTTCTGGTGTGCGACGAGCCGGTCAGCTCGCTCGATCTGCCCAGCCAGGTGCAGGTGGTGGACCTGTTGGCGAGCCTCAAGCGCGAGTCGGGCCTGTGCCTTTTGTTCGTGAGCCACAATCTCGCGGTGGTGCGCCGCCTGTGCGAGCGGGTGCTCGTGCTGTACCTGGGCCGCATGATGGAACAGGCCGCGACGGGGCCCCTGTACACCCGTCCCCGCCATCCCTACACGCGCGAGCTGCTGGACGCGGTCCCGCTGCCGGATCCGGATCTGCAGCCCGCGCGCCTCGGCACGGTGCGCGCCGGGGAAGCGCCGTCCCCGCTCGAGCCGCCCTCCGGGTGCGTCTACCGCACGCGCTGCCCGCACGCACTGGCGCTGTGCGCCGCGCAGCGGCCGGCCTGGGAGGAAGCTGCCCCCGGGGAGTTTGTCGCCTGCCACCGCTGGCGCGAGTTGCGCCCCTAGCCGCGGCCGCCGGCGGCGGTGCTTCACGAAATCGCAGGGCTGCCGGGCAGCGGGCGATGCAACTGGTATCCTCCTTCGCCTATGAGCGAGCACAGCATCCGCCCGAGCGAGGGCCTCAGGCACGTCCGCTACGAGATCCGCGGCCGCCTGGCGCGGCGCGCCCACGAGCTCGAGCGCCAGGGCTACGAGATCATCTCCCTGAACATCGGCAACCCGCGCGCCTTCGGGCTGCGCACGCCCGAGACCATGCGCCTGGCGATGATCGAGAACATGGGCGAGGCGGAGGGCTACTGCCACCAGAAGGGAATCTTCCCGGCGCGCGAAGCGGTGGTGATGCAGCAGCAGGCTCGCGGGGTCAGCGGGGTGAGCGCCGAGGAGGTGTTCATCGGCAACGGGGTGAGCGAGCTGATCGATCTCACCCTGCGGGCCCTGCTCAACGAGGGCGACGAGGTGCTCGTCCCCAGCCCGGACTACCCGCTGTGGACCGCGGCCGTGACCCTCAACCGCGGGCGCGCGGTGCACTACCCGTGCCATCCGCAGCTGGGTTTCATTCCCGACCCGGAGGAAGTGGCGCGCCTGGTGACCCCGCGCACGCGCGCGATCGTCATCATCAATCCCAACAATCCCACCGGTGCGGTCTACCCGCGCAGCGTGCTCGAGGCGCTCGCGCGCCTGGCCGAGCGGGCCGGGCTGGTGGTCTTCAGTGACGAGATCTACGACCAGATGACCTACGAGGGCGCGCAGTTCGTGCCGATGGCCACCCTGGTCCACGATACCGTGTGTGCAACCTTCGCCGGGCTGTCCAAGGTGTACCGCGCCTGCGGCTACCGCGTGGGCTGGGTGAGCTACTCCGGCCGCACGCACGCGGCCGCCGATTACCTGAGTGCGCTCGAGCTGCTGTCCTCGCTGCGCCTGTGCAGCAATGTCATCGGCCAGTGGGCGGTACAGACCGCGCTCGGCGGCCACCAGAGCGTGCGCGAGCTCACCGCCCCGGGCGGGCGCCTGCACGATTCGCGCGCCGCGATCCTGAGCGCCACGGCCAGGAGCCGCTTCCTCCGGCTCGCACCCCCGGGCGGGGCCATGTACGCCTTCGTCGGCGTCGACACCGCCGAGCTGCCGCAGTTCGATGACCAGCAGTTTGCACTCGACCTGCTGGAGCAGAAGCACGTGCTGGTCGCCCCGGGGGTGAGCTTCAACGTGCCCTACCGCAATCACTTCCGCATCACCAACCTGCCGGATGCGGCGACGCTGCGCGAGGTGTTCACGCGCGCCGAGGAACTGCTGGCCGAGTACGCCCGGGGCGCCGAGCCCGGCGTGGGCAGCCGCGGCAAGGTCGTCAATGCGCGCTTCAAGTAACTTGAGCGCCCGAGCCGCCGCCCGCCGCATTGTTCAGGCTGCCTAACGAGCTGAGCGAACACCTGCTGCGCGGCGGCACGCTCATCGTGCCGACGCCCCAGCGTGCCCGCGCCGTGCAGCTGGCCTACGCGGCCGCGCAACTGGCACGCGGCCTGGCCACCTGGGCCAGCGCGGACGTGCTCTCCCTCTCCGGATGGCTGCGGCGCGAGACCGAGCGGGCCGCCGTGACCGACCCTGCGCGGTGGCCGCGGCTGCTGTCACCGGCGGAGGAGTGGTACCTGTGGCGCGAGGCCACCGCCGCGGCGGTCGGGGACTTCGAGCTGCTCGATGCGGTGCGCCTGGGCCAGTCGCTGCGCCGTGCCGCCGCCTTAGCCGCCGAGCACGCCATTGCCCTGCGGGAGCTGCCGGGCGATGCGGAGGCGACGCTGCTGGCCCGCGCGCAGCGCCTGTTCGCCGCGCGCTGCCGGGCGCTCAATGCGGCGCCGGTCGCCGAACTCACCGGGCCCCTGGTGGAGCGCGCACGGCACGGGCAGCCGCCGTGGCTGCGCGGCTTCGATGCGCTGCCGCCGCGCCTGCGGGAACTGGGAACCGCGCCTGCATACAGCCCCGGCACCGTGGCACAGGTCCATCGACCGGGCACCGCCGAGGAGGAACTTGAGGGGATCGCCGGCTGGTGCGTGAGCCGCATCCGCGCGCAGCCCGATGCACGGCTGCTGGTGATGCTGCCCGGCTCCGCCGGCCCGCGCGAGCGCCTCGCCGCGCTGATCCGCGAGGCGCTCGACCCGGCCTCCCTCTTTGATCCTGCGCGCCGGCCGGATGAGCTGGTGGGCATCGAGGGCGGCGTGCCGCTGGGCGAAGCCCCGCTCATCGCCCACGCGCTCTTCAGCCTGCGCCTGCTCGGCGGCGAGGAACTGGATTTCGACAGCGTGGCCGGGTGGCTGCGCGCACCCTACTGGCACAGCCCCGCGGCAACCCACCGTGCCGCCCTCGCGGTGCTGTGGCGCGAGCATCCGGTGGCCCGCCTCGACGTGCGCGAGCTGCTGGGGGCGCTGCAGCGGGCCCCGCCGCGCCTGTCCGGCGCGGCGCGCGACCTGGCGGTGCGGCTGGCGCAGGCGCAGGCTGCCGTCGCCGGCGCCGCGGCCAGCCCGCGCACCTGGGCGGAACGCTATGCCACGGCCCTGAGCGCCCTGGGGCTGTCCGCGGGGGCCCAGGCGGACAGCGCTGCGCAGCAGACGCTGGTGCGCTGGCACGAGCTGCTGGAGGAATTCGGCGAGCTGAGTGCCTGCGTGCCGCGCCTGGCGGGGGGCCCGGGGATCGCGCTGCTGCGCGAGTTCGCCGGCGGCGCTGCCTTCCGCCCGGCCGATGCGGACGTGATCGTGACGATCTCCGCCACGCTCGCCGACCCGGTGGTGGTGTACGACGGCATCTGGGTGGCGGGTCTGTCGGCGCAGGTGCTGCCGCAGCCGGTGCATCCGGATCCCTTCCTGCCGCTGAACGCGCAGCTCGCAGCCGCTGTCCCGGCCGCCAGCGCGGCCGCGCGCGAGGCGCAGGCGCAGGCGCTGCTGCGCAGCTGGCAGGCCGGCAGCGGGGAGCTGGTGCTCTCGGTGCCGGTGCGCGCGCAGGACCTGGAGCTGCTGCCGAGCCCGCTCCTGGGCGGGCTGGCAGCGCTGCCGCAGCTGCTCACGCACCCCTGGCTGCCCGCCACCGTGCACCGGCCCGGGCAGACGGAACGGATCGCGGACCTGTGCGGGGATGCCTGGGACACCACCGAGAGCGTTCCGGGTGGCACCAAGGCGGTGACCCTGCAGAGCCAGTGTGGCTTCCGCGCGTACGCGGAGCTGCGCCTGGGCGCACTTCCGCCGGAGGCCGCCGAACCGGGTATTGCGCCGGACCAGCGCGGGCGGCTGCTGCACACGGCGCTGCAGATCCTGTGGGAGCGCCTGAAGGATTCGCGCACCCTGGCCGCCCACTCCCCCGCGGCGCTGGATGAGCGCATCGCCGCAAGCGTGGCGCAGGCCGCGCGCGTCCTGCTGGCGCTGGAGGCCGGGCGGGGGCGGCGCGGGCGGCGCGCGGCCGAGGGCCAGTTCGACCTGTTCGTGCAGCTGCCGGCGGTGCTCGAGCGCGAGTGCCGCCGCGCCGAGGGCCTGATCCGCCGGCTGTGCGCGCTCGAGCTCACGCGTGCCCCCTTCACCGTGGCCGGCACCGAGCACAAGGTGCAGCTGGAGCTGGCCGGCGCGCGCGTGCACATGCGCCTGGATCGCGTCGATGAGCTGGAGCAGGGGCGGGCGATCCTCGATTACAAGAGCGGCCGGGTGAAGAGCCCCGACTGGTACGGCGAGCGGCCCACGCACCCGCAGCTGCTGGCCTACCTCGCCGCCCTGGGCGAGCAGGTGGTGGCACTGGCCACCGTGCACGTGAATGCGCGCGAGGTGTGCTTCAGCGGCGTCGCCGCCGCCGAGGACCTGCTGCCGAAGCTCAAAGCGCCGCGCCCGGGGGCTGCGCCCTGGGCGCAGCAGCAGCAGCAGTGGCGCGCACTCATCGAGCGGCTGCTGCGCGAGTTCATCGCCGGCGCGGCGCCGGTGGATCCGGCCCCCGGCGCCTGCGCCTACTGCCACGTCACCGACATCTGCCGCATCCTCGAGCACACCGCACGCCCCGAGTCGGTGGTGGGGGACGAGGATGAGTGAGGCGCTGGAGCGCGATGATGCGGCGGCGCGCGCCGCCGCCGCCGACCCGCGCGCCTCGATCCTGCTCGAGGCTCCCGCCGGGGCCGGCAAGACCGCCGTGCTCACGCAGCGCTTCCTGCGCCTGCTGTGCACCGTGGAGGATCCCGGGCAGATCCTCGCCATCACCTTCACGCGCAAGGCGGCCGCGGAGATGCACGCGCGCGTGACGCGCGCGCTCAAGGGGCAGCTCACCGGTGCGGATGCCGGGAGCGAGCGGCTGCGCGAGCTGGCCGCCGCCGCGCTCGCGCACGGGGCGCAGCGCGGCTGGCGCCTGGCCGAGGAGCCCCAGGCGCTGCGCATCCAGACCATCGATGCGTTCAACTACTGGGTGGCCAGCCAGCTGCCGATCGCCGCCAAGGCCGGCGGTGCGCTCGAGGTCACCGAGGCGGCGGAGGCCCTGTACCACGCGGCCGCGCGCAGCACGCTCATCGCCGCCGAGGCGGATGCGGCGCTCGCCCCGGACGTGCAGCTGCTGTTCGAGCGCTTCGACAATCACTGGACCCAGATCGAGGCCATGCTCGCGCAGATGCTGCGCGAGCGCGGCCACTGGCTGCCGTACGTGCTCGAACAGCCCCCGGCGGAGCTGTGCGCGCGCGTGAACGCCAGTCTCGCGGCGGTCCTGGACGCGCAGCTGGCCAGCGCCGTGCAGCGGCTGCCGCAGCCGCTGCGCAGCGCGCTCGAGCGCCTGCCGGGAGTGGGGCCGCTGCAGGCCGCAGCGGCCTGCCTGCCGCACTGGCAGCGCCTGGCCTTCCTCACCCGCACCGAGAAGAACTGGCGCTCGCAGCTGAGCGCGCACCGCCTGGGCGCGGAATTCCACGACGCGGCGCTGCGGGCGACGCTGAAGGAGCACATCGCGCAGCTGCAGGGGATCCCCGGCGCCGCGGAGCTGCTGGTGGCGCTGCAGGGCTGGCCGCCCGCCACGCTGGCCGCCGCGGATGCGGCGGCGCTCGCGGCGCTCTCAAGGGTGCTGGCGCGCGCGGCCGCGCAACTGCAGCAGGAGTTCGCCCGCCAGGGCCGCGTCGACTACACCTTCATCATGGGCGCCGCGCGCGCCGCGCTCGCCGAGGCCGGGGAACCGACGGACCTCGCGCTGCGCACCGGGCTTGCGCTGCGGCACATCCTGGTCGATGAGTTCCAGGACACCTCGCTCGCGCAGTTCCAGCTGCTGGCCACGCTCACGGCCAGCTGGGAACAGGGCGACGGGCGCACCCTGTTCGTCGTCGGCGACCCGATGCAGTCCATCTACCGCTTCCGCGAGGCGGAGGTGGGGCTGTTCCTGGCCGCGCGCGATGCGGGCATCGGCCAGGTGCCGCTCACGCCGCTGCGGCTGCGGCGCAACTTCCGCTCCGCGCCGCAGCTGGTGGAGTTCTGCAACACGCTCTTCGCGCAGGTGTTCCCTGCGGCCGATGATCTGCGCGCCGGGGCGGTGGCCTACCACCTGAGCATCCCCGCACGCCCGGCGGCCGCCCCGGTCGCGCCACCGGTGATCTCGCTGCAACTGTTCCCCGCGGACCGCGACGCCGAGGCGCAGGCGGTCGCGGCGCGCATTGCCGCGCTGCGCTCCACCGATCCGGCCGGGCGCATCGCGGTCCTGGTCGCAGCGCACGCGCACGCGGCGCCTATCATCGGCGCGCTGGGGGCGCGCGGGGTGCCGTGCCTGGGGGTGGACCTGGTGCCGCTGCGCGAGCGCATCGTGGTGCGCGACCTGGTGCAGCTGGCGTGCGCGCTCTACGACCTCGCCGACCGCAACGCCTGGCTGGCCGTGCTGCGCGCACCCTGGTGCGGCGCGGACCTGCACACCCTGACGGCCCTGTCCGGGCAGCGCGAGACGCTCCTGGTGTTCGAAGCCATGGCCGATGCGCGGCGCCTGGCACGGGTCACCCCGGCGGACCTGCCGCGCCTGGCGCGCGTGCGCGCCGTGCTCACCGCCGCCCTGGCACGCCGCGGCCGCGAGCCGGTGGCCGACTGGCTGGAGGCGACCTGGGTGCAGCTGGGGGCCGCCGATGCCTACCAGCCCGAGGAGCTGGCGGATGCGCGCGTGTTCTTCAGCGCCCTCGCCGAGCGCGCCGCCGCCTTCGAGTGGCGGCAGCCGGCGGATTTCCCGGCGCTGCTGCAGCGGCTGTTCAGCGCCGGGCTGGCCGCCGATGCCAACCCGGTGCAGGTGATGACCATCCACCGCGCCAAGGGTCTGGAGTTCGAGCACGTGTTGGTGCCCTGCCTCGACCGCAGGCCCGGGGGCGGGGAGCGGCGGCTGCTGCGCTGGATCGACCTGCCGAACGAGGCCGGGGCGAGCGACCTCATCATCTCCCCGGCGCCTGCGGTCTCGCACGAGGCGGAGGCGCAGCTTGACCGCTTCCTCAGGGGCCTGCTGCGGGTGCGCGAGGCCCACGAGCGCACGCGACTGATGTACGTCGCCGCCACCCGTGCCCGCGAGTCGCTGTGGCTGTCCGCAGCGCCGCCGCTCGGGGCGGACGGGGAACTGAAGGCCCCCGCCCACTCGCTGCTCGCCTGCCTGTGGCCGGTGCTGGCGGGGCGTTTCGCGCGGCCCGCCGCCGCGGCCGCGGAGCCGGCCGTGGCGTCCCCGCCGGCCGGGCTGCGGCGGCTGGGCGCGCACTGGCGTGCGCCGGTGCTGCCTGCAGCGGCGGCACTGCCGCACCTGCCGGTGGGGCAGGTGGCACTGGAGCCGCCGGAGTTCAGCTGGGTGGGCGAGACGCAGCGCCAGGTCGGGACCATCGTGCATGGCTGGCTCGCGCAGCTGGCCACCGGCGCGCTGGCGCCGACGCCGGCGGCCATCGCCACGCAACGCGAGGCGGTACTCCAGCAGCTAGGTCGTCATGGCGTACCGGCGGGCGAGCGCGCTGCCGCCTGCGCGCTGATCCTGCGCGCCCTCACGCAGAGCGTGGCCGATGAGCGCGGGCGCTGGATCCTGGATCCGGCACATCGTGATGCCCAGAGCGAGCTGGCGCTGAGCGGCTTGAGCGAAGGCAGGCTGCGCACCTTTGTCATCGACCGCACCTTCATCGATGCGGCGGGCACGCGCTGGGTGATCGACTACAAGACCAGCCGCCACGAGGGCGGCGGCCTGGAGGCGTTTTTGGATTCGGAAGTGGAGCGCTACCGCGCCCAGCTGGCAGGCTACGTGGCGCTGCTCGCGGGCCTGGGACCCGAACCGGTGCGCGCCGGGCTGTACTTCCCGCTGCTGGGCGCCTTTCGCGAAGTCTCGGACCTCGTTGCCTAGAAGGTCCCGGACAGCGAGAACGGCCGCCGGCCGCCGGCATCCGGGCTGCCGAGGAAGCGCAGGTTGTCGGTGAGCTCGGCGGGTGCGCCGGGCCGGGGTGCCACCGTGCCCTGCACCTCGAAGCCCCCCTGGGGCGTCAGGCGCAGCGTCCCCTCCACCGACAACGGTCCGTCCAGGTCCTTGATCACGCCGGTCGGATCGGCCTCGGTGGGCGCGAACGTGGCGACGTAACTGCCCAGGCGGGTGGCGTGGCCGTCAAGATCCGTGAGGTCGTGCACCTCGATGCGCCCCTCCAGGCGCTTGAGCCTGCCGCCCTCGAGCGCCACCAGCGCCAGTGCCAGGTGTGCCTGGCCGCGCAGCCCCGGCGGCAGCCCGGGCATGAGCTTCGGGTCCAGCGGCAGGTCGCCGGTGAGGTCGTGCGCGGTGAGCTGACCGTTCAAGCCCACTTCCGCCTCCGCGCTTCCCTGGCCCATCGCACTGTTGAGCGTGAGGTGCGCGGCGAGGCGCCCGGCGAGCAGGCGCCGGGGCTTCAGTTCCCAGGTCAGATCGCCGACGGGCTTGCGCTGCACGAACAGCCCCGCGCAGCTGCCGCTCCAGAGCGTGCCCTCGACCCCGGTGCAGCCGACGGCGGACTGAGGGCTCGCCGGCAGTATCCAGGCCGCCGGCAGGCGCGCCAGGATGATCGCCGCGAAGGCCAGCAGCGCGGCGAGCGTAATCCACAGGCCGCGCTTCACATCAGGCCGGGGCGCAGGACGATGGCGGCATTCACCAGGCCCGTATCCCCGGTCTTCTCGATGGTCGCCGAGTCGATGACCACCCCGTTCTGCTGCGCCAGGCGCGCCAGCCACGCCACCAGCGCATCGAAGGGGGCCTTCTCCAGGCGCAGCGACAGGCTCCCCGCGGCGCCCTGATCGCTGCCGCGCATGGCCGTGTCCAGGCGCGCCTCGCGCGTGGAGCGGTCGACCAGCACCAGCAGCGATTCGCCGTTGGCATTGGGGGCAGGGGCATTGCGCAGCGCCGGCACGGCCACGGTCTGCATCCACGCCAGGTCGGTGCGCTTCTGTTGCAGGCGCGTGCGCGCGTGCGCGACCGCGCGGTCCAGCGGGATCAGCACGCTGAACAGCACGATGCCGATCGAGCATGAGCGCGCCGGCGATGGCGAGGCGGCGGTCGCGCTGCGAGAGCGCGGCATAGGCATCCAGGAGGGCGTCGAGGGAGAGGTTCTTCATCTTCAGGTGCCGTTGGCGTGGACCTGCAGGCGGCCCTGGTAGCCCTCGGCGGTGTTGCTGCCGCCGCCGAGGTCGGCCTGCCAGCCGTTCTCGCGCAGCGCCTGGGACAGCTGCGCCAGGCTTGCGGCATCGGGGGCCCCGAGGGTCATCTCGAGCGCGCCGCCGTGGAAGTTGAGCGACTTCACGCTGGTGCCCGGCGTCGCGCCGCGCGCCTGGGCGAGCGCCTGCAGTGCCGGCAGCAGGCCGCCGCCGGCGCCGCGCGCCGCCGCGACGCGCGCCTCCATGTGCTTGCGGATGTCCACCAGGGTGGTCTCACCGACGCTGTGCGCCACGTCGCGGATGGAGGCATCGACGGTGTGCTCGCGGCTCTTGAGCACGCGCAGCTCGATCAGCTTGCCGCCGATGTGCAGCGCCAGCAGCGCGGCCAGCAGCATGGCGGCGACGCGCCAGGCCTTCAGGCCCGCGCCGTGCCCGCTGGCCGGGGCGTACTCGGCCTGCAGCAGGTTGATCGCCGAGTCATTCGGCAGCTGCTGCGCGAACAGGGCGAGGGGCCCGTCGGTGAGCAGCTGCACCTTGATGCCATCGAAGTGCGCACGCGCGGCCTCGACCTGCGCGGCATGCTGCTGCCACTCGGCCGCCCCGGTGTAGAGGATGAGGCCGCTGCCGCCGCCGGCGGTGGCATCGGTGCTGCCGCGGGCGATCTGCCAGCGCCTGGTCGAGCGCATCGGCGGGCAGGGTGACGGGGGTGCCGCGGGGCGGGCGCACGAACACCGCGTCCTCCTCGAGCAGCGCCACCGCCTGGCCCGGGTTCAGCGGCAAGAGGTCGCTGTCGGCGTAGATCGCGTTGGGCTCGATGCCCGCCGCGCGCAGCTGCGCCGAGCCACTCGTTCAGGAGGCTGCGGGCCACCACCGCCACGCGCGTGCGCGTGCCATCGCCGTGGCGCTTGCCGAGGGCGAAGTGCAGGTCCTCGATCGCATCGGCCAGGTGCTCCTCGAGCGCATACGGCACCAGCGTCGCCAGCTTCGCCCCGGCCTTCACCGGCAGGTCCGGCTCGGCCAGCAGCACATCCGTGCCCGGCACCAGCACGCACACGCGCCGGGTGCCGGCGCGCGCGGCCGCGAGCGACAGGGGACCGCCCTGCGGCGGCCCGGTCGGGGCGCCGTGCCCGTCCACCACCAGCCAGGTGGCCGCCTGCTCGGGCACGCGCGACAGGCGCAGCAGCAGCGTCTCAGCCATCTGCGCCTCCGCTCATCGGGTGTCGCCGGGTAGGCATGGGTGCGATTCCGTTTGCGAACTCAGTCCGGCGTGAAGCTGCGCTGGATCGGCCGCAGCGCGTTGGACGTGGGGTCCATGCAAAAAGACTGTACAAGTTGATCTCCGTGCTGCCAATAGTGACCACGCTGGTGAGGCGGAAGTAGCTGGAAGTCTGGCCCACCAGGCTTACGACCCCCTGTGCCGCGGGCGCACCGGTGCCGGGGGCGGTGTCGCGCCGGGCTGCGGCGATGCCGGTGCGCACCGCCGGTGTCGTGCCCGGGGCCGCGGCGGGGGCCTGCCAGGAGTTGCCGTTGGTGGTGTTGAAGGACTTCGCGTAGTCCTGCAGCGCCGGGAAGCACCCGCCCGCACTGGTGCGGTTCTTCGTGAGGTTGTCGGACGCCGAGCCGCCGTACTCCTGGTGTCCCGGGCCCGATGTAGGCATCGAGCACCGTGCCCGGGGCGGTGCAGATGTTCAGCCGCGTGCCCTGCGGCAGCGCGGTGATGAAGGGGGCGATCAGGTTGTAGTGCTGACGGTCGAAGCCGGGGAGCGCCATGAGCTCGGTGGTGCTGGTGATGTAGCGGTTGGCCGTCAGGTACGGCGGGGTCTGCCCGAGGTAGGTGCTGTCCTCTGCGCCGTCGGGGATCGAGGGCACCGCATCCGCATCGATCCAGTCGACGAGCAGTCCCGCCCACTTCTCCTCCAGTCCCACCGCGGCCAGCAGCGCCTTGAACACCGCGACCTGGGTGAGGTTCGGCCGGCCGGTGGTATCCACCAGCGAGTTGACGTTGAAGCGCCCCTGCATATCCTCGACATAGGCGGTGAGCATGACCCCGGGAACGATCTCCATCGGGCCGTAGGGCTTGTCCCAGCCCTGGCCGACGTAGACGTAGTGCTTGGCATCCTGGCTGACCAGCTGGCGCACGCCGTAGGCGGCCAGCGCCTCGGCGCCCTGGGCGATGAGGATCGACTGGTCCAAGGCATAGGTGGCGGTGCCACGCCGCGCGGTCATGGCATTCTCGTAGGCGACGGCGGCGGCGATGATGGTGGCCAGTGCCACCAGCAGCACCGCGACCAGGAGCGCCACGCCGCGCTGGCCATGGCGAGGCGCGCCGCGGCCGCTGCAGCCGTGCGCGCCGGCTCACCCGGGCACCTCGATCATGCGCACGATCTTGCCCCAGTCCTCGGTGTCGAGCGTGATCTCCACCGCCAGCGGCCGCGACATCAGCGCCTGGTCGGTGCTGGTGCAGGTCGGGCAGCTGGTGGCCGCCGGCCACTGCGGCTGCCACTGGCGGTTGAGGTCCAGGTAACGCAGCGTCACCGCCTTCACGTGGCCCATGAGGTCGCGCTTGACGGTGGTGCTGGTCTGCGTCGGGTCGAGCACGTTCCAGTACTCGCGCCGCAGCGTCTTGTTCTCCAGGAAGTAGGCCACGCGCTGCAGGCCCGGGCGTTGCACGCCGGCCGGATTCGACCAGCCGGCCCGCGTGAGCACCAGCAGCGGCTGGGTATCCGGCGGCGCGCCGATGAAGGCTCCCTGTTCGCCCGAGCCGATGGGCTGGCGCACCGGACGCGGCGCGGCCTGCAGCAGGTCCTGCTCGATCACGCGCACCACGGTCTGCAGGGCGAGGATGCGCGCCTGCTGCTCCTTCAGCGTGTCGTGGTTCTTGAGTGCCTGGTTGATCGCCTCGTAGCCCATCGCGAAGATGATCGCGGCGATGAACAGCGCCACGAGCAGCTCGATGAGCGTGAAGCCGTGCTGGCGCGGCATCACTGGCCGGTCCCGGTGGTCGGCGGCACCGGTGGCGGCGTCGTCCCTGGAGTCTGCCGGCGGGGTGTTGGTGCCGGTCCCGGGCGCGCCGGCAAAGGCATTCTGCGAGCCCCAGTTGGGCGTGACCCCGTCCGACTGGCCGATGGCGCTGCCGTAGATGCCGCTCACCGTGGTGAGCCACTGCGAGTCCTCGTCGGCCTTCACCTGCGCATCGCGCACCCGCACGTCCATGCGCACCAGCCCCGGCACGTCGGTGGCCACCACCTCCATGTGCCAGTGCCACTTGCGCTCGCCGAAGTCGAGGTCGCCGTTGCTGTTGCCCTTGGCCGGCTGCACCCCGGAGGTGCGGATGGTGGCGATCTTGTTCATGGCCACCCAGTTGGCGAAGGTCTTGTCGCGCAGGTAGGCGACCGTCTCGGCCGAGGAGTTGAGCGCGCTCATGAGAGCGGCCATGCCGACCGCGACGATGGTGAGGGCCACCAGCACCTCGATGAGCGTGAAGCCGCGCGCGCGCCTCATCGCTTGAGCTCCACCATGGGCTGCTGGTCGATCTCGCCCTTGTCGTCCGGGGCGATGGTGACGCTGCGTACCCCGTTGTCCCGCTCCAGGGTGACGCGGAAGCTCGACAGCTCACCGCTGGAGAACACCATCACCTGCGGGGTCTTGTCGGTGGCATCCTTCGGGCGCTTGAGCACCACCGGGCGGGCATCCACGCTGAGTTTCACGTCGAGCCCGTCGGGGAGCTTGCGCTCGGTGAGGGCGTCGTCCTCGAACACCTCGCGCCACATCCCGCGGTGCGTGTCGTAGACCAGGAACTGGTAGCCGTCGTCCTGGAACATCACCCCGTATTCGCGCGTCTGCAGCTCGGCCTGCTCGCGCGCGTACCTGAACAGGTCCACCAGGCGCGTGCTTTCCCTCTCCAGCTCGCGGTCCTGGCCGGTGAGGCTCACCGACAGCAGCACGGCCGCCGCCATGACGCCGATGATCACCACCACCACCAGGATCTCGACCAGCGTGAAGCCGGCCTGCGCGCGCGGTGCCAGCCGGCGGCACCGCGGGCGCGCCGCGGGCTTAATCGCCGACGTTCCAGTTGCCGATGTCGGCATCGATGCCCTCGCCGCCGGGGGCATTGTCGGCGCCCAGCGTGTACAGGTCGTATTCCTTGCCGTGCGTGCCGGGATTGACGTACTGGTAGTCGTAGCCCCAGGGGTCCTTGCTCACCCGCTGCAGGTAGCCGCCGGACTTCCAGTGCTTGATGGTCGGGTCGGTCGGCTGCGTCACCAGCGCGGTCAGCCCCTGCTCGGTGGTCGGGTACTTGGAGTTGTCCATCCGGTAGAGCATCAGGGCGGTCTCCAGGGCGTGGATGTCCTGCTTCGCCTTGACCACGCGCGCCTCGTCCACCCGACCCATGACCGAGGGCACGATCACCGCGGCGAGCAGCCCGATGATGATGACCACCACCATGATCTCGATCAGGGTGAAGCCGCGCGCGTACCGCCCGGTGAGGCCTCTGCTAACCTGCGAAGGAATGTAAGTCATACGCTGCTGTTTCCGGGCCGCCGGGGGCCGCTGTTAGAGCCGTGAAAACGACGCGCGATCATAACAAATGGGCTTCCCCGGACCTGTGAACCGCGTGCGTGCGCTGCGGAAGTCTCTCAATTGCGACGCCCGCTACGGCGGGGCGCTGGTGCTTTTGTGCGCGCTGCTGCTGCTGCCATGCCTCGCCGGCGAGGCCGGGCGCCTTGCGCTGCGCTACGACCGCGCGGGGCTCGAGGCGGGGCAGTGGTGGCGCCTGCTCACCGGGCACTGGGTTCACCTGTCGCTGCGGCATGCGCTCCTCAATGCACTGGGGCTGGGGCTCATGTGGGCGCTGTTCGCCCGGGACTACTCCCCGCGCCAGTGGCTCGGGATCCTCCTGGGAGCGGTCCTCGCCATCGATGCGGGCCTGTGGCTTCTGGATTCGACCCTGCAGTGGTACGTGGGTTCCTCGGGCGTGCTGCACGGGGTGATGGCCGCCGGCACCCTGGCGCACCTGAAGCGCCGGGAGGCCGACGGCTGGGCGCTGCTGGCCTTCCTCGCAGGCAAGCTCGCCTACGAGCACCTGGTCGGTCCGCTGCCCTTCTCGGGCACCGCGGAGGTGGTCACGGATGCGCACCTGTTCGGCGTCATCGGCGCGGCGGCGGTGGCCGCCGGCCTGAGGCCTGAGCCGCTACCGCTATAATCCGCGCGCCCACACGGGGCGCTACAGTCGGGGTGTGCATGTCCTTCGCATTCGTCTTTCCGGGCCAGGGCTCGCAGTCCGTCGGCATGCTGGCAGGCTTGGCTGCGGCCGACCCGCTGGTGCAGAGCACCTTCGCGGAGGCCTCGCAGGTTCTGGGCTACGACCTGTGGAAGCTCTCGAGCGCGGGCCCGGAGGCGCAGCTCAACGAGACCGAGCGCACGCAGCCGGCGATGCTCGCCGCCGGGGTGGCCACGTGGCGCATCTGGCGCGGCCGCGGCGGCGGCCTGCCGCTTCTGGTCTCCGGGCACAGCCTCGGGGAGTTCACCGCGCTGGTGTGCGCGCAGGCTCTGGAGTTCGCGCAGGCCATCGACCTGGTGGCCTTCCGCGGCCGGATCATGCAGGAGGCCGTGCCCGCAGGCACCGGCGCGATGGCGGCGATCCTGGGCCTTGCGGATGCGGACATCGAGGCCGCCTGCGGGGAGGCGGCGCAGGGTGCGGTGGTGGAGCCTGCCAACTTCAATTCCCCGGGCCAGGTCGTGATCGCCGGCGAGGCCGCCGCGGTGCAGCGGGCGATCGAGCTGTGCAAGGCGCGCGGGGCCAAGCGCGCCGTGGCGCTGCCGGTGAGCGTGCCTGCGCACACGCGCCTCATGCAGTCGGCCGCCCAGCGCCTCGCCGAGCGCCTGCAGGCACTCACCGTGCGCACCCCGCACGTGCGCTACTTAAGCGCGGTGGATGCCGCCGAACACACAGAGCCGGATGAGATCCGTGCGCTGCTGGTGCGCCAGCTCTCCAGCCCGGTGCGCTGGTCGCAGACCCTGCAGGCGCTGGCCGCCACCGGGGTGTCCCAGGTGATCGAATGCGGACCGGGCAAGGTTCTCACCGGGCTCAACCGCCGCATCGAGAAGCGCGCGGGCCTGGAGTACGCAGCGCTGGAGGACGTGGCGGGGATCGATGCGGCACTGACGATGACCCGGGGGACAGCATGAGCATGCTCGACAAAGAAGTGGCGCTGGTGACCGGTGCCTCGCGCGGCATCGGCCTGGGGATTGCGCTCGCCCTGGGGGAGGCCGGGGCGCGGGTGATCGGCACCTCGACCAGCGCGGAAGGGGCGCAGAAGTTCACCGAGGCGCTCGCGTCGCACGGATGCAACGGCCGCGGGGCGATCCTCGAGGCCGGCAATCCGGCCTCGATCGATGCCCTGATGGCCGAGCTGGAAAGTGCCGGCGAATCCCCCAGCATCCTGGTGAACAACGCCGCCATCACCCGCGACACGCTGCTGCTGCGCATGAAGCCGGAGGACTGGGACGCGGTGATCGCGACCAACCTCACCGCGGTGTTCCGCCTCTCCAAGGCCTGCGTGAAGCGCATGATGAAGGAGCGCCGCGGGCGCATCGTGAACATCACCTCGGTCGTGGGAGTCACCGGCAACGCCGGCCAGGTGAACTATGCGGCCGCCAAAGCAGGCCTTCTGGGCTTCACCAAGTCCCTGGCCAAGGAACTCGCCTCGCGCGCGATCACCGTGAACGCGGTGGCCCCGGGGTTCATCGACACCGACATGACCCGCGGCCTGAACGAGCAGCAGCGCGCGGCGCTCATGGGCCAGATCCCCATGGGGCGGCTGGGAACGGCGGCGGACGTGGCCGCCGCGGTGCTGTTCCTGGTGTCCCCGCAGGCCGGCTACATCACCGGGGAGACCCTGCACGTCAACGGCGGCATGTTCATGCCGTAGGGTGGCGGCGTTGGACGCGCGCCACACGGGGTGCGGACCCATTCCAGGATGCCAGGGAACCCACGCGGCAGTTTCGCCAGTAAAAACAAACACTCGCACCCATCGCGGGTGGGTAGCACACGGGGGGGTGTTCCCCTACAATACCGCGCCCGCAGCGCCCCTGATGGTCAGGCGGGGCCGGGACAGACTTTTTTAAGCCTACACAAGGACCCACCGCTAATGAGCACAGTCGAGCAGCAGGTTAAGGCCATCGTTGCCGAACAGCTGGGCGTCAAACAGGAACAGGTCACGAACGATGCCTCGTTCGTTGACGACCTGGGAGCCGATTCACTCGACACGGTCGAGCTGGTCATGGCCCTCGAAGAGGAGTTCGAGATCGAGATCCCGGACGAGGACGCCGAGAAGATCACCACCGTTGCCCAGGCGATCGACTACATCAACGAGCGCCGCGCCAAGTCCTGATGCGCCATTGCTGACAGACGCCATACGGATGTTGCGTGAGTAAGCGCCGCGTTGTCGTGACGGGCCTGGGGATCGTGTCCCCGGTGGGCAGCACTGTCGCCACGGCCTGGGATGCGGTGCTCAACGGCAAGAGCGGCATCGGCCCGGTGACGCGCTTCGACGTGTCGAACTTCCCGGTGCGCTTCGGCGGCGCGGTGAAGGACTTTGACGTCGCCCAGTACATCCCCGCCAAGGAAGCCCGCCGCATGGACGAGTTCATGCACTACGGCGTGGCCGCCGGCATGCAGGCCGTCACCGACAGCGGCATCGACTTCACCAAGACCGACCCGGCCCTGTGCGGTGCGGTCTGTGGGGCGGGCATCGGCGGTCTGTGGACCATCGAGGAAGATCACACCGCGTACCTGAACGCCAACAGTCCGCGCAAGATCTCCCCGTTCTTCATTCCGGCGGCGATCATCAACATGATCGCCGGGCACCTGTCGATCAAGTACGGCCTGAAGGGCCCGAACCTCGGCGTCGTCACCGCCTGCACCACCTCCACGCACGCCATCGGCCTGGGCATGCGCACCATCCAGTACGGGGATGCGGACGTCATCATCGCCGGCGGCGGCGAGATGGCCACCACGCGCACCGGCCTGGGCGGTTTCGGCCAGGCCAAGGCGCTGTCCACGCGCAACGATGCGCCCACCGAGGCGAGCCGCCCGTGGGACAAGGACCGCGACGGCTTCGTCCTGAGTGACGGCGGCGGCGCGGTGCTGCTCGAGGAACTCGAGCACGCCAAGAAGCGCGGCGCGCGCATCTACGCAGAACTGGTCGGCTTCGGCATGAGCGGCGATGCCTACCACATCACCGCACCGCCGGAGGACGGGGAGGGCGCGCGCCTGGCGATGGTGAAGTCCCTCGCCGATGCGCACCTGAACCCGACCGACGTGCAGTACGTCAATGCGCACGCCACCTCCACCCCGCTGGGTGACAAGGCCGAGACCACGGCGATGAAGCGCGCCTTCGGGGCGTACGCGAAGCAGCTGGCGGTGAGCTCCACGAAGTCGATGACCGGGCACCTGCTGGGGGCGGCCGGCGTGGTCGAGGCGATCTTCTCGATCCTCGCCATCCGCGACGCGGTCGCCCCGCCGACGATCAACTACCACACGCCCGACCCGGAGTGCGACCTGGACTACGTGCCCAACACCGCGCGGCAGATGAAGATCGACGTCGCGCTGTCGAATTCCTTCGGCTTCGGGGGCACCAACGGCTCGCTGGTCTTCCGGCGCTTCAGCTGAACCGCGCAGGCTTACCTCCCACGCGCACCCCCCTCGTCCGTGATCTGGAGGTTCCGCCTGCGGTGCTGCAGCGCCTCGCGACCCGGATGCCCGCGCGCTACCCCTGCCTCCTCGACAGCGCCGCTGCCGGCCCCCTGAGCCAGGCGAGCCTGCTGCTCGCCCAGCCCACGGCCGCCCTGTGGCTCGCCCCGGACGGCCAGCTGCACGCCCGCGGCCTGCAGCCCCAGGGCGATTCCTTTCTCGGGGCCCTCGAGGCGTGGTGGCGGGCGGAGCAACCGGCCGCGACACCGCCCTGCGCCGAGCTGCCCTTTGCCGGGGGCTGGGCGGTGTTCTTGGGCTACGAGCTGGTCAGCGAGATCGAACCGCACCTCGCCCTGCCGCGCACCCCGCTGCCATGGGTGGCGCTGGCCCTGCGCACCCCGTGCGCGCTGGTGCACGATCTGAAGTCCGGGCGCGTGCGGGCGGTGGCCGAGCCGGGGGCGGAGGCGCTGCTGGAGGCGCTCATCGCCGATGCGCGCGCCGCCGCCGGCAGCGCCGATGCCCCCGACCGCCTGCAGATCGGGGCGGTCACCGAGGAGCCCGCGCAGGCGTACCTGGAGCGGGTGCACCGGGCCAAGGAGCATGTGCGCGCCGGGGATGTCTACCAGGCGAACCTGTCGCGCCCGTGGCAGGTGCAGGTGCACGTGCCCCCGGGGGCTTTGCCTGCGGCCGCGGCGCTCTACCAGCGCCTGCGCGCGGCCAATCCCGCCCCCTTCGCCGCGCTGGTGCAGTGGGACGGGGTGGCGATCGCAAGCTCATCCCCGGAGCGCCTGGTGCGCGTGAACGGGCGGCACATCGACACGCGGCCGATCGCCGGCACGCGGCCGCGCAGCCGCCGGCCCGGGGACGATGTGCAGGAGATGCAGGAACTTGCCGCGCACCCGAAGGAGCGTGCCGAGCACATCATGCTCATCGATCTGGAGCGCAATGACCTGGGGCGCGTCTGCGAGGCCGGCTCGGTGCGCGTCGATGAGCTCATGAGCATCGAGTCCTACACCCACGTGCACCACATCGTCTCCAACGTCAGCGGCGTGCTGCGCGCGGAGGTCACCCCGGTGGGCGCATTGCGCGCGGTGTTCCCCGGCGGCACGATCACCGGCGTGCCGAAGTTCCGCTGCATGCAGATCATCGCCGAGCTCGAGGGCGAGGGGCGCGGCGCCTACACCGGCTCGCTCGGCTACCTCACCACCGATGGCCGGCTCGACCTCAACATCCTCATCCGCACCATGACCTTGAGCGGTGAGCACCTGAGCTTCCGGGCCGGCGCGGGCATCGTGGCCGACTCGGACCCGCAGCGCGAGCTCGCCGAGACGCGCGCCAAGGCGCGCGGGCTCTTGGCGGCCCTCGCGAGCCGGCCGTGAGCCTCACCGCCGGGACGCCGGAACGGGTGCTGGTGAATGGCGCAGAGGCCGCGCACGTCTCGGCGCTGGATCGCGGGCTGCACTACGGGGATGGCCTGTTCGAGACCTTAGGCTGCATCGCCGGCCGGCCGCGGTTCCTCGCCCTGCACCTGAAGCGCCTGGCGGCCGGCTGTGCGCGCCTGCAGCTGGCCCCACCGCACCTGCCGACGATCGCCGGCGAACTGGAGGCCCTGGCCGCCCCCTGCGACCGTGCCATCCTGAAGCTGATCCTGACCCGTGGCGCGGCGCGCGCGCGCGGCTATGCGCTCTCAGGCGGCGAGCAGCCGACCCGCATCACGCTGCGCTACCCCTGGCCGGTGCCCCCGGAGGAGCAGGGCGGTGTGCGCGTGCGCATCGCCGAGCTGACCCTGGGGGAGAACCCGGCCACCGCCGGGATCAAGCACCTGAACCGCCTGGAGCAGGTGCTGGCGCGCGCCGAGTGGAGCGATCCGGCCATCGCCGAGGCGCTGCTGTTCAGTCGCGGCGGCGCCCTGGTTTCGGGCACCATGAGCAATGTATTCCTGGTGCGCGAGGGCACCCTGTGCACCCCGCGCCTGGAGCTGTGCGGGGTGGCCGGTGTCATGCGCCAGGTGGTGCTGGAGGCGGCGGCCGAGTGCGCCATCCGCACCGAGGAGCGCCTGCTCACGGGCGCGGACCTGGCGGCCGCGGAGGAGATCTTTCTGACCAATGCGCTGAGCGGAATCCGCCCCGTGGGGGAACTGGCCGGACGCAGGCTCGCCGTGGGCAGCCTCACCCGGCGCCTGCAGACGGCGATCGCCCCGCTGCTCGCGGGCGGCTACTTCGCCCCCGGGTCCGGCGCATGAGGCAGCAGCGCGGACGCGGCCTCGTGACCGCCCTCCTGGTGCTGCTGCTCCTGGCCGCAGGGGCGGGCGCCTTCGGCTACCACTACCTGCAGCACACCTATGTGTCGCCCGGGCCGCAGGCCCAGGTGACGCGCATCGAGGTGACCCCGGGCATGAGCCTGCGCACGGTGCTGAACCGCCTGCAGTCCCAGGGCACCGTCACCGATGCGCGCGCCGTGACCTGGTGGCTGCGCCTGCAGCAGCGCCAGGTGCGTGTCGAGGCGGGCGTGTACGAGATCCCCGCGCACGCCAGTCCGCAGGAGATCCTCACGCTGTTTGCCGAGGGCAGGGTGGTGCTCGAGCAGCTCACCGTCGTCGAGGGCGCCACCGTGGCGGAGTTCCTCGCGGTCCTCGCCGCACACCCGGCCGTGGCGCACACGCTGCACGGCAGGAGTGCCGCCGAGCTCATGGCGGCCCTGGGTCACGCGGGCGAGGGCGCCGAGGGGCGCTTCTTTCCGGACACCTACCGCTTTGCGGCGAACACCACCGATCTTGCCATTCTCACCCTTGCCTACGAGGCCATGCAGCGCGCGCTCGCCGCCGCCTGGGAGACCCGGGCGCCCGGGCTGCCGCTCGAGCGCCCCGAGCAGGCGCTGATCCTCGCCTCGATGGTCGAGAAGGAGGCGCAGCTGAAGAGCGAGCGGGCGCTGATCGCCGGGGTGTTCATCGCGCGCCTGCGCAAGGGCATGCGGCTGCAGTCGGACCCGACGGTGATCTACGGTCTGGGTGCGAAGTACGACGGCACCCTCCACACCCGCGACCTCACCGCGGATAACCCCTACAACACCTATACGCGCGAGGGCCTGCCGCCCGGGCCCATCGCCCTTCCCGGGCGCGAGTCGCTGATCGCTGCGGTGCATCCGGATGAGTCTGGCGCGCTGTACTTCGTCGCCACCGGCTTAGGCGATGGCGCGCACCATTTCTCCCGGACCCTGGAGGAGCACAACGCCGCCGTGCAGGCCTACCTCGCGCGCCTGCGCGCGCAGTCCCATCCGGGCACCGCGCCCGCGGGGCATCGATGAACGGCAAGTTCGTCACGCTCGAGGGCATCGAGGGGGCGGGCAAGTCCACCCTTGCGCGCGTGGTCGGGGAGTATCTCGAGGCGCAGGGCCTGCGCGTGCTGCTCACGCGCGAGCCCGGCGGCACCGCCCTCGCCGAGCGGCTGCGCCAGATCGTGCTCGAGCGCGGCAGCGAGCCGGTCCCGGCGGTCGCCGAGACCTTGGTGATGTTCGCCGCGCGCGCCCTGCACGTGCACAATCTCATCCGCCCGGCGCTGGCGCGCGGCACCTGGGTGGTCTGTGACCGCTTCACCGATGCCACGCGCGCCTACCAGGGCGCCGGGCGCGGGGTGGATCCTGAGCTGATCGAGGCCCTGGCGCGCGCGGTGCAGGCGGACCTGGTCCCCGACTGCACGCTGCTCCTGGACCTGCCGGTGAGCGCAGGCCTGGCGCGCGCGCGCGCGCGCAGCGGCGCGGACTCGGACCGCTTCGAGGCGGAAACGATGGCCTTCTTCGAGCGCGTGCGCTTAGGCTACCTCGCCGTGGCGCGGGCCGAGCCTCAGCGCGTGTCCATCATCGACGCCAGCCAGCCGGAGGTGCAGGTGCGTGCGGCGGTGCTCGGCGTGCTCTCGCAGCTGGTCCCGCCATGAGTGCCGAAGGGGCGGCCGTGGACCTCCCCGCGCCGGCCTGGCTGAGCGCCGAGCAGGCCGCGCTGCGCGCCGCACGGGCGGCGCAGCGCCTGCCGCATGCACTCCTGATCCACGAGGCCCCCGGCGCCGGGGGCGAATGGCTGGCGCTGTGGGCGGCCCGGCTGGTGCTGTGCGAGCACCCCGAGCGTGCACCGTGCGGGCAGTGCCGCGCCTGCCGCCGCGTGCTCGGCCGCGCCCACCCGGACCTGCTGTTGCTCGGCCTCGAGGAGGAGTCCCGGCAGATCCGCATCGAGCAGGTGCGCGAGCTGTCGGCCGAGCTCGCCCTCACCAGCCACGGCGGCGGCTACAAGCTGGCCATCGTCTCCCCGGCGGATGCCCTGAACCGCTTCGCCGCCAACGCGTTGCTCAAGACCCTGGAGGAGCCCCCCGCGCGCACGCTGCTGATCCTGGTGGTCACGCAGCCCTCGCGCCTGCCGGCCACCGTGCGCAGCCGCTGCCAGCGGCTGCGGGTGCGGGCACCGCAGCGCGCCCAGAGCCTTGCCTGGCTTGAGGCGGCGCGCGGTCCCGGGGACTGGGGGCAGGCGCTCGATACTCTCGGGGAAGCGCCCGTGCTGCTCGCGGGCTGCGATCCGGCGGAGCTGGCCGCGGTCGGGGCCGAGGTGCGCCAGGGCCTGGAGGCCCTGGCCGCGGGCGGGTCAGAGGTGGTGGCCACGGCCGAGCGCTGGGCGCGCGGGGAGGTGGGCGTGCGCCTGCGGTGCATTGAGAATTGGCTCACAGATCGCATCCGCCGGGCCGAGCGCGAGGGGCAGTTTATGACAGAAGTGCGTGCTGCCCCCTACTTGTCAGGGGGTCGTCCGGTCTTGAATATACGCGAGCTCTTTGGGCTGCTTGAGGAGGCACGCGAGCTGCGTGCCACGCTCGATGTGCCGCTGAACCGGGGACTGGCGCTGGAGGCCTTGCTGAGGCGCCTGGCGCCATAGATGGCTGAGTACCTGAGGAACCAACGGATGGCGGCAGTGCCGGCAAGTGTGGACGGGGACAGGAACGTGAGAGCAGGAGCGAACAAACCAGGCCTTCTGACCCTGACGATCAAGGACAAGAGTGCCCTGTACCTGGCCTACATGCCGTTCGTGAAGAACGGCGGCCTGTTCATCCCCACCAACAGCAACTACCGGCTCGGCGACGAGGTGTTCATGCTGCTGAACCTCATGGGCGAGGACGAGAAGCTGCCCGTGGCCGGCCGCGTCATCTGGGTGACCCCCAAGGGCGCGCAGGGCAACCAGGGCAAGCGCACCGCCGGCATCGGCGTGCAGTTCAGCGAGCAGGATCGCGGCCAGACGCAGAAGAAGATCGAGACCTACCTGGCCGGCGCCCTCTCGGGCGACAAGGCCACGCACACGATGTGAGCTTGACCTGAGCGGCTAGCCAACGCGCTCATGGATCCGTTTGCCCCTGATGCGCGTGCGGCGTACTGTCCCCACATCCGCAACTCTGCTGCCCACAGCGTCTCTGGCGCCACGGCGCGATGTGGGGGGAAATACCAATGCTCAAGCTCATCCGGGCTATCGCGATCGCGATGGCGTTGTGCGTCGTGACTTTTGTCCCCATGGCACAGGCCACCACCTGCGAACCCACAGTGCGTGCGCCGACATCAACGGTAGAAATGCAGTTCAACTTTACCGTTGTACCAGCGGACCTGTTCCCCGACTACTACCCGCCCAGCATCTGGAACGGCCCGGGGCCGATGCCGACCACGCTGCAGGAGACCTTCTTCGTCGATCCAGCCTCGGCCAGCGGGAATTGGAGCTCGATTCCAACGCAAACCGGGGCCCTCCTGGACCGCATCAACGAGACCTTCACCGCCAGTGACATGACCCTCACGGCCAACGGGCAGGTGTTGCAGTCCCTGGCATCGGGCAGCTTTCGTGTCGGGGGCGACGGGGTCGGCTACCCCGGTCCCGGCCGCAGCTTCTTTGGTTTCGTCGAAATTCCCAACGGCGGCGGGGGCGCGAATGTCTTCACCAACTTCGCCCAGGCCCCGCCCGACTGGGCTGCATTCCTGAGCACATCCCATTATTGCACCGACATCTCGCCGTTCACGATTTCCGGCTCGTTCGGAACGCTGGATGTGTTCTGGAGCGGAGGAGCAGTTCCGTCGTCCGTATCGGTTCCGGAGCCTGGAAGTCTCGCGCTCTTCGCGCTCGCCGGGCTGGCGCTGCTGTGGGCTCACCGGGATCGCCCGGGAATGCTCGGCCGAGGGGAGGGGCCCTTTTGAGTCGATGCATGCCTGGTGGGTGACGCCATCCCGGCGCTGCACGCCGGCCAGCAAGAACTGATCGTGGTACGCGAGGCCGTCAAGGCGGAGGCGGGGCTGGAAATGGACTTTCAGGAGGGTGGCGACTGGCACGAAGTGCGTCGCTTCGGTGGGCGCAGTCGCTGGGTAACGGACAACCCCGGGACCCAACAATAGGCTCGCGCACAACCTGTGATTTAGCCTTCTCGCGTGTCCCCGCTACGGGTTACAAGTGGGGACAAGTCTCCGCTAAGCTGCTGAGTTAGAGGAGGCGAGCCACGCACACGATGTGAGCCGGTGCTGGCTGGGCCTTAGCTGCGCGGCACCTGGCCGATGATATTTCCGTTGCGTTGGGCGAACCGCAGGCGCACTGTGACCCCGTCAGCCAATCGCATCCGCTTGCCGCGGCAGCGACCCTGTGGCGCGATCGGACAACAGGGGGTCAACATGCGTGCACTTGCCTGGTTGCTTACCGTGCCGTGGTGTGCCGCAGCATCCCTCGCCTGGGCGCAGACTGCCTGCACCCCTGAACCCTGCGCTGCCGGCACTCCGGTCGAGATGCAGTTCAGCTTTTACGTCATACCCCCCGGGCAGGGCTACCCAGGTCAGCCGCCCGATGTGTGGACCGGTCCCGGGCCGATGCCGACCACCCTGCAGGAATCGTTTTGGGTCGATCCGGCCTCAGCGACGGGATCCTATGTCACCTACCCCGGGGAGCAGGGCGGCTTAGTGCTCAGTCGCGTCGATGAGGCCTTCACGGCAAGTAACGTCACGCTGACGGCTAATGGGCAGATCGTGCAGCAATCGGCTTCGGGTAGCTTCACCATCTGGGGCGACAGAGCGAATTTATTTGGTCCGGGGGGTAGTTTTTTCGGCTATGTGACGCTACCGGGCGGCCAGGGCGGCTCCGACTTTGGCTCGGATTACGCCCAGGCGCCGCCGGACTGGGCTGCGTTCCTGATGACCTCGGATTTCCGCAGCGACACCGGCCCGTTCACGCTGTCTGGTTCCTTCGGCGAGCTGAGTGTCTTCATGCAGGACGGCCACCCCGTGCCGGTGTCGGTACCGGAACCCGGGGTCCTGGCGTTGTGCGTGCTCGCCGCTGCGGGCCTAGTAGCGATGCATCGCCGCCCGCGCCGTGCGATCGGCATTGCGCGTTGCGGTGCGCAACTCGCCGGCTCGAAACGGGCACGGAATTAAGGGTTTGTCCGCAACCACCGCGCAGCACGTAGGACCCTCAAGCGCATTCGCCCGGTGCCTCCGGCAGTGCTGCCGCGAAGGGCAGCGCCCGACGGCCTGCGGCGTGGGCTGTGTGCCGAATCTGCGCGAGCATCCGCCCGAACGCCTTCGGGTGGTGGCCCACTGCGCCGGCGACTGTGCGCGCTTACACGCGTGCGCTGAGTCCGCGGAACACCGCCGGGCTACAAGGGCTTACTAAACTCCCGTTACGCGTTGAGTGCCTTCATCAGGCGACCCACACGATGTAGCGACGGTTTGAGCACCCGTGCGGTGCGCTTGCGCGCACGTGGCTGCCGCGTATTCCCGATCAGATCACCTGAGGCCGCCGGGCGCTGCCCACGCAGCTAAGGCAGTACGCGCTGGCCTGCCAGCGTTGCCTCCACCGGATCCCTGACTGCCCGCCCTGCGGTATCGGTAAAGGTGGCATGCACCGTGCCGCTCAGGGTGTCCCCGGCAACCTTGACTGAGAAGCGGATGTCACCGCGGCTGACGAACTGGTGTGTCGCGCGGTCGGCGGTGATCTCCACGAACCTGCCATTGATCCGATCGCCGGCCATCACCCACGCGCCCATGCCGTTGCTGTCGCTGGTGTGGGCATCCCCGGCGTCCGGATTGGCCTGCTGTAGGGTCCCGTCCGCATGGAAGGCGAGCATGTGATAGGGGAAAGGAGCTTCGGGGATCTTCACGAACCACACCCCGACGACCGGCGGCGGAGCCCCCGTGTGGCCCGGACTTGGCGTGCAGCCGGCACCGGCCAGGCACCCGGCGAGTACGCAGAGAAGCAGCAGTGGCGGGCGCATTGGGTGCGGACAGCCTGCGCGGCCGCGCCGGTACGGTCAGTGCCGCGCAGGCGCGCCGGCAGCGCGTCGCGCGATCGCGGGGGAATTTCCCTCCGGTTCCTCAGGGCTTGTCGGCCGCGCCGCCACGCACCAGCTGCAAGCCGGCGCCGTTGCCCAGCCCGCCGCGCAGCACGTAGACCTCGAAGCCGCGCTCGACCAGGATGTAGGCGGCCGCGGAGCTGCGCCGTCCGGTGTCGCAATAGACGATGTAGGGCTTGCTGCGGTCGAGCGTGGAGAGCTTCAGGCGGATCAGGTAGAGCGGCACGTTCATCGCCCCCTCGATCCCCAGGTTCTGGTGCTCGCTCGGCAGGCGCACGTCGAGCCAGCGGCCGCCGCGGGCCACGACCTTCGCGGCCTGCTCCGGGGTGACCCACTGCAGCAGCGGCTCGTTCATGAGCTCGCGGAAGTCCTGCTTGTTGAGGCGCATCAGCACCCCGTCGCTGAGCATGGTGACGGTGGCGTTGCGCTTGGCCTCGGCGATCAGGGCCTCCTCGCCGAAGGTGTCGCCGACGTTCAGCTCGGCCAGCTTGATGCCCTCGCGGCTGAGCGGGGTCTCGCGGGTCACCGCGCACTTGCCCTGCACGATGATGTAGAAGTAGTCGCCCTCGTCACCCTGCTTGATGATGACCTCGCCCTGCTTGCACGGCACGCGTTGCAGGCGCTGGAAGATCGCCTGGATGTTCGCGGGCGGGATGCGCTGGAAGGCGTTGGTCTGCAGCAGCGTCGTCATCCAGTCATCGGAACCGGCGCGCTGCAGCTGCGCCTGCAGCTCCTCGACCTCGTAGCTGCCGGTCTGGTCCCAGGTGATCATGACATCGAGCAGGTCGCTGTCGATGGACAGGTAGCTCACCTCATCCACGCTGCGCAGCGTGTACTTGCGCGGCAGGTTGGGGTAGAGGGGATTCTTCGCCTCGGCGGTGCCGCCGCGGATGGTGGCGACCTTGCGGCTGCCGTCCATGGCCTCGAGCACGCCGCTGATGAGCCATACGGTGCGCTTGTCCGAGTCGCCCTGGGTCATCAGCGCGCGCCCCGGTGACAGGGACTTCACGTGCGCCTTCTTGGCGAGCGCAGCCAGGTTCTCGCGCTTCATGCCATCCAGCGGCGCGAACGACTTGAGTAACTGGGCGCTGGCGGACTGCTCCTCGGACATGTCTTCTTCTAGGAAACTCTAAGGCGATGGTCGCGTAGGGAAAGCGGCACGGTCAGGGCACTACTCACGCACAGCAGGTGCGGCGCTGCACTGCCCCTTGGATGGTAGCACAGGGTGTTGAATGCGCCGGGCGCGGGTCACGCATTTCCGGCCGCCTTAAGCGCGCTCCAGCCGGCATCCGGCGCAAAGCGTGCTCCATGTCGCGCGGCCAGTTGCTCAAGACGCGCCACCACCTCGGCAATTCCCCGGGTGCGCGCATAAGTGAGGGGCCCGCCACGGAAGGGCGCAAAACCGGCGCCGAAGATCACCGCCGCATCCACCAGGTCCGCATCGGCCACGATGCCCTCGCGCAGGCAGGCGACGCACTCGTTGACCATGACCAGAATCAGTCTATCGGTCAGATCCGCCGGGGCGGGCGTCGCGGCCGGCGGCTTCACCGCCTTGCCGTCGACCCATTCGTAGAACCCGGCGCCGCTCTTGCGGCCGAGCTTTTTCGCGGCGATCAGCTCGCTGAGGCGCGGGATGGCGGTGACGGGGCGGTGCAGCTGCGCGGCGATGATCTCCCCGACGTGCGCGGCCACATCGAGGCCCACCACGTCGATCAGCTCGATCGGCCCCATCGGCATGCCGAAGTCCACCGCCGCGCGGTCGATCGCCGCCTGCGGCACGCCCTCGCAAGCGGCGAGCATCGCCTCGAACATGTAGGGGGTGAGCACGCGGTTGACCATGAAGCCTGGCGCGCTGCGGCAGGCGATGGGGAGCTTGTCGAGGCGGCGCGCAAAGCCGGTCGCCAGCTGCAGCGCCTGCGGGTCGGTGCCCTGCGCGTGCACGACCTCGATCAGCGGCATCTGCGGCACCGGGTTGAAGAAGTGCAGTCCCACCAGGCGCGCCGGCTGCAGCAGCTTTGCCGCCAGCGGCTCGAGCATGATGCTGGAGGTGTTGGTGGCCAGCAGCGCCTGGGGTTTCAGCTTCGGCTCCAGGCTCGCGTACAGCGCCTGCTTGGCCTCGAGGTTCTCGAAGATGGCCTCGATGACGACGTCGGCATCGGCCACGCCTGCGCCCTCGACGTCGGCGCGCAGGCGCGTGAGCGCGGCGGCGCGCTCGACCGGGTTGCGCAGGCGCTTGTCGAACAGTTCCCGGGCGCGCTTAAGCGCCGGCTCGATGTACTGCATCCCCCGGTCCTGCAGGGTGACGGTGAAGCCGCGCAGCGCCGACCAGGCGGCGATGTCCCCGCCCATCACCCCCGCGCCGACCACGTGCACGTGGCGCAGCTCCTTGCCCGCCTTGCCCCCCTGGGCCTTCAGGCGGTCGGTGAGCAGAAACACGCGCACGAGATTGCGCGAGGTCGCATCCAGGAACAGGTGCGCCATCGAGCGCGCCTCGCCATCGAAGGCCGCCGGCCCGTGGGCCCCGTAGCGCACCCACAGGTCGATCATCGCGTAGGGAGCCGGGTAGTGGGCGCGCGGGGCGCGCCGGGCGACCTGTGCCACCAGGGTGCCCTTGACGAAGGGCCGCACCAGGGCGTTGCTCAGCAGGCGCTCGATGAGGGCCGGGCGCCGGCGCTGCGGTGGGTGCAGCACGCACTCGCGGGCGGCCGCGCGCAGCTGCTCCTCCGGGACCAGCCGGTCCACCAGGCCGATCTTCAGCGCCTTTTCCGCGCGTACCGGCTTGCCGGTGAGCATCATCTCCATGGCCGGCCGCACGCCCACCAGGCGCACCGTGCGCACGGTGCCGCCAAATCCGGGGTGAAGCCCGAGCTGAACCTCCGGCAGGCCCAGCGACAGCCGCTCGTCGGCCACGCCGATGCGGTAATGGCAGGCCAGCGCCAGCTCCAGCCCCCCGCCCAGGGCAAAGCCGTGGACGGCCGCCACCGTGGGGCAGCGCAGCGCCTCCAGGCGATCGAACACCCCCTGGCCGCGGCGGGTGAGGGCGTAGCCGGTGGCCTCATCGGTCAGCTGGGTGAACTCCTTGATGTCGGCCCCGGCGACGAAGCCGCTTTTCTTGGCGGACAGGAGCACCAGGCCCTTGGGCAGCGCCGCCTCGATCTGCCCGAGCAGCAGGTCCAGCTCGGCCAGCACGGCCGCCGAGAGCACGTTCGCCGAGGTGCCGGGCTTGTCGAGGCTGAGCCAGGCGATGCCCTCGGCATCGCGGGTGAGGTTCCAGGCGGGAGGCGCGGGGACGTTCATGGCATGGCTTTCGGCGCGGGGCCTGTCAGGCGGCGGACACGCGCGGGGCGCTGCCGGCCACGGGGTTGATCTTGAGGTCACACACGATCGGGCGGTGGTCGGAGAAGCGCACGTCGGGCACGCGGAAGTTGGTCACCTCGATGCCCGGGCTCACCAGGATGAAGTCCAGCTCGATGCGCGGGATGCGCGCCGGGAAGGAGGGCAGCCCGGCGGTGTTGGCGCTGCGCAGCCCCGCGGCGCGCATGAACAGATAGATCTCGTGGGTGCCCCAGAAGGTGTTGAAGTCCCCGGCGACGATCACCGGCTTGGTGGACTTCAGGATCAGGTCGTGCAGGTAGTGCAGCTGGTACTGGCGGTGGCGGTACTTCAGCGACAGGTGCACCAGGAACACGCACACCTCCGCCAGCTCCAGCTCGATGATCAGCCGCTTGATGCCGGTGTCGAAGTAGTGGAAGCGCTCCGCGTGCGCGCTCGGGCCGGACAGGAAGGCGTTGCCCTGCTTGCGCACGATCGGCATGAACTGGTTGAACGAGTCGGCGCCGTACTTGGTCTGGTAGGTGGAGTAGTGCCCCAGCTCCTTGGCGATGTAGTCGGCCTGGTTGAGCTTGCCGGTGCGGATCGAGCCGGTATCGACCTCGATCAGGCCCACCACGTCCGGGCTCTCGGCGCGGATGAACTCGGTGATGCCGCTCAGGACCTTGCGGTTGTTGCGCAGGTAGCCGGCCCCCGGCAGCGGCAGGTGGAAGGCCGCCCCGGTGCCGGTGGCGTAGCGGATGTTGTAGACCAGCAGTCGCAAGGGGTCGTGCTTTCAGCGTGGCGCGGGGACCGAAGGGGCATTCTATCGTGCCCTTCCCGGTACTGTGTCAGCCCCCGACCCGGTGCGGCAGCGCAGGCCCTACCGGGGGCGCGGCAGCACGGGCGTCTTTGTGAGAAACTCTGTCCGTGTCCCAAGCCAACCCCATCCGGCTCTTCGTCACGCATGCCTGGGCGGCCAGCGATGACTACCTGCGCGTCTTTGAGTACCTGGAGAGTGCGCAGAACTTCTTCTACCGCAACTACAGCACCCCGGAGGTGCGCCCGGGCGGGGACAAGGAAGCACTGCGCGAGGACCTGCGCCGCCAGATCGCCCCGGTCGAGGGCGTGATCGCGCTGTCGAGCCTGTACGAGACCGACCGCGACCTCATGACCTTCCAGCTGCTGTTCGCGCAGGCAGGCAAGAAGCCGGTGATCCTCATGAAGCCCTTCGGCAGCGGCAAGGCGGCCCCCAAGGCGATCCTGGACCTGGCGACCGAGGTGGTCGACTGGGATCAGCGGGCGCTGGTGGACGCGATCCGCATGCACGCGCGGCACGAGAAGACCGGGCGCTGGGACACCATCGAGTTCAAGCTCGACTGAGGCGCGGCTACGCCTCCTGGGCGTAGAGGGAGATGATCTGCGGCACGGACTTCTTGGCGCGGCCGCCGCTCGGGCTCGCCGCCACCGGCACCGTCGTCAGCAGCGCCGCATCGCTGGGGCGCAGCGACTCGCGCACCAGCGCCCCGTACAGCCGCACCAGGGTGCAGGCGATCTCATCGGCCTCGAGGTTGGACATCTTGCGCACCGTGGCGCGCACCGGCTCCTCGCCGCGCTGCGGGCGCTCGCGGGTGAGCGCTTCCAGGCAGGCGCGGAACTGCGCACGCAACGCCTCGGGAATCTCCTCCGGGTTCACCTGCGAGAGGTGATCGCGGTAGGCCTCCGCGAGGCGATCCTTGATGGAACTGGAGCGCGCCAGCACCAAAGCTGCGCCCTCAAGCTGCTGCCATGTAGTGTCCATCACCACCTCGGTGACACCTGACGTGCGCGGAAGCGCAGCGCCTCCGGCGTCGTCAGTTAGTTCTTGTTATTGGACCGGTACGAGAACCCAAGCGCGCTCAAGCGGCTAGGAGGGAAATATAGCTCAGACTCTAGAAAATAAACATGTCAGAGGCAGGCTCCGGCCGGTGCTGTAACCCGCGCCGGGCGGCGGCAGGGGCCGGACGCACGGCTGCCTTGAGGTGCACGCCACCGACTTCCCGGAAAGCCGGCCTGCCTCCGGAATGTACGTTAAGTATTTGCCGTAATCAATTGAATAAATTAAGAAACAGCCTACTGCTGCCAGCAGCTGGCCGCCGGCAGCGTGCCGGTGGCGAACTGGCTGCCACCCGAGTCGACCGAGAACGAGGTGCACTGGGTATCCCGAGCCTGGCTTGAGCCGGGCACCGGGGTCACCGTGATCAGGAACGAGGGACCGGCCAGCGTGCTGGGCGGGCAGGCGCTCGCCGCCCCCGCAGGCGTCACGCAGACTGCGGAGACGTAGTAGTACTGCCCGGTACCGATCGGGTTGGCGACACCGAAGCCCACGTAGCCCAAGTCGGCCGGCGTTGCGCTGTAGCCGGCCGGGTTGGTGGTGAGGTAGCGCTCCTCGCGCCCGGCCAGTTCCAGCACCGCGGTCTTGGCATCGGCGCGCCGGCTCTTGCGCACCGAGGCCATGTACGAGGGCACGGCGATGCTGAGCAGGATCGCGCCGATGACCACGACGATCATCAGCTCGACCAGCGTGAACCCGCGCAGGCGGGAGCGGCGTGTGGGGATTCTCGGTTGCATACGGGGCCTCTGGTTCATCGGCTAGCGGCGCTGGATCCAGCTGACGCGCTTGCCCGTGGTGTTGGGCGGCAGGTTCAGGCCGAGGGTGCCGCCGAGGATGTTGTTGTTTCCCGGGCCGGCATCGGTGGTCTGGTTGGTCTCGTAGACCAGGAATTTCGTGCCGGCGTTGTTGCCGGTGATGAACGAGCTACCCGTCGCGTTGGTCTGCATGGCGATCGCGTTCGCATCCGTGTAACGCGGGTTGGTGTTCACCGCCGAGTTGGCCGCCTCGCTGGGCGGCAGGAACACCTGGTTGAAGGCCTGGCCGGTGAGCGCCGAGACGACGTAGGTGTACCCGGTGTCGTTCTGGGTGGTGCACGAGGTCGGCAGGTTGCTCGCCGGCACGATCGTGTTCACCGTGAACGCCTGGGCCACGAGCTCGGGGCTGAAGATCACCTGCTCCTGGGTGCCCGGCAGGTCGATGTACCAGCCGAACTTGGCCGTAGTCGCGGTGGTGCAGCCCGTGGTGCCCGCCCAGCAGACCGTCGAGTTGGTCATGATGTCGCGGTTCAGGGTGGTCGCGTTGATCGTCACCACCTGCTGCTGCAGGTTGGTCTTCTGCACGGTGCGGTTGGTCCCGGAGACACCGGCGGTGCCGGCGGCGGCGGCCGTCATGCTGGCGTAGTCGGCCGGCGAGGCCGCATTCCAGCTGGCCATGTTCCAGTCCCATACCCCGTACAGGGTCTGCGTGCCGGCGGCGTACGTGGCCGGGGCGGTGTTGGACACCGGGCTCTTCTTGCCGGAGCCAAACAGGATCATCAGCTGCTGCAGAGAGCCGGTCGAGGCTGCGCCGGAGGCGAGCACCAGAGCGGTGGTGATCGGCTGCCCGGCGGGGGTCTTGAACACCGGTCCGGGGGTGAGCGCCCAGCTGGTCTCGGTGGCGCTGGTGAGGTCGAAGCGCCAGACGTTGCCCAGGATGTCCCCCGCATAGACGTAGTCGGTGATGTGGTCGCCGTCCAGGTCCGCCGGTGAGGCGTAGGCAATGCCGTTGCTGGTGCCGGCGGTGTTGGTGCTCAGGTAGTAGAACGTCGAGGCCGCCGTGCTCGGATCAATGGTCATGACGAAGATGCCGGCATCGCCACTGGCACTGCCCAGGCCGTTGCCGAAGATCACCGCCCACTTGCCATCATGCAGGCGGCGCAGCTGCGGGGTGCCGTAGGTGTTGCCGAGGTTGTTCTTGCAGTTGGACGTGTTCGGGCAGGTGAGGGTGGTCGCGTTCCACTCGCCCTTGACGATCGCCGCCGCCGCCGCCGGGGTCTGGCCGAAGCTCGAGGGGCTGGAGACATCCAGCGCAAAGATCGCCTTTCCTCCGGCGCCCAGGCCGCCGACCACCCAGGTATGCCAGGTGCCGCCGTAGAACACGTCCCCGGTGCCCGGGGCCGCATCGACGTAGAAGGCGTGCCCGTACTGGGTGTTGGGGAAGTCGATGTTGGTCGTGGTCGAATTGTGGATCACGGCCAGCACCGAGGCGGGCATGTAGGCCAGCACCTCGGTGCCGTCGTTCCCGGTGGCGTTGAAAAGTCCGGTGGCGTCGTAGTAGCCGCTGCGGAAGCCGTGCAGCATGCCGTCGTTGGCACCCACGTACACCACGTTGGTGCGGGTCTTGGTGGCGGTGATGTACTGCGCGTAGGTCTGCGCGGTGCCGGCCGCCTCGGGCATGACCGCCGCGGTGTGCAGCCGGTCAGACCAGGTGACCGCGTACGGGGACACCGGCGGGCCCACCCAGGTCGGGCTCGAGTCGATGATGTCACCCAGGATGTTGGTGCGGGCACGGAAGCGCCCGATGCCGGCCGAATTGACCTCGCAGCTCTTGTCGCCGCGCAGGTAGTTCACGCGCTGGTCGGCCGAGTAACCGGTGCTGGCATTACAGGCCGGCAGCGGGCTCACGTCGCCGGCGTTGATCAGTGCCTGCTGACCACCCGAGGGCGAGCTGGTGAGGCTGCTGAAGGCCAGCGGGATCCCGCTGGTGCCGCTCCAGGTAAGGATGTTGCGCGCACCGCCCATGGCCGCCTGCGGCGCCGTGGGACCGGAGACGCCGGTGGTCTGGCAGACATCCCCGGCAATCACGCCCGACAGGGCACACGAGGCGTCCCAGTTCGGGGTGACCGCGACGATCACGTTGCCAAAGGTGTCCAGTCCCAGCCCGCTGGCGGTCACGCGCCCGGTCCAGTTGCTGGGGTTGTAGAAGGCGAAGTAGGCCTGCGCACCGGTCTCCAGCTTGGCGGACTGCTTTTCACTGGCGCCGGCGGAGCTGCCGGTCGTGGTCGCAGGGTCTGCCTTGAAGCACAGGATCTCGTGGATGTTGGTGCTGCCACCGGTGGAACCTGCGAAGCCGAACAGGAAGTTTGCCGGCAGCGGGCCGTTGGAGGCGGTGATGCTCTGCTTGGTGATCACCGGCTGGTAGGCGCCGCCGTTGATGCTGTAGGAGAGGCTGAGCAGCCCGTCCTGGGTGATCTTCAGGGAGTAGAAGATCGGCACGCCGTCGCTGCGCTTGATGGCCGCCTCGTTGGCGATCAACGTGGTGTTGGGCAGTTCCACGTACGCATTGGGAATCGGGGCGTAGTCGGCCACCGGCTTTGCGGCGCCGCCGATCAGCAGGTTGTTCGACGGGTTGGTCGGATCGGCCACGAAGCCGGTCCTGCAGGTGTTCTCGACCGCGGCCAGCTGCTGCGCGGCGGTGAAGATCGTCGCGGGGAACGCGGGTGTGTAGTAGTTAGCGTTCAGCCAGCTCCAGGCGACGTTGCCGGCTCCGCGGATGCCAATGCGGTTGGGACGGTAGCCGTAGCCCAGGGCGCTGTTATCGCCGGTGGCACTGTTCGGGCCGGTGTAGCCGGGCATCAGCTTCTGGCCGTTGAGGAAGTTGCCGTACTCGTCGATGCCGACACCAATGTAGGCACCGACCATGCCATCGCCCTTTCCCTGGGAGCACGAGTAACCCAAGCTGCCACCGTAGGCACCGATGTTCGGGGCCACGAGCGCATCCATCAGGAAGAAGCTGATGCCGTCCGCACCGTCGTGCAGGGGTGAGCCGGAATCGCCGCGGTAGGTCACGGTCTTGAAGGTGACCGCCACGCCCTGGCCGGTGGGAAAGGGCGTCGCCGAGACGATCGCGCCGGACTCGTTGTTGCCGTTCGGGTAGCCATTGGTGAAGCGCAGCGCGCCGTTGCCGGCCGGATCGGGCAGGGAATTGACATTGCCGGCCACGCCGGCGTAGCCGCCGACGAGCGCCTCGCCCCCGTAGCCCCCGATCGTGCTGCCCGGTCCAGGCTTCGGCAGGCTCTGGATGGCGGTACAGCCCGGCGGGGTACCCGCGCCCCCGGGGGGCGAAGGCTGCACGCCGGGGCCGGTGCCGGCGGTCAGGCAGGCGGCGTTGAAGAAGTACCAGGAGTTGGTCGTGCTGGTGCCGGTGAAGTCTTCCGTCACCGAGGCCTGCGCGTGCGCGAGGCGCAGCGGCGCGGTCGCAAGGACGGCGACGACGCCGAGGAGGGCAGTCCATTTCTTGAGATTCATCACAAGCCACCTCTGTTGACGACGCCCTGCTGGACCTCGTAAACGCTTTCAACGACAGCAATTGATCCTGTGGAACCGCCGAAGCCGTAGGCGGCGACCTGGTAGGCCTCGCCGGCGCCATCGGCCGCGAGCCCGAGGTCGGCGATGTAGAAGGCAGGCACCTGGGCGTAGGCGATATCGTTGTTGGCGCCGCGGGTTCCGGCGGTCACGCTCATGCCCTGGGGCAGGTATTCAGTGCGGACGCTCCAGTTGCTCGGCAGCGTCATGTCGCCGAACATCGTTTGGGCGGTCTGGCCCACCGCGCAGATCTGCCCGTTCGGGTTCAGGGCCGTCGCGGTCAGGACCCCGGCGGCGCAGGAGACCGAACCGATGGCGACGTTGCTTCCCTGCAGCAGCCACCATTCCCCGTACTGCTGGGCGGCCTCCGCGGAATGCAGGGCGCGGTCCTTCTCGCGCAGGTTGCCGGCGATCTTCTCCTGCGTGCCGACGCCCCGGAACATGGCCAGCGCCATCAGGGTGATGATCATCAGCAGCAGCATGCTCGAGAGCAGTGCCATGCCCTGCTGCCCTCTGGCGAAGGCGCCGGCGAGCCTCATGTGTGGATCCCCGCGCGTCCCATGATCGGGATGATGCGCTCGAAGACGATGGTCGGCGGCTGGGTCGTGGTCTGCCCGAACAGGGGGTTCGTAAAGGTCAGCTGGATCTTGATCGAGGTCACGTTCATCCAGTCATTCACGCTCATCAGGTCGGCGGTGAGGTAGGTATCCACGTTGTAGTCCACGCTCAGCGGCACGTTCCGCTTCACGCCGTAGTAGATGACCATGTTCTGGATGCCCTCGGCGAGGGCCACGCCGGGTGCGGCGACCGAGCCTGCGTTGTCGACCGTGCACCACAGCCGGCCCGGGTTGACGCCGGCGGCGGGGACGACCGTGAAAACGTTGGTAAAGGCCCGGTCCGGGCCAGTGGTGGTGTTGGTGCTGCCATCGCACAGGATCACGCCGTCATTGAGTGCCGTGCTATAGCGCACCTGCAGCGTGTCCGGCGTCGCACCGCCCGGGTGGGTGCCAAAGAGCGCCTGCCCGGCGGTGGCGAAGGGTGCCGCGGCGGGGAAGGCGACGGTGGCGGTCTGGGACACCGGCGTCGGGAAGTAGCCGGCCTCCTGGACGACATCCGTGATGACCGTCATCGCGAAACGCTGGGCATCCTGCAGCTGCGCGAGCGCCTGCTGGTTGCCGTAGGTCTGGCGCACGTTCTGGACGATCCTGACCAGCCCGCCGAGCAGGAACAGCGCGACGGCGATGGTGATCATCAGCTCGACGAGCGTGAAGCCGCTCATGCGCGCACGCGGGCTGGCGGTGAAGTGGTGTGTCGAGAGTGCTCATGGTTCCACGTACAGCTGGTAAGTGGGCAGCTCGAACTGACCCTGCGTGCCGGCGGCCTTCATGGCCGCTTCCTGCGCGGCTTCCTGGGTGGTCATGGCCACCGCAGTCTCGGTCCAGGTGATGTTGATCGTGCAGCTGGCCGGCAGCGTGGTACCGATGGGCACCCCGCAGGTGATCGTGGCGGCAGGATTGGGCAGCACGGCCGAGAGGGCAGTGGTCCAGCCGACCAGGTCCGCCGCGGCCAGGGCCTGGTTGTTGGCCGCGTAGGCACACGCGGCCACGGTGCCGGCGGCGCCGTCACAGGCGTGGGCATTGCCCGCGTTGGCCGCCGTGGCGAGCAGCGGATCCCCCGTGACCGCGAACGCCGGGGCGGCGGTCGGGTTCCAGGTGAGTACGAAGTTCGCAGCCGTGGTGCCCCAGTAGAGACGGTTGGCCCGCATGGCAGCGGCCAGACTCGCCGCTTCGATCGCCGCGATCGAGCGCTGGCGCGCGATGGTGGTGTTGGCAAGCGACAGTGCCTGCATCTTGGCAACCCCCAGCAGGCCGATGCAGATCACCACCAGGGCCACCATGACCTCCACGAGGCTGAAGCCCCGCGACGTGCGCCGTGCGTGAGGGTGTATTCATCAGCAGGTCACCGGGGAACCCGCGCGGGTCTGGGTCGTCAGCACCCCGACCGGGCTCAGCAGCAGGCAGCGCGTGTAGGCATTGTTGTTGGTCTGCTCGGTGAGCAGGAACTTGGTCGTCGCGAAGCCGGCTGCGGTGGTTGCGAAGCCCTCGCGGTTGAAGGTCACGGTGCTCACGGCGTTGTTCGCCGCGAACACGTCCGGTACCGTGCCGATGAAGGCGGCGCGGATACGCAGCACCGAGCCGGCGGGCGGATTGGCCTGGCCATTCGGGTTCGAGTAGACCACCCAGCCCCTGCCCCAGGCGGCGCCGCCGGTGCATGAGGTGCCGTTCGTGGAAACACACGCGGTCACCGGCTTGCCCTCACGCAGCGCCTCGGAACGGGCGTACTGCAGGTCTGCCAGGAGGCTGTTGACCTCCATGGACATGCGGTTCTGGTTGCCGATGTACCGGTAGGAAGGCACGCCGATGCCCAGCAGCACCGCCACGATGGCCGATACCGTGATCATCTCGACGAGCGTGAAACCCTTTTGCCTGTTCATGGGGCGGCAATGTACTGGAGCCCGAGGCCTGCGAAACCGGGAATGCGTCACACTCGCCCGGTGAGCCGACAGACGGCGCGGAGAGGGTTGCGGACGGTCGCAGCGGGTGCACATAACGCCCCGCGAGAGCTGCCGGCGCCCCCGGCAGCGCAGATTTTCAGCCCCTGGCGGGGGTTGCCGCGGGGCCCTCGGCCCGGGCGCGGACGGCCTTCATGGCCGCGGGCAGGTCACTGCGCAGGGAGCGCTGGATGAGCGAGCGCGGCAACCAGAACCCCAGGTCCACGTAGAACTGGTACTCGAGCACGGTGGCGGCCCCATCCGCGCTGGCGGTAAGCAGCCACGCGCCCTTCTGGTCGCGGAAGTCCCCGCTCACGCGCTGGAAGTCGATGCGCTGGGGCTTGTGGTACTCGGTGCGCACGACATCATGGGCCGCCGGCATCAGCCAGGAGTACTTGTATTCGCGCTCGATGTTCTCCCAGGAGCCATCCGGCGCGGCGTCCAAGCGACGGCAGACCTTCATGCCGGGCATGAAGCGCGGCGCTTCCTCGCAGTCGGTGATCACCTTCCATACCGCTGCGGCCGGTGCGTGAATGATCACGGCCGCGGACACGTGCTGGGAGTCCGGTCCGACGTGCACGACGATCTCACCGGCGGCGAGCCGCCCTTGGATGGCCGGGTCCTCCAGCCAGGCGCTCTCGGCACTGGCGAGCACGGGAAAGAGTGCACCCAGGAACACGGTGATCGCGGCATATCGCATATATATAGGAATGCAGCATCGCCCGCACGGTGGCGGGCTGGCTACCTCTAGACAGCGTAAACAGGCACCGGTTGCGTAGGTGACCTGCAGGGCACGGACGGTTCAGTGCGGCGGCAGCCCCGTCCCTGGGGCCACCGCCTGTCAAGCGTCCCGGTGGCTGCTAGAAGGTGACCTTCACCCCGGCGAACGCGCCGATGGAAGGGGCGAGGAAACCCACCGGAGTCTCGTAGGTCTTGTCCATGAGGTTATTGACGCGCGCGAACACCGAGAAGTTCCCGTCCAGCGCGTAAGTGCCGGCCACATCCACTGTCGTGTAGCCGGGGGCATCGAGTCGTTGCACCGAGAAGTCGCGGTTGCCGTCCACCCAGCTGCCGACGTAGAGCACGGTGGAGTCGATGAGCAGGCGCGGCGTCGCCTGCCAGCTTGCCCGCAGCGTCGCCTTGTTCTTCGGGCGACGCAGCAGCTCCTCGCTCGTATCCTTGTCAGTGGCCTTGGTGTACGTGTAGTCCGCACGCAGCGTCAGCGTCTTCGCCGGCTGGTAGGTGAGGAAGCTTTCCACGCCCTCGGTCACCACGTGGCCAAGGTTGGTATAGGAAGTGAAGTCCGCGTTGTCCTCGATCAGGTCCCTGATGTCGTTGCGGAAGTAGGTGGCGCCGAAGCGCAACAGGTCGTTCGCCAAGGGCTGCTCGAAGCCTGCGTCCCAGCCGACACTGCGCTCGGGCTTGAGGTTCGGGTTGGCGAAGAAGCCGAAGTCGGGGAAGTCCTGGAACATCTGGCTCAGGGTGGGGGCCTTGAAACCGGTGCCGAGCGTGGCCTTCAGCCTCGTGCCCGCCCCGCTGAGTGTGTACACCGGCGCCAGACGGTAGGTGACCTTGCTGCCGAAGCGGTCGTTGTCGTCGTAGCGCACGCTCAGGGTATTGAAGAAGTTCTCGGCAAAGGCGGACTGCAGCTCGGCGTAACCGGAGTTGATGGTGGTGTTCGCCGGGATCGGGTCCTGGATCTCATCGCGCTGGTGTTCGACACCGACCACGAGCGTCTGCGTGCTCGCCAGGTGAATGTTGCCCTGGTAATCCACCTTGACCCGGTTGCCCGTATAGGTCGACTCGGGCGGGAAGCCCCCGGGGGTGAAGGCATCCGACTCGCTGCGCCCGTAGGCGATCCCGAGCGTCGAATCGAGCAGGCCGTCGAAGCCCAGTCCGTGCGCGGTGAGGCGCGTGTAGAACTGCCTGGTATCGTTCTCACTCTGCACGTCTGCCGGCGGTGCCGGGAAGAAGTTGTAGTCGTTGCTGGTGAAACGCAGGTGCGTGTCGGTGTAGCGGGCCACGAGTCCCAGGTCGAAGTGCTCGGTGACATCGAAGCCGAGCTTGGTGGATGCGGTCAGGTTGTCGTAGTAGTCATCGATGCGCTGCTCGCCGGGCAGCAGCAGCCCGAGCGGGGTCACCGGGGTCGCGCCGGAGTGGAGGTGGTCGGCACTTACCATGTAGTGGAAGCGGTCGGCGGAGCCGCCCAGGCTTGCCGCCTGGTTGAAGGTGTCGAAGGAGCCGCCCTGGAGGCTGGCGGTCAGCTGCGCCGGCCCGTTGCCACTCTTGGTGATGATGTTGACCACGCCGCCGATGGCGTCCGAGCCGTACAGGCCGCTTTGCGGGCCGCGCAGCACCTCAACCTTCTGGACGTCCTGCATAAGCAGGTGGGCGAAGTCAAAGGCCCCGGTGGGGTTGCTCGGATCGCTCAGGTCGATGCCATCGATGAGCACCTTGGTGTGATTGGAGTTGGTGCCACGCATGAAGACCGAGGTCTGGCCGCCCGGGCCGCCGCTTTGCACCAGGTTAAGGCCCGGTACTTCCTTCAGGGCATCCGGCAGCGACTGCTCCTGGCGGGCGGCGATGTCTTCGGCACTGATGACCGTGATGCTGCTGGCGATCTGTGACTGCGGCGTCGGGATGCGCGTCGCGGTCACCACGATGGTCTGCAGTTCGTCGCTGGCGCCGCCGGCAGAAGCCGGCAGGCTGGCAAGTCCTAAGGGAAACGACAGTGAGAGCAAAACCCAGTTGCGCACGAGAATCTCCTGGTTGTAGGCCAGGAATCGGCACGCGAGAGCGCACGGTCAGTGATGCTGTGAATGTGCAAACCGGCAACCTCGCAACGACGACTCCAACTCTGTCGTCGCGACGGTTTCCCCCGCAGTTACCAGCGCACCCCGGCTGCTAACAGGACGACGGCGCGAGGCAGGTCTCCTGGCTTCCGGGTCTTCGCTTCCGTCCTCCTTCCCAAGGCCTTCGGCCTCAGTGGATCCGTGGACGGTCGCTGACCGGTTACAGTTGCGGGGGCAGCCGCGGTATTGCACCGCGTTCCCAATTAAATCCCCTTGCGGGAACCTTGCGCGTGGCGCGGATCATACCCGTGCCGCCGGGGTGGTGAAACCTGCCTCAGTTCCTGCCGGAGGAAGCGGGCCGGCGTGCGCCTCGAGGCCTGGCAAAACGAGGAAGCCGCCCTGTTCTGACCGAGAATGCCCGAACGCGCCTCGCGCGCGGCTGGGATTGCTGCAACGGACCACCCGTAGGGTGGCTGCCGTGGGCGCTCAGGCCGGCTCGCTGACGGCGGAATCCGGCACGCCCGTCCCCTCATCGGCCTGGGCATCGGCGACGAACTTGCCCTGCGATTCGAGCTCGGCAAAGACGCCGCCAAGACGCACCAGCTCCTCGTAGCGCCCCTGCTCGACCAGGCGCCCGTCCTTGAGCACGAGGATCATGTCGGCCGCGCGCACGGTGGACAGGCGGTGTGCGATCACGAACGTGGTGCGTCCCTTGACCAGGGTGCTCAGCGCCCGCTGCACGCGTGCCTCGGTCATGTTGTCCAGCGCGCTGGTGGCCTCATCGAGGATCAGGATCGGGGCATCCTTGAGCATCGCCCGCGCGATCGACAGGCGCTGCCGTTCCCCGCCGGAGAGCGACTTGCCGTCCTCGGAGACCATCTCCGCGTACCCACCCGGCTTCATGCTCACGAAGTGATGGGCTTCGGCTGCCAGTGCGGCCGCCTCCAGCTCCGCATCGCTGGCATCGGGCTTGCCGATGCGCAGATTCTCGGCGATGGAGCGGTACAGCAGGCCGGGGTTCTGGAACACCACGGCGATGTGCTCGCGCAGCGAGCTGAGACTCACCGTGCGGATGTCCGTGCCGTCGATGGTAATGCGGCCCCGGGAGGGGTCGTAGGCGCGGTAGAGAAGCGAGAGCGCGGTGGTCTTGCCGGCACCCGTGGGCCCCACGACCGCGACCGTGCTGCCGGCGGGCACGCGCACGCTCAGGCTCTTGATGACCTCCTGGCCGCGCTCATAGCCGAAGGAGACGTCCTCGAAGGCGACCTCGCCGCGCACCTCGCGCAGCGGCGGGGCGCCGGGGACCTCCTGCATCGTGCCGCGGGCGTCCAGGATATCGAAAAAGTTGGCCAGCGCCGGCCCCTGGAAGAACAGCTCCGAGATGAACCCCGCCAGCTGCTCCATGCGCCCGATCATCATCATGGCAAAGCCGACGAAGCTTACGATCGAGCCGACGCTGATCGCGCCCTTGCCGTGCAGCTGGACGCCGAGCGCGAAGATGCCGATGACGGTGAGCGTGCTCGCCGCCCGGTTGGCCACCGACACCCAGGCCCAGCCGCGCAGTACCGGGTACTGCGCGGTGAGCACCTGACCGACCAGCTGGCGCAGCGCCGCCACCTCGCTGACCACTCGCGAGAAGCTCTGCACGACCAGGACATTGCCGAACACGTCCCCGGCGCGCTCGGAGATCTCCTGGTTCAGCTGCTCGACCTTGCGCTGCGCATTGCCGGTGCGCCGTACCACGATGGTGTTGAACAGCACGAAGGTGACCATCAGCAGGATCATGACCAGGGCCAGCTGCCAGTTGATGCGCAGCGCCAGCGGGATCATGACCAGCACGGCGATGAGCGTGCTCAGGTGGCTGCGGAAGAAGGCCAGCCACAGGAAGAACAGGTTGCCGCTGCCGGTGTGCAGGGTCCTCAGCAAGCGCCCGGTGTGCTGGTGGTCGTGGAAGGTCAGCGGCAGCGCGAGGGCATGCTCGAAGAAGTCCGCGATGGCCTCCAGCTGGCGCCGGTGCGCGAGGCGATCCGAGTACAGCGCGACCAGGGCATTGGCGGCGACCCCGAAGAAGCCCACGCCGGTCCACCAGCCGATGTAGACCCAGGCGTCGCCGGAGATCTTGGCCGCCAGGGCATCGACCACCCGTCCGAAGAGCCACGGCTCGAGCAGGAACACCCCCGCCAGAGACACGTTGGCGACGGCCAGCGCGATGGCCAGCCACTTCTCCGGGCCGAGCAAGGCCAGCACGCGCAGGTAGATCTGGATCAGCGACACGTCAGGCACACGTGGGAGGGCAGGGCATGCGCAAGGATGCCCCGGTTGCAACCCCCACGGCAATTGCGCGCCGCGTGCCAATTGCCGCGGAGGCAGCGCAAAGCCGTCCCAATCTCCCTTTCGGGCGAGGTCGCGCGCCCGTAGCCACGTCTATAGTGGCAAGACTCACCTCACCCAGCCACTGCGGGCACACACGCCCGCCACGCCCAAGGAACTCGCATGCAACTCGACCACTACGTGACCCTCGGCCGCTCGGGACTGCGCGTGAGCCCGCTGTGCCTGGGCGCGATGACCTTCGGCGAGGATTTAGGCTGGGGCACGCCGGTGAAGGAGTCCGAGCAGATCATCGACCGTTTCCTGGAGCTCGGCGGCAACTTCATCGACACGGCGAACTTCTACACCAAGAGCCACTCCGAGAAGATCATCGGCGATCACATCGGGCGCCACAAAGACAAGCGCGATCGCCTGGTCATCGCCACTAAGTTCAGCGGCAACCTCTATCCGGGTGACCCGAACGGCGGCGGCTCCGGCCGCAAGTCCATCATCGCGGCCTGCGAGCAGTCGCTGCGCCGCCTGCAGACCGACTATATCGACCTCTACTGGCTGCACAACTGGGACGTGCATACGCCGATCGAGGAGACCATGGCAGCGCTGGAAGATCTCGTGCGCAGCGGCAAGGTGCGCTACCTGGGAGTCTCCGACACGCCCGCTTGGAAGGTCGCCGAGGCGAACGTCACGGCCCGCTTTCGCGGCTGGTCAGCGTTCATTGGGCTGCAGATCGAGTACTCGCTGCTGGAGCGCACGGTGGAGCAGGAACTGGTGCCGATGGCGCAGGAACTCGGACTGGGGGTCACGCCCTGGTCGCCGCTGAAGAGCGGGCTGCTGAGCGGCAAGTACACCCGCAAGACCGCAAAAACGGCGCAGGGTCGCGGGGCGTTCATGGCTCACCTGCTCAATGAGCACACGTTTGCGCTCATCGACGAGCTGGAGAAGATCGCCGGCGCGCACGGTACGACGGTCGCGCGCGTTGCCCTGGCATGGCTGGTGGCACAACCCGGGGTCACCTCGACGATCCTCGGCGCTCGCACCCTGGCGCAGCTGGAGGACAATCTGCAGGCGCTGGCGGTCAAGCTCAGCGCCGACGACCTGGCGCTGCTCGACCAGAAGACGAAGCCCGTCCTGGGTTTTCCGGCCAACATGGCGCCGCTGTTCCCGGCGATCCACAACGGCGGCACCACGGTCAACGGAGTGCATGCCGCGCCGTCACCGTTCGTGATAACGCCCGGGGAGAAGCCCTACTAGGACAACTGCGGATCCGGGTCACGTGGCCTGGGACGGCGCGTTCTGGAGAGCTCGGTACTTGCCGGTCTGCCAGCGTTGCAGCGTGGTAATCAGCAGCCACACGACCGGCACGAGCGCAACCGTCGGGATGGCTGACCACAGGCTGACCCATGAGGCGTTCAGTAGCTCTGGGGGAGTTTTGGCTTCGAGTGACATCCTCAAGAGCACCTGTCCAGCAATTGAATTGATGATCCACAGAGTCCACCACACCGGCAGCAGCCGCGGTGTCGGTGCGGACCGCCAGTTGTCGCGAAACTCGGGGTGACTCGCCCGAAACGTTTCGCCGAGCGCCTGAAACGGCTTCCAGAGTGTCACGATCGGCACAAAATAGGAGCCGACGGACCAGCGCGGCGAGAATTCAAGTCCCTGTGCACCGAGTGCGGCGGCGTTCCTCTTGGTCAGGTACGTCCAGCGCAGAAAGAGGATCGCGGTTACCAGGAACACCACGATGTGGAGCAGGTCGACCGCGAACTCGCGCAGGTCGTTGGCGGTGGCCGCCTCCTCGGTAATCTCCGTGCCGCCGGTGACTGATTGCAGCATCCGTATCTGGAGCCAGCTGGAGTAACCGAGCAGCAGTGAGGCGAACCCGAAGGCGCACAGGGCGGCCTTGAGCCGTCTGACCAGCTTGGTCAGATCTTTGAATGCGGGGACTGCTTGAGAGTTCATGCCCTTCCCGATCGCGACGATACTGCCCGAGGCCACCCGGCAATTCAGGGCTCGCGCTCGCCCGTGACGGCCCGGCCGGGACCCGCGCGCATGGCGCCGGATCGCCGGCAGCGTTATAACAACACTAAGAGCAACCGGGGGGACATATGGCTACGACTGGACTGCACCTGCCGCCGCGCTCCGTGCCCGGAGGCCTGCTGGTGCTGCTCGCCTGCCTGGCAGCACTGGGCGCCTGGTTTGTCGCGCACAACGTCCTGCTGTACACGCACTACGATCCGCAGACCTACGGAGGCTTCTGGCCGCGCCGCTTCGGGCTGCTGCTGCACATCGCCGGCGGCCTTACCGCGCTTACGGTCGGCCTCGTACAGATCTGGCTCGGACTCACCGGGCGTACCCGCGGACAGCACCCCAATCTCGGGCGCATCTACGTTGTCGGCGTCCTGCTGGGCAGCTGTGGCGCGTACTACCTGGCGCTGACCCTGGCACCGAAGGTTGCCGTCTACGGGCTGGGACTGTTCATGCTGGCCACGGCGTGGCTCATCACCACGGGCATGGCCATCCTGGCCATCCGGCGCCGCGACTACGAGCAGCACCGCGAGTGGATGATCCGCAGTTACACGGTAACCTTCGCCTTCGTGACCTTCCGCCTGGTGAACCAGTGGCTTGCCGACCTGCATTTCGCATCGCCGGATGATATTGACACGATCATGGCGTGGGCCTGCTGGTCCATCCCGTTATTGGTCGCCGAGCCGCTGCTGCAATGGCGGCGGATGCGGCTGCACCCTCGTGGCGCAGCGGTGAGAAGCTAGCGCGGGAATGACGCGCTGACGGCCCTTACCCCGGGGCAGTGATCCCATGATCCTTGAAGAAGGTCGGCGTGCTCAGCAGCTTGCCCGCATGGGCATTCGCTTCCGGGTGCGTCGCAAGCCAGGCCACCACATCGCCCGTGACCTCGGGGGTGAAGGCCCGGCCGGCGGCGACCAGGGAGCGGATCTGCTCGCCGAACACGGCTGCCATGGTGTCAGTGACGGTCATCTGCGGCTCGACCAGGAAGGAACGGATGCCCTCGTCCTTGTGTTCCAGGTGCAGAAACTCGGCAAGGCGATGGAAGGCGCTCTTGCTGGCGCCGTAGAGGAAACCCCAGCCGCCCTTGGCCGGGGGTAGCGGCGGCGGGCCGACTCCGGCCACCGAACCGATGCACACGACCGTGCCGCCGCCCTGGGCGATCATGATCGGAAGCAGGCGTCGTGTGAGGTGGACCTGGTTGACCAGGGTGCCGAGGAGGGCGGCGTCGAGCTGTTCCTGGGTGAACTCGGTGAAGCGGTACATGAGCCCGGGTCCCTGGTAGATGGCGTTGTTCACCAGCACATCGACGCGTCCCCAGCCTGCCAGCACCGCATCGAGGGCCTGATCGATGGAAGACCGCGAGAGGATATCGAGCTGCACGCCCATGGCTTCCCGGCCCAGGGCGCGCACCGCCGCCACGGTCGATTCGATGCTGCCCGGCACGGGTAGCTCCTTGGGATTCTTGGCGCTGGCGGAGGGCACCTTGCCGTCGCCTTCCTTGAGCGTGCGCCCGGTCACCGCGATGTCAAACCCTGCCCGCGCCAGACTCAGCGCACAGGCCTTGCCGATGCCGCGGGTCGCACCGGTCACGAACGCTACTTTTCGCATGGGATCGCCTCACTGTTGCGCGGATCTGGGTAATTAGGAAGTCAGCTCGCTGTAGTAACTTGCCTAATATAGCCCGGGCGCTGGTGGAACCGGCGCGACCGCAGTGCTGTCAATGCTTGCAGTGGAGAAACCTCCGATGCTAGCATTGCTAGCATCGCGGGAAGATCGAGGTAACTACCGTGGCGCAGCTGATGGTCAGGAATCTCCCGGAGGAGCTGGTTCGCGCGCTCAAACAACGGGCCGCCAAGCGCAACCGCAGCGCCGAGCAGGAGCACCGTGAGATCCTGAAGGCCGCCCTAAAGGGCCCCCGACGGAAACCGCTGGCCGAGGTGCTCGCCAGCATGCCGAACGTGGGCACGGACGCGGACTTCGCGCGAGAGCAAGCCGACCACAGGCGATGACATGTACTTGGTCGACACCGACGTCATCAGCGAGGCCCGCAAGGGAGAACATGGCAACGCCGGCGTGCGAGCATTCTTTTCCCGAGCCATTCAGGAAGGGGCCGAGCTTTATCTCTCGGCGGTAACGATCGGCGAGCTCCGGCAAGGCGTCGAACGAATTCGCCATCGGGGCGATACCCCTCAGGCGCAGCGGCTCGAGCAATGGCTGCTGCGAGTGACATCCGCGTACGCTGACCGAATCCTTCCCCTTGACGAGGAGACCGCACACATTTGGGGTAGGCTTCGCGTTCCCAATCCTGAGAATCCACTCGACAAGCAGATCGCCGCGACGGCGTTGATTCACGATCTTGAAGTCATTTCACGCAATGTGGCCCATTACGCACCGACGGGAGTGCGCGTGAAAAACCCCTTCACCTAAGTGTCTTCGCGTGCCGGAGCGGTGTTCCTACTTCGCATAATGTATCTTATGTTAAATCTTAGATCATGGCTGAATGCAGCCCGGTTGGACAATCCGCTCTGGTCACCCCCCGACAGGACTCCTCAGGTCCGACATCTGTTGCCGCGTCCCAAAGCTCGTGTTGCAGAACGGCCCCTACGACGGTAATTCGCCTTCTTCATACGCACCTGCGCCACGCGAATTGAACGACGCGGGTGCAAGCCTGCGCGGAGGGTGTCTGCGGGTTGGACTACACTGAGGGCGTGTTCCCCCTGAGCTGTACAGCCATATGATGCACATCGTCGACTACCCGCTGATTATGGGGGTCCTGGTTTTCCTGCTGCTCTGGGGTGGCACCCAACTGATCCTGAAGGTTCTCCGCGACCGGGGTCCCCGGGACCTGGAGGCCAAGGATGACATCAACCTCATCGTGACGGCCGTGCTCACACTTCTCGGGCTGCTCATCGGCTTCACCTTCTCGATGGCTACCACCCGATACGACCAGCGCAAGACCATGGAAGAAGCCGAGGCGAATGCCATCGGCACGGAATACGTGCGCGCGGACCTGATGCCTGTGGCGAACGCCATCCAAGTGCGCCAACTGCTCAAGGATTACGCCGCCGAGCGCATTCTTTACTACAAGCCGCACACTCCCGGCGAATTGCAGCAGATCGCAGCCCGGCGAGCTCAGCTGCAGCAGCAGCTGTGGGCTGCGGTGCTGCCGGTGGTTGCCGCTGAACCCCGGCCGGTGACCAACCTGGTCGTCTCGGGCATGAACGATGTACTGAACTCGCAGGGCTACACGCACGCTGCCTGGCTGAATCGCATCCCGGTGGAAGCCTGGGTGCTGCTCCTGCTCGTCGCGTTGCTGGCCAACGGCATGATTCTCTACAGTGCGCGATCGATGCAGAAGGGAGGTTGGCAGCTGCTCATACTGCCACTGCTCGTGGCCGTCTCGGTCTGGATGATCGCCGACATCGACAGCCCGCGCGGCGGTCTCATCAAGGTCTCGGCACCGAACCTGCGCATCGTGCTGGCGGACATGCAATGAGATCTCCTGTAGCGATCACGGGCCTGGGCGCGCAGCGCCCGCGTGCGAGTCCGTCTCTTTAGTTGCCAGGGGCACCGTGCGCGCCGCGCCGCCGTCAACGGCCGTGGCCGGCTCGCTGTAGCGCGTATAGAAGGACTTTCCAGAAGAATTGATGGAGAAGGACATGGCCGCGGCACGCGCGCGGCACTCAGCGAGAACCTGCGGATCGACCAGACTGCGCACCAGTTTCATGCTCAACCAGATGACGAACAGGTCATCCATCTGGCCAAGCACGGGAATGAAGTTCGGGAGCAGCTGGATGGGTGAGCACAGGTAGGCGAGCGGGACAAATAGCAGCGCCCGCGCCTGCCAGCGCGTGCCCGGGTTCCTGAAGACAAGGTAAAGACAACGGACATCGCGCAGGACTGTGGTGAGGGCTTGGGCGAAGCGGCTCCTCAGCCTGTGCAGGGCGCTGCCTGAGGTCTCGTTCCCTTTGGCCGCAGTCACGATCGCCCTGCTCCCCCTGCGTTGATCCTGTTGACTGCAGCCCCATTGCTCATCTGGGCTGTTGCTGCGAATTGTGCGCCGAATCGAAGTAAGGGAATGTAGTTACCGCCGCGCGCCGCCCGTGACATTTCCGGCGCCGCGGCGGTCTACTGCAGCGAACCCGCCGTTTGTTGTTCCCGGGCAGGAGGACCCATGGCCATTTCCAGGCGCTCGTTGATTCTCGGCGGCGTGCCCGCATGTCTGGCATTCGCCGTCACCTCCGGCAATCTGTCGCACGCGGCAGCTGGCGGGAGGTTCCAAGTCACCCATACGCCGGAGGAATGGCAGAAGATGCTCACACCCGAGCAGTATCGCGTCCTGCGCGAGGCAGGCACCGAACGGCCCTTCACGAGCCCGCTGCTGGATGAGAAGCGTGCCGGCACCTTTGCCTGTGCAGGGTGCGACCTCGACAGCTTCTCGTCGGCCAATAAGTACGACAGCGGCACGGGCTGGCCGAGCTTCTGGGCGCCCCTTAAGGGCGGCGGAGTCGAGCAAAGTGCCTCCGGCAGTCTCATGTTCGGCACCGAGGTGCATTGCCGGCGCTGCGGCGGCCATCTCGGGCACGTGTTCGATGACGGTCCACAGCCGACCGGGCTGCGCTACTGCATCAATGGCGTCGCGCTGAAGTTCAAGCCCGCCGCCCGCCAGCTGCCGGAGGGATGACGCGTGATCCTGCTGCTGGTTGCCTTCCTCGCCGGGGTACTCACCATCCTGAGCCCGTGCATCCTGCCGGTGCTGCCATTCGTCTTCGCGCGCGCCGACCGTCCATTCCTGAGTAATGGGCTGCCGCTGCTGATCTCGATGGCGCTGGTGTTCGCGGTGGTAGCGACGCTGGCTTCCGTGGTCGGCGGCTGGGCGGTGGCCGCCAATCAGTACGGACGCCTCGTCGCGCTCGCCCTGCTGGCGATCTTCGGCCTCACCCTCGTCTTCCCGGTGTTGGCCGAGCGCGTGATGCATCCGCTGGTAAGCCTCGGCGACCAGCTCTCGGTACGGGCTACGCGTGATGCCCGCGGCCGCCAGCGCTCCGGCATCGCCACCTCCTTGTTGCTGGGGGTTGCGACCGGGTTGCTGTGGGCTCCCTGTGCAGGTCCGGTGCTCGGCTTGATACTGAGCGGCGCGGCGCTTCGCGGCGCCAGCGCCGGCACGAGCGCGCTGCTGCTGGCCTATGCAGCCGGTTCCGCCACTTCGCTCGCGCTCGCGCTGCTGGTCGGTGGGCGCCTGTTCGCCGCCATGAAACGCTCCCTCCGCTTCGGCGAGTGGGCGCGGCGTGCACTGGGTGCGGCGGTGCTGGCTGCGGTGGCCGCCATCGCGCTGGGTGCCGATACCGGCGTTCTTTCCCGCCTCTCCCTGGCACACACCTCATCCATCGAGCAGGGACTGCTGAACCACCTGCACACCGGGGTCACGCCCGAACCTGCAGCCGCTGCGCCGGCGGGGACTCTGCTCGCAGGGGGCACCTTACAGTCCCTGCCTGTCGAGGGGGCACTGCCTCCCCTCGATGGCGCCGTGACGTGGCTCAATTCGCCGCCGCTCACCCGCGAGGCGCTCAAGGGCAAGGTGGTGCTGGTGGATTTCTGGACGTACTCCTGCATCAACTGCCTGCGTGCCCTGCCCTACGTCCGGGCATGGGCCGATCAGTATCGCTCGCAGGGGCTGGTGGTCATCGGCATCCATGCGCCCGAGTTCGCTTTCGAGAAGGATGTCGGCAATGTCCGCCATGCGGTCGCGGATCTGAAGATCGATTACCCGGTCGCCGTTGACAATGACTACACGCTCTGGCGCGCGTTCGGCAACCAGTACTGGCCCGCCCATTATTTCATCGACGCCCAGGGGCGTATCCGCCATCACCACTTCGGTGAGGGTGAGTATGAGGAGTCCGAGCGGGTCATCCGTGAGCTGCTCGCCGAGGCCGGGCATCCAGCCGCGCCTGCCCACGTCGCGGTCAGCGGCCAGGGTGTGCTGGCCGCTCCTGACATGGCAAATATCGGCTCCCCTGAGACCTACGCCGGTTACGAGCGCATCGAGCGCTTCGCTTCCCGCGGTGGCGTGGTACCCGACACCGCACATCGCTATGCGCTCGGCAACCTGGCCCTGAACCAGTGGGGCCTTACGGGCAACTGGACCATTGCACCGGAGGAGGCGCGCCTCAATGAGCCCGGGGGCAGCGTGGTGTACCGCTTTCACGCCCGTGACCTGCACCTGGTCCTCGGCCCCGGAGCCGCCGGCCACGGCGTGCGCTTCCGCGTCACTCTCGACGGGGCCGAGCCGGCGGGCAGCCACGGCAGCGATACGGATGCGGCCGGCAACGGGATCGTCACCGGGCAGCGCCTCTACCAGCTCCTGCGCCAGGACGGTCCGGTGCAGGACCGCACCTTCGAGATCCGCTTCCTGGACCCGGGTGTCCAGGTCTATGCGTTCACGTTCGGTTAGGTGATCCGCCATGTCTCTTGCCAACTCCGTCGCTCTCATTCACCGGCTGCGCGGCCGTCTCGGGCCGCTGCCCCTGCTGGCCGTTCTGGCCGTCCTCGGACTCACAACCCTGGGCGGGCTGCACCTGCGCGCACAAGAAGCACGCCTCATCCCGCCCCCTGCTCCACCCACGGCCGTGTCATCGGACCCGGCGGCCCCATCCGAGGTGGCGGTACTGGCCGGCGGCTGCTTCTGGGGCGTCCAGGGGGTCTACCAGCATCTGAAGGGCGTGACCCGTGCCGAGTCCGGATACGCCGGCGGTGACCGTGCGAGCGCTGAGTACGAGCGCGTCTCCGAAGGTGACACCGGCCACGCCGAATCGGTACGCATCGAGTTTGATCCGCGCCAGGTCAGCTTCGGCCAGCTGCTGCAGGTGTACTTCTCGGTGGCGCACGACCCGACGCAACTGAACCGCCAGGGTCCCGACACCGGCACGCAGTACCGCTCGGAGATTTTCGCGCAGACTCCCGGACAGGCAGAAATCGCCCGCGCCTACATCGCGCAGCTGGATGCCGCCCACGCCTTTCCGCGCCCCATCGTGACGCGCGTCGAGCCTGGCAAGCGCTTCTACCCGGCAGAGTCCTACCATCAGGATTACCTGACCCGCAATCCGCACAACCCCTACATCATGATCAACGACCTGCCGAAGGTCGCCAACCTCCAGCGCCTGTTCCCGCAGCTGTACCGCGACAGTCCGGTGCTCATGTACCCTCCGCGCTGAGCCTGCCCGCGGCACGCCAGCCCGCGTGTGCCTGGGTGGCTCACCGACCACCAGGAGACAGGAATGCTCGGACCCCGTGAACAGTCCCTGTGGGATGCGCAGCTGCAGGCGGAAGCCCTGTTCGCCGCCGTGGTCGAGCGCGGCCTCATCGTCCCCGGGACCCTGGAGTCACAGGTCAGCAAGGGCGTGTACACCCTGGCGCGGGAGCTGTTCGGCGTGAAGCGCCACTGGCACAAGCGTGTCGTGCGCTGCGGTCCCAACACCGTGCTCGGTTACTACGATGAGGTCGAGGACCGGCGCATCGGTGCGGACGATGTGGTGTACCTCGACTTCGGGCCGGTGTTCAGCACGTGGGAGGCGGATCTCGGCCGCACCTACGCCGTCGGCTCCGATCCGCGCAAGCACCAGCTGGTCGCCGACATCGCAGAGGCATTCCGTCTGGGCCAGGCCCACTACGAGTCCCACCCCGCACTGACCACCGGGGAGCTGTACGACTTCGTCGCAGCCCTCGCGCCCCCGCGCGGCTGGACCTTCGGCGCCCAGACCGCTGGCCATCCGGTGGGCAAATTCCCGCACGAGAGCGAGCCCGGCCCGGTTAAGCGCCTGTCGATCCGCAGCGGCAACACCACCGCGTTGCGCGAGCCGCTGCCGGATGGCTCACCACGGCACTGGATCCTGGAGATCCACTTCGTCGATCGCGAACTCAATTACGGCGGCTTCTATGAGCAGCTGCTCACGATCCGGCCCACGGCCTGAACGCCCCGGGCCGGCAGGGTCGGGGGCGATCGCGCCTGCCTCATTGGTTGACCAGCGCAACCCGCACTTGGGCTTGCCGCGGCGGCCCCGTATAACGCCCCCTGTCCGGCGCGCCTGCTAACGTTTGCGCGCGCGCGGCCGCAATTTGTCGCTGGCGCGGTCCAGGCTGGCCCGGGAGCTTTCGTAGGCATCCCAGGGTGCGTTACCGGTCTTGAAGCGGCGCGCCGCGTTGGCAATGGTCCACTGATCGGCGGCCTTGACGCTCTTCAACTCTTCCCAGCGCAGCGGCACGGAGATCCCCAGTCCCGGGCGCACGCGTGCGGACCAGGCGGCGACGGTGGTCGAACCGCGTCCGTTGCGCAGGTAGTCAATGAAGATCTTGCCGACCCGGTTGCGCGCGCCGGACTTGGCGACAAACCGGTCGGGCAGCGTCTGCGCCATGTGCTCGGTCACGGCGGCAGCCAGGTCCCGCACCTGGTCCCAGCCGCGATCGGGTTGCAGTGGCACGACAACGTGCAGGCCCTTGCCGCCGCTGGTCTTGAGAAATCCCGTAAGCCCTAGTTCCGCGAGCAGCGCCTTGAGCAGCTGCGCTCCCTCGCACATGGCCGCCCAGGGGGCCTTCTCGCCCGGGTCGAGGTCGAAGACCATCCGGTCCGGGTGTTCGTAATCGGCAGCGGTGGCGTTCTGTGTATGGAACTCCACGACATTCCACTGCGCGGCGGCGGCGATGCCCTCCAGCGTGTCGACCTGCAGCATGGGCGGGTTGCCCGGATCCAGCCGCGCGTCCAGCTGCGAGATGCCGGCGAGGCTCGCCGTGCCGGCGTGCTTCTGAAAGAACTTCGCCCCCTTCAGCCCCGCGGGCGCACGCACCAGTGCCACCGGACGGTTCCGGAGATGCGGCAACAGCAGCGCACCGACCGCCCGGTAATAGGCGAACAGGTCCGCCTTGGTGGCTTTCGATGCCGCATCGATAACACGTTCCCCGTGACTCAGGCGTACACCGCTGGCCTCTGCGGCGGCGGGCTTCGGGGGCGCACCGCTTCTGGGTGCGGATGTCTTGGCAACTCGCTCGGGCATAACCGCCTCCTCGCGGCGGATCGATTTCGGGTCCTTGTCCTTGCGCAGTCCCTGGAACACCGGATGGCGCAGGCGCCCGTCGCGCGTCCACTCACTGAAGGACACTTCGGCAACCAGCGATGGCCGCAGCCAGTGCGGGCGCCGCGGGATCTTCGCGGTGCCGGCGAACGGACAGCGGGTGGTGCCGAGGCGCTTCAGGGGCCCCGCCAGGCTGCGCAGCGCTGTGCCATTGAAGCCGGCGCCGACGTTGCCCGCGTAACGCAGTGCGCCGTCGGCGCCGTAGACGCCCAGCAGCAGGGAGCCGAGCACTTCCCGCGACCCTTCCGGATCGGTGTAGCCCCCGATGACGAACTCCTGCCGCCTGCCGCACTTGAGCTTGATCCAGTCGGTGCTGCGCCGGGACCGGTAGGGCGAGTCTGCGCGCTTGCCGATCACCCCCTCCAGTCCCAGGCGGCAGGCGGAGGCCAGGATGCTGGCCGGGTCCTCCTTGAACTCAGCACTGAAGCGCACGGTGGCGGACTTGCGGCGCGCAAGGATGCCGGCGAGCAGCTCGCGCCGGGCGATCAGCGGCACGGCACGCAGGTCGAAGCCATCGTGGTACGGCACATCGAACAGGTACAGGATGGCAGCGCGGGCCTGCGAGTCTTCGAAGGATGTCTGCAAGCGGCCGAAGTCCGGCACGCCCTGGTCGTTGAGCGCAACGACCTCACCGTCGTACCACCCGGAGGGCAGCTTGAGGCGCGTGAGTTCCTTGAGCAGCGCGGGGAACCGCGCACTCCAGTCAAGGCCGTTGCGCGTCAGCAGCCGGACCTTGCGTGCATCCACACGCACCAGCAGCCGGTAGCCGTCGAACTTGATCTCGTAGCACCAGGCGCCCGGGTCCGCCGGCACCGACGCCACCAGTGTCGCCAGCTCGGGGCTGAGCTTACGCGGCAGTGTTGCGCGCACGGCACCGGGAAGCTGCGGCCCAGCCGCCGCGGCGCGGCGTGCCGGCCGTCCCGGTGCGACCGCGGCGCGGCGCCTCTGGGATCGCCTCGCCGTGACACTGTCCGGGAGTTCCTCCACGACGCTGTAATCAGCCGCCGCCCGCGCGAAGCGATCCGGGTGCTTGATCAGCAGCCACGGCCGCTCCTTGGCGTCGCCGCCCTTGATGCGTACCAGTGCCCACTGCCCGTGCAGCTTCTCGCCGCGCAGCTCGAACTTGAGGTTGCCGGCACGGTAGCCGGCGCGTGGGTTGCCCAGTGGCTGCCAAGTGCCGCGGTCCCAGATGGCCACCTTGCCAGCGCCATACTGGTGCGCGGGAATGCTGCCCTCGAAGCTCGCGTAGGAGATCGGGTGATCCTCGACGTGCACCGCGAGGCGCCTGTCATGCGGGTCCAGGCTCGGCCCTTTGGGCACGGCCCAGCTCTTCATGGTGCCACCCAGCTCCAGGCGGAAGTCGTAGTGCAGCCGCCGGGCCCAGTGCTTCTGGATGACGAAGGACAAGCCCTGCTGCGCGCCCGGGGCATCCCCGGCCGGCTCGCGGGTAACGGTGAAGTCACGCTTGGCGCGGTAGGCACGCAGCCCCGGGTGCTTGGCGTCCATGGCTGCCCTGGGCTAGCCGGTCTGCGCGCTGCGCCGCGGAACCGTGCGCCTCTTGCCGTTCGCAGCCGACGCGTCCTTCCTTTGCGCAGTGGCCGAGCGCCCTCCCGCGAGGCTCTTGGCCAGCAACTCGGTCAGGTCAATGACGTTGGACGGGCGTTGCTCGGTGGGTGCCTCTTCCAGCGGCCGCACTTCCTTGGACTTCCCGGCCGCCACCTTGCGGCGCACCAGCGCACGAATCGCCGTGCTGAAATGCTCAGCGTGCCGGTCGGGCCTCCAGGGGCTGGTCATCTCCTCGATGAGCCGGGCCGCCATCCTGCGCTCGCCGGGCTTGATGCTCGCCGCCGGCAGCCCCTGACCGGGGAACCTCAGCCCGCTCGCCGGGCGCAGCTCGCTGGTCCAGCGCATCGTATTGAGCATCAGCACCCGGCCGGAGGGGACCACGGCCACCAGGTGCTCCTGGGTGTGCATCACGATGCGCGCGATGCCGATGACGCCCGCCTGCGCCATGGCATCACGCAGCAGCGCGTACACCTTTTCGGCCTTGCCGGCCGGCTGCACGAAGTAAGGACGTTCAAACAGCGTCGGCGGCACTTCGCGTTCCTTCACGAACGACTCGATGTCGATGCTCTGGGTGGATTTGGGGAACGCCGCCTTCACTTCCGCATCACTGAGCACCACGTACTCGCCATTGGGTTGGCGCACGCCCTTGACGATGTCCTGCGGCTTCAGCTCGCGCCCGGTACGCTTGTTGTAGCGCTTGTAGCCGACCGGATCGAGCGAACGACGGTCCAGCCAGTCGAAGTCGATCCCGCTGTCCTGCGCCGCCGAATACAGTGACACCGGGACGTGCACCAGCGCGAAGCTGATCGCTCCCTTCCATACCGCCCTTGCCACATACACCTCCGCCGATGGTCTGCGACGCCTGGGAAAACGCGCCGTCATTGTCCCCCGCAGGCCTGAGCTTGTGTAGGACGACCAACGGCCCCGGGCCGTGTAGGACAGAGCTGACGCCACGCAGGGTCGCACAGCCACGGCGTGCGGCGGCCGGATGGCCAACAATGTCGCACAGGATCACGGGGAAACGGATGCGGACATGACACAGGAAGTGCTGCCTGGCGGGTATTGGCTCAGACCGGTACTGTTTGACGAGTTCATTCCGGTCGCGCGCCCGACCATCGCGAGGGCGCGCATGGAGGAGGTGAACGAACCGCCCGAGTTCCCGCTCTTTTCACCCGGCGAGGTGCCGCCGCGGGTCCCGCAGGAGGAACCCCCGCGGACGCACCAGGAGATGCCGGCGCGACCGACCTCGGGGCCGCGCGCGCTTTCGGCCTGAGGTTTAACGGCTAAGGCCGCGCTATCATGTGCGCATGCAGCCGGCCAAGATCTGCTCGCTCACCACTTGCACCGTGCTGATTGCCGGGCTGGCAGGCACCCTTGCCTGGGCCTCGAAGGCGAACTCGCCGGCCGTGGGCAGTGCCGCACCGGACTTCACGGCCTACAACTACGTGACGGGTGAGAAGACCCGCCTCAGCGATCAGCATGGCAAGGTTGTCATCCTGACGTTCTGGGCGACCTGGTGCGCGCCGTGCCGCGAGGAACTACCCAACCTTGAGGGGATCCAGGAGCACCTCGGCAAGGACCGGCTGGTGGTGCTTGCGGTCAATTACCGCGACTCGGACGAGACGATCAGTTACCTCAAGAAGAACGCCCGGAAGGCCGCCTGGAAGATCTCGATGCTGCTGGACCCGAACGGCGCGATTGCAGTCAAGTACGGTATCGACAGCATCCCGCACCTGTTCCTGATCGGCCGCGACGGGAACATCACCGCGGCACACTCAGGATTCGGTGACGGCTCGCTCAATGCGATGCTGCCGGAGATCAATGCCGCGCTGGCCGGCAAGCCGGCGCCCGCAGCAACCTCGCAGGAATGAAGGCCGAATTCCCCTAGCCACCGGGCCCGGGTCGGGCACCCCGCAGCCGCCTACCAGCCGACACCGTAGTAGACGAAGCCGTAGGCCGGAGCGATGGGACCCCACGAGTTCCAGTTCCAGTTGGCGTCCTGGTACATCTGCGCGGTCATCTGCTGCTCATCCACGAGGTCCTGGGTCTGCCGGTCGCGCACGTACTGGTTGTACTGCTGCTGCGTCCCGACCTACAGGCACCCGCATACCAGCGGGTCGGCGTAAACGTAGTGCACTACGGAGCCATTCTGGCGAATGACAAACCGGTTCGCTGGCAGGCGGTTCAGCATCGCCTTGAGTTCCGGGGTGTTGGCCGGCTTCACGCTGAATCCGGCTGCGGCGAGGTTGTCCTCGCGGGTGGCCACGGCCGGTGTCTGGCAGGCACTGAGTGCGACAGCGGCCAGTACGACAGCGCCCATCCCGGTGGCAGACCTGCAGATACTTCGGGATTTCATGCGCCACTGCTGCCGTGAATGTGTAGGCGTCGGGAGGCCATTGTTGCCCCGGCACCCCGCGTAACGCCAGCGCCGGACCGCCCGGCCGCCCGCTGGGGCCGGCGTGCACCGGGGTCGCGGTGGCAGCAGCGCCGCATTCGCATTAAGGTTGCCATTGGAAGTCGGCCGCGGCGGCGGAATGCTCAGGCTCGCCCCTTGGCGAGCAGAGCCAGTTTCGCAGTCCAAATAACGATAATCCGGCGCCTTCCGCGAGAAAATCTGCACAAAAGGAGCCTTCCAAAGTGGCAACCAGCACCGTGTCCGCGAGCGGCCCTGGCATCGACAAGGCACACCGACGGGTCATCTTCGCCTCCAGCCTCGGGACCGTCTTTGAGTGGTATGACTTCTACCTGTACGGATCGCTGGCGGCGATCATCTCCAAGCAGTTCTTCTCCGGAGTCAACGAGACCACGGGCTTCATCTTTGCATTGCTCGCCTTCGCGGCCGGCTTTGCGGTGCGGCCCTTCGGCGCCCTGGTCTTCGGGCGTCTCGGCGACCTGGTCGGCCGCAAGCACACCTTCCTCATCACCATCGTCATCATGGGCCTGTCGACCGCCCTGGTCGGCCTGCTCCCCAGCTACGCCTCGGTGGGCGTGCTCGCGCCCATCGCCCTGGTCGCACTGCGCCTGCTGCAGGGCCTGGCCCTCGGCGGGGAATACGGCGGTGCCGCGACCTACGTCGGCGAGCACGCGCCGCCGGGCAAGCGGGGCCTGTACACCAGCTGGATCCAGACCACGGCCACGCTCGGTCTGTTCCTGAGCCTGGTCGTGATCCTCGTCTGCCGCTTGGTCCTGAAGGCGGATTTCGAGGCCTGGGGCTGGCGCATTCCCTTCCTGCTGTCCTTCGTGCTGCTGGCGATCTCGGTATACATCCGCCTGCAACTGGCCGAGTCGCCGGTGTTCCTTGAGATGAAGGCAGCCGGGACGCGTTCGAAGGCGCCGCTGACCGAGTCGTTCGCCCGCTGGGGCAACATGCGCCTGGTGGTGCTGGCGCTGCTCGGTGCCACCGCCGGGCAGGCGGTGGTGTGGTACTGCGGCCAGTTCTACGCCCTGTTCTTCCTTACGCAGGTCCTGAAGGTCGATCCGCAACCGGCCAACCTGCTGATCGCGGGCGCCCTGCTGCTGGCGACTCCGTTCTTCCTGGTGTTCGGCAGCCTGTCCGACCGTGTCGGGCGCAAGAAGATCGTGCTTGCCGGCTGCCTGCTGGCAGCGGTGACCTACGTGCCGATCTTCAAGGGCATCACCCACTTCGCGAACCCGGCGATCGAGAGTGCCTCCACCCACGCCCCGGTCGCGGTGGTGGCGGACCCGAGCGCCTGCAGTTTCCAGTTCGACCCGGTCGGCAAGAAGAAATTCGTGCAGTCATGCGATATCGCCAAGGCTGCGCTGGCCAAGGCCGGCGTGCCCTACAGCAACCAGTCGGCGGCGGTGGGCAGCCTCGCGCAGGTCCACATCGGCGATGCCCCGGCGATCGATTCGGTCGAGGGCGGCACCATGGCGGCGGGCGATTTCAAGGCCGCCACCGAGAAGTTCAGCAAGACTCTCAGTGGCGCGCTCAAGGAGGCCGGTTACCCGAGCAAGGCGGACCCGGCACAGATCAACTATTTGATGGTGTTCGTGCTGCTGTGGATCCTGGTGCTGTACGTGACCATGGTGTACGGGCCGATCGCCGCGTGGCTGATCGAACTCTTCCCGGCACGCATTCGCTACACCTCGATGTCACTGCCCTATCACATCGGCAATGGCTGGTTCGGCGGCTTCCTGCCAACCGTGGCATTCGCGCTGGTCGCCCTCACGGGAGACATCTATTACGGCCTGCGTTACCCGATCATCGTTGCCCTGATGACGGTGTTCATTGGCGCGCTGTTCCTGCCGGAGACCAAGGACCGCGCCCATCCATGAAGTGGGTGTTAGACGGGTTCGGCGCACCGGGCCGGCGCCGTCAACCTGCGCACCGCTGAGCCGTTCAGAGGTCCATGAGCTTTAACCGCAGCGTTCCTGCGCTCATCGCCTGCGTGCTGGTGCTGGTGGGTGGAGCGGCCGCCGCCCAGAGCGCACCCCCTGCCCCCGACTACGCCCACACGGACAGCTGGGCGGCCTGGCCCGGGCGCCCCAGTACAGCCGATACGTTGGCGCCGGGGTTGCCTGATGATGCCAGCGTACCAGCGGCGCAAAGAGTGGATGTCTTTTTCATCCATCCCACGACCTACCTCACCGGCAGCGCGCCCAACGCGCGCTACGACGAACCGGGCGTCACCGCCTCCCGGATCGACCAAGGCGTGCTGCGCTTCCAGGCGAGCGTGTTCAATGCCTGCTGCCGCATCTACGCGCCGCATTACCGGCAGGCCGCGTTGCGTGCCTTTCACGGCTCCTCGGACGCGCAGGCCGCGGCGGCCTTCGAGCTGGCCTACTCCGATGTGCTGCGCGCCTTCAACTACTACCTCGAGCACGAGAATCATGGCCGGCCCTTCATCATCGCCAGTCACAGCCAGGGGTCACTGCACGCCCTGCGGCTCGTGCAGGAGCGGCTGGCCGGTCAGCCGCTGCAACGGCAGCTCGTGGCCGCCTACATCATCGGCTATCCGATGCCGCTCGCGATTGAGCAGACGGGCCTGCAGATCTGCCGCTCCGCCACCCAGGCCGGCTGCCTCATCGACTGGAACACCGTGAAGCAGGACACGGCCGCAGGGCTGCGCGAGCACGCCCGGCTGGTGTGGCTCGATGGTCGCTACCAGCGCATCGGGGAGCGAGCGCAGGTGTGCGTGAACCCGCTCAACTGGGTTCTGGGCGGTGAGGCACCCGCGAGCGCCAACCTGGGGTCGCTGCCCGGCGCGCGGCCCGGCGAGCCGCTCGCCCCGCCGGTACCGGCACTGACCGGGGCGCGTTGTACGGGCCCGCTGCTGGAGATCTCGATCCCCTTGGGGCAGCGGCGCGGGTTTGCCAATCCACTGACGCTCTTCGGCAGCTACCACATCCTCGACTACAACCTCTTCTACGCCAACCTGCGCGTGAACGCGCAGCAGCGGGTGCTCGCCTACCAGGCGCAGCACCGGACGCGGTGATGTGCGGAATGCCCGGCCGGTCAGGGCTAGGGGGCGAGGAACCCCTGCTTCTTCATTTCCTTGGCGGTCGCTTCGGCCACCTCGTTCACGAGGGTGTCGATGTTGCTCGGATTGGCGGTCCGGCTGGTGCTCGCCCACAGCAGCTTGTCCTGCGGCAGCGAGTACAGCGTCGTCTCCACGGAAATGTACGTGTCGGTGGTCAGGTAGCCCGGCTCGTAGGCAGCACCCCAGCCGTAGCCCCAGTACGGCCCGAACCCGCCGTAATAGGTCGGGAACGAGGTCCCCGGCGTGTAATTGATCTGTGTGTCCTTGCCCACCAGGCGGGAGATCACTACCGCGTTGACCCCCGCATCCTTCAGCAGCGCGCGCGCCCTGTCGGCATCGACGCGCACGTTCTCCGGCAGGATGGTGTATCCGGCGACGCCGTGCGCTCCGCGCTCGGTCAGATCGCGCGCCATGGCGTCCTCGGCGGCGCGGCGCTTGCCTTCGTCGCGCGTCACGAACACGGCCGCAACAGTCTTGCCCACCGGGTTGACGGTGGTCACGTCCGGCGATCTCCAGGTCGAGGTGAACGTGGTGGACGAGCAGGCACCCAGCGCCAGGACTGCGGCACCCAGAATTACCGAGCGGACGATTCGTGACATGTGTGATCCCTCCCTTGCGCAAAGCCTACACTGGCCATGCGATTCCCGCCACGCGCACCCGGCGAATGAGCCTACGGGGCGGGTGGCGGTAGCGGTGGCGGTGGATTCAGGGCGATGCTCATGACCGCAGGCGCATCGCACTCAGGGGACGCGCAGAGCCCGCTGAACCAGACCTCGCCGGATCCGATCTTCACCCCCTGACTGTTGGTGAACAGTCCGGCGAGGGTCTGCGCGCTGATCGCATCGAGACCGCGCTGCGGCGGCAGCTCGTCGAACTGCGCCAGGAAGTGGCGCGGATTGTCCAGCCTCATCCTGCGCCCCGCGATATGCGTCTGGGGCGCGTCGCTGATCGAGCGCGCGACTACGCCTGCGCCGACGGGGATGCCGTCACCGCATCTTCAGCCGCCGCGCACGCGAGTATGTGCGCCAGGCTCTGGGCCAGCTCCACGGCCCGCAGGGGCTTGCTCAGCACCGTGTGGACGCCGGCCGCCGCGGCCTGCGCCTGCAGGTCCGGGCCACCGTAACCGCTGACCAGGATAGCCGGCAGGTTCGGTCGCAGGCGGCGCAGTTCGGCGATGAGCTTGGTACCGGGCAGGTCCGGCATGATCGCATCGCTCACCACCGCGTCGAAGCGGTCCGGCTGCGCACGGAAGACCTTCAGTGCCTCTCCCGCGCCCACGCATCCGACGGGCTCGTAACCGAGCGAGGCGAGCACCTCCTCGGCCAGGTGCACCAGGCTTTCCTCGTCATCGACCACCAGGATGGTCTGCCCGGCACCGCTCGGCGCCGCGGCGGGCACCGGTGAGGGCGCAGGCTTCCCGTCGGCAAGTGGCAGGTAGAGGCTGAACGTCGTGCCGCCGCCGCGGCGGCTGTCGACCTCCAGCGCCGCGTCATGGTCCAGCACGATGCCGTGCACCAGCGACAGGCCGAGCCCGGTGCCCTCGCCGACCGGCTTGGTGGTGAAGAACGGGTCGAAGATGCGCTCGATCTGGGCCGGGGTCATGCCGACCCCGCTGTCGATGACCTGCACGCGCGCGTAGCGCCCCGCGCGCAGCCTGCCGACCGTGCACACGCGCTCGCCGCCAACTTCACACTCCTCGGCACGCACCGCTACCGTGCCGTGTGCGCCGACGGCCTGCACCGCGTTCGTCAACAGGTTCGCAAACATCTGGTGCAACTGCGCGCTGTCGCCGGAAATGATCACCGGGGCGGCCGGCAGGTGCATCTCGACGCTCACCTGCGCCGGCAGTGAGGCGCTGGTGAGGTTGCGCACGTCGGCGAGGATCTCCTGCAGCACCAGCGGCCTGGCGCTGGCGACGCCGGGCCTGCTGAAGGCGAGTATGCGCGCGACCAGCTCGCGCGCGCGGTTGGCCGCGAGCACGATGTTCTCCACGTAGCGCCGCAGCGGCGTGCCGGCCGCGGTCTGCTCGACCGCCAGTTCCCCGTAGCCGAGCACCGCGCCCAGGATGTTGTTGAAGTCGTGCGCGATGCCACCGGCCAGCGTCCCCAGCGCCTCGAGCTTCTGCGACTGGTGCAGCTGCGTGGTGACGCGCTCGTGGCGGCCCAGCTGGCGCAGGAACGCCACCAGCAGCAACGCCGCGAGGCTGGTGATGACGAAGGTGCGCAGCACGTTGCTCCAGGTCTTCTCGCGCCAGCCGCTGAGGATGCCCCGCTCGCTGCGTCCGGCCGCCACGATCGCCGGGTATCCGGGCACGCGGCGCATGGTAACCAGAGTGCGCCCCAGCGTCGCGTCGTCGAGCACCATGTGGCTTTGCATGGCCGGGCCGAGCTGCCTCAGGCCCGCCAGCCACGGTGAAGGACCGGTCGCGATAGTGCTGTGTTCCCGGCTGACCAGCACCCGGCCGTCCGCGCGCAGCAGCTCGATGGCGCTGCCCTCGCCCATGTCCAGTGCCCGATAGAAGCGCCGGATGTAGTCCACGTCCACGGCAGCCCCGGCGATGCCGCGGAAGGTGTTGCCCGGCAGGCGACGGCTGAGCACGAAGGTCGGATCCCCGGTCACGCGGCTGATGAACGGCTCGCTCACGAACAGCCCGAGCTCCGGGGTGTCGCGCTGTGCGGTGTAGTAGGTCCGATCGCTCAGGTCCGGGTTACTGCTGGTGGCCGGAGCGGAACTGACGCGCAGGGCGCGAGCCGGATCGAACAGGAACAGGTTGCGCACCTGCGGCACGCCGCTCATGTAACGTCGCAGCAGCTCGGCAAGCCCGGCGCGGTCGGTCGGTGCACCCGGGGCATCCGGATCCAGCAGCACCGCCTGCTTCAGGATCAGGTCGGTGGCCTGCAGTGCGCGGGCGGCCTGCTCGGCCAGCGCCCCGGCGACGTTGTCGTTCTGCCGTTCCGCCTCGGCGAGCGTCAGGCGGCGGTCGCGCACTGCATCGAACAGCGCCGACAGCCACACCGCGCCGCACACGGCCACCACGACCAGGATGAAGCGGATGCGCAACGCCCTGCCGCGGGGGTTGGCGCGCGGACCGGCCGGTATCAGGGGCGGCGGTCGGGAGCGGTCGGCGAAGCTGCGTGGAGATTGAGGGCTGCCCATAGGTCCTTGCGCGTGAAAGGTTTCGCCAGGATGCGCGTCACTCCGAAGCGGGCGGCCATGGCATCATTGGCCATGTCGCCCCGGGAGAAACGCCCGGAGGCGAGCACGATCTCCGCGCGCGGGTGCGCGCGCCTCCAGGACGCCAAAGTTTCATGAGCCTGCTGCTGACACGTCACATCAATGAGGATCGCATCCACCTCGGCACGGCCGTCAGCGGCGGATTCGGCGCTCAGGATCTGCACACCGCTGTCCCGGAGCCACTCGCTGATCAGCTCGCGCTGCAGACTATCACGCTCCACCACCAGCACGCGCTTCATGGCGGGTCGCCCGCATGAGCGCGGTGCCCATGCCGCACGTGCTGGTGGTCGATGATGATCCGGGCGTACGCGAACTGGTGGTGGAGTATCTCGGCCAGAACGACTTCCGGGTCTCCGCCGCGGCCAATGGCGCGCAGCTGCTGACCACTTTCCGCAGCGGGGTCGTGGACCTGGTGCTGCTGGACCTGCGGCTGCAGGGCGAGGACGGCATGCAGCTGCTGCGCCAGCTGCGCGCCGAGTCGCAGGTCCCGGTGATCATCCTCACCGGCCGTGCCGAGGAGGCCGACCGGGTGATGGGGCTGGAATTGGGTGCCGACGATTACCTCACCAAACCGTTCAGCCCACGGGAACTGCTCGCGCGCATCCGCACGGTGCTGCGGCGTACCCACGCCGGCCAGGAGAGCCACGGCGCTCCGGTGTGCCGCGCCTACCGCATTCCGGGCTGGGAGCTGAACCTGCGGACCCGCCGCTTGACCGCCACCGACGGCGCCGAGGTCGCCCTGAGCAACGGCGAGTTCAACCTGCTCGCTGCACTGCTGGCAACGGCCAACCGCATCGTCAGCCGCGACCAGCTGATTGAGCTTAGCCGCCGCTACGACAACGAGGTCTACGACCGTGCCATCGACGTACAGATCTTGAGGCTGCGTCGCAAGATCGAGGCCAACCCCTCCGAGCCGACCATCATCCTGACCGAGCGGGGCGTGGGTTACCGTGTCGCGGTGCCCGTCGAGACCGTCTACTGAAGCATTTCCTGCCGGCATAGCCTGCTGCGTGCCCCGGGCACGTGACCCGCGGTTTGCGGGGCTGCCAATTTCCACGGCCCATGTCTCGGCATGCTTGCGGGCTCGGTTTCACCTGTAACACGGGCAGCGACACCGGTAATCGTCGCCGCTCCTGCCTAGGCTACCTTTGGTCGCCTCATGTGGATCGTCAAACTGGCGCTCAGGCGCCCGTATACCTTCATCGTGCTCGCCATCCTGATCATGCTGCTCGGCGTGTTCTCGATCGTGCGCACGCCGACGGACATCTTTCCCGATATCCGCATCCCGGTGGTCGCGGCGATCTGGCGGTACACCGGCCTGTCACCTGATGAGATGGCCACGCGCCTGGTGCTGGCCAGCGAGCGCACCGCGCAGACGACCGTCAACGATGTCGAGCACACCGAGTCGCAGTCCCTGGCCGGCACCTCGGTCGTGAAGTACTTCTTCCAGCCAAACGTCAACGAGGAGCTCTCGTTCGCGCAGATCACCGCGGTCTCGCAGACCGGGCTGCGCCAGGCCCCACCGGGCACCACCCCGCCATTCATCCTCGCCTACAACGCCTCCTCCGTGCCCGTCCTCCAGCTGGCGCTCTCGAGCGACACGCTCTCCGAGGCGCAGCTGTTCGACCTGGGCAACAGTATCCTGCGTACCGGTCTGTCGACCGTGCAGGGCGCCTCGATGCCCTACCCCTTCGGCGGCCTGCAGCGCCAGGTGCAGGTGGACCTGAACCCGGACGCGCTGCGCGCCCAGGGGCTCTCGGGCAATGACATCACGGCGGCCTTGAGCTCGCAGAACTCGATCCTGCCGGCGGGCACGCAGAAGATCGGCGACCGCGAGTACTACATTTCGGTCAATTCCAACCCGCGCACCATCGCCGAACTCAACGCGATGCCGGTGACGACCCGCAATGGCAGCGTCATCTACGTGCGCGACGTCGCGCACGTGCGCGATGGCTATCCGCCGCAGACCAACATCGTGCGCCGCGACGGCCATCGCGGCGTTCTCATGAGCGTGCTGAAGACCGGCAGCGCCTCGACGCTGGACATCATCAAGGAGATCAAGGAGCGCATCCCCGGCATCAAGGCCGCGCTGCCGGCTGGGTTCAACATCGACCTGGTGGGCGACCAGTCGGTGTTTGTGCGCAGTGCAGTCGCCGGGGTGGTGCGCGAGGCGGTCATCGCCGCGGCGCTTACCGCTATCATGATCCTGCTGTTCCTGGGCAGCTGGCGCAGCACCGTGATCATCGCCATCTCGATTCCGCTGTCGATCCTGGCATCGATCATCTGCCTGTCCGCCCTGGGCGAAACCATCAACATCATGACCCTGGGCGGCCTGGCGCTGGCGGTGGGCATCCTGGTGGACGATGCCACGGTCACGATCGAGAACATCAACTATCACCTGGAACACGGCGAGAGCGTCGAGGAAGCGATCCTCAACGGCGCTCACGAGATCGCCGTGCCGGCCTTCGTATCGACGCTGGCCATCTGCATCGTGTTCGTGCCCATGTTCATGCTGGCAGGCATCGCCCGCTACCTGTTCGTGCCGCTGGCCGAGGCCGTCGTGTTCGCCATGCTGGCCTCGTACGTGCTGTCACGGACCCTCGTGCCCACGCTCGCCAACTACTGGCTGGCCAAGCACGACCCGCACGCAGCCCACCACTCGAGCGGCTTCCTTGCGATCATCCAGCAACGCTTCGAGCACGGCTTTGCGCGCATGCGCGAAGGCTACATCCTGCTGCTCGAGCGCACGCTCACCGCCGGCCGCCACTTCGCCCTGCCGTTCCTGGGCGCAATGGCGGCCACGGCACTGCTGGCGTTCCCCTTCGGCCGCTACCTGCCGGGCCTCGGGCAGGATTTCTTCCCCAGCGTCGATGCGGGGCAGATCAAGCTGCACCTGCGGGCGGCCACCGGCACGCGCATCGACGAGACCGCCACGCTGTGCGACCGTGTCGAAGCAACCATCCGTTCGGTGATCCCGGCGCGCGAACTCGTCACCATCGTCGACAACATCGGCGTGCCCTACAGCGGCATCAACCTCACCTACTCGAACTCCGCCCCGGTGGGTCCGGGCGATGCGGACATCCTCGTGAGCCTGGCCGAGGGCCATCACCCGACTGCGAAGTACGTGCAGGCGCTGCGCGCCAAGCTGCAGTCGCAGTACCCCGCGACGACCTTTGCGTTCCTGCCGGCGGACATCGTCAGCCAGATACTCAACTTCGGGCTACCGGCGCCGCTGGACGTGCAGATTTCCGGCTTCAGGGTGGGTGAGAACCGCGCCTACGCCAATGCCTTCCTGCAGCGCATGCACCGCATTCCCGGGGTCGCGGACCTGCGCATCCAGCAGGCCTTCGATTACCCGACCCTGAACGTCGACGTCGACCGCAGCAAGGCGGCGCTGCTGGGGCTGACCGAGACCGACGTGGCCTCGGACCTGCTGGTCTCGCTGTCGGGCAGCTCGCAGAACACGCTCTCCTACTGGATCGACCCGGTGACCGGAACCCAGTACCCGGTGGTCGCCCAGACCCCGCAGTTCCGCCTGGCAACGCTCACCGACCTGGCCACCACTCCGGTCACCAGTGCCAGCGGTACCTCATCGCAGCTGCTGGCGAACCTGGCGACCTTCCATCGCACCATGACTCCGGCGGTCGTGAGCCACTATGACGCGACCCCGGTCATCGACATCTTCGGCAACGCCGACCGCACCGACCTCGGGTTCATCTCGGCGGAGATCAACAGGATCGTCGGCGACACCCACAAGGCGCTGCCACGCGGCTCGAAGGTCATCGTGCGCGGACAGATCAAGACCATGGGCGACTCGTTCAAGGGCCTGCTCATCGGCCTGGCCGGCGCCGTCATCCTGGTCTATTTGCTGATCGTGGTGAACTTCCAGTCCTGGACGGACCCGTTCATCATCATCACGGCGCTGCCGGCGGCGCTGGGCGGTATCGTGTGGATGCTGTTCCTGACGCATACGCCGATCAGCGTGCCGGCGCTCACCGGGGCCATCATGTGCATGGGTGTTGCCACCGCGAACAGCGTGCTGGTCATCAGCTTCGCCCGCGAGCGCATGAACTTCGGCGATGACGCGTTCCACGCGGCACTGCAGGCCGGCACGACGCGCTTCCGCCCGGTGCTGATGACCGCGCTGGCGATGATCATCGGCATGGTGCCGATGGCACTGGGTCTGGGCGAGGGTGGCGAGCAGAACGCCCCGCTCGGGCGCGCGGTGATCGGTGGACTGGTATTCGCGACCGTGGCGACGCTGTTCTTCGTGCCCACCGTCTTCTCCCTCATTCACGGACGCCGGAGCAAGTGATGTCCGACCACAATTCCCAGGCAGCGACGGCGCCGCTCCCCGACGCGCAGGCGCGCCGCTACGCCTACATCATTGCCGCCGTCGCGCTGGTGCTGGCGATCTGGGGCATCGTCAGCCGTCTAAGCGCGCGCAACGCGCTCGAGCATGAGGCGGCCCAGGCCTCCCTGGCAACGGTGCTCACCGCGCATCCCAAGCGCGGCCCCGGCGCCGACAGCCTGATCCTGCCCGGCAATGTGCAGGCCTTCTTCGAGGCGCCGATCTACGCGCGCACCAACGGCTACCTGAAGACCTGGCATACCGACATCGGCACGCCGGTGAAGAAAGGACAGCTGCTGGCCGAGATCGATACGCCCGAGGTGGACCAGCAGCTGCGTCAGGCGCAGGCGGACCTGGCCACGGCGGAAGCCAACTACCAGCTGGCGCGCACCACCAACGAGCGCTGGAAGGGGCTGCTGGCGACCCAGTCCGTCTCCCAGCAGGACGCCGACCAGCGCGCCGGCGATGCGGCGGCAAAGCTCGCGGCGCGGCAATCCGCCGGCGCCAACCTCGCCCGACTGCAGGAAACCGAATCGTTCAAGCGCGTGCTGGCACCCTTCGATGGCATCGTGACCCAGCGCAACACCGACGTGGGCGCCCTCATCAATGCCGGCCAGAACTCCGGCAGCCCGCTGTTTCGCGTGGCCGACACGCACCGCCTGCGCATCTACGTGTCGGTGCCGCAGCCATATGCCAGTGCCATCCATCGCGGCCAGGCGGCGGGCCTGGTCTTCGCCGACCGTCCGGGGAAGCGCTACACGGCCACGGTGGCGAACACCGCGAACGCCCTCGAGGCGACCTCCCGCACCCTGCAGGTGGAGCTGCAGATCGACAACACGAGCGGCGAGCTGCTGCCCGGTTCCTACGGGCAGGTGTACTTCGATGTCGCCGGTGATGACAACACGCTGCGCATCCCGGTGAATGCGGTCCTGTTCCGCACCGCCGGCCTGCAGGTGGCCACACTCGACCACGAGCACCGCGTGCACATGAAGACCATCACCCAGGGACGGGACTTCGGCACCGAGGTGGAGGTACTCAGTGGCGTCGACCCCGGGGACACCCTGGTGCTGAACCCGCCGGACTCGATCACCGACGGCATGCAGGTGCGCATCGCCACCCCGCAGCCCCCGGCGGCCAAGCCCGGCGTGGGCGGGAATTCCTGATGCGCAGCGGCGGCCCCACGCTGCTGGCAGCCCTGCTGCTGCTGGGCGGCTGTTCGCTGAGCCCCCGCTACGGGCGTCCGGCAATGCCGACACCCCCGCCCGCCTTCAAGGAGTCCGGCGACTGGCAGCTGGCGAATCCGGCCGACACGGTGCCGCGCGGGGCCTGGTGGACGATGTTCCAGGACAACGACCTCGATGACCTGGAGGCGCAGGTGAGCGCCTCCAACCAGACCCTGAAGGCCTCGCTGGCACGCCTGGAGCAGGCACGCGCCCAGACACGCGCCGCCCGCGCCAGCTGGTTCCCCACCCTGACCGCCGATGCCGAGGCGACCCGCGCGCGCACCTCGATGAACGTGCCCGCCTACGTGCCCGGACGGTCCGCCACCGGCACTCTGTTCACCGCCGCCGGGGACCTCAGCTACGAGATCGACCTGTTCGGCCGCGTACGCAACACGGTGGCCAACGCGCGCTACTCCGAGCAGGCCAGCGCCGGGGACGTGGCGGCGCTTGATCTGTCGGTGCACGCGGAGCTGGCGAACGATTACTTCATGCTGCGCGGGTTGGATGTCGAGCAGCAACTGCTGGACCAGACCGTCAGTGACTACGCGCGTGCGCTGCAGCTTAATCAGAACCTTTTCGAGGGCGGTGCCGCCCCGATCTCGGACGTGCAGCAGGCCGAGGCGCAGCTGGAGTTGGCCCGCACGCAGGCCGAGGACACGCGCCTGCACCGTGCCCAGACCGAGCATGCGATCGCGGTGCTGGTCGGGCGGGAGGCCTCGGGATTCACCATCCCGGTGCGCAGCACCGATACGCTGGCGACGCTGCCGCAGCTTGACCCCGGCCTGCCCTCCCAGCTGCTCGAACGCCGACCTGACGTTGCCGCGGCCGAGCGGCGCGTGGCGGCGGCCAATGCCAACATCGGCGTGGCCCGGGCCGCCTATTTCCCGAGCTTCAACCTGTTCGCATCCGGCGGCCTGCAGAGCTCGCAGAGCTCCAACTGGATGCAGGCCCCGAGCCAGTTCTGGTCCATCGGGCCCCAGGCGCTCCTGACAGTGTTCGACGGCGGGCTGCACCGCGCCCAATCCGCCCAGGCACACGCCGCCTACGATGAGCAGGTCGCCAATTACCGCGGCACGGTCCTGACCGCCTACCAGGACGTCGAGGACAATCTTGCGGCGCTGCGCCAGCTGCAGCTCGAAGGCGCCAGCCAAGCAGCCGCCGTCAGGGCGACCCAGGGTGCCTCCGACCAGGCCAATCTCCGCTACAAGGGCGGTATCGTCACTTACCTGGAGGTGGTGGCGACCGAGAACGCGGCCCTGCAGGCGCGCTTGTCCGCGGTCGATATCGAGATCCGCCGCGCCAACTCCACGGTGCTGCTGATCAAGGCCCTGGGCGGAGACTGGCAGCCCCCGCAGCAGCAGTAGCGTCGCCGCCCGCGCCCGGCCACGCCTAGCGCAGGTAGGCGTGCACCACCTCGATCAGGTGCTTCGCCGCCCGCGCCCGGCCACGGTCCTTGTCCTGTTTGGGGTCCGAGACGTGCAGGCGGATGTGATCGATCAGCAGCTCCGCCATCAGGCCGTTCGTCGCGCCGCGCGCCGAGACAGTTGCATGACCTTGGCGCAGTCGGCCTCCTTCTCCAGCGCCCGCCCGGATCGCATCCACCTGGCCGCGCAGCCTGCGCACCCTGAGCAACAGTTGCGTCTCATTAGGTGTCCCCGTCGCCAGACGTCGCGTGTGCACCGCAAGTGACTGGCCGCTGGCCGGATCGAGCTCACGCCGTGAGCGGTCGGCCGGCGTGCCTCTGCACCAGAAGGCCTCGACGCGCCGGGCCCGTGGCCGGCGCGGATTAGCGCAATTTGCCGTCGCCAGCCAGCCAGCGGTAGATCACCCCGGCAAGCCCCGCACCCAGCAGCGGCGCGAGCCAGAACAGCCACAGTTGCCCCAGGGCCCACCCGCCCATGATCACGGCCGGTCCAGTGCTGCGCGCCGGGTTCACCGAGGTGTTGGTCACCGGGATGCTGATCAGGTGGATCAGGGTGAGTCCGAGACCGATGGCGATCGGCGCGAAGCCTGCCGGTGCGCGCCCGTCGGTGGCGCCGAGGATGATCATGAGGAACATGAAGGTCATCACCACCTCGGTAACCAGGCCGGAGGCCAGCGAGTAGTGGCCCGGAGAATGCTCGCCGTACCCATTGGCCGCCAGGCCACCGCTCGGGTCGAAGCCCGGTGCGCCGCTGGCGATGTAGTACAGCAACGCCGCTGCGGCGATGCCGCCAAGGACCTGGGCGATCACATACGCAGGTACGTCCGCGCCCCGGAAACGCCCGCCCACCATCAAGCCGAAGGTCACAGCCGGATTCAGATGGCACCCGGAGATATGGCCGATACCGTAGGCCATCGTGAGGACGGTCAGCCCGAAGGCCAGGGCGACACCGAGCAGGCCGATGCCTACCTGCGGGAACTTGGCGGCCAGCACCGCGCTGCCGCAGCCTCCCAACACCAGCCAGAACGTCCCCAGGAATTCAGCGAACGCACGCTTCGAGAGCGACATAGGTTTTCTCCCGTGTTGAGGCTGTTGGCGGCGGGAGCCACGTCCCGACCCATCCCCGTCACCGTACAATAGCAAGACCCGCCAGCGCGCACGAGAGAACGACGACCACACGCGAGCGACTCAGCCGCTCCTTGCGGATCGTCATCGCCCTGGCCGGCGGGGCCGGCCTCGTCCTGCAGCTGGTGGTTGCGCCGCGCACGGGCTTGCGTGATTCCGTGCCGGCCTGGCACTCGGTCCTCATCGCGCTGAGTTACTTCACGGTGCTGACGAATCGTTGGGTCACCATGCTGGTCAGCGCCCGTGTCGCGTCAGTGCGCGCAGCATCCTGTCGCGGCCCGGAACGCTCGCCGCCGGCCGGTAGTGGCTCGGTAGTCGGCAACATTGCCTCCTCCGGCGTCGGCAGCCTCGTCGTCATGCTCATCGTCGGCTCCATCAAGAGCAAGATGGCTGGCGCCAGGCAGTAGTCAGTGGTTCAGGGGTCTCGGGTGCCGCATCACCGGCACCGCAGCCATTGCGACTTCACCGCGAGGAGGCCGCGACGTCCCTGTCTGACGGCCCCCATCGCGGGAAGTACGGGGTGTGGGTGATGCCATCTAAGACCACACGGCAGGCCTGGGGCAACGTGTCTGCGATCGGCGTCGCGGCGTGTTCCCGGCTCGAGCAGGCTGCCGCTCAGGCCACGGGAGCGGGGCGCGGTCACCGGTCAGGCCGCCAGCGCATATTTTTAAATTACATCAGGTAGATAGTATATTCCCTTGTATCGAAAGGATTTATCTCACCCACCTGAAGTCTATGAAGCCGCGCTGCACGTCGGTGTGCGTCAGCTGCACACGCAGTGTGTCACCCACGTCGAGGCCCTCGAAGCCCTTCACCAGGCGCCCTTCCGCCAAGGGCTGCTTGATCCGCACCCAGGTCCCCTTGTCGCTCGCGCCGGTGATGATCGCGTCGAACTGCTGGCCGATGCGTGACTGCAGCAGCATCGCCGCGGCGGACTTGCGTACCCGGCGCTCCACCTTGTTGGCATTACGCTCCTGGTCGGTGCAATGCGCTGCGAGCGTGCGCAGTTCGCTATCGGAGTACGGCGCGGGCTGATTTGACAGCACCGCCTTGACCAGGCGCTGCATGATGACATCCGGGAAGCGGCGGTTGGGTGCGGTCGAGTGCGTGTAGTCGGCGACCGCCAGACCGAAGTGCCCTTCCGCCGGCTGCCCGGGCTGCTTGAGCGCGTACTCACCAGCGCCCAACAGCTTCACCACCGAGAGTGACAGGTCCGGGAAGCGCTCCGGCGATGCCGCCTGGCGCTTCACGAGGAATTCGCTGAGCGCCTTGGCATCCGGCCGCGAGGGCAGCGTCTCGCCCAGCGCCCGGGCGAGCTCGACGATGCGGTTCCAGCGCTCGGGCGTGCGCAGCACGCGCCGCACCGAAGAGCGCTGCTGAGCTTCCAGGAACTTCGCCACGACGCCGTTGGCGGCGATCATGAAGTACTCGATCAGCTCCTTGGCGCGGTTATCCTCGTCGGGCTTGAGGTCCGCAAGCTTGCCGCCCTCGTACACGGCCTGCGCCTCCAGCGTGGTAAGCCCGAGTGCCCCCTGCTCTTCGCGCACCCGCTTGAGCGACTGCGCCACCTTGTCCTGCAGGCGCAACTGCTCGTCCATGCCCTTCACGGCGGTGACGCGCGCGGGCGCCGGACCGGTGCCATCCAGCCACGCGGCCACGCTGTTGTAGGCGAGCTTGGCGCGGTTCACCACGGTGGCGCGGTAGATCTCAGAGGCGCTGACGGCACCGTCGCTGCTAACCGTGAGCTCGATGACGATGCTGAGGCGCTCCTGGTCCTCTGCCAGGCTGGTGAGATCGGTGGACAGGCGTTCCGGCATCATCGGGAATATCTGCGGCGCGGTGTACACCGAGGTGGTGTTGTTGCGCGCATGGTCATCCACGGGCGAGCCGCGCGCCACGGTGGCGTCCACGTCGGCGATGGCGACCAGGATCTTCACCGCCCCGCCCTGCCCGGGCTGCGCCACCGACAACTGATCGAGGTCGCGGGAATCGTCGTTGTCGATCGAGCACCACAGCAGCGCCCGCAGGTCGCGCACCTGCGGACTGCTGTCCGTGGCCGCCTTCGCGATCCTCTTCGTCTGTTCTACCACCTGCGGCGAGAAGTCCGGGTCCAGGCCGTTGTCGAGCATCGCGCGGTGCGCGATGGCCCTGAGTTCGCTGAAGCTGATGTCTTGTGGCATCCGCCCATGATACCTGTGAACCGCGCTGCGGCGCTCACCCGGCCCCGTCACTGCGAAGGGCGCCGCGGAGGAGTCTCCACGCCGCCCTTCTTTTCAGGCAGGTTTCCTGCCGCGCCCGAAACTTCTCGCGCTACATGCTCGGCAGCATGCCGGTGTAGTAGGCGAGCACGTAGGCCTTGAGCGTGCCGTCGGCCTGCGGCACGCCGAACACCTTGACCGGCACACCAGCGGCAAGGCCGCTGGTCACCGTCGCCAGCCCGGCCGCGCTCGACACGTCGATGGGGCTGACCGTGATGAGGGCCCCGGCGCGGTCGATCTGGTACACCAGGGTCGCAGATCCGCCGCTGGTCTCAAGGTCCACCGTCACCGCCTGCGTGCCGCCGAGTACCGTGATGCCGAAGGCATTGTTGGCCAGCGGCTGCGACACGACACCCAGCGGTACCGGCGCCGGCAGGAGCACCGCGTTGCGGGCCGACCAGCCGGAGGGATTGGCCGGATCCGCCCAGATGGCCGTGCTCACACCGTAAGCATCCAGCGCACCCACCGTGCCACCGAAGTTGACCGCACCGTTGGTGGCGGTGACGAAGTCCGGGATGGCGCCGGCGCCGCTCTCTGCCAGCGTCGGGAAGGTGAAGTTCCACCATTTGAAGCCGGTGACCGGGTTGCCGCTGGCATCGCTGCCATTGGCGGTCATGGCGTCGATGTAGCTGAGCGTCACGGAGTAGTCGTCACTCGCGCGTACGTACTGGTGGGTGTAGGTGAAGCCACTGCTGCCGGCGCCCGAGATGCGCCCCGAGTAGGCCGCAGTCTCGATGTCGATGCTCTGCGCCACGAGCGGTGTCGCCAGCGGGTCCACCGCGCTCACGTGCACCTTGAAACCGCGCGCCAGGTTGTCGTTCGCCAGGAAGGCGGTGCCCGTGGCGATCGGGGTCGCATCCGCTTGCGCGTTCTGCGGCGTGCGGAAGAAGAACTGCGTGTTCTCATCCACGCTCACCGGCACCGCGGTACCGGACTCGTCAGCGACCATGATGAGGTTGGTGGCCGGGTCCACGTGCAGGACGTGCCCCTCGGGGCTGAGCCACACCTTGGCGAAGTCGGTGCTCGCCCACACCCGTACGGCCACCAGAGTGCCGTTGTCCTGATAGCGCGCCGCGACGCGCACGTAGCGGCCGCCGAGGGCGCCGGCCTGCGCGGAAAAGTCCTTGACCACCGTGCGGGTCCTGGCGTCCATGTCATAGAAGATCGTGCCGTTGACGGTGTCCGCGCTGATCTGCAAAGACACGGCGCTGGCCACCGCGGTCTCCGGGTCGGTGACCGGCAGCGCCGCGAAGTCCTTGGTCATCACGAACGACACGTTGTCGCTGGCCACACTGCTCACCGTGCCGTAGGTGTGCCGCAATACCAGCCGGGCGATGTCGTGCACCACGCGATGCCGGATGGCTCCGCCGAAGTTGACGGCCCAGAGCGTGGCGCCCGCGGCGCTCGGCGGCGTGTGGCCGATGATGAATGCGGGGTTCGCCAGGTCGAACTCAAGATCCAGCGCGTTGCTCTGGGTCGCGCTGACGACCAGTGGCGACTGCAAGTTCACCGTCACAGGCACCGTGAGGCTGCCGGTGCTGCCCCTGCTGCCCTGTACCTGGATCTGGCTGGCGGGGATGCCGGTACCGGCGGCCACGGGGAAGCCACTCTCCGGGTTGGCGGCCACGGTGAGCAGGACGTCGCCCGGGTTGGCTGAGATGGTCAGCACCGCCGCCGTGTAGGAGCCGGCCGGAACGCTGACATTGCCGAGCAGCTCACTGAGCTGGTCGAGCTGCTCAAGGTTCACGTACGGCGCAGGCGTCGGCGCGGTCCACACCGTGACCGCAGCGCCCCCGCCCTGGGGCAGCAGCGCGATGCTCAGCACCCTGACACCGATCGTGGCCCAGTCATCGGAGGAAGCGTCGCTGATGCTCAGCGGCATGGAGACCGAGCCTGCGCTGTTGGCGACCATGGTCGGCGAGTCACCGCCGCCACAGGCCGCCAGGCCGGCGGTCATCCCAGCCAGAAGAGCGCCGTATACCGCGCGCTGCAACATATTCCTGCGCATGTCCAATTCCCTCTGTTCGCCTGTGCCCGCGTGGGCAAGTGCTGACATAGCGAACCAGGAGAACTTCGGTTGACGTTCAGCGGCAAACACGGCCCCGTGTCGTGCGCTGCCGACAAGTCCGGTGCGTTTAGCGCTCAGCTGCTGCGCAGCAAGGTTGTCACATAGTCCTTGGCGCGCAGGCAGGCGCTGTCCAGGGCCATGCCGGCCGCCAGCGATGCGGCCGCAGCGCTGGCCAGCGCGCAGCCGGTGCCACGGCAGCTTGCATCCAGGCGCGCTGCAGCCAGCCGCGTCACCCCCTGTGCGCTCAGCAGCAGATCCACCGCCTCCGAGCCGCTACCATGGCCACCTTTGATGAGGACCGCGCGCGCACCGCGTGCCCGCAGCGCGTGTGCCTGGGTCAGCATCTGCGCCTCCGAGGTGGCCGGTTCCGCGCCGAGCAGGAGCGCAGCCTCCGGGATGTTGGGCGTGAGCAGGGCCACCCGTGGCAGCAGAGTGCGCAGCGCCTCGCGGCCGGCGGCATCCAGCAGCGCCGTCCCGGAGGTTGAGGCCAGCACCGGATCGAGCACCACGGGCACGGCGGCGTGCGGCCGCAGCGCCGCTGCCACCGCCTGCACGATGTTTGCCGTGGCCAGCATGCCGATCTTCACCGCAGCGACGCGGCCGCTGGCGAAGGCAGCGGCGATCTGCGCGTGCACCATCGCCGCGGGCACGACGTGAACGCCGAGCACGCCGGCGTCGGACTGGGCGGTCACCGCGGTCACCGCACACAGCGCGCGCACGTGAAGGTCTGCGAGCGTCCGCAGGTCGCGGGCGAGCCCCGCGCCGCCGCTGGAGTCAGTCCCGGCGATGACCAGGACGCTCGTCATCCCCCGAGCGCGACCAGCGCGACGTTGGCATGCCCCTGCTGCTGCAGCGTACGCGCGGCCCGCCACGCGCGAATCCCTGAGCGGCAGCACAGCACGATCCGCGTCCCCGGTGGGAAGCTCAGTGGCGCCCGTGCCAGGGCGTCCGCCTCGAGGCGCAGTGCCCCGGCAAAGGGTGAGACCGGCGCTTCGCTCAAGGTGCGCAGGTCGATGACGCAGTCGGTGGCGGCCACTTGCTCCGGAGCGATGAAGGCGAGTGTTGCCGCGGTGGGCTCGGGGGCACCGGCAAAGGAGAAGCCGCCGAAGTGCAGCGACTGGAAGTCCACCGAGACCAGCCGCCCGCACACGCTGGGCTCGAATTGCAGCAGCAGCGCCAGTGTCAGGTGGGCCTGCAGGGTACCGATGACCCCCACGGCGGTTCCCAGCACGCCCGCCTCAGCGCAGGAGCCCGCCGCCGGTGGCATCTCGGGAAAGACCGCGCGGTAGCTGGGAGCCCGCCCGCAGAACACGCCCACGTAACCGGCCAGCCCCAGTACCGAGGCACTGACCAGCGCCGTGCCGGCGGCCTGGCAGGCATCGCTCAGCACGTAGGTCACCGCCAGGCTGTCCGCCGCATCCAGCACGACATCCGCCCGTGCCACCAGCGCTGCAGCGTTGGCCGGCGTCACGCGCAGCTCCAGGGCCTCGACCTCCACCTGCGGGTTCAGCGCCACGAGCGCCGCGCGCGCTGCCGCCACCTTGCTGCGGCCGATATCCGCCATGCGGAACAGCGGCTGGCGGTGCAGGTTGGTCTCCTCCACCACGTCGGGATCGGCAAGCAGCAGCCGGCCAATCCCCGCAGCCGCCAGGTAGGGCAGCACGGCACAGCCGAGCCCGCCGCTCCCGACCACCAGGACGCGCGCGCGCGCCAGCCGCGCCTGGCCGGCGGATCCGACCTGCGGCAGCACCGACTGGCGTACATAACGGTCACTCATGGCCCGATGCTCAGGCAGCCGCGGCGGCGAGCCAGCGCTGTGCCTGGGCTTCCGGATCAGCCGCGGTGACGATGTCGCTCACCACGGCGGCGACATCGGCGCCCGCCGCAAACACATCCGGCAAGCGCGCCAGGGTGATTCCGCCGATGGCCACCAGCGGCAGCGTGCCGATGCGTCGCTTCCATTCCCCGACCCGCGCCAGTCCCTGCGGCTTCCAGGGCATGACCTTGAGAGTCGTCGGATACACCGGGCCGAGGGCCACGTAGTCCGGCCGCACGGACAGCGCGTGCTCGAGTTCCGCCTCATCGTGGGTGCTCACCCCGAAGCGCACGCCGGCGCGGCGCAGCGCAGGCAGGTCGGCAGATGCGAGATCCTCCTGACCCAGGTGGACGAAATCGCAGTGCAGCTCCAGTGCCTGCTGCCAGTAGTCATTGACGACCAGCTGGATACCGGCGGCGCGGCACAGGTCGCGTGCCGCCGCGATCTGCTCGGCCACCCAGGGTGCTGTCTGGTTCTTGATACGCAGCTGCACCAGGCGAGCGCCCAGGGGCGCAAGGCGCTGCACCCAGGCCGCGCTATCCACGATCGGATAGGCCCTGGGCAGCCTCATCCGCGGAATGCCGTGCCGATGACGGGCGTCGAGGGCTGTGCGATATCGCGTGGCTCGATTGCCCCTGCCAGACAGGCCGCATGCCCGGCATCGACCGCCTGGCGGAATGCGCCGGCCATCTGCACCGGGTCGCGCGCCTGTGCGACCGCGGTATTGATGAGCACCGCGTCGAAGCCCAGCTCCAGCGCCTGCGCCGCATGGGAGGGCACGCCGATCCCGGCATCGATGATCAGGGGTACGCCGGGGAAATGCGCGCGCAGCGCCCTGAGGCCGAAGAGGTTGTTCAGCCCGCGCCCGGAGCCGATGGGCGCGCCCCAGGGCATGAGCACGCGGCAGCCGGCACCGAGCAGCCGCTCGGCCACGACCAGGTCCTCGGTCGTGTACGGGAATACCTCGAACCCGTCCGCGCTGAGGATGCGCGCCGCTTCGGTGAGCCCGAAGACATCCGGCTGCAGCGTGTCGTCCTCGCCGATGACCTCCAGCTTTATCCACGGCGTGCCGAAGACCTCACGCGCCATGTGCGCGGTGGTCACCGCCTCCTTCACCGAGTGGCAGCCGGCGGTGTTGGGCAGCACGCGCACGCCCAGCTCGCGGATGAGCGCCCAGAAGCCCTGCCCCGAGCGCTCACCGCTGCCCTCGCGCCGCAGCGACACGGTCACCACCTCGGTAGCCGCGGCGCGCACGGCAGCGCTCAAGACCGCGGGAGAGGAGTAGCGCGCCGTGCCCAGCAGCAGGCGCGAGCGCAGCGCCGTTCCGTATAACTCCAGCATCAGCCCCCCTGCATCGGCGCCAGAATTTCCACGCGATCACCCTCCCGCAGCGCGGTGTGTTCACGCGCCCCGGCCGCCACGAACTGCCCGTTCACCGCCGTCGAGACCGTGCGTCCGCCGTAGCCGAGCTCGGCGAGCGCGGCGGCCAGCTGCGCGCCGCGCAGCTCATGCCAGGCGCCGTTGACGAGGATCCTCATCCATCACCTCCGGAAAATGCGCCCCCTCGAGCACCACGCGCGCGGCGCGCTGCGCCATGGCCGGGGCGACCAGGAAGCCATGGCGGTACAGGCCGTTCACGAACACCGTGTTGCCGCGCACCACCAGCCGCGGCAGGTTGTCGGGGAAGGCCGCGCGCACCGCGGTGCCGATCTCCACGATGTGCGCCTCGCCGAACGCCGGGTGCAGCGCATAGGCTGCCGAGAGCAGCTCGAGCATGGAGCGCGCGCTGATGCGCACGCTGTCATCGCTCTCCAGCAGCGTCGCCCCGACCATGAACACGCCCGCCCCGCGCGGCACCACGTACAGCGGCAGGCGCGGGTGCAGCACGCGCACCGGGCGCTTGAGCGTGAAGTCCTGCAGCTCAAGCAGCAGCATCTCGCCTTTCACCCCGCGCAGCCGCGGCAGTGCCTGCGCCGCAGCCAGTCCGCTGCAGTCGATCACTGCGCGGGCGCCTGAGCGCGCGGCCGCATCCGGCGGGCAGCCGAAGCGGATGGCGACCCCCAGATGTCCGAGGCGCGCGGCCAGGGCGGCCAGGGCGGCGCGCGGGTCCAGGTGCGCTTCCTCCGCAAAGTACAGCCCGGTGCCGAAACGCCCGGCCAGATCCGGTTCCAGCGCGCCGAGTGCCGGCGCCTCCAGCACTGCAAAGTGCTCGGTGCGGCGGCCGAACTGGCTGAGCTCGGCGGTGTCGCGCGCGTGCGCCACGACCAGGGTGCCGTTGCTCACGGTACCGGTAAAGCGCTGCTGCCACCACGGGATGCTCTCCACCCCCAGCTGGGCGATGAGGGCTTCGGAGTTCTCCCGCTCGCACCACGGCGCCAGCATGCCGCCGGCGAACCAGGAGCAGGCGCCGGCCCCGAGCCGCGCGGCGCGCTCGAACACCTCCACGGCGGCACCCCGCTCGGCCAGTTCCAGCGCGCAGCTGAGCCCGGCGATGCCGGCGCCGATGACCGCGACGCGCATCGTGCTACGCCGTCTTCGCCTTGACCGCCGGCGCCGGCACGTAAAGCTCCGCGCCGCCGGCGCGGAACTTCGCCGACATGTCCTGCATGCCCTGGGCGCGCGCCTCGGCGCGCACCTCGTGCGAGATACGCATGGAGCAGAACTTCGGGCCGCACATCGAGCAGAAGTGCGCCACCTTGTGGCCCTCCTTCGGCAGCGTCGCATCGTGGAAGGCGACCGCGGTCTCCGGATCCAGCGAGAGGTTGAACTGGTCCTGCCAGCGGAAATCGAAGCGCGCCCGCGAGAGCGCGTCATCGCGCGCCTGGGCGCCCGGGTGGCCCTTGGCAAGATCCGCCGCGTGCGCGGCGATCTTGTAGGTGATGACGCCGGTCTTCACGTCATTGCGGTCCGGCAGCCCCAGGTGCTCCTTGGGAGTCACGTAGCAGAGCATGGCGGTGCCGAACCAGCCGATCATCGCCGCCCCGATCGCCGAGGTGATGTGATCGTAGCCGGGGGCGATATCGGTGGTGAGCGGTCCGAGGGTGTAGAACGGCGCCTCGCCGCAGGTGGCCAGCTGCTTGTCCATGTTGGCCTTGATCTTGTGCATCGGCACGTGCCCCGGACCTTCGATCATCACCTGGCAACCGTGCCGCCAGGCGATCTGGGTGAGTTCACCCAAGGTCTCGAGCTCCGCGAACTGCGCCGCGTCGTTGGCGTCGGCGATCGAGCCGGGCCGCAGCCCGTCGCCGAGGGAGAAGCTCACGTCGTAGGCGCGGCAGATGCGGCAGATCTCCTCGAAGTGCTCGTACAGGAAGCTCTCGCGATGGTGCGCCAGGCACCACTTCGCCATGATGGAGCCGCCACGCGAGACGATGCCGGTCACGCGGTTCACGGTGAGCGGGATGTAGGCCAGGCGCACGCCGGCGTGGATGGTGAAGTAATCCACCCCCTGCTCGGCCTGCTCGATCAGGGTGTCGCGGAAGATCTCCCAGGTGAGATCCTCCGCCACCCCGCCCACCTTCTCCAGCGCCTGGTAGATCGGCACCGTGCCGATCGGCACCGGGGAGTTGCGCACGATCCACTCGCGGATGTTGTGGATGTTGCGCCCCGTGGACAGGTCCATGACCGTGTCCGCGCCCCAGCGGATCGCCCACACCATCTTGTCCACCTCCTCGGCCGTCGAGGAGGTCACCGCGGAGTTGCCGATGTTGGCGTTGATCTTCACCAGGAAGTTGCGGCCGATGATCATCGGCTCAGACTCCGGGTGGTTGATGTTTGCAGGGATGATGGCGCGGCCGGCGGCGACCTCGGCACGCACGAACTCTGCGGTCACCAACTCCGGGATGCTGGCGCCGAAGGACTCCCCGTCACGCGTGCCGGCCCGCGCCTGCTGCTCGCGGCCGAGGTTCTCGCGGATCGCCACGTACTCCATCTCCGGAGTAATGATGCCGGCGCGCGCATAGGCCAGCTGGGTGACGGCGGCCTCCCCGCGTGCGCGCAGCGGGGCGCGCCGCTGCGGGAACTCCGGTGCCGGCTGGGCCCCAGCGCTCAGGCCGTTGTCGATACGCTGCACCTGGCGCCCCGGGTACGCCTCGACGTCCCCGCGGGCGCTGATCCACGCTGCGCGCACGCGCGCCAGCCCCTGCTCGATGTCGATACGCACGGCCGGATCGGTGTAGGGACCGGAAGAGTCATAGACGGTGACCGCGGCCTCGCCCGAGGCCGGGTGCAGATCGATCTCGCGCATGGGCACGCGCACACCCGGATGCAGGGTCCCGCTGCGGTAGATCTTGCGCGAGGCGGGAAAGGATTCGGCGACGACCTGCAGCAGTTGCGCGTTCATGACGGATCTCCTCAAAGACATGGCGGCCGGAAGATCCAGACCAGGCGGGCGCGGTGCAGGGAGATCGAGAGCCGCAGCGGCCTTTAGCCGGATGGCCGCGCTGCGTTCGCAATGACACTTTCCTACGCCAGCATGAACTGGATCAGGTTCGAGGGTCGCCAGCGCCGCGCCTTCCTCCAAGCGCCTGCCGGCCTCTCAGCCCCCTGAGCGGGACTCCCCTAGCGAGGGTGAAAGTAGTACGCGCGGGGGTGGCGGTCAATGCCCGCGCGCGTGACCACACGCTGTGGCCTGTGTGACACTGGCCGCCTCATGGCGTCATGGCAGATCTGGGCACTGGCATCGGCAGGCTTTGCCGCGCTCACCGCGGTCCTGGCCAAGATCGGCGTCGAGCACGTCAGCCCTGATGTCGCAACGCTCATCCGCACCGTGGTCATCCTGGGGGCGCTGGCGGCGCTGGTTGCCGTCACGCACCAGTTTCCGGCACTGGCGAGGACCTCGGTGCGCAGCTACCTGTTCCTGGCCCTGTCGGGCCTTGCCACCGGCGCCTCCTGGTGGTGCTACTTCCGCGCGCTGCAGGTGGGCGATGTGGCACGCGTGGCGCCCATCGACAAGCTGAGCGTGGTGCTCACCGCGCTCTTTGGCGTGGCCTTCCTCGGCGAGAAACTCGCCCCGCTCAACTGGCTGGGCATCGCCCTGATCGGCGCGGGTGCCTGGTTCGTGACCTTGAGGGCCTGAGCACAAAACTTAGCCTGCGCTGCGCGCTGTCCTGTGCGCGCAGCGCAGACCCCATCGAGCCGCGCCCGCCTCAGCGGCTGCTGTGGCTCGCCTGGCCGCCCTTGCGGCCGGCCTCGGCAGCCAGCTCCGGGTGCTGCGAGAAGCTGCGCTTCTCGTCCGGCACGCTCTGCCCGCCCTTGCGCCCTGCCACCGCGGCCAGGTTGCGATCCTGGGAGAAGCTGCGCTTCGCCCCGGGTACGCTCTGTCCGCCCTTGCGCCCTGCCTCGGCAGCCAGGCGGCGGTTCTGGGAGAAGCTGCGCTTCTCATTCGGCACCGCCTTGCCCCCCATGCTCGCGATGCGTCGCTGGCGTTCAGCATTCATCGAGGCAAAACCACGGTGGGACGTGCGCCCTTCATCTACAGTTCCTTGTGCCATCAGCTGCTCTCCTTTAACCGCTAAGCGTCTGTACCGGAAAATCCACTGGCGGGTACCCCGACAAGCACGAGTACCTCAGCTCCAGCATACGCCCGGATGTTGCAGGAAAAATATAAGCGGAATCTGACACGCGGCCACACCGGGCCGCCTGCCGGCTGGCCGCCGGGGGCGTGCGGTCAGGGGGTGAGCTGGTCGATGACGATGTTGACGACGCCGTCCTGACCCACCCGGTAGCGGATTTGCCCGTACGGGTCTCCCTTGGCCCCCACAGGATTGCCCGAGCGGGCAATCCGGGCCACGACCTGGACTTCCTGTCCGGCGCTGAAGGTGCGCCCGGGAATCATGGCATCCGCCGGTGTCAGGGTGACCACCTGCGGAAACTGGCCCTCCAGGCGCTTGGCGGCCAGGGGCGGCCCTCCCTGCCCGGGCGTGCGCACGAACACGAACAGCGGTGCGGCCGGGCCGCCGGCCAGGCGCGCCCCCAGCAGGACCTTCACCCGCACTGCAGCACTGGCATCGGCCGCCGCCGCCGGGGCGGCCGTGCCGCCAGCGAGCTTTTCATCCAGCGCGCTGATCTGCTGCTCGATCAGCGGACGGACGCTCGCGGGGGGATTCATCGACAGCAGCTTCGCGAAGCGTTCCCGCGCCAGCTTCGCGTCGCCGCGGCGCGCGGCGGCCGCACCCCCGAAGAACAGCGCCTTCCCCGAGTCCGGCTCCAGCAGCAGGGCCTGCTCGATGAGTTTCCCGGCCCGGCCCGCCAGCTCCGACTCATCGCTGAGCGCGAGCGCCTCGGCCTCTCCCATCAGGGCCTCGGCACTCTGGCCCCCGCTCATGCGCTCGGCCCGCTGGAACGAGCGCAGCGCCAGGGGGTACTCCTGCAGCACCAGGTAGGAGCGCCCGAGCGTGAGCCAGCCGTCGAGATTCTTCGGGTCCTGCTCGAGCTGGCGCGCCAGGCGCGCGACCATGGTCTGCGGCGAATCCGCCTCCGGGGCCTGCTGCCACTTCCAGTTGCTCCAGGTCGCATACAGCGCGGAACTGCCGGCGACCAGCAGGACCGCGGCACCCAGGGCCGCCCAGCGCGCCGGGGCTTCGGTCCCCGTGCCGGTGCGCAACAGCGGCAGCGCCACCAGGATGACCAGCGCCACGGTCAGGGCGGCCACCAACAGTACGAAGGTTGTCATCAGCGGCGCAGGTCCTCGTCGGGGGAGTCCGGATCGTCCGCCAGCAGCTGGGTACGCCGGCGCACGATGCGCCAGGCCATCACCGCGCCGAGCACCAGCAGCACCCCCGGTGCCAGCCACAGCCATGCGGTGCGCGCGCCGAAGCGCGGGCGAAACAGGATGAAGTCTCCATAGCGCGCCGACATCCAGTCGCGGATCTGCTGGTCCGTCCTGCCGGCGAGCAGCTGGTCGCGCACCTGCTTGCGCAGGTCCGCGGCCAGGTCGACCGGGGAGTCGGCAATCGACTCATTCTGGCACTGCATGCAGCGCAGCTCGTGCGTGAGGGCAACGTAGCGCGCCTGCAGCGCCGGATCGGCGAGCTGCGTGGTATCGAGTGCCCACGCCAGCGGCGCTGCGAGCAGCAGCACCGCCAGGAGCAGGGGCGCCGGCACGCGCATCAGCCCGCACCCGGGGGTGTCAGGCGCGGCAGGATCTCGCCCGTCCAGGTCGCCTCGTCGAGCGCCCCGACGTGCTTGTAGACGACGATCCCCTGCGGGTTGACGAGGAAGGTCTCCGGCGCGCCGTAGACACCCCAGTCGATGGCGACGCGCCCGTCGCGGTCCACCGCCACCTGCTCGTAGGGATTTCCCAGCTGGGCGAGCCAGGCCTGCGCGCGGGCGCTCTCGTCCTTCCAGTCCAGTCCGATCAGCGGGATGCGCCCGTCGGCATGGATGCGCAGCAACATCGCATGTTCGGCGCGGCACTCGATGCACCAGGTACCCCAGACATTGAGCAGGTACCAGCGTCCCTGCAGTGCCGCGGAGTCGACCACCCGCGCCGGGTCGGCCAGTTCCGGGAGTGCAAACCGGGGAGCCGCCTTGTCCAGCAGCGGCGAGACGATGATCCCCTTGTCCGGGGCGTGGCGGATGCCGAGGGCCAGCACCACGGCCAGGAGCACGAAGATCCCCAGCGGCACGTAGAAGCGGTTCATCAGGCGCGCTCGGGGGCTGCGGTGGTGCTTGCCGCGGCCGCCCGCACCGTGCGGTAGCGCCGGTCGGAGGCGGCGATCGCCCCCCCGATCGCCATGATCAGTGCGGCCAGCCATACCAGGCTGACCAGCGGGCGCACCTGCACGCGCACGCTCCAGCGCCCGGCACCCAGGTCCTCCCCCAGAGCCAGCAGCAGATTGTTGCCGTGATCCACGCGGATCGCGGTCTCGGAGGTGACCTGGTGCTGCACCCAGAACTGGCGCTTCTGCGGGACCATCACCGCCACCGGGCGGCCGGCGCGGCTGACGACGAACGTGCCGCCGACACCTTCGTAGTTCGGTCCCTCGACCGGCTTCACGCCCTGGAAGCGCAGGGTGTAGGCGCCGACGTTCGCGCTCTCGCCGACCGAGAGCGACACGTCCCGCTCGACGGTGAAGGACTGCACCGTGGTGAGGGCCAGCACGGCGATGCCCAGACCGATGTGCGCGATCGTCATGCCGAGCAGCGCGCGCGGCAGGCTCAGGTGCCGGCGCAGCCGGTACAGCGGCTCGACCAGGGAGGACAGGATGATCCAGATGCCGATGGTGGTGGCCACCGGCGTCAGCACCTGTCCGTGGCTGTAGATGCCGAAGGTGACGGCACAGCCGAGCACCGCGGCCCCGAGCAGGGTATAGAGGAGCGTGCGCTTGGCATCACCGAGGCGGCCACGCTTCCAGTTGGCATGGATGCCCACGCACAGCAGGGCCGCCAGCGGCAGCATCGAGAGCATGAACGTCGGATTGAAGTACGGCGGCCCGACCGAGACTGTGCCGAGCCCCAGGCTGTCGGAGATCAGCGGCGCCAGCGTGCCGGCGAACACGGTCGTCGCGGCGATCACCAGCAGCACGTTGTTGAACAGCAGGAAGGACTCGCGCGCACCGAGCTCGAAGCCGGCCGTGGACTTCAGCAGCGGCGCGCGCCAGGCATACAGGCTCAGGGCGCCACCGATCATCACCACCAGGAAGGCCAGGATGAAGATGCCGCGGCTCGGGTCGGCCGCGAAGGAATGCACCGAGACCAGCACACCGGAGCGCACCAGGAAGGTGCCCAGCATGCTCAGCGAGAAGGCGAGGATGGCCAACAGCAGCGTCCAGCTCTTGAACAGGCCGCGCTTGTCGGTGGCGGCCAGGGAATGCACCAGCGCCGTACCCACCAGCCAGGGCATGAACGAGGCGTTCTCCACCGGGTCCCAGAACCAGAAGCCGCCCCACCCCAGCTCGTAGTACGCCCAGAAACTGCCCAGCGCGATACCGCAGGTGAGGAAGGCCCAGGCAGCCGTGGTCCAGGGGCGCGTCCAGCGCGCCCAGGTCTGGTCCAGCCTTCCCTCGAGCATGGCGGCGCAGGCGAAGGCGAAGGCGACCGCGAAGCCCACATAGCCGGTGTAGAGAATCGGCGGATGGATCGCCAGGCCCGGGTCCTGCAGGATCGGGTTCAGGTCGCGGCCGTCCGGGGCCGGCGGGTCCAGGCGCAGGAACGGGCTGGAGGTGGCGAGCGTGAACAGCAGGAAGCCGAAGCTCACCAGCCCGAGCACCCCGAGCACGCGCGCCGCGAAGCGCGGCGGCAGGCGCCGCGCGCCGAACCACACCGCGACGCTCCACAGCGCGAGCAGCAGGATCCACAGCAGCAGCGAGCCCTCGTGCGCGCCCCACAGGGCCGAGACGCGGTAGAACAGCGGCAGCGCCGAGTTGGAATTCTCCGCGACGTACTGCACCGAGAAATCATTGTTGACGAAGCAGCTGATCAGGCAGCCCACGGCGGTTGCCACCATGACCGCCTGCCCGGCCAGCGCCGGGGTGACGGCCGCGCTCCAGCGGTCGCGCCCCAAGGCAGGCCCAGCAATGCCGAAGAACGCCTGCAGGGCCGCCAGCAGCAGCGCGAGGATCAGTGCAAAATGGCCCAGTTCCGGCAGCATGCGCTAGGAGCCACTGCTGGGCGGCGCGCCGCCGGCCGTCGGGGTAGCGGGTGCCTCGGTGCGCGATTCCCCGTGGCGCCGCTTCAGTGAGCGGGCAACCTCCGGGGGCATGTACTTCTCGTCATGCTTGGCGAGCACCTCGTCGGCCACGAAGGTGCCGTCGCTGCGCAGGCTGCCATGCGCCACCACCCCGGCACCCTCGCGGAACAGGTCCGGGAGCACGCCGGTGTAACTGACCGGGACGTTGTGGCTGAAGTCAGTGACCACGAAGCGCACCTCGAGGCTGCCCGGCGCGCGCTGCAGGCTCCCCTGCGTCACCATGCCGCCGAGGCGGAAGGCCTGGCCCGGGGCCACCTCGCCGCGGCTCACCGCGGTCGGATCGAAGAAGAAGGTGACGTTGCGCTTGAAGGCATTCAGCGCCAGGGCACCGGCAATGCCCACCCCGGCGAGGATGCCGAGCACCAGGATCAGGCGGCGGCGACGGGTGGGGGTCACGGGTGCTCCTCCTGCGCGGCCAGGCGGCGGCGCGCCGCAGCGCGCGCCTGGGCCAGCTGACGCCGCGCCCAGTAGACATTGAGCGCGATCACCGCGAGCGTCACCGCGTACGCGGGCCACACGAAAGCGGCATAGCCGCCCATGTCGAGGAAGTCCTTCATGCGCCCAGGGCCTCGCGGATCCAGCCGCTGGCACGCTCGCGCACGAGAATCTGGGCACGCAGACGCACCAGCAGCAGCGCGCCGAACAGCAAGGTGAAGCCGAGGAGCATCATCAGCAGCGGCACCAGCATGGAGGCTGGCAGGGTGGGCTTTGCCAGGCGCATGACCGAGGCGGCCTGGTGCAGCGAGTTCCACCAGGTCACCGAGTAATGAATGATGGGCACATTGATCACCCCAACCACCGCCAGTACGGCACTCGCGCGGTCGGCCCGCTGCGTGTCCTCGAGCCCCGCGCGCAGGCCCATATATCCCAAATATAAGAAGAGAAGGATGAGCTCCGAGGTCAGACGCGGGTCCCACTGCCAGTACGTGCCCCACATCGGCTGCCCCCACAGGGCCCCCGTCACCAGGGCCGCCAGCGTGAACGAGGCCCCGATCGCCGCGCAGCTGGCCGCCACCGCGTGGGCCACCTTGATGCGCCAGACCAGCCCCACGGCCGCAGCCACCGCCATGGTGGTATACACCATGAGCGACAGCCACGCGCTGGGGGCGTGCACGTAGATGATACGGAAGCCGTCCCCCTGCTGGTAGTCCGGGGGCGCGAGCACCAGGCCGCCCCACAGGCCAGCGGCGATCAGAAGCGCCGCCGGCCAGCCCAGCCAGGGCGTCAGGCGCTGCGCGAGCGCGTACACGTAGGGCGGCGAGCCGAGCCGGTGGAACCACGTCCAGGTCATGCGCTGATCCTATTCAAGGCTGATGCGAACCGCGGCCGCGGCGGCCAGCGGGGCGAGCGTGACGGCGAGGACCGCCAGCGCGCCCAGCAGCTCCAAGGGTGCCACGAGTGCGCCCCCGGTAATCGCCAGCTGTGTCGCACGGGCGCCAAAGATCAGCACCGGCAGTGACAGCGGCAGCGTCAACAGCGACAGCAGCGCGCCGCTGCGCTTCATCCCCAGGGTGAGCGCGGCCCCGATCGAGCCGATCAGGCTCAGCGCGACTCCGCCGAGCGCCACGCTGGCGAGGATCCCGGGCAGCGCGCTCAGCGGTGCGCCGAGTGACAGCGCCGCCAGCGGCGCCACCAGGGTGAGCGGCAGCCCGGTGAGCACCCAGTGCGCGGTGGTCTTGGCAAACAGCAGCGCGGTGAGGGACTGCCCGGAGAGCGCGTACTGCTCGAGCGTGCCGTCCTGGGCATCGTCGCGGAACAGGAACTCCAGCGCCAACAGCGATGCCAGCAGTTCCGCGCTCCACAGCACGCCCGGCACGATCGGGCGCAGCCGCGCGAGTTCAGGTGACACCGCCAGCGGGAACAGCAGCGTCACCATCGCGAAGAATGCCAGTGGCTGTACGAGCTGCCCGCGCTGGCGGAACGCCAGCGTCAGGTCGCGGTGCAGGGCCATGCGCGCCGCCTCGAGCGAGGACAGCGCCAGGATGCGCCCCGGGCCCGCGACTGGCGCGATGTCTGCCAGGGCACTGGCGGGCAGCTCGCTCATGCCGCCAACGCCAGTTCCACGACGCTGCCGGCGACCTTCATCGCGTGGTGCACGGCCACCACGGCCAGCCCGCCGCGGGCAATGTGCTCCCCGATGAGATCAGCCACGAGCTGCTGCCCGTCGCTGTCGAGATTCGTGGCCGGTTCATCCAGCAGCCACAGCGGTACCGCCGACAGCGCCAGTCCGGCGAGGGCGACGCGGCGCCGCTGGCCTGCCGAGAGCGTGCGCACCCGCCGCTCGGCCAGCGTCCCTGCCCCGAGGCGCCCGAGGGCGGCATCGATCATCATTGCGCTCAGCCGGCGCCGTGCGCCGATCCAGTAGTGCAGGTTCTCCCGCGCGCTCAGGTCGCCCTTCAACGGCGGCTCGTGCGCAAGGTAGGTCATGCTGGCGTGGAAGCTGCGCAGGTCCTCGCGGACGTTCTGCCCCTGCCAGCGCACGCCCCCTTCTTCCGGGTACATCAGGCCCGCGATGGTGCGCAGCAGGCTGGTTTTCCCCGCGCCATTCGGGCCGGTCAGCCGCAGGCACTGTCCCTCGGTGAGCGTGAACTGCACGCCGCGCAGCACGTGACGCTCGCCGCGCCACAGGTGCAGATTTTCGATCTCGAGGGACCGGGACGGCATGTTGAAGGGGTGTGCTCACTGGCGGCGGCCCGGTGAGGGCCCTTACGGCGCGCAAGTCTCGCAAACCCACCGGGTTAGCGCCACAAACTCCGCGCTGTCGCTGTCCCGCGTCGCCCGTCACCGCGCACTGTCGCCGATCGGCGTCGGCGGTTGCCCTTCTGTAGAATCGTCCCACTGCACAGTGCCCGGGTGGCGAAACTGGTAGACGCAAGGGACTTAAAATCCCTTGGGGGTCACCCCGTGCCGGTTCGAGTCCGGCCCCGGGCAGTCCTGGGCAGGGGCCACGTTCGTTCCCCGGGCGCTCCCTGCCACTTACCCTTGTTGGCGCCGCTGCGTCGGGCCTGCGGCGACCGGTCCGCCCGTGCCGCGCGCGGGCAGCGCAGTTGGGCGTATATTGCCCACCCGGGGGACAGGCCATGCGTCGCAAGACTCATATTCTGATCATCGACGCGGAGGGGATTGCGCGCGATGGGTTGTGCGCCCTCCTGCAGCGCGAGGAGGCCCTGCACGTGGACGGCACCTTCGCCAGCGCGCGCGAGGCCTTGCGCGCGGGACGCGAGCTGCACCCGCACATTGTGGTCATGGACTTCGGGCTCGCCATGAAGGCCGGGCCGCAGACCGTGGCGCACGTGAAGCGGCGCTGGCCGCAGGCTGCGGTGCTGGTGCTCTCACCATCGGCTGATGGCCAGGCCATCGAGGCGGCACGTCGTGCGGGCGCCGACGGCTACGTGCTGCGCAACGACCATCGTGCCGAGCTCTTCAATGCCATCGACGCCCTCGGCGAACGCAGGCATTACATCAGCAAGTCCGTGCTGGAGACTCCCGCCAAATCCGCCCAGGGGCCGCCACGTGCGCGGCGCACCGAGAGCGCAGGGCTGCTGACGGCGCGCGAGCAGGAGGTCGTGACCCTGGTCGCCGAGGGTTACCGCACGCGCGAGATGGCGCAGCTCCTGTCCGTGAGCCACAAGACGGTCGAGCGCCACCGCACCAACCTCATGCGCAAGCTCGGGGTGCGCTCGGCGGCCGGGGTCGTCGCCTTCGCCATCACCCACGGTTACGTCGGCTTCTGAGCCGCCGCCCGCGGGCCGGAGTGCCGGTGCGGCTGGCCGTCCTGCCACAGCAATGGGAACAAGGGGTGCTCCAGGGCAGCGCCCACGGGCAGCTGCGCGGCCAGTCCCGGGAACTCCGGCGAGGTGGGCCAGCGGCGCGGCGCGTGCCGCACGTCATCGCCGATCAGCCGCAGCGAAAATACCCGCCGCCGCTGCGCAAGGTCGACACCGGCGGAGCCATGCAGCGTGAGCATGTGGAAGCACACCACATCGCCCGGCTGCAGCGCCCAGCCGAGGATGCGGTAATCGCAGCGCCGGGCGTCCACGTCCGGGCGCTCCGCCAGCGTTCCTTCGGGGAACCACTTCGCCTGCGCATCCATGAAGGAGCGCGGCATGAGCCACGGTCCGCGATGGGAGCCTGCGACCAGCTCCAGCGTTGACTCGCGTGCGACCGGGTCCACCGGGATCCAGAAGCTGCAGTTCTGCGCGCCGCTGATGTTGTAGTACGGCTGGTCCTGGTGCCAGGGCGTGCGGGTGCGGGTACCCGGCTCCTTGGTGAGCATGTGATCGTGGTAGAGCCGCGCCGTGCGGCTGCGCATCAGCGCCGCCCCGACAGCACCCAGGCTCGAGTCGAAGATGACGCCCCGGTAGTGCTCGTTCTGCTGCCAGCAGCAGAAGTCCTCGATGAACAGTCCCGGGTCATCCGCGCGGCTGGCCTGCTTCGCCCTCGGGCTCGGGTGCGCCAGGCCCTGGTCGATACCGGCCCTCAGCCGCGCCACCTCGGCCGGCGAGAGCAGCTGCCGCAGCACGAGCGCCCCGTCAGCCTGGAATGCTTCGATCTGTTCGGCGCTGACTTGCACCGGCTAGCCCCAAAGCGCCGCGGGGGCGCGAGGGCGCCATTCTAGCCCGCAGCTCGCCCGCGGGTCCGCGGCAAGGCCCCAAGCCGGGCGCGGTCGGCGATCGCCTACGCCCATATCGGCAGCGATGGGCGGCGATGCGCGCTTGTGCTGACAGGCCGCGGCCACGCCGGTGCTCATGATGCTCACCACCGAAAGACCACACGTTAGGGAAATACCATGTCCGCACGATTGCTTCTCATACCCATCAGCGTGCTCGCGCTGGCCGCCACGGCCGGTTGCGCCACCGAGGGCCCGCCGCCGCAGGCGGAGCTGACGCGCGCCCAGACACTGGTTGACCAGGCCGACAAGGGCCCGGCGCAGCACTACGCGGCCGCCGACCTGCAGCGGGCCCACGAGGAACTCACCGCCGCCAACTCCGCCCAGAGTGCCCGCCATTACGACGTCGCGCGCAGCTACGCGGAGTCTGCGGCCGTAGACGCCGATCTCGCCGCTGCGCGTGGCCAGGCCGGTGAAGCCCAGAAGGCGGCCCGCGAGGTCCACAGCGGCAACGAGCAGCTGCGCAACGAGGCCGACCGTTCCGCCGATGCGCCAGCCCCGGCGCTGCCCGCGCCGTCGCCGCCGCTCGTGACGACACCGAATTGATTCAGGAGTAATCGCATGACACGCATCATTTATATCGGAACACTCGCGGCCCTGCTGGCGGCCTGCGCCACCGCGCCACAGCACAGCGACCAGCTGGAACGCGCGCGCGCGGCCACCGCGACGCTGTCCGCGGAGCCGCTGGCGCAACAGGCCGCCGCCGATGACCTGGCGGCCGCGCGCAACCGCCTGCAACAGGCCGACACGGCCCTGCAGCAGAACCGTCCGCTCACCGAGGTCGACCATCTGGCCTATCTGGCCGAGCGCCATGCGCAGACCGGCGAGGCCCGCGTGGCCGCCGCACAAGCACAGGCCCAGGTGAACAATGCCTCGCTCGATCGCAGCCGCGTGCTACTGGAGGCCCGCGCTCGCGAGGCGCTGAACGCCAAGGAGCAGTTGGCAGCCACCCAGCAGCAGCTGGCGGACCTGCAGGCCAAGCAGACCGACCGCGGCATGGTGGTGACCATGGGTGACGTGCTGTTCGATACCGGCCGCGCCACCCTCAAGCCGGGCGCCGTGGCGGTGCTTGACCGGCTGGCCGCGTACATGCAGTCCAACCCGCAGACGCACCTGGTGATCGAGGGGCACACCGACAGCACCGGTTCGCAGGCCACCAACGAGGCGCTCTCGCAGCGCCGCGCTGATGCGGTCGCCAATGCCTTGATCGACCGCGGCGTGTCGGCACAGAACCTGCGCGCGGTGGGCAGGGGCCCGGATCTGCCGGTGGCCAGCAATGCCACGCCGGCCGGACGCCAGCAGAACCGGCGCGTCGAGGTGATCTTCTCCGACCACGACGGCCGCTTTGCGCGGGGGGACCTGGATTCCGCCGCCATGCGCTGATTGCCGCCTGTGGGGGCGGGGCATGCACGCCCCGCTCCCCTGTTGCCTGCACCGCGTCTCCCCCCGCCCCAAGTCGACAATCCCGCCTCGCCTCCGTAGCATCGTGACGGTCCACCGCACCGCCCTCGATGAGCCGATCCACGCGAGGCCCGCCCATGTCAGATGCCCCCGCACCTTCGCGCCGCCGCGGCGGTGGACGTGCGCCCCGCTCCACCGGACCCTCGCTGGCGCCCATCGCGCGCCTGGAAAACCGCTGGGCGCCGCTGGAGGTGCTCTCCGAAGAGCAGGTCGAGCGTATCCTGGAGGCCGCCTATCGCATCCTCGAGGAAGCCGGACTCGAGATCCGCAGCGCCGCGGCGCGCGAGATCTATCGTCGCGGCGGCGCCAGCATCGACGAGGAGACCCAGGTGGTGCGTCTCGGGCGCGACCTGGTGCGCGCGCAGCTGGCCACCGCCCCCGAGCGCTTCGTACTGCACGCGCGCAACCCACAGCGCCACCTGCACGTGGGCGGCAACGTCGTGAACTTCGGCCCGGTCAACGGCGCCCCCAACATCCGCGACCTGGAGGGCGGGCGGCGTTACGGGGACATCGAGGCATTCCGCAATATCCTCAAGCTCACCCACACCCTGGGCATCCTGCACTGGCAGGGCGGCATCGTCGTCGAGCCGGTGAACGTGCCGGTGGCGACGCGCCACCTGGCGACCTATCAGGCGCACATCGAATGCGCCGACATCGTGTGGGCGGCACGCGGGGTCGGCGGGGTGCAGGCCAGCGACGCGATCGCCATGTCGGCCATCGAACACGGCTGTACGGTGGAGGAGCTGGCGCTGCATCCGACCCTGATGACGGTGACCAACGTGAACTCCCCGCGCCGCGTCGACGAGGAGATCCTGGACAACATCATCATCATGGCGCGGCACGGCCAGGCGGTGGTGATCACGCCCTTCACGCTCATGGGCGCGATGGCACCGGTAACGCTGGCGGGTGCCCTGGTGCAGCAGACTGCCGAGGCCATGGGGATCATTGCCTTGTGCCAGATCGTGCGCCCGGGCACCCCGTGCGTCATGGGGGGATTTACCTCGAACGTGGACATGCGCACCGGTTCGCCGGCCTTCGGCACGCCCGAGTACGTGCACGCGGTGATCGCCGGGGCGCAGATCGGGCGCCGCCTGAAGATCCCCGTGCGCACCAGCGCCGTCAACGCCTCGCCGATGGTCGATGCGCAGTCGACCTACGAGACCGCCTTCTCGCTGCAGGCGGCGATCCTGAGCCACAGCCACCTGATCAACCACGCCGCGGGCTGGCTCGAGGGCGGCCTGTCCGCCTCGCTGGAGAAGATCATCGTCGATGCGGAGCTGCTGCGGAACTGGGCCGAGATCCTCAAGCCGGTCAGCTTCAGCGACGATGACCTCGCCGTGGATGCCATCAAGGACATCGCCGCGGGCGGACACTTCTTCGGCTCCGCCCATACGCTCGCCCGCTACGAGACCGCCTTCTACCGGCCGCTGCTGTCGGACTGGTCGAACTACGAGAACTGGGTGGAAGCCGGCGCGCGCAACGCCACCGAGCGGGCCACCGGGATCTGGAAGAAGATGCTCACCGAGTACGTGCCGCCACCGCTGGACCCGGCGGTGAAGGAGGCGATCGCCGACTACGTGGCCCGGCGCTCGCTGGAACTGCAAAGCGCCGCCTGACTGCATGACCGAGTGGATTGCCAATGCGCGCATGTATGCGGTGACGCCCGCGGTGGAGGCCGCCTGGCGCGCGCTGCTCGAGCACATTGCCGCCGATGCCGGGGTCCGCCTGAGCTACCTGCCCTACCCGGCGCCGCAGCCGCTGGAGGCGCTGTGGTCGCGGGCGGACCTGGGGGCCGTTTTCATGTGCGGCTTTCCCGTGGCCCTGAAGATGGCTCCCGTTGTCCCTCTCGCCGCGCCCATCCCGAAGGCCGCCTGGGCGCAGGGGCAGGCGGTGTACCGCTCGGATCTCATCGTGCGCAGCGACGCGCCGTACCGGACCCTGGCAGACACCTTCGGCGCTCGGGCGGGCTGGACCGTGAGCCATTCGCAGTCCGGCTTCAACGCCTTCCGCCACGAACTGCTCGCCTACCGCACGCCTGAGCGTCCGGCGCTGTATGCGCAGATGGACGGTAACCTGGTGACGGCACGCAATATCCTGGACGGGGTGCGCGAGGGACGCCTGGACATCGGCCCGCTCGATGCGTACTGGCACCTGCTGATCGCCCGCCACGCGCCCGAACTCACCGCCGGCATCCGCGTGCTCAGTTCCACGCCGCTGACACCCATGCCCGCCTTCGTGGCCGCCGCCGGGGCACCCCCGGCGATGGTGCAGAGCCTGCGCGCTGCCTTTACGCAGGCGCACCGGCAGGGGTGGTTTAGCCAAGTCGCCGAGCCGCTGCTGCTGGAAGGATTCCAGCCCGCCACCGCGGCAGGCTTCGCAACGCTGTTGGAATGGGACCGCGCGGCGACCGCGGCCGGCTTTCCCGTCCCAGCCTAGGCTGGCTGGACCGGCACCCGGTCGGTGGGGTGCAGCAGGCGGTCGTGTGGCCAGAACAGGTAGCGCCGCGTCACGTCGAAGTAGGTCTGGTAGACGAGGCCGCCGTTGCTCTTCAGCAGGCGCTCGCGGGCCATGCGATAGCGCGCCGGGTACTCGTACCAGGGGATGAGCGGATCTTCGTGGTGCAGGGAGTGCAGGTTGTTGAAGAGGAACATCGGGCCGAGGATCCACGAACCCTCCACGATCGCGATGCGCTCGGCGATGGCATCGCGCGCCCGGTGCTCGGCGAAGGAGCGGATCAGCTGGATGCCATTGGCCGGCACCACCATCGTGAGGAAGTACACCCACAGCGGCAGTCCGCAGACTATCTTCAGCCAGGCGATCACCGGCACGCAGAACAGCGCGTGCAGCGCCCAGGCGCGCCGCAGGCCGGGTTCGTTGCGCACGCAGCCGCGCGCTTCCGAATAGAGGAAGGCACCGACACGCCAGAACGCCCCCACCAGCACGCGCCCGGCCAGGGTCTGCTGGATGTGCAGGAAGGCACGCGTCAGCGGGCTCAGCTGCGCCCAGTCCTCCGCCCGCCAGTAGAAGGACTCCGGATCATCCAGCGGGTCGGTGAGCCGGGCATCCACGTGGTGCCTGCGGTGCAGCGTGCGGTAGCGGTCGTACGGCAGCCACAGCGACAGCGGCACCATCCCCATGAGCCGGTTCAGTGCGTGCCAGCGCGTCGGGTGCCCATGGACGATCTCGTGCTGCAGCGAGCTGAACATGCTGATCAAGAGCGCCGCCAGCGGCGCGCTCAGCAGCAGCGGCCAGCGCGTGTAGGAGGCGGTGACCGCGAGCCAGCCGGCATAGGTGGCAAACAGCAGCAGCAGGGTGGGAATCTCGAAAGAACGGCGCCGCGGGTGCGCCCGGGTGGGGGTTGGCGCATCCCGCGCTGAAGGCACGGCAGTGGGCGGCGGCGTCAGAAAAAGTCCCTTGCCCGATGCCACGGAGTCGGGAGGGGGTTCCACCTTTCCTGGCGTCGGAATCTTCTGACAATACTAGCGAAATTACGTTCCCGGCGTCGCCCAAGTCGTGGCTTCCGCGAGCAAAGTCTCACTCGATGCGCACGGTGCGCAGGACCTGCTTTTCGAGGGCCGCCATGGCGTCGTACAGCAGCACGGCCATCAGTCCGGTGACCAGCCCCCCCTGCAGCACGAATGCGGTGTTGTTCGACAGCAGGCCCGCGATGATGACCTCGCCTAAGCCCTTGGCGGCCACCGTCGAGCCGATGGTGGCGGTGCCGACATTGATGACCAGCGACAGACGTATCCCCTCGAGAATCAAGGGCATAGCAAGTGGAAGCTCGACCTTGAACAGCTGCTGGCGCGCGCTCATGCCCATGCCGCTGGCCGCTTCCAGCACCGACGGCGGGCAGGTCTGCAGGCCGACGATGGTGTTCTCGAAGATCGGCAGCAGCCCGTAGGCGAACAGGGCGATGAGCGTGGGCTTCTCGCCAAAACCCACCAGCGGGACCGCGACCGCGAGCACGGCCACGGGCGGAAAGGTCTGGCCGATGTTCACCAGCGTGCGCGACAGCGGCAGGAACTCGCGCCCACCCGGCCGCGTCACCAGGATGCCCAGGCCGACGGCCACCCCCGTGCTCGCCGCAGCGGCCAGCAGCACCGTCCCCAGGTGCGCCAGCGCCAGCGCCAGCAGGTTCCCCTGATCATAGATCGGCGGTGCGCCGTACTCGGTCAGGGGAGCGAACAGGGGCGCGAACCACTGCGGCACCAGCAGGAATGTCACCAGCAGCGCCAATGCCGCAAGGCGCAGCAGCGTCGCCGGCCGCATCAGGAAGGGCGCCCGTGCCCGAGGATCCCCTCGAGCGTGAGGTGGCCGGCGGGGCTGCCATCGGCGTTGAGCACCTGCGCCGACTGCGCCCCCTGCCACACCAGATCCGAGAGCGCCTCGCGCAGGGACGCGGCGGCCGGCACCGAAGGACCGGGACCGGTGGGCGCGCCCGGCAGCGCCGCCTCCCCTGCCGTGGTCAGCGACAACAGACGCAGCGCCCGGTCGGCCAGACCGGTCATGCGCGCCACCAGCGGATCGGCGGGGTGCATCAGCAGCGCCGCCGGGCGGTCGTACTGCAGCACTCGCCCGTGACTCATCACCGCGACGTGGTCGCCCAGGCGGAAGGCCTCGTCCATGTCGTGCGTCACCAGCACGATGGTGGTGCCGAAGCGGCGCTGGATCGCCAGCAGGTCCTCCTGCGCCTTGGCGCGGATGATCGGGTCCAGTGCGCCGAAGGGCTCGTCCATGAGCAGGACGGCAGGTTCTGCGGCCAGCGCCCGCGCCACGCCGACGCGCTGCTGCTGGCCCCCGGACAGCTCGTGCGGGAAGGCCGCCGCGTAGACCTTCGGGTCCAGCTGGAACACCTGCAGCAGTTCCTCGACGCGCGCCCTGATGCGCGCCGGTTCCCAGCCCAGCAGCTGCGGCACGGTGGCAATGTTCTCCGCCACCGTGCGGTGCGGGAACAGGCCGTGCCCCTGGATCGCGTAACCGATGCGCCGGCGCAGCAGGTGCGCCGCCTCCGCGCGCGTATCCTGGCCCTCGAGCAGCACCCGCCCCGCACTCGGCTCGACCAGGCGGTTGATCATGCGCAGCAGTGTCGACTTGCCCGAGCCCGAGGTGCCGACGATCACCGTGATGGAGTTCTTGGCGATCTCCATGCAGACCGCATCCACCACCGTGGTGCCCGCGTACTGCTTGCTCAGGTTCTCGACCTTGATCATTGCTTCACCCTGTCCATGAGCTCGACCAGCGCATCGAGCACCACGGCGGCGGAGAATGCCAGCGCGACGATCGGGATGGCGCCCAGCAGCACCAGGTCGATCGCCGTCTGCCCGATCCCCTGGAATACGAAGGTGCCCAGGCCGCCGCCGCCGATCAGGGCGGCCACCGTGACCATGCCGATGTTCTGCACCAGCACCACGCGCACCCCGGTCACGATGACCGGCAGGGCCAGCGGCAGCTCCACCCGGCTCAAGACCTGCCAAGCTGTCATGCCCATGCCGCGCGCCGCCTCCACCGCCTGGCGCGACACGCGGTTCAGGCCGGCGACGGTATTCGCCACGATCGGCAGCAGCGAGTACAGGAACAGCGCCACGACCGCGGGCGCGGCACCGATACCACGCACGCCGAGCCGCTCGGCCAGCGGCACCGCGGCCGCCAGCGCGCCCAACGGGGCCATGAGGATCCCGAACAGCGCGATCGCCGGGATGGTCTGGATCACGTTCAGCGTGCCCAGGATGCCCGCGCGGATGCGCGGCACGCGATAGCACGCCACGCCCAGCGGCAGCCCCACCAGCACCGCCGCCCCGAGCGAGCCGGCCGCCAGCAGCACGTGCTGGCGCAGCTCGCGCGCGAAGCGCTCGGCGTTGACGGCGTACTCGCGCATGATCGAGAGGTGGTCATACGCGCCGCTGCCCAGCGCCAGCACCACGATCGCCAGGAACACGGCGAGGAACAACACCCGCAGCCACGGGCCGGGACGCAGCCGCGTGACCGCATCCGTGCCCATGAGCCCCAGGCACACCAGCAGCACCCAGAAGGCGGGACCTGCGGCGATGCGCACCACCTTGTTATCCGGCGGCGTGAGCGCGTTGCCGGCCGCCGCCAGCGTCAGCGAGAGCACCCCGACCGCCAGCAATGCCGCGCCCAGCCGCAGCCGGGCATCGGCGACGGCGATCGCCAGCACGGCAGTGACCAGCAGCACCCCCTGGCAGAGGCACGCCAGCCACAGCGGCACTGCCTGCAGCATCGTGCGCGGATCCCCCGGCACGATGCGGTTGGACTTGAAGATCACGAACGGCAGGCACACGAGCGCGGCGAGGCCGAGCGCCACCAGCAGCGCACCGAGCCGATCCACCCTCGCCAGTCCCCGTGCCGTTGCCATCCGTCCCTCAAGCCCAGCGGCCGCGCGCGCCGCCGGCGCGCTACCTGATGAAGCCTTTGGATCTCAGGTAGTCGGCGGCGACTTCCTGGTCTGACTCTCCGTCGATCTGCACACGCGCGTTCAGCCGTCGCAGCGACTCACCCGTGAGGCTGTCCATCAGCGGCTTGACGATCTGGGCGATGCGCGGGTTGGCCTTGAGGACCGCCTCGCGCACCACCGGCACCGGAGCATAGATCGGCTGCTCATGGCGATCATCCTCCAGTACCACGAGGTCCGCGGCGACGATGCCGCCGTCGGTGCCGTAGACCATCGCCGTGTTGACCCCGTTGGTGCGCGCGGCCGCAGCCCCGATGGTCGCCGCGGTCTCCCCGCCCGCCAGCACGATCAGCTGGTCGGACTTGAGCGTGAAGCCGTAGGTCTTCTCCAGCGCGCGCAGCGTGCCGGCGTTGGCGAACTCGGCCGAGCAGGCCAGTACCGGCTGGCCGCCGCCGGCGACCCAGCGGCCGAAGTCACTCATGGTCCTGAGATGGTTCGCCTGCGCGACGTCACGGCGCACGGCCAGTGCCCAGGCGTTGCTGGCGCGCGCCGGGGTGAGCCAGACGATGTGGTTGGCCCGGTAGTCCAGTTGCGAGCCGAGCGCATAGCCCTGCTCCAGGTCCTTCCACGCCGGATTCGCCGCATCGTTATAGAAGAATCCGGCGTTGCCGGTGTACTCCACGTACAGATCGATCTCCCCGGCCAGCAGCGCCTTGCGCACCACGGGGGTCGCCCCGATGCGCGTGCGGTCGATGGTCTGGATGCCATTGGCATTGAGCATCAGGCGGATCATCTGCCCGAGCATCGCCGACTCGCTCGACAGCTTCGAGGAGACCACGACCGCGGCCTGCAGCGGACCGAGCGCCCCGAGCCAGAGCAGGAGCGCGATGCACAGCGGCTTGAACGATTTCGTCACCCGAGCCCCTCTGAGACGACATGGCGGTGCCTGCCTCGTCAGGCAACGCCGCAGGTCACCTGCGGGCACACGGTGTCGGTTGCCGCCGGGTACGTCAAGCATGTGCGCGCCGGTGCCGAGCCCTTATGATGGCACCACCAATGGATGGAGTGCCCACGTCCCCCCTGCCCGCCGCCGCGGGCCGCACGCACAGCGGTCACTATTCCCTCTGGCGCCTGCTGCGCGAGGGGCTGCGCGGCCAGCGTGGCTGGCAGCCTGCGTGGACGAAGGCGGCGCCGAAGCCGCGCTACCGGGTGGTGATCGTCGGCGGCGGTGGCCACGGGCTGTCCACCGCCTACTACCTCGCCCGCAGCTTCGGCATCACCGATGTGGCGGTCGTGGAAAAGGGCCCCATCGGACTGGGCAACGTCGGGCGCAACACCACCATCGTGCGCTCCAACTACTTCCAGCCGGCGAACATCCGCTTCTACGAGTACTCCCTGAAGTTGTGGGAGGGCCTCGAGCAGCAGCTGAACTTCAACGCGATGGTCAGCCAGCGCGGCACGCTCAACCTGTTCCACACCGAGGCGCAGCGCGACCTGTTCACGCGGCGCGCCAACCAGATGCGACTGCTCGGGGTGGACGCGGAGTCGGTCAGCCGCGAGCAGGTCAAGGATCTGGTGCCGCTGGTGGACCTCGACAACGGTCGCTACCCGGTGCTCGGGGGCTTCCTGCAGCCGCGCGGTGGCACCGTGCGCCACGATGCGGTCGCCTGGGGCTACGCCCGCGGCGCCTCCGAGCGCGGCGTGGACATCATCGAGCACTGCGAGGTCACCGGCATCGCCCGCGAGGGCGATCGGGTGACCGGGGTGCACACCGCGCGCGGGCTGATCGGCGCGGACATCGTGTGTCTGGCCGTTGCCGGCTATTCCTCGCACCTGGCCGCGATGGCCGGGCTGCGCCTGCCGATCGAGACGCACGTGCTGCAGGCCTGGGTGAGTGAGGGCCTGAAGCCGGTGCTGGACGTCGTGCTCACCTACGGAGCCGGACACTTCTATGTCAGCCAGTCCGACAAAGGCGGCCTGGTCTTCGGCGGCGCCATCGATGGCTACAACACCTACGGGCAGCGCGGCACGCTGCCCATGGCCGAGGAAGTGGCGGCGGCGGCGGTGACGCTGTTGCCCGGCCTTGCCCGCGTGAAGGTGCTGCGCCAGTGGGGCGGCATCATGGACATGAGCATGGATGGCTCGCCGATCATCTCCAAGACCCCGCTCGCGGGCCTGGTCCTCAACGGCGGCTGGTGCTACGGGGGCTTCAAGGCGATCCCCGCCGGTGGCATGACCACCGCGCACCTGATCGCCCACGGCACCCCGCATCCTCTGGCCGCGCACCTGGACCTCGCGCGCTTCGCCGCCGGGCGCACCATCGATGAGCGCGGCGTCGGGCCCTTCCCGTACGCGCACTGACGCCATGCTGCGCATTCCCTGCCCCTGGTGTGGCGAGCGTGACGAGGCGGAGTTCCGCTTCCGGGGTGACGCGAGCGCGGTGCGCCCGGGACCCGAGGCGGGGCTGGACGCCTATCACACCTATGTCTACGAGCGGGCGAACCTGCTCGGCTGGCATACCGAGTGGTGGCTGCACGTGGCCGGCTGCCGGCAGCTGCTGAAGGTCGAGCGCCACACCCTCACCCACCAGATCCGCAGCGTCACCCCGGCCGACCCGGGGTGCGGCCGCTGATGACAGGGCCGGCACGCCTCGGCGCGGGTCTGCTCACCGACCCGAACGAGCAGGTCCCCTTCGTCTTCGACGGCCGCGCGCTGCAGGGCCTGCGCGGCGATACGCTCGCCTCGGCACTGCTCGCCAACGGCTACCGCGTGGTGGGGCGCAGCTTCAAGTACCACCGGCCGCGGGGCATCATCACCGCCGGTCCCGAGGAGCCCTGCGCGCTCGTTGACCTGCTCACCGCGCAGGGCCGCGAACCGAACCGGCTGGCAACCACGCTGCCGCTGCATGCCGGCCTGATCGCCGAGAGCCAGAACCGCTGGCCCTCCTTGGGATTTGATGTGCTGGCGGTCAATGACCTTGTGTCACCGTTCCTGCCCGCCGGTTTCTACTACAAGACCTTCATGTTCCCCGCATGGGCCTGGGAGCGGGTATTCGAGCCTGTGATCCGGCGCGCCGCCGGGCTCGGGCGCCTCGAAGCGCTGGTCGGTGAGCACGCCGATCCGGCCGAGATCGTCCACGATCACGCCGACGTGCTCATCGTCGGCACCGGCGCGGCAGGACTGGCCGCCGCCGGCACCCTGGGCAGCTGCGGCCTGCGGGTGCTGCTGGTGGATCAGGACGAGCTGCCCGGCGGCGGCACGCTGCTGGATGCGCGCTGGCACCCCTGGCGGCAGCGCTCACTCGCTGCCCTCGCGGCAATGCCCCGCGTGCGCACCCTGGTGCGCACCACCGTGCTGGGCGCCTATGGCCATGGGGTATTCGGCGCGCTGGAGACCCTCGGCCCGGAGGAGAGCGCGCGGTTCGGGGGCCTGCGCGAGCGCCTGCGGGTGATCCGCGTGCGGCGCGTGCTGCTTACCTGCGGGGCCATCGAGCGGCTGATCGCCTTCCCGGACAACGACCGGCCCGGGGTCATGCTGGCCGGAGCCGCGCTGGCCTACCTGCGCCGCTACGGCGTCAGCGTCGGACAGCGCCCGGCATTCTTCGTGAACAACGACGAAGCCTACGAGGCGGCGCTGGCACTGCAGCAGGCCGGCGTGCACGTGGCGGGCGTGGTGGACGCGCGCGCCGAGTCGCAGGCTGCCAATCGGGCGGTCGCCGCGGGCATCCCGGTCTTCAGGAACTGCGTCGTCGAGGCGGTGCGGGGCCGCCACGGGGTGAGCGCGGTCGGCTTCAACAGCATCAGCGGCGGCCCGCGGCGCTGGCTGGTCGCCGATGCACTGCTGGTCTCGGGCGGCCACTCCCCCTATACCGTGCTCGCCACGCAGCTCGGCGCCGGCCTCAAGTGGCGCGAGTCCATCGCCGCCTTCACCCCTGAGCTGGATGAGGCGAGCGGTGCCGTCGCCGGCGCCGCGGCCGGGACCTTCGGGCTTGCGGCCGCCGCCGCCGACGGCCGCCGCGCCGCGCGCGCGCTGGCACGGGCGCTGGGAACCCCGGCGCCGCCGCAGGTCGAGGCGGCGCCCCTGCCCGCGGACCCGCCGCACAGCCCGCTCCTGTGCCTGTGGGAAGTGCTGCTGCGGCGCAAGTCCTTCGTCGATCTGCAGAACGATGTGACCGCCGCCGATGTGCGGCTCGCGCTGCGCGAGGGCTACGCGCACGTCGAGCACATGAAACGCTTCACCACCCATGGCATGGCCACCGACCAGGGACGCATCGGCGGCCTGGTGGGCAGCGGCATCCTTGCGGCCGAGCGCGGCATCCCCCTGGCGGAGGTCGGCCTGCCCAAGCCGCGCCCCTACGCGCAGCCGGTGCCCTTTGCCGCACTCGCCGGCGGCGAGGTCCGCGCGCACTACAGGCCCACGCGGCGCCTGCCGCTGCATGCCTGGCACGAGGCCGCCGGGGCCACCTTTGTCGCCACCGGCCTGTGGCTGCGGCCGCTGGTCTACTCGCGCAGCACCGGCTGGGATGCGGTGCTGGCGGAGGCGCGGCACGTGCGCAGCCAGGTCGGCATCACCGATGTCTCCACGCTCGGCAAGCTCGAGGTGCAAGGACCCGGTGCCGCCGCCTTCCTCGATTACCTCTATGCCAACACGTTCTCCACCCTTGCCGCCGGCCGTGCGCGCTACGGGATCATGCTGCGCGAGGACGGCATGCTGCTCGATGACGGAACCACCGCACGCCTGGCCGCCGAGCAGTTCGTGGTCACCACGACCACGGCCAATTCCGCGGCGGTCCTGGAGCACATGGAGTTCCAGCTGCAGAGCGCCTGCCGGCACCTGGACGTACTCATCAGCGATGTGACCGATGAATGGGCGCAGTTCGCCGTGGCAGGTCCCAGGGCGCGTGAGGTGATCGGCGCAGCCCTCACCGGCTTCGATGCCTCCAACGCAGCCTTTCCATTCATGGCCGCGGCGGCCATGGAACTCGAGGGCATCCCCGGGAGGATCTTCCGCATCTCCTTCTCGGGCGAGCTGGCCTATGAGCTCGCCGTCCCGGCGCGCCACGCCACGCGCGCGTGGCGCGCGCTGCTGCGGGCCGGGGAGCCGTGCGGGCTGCGGCCCTACGGACTCGATGCGCTCAACACGCTGCGCATCGAGAAAGGCCATATCACCGGCGCCGAGCTCAACGGCAACACCAGCGCTGCGGACTTAGGCTTCGGGCGCATGCTGAAGAGGACCGGCGACTTCGTCGGTCGCGTGCTCGGCCAGCGCGCCGGGATGAACAGCCCGGAGCGCCTGCAGCTGGTGGGCATCCGCCCCGTGGACCCGGCGCGCCGCCTGCGCAACGGCATGCACCTGGTCGAGCCGGCCGCCCCAACCGCAAGCCTGGGCTACATCACCTCCTCCACGCCGGCGACACAGCACAGCGGCTGGCTGGGGCTGGCGCTGCTCGCCAACGGCAGCGCCCGCAGCGGCGCACAGTTGCTGGCCGTATCCCCCCTCCATGGGGAGCAGCTGGCCGTTGCGATCCTCAGCCCCCACATGCTCGATCCGGAGAACAGCCGTGTCCGCGCCTAGCCCCGCCGCTGCGCGCGCGGGAGTCGCCGTGGCTGCCTGGGCGGCCGAGGTCATCGAGGTGGCCGCCCTGCGCCAGGGCGCCGCGGCCGCCGAGCGCTTCGGCCTCGCCTGCGGCGAGCCGCTGCCCGCGTTCGGGCGCGCGCGCATCGACTCACCCACGCTGGCGCTGTGCGTACGCCCGTCGCGCTGGCTGCTCATCGCCCCGCGGTCCCCGGCCCCTGCCAGTGCCCGCACCGCGACCTGGCGCGCCGGCTGCGGTGCGCAGGTCGCGGTCACGGAGCTGTCATCGGCGCTCGCCGCGTTCCTGGTGGCCGGTTCGCGGCTGCGCGAGATGCTCGCGCGCGGCTGCCGGCTGGACCTTGACCCGCAGGCCTTCCCCGCCGGCAGCGCGGCGGCCAGCCTCATGGTGCAGGTGCCGGTGGTACTGGCAGCGCTTCCGCGTGGCATGCTGCTGCTGACTGCCGCGAGCACCGCGCAGCACTTCGCGGAGTGGCTCGAAACGACCGCACGTCCGTTCGGGCGTGCGCAGAATCTGACGATCGAAGAGTTGTTCTGAAAGCGAGCGAGGTAGGCGTGAGCGAGGGTGCAATGAAGACATCGGCCCGGGCAGTGGTGATCGGTGGCGGCGTGGTCGGGGCGAGCGTGCTCTACCACCTGGCCAAGATCGGCTGGACCGACGTGCTGCTGCTGGAGAAGAGCGAGCTGACCTCCGGGTCCACCTGGCATGCCGCCGGCGGGATGCACACCTTCAACGGCGAGGCGAACATCTCGCGCCTGCAGAAGTACACCATCGACCTGTACCGGGAGATCGAGGCGCTCTCCGGGCAGTCCTGCGGCCTGCACCCCAACGGCGGGCTGATGCTGGCGGCGACCCCGGGGGAGCTCGACAGCCTGAAGCTGATCTGCTCGCGGGCGCGTTACCTGGGGATGCAGACCGAGATGATCTCCCTGGAGCAGGCGCTCGAGTACAACCCACTCATCGATCCGCAGTACTTCATCGGTGCGCTGTGGCGCGCCGACGGCGGGCATTGCGACCCCTCCGGCACGACCCAGGCGTACGTGAAGGCTGCGCGCAGGCTCGGCGCCGCGGTGGAGCGCTTCACGCGCGTGCTCGCGCTCAATCGGCGTCCCGATGGCTGGGAGGTCGTCACCGACAAGGGCACGGTGCACGCGCAGCACGTGGTCAACTGCGCGGGACTGTGGGCGCGCGAGGTCGGCCACCTGGTCGGCATCGAGCTGCCCGTGCTCGCCATGGAGCATCACTACCTGATCACCGAGGACCTGCCGGAGCTTGAGGGTCGCGCCCAGGAGATCGTCAACACCACCGACTACGCGGGCGAGATCTACATGCGCCAGGAGCGCCGCGGCGCGCTCATCGGCACTTACGAGCCGCACGGCATCGTCTGGTCGCCGGTGAAGACCCCCGATGACTTCGCCATGCAGCTGCTGCCGGAGGACTTCGAGCGCCTGGCGCCGTATTTCGAGGTCGGCTTCCGGCACTTCCCCGCCCTCGGGCGCGCGGGCATCCGCAAGGCGGTGAACGGCCCGTTCACCTTCGCCCCCGACGGCAACCCGCTGGTCGGGCCGGTGCGCGGGGTTCCGAATTACTGGGTCGCGTGTGCGGTGATGGCCGGCTTCAGCCAGGGCGGCGGCATCGGCCTGGTGCTGTCGCGCTGGATGGCCGAGGGCGATCCCGGGCAGGACATCCTGTCGATGGACGTGGCGCGGTTCGGTGCCTTCGCCACCCCCAGGTACACCGCCATCAAGGTGCCCGAGAACTACGCACGGCGCTTCCGGCTGGCCTATCCGAACGAGGAACTGCCCGCGGCGCGCCCGGTGCGCCGCTCGCCGATCTACGATCAGCTGCTCGGCGCCGGTGCCGTCATGGGGGCGAGCTTCGGGCTGGAGAATGCGCTGTGGTTTGCCCCGCCGGGCGTGCCCGCGACCGAGACCCCGACCTACCGCCGCTCGGAGGCCTTCCCGATCGTGCGTGCGGAGTGTCAGGCGGTGCGCGCCGCCGTAGGCCTCTACGAGACCACCAACTACGGCAAATACGAGATCAGCGGCCGCGGCGCGCGCGCCTGGCTGGACCGCGTGTTCGCCTGCCGTATCCCCAGGATCGGGCGCCTGAGGCTGGCGCCGATGCTCAATGCCGCCGGGCGCATCGTCGGGGACCTCTCGATCGCCTGCCTCGCCGCTGAGCGCTTCCTCATTGTCGGCTCCGGCTTTGCCGAGGAGTTCCACATGCGCTGGTTCCTGGGCACCGACCCGCCGGCGGATGTGCACGTCCGCTCGGCGGCCTCGACGCTCTGCGGCGTTGCGATCGCCGGTCCCCGGGCACGCGAGCTGCTCCAGCCCCTGGTGCGGATGGACCTCTCGGCCGAGGCATTCAGGTTCTTCCAGGTCGCGCAGACCGCGGTCGGCTTTGCACCCTGCATCCTCACGCGCGCCGGCTTCACCGGGGAACTCGGCTACGAGATCTGGACCACGCCGGATTACTTCGCTGCGCTGTACGAGGATCTGTGGGGCGCCGGCCGCGCCCTGGGCCTGGTCCACTTCGGCGGCCGCGCCCTCTCCTCGCTGCGCCTGGAGAAAGCCTACGGCTCGTTCAACAAGGACTTCCGGCCCGACTACACCCCCGGGGAGACCGGGCTCGACCGCTTCATCGACTTCGACAAGCCCGACTTTACCGGCCGCAATGCTGCGCTCGCCGAGCGCGCCAGCGGCCCCAAGCGGCGCTTCGTGGTCATGGAAGTGGCCGATGCGGATGCGGACGTGGTCGGCTACGAGTCGATCATGAAGGACGGGGCGGCGGTGGGCTACGTGACTTCCGGGGCCTTCGGGCATTGCGTGGGCAAGAGCCTCGCCGCCGGCTACGTGCCGACGGCGCTGGCGCGCGAGGGCGCCCGCCTCGAGATCGACATCCTGGGCGAGATGCGTACCGCAACGATCCGCCTGGAGCCGCTCTACGATCCGCGCGGCCGGCGCCTGCGCAGCTAGGCTGCGCGCAGGCGGCGGCAGCTGCTCAGCGGGCGCCGTGACGTTTCAGCGCCGCGATGATCTCGCTCTCATCCGCGGCGAGGGCGGCATCCAGGGGAGACTCGCCCTGGGCATCGGCGATGTTCGGGTCGGCGCCGTAGTCCAGCAGCGCCGACACCGCCTGCGAGTGCCCGTGCAGCGTGGCGATCAGCAGCGCGGTGCGGCCGGCGCCGTCGGCCGCGTTCAGGTTGGCACGCTGCTGGTGCAGGTCGCGCAGCGCGGCAAGATCGCCGCTCGCGGCGGCGCGCCACAGCGCAGGGCCGGTGTCCTCCTGCAGCCGGGCCTGCGCAACGCGGCCGCTGGCGGCGGCCACCGGCGGTGCGGGCCCCGGCGCGGCGTCCGCCCGCGTGCTCTCGGCGCTCACGCGGGCGGCGGAGCCTTCCGCTCGCGCTGCCACGGCCGGGGACTGCGCGGCAGGGGCTGCGGCTGCCACCTCGTTACTGCTCGCGCTGGCTTCAGCGGGGGGTACCCTGAGCTGGCGCTGCGGGGCATCCGCTGGCACGCGGCGGACCTTGGCGTCCGGCTCGGTCATCGCCGGCGGCGGGCTCGCATAGTCATCCAGTTGCGAGGTGTTGAGGTCGGCGTACACCGGCGGGGGACCCGCCGCGCGACCGGCCACGGCGGCCGGCGCCGGGGCCTGCGGCGGGCTCATGATGCGGGGCCCGAACATGAAGGCGGCCAGGATCCCCGCCGCCAGGGCCCCGTAAGTCGCCGGGCGGGCCCACGGGCGGCGGCGCTGCCAGCTGTACTCGGGGCGGATGACCTGCGCATCGCTCGCCGCCTGTGCGGCACGGCGCGTGGCATACGAAAGCACCGCCAGCCGCACGCCCTCGCCCGGCTGGCTCGGGTCCGCCGCCGACATGCGCCGGTAGAGTGCGTCAACCTCGGCAGCATCCTCGTGATCGGGCGGAAGTTCGTTCATGCGTGCTCACTCAGCAGCTCGCGCAGCTTCGCGCGGGCGTAGCGCAGCCGGCTCTTGGTGGTCTCGAACGTGCTGCCGGTGACCGCGGCCACCTCCTCGACGCTCAGCTCCGCCTCGATGTGCAGCAGGAACGCATCGCGCTGCTCCCCGGGCAGCCGCGCCAGGGCCTGCGCCAGTGCCGCACCCTCCTCGATCCGGATCGTGGCCGCCAGCGGCGCGCCCGCCGTGGCGGCGGTGAGTTGCTGGATGACCGGCGGCGCATCATAGCCGAGTGCATCCAGGCTCACCTGACGCCGCCCGAGACGCCCGGCATCGATCATGCGGTTGCGCGCGATCGTGAACAGCCAGGTGGTGAAGCGGGCGCTCGGCCGGTAGCGCCCCGCCTCGCGGGCCACGGCGAACCACACTTCCTGCATCAGCTCCTCGGCGCTCGCGCGGTTGCCCGTGTTGCGTTCGAGGTAGCGCCAGATGCGTCTCTCGTGGCGCCGGTAGAGCGCCGCGAACGCTGAGGCGTCACCGCGCGCGTAACGCCTCAGCAGCAACTCGTCACTGTCGGCCGGATCTGGCATCCGGGCCATTATGGCAGTTGCGCGCCCCTTCAGCCGGGCGGGTCCGCCACGTACTGCGGCGCGCGCGAGTCGGGGAAGGGGTTGACCGCAGGCACGTCCGGGCGCGCACGGCGGATGATGCCCAGCGCCACCAGGTTGTCGAGGCTGTCATAGCGGATGCGGATCACCTCGTTGGGCGTGTTCTGCAGCCGCACGAACTGCGTCTCCTGCACCACCGAGCCTTCGCGCTCTCCGTGCCCGGTGCCCAGCTTCGCCAGCGGCATCCTCATGCTGCCGTAGGCCTGGGCCGCCGGGGCGGCCGCGTCCTGCGCGTTGCCCGCACTCTCGCGGCGTTCGGCTGGCGCGGCTTGCGCGCGCGGATCGGTGCGCTGCGCGCAGCACGGGTAGAGCGGCTCCGGGAGGCGCTCGCGGAACACGGCCACGCCGATGACACCGACGTTGGCCGGGCGGCCGGTGCGCTCGGCGTAGGAGTTGGAGGCATCGGTGAAGGTGAAGGCGGCCACCTCGGCATTGCTCTTGCGCCAGCCGGTGATCTGGTAACTCTCGCCGGCGCCGAGCACGTAGCCGGACTGCTCCCAGCCGGCGGTTGCACCCGAGATCACGTTCACCCCATCGACCGAGGTCACCGCGAGGATGCGCTCGCCGGAGTTGTTGCGCACCTGCACCGCGTAGCGCGCCCCGGGGCGTCCGGCGACCCAGTACTCACCGCGTGCGTAGTGGGCGGCCAGCACCGCACCGGTGTCTCGGTCAACGACGGTGACGCTGGCAAGCGAGCCCAGCGCACAGGCCTCGCAGCTGACAGTCAGTAAGGCCACGCCGGCCATCGCAAGGATCGTCTTCATCACAGCTCCCGTGTGCAGGTTGACTGTGGGGTGAAGCGGCGCGCGGGCGGGAACGGGGTTAGCGGCGGGTCAATCTCCGCTTATCGTTAAGTCCTAACCCCCCGGGCCCAGACGCCAGGACGAGGCGGCGGATCGGCAGGATGAGTGGCCGCTGCCGCAGCGTGGGACGATACTGTCGGCCGCAGGGGGCCCAAACGCCGCCCGAGGGAGCCGCCGTGACCCGCACCAAGAACGTACTTCTCTCCCTGGGCGCGGTGCTCATCGCCGGCATCGGCGTGCTGGCCGTGGTGGTCAGCCACGACTCACCCTGCCCGGCCACACCGCCCGTGCCCGCTGGCGAGGCGATGAAGGCGGTGGTCTATCGCTGCTACGGCGACCCGCAGGTGATGAACCTGGAGCAGATCCCCAAGCCCGCCCCGGCGGATGACCGGGTGCTGGTGCGCGTGCACGCCGCGGCCGTCAATCCGCTCGACTGGCACTATGTGGAAGGCAAGCCGTACATCATGCGTGGGATGGCAGGCTTTGGCGCACCGCATGACATCCGCCTGGGAGTGGACTTCGCCGGCACCGTCGAGGCGGTGGGCCGCGACGTGACACGCTTCAAGCCCGGGGATGAGGTCTACGGCGGGGCCGACGGCTCGTTCGCCGAGTATGTGACCCCGCGCGCCTTAGGCTCGATGGCGCTGAAGCCCGCGAACATGAGCTTCGCACAGGCCGCCACGGTACCGATCGCCGCGGTGACCGCCCTGCAGGCCCTGCGTGACCAGGGACACCTCAAGCGCGGCCAGAAGGTCCTGATCAACGGCGCCTCGGGCGGGGTGGGCACCTTCGCCGTGCAGATCGCCAAGGACATGGGCGCTCAGGTCACCGCGGTGTGCAGCGGGCGCAACGCGGCGATGGTGCAGTCACTCGGCGCCGATCAGGTCATCGACTACACGCGCACGGACTTCACCACACTTCCCGCGCGCTACGAGCTGATCATCGACACCGTCGGCACCCACTCGATCAGTGACTACCGCCGCGTGCTCACCCCCGGCGGCACGCTGGTCATCGTCGGCGGGCCGAGCGACGGGGCCTGGCTGGGAGGGCTGTCCGGGGCGCTGAAGGCTGCGGCGATTGCCCCGTTCGTACACGAGAAGCTGGTGTTCTTCATAGCGCAGCTGAATTCGGGGGACCTGGATCTGCTGCGCGGCATGATGGAGGCCGGCAAGCTCACCCCGGTGATCGACCGGCACTACCCGCTCGCGCAGGCCCGCGAGGCGGTGAGTTACCTGCGCCAGGGCCATGCGCGCGGCAAGGTGGTCATCGACGTGGACTAACACCTCCGCGAGCTGCGCACCGTCGAGCTCCCCGGGACGCCGCCGCTGCACGCCTACCCAGGCAGGCCCGGGTGTGTTCCCATACTCTCCATGACACCGGCACGCACCACCACCGTCGCCCTGGGACTGATCCTGCTGACATGCCGCGCCTCGGCCGCGGAACTGCTGCTGAGGAACGCGGCACTGTACGACGGCTCCGGCAGCGCGCCGCGAGCGGCGGAGGTGCGCATACACGGTGACCGGATCACCGCGGTCGCGGCGCACCTGGTGCCCGGCCCCGGTGAAGCGGTCCGCGACCTGCATGGACTGGCCCTCGCGCCGGGCTTCATCGACATGCACAGCCACGGCGACGGCGGCCTGCTGGAGGATCTGGACGCGGCCACCATTGCGCGCCAGGGCGTCACCAGCATCTTGGTCGGCCAGGACGGAGAGTCCAACTACCCGCTGCGCGATTACTACGCGCGCCTGGCAGCAACACCGGCGGCGATCAATGTCGCGAGCATGATCGGGCATGCGACGCTGCGCAAACAGGTGATGGGCAAGGACCTGTATCGCGCGGCCACGCCGCAGGAGCTGGCGCAGATGCGCGCCCTGCTCGCCCGTGAACTCAGCGCCGGCGCCTTTGGCCTCTCGACGGGCCTGGAGTACGAGGAGGGGCACTTCGCGACCACCGAGGAAGTGGTCGACCTGTCCACGGTGGCCGCCGCTGCCGGGGGCTTTTACATCAGCCATGTGCGCGATGAGGCCGATCACGTCTTCGATTCCTTCGACGAGATCCTGCGCATCGGCCGCGAGGCCCACATCCCGGTGGAGATCACGCACATCAAGCTCGGCTCGACCCCGGTGTGGCACCTGGCTGCCACCCGCATGCCGGCATATTTTGCCGCCGCCCGGCGCGGGCACATCGATCTCACCGCCGATGTGTACCCGTACACCTACTGGCACTCGACGATCCGCGTCATCGTCCCCGACCGTGACTTCTACAACCCGGCCAAGGTGGCTGCTGCCATCCAGGACAACGGCGGCCCCGCGGCGATCCGCCTGGTGCGCTACACCCCGGAACCGGGGGTAGCCGGCAAGACGCTCGAGCAGATCGCCGCCGCGTGGCGCCTGACACCCGTCGAGGCCTACATGCGCATCGTGCGCTCGACGGCGGCCGAGATCGAGCCCGGCAGCCCGGCCATGGAGGAGATCATCGCCACCTCCATGAGCGAGGACGACGTGCGCTGGTTCCTCGCCCAGCCGGCCATCATGTTCTGCAGCGACGGCGAACTGCACGGCGCCCATCCGCGCGGTGCCGGCACCTTTCCGCGCATCCTGGGGCACTACGTGCGCGAAGAGCACGTGCTCACACTGCCAGCGGCGATCCAGCGCATGACCGCGCTTCCGGCCCGGCGGCTGGGATTGACGGACCGCGGCCGGGTGTTACCCGGTTACATCGCCGACCTGGTCGTATTCGACCCGGCCACGGTCATCGACCGCTCGAGCATCGAGCACCCGGAGGCTGCGCCCACGGGCATCCCGGCGGTCATGGTCGCCGGCGAATGGGTCATCGACGAGGGGCAGCCCACCGGACGGCATCCGGGACGGGTGCTGCGCCCGGCGAAAGCCGCAGGTACCTGAGGCTTTCACCGGGCGCGCGCGGGGTCGGTCGATTCCTACATCCTCCTACAGGCCAGCCGCCGCCGGCATGCCCCCTGTCTGACGGGTGCACGTGCATCGGCGGTCGTTCGTCGGGCAGCGCCCACAGCCTCTCGGCGCGGCTGCCAGCAGCACCTTCACGCCGTCCTGAGCAGAATCGTTGCCCACAGGCAGGGGATTTCCACCATGGGCACTGCAAAAAAAACGGCATCGGCAACGGCGTGTGTGCTGGCGCTCGGCACGGTGCTGGCGGCGAGCGCCGCCCGCGCCGGCCCGCTGGGCAATCTGGCCGGCAACCGGCACCACACCGCCGGCGCCGCACATGCGGCGGCCGTGAGCTTAGTCTCGCTGCATCCGCGCGTGGAGCTGGCGGCGCGACCGCAGCTGTCCCTGGACGCCCCGCGGCCGAATACGCTGAATCTGCACCAGGCACCGCCGCACCTGTCCGGGGCGGAAGCCCCGGAAGCGGCGCCGCACCGTCCCCGCGGGTTGCACTGGGAAGATGCCGGCGCGCCGGTGAACCCGCACCTGGTCAGCCTGGCGCGCAACTACCACCATGACGGGCTGCCGGTCGTGAAGCTGTGGCAGGCCGATCGCAACATGGTTTCCATTGGACTCAATCCCCATGGCGTGCCCGGTATCTTCTTCACGCAGACGGCGGGCCGGTAGTCACCGATGGGGGCGCAGAACCGCCTTGCCTGGCGCTGCCCCGGCGCGGATTCCACACTGTGGGAGGGCGCCTACATCCGCGCGCGGCGCGCATCAGATGCCCCCCCGCCTCCGCCTGCGTCATCTTGTGACTTGGTCTTAGCCTTAGGGCGTGCTGCCACCATGAGTCACCGGCCCCGTCAGCCTGAACACACCACGGTGAGGCCGGCATGAAGATGGCACCCGCCCTGGCGCGTGCACTGCTGGGACTGCTGTTCCTGGGCCTCGGGACCGTACTGTATTTCGGACGCGTGGCCTTCATTCCCATCGCGCTCGCGGTCCTGTTCGCCCTGGTGCTCTCCAGCGCGGTGGAGGCGCTGCACCGCCTGCGGCTGCCGCGCGCCTTGGGTGCCATCCTGCTCGTCGCCACCCTGCTCGGGGCTTTCGGCATGGCGGCCAACGCGCTCGTGGGCCCGGCGCAGCAATGGCTCTCGGGAGCGCCAAAGGTCCTGCAGAGCCTGGAGCGCCGGCTGCGACCGGCCGAGGGGGTCATGCACCGGCTGCAGGCGGTGACGACGCAGGCCGGCACCCTGACCAAGGCGAGCGGACAGGCTGCGCCGAGGCCGCCTGCGGCTCCCGAGCCGCCCATCTCGCAGGCCGAGATGGTCACCGCCACCGGCGCGACGCTCACCAGTTTGGTCGCCTGCATCATCCTGACGGTGTTCCTGCTCTCGGGCGGACCGCCGATGCTGGCGCGCATGGCCGCCTCGATGGCCGCCAACCTGCAGGCCTCCCACGCGCTGCGGGTCATCGAGGCGTTGCGCAAGGAGCTCGGTCGCTACTACGGAACCATCGCACTGATCAACCTGGGGCTCGGCCTCGCCACCGGCCTCGCGATGCTCGGGCTGGGAGTACCCAACCCGTTCCTGTGGGGCGCGGTGGCCGGCCTGCTGAACTTCATCCCCTATGTGGGTTCGGCCACCACGCTCGCGGTGTTGACGATCGTCGCGCTCGTGTCATTCGATTCCACCAGCAAGGTTCTGGCAGTGGCCGGCACCTACCTCGCGCTGGCGACCATCGAAGGCCAGGTGGTGCAACCGCTGCTGGTCGGTCGGCGCCTGGATCTCAACCCGATCCTGGTCTTCCTCGCGGTCTGGTTCGGGGGCTGGTTCTGGGGCGTGGCGGGCATCGTCATCGCCATCCCGACCCTGGTGGCACTGAAGGTCGCCGCCGCCCACAGCAAGAACCCCGGCGCGCTGCTGGAATTCCTGAGCCCCAGCGAGTCAACTCCGCTGAAGTCCATCCGCGGCCGGGTTGGCAAGGCTACGGCGCGCGCCGCGTAAGCGACCCGCACCGGCATACCCCGTGCGGGCGATGGGAGCGGACGGGCGCAGGCCCTCGTTGCCCCCAAAGGAGTCCTCATGGCACCCAGGCCTTCGGTGCCGCAGCCGCCGATCAGCCCCTCCGGGCACTGAGTATCGAGCGCCAACAGCCCGGCCTGCAGGATGTGCAGATCGAGATCGCCTACTGCGGCGTGTGCCATTCGGATCTGCACCAGGTGCGCGACGGCACGAGGGTGCTGCTGGTCGCACCGCAGCACCCACATGCGATGCCCGATGTCATGACTCTGCTGCTCAAGCGGCGCGCGATCGCCGGGTCGATCATTGGCGGGATCGCCGCGAGACAGCAGATGCGCGACTTCTGCGCCGCGCAGGGGATCGTTGCGGAGATCGAGATGATCCCGATCCAGAGGATCGACGCGGCTTACGAGCGCATGCTGAAAAGCGACGGCCCAAAGTGAGCCGCGTCGGGCGCGAGCGGGCGGCCGGATTGAACTGAATGGGCTAAGATCCACCACTACCGTCATCTTGCCCCCGGCGGTGCGCCCGCCGCGCACGCACCGAGGATCCCTGCATGCCCGCCAAGTCACTGCTGTCTGTCTGCTCGCTGCTGGGCCTGCTCGCGCTGGCCGGGTGCGGCGGCGGGGACGGCGGTGGCGCCCTGGTCACCCCGCTCTCCCCGGGGGGCATCTGGGGCGGTACCGACTCGGCCACTGGCCTGCAGGTGAAGGGCATCGTCGATGAATCCGGGCAGTTTCACTTCATGCGCTCGGACCTGGCGCAGTTTGCCGGCACCGCCAGCACCGCGGGCGATTCCCTGTCGGCCAACTTCGAGGGCTTCAGCCAGGTCGGCACCCGCTTCGAGGACGGCTCCACGCACGGCACCGGCACGCTCACCGGCACCGTGAGCGAAAGGTCGAGCCTCGCCCTCACCTACCAGTTCACCACCGACGCCGGGGCGGCCAGCAGCGGCACGCTGAATCTGGCCTACAGCACGCTGTACGACCTGGATTCGTCCCTGGCGGCGATCAGCGGCAACTACACGGACACAGGTTCCGCTGCCACGGTGTCGGTGTCGGGCAGCGGAGCCATCACCTCCCAGGATCCGCTCACGCAGTGCGTGGTCAATGGCCAGATCTCGGTCATCAACTCGATGTACAACGCGTACTCGGTGACCTACGCGCTCGCCAACTGCACCGGGACCTCCGCGGTTCTCAACGGGGTGCCATTCACCGGCCTTGCCACGCTCAACAACAGCAATCCCGCGCAGCTCATCATTGCGGTGACCGGCCAGGCCGGAGCGACGGAACTTGCGCTGGTGCTGACGCTCAATCACCAGTAGCGGAAAATTCCGACCATGTTCTGCCGCACCGCACGACTCGCGGCGGTGGGGCGCGCGAACCGGGCGGGTCACAAACCGGTCACATTCAAAGCGTTCGGGCGAGTGTCTGCTGCGCCCAGGCTTGTCAACGGCCCCTTTGGGGGAAGGACCCGACACCCCAAATCCACTGTAATGCCCCACGGCGATGCCATGATAATTGTCGGTGCGCGCGTGCACCGGCGCCCCCGGAGCGAGCCGCAGCGCATACAAGTTCGGGGCGGATCAGTGGATTGGACGGGCACTGTTAGGCCATCATCGCGGTCACGTTAGGCCCCGCCGCCAGACAGTCGGCGGCCCTCACCGTGCGGCCAAGACGCGCGCCGGGGTAGACGCTGGCGCCGCTTCGTGGACGCGTCGCCCCCGGGCACGCCGCGGGTCGGTCAACTCCATCAAATTCCACCCCGCGCCGGTGCGCGCCGGCGCCGGGGATTGCAGAGAGGTACTGGATGATGTCGCCAGCTGAGAATCGAGCCGTGCCACCGCGCCGCACCCTGCGCCGCGGCGTTCGCATGCTCGTCTTCGTCGCGGCGGCCGCCGCGATGCTCGGCGCCTGTGCCGTGGGACCTGACTTCAAGCGCCCGCCGGCGCCGCAGTCCGAGCGCTACACCGCCGAAGCGCTGCCGCCGCAGACTGCCGCCGGCGAGGGTGCCGCAGGCGCAGCACAGACCTACGTGCCCAGCGGCGACATCCCGGCCCAGTGGTGGACGCTGTTCCGCTCCGAACAGCTCAACGCGCTGGTCGAGCAGGCGCTCAAGGGCAGCCCGGATGTGGCGGCCGCGCAGGCCGCGCTGCGCCAGGCCCACGAGAACCTGCTGGCACAGCAGGGCGCGCTGCTGCCGCAGGTCGATGCCAACGCCTCGGCCACGCGGCAGAAGATCTCCGGTGCTGCCTTCGGGCAGCCGCAAGCCGGCTCCATCATCTACAGCCTCTTCAACGCCACGGCGAACGTCAGCTACACGCTGGATATCTGGGGAGGCGTGCGCCGCGGCATCGAGGCGCAGCGCGCCCAGGCCGAGTACCAGAACTTCCAGCTGGAGGCGACCTACCTGGCGCTGTCGGCAAACGTGGTCACCACCGCCATCCAGGAGGCCTCGCTGCGCGCGCAGATCGAGGCCACCGAGGAGATCATCGCCGCGGACCGCAAGCAACTGGACACCGTGCAGCGACAGCTGGCGCTCGGCGGAGTGTCACGGCTGGATGTGCTCACCCAGCAGACCGAGCTTGCGCACCAGATGGCGAGCCTGCCGCCCCTGATGAAGCAGCTGCAACAGAACCGCGACCTGCTCGCCGTGCTGCTCGGCCAGGCGCCCGATGCGCCGCTGGCGGCGCAGTTCCAGCTCGATGACCTGAAGCTGCCCGAGAGCTTGCCCGTGAGCGTGCCCTCGCACCTGGTGGAGCAGCGCCCCGACGTGCGCGCCCGCGAGGCGCTCCTGCACCAGGCGAGCGCCGAGATCGGCGTGGCCACGGCCAACCTGCTGCCGCAGATCACCTTGACGGGTGACTACGGCGGCACGAGCACCAAGTTCGCGGACCTGTTCAAGGGCAGCAGCAACGTGTGGAGCGCCGGCGCGGGTCTCACCCAGCCGATCTTTCACGGCGGTGAGTTATTGCACAGGAAGCGTGCCGCGGTGGCCGCCTATGACCAGGCGGCGGCCGAGTACCGCGGCACGGTGCTCACGGCACTGCGCAACGTCGCCGATGCGCTGTACGCACTGGACGCCGATGCCGCGGAGCTCCACGAGCAGGACCTGGCCACCCAGGCGGCGGCCGACGCCCTGAAGGTCTCGCGCGCCCGCTACGCGGCCGGCTCCATCAGCTCGCTCGATCTGCTGGTACTCGCGCGGGCCTACCAGCAGGCGCGCATTGCGCAGCTGCAGGCGCAGGCGGCCCGCTACGCCGACACCGCGGCGCTGTTCCAGGCACTCGGCGGCGGCTGGTGGAATCGCGAGTCCCCTGCGGCGACGGCCGGTCGCTGAAGTCCAGGCCCGCGAAGCAACGGATTACGGAACGGAGAACGGATGAAACGCTGGGCGGTACTGGGTGCGGTGGTGGCCGGGCTGGTCGTGGTGATCGGCGCGGTCAAGGGCTACGGCACGTACAAGATGATCAAGGGCTTCGCGGCCCAGGGCACACCGAAGTTCACCGTGAGCACCACCAAGGTGCACTTCCAGGACTGGCTGCCGCAGATGAGTGCCGTCGGCAGCCTGCGCGCCGAGCGCGGTGCCGACCTCAGCGCCGAGGTCGATGGCACCGTCGACAGCATCCGGTTCCGCTCCGGGGACTCGGTCAAGGCCGGCCAGGAGCTGCTGCGGCTGCGCGTGGCCGATGAGATTGCGCACCTGGAGTCGCTGAAGGCGGCGGCCACCCTCGCGGAGATCAACTTCAAGCGTGACACGGCGCAGTTCGAAGCCGAGGCCATCAGCCAGGCCGTGCTCGACACCGATGCGGCCACGCTGCGCAGCGCCCGGGCACAGGTCACCGAGCAGCAGGCGCTGGTGGACAAGAAGATCGTGCGCGCGCCGTTCGCCGGACAGATGGGCATCCGCGCGGTCGATGTCGGCCAGTACCTGGCGGCGGGCACCAAGATCGTCACCCTGCAGCAGCTGGACCCGATCTTCGTCGACTTTGCGCTGCCGCAGCAGTCGCTGGATAAGATCCGCGTCGGCCAGAAGGCGAGCGTCACCTCGGATGCCTTCCCGGACCGCATCTTCAGCGGCGAGGTCACCGCGCTGGACCCGCGCGTCGACACCGATACGCGCAACGTGCGCATCCGGGCGCTGCTGAAGAACCCGGAGCGCAAGCTGCTGCCGGGCATGTTCGCCAACGTGCGCGTCGAGGTCGGCGCGCCCGTGCGCTACCTGACCCTGCCGCAGACCGCGGTCGCCTACAACCCCTATGGGGCCACCGTCTATGTCGTCGGACCGCCGAGTGCGGAGGCCGGTGCCGCCAGGCCCGCGGGCGGCGCGCCCGCCACCCGCGCCCCGGCGCTGGTGGCCAAGCAGGTGTTCGTGACCACCGGCGCGACGCGCGGCGATCAGGTCGCGATCCTCACGGGGATCAAGGAGGGGGACGAGGTGGTCACCAGCGGCCAGATCAAGCTGCGCAACGGCGCGGCGGTGAACATCAACAACAGCGTCCAGCCCGCCAGCGACGCGGACCCGAAGCTGCAGGACCGCTGATGCACCCCGGGGGCCACGGTGGCGCGCCAGTCATGGACGGCGCCCGCAGATTGAGAAGGACTGCTGATGCGTTTCACTGACATCTTCATCCGCCGGCCCGTGCTGGCAACCGTCGTGAGCCTGCTGGTGCTCGTACTGGGGCTGCGCGCACTGGCCAGCCTGCCCGTGCGGCAGTTCCCCAAGACCGAAAACGCCACGGTCACGGTCACGACGCAGTACTACGGCGCCAGCGCCGAACTGGTCGCCGGCTTCATCACCACGCCCATCGAGTCCTCGGTTGCCGAGGCGCAGGGCATCGACTACCTGACCTCCACCAGCGTCACGGGCGTGTCGACCGTGACCGCGCACCTGCGTCTGAATTACGACTCCAACCGCGCCCAGTCCGAGATCAGCAGCAAGGTCAATGCCGTCCTCAACCAGCTGCCCAACGGCACCCAGCAGCCGGTGCTCACCGTGCAGGTCGGGGAGCAGAGCGCCGGTATGTACATGGGGTTCAACAGCGAGACGCTGCCCACCAACCAGATCACCGACTACGTGATCCGCGTGGTGCAGCCGAAACTGCAGGCGGTGCCGGGGGTGCAGCGCGCCCAGCTGCTCGGGGCGCGCCAGTACGCGCTGCGCGCCTGGCTCGATCCGACGAAGCTGGCCGCCAACGGGGTCACGGCCGCGGATGTCTCCGCCGCCCTGCAGGCCAACAACTACCTGTCCGCACTCGGCACCACCAAGGGCCAGATGGTCAGCGTCGACCTCACCGCCGATACCGACTTGCACTCGGCCGATGAGTTCAAACAACTGGTCATCAAGCAGAAGGACGGCGCGCTGGTGCGCCTCCAGGACGTCGGTACGGTCGTGCTGGGCGCGGAGGACTACGAGTCTGTCGTCGCCTTCAAGGGCAAGCGGTCCATCTTCGTCGCCATCAACGTGGCCCCCGAGGCCAACATCCTTGCGGTGATGAAGACCATCCGCAAGCTCTTCCCGGAGATCCAGTCCCAGCTGCCCGCCGGGCTGCATGCGCAGATCGGCTACGACGCCACCGGCTACATCAATTCCGCCATCCGCGACGTGGTGAAGACCCTGCTCGAGACGCTCCTCATCGTGACGGTCGTCATCTTCCTGTTCCTGGGCAGCGTGCGCTCGGTGCTCATTCCGGTGATCGCCATGCCGCTGTCGCTGGTGGGTGCCTTCTTCATCATGCTCACCCTCGGCTACACCATCAACCTGCTGACGCTGCTGGCGCTGGTGCTGGCCATCGGCCTGGTGGTGGACGATGCAATCATCGTGGTCGAGAACGTCGACCGGCACATGAAACTCGGCCAGCCACCGCGCGAGGCGGCGCTGTACGCGGCACGCGAGCTGGCCGGCCCGATCGTTGCGATCTCCGTGGTGCTGATCGCCGTGTACATCCCCATCGGCTTCCAGGGGGGCCTCACCGGTTCGCTGTTCTCGGAGTTCGCCTTCACGCTGGCCGGCGCCGTGGCCGTCTCGGCGCTCATCGCGCTCACCCTGTCGCCGATGATGTGCGCGCGCTTCTTCAAGATGGAACACGGGGGCAGCAACCGCCTGGTGCAGCTTCTCGACCGCAACTTCGAGCGCTTCACCAACCTCTACCACCGCCTGCTGCGCTCCATGCTGGACGCCTGGCGCGTGGTCGTGGTCTTCGGCGCCATCGTGATCGGCCTCATCGCGGTGATGATGGCCTTCCCGCTGATGGGGGTCATGGCCAAGGCCGAGCTCGCGCCGGCGGAAGACCAGAGCTTCATGTTCTACATCGGCACCGGAGCCCCGAATGCCTCCATCGAGCAGATGGCCACCTACCAGCGCCAGGCATTCCAGGCCTTGAGTTCCATCCCCGAGTACGAGAACTCGTTCCAGTTCGTCGGCTCCGGCACCGGCTCCGCCAACACCGGCTTCGGCGGCATCGTTCTGAAGGACTACTCCCAGCGCAAGCGCGGCGCGCCGGCCATCCAGAAGGACCTGCAGGAGCGCGCCAACCAGATCGCGGGCGCCAACATCTTCTGGATCAACCCGCCCTCGCTGCCCGGCTCCGGCGGCGGCTACCCCGTCCAGTTGGTGATCCAGACCTCCGCCCCGTTCAACGAGCTCTACGAGGTCTCGCAGGCCGTGCTGGCCAAGGCCCAGGCCACCGGCAAGTTCTACGTGCTGGACAACAGCCTGAAACTCGACAGGCCCCAGGCGACCATGACCGTGGACCGCGACAAGGTCGCCCTGCTGGGCATCACCATGAAGGATCTCGGCAGTGCACTGAGCAGCATGCTCGGGGGCGGCTACGTCAACTACTTCAGCATCGCCGGCCGCTCGTACAAGGTGATTCCGCAGGTGCTCCAGCAGGACCGGCTGAACCCGGACCAGGTCGCCAACTACTACATCCCCACGGCCGCCGGTGGCGTGGTCCCGGCCTCCACCGTGGTGTCCATCAAGACCAAGACGGTGCCGGAGTCGGTGACCCACTTCCAACGCCTGAATTCCGCCACGATCCAGGGCGTTTTCGGCGGTACGCAGGGCGAGGCGCTGGCCATGCTGCGCAAGATCGCCGCCGAGACCATGCCGCAGGGGTACACCATCGACTATGGCGGTGAGTCCCGGCAGTTCACGCAGGAGTCCGGCGGTTTCCTTGCCACGCTGAGCTTCGCCATCGTCATCATCTTCCTGGTGCTGGCGGCGCAGTTCGAAAGCTTCCGTGACCCGCTGGTGGTCATGATGTCCGTGCCGATGGCGATCTTTGGCGCAGTCGTGTTCCTGTTCCTGGGGTTCGCCACGCTCAACGTCTATACACAGGTGGGGCTGGTGACCCTGGTGGGCCTGATCGCCAAGCACGGCATTCTCATCGTGCAGTTCGCCAACGAGCAGCAGCTGGCCGGCAAGTCCAAGCGTGATGCCATCGAGGCCGCCGCCACGATCCGGCTGCGCCCCATCCTCATGACCACCGCGGCGATGGTCTTCGGAGTGGTCCCCCTGCTGATTGCCACCGGGGCCGGCGCGGTGGGCCGCAACCACATGGGCCTGGTGATCTTCACGGGAATCACCATCGGCACCTTCTTTACGCTGTTCGTGGTGCCGGCGATGTACATGTTCCTGGGGGCTGAGCACCACAAGAGCTCCGTGGCGCAGCACGGGCAGCTCGGGGCACCCGCCCTGCCCCAGGCATAGCCAGCACCGCGCACGGTGTGCGCCGCCTTCTTGCCTTGGCCAGCCCGGCTGCTCTACGCGACCGGGTTGGCCGCCACGCGGGGCTCTTCCGCAACGATCGCGCCGGCACGGCGCACCAGTTCCGCCAGCTCAAACGGCTTGATCATGACGTGGAAGCCCGGCTCCATGTGACCGCGCCCCAGCACGGCATTTTCCGCATAGCCGGTGATGAACAGCACCGGCAGCCTGCGCCGCAGCATGCGACCCGCATCCGCTAGCTGCCGTCCGTTGATGCCGCCGGGCAGGCCGACGTCGGTCACCAGCAGGTCGATGCGCTGCGCTGACTGCAGGATGCGCATGGCCTGCACCCCATCCTCCGCCTCGAGCGTGGTGTAGCCGTGCTCGCGCAGCGCCTGTTGGATGACCATGCGGACGGTCGGCTCATCGTCCACCACCAGTACCGTCGTGCCCTCCGGGGCCGGGCCATACGCGGGGGTGCCGGGCTCTGCGGCCGGGACCTGCTCATCGGTGCGATGCCGCGGCAGGAAGATGCATACCGTGGTGCCCTTGCCCATTTCCGAGTAGATGCGCGCCTGGCCGCCGGACTGGCGCGCGAAGCCGTACACCATGGACAGGCCCAGCCCCGTCCCCTGCCCGAGCGGCTTGGTCGTGAAGAACGGGTCGAAGGCGCGGGCAATGACCTCAGGCGGCATGCCGGTGCCGGTATCGCTGACGCACAGCGACAGGTAGTGCCCGGGTGGCACTTCCTGCTCCCGGGCGATGCGCTCATCGAGCCACTGGTTGCAGGTCTCGATGGTCAGCCGCCCGCCATCGGGCATCGCATCGCGCGCGTTGATGCACAGGTTGAGCAGTGCGCTCTCCAGCTGGTTCTGATCGACCAGCGTGCTCCACAGCCCGGCAGCGGCCACCACCTCGAGCTTGACGGACGGTCCCACCGTGCCGCGCACGAGCTCCTCGATGTCGGACACCAGGCGGTTCAGATCCGTGGGCTTCGCGTCGAGGGTCTGGCGGCGCGCGAATGCGAGCAGGCGGTGCGTCAGCGCGGCCGCGCGCTTGACCGCGGCGCTTGCGGAAGCCAGGTAACGGTCAAACTCTGCGACCCTTCCCTGCTTGAGCAGCAGCCTGAGCACCTCGAGCGAGCCGCCGATCGCCGCCAGCAGGTTGTTGAAGTCGTGTGCGAGTCCGCCGGTCAGCTGCCCGACCGCCTCCATCTTCTGCGATTGGCGCAGTTCCTGCTCCAGCCGCCGCCGTTCGGTGACATCGCGCGCGGTGACCACCACGCGGCGGGCGTCCACGCCGTGCACCGCGATCGCGACCGCTTCGATGATCCCCGCACCCTGGGTGCGTTCATAGTGATACGGGACGGTGGCCCCGAGCGCGGCGCGCAGGTGCCCGTTGATCTCCCCGGCGCGGGCGCCGAACACCTCGTCGGTCGTGTGACCGACCACCGCATCGCGGGTCATGCCGTACAGGCGCAGGGTCGCCGGGTTGACCTCCTCGTAGCAGAACTGTCCGGCGGCGGTCTCCCGCAGGACGGCGTGGCACTCCGAGGAGTTCTCGTACATCGTGTGCAGGAGCGCTTCGCGCGAGACCAGCTGCGAGGTCCGCTCGTCCAGGATGCGCCCGAGGGCGCTGTTGACCTCCTTGAGTTGCGCTTCCTTGGCGCGCAGCCCCGCTTCGGCCAGCGCACGCAGGGTCACGTCCGCCCCCTGGACGAATATGCCGCTGACGGTGCCGTCAGGATCCTTGATGGGCTGATAGACGAAGTCCACGTAGCGGTCGACCGCCGGCTCGGTGGCCGCGCTCTGCATGCTGTACTTGGCGCTGGTCGCCCCGAAGGGCTCGCCCGATCGGTACACCTGGTCCAGCAGGCCGAGGTAGCCCTGCGCCACCGCATCCGGCAGCGCCTCGGCAATGGGCTTGCCGAGCACCGGCCGGTGGCCGATCAGGCGCATGTAGCCGGGATTTGCGAACTCGAACACGTGCTGCGGACCGCGCAGCACCGCCATGAACGTCGGCGCCTGCTCGAACAGCTGGGTCAGGTGCTCGCGCTCGGCCGCCAGGCGCTTTTCGGTCAGGACCTGCCGGGTGGTCTCGGTGCACAGGACCAGCACCCCGCCGATGGCATTGGGGGCGCTCGGCTCATCGATCGGGCCATAGCTGTAGGTCCAGTAGAGCTCCTGGACCGCGCCATGGCGCAGGATCGGCACCAGCTGGTTTTCGTGCCAGGTAGACTCACCGCCGCTCATCACCTGGTCGATCTGCGGGCCGATGATGGTCCAGATCTCCGGCCACACCTCGCGGCCGGGTGCACCCAGGGCGCTGGGATGTTTCTCCGGGCCCAGTGACTGCCGATAGGCATCGTTGTAGAAGCAGGTGAGCTGCGGCCCCCAGAAGATGAAGGCCGGATGGCGCGTGGTGAGAATCACGCGCAGCGTCGTCTTCAGGCCCTGCGGCCAGGTCGAAGGCGGCCCCAGCGCCGTGGCGTCCCAGTCGTAGGCGCGGGTGCGCGCTCCCATCTCCCCGCCGCCGGCCAGAAACTGCGATTGGCTATTCAGAGGTCCCTCTTTCGGGGTCCTATGGTCATTTCCGGGTCCGGGCAGTCCCCTGCGGGGTGCCGGGGCGCAATTAAAGCACTTCGCACCCTAAAAATCGTGCGCGGGCGCTGCACGCAGCCGCGCTGGGCGCGCCCTTTGGTCCCAGCACACAGTGGCCGCGGCCACACCGGACCGCGGCACGCGTACCCTGGCGCACGCAGCTGGCATCGGCACGGGTGCAACCGAACGCAGCAAGCCGTCGCGGCTCTTTCTGGATGTCAGCGTGTCCCTCCTAAGCCCGGAGACCGCCGCACCGGTAGCGGCGCGACGATGATGGATCCATGGATGACCACCCGGCGCCAGAGGGCCGGGTTTCGATCTCAGGCGAGCAGCCCGGCGGTCACGTTGACCGCAAAGCCGAGGATGGAAACGTTGAACAGGACCGAAATGATGCTGTGCGCGACCACCGTCTTGCGCACCTGCACACCGCAGGTCGACACGTCCGCCGTCTGGCATGCCGCCGCGATCGTGAAGGAGAAATAGGCAAAGTCCCAGAACACCGGTGCGCCGGTATCGGGGAAGGCCAGCGGGCGCCGCTCCTTGGGTGCTCTATAGAACAGGTCCGCATAGTGCAGTGCGTAGATGGTGGGCACCAGCACCCACGAGTCCGCGATCGTCAGCGTCGCCAACACGATGTGCGCGGCCTTCTGGGAAGATTCCACGTGCTTGAGCGTGGTCAGGAAGACCACGATGGCGGCAACGCTGAGGATTGCCGCGATGATGACCACCACGAGGATCACCGGCGCGGTCGGGTCGTCTTCCTGGTAGTGCGCCTGCAGCTGCGCGGCACTCAGCCGTGCCACCAGGGTGAAGGTTACGGCAAGCAGCAGCAGGACGGTGATGTTCCAGGCCGTCAGCGTGCGCGTGAGGCCAGACCACTCGGACGGCAGGATAAGGTAGGCCACCACTCCGGCCGTGGTTGCGACCACAACCTTCCAGTGGTGGGCGATGAAGCGGTTCTTGGCCACATGCGTTTCCCGTTGAAGCAGCGCTGCCTCGTGCGAGGCCGGTGATTGCTCCCGCCGATGATAGCGTCCCGCGCCGTCCGCGGGGGACCGAACGTCCGCGCTCCGGAAGATCGCTCCAGACTAAACCGCGCGAGCTGCGGCAGCGGCCAACGATGACTGCATCGATGGACCGCCGATCATCCTGCAGCCTCTGGCGTGAACCCATCCGCTCGCCGGCCGCAGCGTCGCGCCTATCCCACTTACATCCCCGCGCGACGACGGGCGACTTCGGCCTATCCGCCGCGACGGCCGCTGAGCATCGTCAGGGCCGCCACGGCCGCGCAACCGAGGGCCGGTCTACGGGTAACCCAGGACCGCTTTGACCTCGAGAAATTCCTGAAATCCGAAGGCCCCCCATTCGCGGCCGTTGCCGCTCTTCTTGTAGCCGCCGAAGGGCGCGAACAGGTCACCGCCGGCGCCATTGATGCCCACACGACCGGCACGCAGCTGCGCGGCCAGCCGGTGCAGCTTGGTCTTGTCGGTGCCCCAGGCATAGGCAGCCAGGCCGTATTCGGTGTCGTTGGCGATCGTGATCGCCTCATCCAGGGTGTCGTATGCGAGGATGGTCAGCACCGGCCCGAAGATCTCCTCCTGCGCGATGCGCATGGAGTTCTTGACGTTGGCGAAGACCGTGGGCTTGACGTAGTAGCCACGCTCGAGTCCGGGCGGACGGCCCACGCCGCCGGTGACGAGCGTGGCGCCCTCGGCGATCCCGGCGGCGATCAGCCCCTGGACCTTCTGCCACTGCGTCATGGAGACCACCGGGCCCATGTCAACTTCCTGCGCCGGATCGCCGACGCGGATTGACTCGGCCACCCGACGGGCGATTTCGATCACCTGCCCCATCGCCTGTCGGGGCACCAGCATCCGGGTGGCCGCGTTGCAGGACTGGCCGGAGTTGCCCATGACGCTCCTGACGCTGGAGGTGACCGCCTTCTCCAGGTCGGCATCCTCCAGGATGATGTTCGGCGACTTACCCCCCAGCTCCTGCGCGACCCGCTTCACACCGGGTGCGGCCGCCTTGGCCACCTCGACCCCGGCGCGCGTGGAGCCGGTGAAGGACATCATGTCCACCTCCGGATGCGAGGCCAGGCTGTGCCCGGCCGTCGGACCGTCGCCATTGACCAGGTTGAAGACCCCGGGGGGCACCCGGGCGGCATCGATGACCTGGGCGAACAGGTACGCCGAGAACGGTGCGATCTCCGAGGGCTTCAGCACCACGGTGCATCCGGTAGCCAGGGCGGGCGCGACCTTGCACGCGATCTGGTTCATCGGCCAGTTCCAGGGCGTGATCAGCCCACACACGCCGATGGGCTCCCTGACGATGCGCGTGGGTCCCTGCTGTTCCTCGAACGCAAAATTCTTCAGCACGGTGATCGCCGTCTCCAGGTGCGCGAGCCCACTGCTGGCCTGGGCGCGTTTCGCCAGGGACTTCGGCGCACCCATCTCCTCGGTGATGGCCTGCGCGATCTCCTCCTCGCGCCGCCGGTACTCGGCGACGATGCGCGTCAGCACCTCGATCCTCTCCTCGCGGCTGGTCGCCGACCAGGCTGGGAACGCCCGGCGCGCCGCCCGTACGGCCCTGTCGATATCGGCCGCCGAACCGAGGGAAATCCTGCCGGCCACCGCCTCGGTGGCCGGGTTTGTCACCTCGACAGTGGCCGCCTGCAGCGGCTTTACCCAGGCCCCGTCGATATAGAAATTCAGATATTCGCGCATGTGAAGTCCTTAACCCTTATCCGCAGTCTGCAACATCAGGGCTCTATTGTGGGCCATCGCGGGGCACCGGCGCTCCCCCCGAGTGCAAGGCGCAGTTCCCCCGCCCCTTGTCCCCCGGCTCCCCGGGGTGGGGAAGGCCCGCAGTCTCAACAGCGCTTGTCACGCCCGGGTGCAGCCCGTAAGGTCCGGCCGGAAACTGCACTCAAGGCGACCGCGTGCGACTGTCTCTCCGACCCACCCTGTGGCTGGCCTTGGCGGTAACGGCGCTCATGGCGGGCATGGCCGCGCTGCTGGCCCCGTACGTCGATGCGGAATACGAGTTTGACCTCCACGGAAAGACTCCCGTCGTGCTGCCCAAGCCCGCCGCTCCCGTCACCGGCCGGTGGGTCGATGACTACTTCGTCGTGCAAATTCTGGATCCGACCACGTTCGCGATCGGCGAACCGCGCTACTATCAGGGCAATTACAGCTACCTGATCCTGGGTACGCAGCGCGCGGTGCTGTTCGATGCCGGAACCGGCCTGCGCGACATCGTTCCAGTGGTGCGCTCCCTGACCGCTCTGCCGGTCACGGTGATCGCCTCGCACCTGCATTTCGACCACGTCGGTGCCCTGGGCCGCCTGGACCGCACCGCCGTGCTGGATGACGCCGCGCTGCGGGCGCGTGCGCGCGACGGCCGGCTCACGCTGCAGCGCTATGAGTTCCTCGGATTCGCAGATCGCCTGCAGGATCTGACTTTCCGCGTCGATGAGTGGTGGCCTGCCGGCTCCATGATCGACTTGGGCGGCCGGTCACTGCGGGTGCTGGCGACCCCGGGGCACACGCCGACGTCGGTTTCCCTCTACGACGCGAGCCGCCACCAGCTGTTCGCGGGCGACTTCATCTATCCGGGCTGGTTGTACTCCTTCCTTCCCGGCGCCAGCCGCAGTGCCTACCTTGCCTCGACCCTGCGGCTGCTTGCGGGCATCGACCCGGCGACACGGATCTTCGCCGCCCACATGCAGGACGCCACCGTCGCCGTGCAGGCCCCGGTGCTTGGCATCGAGGACCTGCGCGCCCTCGAAAGCTCACTCACGGGGATCGCCCAGGGCCGCCTGCAATCCGAAGGCTTCTATCCGCGGGTATTTGCGGTGCGGGGCACGGTGAAGTTCGCCACCGGCTGGGACTGGAACAATCGCTGAGGCACAGGCTGCAGTGTCCGAGACGGCCCCGCGGCGGCCATCGCAGTGATCCCCGCTCCGTTAGTGCCCGCTTAACGGCCAGTAGGTGCGGCGTGCGCTATGGCTTGCCCAGGAAGTGCACGATCGCCGCCACGGTTCTTTCCGGCTGTTATCAGCCAGTGTCCGGAGTCCATGATGACGAGCGGCGTCACGTAGGTCGCCACGAAACTCAGTGGCGCCCGATGGCAGCGAGTGGCCGGCGCTGGATGTCTGGGTCAGGGATGGACAGGGCCGCTGGAACTCAGGACCCCGGGCAGGACCCACACGGCGCCCCTGACCCAACGCCGCTGTGGACGCTGCTTGATCTCACCCCCGGTGGCCAGGGTACGGACTGGTACCCGAAGCTGGAGTACTCGCGCCCGGCCTGATAACGCCGGCAAGGCGGACCGTGGCCGGATCTGCGGCTCGATTCTCAGGCAGTCAGCCCATACACTGAAGCGCGTTGCCCCACGCTCGCGGACGCAGGCGCCGCGAGTATCCGACGCTGTCCGGGAAAGCAGATCATGCGCGGCCTCTTGTTCGCCCTCCTTGCCGCCATGGTCCTGCCGGCACAGGCACCGAGCGCCCAGGAGCCGGCGGACCTGTTCGTCCGCCACGCCTCCATCGTCGATGTCGAGCACGCCCGCACGGTCAGTGACCAGGCCATCGTCACGCGCGCGCAGCGGATCGTTGCGGTCGGAGCGGACGCGGCGATCGTGCCCCTGCCCCCCAGGCCCCGCCATACGCGGAAGTCCGCTATTAGCGGCACGACGGACCTGATACTGACCGCGCACTCATTGCGGGAGCCATGAACTGTTCAGTGCCTGCGCTCTACGGCAGCCCAGACGGAGCAATAACCGCCTGATACCGCCAGCTCGGCCTTGGCCATCGCCGTACAAGGTGGCCGTGGGCCTCCCGGGCGCCCGATCCAAGCAATGCCCAAGAGTGATCCGAGTCAGACCCGTTAGGCCGGACTCGTATCCCGGGAAGCCACGCACGATTTAGACCAAGCGAACGACGCGGGGTCGGGTAAGTTGCCCCCCACTAACCGACTGTCGATTGCTTCGTCTGCTCTGGAATGTGGAGATACTTGCTTATGGCCGCGCGCGCCACGTCAATCGTCGTACGGAGCGTCAGCGCGCCTTGTCTTTCTAGTATCACGCTCGCTTCCTGAGTTACCACCACGAGATCGTGATCCACCGCATCCCAGAAAGCTCTCTTCGATTGCTCCCCAATGCGACTGGCGTTCAACTTACGCTCGGCATCGGCAATCAGTTGGACGACGGAATTCGGACTTGGACAGTTCCGGACGCTGTCCAACAACTCAATGCGCAATTCCTCCAATGTGATCATTCCGCTCCCCGCGATTACCGCTACCGGCTGCGCTCACGTGTCCACCATAAGCCAGTCAATGGCCGTTCGACAGCACACAGCGGGTCAATCTTCCACCGCTCACTCTGGGACGACAAGACTTCAGGCACAAGCTTGACGGCTAAGTAGCTATTTCTTGTGAAAGGTCTTTTAGGGGTGAGATCGAGGAGCTGTTCGCGACAGAAGGGCCTTATCACCGGCCTCCTGCCGCAGGCCTCAGGGTTCTCCGCTGATAAGCTTCCCCGCGCACGCTGATGAAATGCAATCTTAGGGCAAATGCATGCGGAAGCCAGGCGTTGCCTACTTGCCTGCAGGTCTCATGGGCTTCCGGAGAAACGTGGGGCCGCAGTGACACGCGCGAGCGGTCATACGTCTGTCCCGTGACGGAAACGGCTGCTCCCGGCTCGCGTCCGGGATCGCTTGGTTGCTACCGGTTAGGACCCGATCGCGGCGGCTGCTTCCGAGACTTCTGCTGTGTCATGGCACTTTGGGACACGCGGAATTCTGCGGCTTTTGCTTAGCTATACAGTCGCTCAACTACCAGTATGATGGCTGCCGTTCGAATTTTTCGCCGTCCTTGGGCTTAAGGGAGACGATATGGACGGTCGCGCCGCACTTGGGGAACCGGGTGGTGATGACGAGTCGAGGGACTGGGGGGCGTAGTCTGAGCCGCGACAATATTGGACGCTCCAACACCAGGACGGCGTCGCGCAGCCACCCGCCAACGCAGTACAGGGACCCACACCCGACCCGCAGCGAACGGTCGCGCCTCAGCCCTTGGCTGAGGCGTGCTGCCCTTAGGGATGCAACCCGATTCAAGCGCTACAAAAATAGCAATGCACACCATTAGCGCCGGCATTCTTCTTTTCCGAATGCGAAATGCCTCCAGGGAGGTCTTTCTTGTGCACCCCGGAGGCCCCTATTGGGCGCACAAGAACATTGGTTCCTGGTCGGTGCCAAAGGGCATCGTGAATCCTGGAGAAGACGAGTTCGCATGCGCGCGACGCGAGTTCCGGGAAGAGACGGGCTTCGACATCGCCGGGAGAGCAATCTCATGCGATCTTGGAACATTCCGGCTATCTGGCTCAAAGTCGCTGCACGTCTGGTCTGTCGAAGGCGACTGCGACCCTGCTGAACTCGTGAGTAATGCGTTTGAGATTGAATGGCCGCCACAATCCGGACACCGTCAGCGATTTCCGGAAGTTGATCGCGGGGAATGGTTCGATCGGGCCGATGCGGAGCAACACATTGTTAGGGGTCAACGCCCGATCATAGAAGCCTTTTACAACACAGGCTGAACTCCGCCGTCGGCCCGGAGGGATTGGCAGATAGAGATCCGTACCAATTGAAGCCGGAGTGAAACCGGACTCGCCTTGGCCCCTGGCAGCGCCTAATCCCAGGTCGCTATTGAGGTACTACCAGCACGTCGCCCATCGCGTGATATGCGATTCGCAATGCGACGCTGCCGAGCGGCAATGGACCCGTTTCACGAGGCGCGTGCTCATGCTTGCCGATTACGAGCAGATCCGGATGAAGTGCGCTCATCTCCGCCAGCACTGCAGCTACGGGCTCCCCATACACGACATGTGGGTGCAAGCGCTGCCTCCCTTCTGACCGCGTGCGCACTAGCCGATCAACGAACGCGTGCGCATCACCGCCAATTGATTCCGCTGTCGGCATCGGACTTTCGTCTCCTGGTCTCGCTCGTCGCCGCGCGATATAGGGAAGCGAGTATGCGTGCACGATGTGACAGTCCCCCTCGGGCATGAGCATCCTCACCCACTCCAGACCTCGCAGTGCCGCCTCCTCTGACCGCTCGAGGGCCAGGACGGCTACCGAGTAGACTGCATCCCCGACGTTGCGAACTACGAGCACCGGCGTATCGGCGAAGGCGAGTAGCTTCAGCGCCGTTCCTCCCAGATATGGGGCATTCGCTGCTCCATGCTCTCCATGTGCACCGATCACAATGAGCTGCGGCGTAACAACTCCGAGGACCGCCCTCAAGGCGTGGCTTGCGCTACCGCAGCGAATCTCCCCACGTGCATCAATGCCGTAATTCTTCTTTAGGAATGCGAGTTCCTCCGTAAGGGCTCGCTCCGCATCTTCCGTGAGCGCATGGTAGTAGTCGGCTGCGCCGAGGCGCGAGAAGAGATTCCAGTCCGGGCGCACATGTATGAAATGGAGACGAGCTTGGTTCTGCTTGGCAAGCTGGCCCGCCCTGCAGACTGCTTGATGTGCCGCTGCCGAGAAGTCCGACGCAACGACAATTCTCTTTAGGGATTGCACAGGATCACGTTGCGGTTCAGCGTAGACTTGTCACGGGCGCACAAGATATTCGGTACGCTGCTCGCGCCGGATGGACCCGCTAACACTGGCGAGTTGGTGCGCCATCTTCTGCAGCACGTCGTCCAGCGACAACACGCCCACGAGCGCGCCTCGCGGCCCGACCACGGGCACGCGCCTCACCCCCGCCTCGCCCATGAACGTGAGGACCGCGTCCAGCGGATCCCCCTCACCTGCCAGCAGAGGATTGCGTGTCATCACGTCGCCGACTTTCAATGACCGCGGCTCGGCCTCCTTCGCCACCACCGACACGACGATGTCTCGATCGGTCAGGATGCCCACCACCCGGCGTGAGCCGGGGTCTGCGCCGGGCTCCACCACGACCAAGCATCCCACGTGTCTTTCGCGCATTAAACGAGCGGCCTCGGTAATGCTCTGCTCCGCATCTATCACGGCCACCTCTCGCTGACACAGCCGACCGATCTCGCTTGATTGCAAAGTGGTACTCATCTGACCCTTCCCTGTGGTTCGCACGCATCGAGAACTTTTCTACTAATAATCCGACCGGATCTCGCCGCCCATTAGGACTTGTACCTAAATTGGCGGCACCCTCTTCAATAGTCATGACCCACGGAGGAATTCGATGCCCCCACCGCTTTGCTGCCACTTCGGCTTCCGTGTGCCGCGCTCAAGCAGTAACGGAGAACGCCCGAGGTGCGAACATGGAAAGGCCGCGCAAAGGCGGTCCGTAGGAGCGATGCGGCTCGCTTCCCCAGTCCTGGTCTTGTCCTGCACAGCCTTAGCTTCCGCCCCAAGACTGGGCAAGCGCACCACCAGTGAGGTTTCATCGTTCACCCGGGAGCCCCAATTGGCGAACAAGAACCCAGGATCCTGACGGGTTTGAACTCGGGGAGAAATCAGTCTCCCTTGCTATCTCGGAGTCTTTCGAGCGTTCAGCGCCAAACTATTCCCGCGTGAGACATCGCGGACGGTTGCAACCCGGCAGACGTGGTTAGTAACTCGTTATATTGAGTGGCCGCCGCAATCTGGACACAGGGGTCGTGCCACCGCGTATGCGGCCGAAGGTGATGTATGGAGCATCGATGGGGACGACCGATAGCGAACGTAGTGGCACTGATGGTCAGAGTACCAGCGGGTGACTGCGGACCCGGATGTGGCGGTGCTGGGTTCGTGACGCGCAGCACTCGACGCGATCTCGCAGTCGAGTGTCAGGACTTAGCGGCCGAAACGATCTTGGCCGTCTTGTTGCGCAGCGATACGCGGCCGCGCTTCGCGCCGATAGAGGGGCCTCGCCCAGTCGCGCAAACCAGAGTGCCACTGTGCCCGGAGGCTGCGCTTAATCCTTGGAGTGATTTTCGTCACTACGCGCCAATTGCCCAAGGATGCCGCGCGTCTTGTTGCCGAACTCTAAGCTTCGGGATTGCGGCGACGGCGGCGTGCATTGACGTCTGAGGTGCCCAGCATGGCGATCCTTCCGCAACATCTGTCAGCGCTCATGACTCCCCAAGCCTATCCTCATTCTGTGCGCGCACTGCAACTGATCGAGACCCATATCTCCTGGATCGTGTTGACCGGTGAATTTGCGTACAAGATCAAGCGGCCGGTGAAGTACTCATTTGTTGATCAGCGCTCCCTCGAAACACGGAAGTTTCTATGTCAGGAGGAGGTTCGACTCAATCGCCGCTTTTCGCCTGAGCTTTACCTTGGTGTCTGCCGGATAACTGCCCGAGGCGGCGTTGCCAGAATCGAAGGTAACGGTCGCGCCATAGAGCACGCGGTCAAGATGCGGCAATTCTCGCAGGATCAAGGGCTTGACCGTCTGCTCGAGATTGGCTGCATCGAGCCGGCGGAACTGGAGCTCTTTGGACAACGGCTCGCACAGATCCATAGTCAGCTGCCTCCAGCTCTCCCCACCCGGCAAGATCCGCCGGGTGCGGTGGCCGCGATCGTGCTCGACAACCTCAAGGAGTGCACCCGCCTGGGGCGGTCCCTAGGTTGGAGCAGCGACCCGCATGCACTGCGAGCTCCCCTTGAGGATCTGTTGGCCTCGAGCGCTCCGCTGCGCTCGCAGCGGCTAGCGCACGGATTCGTACGCGAATGCCATGGGGACCTGCATGCCCGCAATATTGTCCGGAACGGAGCGCGCCTCGTGGCATTCGACTGCCTGGAGTTCAATCCGGCGCTGCGTTGGATTGACCTCGCGGACGAAATCGCATTTCTGCAGGCCGACCTCGACGCCCGAGGGTGTCCACTGCACGCCCACGCCTTTCTCACCGGCTACCTGACCGAGAGCGGCGACTATCAGGCCTGTGTGTTGCAGCCTCTGTTCCAGGCCCATCGCGCCCTCGTGCGCGCCACGATCGTCGCGCTGCGTGCGACTCAGACGGTCACTGCAGCCGATGACATCAGCGCGGGGTACGCCGAGTATGCGTCCTATGTAGACTGCGCATACCGCGCGGTGGCGCCGCAGCCGCCTCTCCTCGTGCTCATGTGCGGCTTGTCGGGATCGGGTAAGACCTGGCTGGCAAGGCGGCTCGCACCCAGGCTTGCGGCGGTCCACTTGCGCTCGGACATCGAGCGCAGACGCCTCGCTGGTCTGTCAGCCACAGTGCGCACGGGATCTACGGTTGGGGCAGGCTTGTATTCGCGCCAGATGAGTCAGACGGTCTACGAACGCCTGGCGGTCGGCGCAGCCGACGCTCTGCGGGGCCGCTACACGACGATTGTGGATGCCACTTTTGGGTGCGCCGCAGACCGCTTGCGCCTGTGCGAGGTCGCCACACGGCTGGACGTCAGAAGCTGCATAATTTACTGCCACGCGCCCAGGCAACTGTTGGAGGCGCAGATCCTTGACCGCGAGCGGCGCCAAGATGACCCGTCCGAGGCGAATCTGGCGGTGCTAGCTTGGCAGGAGGAAAGCTTCGTGGCCCCCGAGCCGCATGAGGCATCTGCGCTCGTCGAGGTTAGCAGCCCCGACAGCGCCGCCATCGAGAGCCTGATCGCGCGCCTCAGCGCCCTGCGAGTGTGACCGCCGCGTGGAAGATTGGGCGCACAGGAGCCGACAAGGTTTCAGGGCGACCCTCGCCGCGCGGCCCGAAACTCTTGCCAGGTGCCACATGCCACGCAGACAGCACAGCGACATTTCCGCGGACTGCCTGTTTCGGTTGTTCAGACTGCGGCCACTGCGGTCTATGATCAATACACGACCCTGAAAAAGTCTTTGGGCCTATAAGTCAGGTGCTGCTGCTCCGATAGGTACTGTGCCCATCAAGTCAAACGAAGAGAGGCCTCGAAATGGGACGAGCCGATGCAGGTAAAGTCCGTACGCCCCTCGCTTGCCGACAGATACGAGCGACTTTCTCACGACAGCGGGGTCCCGAGCTTCATGCTTGCCTTGAATGCGCTGCCGCCTGCTCTGACTAAACTCAGGCAACCGCGACTCGGGCGCGCCATCGGCGTGATCTACTGACCCGAACGGAGCTCCAGAGTCACTGCTTCAAAGCAGTGCGACCGTGAGTCAGTTCGACGATCTGCCTGGTTCGATGAACCCTCGGCCGTGCACCCGATATGCACGAAGGAGCTCGAAGGCGTCCCCCTCCGTTTGGGCTCCAGCTCATGCACTTCTGACGGCTCGCCGCACGGGAAGTCCCCGATTAGCCCTTCGCCATCGGCACCGGATCGATTGAGGAAACTACGTATCTCGACGCGCGGTTACGATTCGACCGGTATCACACCCTTCGTCCACCCTTAATGGGCAGAAGATGCTGGCAGAACCCCCGTAGGAAGCTGCGGCTCGGGCAGGCTGGGAGTGTCGCGCCCACGGTAGTCTGCACCTCACGCGGGCACCTCGAATCTCGCTCGCGCCGGCTAACCCGAGGCTTCATGCGTAGCGATATAGCGAAAAGTGCGTATGGCGATGCCGGCGCATACCACGTCAAATGGATGATGAGGCAATCTTCGAAGGATCGCTCCAATGACCGCGAAACGAGTTCTCTTTCGCTCCAGCGCCCGCGAGAAGGTCTTGCGCGGCGCTACGCAGCTCGCTGATGCCGTGCGCATCACGCTGGGGCCAAAGTCCAAATCCGTCCTGATACAAAGAAAGTGGGGCGCGCCGATCGTCTGTAACGACGGCGTCACCATCGCGAAGGAAATGGAGCTTGAGGATCCGGAGGAGAATCTCGGCGCGCAAATGTTGCGCCAGGCGGCGGAAAAGACCGGCGACGTGGTCGGCGATGGCACGAGTACCGCGACCCTTCTTGCTCACGCCATCTACGCCGACGGGTTGCGTAATGTCGCCGCTGGCGCGAGCGCAATTGACTTGAAACGCGGCCTCGACCGCGCCCTGCAGATCGTCGTCGGGAGCCTGAAGGCGATGGCGAAGCCGGTGGAAAGCCGCAAGGAGAAAGCCCAGGTTGCTACCGTCTCGGCACACAATGATCCGGCGGTCGGGGAACTCGTCGCCGATGCCATGGAGAAGGTGGGGGGTGATGGCGTCATCACTGTCGAGGAGTCGAAAACCACCGAGACCACGCTCGAGGTGGTCGAAGGCCTGCAATTCGATCGCGGCTATCTTTCGCCGTACTTCGTGACGGACACCACGGCCATGGAAGCGGTCCTCGAAGATGCCCATGTGCTGGTCTGCGATCGCAAACTCAACATCATCAAAGACATTCTTCCCCTGCTCGAGCAGGTCGCGAAAGCCGGCAAACCGATACTGTTCATTGCCGAGGAGATCCAGGGCGAGGCGCTTGCCACACTCATCGTCAATCAGCTCCGCGGCGTACTAAAGAGCGCCGCCGTGAAGGCACCGGGGTACGGGGATCGACGCAAGGCGATTCTTCAGGACATTGCCACACTGAGCGGCGGTCAGGTCGTCTCCGAGGAGCTCGGCATCAAGCTGGAGGACGTGGAGCTGTCGCAGCTCGGGCACGCCACGCGCGTGGTGGTGGATAAAGACAACACCACGATCATTGGCGGCGCGGGCAAAAAGTCCGACATCGACGCCCGAATCAAGATGATCCGCAGGGAAATCGAGGACACAAAGAGCGACTACGATCGGGAGAAACTCGAGGAACGTCTCGCCAAGCTTTCGGGTGGTGTGGCGGTAATCAGGGTCGGCGCCCCCTCGGAGTCGGAAATGAAGGCCAGGAAAGAGGCCTTAGATGATGCGATCAGTTCTACCAAGGCGGCGGTGGCCGAGGGGATCGTGCCGGGCGGCGGCCTGGCGCTGCTTCGCGCCAGCCGCGCCATACTTGCCGAGGAGGCCAATAGCTCAGGCGATGACCGCACCGGCATGCAGATCCTGCGGCGCGCACTGGAAGCGCCCACGCGTCAGATCGCCGAGAACTCCGCAGCCGATGGCGGAGTCGTTGTCGATCGCATGTTGAATGCCACCGGGAATCTCGGGTTTGATGCTGCTCAGAAGCGCTTCGTGGATCTCTTCGAGGCAGGCATCGTCGATCCCGTCAAGGTGGTGCGCATCGCTCTCGAGAATGCGGTTTCGGTGGCGGGCGTTCTGCTGCTAACCGAAGCCACCATGACCGAGCGTCCGGAGAAGCCGCAGGAGCATCCTGCCGCTGGTGCCGAGATGTAGCGCTCCATTGGCGTCGCAGCAGACGCCAAACCTGTCGTTCAACAGAATGCCCGCTATTTCATCGAGGCCTTGCCATCGCGACCCTATGCCGCGATGGCCCAAACTTAGTCCCGCCCATTGCGGCTAGGGCCGCAGCGAGCCTTCGATGACTTGCTCGTTGCGAATCGAGCCTGCAACATTTTGGAGTTCCCCGGCCAGGACGTCGAGTACATCATCCAGCGATAGGATTCCCACGAGCTCGCCTCGTGTGCCGACAATCGGCAAGCGACGTACGCCCACACGGCGCATGTCGCGCAAAACCTTGTCGACGGAGTCAGCAATGTTTGCGGTTACCGGCTGCTGCGTCATGATGTCCCCGACGCGCAATGAGCGCGGATCGGCCTCACGCGCCACCACCGTGGTGACGATGTCGCGATCGGTCAGCACCCCTATGGGGCGCTGCGACCCATCCGACACATTCGGTTCTACGACCACCAGGTATCCGATGTGCTTCTCGCGCATAAGCTGCGCGGCTTTGATCACATCCTCCGACTGACTCACGGTTACCGGCTTCATCTGGCTGATCTTTCTGATGTCCATGGTCAGATCCTCTCGCACTTCGGTGACAGCTGATGCTAGGCGGCGAAAGCGGTGTGCGCATCAGTATTAGTGCGCATCGCTGGCTGCGCCGCCGCATAGGCACTTTCCACAATGGACCGGAGACGCGCGGCGGATTAGCGTTTCTCAAAGTCGCGGAGGATGAAATGAAGATCCTGGAGGTCTCCAGCGCGCCGGTATTCGTGGCTTATCCAGAGCAGCCACTTGCTGCTGCGGCACAAGAAATGCGTACGCGTGGCGTTGGCGCCTTAGTGGTGGTTGATCCGCGTGCTTCAGCGCAACGACCAGTGGGAATCCTCACCGATCGGGATATTGTCTGCGGACAGCTTGCCAAGTCTGCAGATCTATATTGTCTCACCGTTGCCGATGTAATGACGTGTGACCTCTTGACTCTTTCTTGTGATGCGACACTCACAGTGGCTATTCAAGAGTTAAGCACTCGTGGCGTAAGACGCGCGCCGGTAGTGGATGACACGGGTGTGCTGATCGGCATGATCACGCTCGATGACTTATTGCCGGTTCTCGCACAAGAGTTGCACGATTTGGCGGACATCGCGAGTGTGCAGGCGCCAAGCCACCGGCACGACAACAAGCGACTACTTGATGCCGAAGCATGCCCAAAACGAGTTTAGATGATCAAGTGCCCCGCACCCACGACGTACCCAAGGCACGCCGCGGATGCCCGCATTGCTACTCAAAGGGTGACCCTATGAAAGTGGTGGATCTGTGTCGGCGAACCGCGGTCAGCATCAGTGCCGCGGCCCCCGCCATTGAGGCGGCGCGATTGATGTGCGCTCGCGGTGTGGGCGCCGTGATTGTGACCGCAGCGCCTTCCGATAGCCTCATTGCCATCGGTATTCTCACCGACCGTGACATCGTCTGTGCCCAGCTCGCCGGAACTCGCGACCTCGCACAACTGCGCGTGGCGGATGCGATGACGGCCAATCCGCTGCTATTGAACGAAGAAGATCCCATTGAGGAAGCGGTCCGTCGTATGCGCGCCCGTGGGGTACGGCGCGCGCCGGTCGCTGGCCCCGGCGGCGCGTTGACTGGCGTGATCTCCTTCGATGATGTGCTCGCACACATCTCAGCCAACTTAGCCGCCCTTGCGAGCGTGACGGTCAAGCAGTCACGTCAGCCCGCATAGGAGCCGATCTCGCAGCGTGACGGCATAGACACCTACTTACACAGTGGGCGGAACTTACGTCCCGGTTCTGTTTTTTCGGGCATTTGGAGACTATTAGGGACCCGGACAGGCGAATTTGATTTCGGAAGAGGCAAGGGTCGATGCACACGCGCAGCTAGGTATTTGAATAATAAGCGTTTAAGATCGCCGAACATCTGCGTTACCCCAGTCGCTACCCCACCTATCCGGTAGGTGATTGATCTGGGCTATGAGGATTCCGCCAATCTGGCGCTCCGCGGGCGCTGGATCTATCGTGCAGACGCAATACGTACGTTAATGCATCTGTCTTTCGTAATGCCGAGTGATTTCCTATGACCATGTCGTTGCGCGAGCAATTGCTTCAGGCGGGCCTGGCCAATAAGAGGCAATCCAAAGAAGCCGAACGGCAACTGCAGCAACAACAGCGGGAGCGCCAGAAGCTACCGAAGGACAAGCGTGCATCGGCCTCCAGCGGACAACTCGCTGCACAGCAGGCCCAATCCGCCAAAGCCGCGCGCGATCAAGAGCTGAACCGTCAAAACGTTCAACAGGCGGACAGGAAAGCGCGCCGCGCGCAGGTCGCGCAACTGATCGAACAGAGCCGCCTGCCACGAGCTCAGACTGACGAGCGGTACAACTTCGTCGATGGTAATAAGGTCCGTTACATCCCGGCCGATCACTCAGTACGTGAGCGGCTGAGTCGGGGCGAGATTGTGATCGTTCGCCTCAACGGAGGCTATGAACTCGTGCCCGCCGAGGCTGCGGCTCGCATCCGCGAGCGCGATGAGCATGCGGTAATCCAGTGCGGAATGACCCACGACGCCGCTGCCACTGATGGGGTGCCAGACGATCTGCTGTGGTGAAACATGCCAGTCGTCGGAATGACGAGTCAGTGGTTGCTCGTCGCGCTTACGGGATGCACTAACCATCCATTTGTCGATCAATGGATTAAAAGACGAACGCCCTGCTCTTTTGCACTCCTTCCGCGCTCGCTCGCACGAGAACTTACAATCTCACTCGCAACCCTTGCGCCCCATGCCTCATATGGTGCAATTCGGTGAACTCACATGACCTCGCGTGAACTCATGCAATCCCTGTCAATTATAGGTGTTGATAGCATTCACAGGACCCTCGCCATCCGCGCTGGAACGCTGGGCGTCATATCTTGAGCGACGATGTCGCGAAGCGGTCGAACCCGCGCGTTAACAGAGCTCGAACAATGGACGGGTGAACGGCGCCGTGGACAAGTCTGCATCACGACTATGCACCTTCGCACGCATCGTCGTTGCGGCGTACCGCGTGCGCCGTTCACAGTGGCCATATCTGCTGCGGTCTTCTCCTTCAGTAGCGATCGGTCTATGAAGATCCTGCCACTCGCGTGGGCCGCCCTATGGCGAAAGCCGGCGGATTCGCTTCTCTTGATTGCGGCCCTGTCGGTTGGCTTTGCGCTCTTCGGCGCGATGATTGCTGTCAATGCTGCCTACCAGCGAGCCATTGACGACCTCAGGGTGGATCGGCTCATCGTCGCGTGTGCTTTCGATTGCGCAGCGATCCCGATAGGTTACCGAGAACAGCTGGCACGGATTCCCCATGTTACTGCTGTCGCAGGGCAGATCTGGATTGGCGAACATGAGGAAGATGCGCGCCAGCCCATGACGGTAATGTTCGTCGATGAGGAGATGCACTCAGCGTGGCCCGAGCTCCCGATGAGTTCGGCAGACTGGCGGGCTCTCAATATCAATCCTTCGGGAGTCTTCCTCACCCGCAAGGCCGCGGCCCGGCGCAATTTCCACATCGGTGACGCGGTGGCGATGTACAGCGGCCGGGATGGTACTGCTGACGGCACTGGAATATGGCATTTCATCGTGCTCGGGTTTATTCCGGATCCCCCTGGCTGGGGGTCTGGATCCGGGCGGCCTGATGGGAACCCCGACACCATGGTGGGGAACCTCCGTTACATGCAGAACTGGGGCCGCCCTGATGAACGTGATTTCGTGAATGTCATGCGTATCGCAGTCGATCGCCCAGAGTCCGCCCGCGCCGTGTGCCGCGCAATCGAGGCTTGGTACACAAACGCCAGCCCCGCGTTGCGCTGCGTTCCAGCCAAGGATGATGCCCAGGAGCTTGCCGAAGCGAATATCAATATGCGCCAGATCAGCCTGGGGATTGCGGCCGCGGGGCTTTTCATGATCCTGTTCCTGTGCGCCAACGGCATCGCCGAGTCCGTCCGCGAGCGCCGACGGGAATTTGGCACGCTCAAGGCCCTCGGCTTTGGTGACGGCCGCATTGCCGGCCTGGTGGTTCTGGAGGCTGCGATGCCGGCGCTTTTAGCAGCCGTGATCGGCGGCGCCCTCGCGTTAGGTATAAATGCGATCGTTGCGCGTCTCGTCATCAAAGGGGTCATCAACATGCCAGACGTCCCGCTATCGCTTTCAGCCTTCGGGCTGGCCATGGTGGCAGCGCTGGCGATTGCGCTACTGAGCGCCATCGCCCCCCTCTTTCGGCTTCGCCATACCGATGTTGCCGCGGTAATTGCCGGACGATGAGTGAGCTGCGTCAAATCGTCGCGGTCGGGTACATCGGCATCGCGAGCCTGCGTGAGCGCTATACCACCGCACTCGTCATCGTGATCGGCATGGCCTGTGTTGTCGGGGTCTTGACCTCGATGCTGTCGCTAACGGCTGGAATGGCGGAGGCCTACCTGAGGCCTCGCGACGCGACCCGCGCCATGGTATGGGCAGACCATGCGGTCTTCGATCAAAGCCTCAGCCTCAAGCCCGAAGATATAGCCACGATTCTCGATGCTCCCGGGATCGCCAAGGCTCCGGACGGGACCCTTCTGGTGGATGCCGAGTTCATGATGGACATACTGCCGCTGGCCGGGTATGCAGCGGGCACGCTCCAGGTGCATGGAATGGGCGCCACCGGCCTTGCACTGCGCCCGGAGTTTCAAATCGTTGCCGGGCGTACGTTTCGGGCTGGAGCGCGGGAGTTAATTGTCGGCGTGGGAGCCGCACGAAAATTCCGGCTAGGAGTGGGACGCCAGATACGGCTAAGGGACGGCAACTGGCCGGTCGTCGGTGTCTTTTCCTGCGGTACCGACATCATAGAGAGTCATCTGGTGGGTGACGCGGCTACACTGATGGCAGCGCGCCGGGGCGCCGGATTTGCTCATGTGATCGCGCAGCTTGCCTCAGCGGATGCCTATCCCGCATTCCAGAAATGGCTTGCGGAGAATCCCGCACTTTCCGTGACGGTTGAACGCAAGACAGATTTCGACCGCCGCGAACTTGGGGTATACGCTGCGTTCTTTACCCGGATGGCCTATGTGATCGGCGCGATCATGGCACTCGGAGCGTTATTCGGTGTCCTGAAGATCATGTACGGGGCGGTGCGAACTCGCACCCGAGAGATTGGGACCCTGCGCGCCATCGGATTTGGTGCCGCACCGGTTGCACTGTCGGTTTTGCTCGAGGCCACTTTGCTTGCTGCAGTCGGCGCCCTCATCGGTGCGGTTCTTGCCTGGATAATATTTGATGGCCGCGACATTTGGGTTTTGGGCGCGTTCAAACTGCACATGCCGCCTTCTCTTTGGCTCCTCGGCCTCGCGTGGTCGGCGATCACGGCTTTGTTGGGCGGCCTCCTTCCGGCGCTGCGCGCAGGGCGGTTAACGCCCGTTGAGGCGTTACGTGCCGGATAGGAGCGGCTAAACTGCACGGGAAGGAATCGAATCGACTGGCAGCAAATCAACAGTCAGGCACCCGGCTCGGAGCGACGTTGACGAACGCTCTTGACCCGCGCTGCCTGACGGAGCGTCATTTCTGCCAGCAGAAATTGACTTGTCACGGCGCGCGGGTAACTTGGGCCTCGCGCAGCAGCACCACCGGCTTAGAGGTCACCATGGCTGAACCGAACAAATCATCAGAGCTTCCAGAGTGGATCAGGAATCACCTCACGCGTTATCTCGCCACCAACGGCGCGGACGGGTACCTTTGGGACGCAAGCCTCGGGGGTGGGAAGGGGCTTGTGCCCACCCTATTGCTGACGACGCTTGGCCGTAAGTCCGGAAGAGTCTTGACCATGCCCCTGATTTTCGGCCGATCGGGTCTCAACTATGTCGTGGTTGCTTCCAAAGGCGGAGCGCCGACAGATCCGGCCTGGTACTTGAACCTACAAGCTAACCCCCAGGTACAAGTGCAGGTCAAGGCCGAGAAGTTCGCGGCTCGTGCGCGCACCGCGCAGGGAGAGGAGCGTGCGGCGCTGTGGTCGAAGATGGTGGAGATCTATGGACCTTACGCGCAGTACCAGACCAAGACCCACCGCCAGATTCCAGTCGTGGTAATAGAGCCAGTAGATGCCGACTGAGCTTTAGCTTTGGTGGTGAACGATGCAGTTGAGAAGTATCAAGGCAAGCCGATTACCCGGCGTATTCCCGCCATCATTCTATCTGCACTGCTTACGGCCTGTGTTACGCCGCCACCAACATGCCCGGCACCATCTGGAACGCCCGCCATCTCGCTCCCGCCTTCGGCACTTTCACACAGCGGAAGCGGGACCGTCATTCTCGACGTATGCATCGATACTAACGGCCGCCTGATAGGACAGCCCAGGATTGTTGGGTCGTCAGGGAAGAAGAGCTTGGACGACGCGGCGATAAAACTGCTCGAGTCCGGATCGGGTCATTACGTTCCTGCGACTAAGGACGGGAAGCCACTCCAGTGTTGCGTGATAATGGGAATCACCTTTAGCCCAATGGATCCGACCCCAGGGAGCGGGTGATCAATGGAACGCACGGGGGTAAGTGGTGCGGTCAATTGCGGATGTAGTTCTCTAGCTGCTCGATCTGCGCGCGCTGCTCGGCGATCACAGCCTTCACGAGATCGCCGATCGATACCATGCCCATCACCCGCCCTCCCTCGACGGCCGGCAAATGGCGAACGTGCCGATCCGTCATCAGCTGCATGCAGTGCGACACTGAATCATCGGGCGACACGGTGATCACCGGCGAGCTCATGATAGTGCTCACCGTGGTATCGCTCGAAGAGCGCCCGAGCAATACCACCTTGCGCGCATAGTCGCGCTCGGAAACGATGCCGACGAGGTCCGGGCCCTGCATCACTAGAAGTGCCCCGACACGGTGCTCAGCCATCTTCCGGATGGCTTCCAACACCGCGGTCTCAGGCGCGACCGCATAAATGGCCGCGCTCTTGCCCGCCAATACTTGCCGCACCGTGCTCATGGCTAACCCCCTTGTTGGGCTGAATGCTAATACGCCGCGGAACCGCCCTCCACCGACAGCATGACTCTTGCGGAGATGTCGAGTCTGCCTGGATTACATCTGCCTCACTACCTCCGCCGCCGCCATGCTGCCCATCACTGGCGCGAAGCGTTCACCTTTCGCCTCGCAGCAGCGCGCCGAGTTCTGTGCCGTGGTTCGGAATCGAACCGGCTCAGGCGCCAGCGACTTGCTTTGCAGCTCCAGCCACTCCTTGGCGACGCCCGCAAAGGTATCCAGCAGCGCCGCGCGGCGTTCCTGGCGCTCGGCGCTTGGATCGATTCCATCCGCGAGCAGCTTCCGGGCCGCATTGCGATTCTCGCGAGCCCGAGCCAAGGGGACGTCGGGATATGCGCCGAGGGATATCAACTCTTCTCGCCCGTACGTCCGGTATTTGAACCGCCACAGTCGCCCGCCAGTAGGTCTTACCAAGAGGAAAAGTCCGCGCTCGTCGACGAGTTTGTAGTCCCGGTCACGCGGCTTGGCGTCGCGGACTCTGAGTTCGCTGAGAAAGGCCATACAACACCCCGTACCCCAAATGGCCCGACCGTACCCCCAGCTTTACCTGTCGTCCAATCGCGGCATCGTCAGACACGGCCGGACGCCGCTGTACGCGGAAAGCCCATGATTTCAACCATTTGGAGACTGATGGGGACCCGGAAGGACGCCCTGAGACGGGCGAATCAGATTCCGGCAAAGGCTTAGGGTCGGGAGCTAAAAGTGCCGTAACCGCATGAGCTTGCTGGATTTCCGGGCGCGCGAAATAGCACTTACCGCAGGCAGTACCCCAGCCAAGAAAATCTCGGGAGGGTGGGGTATCTGCGCTGGTCATTCCCAGTGGTCCCCCGGGAGCTCCCCCGCACTTGGACGCCTGCCTCGCTCTCAGAGAATGCCTTCGGTGCGGGCCATCTCGCAACGGAGCTAGAGTTGCAACAGGATTGTCCTCGACCTTGCCACCCTTGTGCTTTCGCTATTTAGGAATTGTCCATGATCAGTGACTGGTTCAACGCCTGGTTCACCAAGGTTCACAGATTCGCGTTCCATCACACAAGTGGCCGGATTGGCGGCAAGCTGGGACATATCCCGATGGCACTCATGTACACGATCGGGGCGAAGACTGGCGAGGTGCGAATGATTCCGTTGCAGTGCTACCCGGCCGAGCCGGAGGGCGTGCTGGTGCTTGCCTCAAACAACGGCCAGCCCAGGCATCCGTCCTGGTACTACAACCTAAAGGCTCACCCGGAGATTGACGCTCTGGTCGGCAGTGAAAGGCGCCGCGTGCGCGCGGAAGAGCTGGACGCACGGCGCCGCGCGCTGGAATGGCCGAAAATGCTAGAGCAAAACAGGGCCATTGAAGACTACAAGGCCAGGGCCGCAGGCCGCGACCTCCCCATTTTTCTCCTGCGCACGCTGATTCGGAAATAACGGTGATGGGTTAGCGGCCTCAGCGGACCTCACGTGTTTAGCAATAGTGGCCATTGGGCAATGGTCGAATGCCTCCTTGCGCGCATGGCCTTTCATGGCCTTCCCTTTTGTGACGGCTTCTAAAATTGTGCTATATGTGTGCTATGACTTCTGATAAGGAGCGCAACAATGGCAGCAACGACGACCATCCGACTCCCACCAAAACTGCGCGCACGGCTCGGCATCCTAGCCAAGCAAACGGGGCGCTCCGCCCATAGCCTGATCATAGAAGCTGTCGAACGGCACGCTAGCTACGAAGAGCAGATGCGCAGCCTTGTCAAAGATGCGCTCGCCGCAGACTCGGAAATCGACAAGACTGGCGAGGTTTATCGCAGCGACGATGTTCATGCGTGGACGAAGCGGCTGGCGACTGACGCGTCAGCACCACGACCAAAGCCATGGCGCAGGTAGTATATTCGGCGCGTTCATTGGCGCATATACAGCGCGCCTTCCAGTTCTTGCGCGACCAGAATCCTGCCGCCGTGCACGATGCGGTAACAGCGATCCAATCGGCAGTTGATAACCTTGCGGCGCATCCGTTGATTGGCCGGCGGATCGAAGGAGAAGTGCGTGAGCTAGTAATCTCCTATGGGCAAACGGGTTACGTCGCACTATATCGATTTGTGGTGCCCCAGAATGAAGTGCGCATTCTGGCCATTCGTCACCAGCGAGAGCTGGGCTTTCAGCCTTAGTCGCCGATCTTGGCCAAGAAAGCTGTCGCGCCCTTAGGGAATCCCGTTACCGGATAGCTTCGCAACTCCGGCCCCATGGCTCCTACCCCACAGCGTACCCCGGGGTCCGCGGATCAGTCACCCGACGCATGCCTTCGAGCGAATTTCGGATCCTAGGCGCACAAAACCTGTGTCGCCGATCGCGTGGCTCACAAGCGGTCGTCATCGCCGCAGTAGCGCGTGAACATGCACACCCGTGGCATCATGAGCGCATGAACGCCCTGCAAAAGATCTGCGCCACCGTTCTCGCGCTGTTTCTGGCCGTCGCCCTGTACGCCCGGTGGAGCGTCCGCGAACCGCCTGGCCCCCGGCAAAGCCCACCGAGCGTCAGCAATAGCCGCATGCCGGTGATTGATGAGAGCGCGCTGCGCACCGCGCAGCGTCTAGCGAGACTCGCAAACACTCCGGAGGAACAGCCCTTCGCACAAGCCGCGGTGCAAGCCGCCAACCACGAGCTGGACCTCGCCTTTATGGGCGCACTGGACGACATCCGGGCGCACCCCCCCGTCCTGAGCCCCGACGCCCTGAAATTGCAGGCACGGATCGCCGACGCGCAGCGGAGTCTGGAGGCCGACACGGAGATCCTCGGCAACCTGGCCCAAAGAATGGGGAAGGCGACTGAGGCGGAGAAGCCCGACCTTCAGGATCAGCTCGATCTTGTGGGATCGCGGATCGAGATTGAGAAAGACGAGATCGAGGAAGCCAACGACGACTTGATGGCCGCTGGCGGCAACGTCCACCAACGCATCCAGAACGCCCAGGAAGAGCACCTCTCGGCGGAGCGTGATACCGCGCCAGCAGCTACCGTCCCCAGGACAAGTGCCCTTTCGTCCCTGCACGGCATGGTTGCGCAGGTGCGCCAATGGCTGGGGCTGCGCGGCAAACGCAGGGCCCTCGAGGAGGCGGGTCACGAGGTAGTCGAAGGCGCCGCGAAACTGACCACGCAACGTCAGGAGATTGCCGCCGACTTCGCTAGCGTGCAGCAGCAGTTGGCGGCGTTGCGGAACAAGACGTCAGCGGAAGCGACGACGGCCCCAAATCCGCCGCTTTCGTCCGCCGCCGGCACGAGTGGAGGCAAGGAGACCGACAGGCAACTTAGCCTCACGCGCCAGTTCGCCATCGACCAGCGCAGCATCATGGTGCGTGACAAGCGCATTCTCGTGCGCAAGAAACTGGTCGAAGTCTACCGGAGCTGGGGCGACGTAGTCGCCGACCAGCAGCGCGAGGTGCTGCGCCAATGGCTCGCCGGAGCCGCGGTCGTCGTCGCGGCTCTTCTGCTGCTACTGTTCGCTGATCGCTCGGTTACCCGTCTGCTCGAGCGCGCCCACAGCATCGATCGGCGCCAATACGCCACATTGCGCAGCGTCATCGGGGTCGGCCTGCAGGTTGTCGCCGTGCTGGTGATCCTGTTCATGCTCATAGGCGTACCGGGTCAACTTGGCACTATGCTGGGCCTGGCCGGCGCCGGCCTTACGGTTGCACTGAAGGACTTCATCATTGCCTTCATCGGCTGGTTCGTGCTCATGGGCAAGAACGGGATTCGCATAGGGGACTGGGTAGAGATCAACGGAGTAAGTGGCGAGGTGGTCGAGCTCAGCGTGTTTCACACCGTACTGCATGAAACCGGTAACTGGACCGACGCCGGCCACCCAACGGGAAGACGTGTGACCTTCACCAACAGCTTCGCCATCGAAGGTCACTACTTCAATTTCTCGACCACCGGGCAGTGGCTGTGGGATGAGCTAAAAGTCGTCGTGCCTTCAGGGCATGATACGCAGGTAATTGCCGATGCCCTCAAGAAAGAGGTCACCGAGGCAACCGCCGAGAACGCGCGCGCCGCCGAGCAGGAGTGGCAGGTTGCCTCGCGCGGTAAGCGCGGAACGACGCTTTCGGCCAAGCCTGGGATCGCAGTGCGTCCGGCCGTCGGTGGCGTCGAGATTGCCGTGCGCTACGTGGCGCGAGCGAGCGACCGGTATCTCCTACGCGAAAGGTTGTATCAGGCAGCGGTCAAGCTTTTGGGAGAGAAGCCGGCGGAATAGGCTACTGATTTAAGCATGAATTCCCCTCAGCCCAAGGCGTACGTACCCCACCGCGTACCCCGACGAAGCTGGCGACATGACCAAGGCCCGTACGCGAGTCCGAAGCGTGCCTCTGGCCAGCCGGCTTGGGAAGCATCTAACGAGCGCCGACGGGCGGGCGCTCTGGATAATTCAGCGGATGTTCGCCTATTGAATCGCCAGCGAAGCGGCGGTGGCTAGTCAAGGAGGCCAGAACCGACCTTGCGATTGCCTTTCGACCTTACGCTCGCGTGAGGGCTCTCTCCGAACAGCTCCCGGTATTGAGAACTGAATCTGCCTAGATGCCAGAAGCCGTGATCAAGAGCCATCTCGGTCACACCAATCCGCAAGTCGCCGTCGCCGTGCCTCCGGAGCGATCGTCGTACCTGATTCAGCCGCAATCGACGTAAATACGTGACTGGCCCCATCCCCAGGACCTGCTGAAACGCGTAGTTCAACGTCCGTCGTGGTGCTCCGCAGGCGACGCAGAGATCGCCCACGCACAACGGTCGGCCGCCCATTTTGTTGCCCAGATCCCCGGCCAGTTCCTCGGCTCGGCGAACCAGCGCCACAGCCTGAGATGTTCCGGGCTTCAGCGGCGCCATCGTCGCTTCCGTCAAAGCCTCCAGATAAGCCCCCAGCAGTTCGTCCTGCATAACCGCCTTGGCGGCTAACGACTCACGGACACTTTCGTCGGCTCGCAGAATGGCGGCTGCCTGCTCGAACTGGACAATAAGCTCCTGACGTCGCTCCTCCCCCGGTTCGTGCACTGCCCAGGGCTGGCTCAGCACATCAGAGAGCTCCGGAAATTGGCTTGTCAAGATTTCGGGAAACAGTTCGCTGCGAACGCACAGGCAGACCACAGAGAAGTCACGGCCGTAAATGCCGTCGTGTTGTGCTCCCGGCCGATGGAAAAGGAGGCTGCCGGTGTGCACATCGGTACCGTGCTGGAGTGAATGGCTCGCGGCGCGCGCGACGACAGAAAGCGTCCACACGCCTGAAGGGAAATGTCCGCGTCCGCGTAGCGGCAAATTGGTGACGATCCACGAAATCTCGCCGCTCGGAACCACGACCCGTAGATGGTGCCCTCGTAGCGGCCCGGGTTCCAGTTGAGAGATTTCCACGGCGGTGCCGCGCAGCACGCTCGCATAGGACTCAACGTCCGTAATTTCGTAGTCCAAGTAGTCGGCAGGTTCGGTAGTCATGCGTAAGGTGGGTCGCTTGCCCAAAACGGATAGCGTCTCAGTCAACTGTTGGCCTTAATACACTGAACAGTATTTTGTCGGATGCGCGGGCTAATAGTACACGCATGCGTTGCGAATGCTGCAACGCAATAGGACTGGCCGCCCGCTCAGATGCAGCGCACAGAAACGCGGATCGCGATAGGATCTCTCTCGCTTCAGCGCCCGGACCGCGTACGTACTTGTGCTCATATGCTATCGATCCTCGCTGACATACAAAGGCAAGGGGCTGCGGCCGTTCTTCGCCCGGGATCAGCATCCCGTGCTGAGTAAGAGCAGCCAAATTGATCCTGGAAGTAACGGGCGCAGTTGTCCGGGCGTCGTTGTACAAGATGGAGCACCACTTATGAAGATCGCCAAATTGATTGCAGTACTGATGATGTGCCTGACCGGTTCACTTGCCGCAGCCGAGGAGATGAACTGCAGCAGCCTATCCACTCCCCAGGCGCGTCAGGAATGTGCTAAGCACAAGACTGCGGCCAACGCCGACTGCAGCACCATCTCCGATTCGCAGGCTCGCAAGGAATGTGCCGAGCACAAACAGCAGAACACCGTCAACTGCAGCCAGCTGGCAACTCCGGAAGCTCGCCAGCAGTGTGCAAAGCAAAAGTCAAAGTGACAGCCCCCGGAGTCACCTCGCTCCGATACTGCGGGTTCTCGCGCCGATTGCAGTGCGCCAACATTACCAGGCTCCTACCAAGCGGGCACGGGTGCCGGGCTGTCGGCCCCAGGTGATGGTGGTCTTGGCGGGCGACCAAGCGCATGACTCCAGGCTTCCCGCACTGTGCCGTGAGCCAGCGCCGCCCTTCCCTTTGTTTCCGCGGGCTTGCAACCCGGAGCCGCGCGGCGGGTTTGGTATCAACGGCGTTGGCATGACCGATTACTCTTCCGGAGAAGAACTGTGAACAGGACTTTCGTCGTGGCATGTGGGGCCGTGTTGCTTGCTGCAGCGCAGTCGGTGACGCAAGCGGCCCCAACGAGCGAGGCGCCACGAAAGGTTGAAGCCAAAAAGCCCGATTACTCGCCTTACGTGAACAGAACGATTCCCAGCCGCGTGTATTGGGGTGTGGCTCATGTCCACACCGGTTATTCGTTCGACTCGGGGATGTTTGGGGTAACGACGACTCCGGACGACTTGTTCCGGGTCGCCACGGGCGGTGAAGTTGTTCTCGATAATGGCCAACGCTTCAAACAGGACCGGCCGCTCGACTGGGTATCGATCACCGACCATGCCGAGTACATGGGCATCTCCGATCAGATTCGTGCCGGCAGCCCCGAATTGCTTGCCAGTCCCCAGGGCAAACGCTGGTACGAGATGTCCCAAACCAGCCCGCAGGAGGGGGTTAAGGCCGCCATCGAGGCAGTCATTTCCATGCAGACCGGTAAGCCCGTCTTCGATGCCAGCAAGCTCACGGCCGGGGCCTGGGCGCATGCCGTTGCGGCAGCCGAGAAGTGGAACCAGCCGGGTGTCTTCACGACCCTCCACGGCTTCGAGTGGACCTCCGCGCCCGGCGGCAACAACCTGCATCGCACCGTGGTCTTCCGCGACGGGGCCGACCGCGTAAGCCAGGTGGTGCCCTATTCCACCTTCGACAGCCAGGATCCGGCGGATCTGTGGAAGTACATGGACGCGTATGCAAGTAAGACCGGCGGCCAGGTACTCGCGATCCCTCACAACGGCAATCTGAGCAATGGAATGATGTACAACGCTGAGACCTTCGACGGGAAGCCCATGGACCGGGCCTACGCCGAGACACGCGCGAGCCACGAGCCGCTGCTCGAGGCCACACAGATCAAGGGTGATAGCGAAACACACCCCTACCTCTCTCCTAACGATGAATTTGCCGACTTCGAACGCTGGTGGAATGCTGATTTCCAGAAAATGCAGCCCGCGCAGAATAGCGTGCTTCACGCCAACTACATCCGCTCGGCACTCAAGCTGGGCCTGGAACTGGATGCCAAGCTGGGCGCCAATCCCTACCAGTCAGGACTCATCGGCGGCAACGATGCCCATATCGGCGTAGTGACCACGCGGCAGGACAACTTCTTCGGCGAATTTGCCAACGGCTTGCCTTCGCCGGAGCGCTGGAAGACCCCGCTCGTCATGCTCCACAATGACCCGAAGCAAGGCCCGCTAATCTCCGTGTGGGGTGAGCAGGCCGCCGGGCTCGGCGGGGTATGGGCACGCGAGAACACCCGCGAGGGGATCTTTGATGCGCTCAAGCGCAAGGAAGTCTATGCCACCACGGGCGACCGGCCGGTAGTGCGCGTGTTTGCCGGCTGGGACTTCACCGCCTCCGATCTGGAACGTGACGACTTTGCGGAGAACGGTTATGACCATGGTGTACCCATGGGGGGCAATCTAAGCCAAGCGCCCACGGGTAAGCGCCCGGTCCTGATGATCCACGCACTGCGCGACACGGACGGCCCCAACCTCGACCGCATCCAGGTCATCAAGGGCTGGCTCGGAAGTGATGGCAAGGCCCAAGAGCGCATCTTTGACGTAGCGGTCTCCGGCGGGCGCAAGATTGGTCCCGATGGCCGCTGCAAGACGTTGGTCGGCACCACGGTAGACGTAGCAAACGCGACCTACACCAACACCATTGGTGCTGCGGCGCTGTCGGCATATTGGAAGGACCCAACTTTTGACGCAAAGCAGCGGGCCTTCTACTACGTGCGTGTGATCCAGATCCCATCGCCACGCTGGACCGCCTATGACCAGAAGCGTTACGGCATCAAGATGTCCGACGAGGTGCCGATGACGGTCACCAACCGCGCCTACACCTCGCCAATCTGGTATGCGCCGGCGAAGTGACTCCATCTTTGGAAACACGGCAAACAGCGCAAGCAGGTTGCGCGCCGACTGCACTGACGGGACGGGGTGGACTGTGAATCCACCGCGTCCAGCGATAGAAGCGTCCGTGCGTGGCGCTGACGCCTTCCCGCTGCGTGAGCGAAGTCAGCCCTGCGCGATGCTGGCGCCACACTTATGAGACGACTATTAAGAGAACCGCTGCTTCACTTCCTCGTGCTCGGGGCCTTGCTATTTGCCGGATATGGTTTGCTGCATGGGCGCAAGGCACCGGCTCCGCAACAGATCCTCGTATCGCAAGGCCAGATTGCGTCGCTGTTGGAGGGCTTTGCCCGCAGCAGGCAGCGCGCGCCGACTCCCGACGAATTGGCGGGGTTGATCCGGGACCGGGTACGACAGGAGGTTTACTACCGCGAAGCTCTGGTGCTTGGCCTGGACAAGGACGACGCCATCATCCGGCGCCGTCTGCAGCAAAAAATGGAGTTCATCTCCGATGACGTCGCTGCCCAAGCCACACCGGCCGACGCGGAGTTGAACGCGTATCTGCAGGCGCACCCCGATGCATTTCGCCTGGAATCACGGCTGAGCTTTCGCCAGCTGTATCTCGATCCACAAAAGCACGGCGCAAACCTTGGCCGCGACGCAACGCAGCTGCTCGAACAGTTGAGGGCTCACGACCCGGCCGCGGTATCGGTGACTGGCGATCCACTGATGCTAGGGCACACTTTCAGCGACGCGCCGCGCAGCGAGATCAAGAATGCCTTCGGCGAAGTATTCGCCGCAAAGCTCGACACGCTCGCGCTACGCCAGTGGCAGGGCCCGGTGGAATCGAGTTACGGCATGCATCTCGTCTTCATCAGCGAACGCTCGCAAGGTCAGGTTCCCGCGTTGGCCGATGTCCGTGAGGCGGTCCGCCGAGCCTGGGACGAAGCGCGTCGCCAGGACGCCAATGAAAGGTTCTACCAGGAACTGCTCAGGCACTACACCGTGACCGTCGAGGCTCCGCAACCTGTCGCGGAGCCCAGCAAACTGGCTGCCGTACGATGAGGCGAAGTTTCGCTCCCCTGTTGCTAGGTGCGTGCGCGGCTCTTTCGGGACCTGCCCTTGCGCACGAAGTGCGCCCGGCCTATCTCGAGTTGCGTCAGACCGATGCGGAAAACTACGCCGCACTGTGGAAAGTGCCGGGCCGGGGAGACCTTCGGCTTGGACTCGATGTGGAACTTCCCAATAACTGCGCGACCGTGGGCCAGGCACATGACTCGATGATCGACAGCGCGTTCAGCGAGCGCTGGATCACACGGTGCGCAGGCGGCCTGACCGGCAGGACGATCCACGTCTCGGGTCTCAGCGCAACGGTAGTCGACGTACTCGTGCGCCTGGAGCGGCTCGACGGCACGACTCAGATCACCAGACTCACTGCGGCGGGACCTTCGCTCGTGGTGGAAGCCGCACCGGGCGCACTCGAGGTGGCCCGCACTTACCTCGTACTCGGTATCGAGCACATCCTTCTCGGCATCGATCATCTGCTGTTCGTCCTTGCACTGCTGATCCTGGTGAAGGGTACGCGGCGACTGATTTGGACCGTCACGGCCTTCACCCTCGCCCATAGCCTGACACTGGCCGGTGCCACGCTTGGATTCGTGCACGTGCCGGGCCCGCCGGTGGAAGCTGCGATCGCCCTGAGCATCGCGTTCGTGGCGGCAGAGATCATCAATAGCCGGGAGGGCAAGGCGGGACTTACGGAGCGGTTTCCGTGGGTCGTCGCGTTCACCTTCGGTTTGCTGCACGGCTTTGGGTTCGCCAGCGCGTTAAGCGAGGTCGGCCTGCCACAATCGGCCATTCCGGTCGCGCTGCTCTTCTTCAACGTCGGCGTGGAAATAGGGCAACTGGCCTTCATCGCGCTCGTCTTCGCCGTCATCGGCCTCGCGCGCCAGGTCATGCGACGAATCAGCACGCCTGCACCGGCCTGGTCCTGGCGTATCGCCCCCTACGCGATAGGCAGTGTCGCGGCGTTCTGGATCATCCAGCGAATCGCGGCCTTTCGAAACATCTCCTAATCGGGCACGGCTCATGAGGGCTTGTACCTATGTCGAGCAGGGACTCCACGCCATAGACTCTGCTTCGTTTCAGCACAACATCCGAGGTCCAATAATGACCGGCACGCGCCTCCGCCATCTGGGAAGCCTTTTCGCGGCAGCCGCCTTGGGAGTCTTGCCGGCGCTGGCCATGGGCGAGGCAACCTCCACGGCGACGTCCTCTGAAGCCTGGCACTTTTCCGCGTCCATTTACCTGTGGTTCCCAAGTATCAGTGGGACGGTTGACTTCCCCGTGCTCGGAACCAGCACGGATATCCATGTCGACGCCAACAAACTCCTGAACCATCTCGAAATGGCCGGCATGGGAACGCTCGACGTACACCACGGACAGTGGGGCGCCTTCACGGACCTCATCTACATGAACCTCAGTGCCAACAAGTCAAACAGCCGCGATTTCAGCCTGGGGAACATTGGGATTCCCGCCGGCACCAGCGGGAACCTGAATTTCGGAATGAAAGCCTGGATATGGACCCTTGCCGGGGAATACCAGGTAGTACGCGAGTCGGCGTGGACGGTGGATGTGCTCGCCGGCGCACGCTATCTGGACTTGAGTCAGGATCTTAACTGGTCGATCACCGGTGGGTTGGGGCCGCTACCTCCGGCGAGCCGGACCGGCGCCTCTCAGGCGGGCGGTCACATCTGGGACGGCATTGTCGGCGTCAAGGGCCAATACGGATTCGGGACGGATCAGAATTGGTCGATCCCCTTCTATCTGGACATCGGCACCGGCGATTCGCAATACACGGATCAGGCGCTGCTCGGCATCGCCCGCTCGTTCCAGTGGGGTCAGATAACTGCGTCATGGCGCTACCTCGACTACCACACGCAATCGAGCCGAGTCGGAGATGTCTCCTTCAGTGGCCCACTGCTTGGCGCAACGTTCCGGTGGTAGGAAGCGCCTCAGCCAACTCAAGCCGTGTTTGGATCTTTTTCGCCGGACCGAAGAGAGCCACATGAACATGCAAACACAACCCGTGAAATCAAGTGTCGGCCTGGGGCGAGGAGGATCCAAGCCTAACCGCCTATTTACCCATCGTCAGTCGCAAGCCGAGCGTCGCGCCAAGGGAAAGAGCCTAAGGGATGCTTGCCCGCGCGAGACGCATGCCCTCTGGAAGGCGCCCTCTGGCCGGCCGGACCCGGTCAGCTTGGTCTTGGAGGCCGACAAGGGGCGCATCCCTGAGTTGCTTCCCCTTCGCCACGGTCGCATGGCTCTGTCGCCGTTCACCTTTTACAGGGGCTCGGCGCTCAACATGGCGGTGGATCTCGCGAGCACTCCGGCAACTGGCGTTCGCGTGCAATGTTGCGGAGACGCCCACTTGGGTAACTTCCGCGGCTTGGGTACACCTGAAAGACGCGTCATCTTCGCCATCAACGACCTGGATGAAACCCTGCCAGCTCCCTGGGAATGGGACCTCAAACGTCTCGCCGCGAGCTTCGTGGTCGCCTGCCGGAACAACAACCTAAGTGAACGCACCGCCAGAGACGCGGTGCTCACCTGTGTCCGCTCCTACCGCAAGCACATGCTTGAGTTCGGCGAAATGGATCCATTGAAGCTCTGGTATTCCGTGGTCGACTCGGAATCGCTCCTTGCGACCATGGACGACCCAGACTTCCGCAAACGCGCAATCAATCGCATTGAGAAGGAGCGCACGCGCCGCGTCGAGGAAGATCTCTTTCCGACTTTCAAACATGGTGCCGGCAAGACCCCGGTCATCGAGGATCAGCTTCCGACGATCTTTCACTGGAAGGACCATGACCCGGGGGAGATCCACCCGATCGTCAAGCGGAGCTTCGCTCTCTATCGCGATACCCTGGCGCCCTCCACTCAAGCGTTGCTCGACCGCTACGAACTCCGGGATGCTGCGATCAAGGTCGTCGGCGTCGGCAGCGTCGGCACGGGTTGCTGGGTGGCGTTGTTCACGGACGGTGATGGGAATTCTCTCGTTCTTCAGGCGAAGGAGGCACGCGCTTCGGTTCTCGAGGCGTACGCCGGCAAGAGTGCCTTTGCCAACCACGGACAGCGCGTCATAAACGGTCAGCGGCTCATGCAGCCAGTCACCGACATCTTTCTCGGCTGGGCTGAGGGTCGGCCTGGACACCATGGGTATATTCGCCAGCTGCGAGATATCAAGATTAAGTTTGCCATCGAGACGTTCGGCAAAGCGGAGATGCTCCTGGATGCCGGCTGGTGTGGCCACACGCTGGCGCTCTCCCACGCGCGCTCCGGCGATCCGGCCCTGATTAGCGGCTACCTGGGCAAGAGCGACACGTTCGATAAGGCGATCGAAGCATTCTCAGTCGCCTACGCCGACCAAAATGACAAGGACTATGCGGCGCTCAAGCGCGCAATCAATCGTGGAACGCTCAAAGCCATCATCGAAGCACCCAAGTAGATTGCCGGCCACCGGCAGCGGGCCCACGTGTTTCATCGCCCAGTTGATCAGTTTCCACGCACTCGCCCGCCACAGGCGCCTGCTGGCGACTGTCATCGTGCTCGCGTACCTCGTGGCGGCGTCGACCGCAAACGCGCAGGAAATCGAGCCACGGCAGTGGTCGAACATACCGATTGGCGTCAATTTCCTGATCGGCGGCTATAGTTACACGGACGGTGCCCTCGCGCTCGACGAGTCGCTGCCGGTCACCAATCCTCACCTGGTGACGAATTCCAGTGACTTCGGCTTTGCCAAGTCGCTCGACCTGTTGGGCTATTCGGGGAAGTTCGATGCCACTGTGCCGTACACGTGGTTGTCCGGTTCGGCGGATTACCTGGGACAGCCAGCGCAACGCACCGTCAACGGATTTGGTGATCCGGAGTTCCGGTTGTCCATCAACCTGTACGGTGCACCTGCACTTCCGCTAAAAGACTTCGCCTCTTACCAGCAGGACTGGATCGTCGGGGTGGCGCTGCAAGTGTCGGCACCGGCTGGCCAATACGATGACACGCGTCTGGTAAACCTCGGAACGCATCGCTGGTTCTTCAAACCCAGCGTGGGTGTTTCGAAGGCCGTTGGGGCGTGGATATTCGAGGCGACGGCGGCGACGACCTTCTACACAGACAACAAGGATTTCTTCGGCGGTGAGACGCGATCGCAGGCCCCGCTTTATTCAATTCAAGGGCATGTAATTCGCAGCTTTCGGTACGGGATTTGGGCGGCACTGGATGCCACGTACTTCACGGGCGGCACAACGACGATCAATGGAACGCAGAATAACGACCTCCAGCGCAACTGGCGCGTCGGCGCCACGCTTGCGCTCCCGGTCAACGCACGCAATTCAATCAAGCTCTACGCCAGCAACGGAGTCTCGACCCGTACAGGCGACAGCTACAAGCTGGCGGGCATCGTCTGGCAGTACCGCTGGGGCGGTGGAATCAAACCATGACGACCCAGGGGCAAGTCCGCGCCCAGCACCCGATTTCCTGCTTGTGCGCATTCTTTGTCGAATGAAACAGCAATGACAGTCAGCCCGTAAACCCAGAACAGGAAGAAAGCCCAATGACTCCATCTATCGTCCGTACCCATGTCAGGCGGTTCAGCGGCCGCATGCCTCGCGCCGGCCGCCGAAGTGCGCTGCTTATCGTTTCTACCATGCTGGCAGCTGTGGCCCCAGCAATTGCCCAGAACAGTGGCGGAGCAGGCGCAGAGCTACAACAGAAACTGGCCGCGGTGAAGCAGTCGCTCGCGGAAAACCAGAAGAAGCTGCACCAGTATCAATGGACCGAAACACAACAGCTGACACTGAAGGGCGAACCAAAGGCTCCCAGCCAGTCCGTTGCCAGTATGGGCCGGACGGGAAGGTACTGAAGACCCCAGTGGGTGAGCCGACCGCAGCTCCGAGTGGCGGCCGGATGAAACAGAAAGTGATCGCGAACAAGAAAGAAGAGATGAAGGACTACATGGGGCAGGTGAAGAGCCTGCTGGGCAAGTACGTGCCGCCCGATCCGCAGAGCATGCAGCAGGCCTACCAGGCCGGGAAAGTCTCGCTGATTCCCAACGCGAGTGCCGGCGTGACGCAAATCGCTTTTAAGGACTATGCCCTGACCGGCGACCAGATGACGATCTCCTTCGACGCTGCAACGAAAAAGATCAGCACGGTGAAAGTGAACACTTACCTGGATGATCCCAAAGAGGTGGTTACATTGGCGGTTCAGTTTGCCAGCCTGCCGGACAACACGAACTATGTGCAGCAGACTGTGCTCAACGCCACGGCCAAATCGCTCGTAGTGACGACAACAAATTCTGATTACAAGGCGCTCGTAGCGCAGTAACGCAGGTGCCTCGGGTCCGAATCGAACCGCTTAGTCCGGAACCAAGAGTCACTCACCCCACGCAGAGCGAGATCTCCCCTTCCGGTAACTCTATCTTGATGAGGTGAAGGGCCGGAGTTGGCCCGTCAGAGACGGTCGAGTATGGGTATCGGTCGTCAAACTTATCGGGCGGACGGTCGGCGGTGCGGACCTCGGTGCTGCCGCGCCAGATGGGTTTGTGTGGTCCACTGGAATGGCAGTCTGGGGGCTGGAGGGTCGGGTCCGAAGTCCTAAAGCTCCCGATCATCCTCCGGTGCGTCGCGGCGCAGATCCTGTACGGGCGGGAGGATTAGTAAACCCCCATGAAATCACGCTTGCCAATGGTTAGCCCGTTGTGGCGCAAAATCGCGTAGGCGGTGGTGACATGAAAAAGAAATTGCGGTACGCCGTAGTTGGCCAGATAGGCCTGACCACTCAGTTTCTTTTCTTTAGGCGTACCAGGACGCAGTACGATTTCGTTCGATTCGCTACCTTCAAATTTGGAAGAGTTCACGCTATCAAGAAATCTCATTGTCTGTGCCAATAGTCCGTCAAGATCGGCAAAGCTCTTCTCCTTGCCTTCATAGATGGGAACATCAACACCTGCTAGGCGTGCAGAGATCCCGCGCGCAAAATCGGCAGCAATTTGCACTTGTTTGACCAGCGGAAACATGTTCGGATACAGACGAGCCTGCAAAAATGCGTCCGGCTCTATTGAGTTGGCGACAGCGTGTGCATCGGCCTGAGCCAGAATGGCTTTCAAAGCCGTCAGCAATTGCTTAAAAACGGGAACTGAGTTGGTATACATCGGGCTAGTCATGGTCGTTCCTCGATTGGTTTGGCGGGTGACGTTATTCAAATGGGCACCACGCCAAATTGGCATTTACCGAGCAAGACCCGACGCAACTCGAGGCTCGCCGTCAAATGGAAATTTCGCGTTTATCGCTTGCCTAGCCTACCGCAACCCGGGAATGGCAGCTTCAGGAATGTTCAGTCAGGGCGGCTACGGTCCGCAGTTGGCCGAAACCCGCCGCTCAACTCACACCTAGACACGCTTCGGGTCGGAATCGAACCCCCCGTATGCCTCGTACGCATTGCCACGGCCCCTGATGCTTTACCAGCCAGCCGACACATCACGCTTTTGTTCGGCGGCAACCTTGTCACAGGCTTGTGAGTGCCCGGAACTGGCGCGCCTGCCGGCGCGAGATCTCCACCTCCGGACCTTCGCGCACCTGGGCGTGCAGCGCTCCGTTGACGCCCGCCTCGATGCTCTCGATGAACTTTAGGTTGATGATCTGGCGGCGGTTGGCGCGGAAGAACTGAGCCGGGTCCAGGCGCCGCTCGATGGCTGCGAGGCTGTGCGCCAACAGCGGCCTCTCCTTCCCCCACGACAGGCGCGTCGCGTTGCCCTCTGAAGTGAACAGCTGAACCTCGCGCAGGGGCACGAACCAGCAGCGTGTCCCGTCGCGGACGAACAGCTGCTCCATCACGGGTCCGCCCTGCACTGCAGCTGGCGCGCCAGCGCCTTGCAGACGCTCCAGCGCCGAGGCCAGGCGGCGCGGGTCGATGGGTTTCAGCAGGTAGTCGAAGGCATTCACCTCGAAGGCACGCACGGCGTGCACATCGTGCGCGGTCGTGAAGATGACCTGCGGGACGTGCTCCAGGCTCGACAGCAGATCGAAGCCGGAGCCGCCGGGCATCTGCACGTCCAGAAAGACTAGAGCTGGTTGCTGCTTCTCGATCACGGCCCGAGCCTCGGCGGCGCTGCCGGCCTCGCCACTCACCTCAAGCCACGGATGCTCGGCCAGCAGGCGCCGCATCTCGCGGCGCGCCAAGGGCTCGTCATCGACGATAACCGCCTTCACGGTACGAGCGGGAGGCGCACGCGTGCGACCGCTATGTCGGGCCGCGACAGGTCCAGCGCCACGCTGGCACCGGTGCCGAAGAGCAGCCGCAGCCGCTCGGCGGAGTTGCGAAGTCCGGTCCCGCCGTCGGTGCGGCCGCCCCCAGCGGGGCGGGAGTTGCTCACCGCGAGCGCGAGTAACCCGTCGCGTACCGCCGCCTCCACCCGCACTTGTCCGCCGCCCGGCAGCTCGGCGATGCCGTGCTTGACGGCGTTTTCCACCAGCGTCTGCAGCAGCATGGTCGGGATGGCGACCGCGCCGGCCTCCTCGGTGATCTCGTACTCGACGCGCAACCGGTCCTCCAGGCGCAGCGCCTCGATGTCCAGGTAGTCGCGCACCACCTCGAGCTCCCGGGCCAGAGGCACGGTCTCCTGCTGCCCCGCGCTCAGCGCGTAGCGCAGTGTGTTGGCGAAGCGCGTCACGGCGACCTGCGCGGCCTGCGGGTTGTCGGCGATGAGAGCGCGCACGGTATTCAGGGCATTGAAGAGGAAGTGCGGGTTTATCTGCGCCTTCAGCAGCCGCAGCTCGGCCTGCTGCAGGGAACGTATCAGCTCCGAGTGCCGCAGCTGCGCCTGCTGGCTGTGCCGTAGCGAGACAACCGCGAAATACAGCACCTGCCAGAGGGCGAACAGCACGCTCCAGTTCACCCATTGGTGGAAAAAGTGCAGCACCTCCGTCTCGCGGACGGCCAGTGATGGCATCAGATCGTGAATGTCCTGAACTAGTACCGCCGAACCTTGCAGCGAGGAGATCGACGTCAGTGGGGCGACGATCGCAAGCGGCAGGGCTAGGACCAGGCTCGCGGCGGCGATGCGCGGCACCCGCCGCCAAAGACCGATCGAGCCCCAGCCTTGGTTGCGGATGTAGCCGTGCAGGCCGTGTGAAAGCAGCAGCCCGACCCCGTTGAGTGTTAGGACTTCCAGCAGCGCACGCGGCCACGCGAGATGTAGGGCAAAGACCCCCGCCACCAGCTGCAGGAGCGAATAGAGCCCCCAGCCGGCCAGCTGGCAGGCCCAGTAGCCCCTGGAGGGGACGGGGGTTCGCGGTATCCGGAGCAATTCTTCCGACACTGGATCTCTCAGGCGAAACGGCGGCACGGCGTGCTCGGGGCCACGCAGGTCGAGCATAGCCTAGGGACGCCCTCTCTCATGCGGCAAGCTGCGCTGCAGACACGCGCCCGCAGGCCATATATAGCTGCCGGTCCGCCCGCGCCGCCGCTGCCGGGTCATGCGTGACCATCACCACCGTGGTGCCCATCGCCTGATTGACCAGCTCGAGCAGCTCGAGCAGCTGCGCTGCCGTATGCGGATCCAGCGCGCCGGTGGGCTCATCGCACAGTAGCAGCGCCGGGTTGGCTACCAGCGCCCGCGCGATCGCCACCCGCTGCAGCTGCCCGCCAGACAGTTCGCCGGGCTCATGCGCGCCCTGCCCTTCCATGCCGACCAGCTGCAGCGCCGCCTGCACAGCGCTCACCCGCAACTCTCTGGACAAGTCCGTCAGCAGCAGCGGCTGCTCCACATTCTGCTCCACGGTCAGCCAGGGCGAGAGCTTCTGCAGCTGGGGCACCATGCCGACATGGGCGGCACGCCAGCGCACCAGCTGCGCACTACCGAGCTGCTCCAGCGCCGCCCCTCCGACCAGCACCGCACCGGCGTCCGCGCGGGCGCCGCCACCGATCACGTTCAATAGCGTCGTCTTACCGCACCCGGACGGCCCGCTGATGGCCACAAATTCGCCCGTGCGAACTTCCAGGTCGAGCCCGCTCAGAACCTCGCAGCGCTGATTGCGGTGCAGGTAGTGCTTGACGACGTTCTTCAGGCAGACGGCAGCGTGCATCGATGCAATCCCAAGTCCGGATCGGTGGTGCCGGGGAGTGACTCTAAGGCTGCGCTGCGCGGGTGCCGCGCCAGGGTGTCGAACGGTCGCCAGACCCTGCCGAGCGGTCGTTGGGTGGGGGTCTGCTGGGCTCTGCCGACGTCTTAAATGCAATCCAGAACGCGCCGGGCGAACGGTGTGGCGGATTCACAATTCAGAGGACGGCATCCGTTAACTAGACGTTGAACCAAGGAGCACTAACTCAACTGGAGGAGTTCGCCGAGCATTTCTTGGGTCGGAATCGACTGCGTCGTGTAACTATCCGAGTGCGCGCCGCTTTTTTGCTCTGCGTGCCCCACTTACCCCAGTCGCTACCCCACTCAGGGTCTTGCGAGCGCCTGGATCGCTTGCCAAGGGGCAAACTCCTCACCGACCAGCCATCCTCCCACCGTGCGCTACCGGTCGGCAACCGCTACACCGGTCCATCACCAAGTCGCGCAGCGGCGGCGCAGCCAAGACCGGGTGAGTCCGAGGCGACTCGACTGATGGAAGACGAAGGGGTCGAAGCGTTCTTCTCAAACAGTTTTGAGATAGGTTCCAGTACCATCAAAGAGGCCGGCGAGCTCAAACTGGCGCTCGTACATCACGGTTGCCCTTGTGTGCTCACATCGGCTGCCCAGACGTCGGGCCGTGACAAAGGGGAGGTACATGAAGAACGGTGTCGCAGTGGTGACCGGCGCGAGCCGGGGCGCGGGTCAGGGCATCGCGCGGGCACTGGGGGCGGCGGGATATACCGTCTATGTCACCGGACGCAGCCAGACTGCGGATGCATCGCCATTGGGTGGTACGATCCATGAAACGGCGGCGGAGGTGACCGCCGCCGGCGGACGTGGCGTTGCGTACGCCTGCGATCACGCCGACGACGAAGCGGTGCGCGGTTTGTTCGCGACCATTGAGCGCGATGAAGGTCGGTTGGACATTCTGGTAAACAACGCCGCGGCCATCAGCAGCGATCTGATCCAGCGCGGCGGATTTTGGACGAGGCCGGTGGAAATGGCAGACATTATCACCGTCGGCCTTCGATCGAGCTATATCGCGGCCCACGCGGCGGCACCCCTGCTCGTCGCCAAGCCCGGCGGTCTGCTGGTCTTCACGTCCGCGCCGGGCGCCGTGAACTACGCCCACGGCCCTGCCTATGGCGCGCAGAAAGCCGGGACCGACAAGATGTCGGCCGACATGGCAGTGGACCTGCGCCCCTTCGGTGTGGCGTCGGTAAGCATCTGGATGGGCTTGCTGAAGACTGCGAGGTCGGCGTCCTCCATGGCGGAAAAGCCGGGCCAATTCGATTTTCTGTTGCCGTATATGGAAACGCCGGACTTTACTGGACGCATTATCGTGGCGATCCACAACGATCCGGACATGATGGCGCTGTCGGGCCGCACCATAATCGGCGCGGAGCAGGCCAAGGAATATGGCGTGCTTGATCTGGACGGCAACTGTCCGAATTCTCTACGACCCGTCACCGGCGGTCCGTTCAAGTATGACGACCTCATCATCGACTGACGGATGGAGTGGAGTGAAACGCCTCGCACAACTCGAGCTCACCCACCCACGCGAATGTGCCCTGTCTGGGTGGAAGGACGGAGACGTAGGCGACTGACGGCAGGCCTGCCGCTCATCGATGGAGCTGATGTCCAGTTGGACGGGATCGCCCACGCCAGCTGGACATTTGCCGCTCCGGTACCCCAGACGGGGGGACGGTACCCCTCTCGGGACCCCAGGGCCAATCGGGACCCTCCAGACACGCTCAGACAGGCGGATACGCGGAAAGCCTATGTTTTCCAGTATTTGGAGACATTTCGGGCTCTGGAAGGACGCCCTGGGACGGGCGAATTAGATTCCGGAAAAGGCTAGGGTCGGGATCGCGTAGTGAGGATAAGTTATTGAACTTGCTGAGAGTTTGTCCACTCGGATTCGGGGCTACCCCGGTCGATACCCCAGGGCGGCCGATATCGGTGCACTTCAGCTCACTTTGCACGAGATGCGAGAGGTTCGTCAGGCGAGCGATGGGAGAGAGCTGCTGGTAGCAAGTCCGCTGCGCCATGCGCAGCATCGGGTCACGACACGCGGTCTACAGCCGGACGACCGTTACCGATCTTCCCGCCTGTGGAAGATACGCCGTACGACGACCTCTTCGGCGGTCCGCTCGTAGCGAATCTCGCCATTCGCGGCTGAAGCGCACCTGCACCCCGGGGTTCGAACCGCCGGAGCTTCTCGCCGAGGCGCGCCTGCAGAGCCTAACCGGAAGCCTGATTCGCCTCGTATGGCGGCAGCGACAGCGAATCCTTGAACATGCGCCCCATTGCAAGATCGGCAACCAGCGGAATGCTCATCAGACGAGTAACCTGATTCCGCAGGAATATTCCGGCGTGCGTTTTGGGCACAAACGATTTCGCAAATTTCTGCGCCGCGTGTTGCTTGCTATCAATCACAGGGTGCAGGAAGCGCTCGTAGTTGGCGAAAGCAATTTTATGGTTGCCCTCTGCCAACTTGAGCTCACCCGCAAGGATGTATGCGCCGGCCATCGCAAGCGCCGAACCTTGGCCGGCGAGCAACGAAGGGCAAGCGCAGGCGTCGCCCACCAGCGTGGAGCGATCGCGCGACCACTTCTCCATGCGAATCTGGCTGACCGCGTCAAAATAGAGTTCGGTGTTCGACTCCAGCCGACGCAGCATCTCGGGACATTCCCAGCCGACTCCCGCGAATTCGTCCTTCAACACCTGCTTTTGCGCCTGCGCGTCCGAGTGGGGGACCGAGAGCTTTTCATGCGCCGCAAACACAAATAGAAAGACCGTGCGACCTTCCTTCAGCGTGTAGCGTGACACTTGCTTGCCAGGAGCGGAGTAGCTGACGAAGACACGGGGCTCTTGATGCGGGTAATTGTCGACAGAAAATGATGCGACATAGTAGCCGAGAAATTTCTCGAAGCTATTCTCTGCGCCGAAGAGAAGGTTCCTGACTGGCGAGTGCAGCCCGCCAGCGCCGAAGACGAGATCGAACCGCTCGGAATGACCCGACCGAAACTCCACGAGCACCCCGGCATCGTCCTGCTGAAGGCGAGCCACAGTGTCACCGAATATGGTGCGTACCTCGTCGCCGAGGGCTGTGTATATTTCCCTCGCAAGATCGCTGCGCAAAATGCTCAAGTAGCGCCTCCCCAACATCGACCGTATGGCACGCCGACCAAGTCCGCTCTTGCGCTTGCCGCGCGCATCAACGATCTTGAGGCCGTCAAAAGGGAGAGCGACCTCATTGAGGGCCGGCAGTAAGCCCATCCTCTCCGCGACGTCATACCCGACGCCCCAGAAATCGATGACGTATCCACCCGTGCGCAATTGCTCAGCTCGTTCAACGAGCGTGGGCTCGAACCCGTATCGGTTCAGCCAATAGGCCAACGTCGTTCCAGCGATGCCCGTTCCCACGATCAGCACCTTGCGGTTCTTCATGACAGTCTCCGCATTCGCATGCGCGAATTATAGACCTCCTCGCGTGCACGCGAACAAGAGACGTTATCGACCGACTTCATCTTGGATGCGCAATGCTGCGTCAATCGCTGGTGCTACCGACCTCGCAGCGCAGTCCTCAGCTGAGGCGAAGGTGCTCTGCATCGATCTCGAACGCCAGACGGTGCGAGTGGCAGACTCCATGACAACCGACAGACTGAGCAAGACCATGCCAAGAAACACGTTCCCTGCCAGATATGACTCGCCGGGTGAATTCCACTTTCGTCAACCGCATCGATCTCTCAGCTACATTTCGTTGACTCCTCGAAGCCTAGTCGGGTCGGAACCGATCCCTCTTGTCGCCTCCGCCAAGCCCGCGTTCATCGGCCACGTTACGCGCAGGCAACACGTCGGCAAGCTTCCTGCAACTGTAAAAACTTGCTATGTGACCAAAAACCAGCTGAGCTTGGTAAAACAAGTACCCTCGGAGACCTAAAAATGGATCGACTGTGCTCGTTTTCCACGGCACATTTGCCACTGATGCGCGAGTGGACCTTTCCTCCGCCGGCCTTGTTTCCGATCCTACTGGCAACTATTGCCTTCATTTTCGATGTGATTACCCCGAATGGGCTTCTGGATGCCGTCCTATACGTTTCCGCCACAATGGTCTGTGTGTGGCTTCCCCGCCCGAACTCGGCCCTCTACACAGCGCGAGGAGTGATGCCTCTAACTATGCTGGGATTTGCCCTATCGCCAAGTGGCGCCCCAACGGAGGTCGCGGTTGCCAACCGGTGTGTCGGAGTGGGCATCATCTGGTTGGCAGCAATCGCGGTGCGGCGCTCGGTGCGTTCGACACGGGACACTCAGTCTGCACTGCGGGACTTAGAAGAGCAGTTGCGCGCTGCGGAGCGCACCGCCTCGCAGGAAAGGACCGAGCTGTCCGACTGGTTTCGCGCGGAAATCACCCCCGAGCTGCAGATTCTGGAATGGCGTTTACGCCGCCTCCTCTACTGTACTGGTCAGAAAGGAGACCTTCGGGCTGAAGCCATGATTCTGAACCGTGCAATCCGGCGAGCGAGTAAATGCGTCCGCGCAAGAGAATTTCGGTTGCGCCGTAGGGACTATTGTCCGCCGGCGGAGAATAGTCCGGGATGCTCGGCAGAATCCCACGCGCACGCTCCCTGAGCTACATGAGCTCCGGTCTTCCGCAAATCGGGTTCCTGCTGTTTGTCTCCGCTTTGGTGGCGATGCTGATGCGTCGTCTGCGCCTGCCGTACACCGTTGGGCTGGTCCTTGCCGGAATGGCTCTCTACCTAGTCCACGTGCGTCTCGAACTACACCTGACCAAAGATCTCATCTTCTCGATCTTCCTACCGCCGCTCGTGTTCGAGGCCGCGCTGTCTATTCGGTGGACCGATCTCAAGCGAGATCTGCCCGTGGTTACACTGCTCGCAACATTGGGAGTTCTGCTCGCGGCCGCTCTGACGGCCGTCGGCATGCGCTATGTGCTGGGTTGGAACTGGGGCAGCGCCATCCTGTTCGGCGTCTTAATCGCAGCCACCGATCCAGTATCAGTCGTTGCAACATTCAAGGAAGCCGCGGTACAGGGTAGGCTTCGACTGCTAATCGAAGCCGAGAGTCTCTTGAATGACGGCACGGCGGCGGTCGCCTTCGTGGCGGTGCTCGGAGTGCTCGCGGGAGAGCACCCCAGCGTACTTGCGGTATCCGGTTCGTTGATACTCACCATCGGCGGGGGAATAGCGATTGGTGCGCTCACCGGCTGGGCATTCAACTTGCTGGCAGGGCAAACTTCGGATCATCTCGTCGAGATTACCTTTACGACGCTCGCGGCTTACGGCTCTTTCTATGTGGCCGAGCGCTGTCATCTATCGGGGGTTCTTGCTGCAATGACGGCCGGCATAGTGGTTGGCAACTATTGCTCGCCAGGTCGCATGTCACCAGCCGGGCGGCATGCGCTGGAGGTATTTTGGGAATACGTGGCTTTCATAGCCAATTCACTGATCTTCTTGCTGATCGGCGCGCAAGAGGCTCAAGAGCATTTCACTGGTCTCTGGGTCCCCGTTCTGGTCGCTATCGCGTTGGTGACGTTGGGACGGGCCGTAGCGATCTACCCAATTTGCCTACTGTTCGCTGGGAGTCCACTCAGGGTCGAGCGGCAAGACCAGCATTTACTGTTCTGGGGCGGCCTGCGCGGTGCTCTGGCACTGGCACTGGCGCTGGCCCTCCCGTTGGACCTGGCTTATCGAGACGTCATCATCACCCTGACCTTCGCAGTCGTAGCATTTTCGGTATTCGTGCAAGGGCTGACGATTACCCCACTGCTGCGGCGGTTGGGGCGCATATCGAGCAAATAGAGTATCCATCGCTGCGCTCCGATTTCTCGGAGAATGCATGCCTCGACAGACCTGTGCGATGGCGGTCGAAGGCAAGGCTGCCTACGCGGGATAGCCGCTTTTGAATACGTGGCTGCGGCCCCTGCCAACGTTTGGCTCACGGCGGGCGCGACCCCTCGTTCCCGAGCGGTAGCTGAACTTTCCCCGGGGCGTATAGGTCTCAACAAATGAGTTACCCCTTTGCCAAGCGCACGCGGCGGAGGCTTCGGCACGGTTCGTTGTACGTGTCCTCGACTGCTAGCCATCGTGTCGGGAAAGGGAGATTCGACCCAGGATCCAAGGATGCGTGTAATGACCTTGAGCAACGGTGGCTTGAGCTTCGCAGTAAGCGTATGTCTTGCTGGGGCTATCACTGTCCTCGGCGTATCCGATCGGCTATTCGCATCCGAGGCCCTCGCCAGCGATCCCCACGCGCCGGTCGCCCCTCCGCTGACGTTACCGACGACCCCGGACTATCCTGACATCGCTGCCCGGAATGCCGCGGCCATCGTCAAAATCACCACAGCGCCTGTCGCACACGCGAGGGAGCACTTCGACGTAGTTACCGGACCACCGCGGAAAGCATCCCTCCGGATGATCCGTACTATCGCTTCTATCGCTACCTACCAATATCGCACGCAGGCGTCCGTGCCATCGCACTGGGATCCGGCTTTGTCGTTTCCCACAATGGTGTAATTCTCACCAACGCTCACTGGGTGCGCGATGCGAGCGTTGTGTCCGTTCAGCTCGCCGACGGGCGTACATTTAAGGGTGAGGTACTCGGCGTCGACCCTCTCACCGACATCGCGGTTGTCAAGATTGATGCGCGGGCTCTCCCTACTGCAGAGCTTGGGGAGGCCCGAGATCTGGCCATCGGAGAGCCGGTTTTTGCAATGGGCTTACCGGAAGACGCCCACATGAACGTGACCTCAGGCACCGTACGCGCAATCGGCCGATCAAGCTCTCTCGTACCCTTCATTCGGACCGATTTCGCAGCGCGCCCGGATGGATCGGGTGGCCCGTTGCTCGATCGTTGCGGGCGCGTCGTCGCCGTCAACGCTTGGATATCTACGGGTGCTCGAGGACACGGCGCAGTATCGTTTGCAATCCCGATTGATGTGGCGCTAGCCGTCGCAAGCCTGGTGGTGCCAGTCGCCGAGATTCATCGTGCGACCGCGGGAGATTGCCAAATACGGGCAGGCGTGCCTGAGTGACGCCGGCACGCTCTGCGCACACGCCTCGAGGAGCGCGTGATGGGCGTCGGTTAGAATCGCGCCGCCGTGCGGCATCGCGCACTCGTTAACTGTATGGCCGTGCCGCGTGCCCGCCAGCATCAGGCGACATAACGGTCGGCAAGCGCGCGGTACAGTGCAGGTGAGATGAGCCTCGACACGCCTGTCGCAAGCGTTGCGGCCAACATCAGCGGAAATACGATCTGATGACCGCCGGTCATCTCCATGACGATTACAAATGCGGTCAGGGGTGCTTGTGTGACACCTGCAAGGTAGGCACACATCCCCAGTACCGCCGGGTACCCCAGCGAGCTTTCACCAAAAAGGTCCGCGAACACTTGGCCAAGTCCTGCTCCCACGGAGAGAGACGGCGCGAGCAATCCGGCCGGTATTCCGCTCAGGAAAGAGATCAAGGTCGCCGCGCCGCGGGCGAGCGCGTAGGCCCACGGTAACTGGACATTCTGCTCAAGGATCATGCGAGCTTCCACGTATCCGGTGCCGAAGGTACGCGCACCGCTGACCCAGCCGATGGCCGCCAACATCACCCCGCAGCACAAAGCGAACAATGCGGGATAGCCACGCTGGAAACGCCCCACGACCCCTGGCAGTCCCCGCACGCACGAGAGCGTCAGCCGACTGAAGGTCCCGCCGGCCAGTCCGCCAAGGAGCGCAATCGCTATGACCGTGGGAGAAATCAATCTCAAGGTATTGGCGAGGTTCGGATACCCGAAGTAGGAGTAATTCCCGACCAGGGCAATCGCGGTGACCCCGGCAAGCACCACGGCTGTCAGCGTCGTACCGCTTGCACGCTCCTCGAATGAGCGCGACAGTTCCTCAATCGCAAAAACCACCCCGGCAAGCGGGGTATTGAAAGCGGCGGCCACGCCTGCGGCCCCGCCTGCGAGAATCAGTACCCGCCGCACCGCGCGAGTTTCCCCGTGCGGCAGAAATCGTGCGATCCAATGCGTAATCGCGGCGCCCACATGCACCGTCGGTCCTTCACGGCCAATTGAGGCACCGCAGGCAAGACCGGCGGCCGCCAACACAATGCGACCCACCACAACGTGCACCTTCATCAGCGCGCGGCTTTGGCTATCCGAGTCCGTACGCAGGGCAAAGATGGTTTGCGGAATCCCACTGCCCTCCGCGCCTGCGAAGTAGCGGCGCGTGAGCCAGGCGATCGCGAACAACCCGAAAGGGGTGACAACCCACGGCCAGAGGCCCCCCTCACCGGCGATGCGCCGGAACAGCCCCTGCGCAGAGTCGGCAAGCCAGGCAAATGCGACCGCCGCCACTCCAACTGCGCACGCCCCAGTCCAAAGAAGCAGCCGTCCCTGCCAGTGCGAGATGGACAGATAGGGACGGACCTTGCGATAGACGTCTTTCACCCGGCCGACCGCATCTTTGCCGGACGCGCGATCCGCAACACATACTCCACGACATCGCGCGTCATGCCACGGCTGATCGGAGCATGACCGAGCAGAGTTCGGAAATAGAATGGTCCCGTCAGCATGTCCAAGAGCAGCTCGATGTTCAGATCTTCGCGCGTCTCACCGCGTGCGTAGGCACGGGCAAATGCCTCACGCATGGATCGGCGCCGCGTGGCAAGCACCTCGCGACGCACGGTCTGGGCCAGCTCCGCATCTTCTGCCATGTCCGCGACGAGGCCCGCCAGTGCGCTACCCAGGGGCCCGGAGAAGGCGCGCAGCAGTGTCCCCACTGCCGCCTCTAGATCGTGGCGCAAAATACCCGTGTCCGCCGCCGGCCGCTCGCCAAGTTCGCTAAGAACCGCGTAGGTGACCAGGTGGCGCTTGCTCGGCCACCGCCGATAGAGGCTCGTTCGCGCACGCCCTATCTTGCGGGCAATGCTGTCGATGGTGACTGAGCGATATCCGCTGGTCCGCAGCGCTGCCAAGACTGCGGCCACAACTTCCCGGTCGATATTCCGATCCCGTGGTCGCCCCGCCGTCCGTCCACCTGATGGGAGGAGATCCTCCGTAGCGGTGAGGTGCGTCACGTTGAAACCCTACTCGTACCCATCGTCTGTTACTCCTTCATTCAGGTATCCGGCTCCCGGCGTGGGAGACTCCACGTGGACGTCAGGCTAGTGTTCTTCAGGCTTGGACGAAGCAGGGGACTGCGGAGTTGGTATCTCGGAAGAACCGTGGTCCGATCCGGCGGCGCCCTTCATGACCGCCGCTGCGCCTGTAACCACCGGCGGCGGCTGCCCGCTGCCGTCGATGGCCTCGGCCGCGCCTGCCCCATCGGCCCGACCTTCCGCGGCTGCCTCGGCCGGGTTCGATGGCGTCTTCACCTCGAGCACAACGGTGTTGACCACCGCTGGATCGTCCCGAAGCCTGACGAAGAGATGCCCGTCCTGCGGGTGCGGAATCGCGATGGACTGGTCCGTGAAGCCTTCCGGAATATTGGTCGGCTGGGTGAACTGTGCGTCATTCGAGATTGAGTCGAGCAGGAACAGATTCACGCCCGTCAAGGTACAACCCGCATCCGATGCCTCCGGGCAGTCCAGCTCGGTCAGCTTGGGCAAGCGCACCAGCGTAACCAGCGGTCTCCAGTCCCCGGGAACCCCATTGATAATTCGTCTGAAGCGTAACGGCCCGAACGCCGAAACTCCCAGCGATTTCTGCGGATCAAGTGTAGCAACGGCCACCTTTGCGCTTTGCAACACCATGGTGCCTGAGGCGATGTCAAGCATGACCGAGGACTCATCGTCAGCCGTCGCGACCTCCAATCTGTCCTCGTGTGTAAAGAGGCCTGGCGAGCGCGCACGCAGCGAAAAGGTCAGTTCTCCCTGAAGCGGAAGCTCCTGTTCATCCAACAATTGAATATCACCAGGCCCTGCCGCCCTTGCGTGCTGCATCGTTTTACTTATCAACACCGCGCTCGGGCGCGGTGAATCCACGAGTGCCCTGACCTCGACGGTTCTTCCGTCCTTCAGTGTTACAAGGGCTTTCGAGTCTTCACCCGACCGCGGAAGATGAATGGATCGCCCGGCTTCCGCTACCAGCGCAAGCTGGTCTTGCCCCTCATGTGTTGACAGATCGCCAGGAGAGAATTTCGTGTTCTGAAATGTGAGGTTATCGACTTCGTCAAGGCGATGCCCTGACAGGACCCCCTCGCTGTCTCCCGCGTGAACAGCGAAACGTTCCAGGTGACCGGCCTCCGAAAATGCGCGCAAGGAGAGCCGCTGTGGATTCTCGGAGCCGAACTGCTTAACCATCAGCGTCATTTCTCCGGGTTGCGCTTCCTGCAACGGGAGGGTGGCCTCGACCTCCTTCGGTCCGGTTTTTTTCCACTCGATGGTCCACTGCTTTGAGGGGCTCACCAGAATGAGGGACTCGAGACAGCTCACACTACTCGCCTGCAGGTGGATCGTGTCCGGGCGTCCGATGATAAGGCCCGTATCATCCCCGGCCCCGAGCTTCCAAGTCTGTGCGCTCGGATCTGCAAACCTGAAGGTGGGACCGTTGAAATCATCAAATCCCCACTTCGCTCGCAAGGACGCGCTGGTCAGATCATTCAGCACGGCTAGACCCAAACCGTGCGTCTCGACCACAAAACCACCGCGGCTGGGATCCGCTCGGGCGGGTAACTCGAGTGCTGAGCCATTCTTGGTCTCGAGATGCAGCGTCCAGTCGTGGGCGTACTCCGTGGAGAACACCAGCGGAGCTCCCTCGACCGCAAGCACAAGCTGCTCGCGTCGTGCACACAAAGTCTCCTCTGGCTCAACCACATGCAAAGGCGGAAGCTGCGGGCCTTCAACTGCGGGCAGCGCCACCACCAGGACCGATTTTGGATCATGAAATGACGGGGGAGCATTAAGCGTAAGGGCGAGTCGATTGCCGCGGGCGGATGCGAGCGCGGGGAAGTACTGGTATTGGGCCGTATGAAATGAGCCGAATATTTTAGCTATGTCGAACATCGAGCCGATAAACGGCCCGTAATAACCGGACCGCAGCTGAGGTGTATTGCTGGCCTCCATGGCAAGATCGCTCGCAGGCCCCGAAGTGAGTTGCTGCGCGATCGAAGCGCTGTGTCCGTCATCCAAAATCAAAGACTCGCGGCCTTGGGCGAGACACGGCGCCTGCAGCACAGGAATCTTTCCGAGGCACTTTTCGTCCACCTTGATCGCGAGACTGCGCGCCAGAAGCGGCGCTGCCGCCTTCAGCCGCGACGGGTCGCTGTCACCAAGGGCGCGTACGGAGCTCAAGTACGTATCCAAGCGCGATCGATCTAGGCTTGCCTGAACAAGGTCCTGCGATGTGCGTGCGAACGCCCCAGGCCGACCGCGTACCGCGTTCGTCAGAGTACTAAAATCACCCCCAGTCTCAGGCGCCAGAAAGATAATCAGCTGCTGCGCGTCAACGGGCACAGTCAGGATCAATCCCTCCTTAAGACATCGGCTTGTCCACGTCTCGCACCGATGGAACCACTCCTTAGGCGGGGGGTTGGTGGCACCTTGCAAGAAGGTGGCAACCATCAGGTAATGCGCGGACTGGCCAGGCGGGAGGTCTGCCTTGATCCGGACCCGGTCTCCGGTAGCGAGGTTCGGCACCTGGGAGACAGGCAAGGTTCGCTCGCCCCGGGTGATCTCGACCTCAATACTGGGACCTGCCAGATCGAAGGCCGCCGGGTCCGCGAAGCCCTGTCTGCCTGACAGGAGTCCCACGACCATGATCAGTAAGAGGCTTCCGCGCATGAACCGGATGAAGGTGTCGAAACGGAACCGCCCGCCTCTTCCGGTACATAGTGTATCGTATCTCGTGGATCAATCCTAACGGTGCTCGACAGACCGCCGAAAAGGCCAGACCACGGTTTTTGAAAAGTAATGCTCGACGGGGCTAACGCCCGAGCTATCACAATCCTGTTTGTGCCATTGTAAGCAACAGCGCACGCCCTATCGCCCCGCCGCTATCGCGGCCCTTGCCACTGTCGACTCGGTCTCATCGGGAACCTTATCAGTACTTGACCTACAGACCTGCTTGGGGAGCAGTAGGAGTATCCGTCGCAATAATTTCTGCAGGGTTTGGCGAAGGGGGAGTCCGCCTTGATCGAACCCGGTGACACCCCTGCCCTCCGTGTCCTACTGGTCGAGGACTCTCCACTTCTCGCGGCAAGGCTAGAAGAATTGATCCGCCGCTTACCAGGAGTGAATCTGATCGGGGTTGTCGACAGCGAATACGAAGCGGTCGGTTCAATTGCGCTACGCCGCCCCGACGTGATCATTCTGGACCTGCACCTGCGACAGGGCTCCGGCTTTGGTGTATTGCGTGCGCTGTCCTGTGATGGCCTGCGGCCGAAAGTCATCGTCCTAACTAATTACGGCGTCAGCGAGTATCAACGCGCCGCCGCGTCGCTCGGCGCCACTGCGTTCCTGGACAAATCCCGGGACTATGCTCGTCTTTCCTCTCTCTTGCTTGATCTTGCCAAGGAACGCCCGGTTTAGGGCCCATCGTAGCGCCTGCCTACTCGAATCCGCGAATGCCTCGTGGACCAGCGTGGAGCGGCTACCCCGGACTTCTGAGGATATTACCGCGAGTCAGCTAGGGCCTCGAAGCCGGCAATCACGTCAAAGAGCTCTTCGTCAATACCACTCTGGCGTAACTGATGGAAGGATCCGCGGAGCTGCTTTAGCAGATCATTGATGTTCCTTTCAGCACGCTCCATTGCCGCCAGACGGCTCGCGTTCTCGCTTGCCAGAGACTCGGCGCACGCGCGGAAGAGCGAGATGAAAAGATGCTCTCTTAAAAGTGCGCGCACGGTCGCGTTCCTGCTACCGATGACCTCCGGAATATTCGCGCTCGGCCAGTGGATTGCGACCAAACCCCGTCGCCATTGGGTGTCAAGCGGCAACACCCGCTGGCTAACCGGTCCATAGAGCGCGCCGGACTCGGGGCGGTTATGAAACACCCAAAGCGCGTTCTCGTCCTTAATTTGGTGCGCCTCGCATTCAATTTGAATTGTCTGGACTAGCGGCGTGATGGCCTCAACTGAATTCGGCACGGTGAAGAGTCCGGTCAGTGGCAGGCCCGCATCCGCCAGACGCGCGTGAACGCGCTCGCCGACCGCCCACACTCGAGCTGCGCCGAAACCCGCGAGGGTCTTGATCGCATGATCGGCTATCACGTCGTTAAACTGCCCACCAGTCCCTGATCGGAACCGAAGACGATGGCGCTTATCGCACCCGCCTGGGCGGCTGCCTTGGGTTCCACCACGGTGGCCGCCGGTTGGTTTTCGCGAAAGCACGCGCCCAGCCCCAGTTCCACACTCCGATAGTAGTCGGCCAACGCGCTCACCGACTTCTCGTATTGTCCGATGCTTGATGCGGCCAGGGCTTTCATCGCGCGGACGACCGACTGGAGCTCGCCAGCACTGCTGATCTTTCGGCGCAAGCTCTCCGTGGTGCCGCTCATGATTTCTCCGTCGCTTCGGTCTTGCGCTCCGTCGCAGCGTTCGCCTTAGACCCACCATCAGGGTCACCACTGGCTTTCGATTCCGATGCCGGCTTCGACTGGGGTTTGGCATTAGAGACGGGTTCAGGCGTTCGTGCCGTCTTGGTCTCTGCCTTTGCGGTGGCTTCGCCTTTGGCTTCCGCCTTGGATTGGAAAGGAGTGAGCGCCTGGCGGGCAATTTCGATGATGGTATTGCGATCCTCATCGCTCAATTTGTCGGCGCTTTCGAATCGTGCGCAGCGCTTCCGCCCCGATATTCGCCGCCGCCCCTTGGACAGCGCACTGGGCGTCCGACATCTGGTCTAGCGCCACACGATCGAAGAGTCCGGCGCTCAATGCCAGCAAGACGGCGATTTGTGCCGGCACGGAGACCGGTGCGCATTCCGCCTGCTTGAGGCAGGCACGAATGCGCCTTCCGTGCGCGATGATCTTGCGGGTGTTTTCATCCCGGAGGGCACCGAATCGGGCAAACGTCTCAAGTTCCTCGAACTGTGCATAGGCGAGCTTAAGGTCGCCCGTCACGACACGGTACGCCGCGCGCTGTGCTTTGCCTCCCACGCGCGACACCGATTTGCCGACGTCGACGGCAGGCAGATCGCCCAATTCGAACAGCGAGGGCGAAAGAGTAGATTTGCCCATCCGTGATGGAAATTAGATTGGTCGGAATGTAGGCGGAAATGTCTTGCGCTTGGTCTCAATGATCGGTAGCGCAGTGAGGAAGCCGCCGCCAAGCTCCTTGCGCAGCTGCGTGGCACGTTCGAGCAGCCGCGCGTGAATGTAGAAGATGTCTCCGGGAAAGCTTCGCGGCCGGGCCGGCGCCGCAGTAGCAGAGACAGCTCACGATAGGCGCGCGCATGATGCGTGAGGTCGTCATAGACGATCAGCACGTCGCGACCCTGCCCCATGAAATGCTCCGCGATGCTGGTCGCGGCGTAAGGTGCGATGAAAGCCAGACCTGGCGGGTCGTTGCCCTCGGTCACGACGAGAACGGTCTGTTCCATAGCACCCTTCTCCCGCAGGGTCGCCACGGCCTTGGCGACGGCGACGCACGCTGACCGATGGCGCAATAAACGCACAGTACATTCTGGTCGCGCTGGTTGAGGATAGCGTCGATCGCGATGGCGGTCTTGCCCGTCTGGCGGTCACCGAGAATCAACTCACGCTGACCGCGCCGACCGGAATGAGCGCATCGATGACTTTCAGCCCGGTCTGCAGCGGCACCGTAACCGGCGCGCGATCCATGATGTGCGGTGCCGCGCGCTCGATGGGCAGACGCTGGTGGGCGGCCACCGGCCCGTTGTCATCGAGTGGCCGACCCAGCGGGTCAATGACACGGCCCAGCAATCCGTCTCCCACGATCACATCCATGACCCGGCCCGGCGCTCGACCTCGTCGCCGGCGTTGAGGTGCCAGTATTCGCCGAGCAGCACGACGCCGATTTCGCCCTCGTCCACGTTGAACGCGATGCCGAGTACGTCACCAGGAAATCTTACCAACTCCTCAAAGCCCACGCCGGGGAGCCCCGACACCTTGGCGATACCCGTGGCG